>JBGAVD010000003.1:0-779716 GCA_044228285.1 Chlorobiota bacterium
GTCGAGAGATCCCAACCATAGCTACTGCCAACTGTTCCTGGCAGACCAAGGTAAACATCAACCTTCGCAGTAAAGCCTGAGCCAAACACACTACTATATCCGCCTAGGCGACTGAATGCACCCTTGAATGCGAATGGACTCGATGGTACAGGAGTTGAGGACAAGCGTGCGTGAGCCGCACCGGTCTTAGAAGTAATTCCATCGGTTCCACTGACAACGCGATCGATTGGTGTTGCGTATTGGTTCCAATCGGTTGATGGGGTGGTTAAGTAAGGACCACTGACCCAACCTGCATTCTCAAAGCCTTGGAAGTGTCCGAAGTCTTGTGCTGTTGATACAAAGTTGACTACTGCTCCGCAGACGTTCGCATCGTTGTTGACGGTGATGTTTGCTGGGCAGGTTACACTTGGGGCTGTGACGTCGGTTACGGTAATGATTTGCGCACATGAAGCACTTGTTCCACACGGACTTGTTGCTGTCCAGGTACGTGTGATATAACCAGTTGCATTACATGAATTCAGGTTTGAACGATCATCATTGTAGCTTACCGCCAGTGGACTACCGCAATAAGTAGCCACTGCCGTGCCTGTGTTATACGGATCTTTGTCCTGGGTCTGATTGACAATAACATTTGCCGGACAAGTGATGCTCACTGAAGACGCACTCGACACGCTAAAGATACGTGTACATGATGTAAATTGACCACAATCGTCGAATACATTAAACACAACTTGTTCACTGCCTCCGCATGCTGATGGAGGGGTGGGTGGTCCAATGATGATCGAACCAACATTGCAGCCTCCAACGGCTGTGAAAGCAGAAAGCCAGCCAGCATAGATATTATTGACCTGAGTTTGGGACAAACAAGGAGGCAGAGTCTGATCAGGAGGACAATTCGCGAAAATAGGCGGTGGATTGATGGTTATCGTTACAGAAACAGTTGAACTGTTTCCACAGGCATCCATCACCTTAAACGTTCTTAACACAACAGGACAAGCAGAGCCGATGGTCACATCATGATAGCTCACGGTGGAAGCGGAGGCACTGCAATCATCGCTGTAACTAAGTCCATGTGCGATAAACTCGGCATACGTGGAAGCTGCTTCTGTTTCGCTGTAAATCGGACCTGTAATACTGGAAACGCCACAACCGACAATATTCACTGGCGAACCAGCGCTAAGAGTTGGAGCTACATTGTCAGAGATTGTGATTGTTTGCGAGCAACTAGCAGTATTGCCGCACATATCTTGCACAAACCAAGAACGAGTTACAATAACAGGGCAAGTACCGCTTTGTGTATCGATATACGAAACCAGTCCAATTCCGCAATTGTCAGAAGCATTTCCGAGGTTCGGAGCAGAAGTGAATTCACTTAAAGTAGAAGACGTCAGTGTAGAACTAAATGCCGGATTTACAAGAACAGAAACATCACAGCCGATAAGAGTTCTTGATGAACCACAAGTGATAGTTGGGTTACTGTTATCAACAATGCTTATGGTTTGAGCGCAACTGGAAGTCAAGCCGCAGGCATCCGCAACTACCCAGGTTCTTGTAACGAGGATCGGACAACTTCCAGTCTTTGTATCAGAATAGGTATAGGATAGCGAGCCTCCACAGTTTGCAGACGCCGAACCACCAGCTGCAACGAAATCACCACTTTGTGAACTTTCAGAGTAGGCTGGTGTTAATGATGACTCATTGCAAGCATTTACTGTGACTGCTGATGGACAGGTAACTATTGATGGTGCTGTAGTATTTTCTATAGTGATGACCTGCTGACAAGTAGCTGTATTACCACATTGATCTTCACCCTTATATGTGCGTACAATCATAAACTTTGCATCGCAGACCATGTTCGCAGTTACATCACTAACGTGAGAGATGGTTACCGAGCCTGAACAATTGTCGGTTGCGCCAATAGCAAGTGTAACACCTGGAACATCTGCATAACAACTTACTGTTAGGGCAGCTGGACAGCTAAGGGTTGGAGCTTGCGTATCTGAGACATAAATAATCTGCATACAGCTAGCACTATTTCCACAGAGATCTGTTGCAGTAAATGTTCTTTGAACACTATAGTTGTTTGCGCAACTTCCAGCTACGGTTGCACTACTTACTGTAATAACCGGTGTCGCTGAGCAATTGTCAACTCCTACGATACCCACTGTAGTTTCGGCTGGCACTGCAGATCCACAGTCCACGGTGATGTTTGCAGGACAATTGCTAATAGAAGGTGCAATATTGTCGTTGACAACGATAACCTGTGCACAACTTGCTGTATTCGCACATGCATCTGTAGCTAAATAGGTACGTGTTACACTAAAGCTATTTGGACATGAGCCTGCTGTTGTTACGTCTGCTACCCATGTCACAACCACATTGCTGCCGCAGTTGTCAGTTGTAGTAACGGCACCAACATTCGGACTAGGAATGTTATCAGAGCAGCTAACTGTGAGTCCTGATGGACAAGTAATACTTGGAGCAGTGTTATCGGTTAACGTTATGGTTTGTGCACATGTGGAGCTGTTTCCGCAAGGATCGGTTGCACGGAAGGTACGAGTGATCACGAAGCTATTAGCACATCCGCTACTAACCGTAACATCGCTTACGAATGCTACATTTACCGTACCCGTACAGTTATCTGTTGTTGTAACACCGGTTGTTGTTTGCGCTGGAATCGAGCCAGTGCAGTTAACCGTTACACCTGCAGGACAAACGATAGTTGGAGCAGTATTGTCGCGTACATAAACCACTTGCTGACAGGTGCTGAAGTTTCCGCAGGCATCTGTTGCAACCCATTTGCGTGGGAAGTGGTAGCTGTTTGCACATCCGTCGTTTACGGTACAAGGAATACAATCCGCTCTAGTAATACTGACAACCGCACTGCATGCATCCGTTGCCGTCGCACGAGCTAGCGAGAGATTGGTATTCGGATTGAGATCGGTTCCACACTCAACTGTAACATCAGCTGGACACGTTATCGTTGGTGCAACTCGATCACGGACAGTGATGGTTTGCGCGCAACTGCTGCTGTTACCAGCAGCGTCGGTAGCCTTCCATGTTCGTGTAAAATGATACTTCGCAGCACAACCTCCGTCAGCTATGTTCGCTCCATCGGTGTACGTGTAGCTAATACCACCTGCACAATTGTCCACTGCTGATGCAGAGCCTGTGTTTGCAGGAAGTTGTGAAGCAGTACACTCAATAGTCACATTCGCTGGGCAAGTAATTGTTGGCGGCATATTATCGCTCACTGTAACAGTCTGAGCACATGTAGCCGTGTTACCAAAATTGTCTGTAACCTTCCAAACGACCGTATTCACTCCAAGGCTATACGCACCAGGTGCATTATTGGTCACTGTGAGTGTAGTACCCGAGCAGCTAGAACCCGTTGTTGGAGTACCTAAACTGACACTACCTGCTGTAGCTGTACAACCACTATTCGTGGTTGCACTAACATTTGCAGGACAGCTTATGGTTGGTGTACAATGCTCACCTATGGAAAAGTCACTAAAGCTTGTAAATAGTGTTCCCTTCGTTGATGTTGCTGTTGGGTTTGAAGTGGTGCCCGGAGCAGATGCCCAGTTTGGAGAATCATACTTGCGCATGAAGAACGCGCTTTGTGATCCGCCATTGATTTCTGTTACATCATAGGTGAAGGTTGCATCGTAGGTCGTGAAAGCGATTGAGCCAGCACCGCCAGGATTGTTCACCAAACTCCAGTAGCGCGTAACGCACTTGGCTGGGTCAATACCCGAACCCGGACTGAGTGATGGGTGATTTCCGTCTGTTGTCGTTCCCAAGAGGTAACCACTAGTGCTTATGCTTGCAAAGTTGACAAGTACTGGAGCGTAAGCTGTTGCATCACCGATTGCAAAGGTGTGGGAAAGTACCGATCCAGTGAATTGCCAAATCAAGTTGCCATTCACCCAACCAGCAGAAGCTGACGCACCACTAATGCTCGCTGTCGACAAAAGGCTAATGCTGTTTGAAGAAGTGTTGAGGAGGGCTCCTGTCGAAAACGACAAAATGCCAGACACGCTGACATTTGATCCCAAATTCACATTTCCGCTTGTAGGGGCGATTGAGAGGTTGGCAACTGCTCCGGGCAAACCATCGCCTGTCGCTTGCGTTGCTGAACCGTTATAGATGAAACTTGTATTGCTACCAGAATTGAACACACGTGTTTCAGTTTGAACGTTACCACCAGTTGCTCCTGTTGTCGAAGCAGTGATACCGAATGGCGAACGAATTCCGAGTGTGGATCCAGACAGCATGGTAAAGCTCGAACCAGTTCCTCCGCTAAGGACGGTTGATGCGCCTGCCATTTGTAAGGTTGAACCACCGCTGACCGTAAAGTCGAGGTCATTGCTAAGGGTGCCACCAGATGTGAATGTCTGAATTCCACTTCCATTAAAGTTAACTGCACCGTTACTGATACCACTAGAGGTAAAGGTGCCAGCACTTACAGTAAAGTCTCCACCAACTGCCAAGGTCCCAGTTGAGGTTCCGTCGCTCAAGTCGAAAGTACCACCGCTCTGGTTAAAAGCACCGGATACGTTTAAGCTTCGAACAGTTGATGACGCAACACGAAAACTACCGCCACTCATGACAAAGTTTCCACTAACATTCAATGGTGTTTGAACCATACGTAAAATTGCTGACCCGGTACTCTGGATAGTCATTGTACCAGCAACTGCCATAGAGCCGGATGCCAGATTTCGATTGCCAGTCATACTGGCACAGTTCACCGTGAAGTTACCGAAGGTCTGTCCCATTCCCGTGGGGTCTGTAGAAGTCACTCCTGTAATCAAACAGGTTGAAGCTCCATGCCAGCTCGCACTTGGGATAGCGCCTCCGTCTTGAGCATGCTCATAACTAGAACCACTACCAAAGCTCAGTGTGCCGTTGTTCAAGACAGTTCCGGCATTCACCATACTTCCATTCACCGTCAACGTATTGCCGGCATTAATGGTCAAAGACTTCGCTGTACTTATACTAATAGAAGCCCCCGCATTAATGACATAGGCACCACCAATATCAAGCTGTGCTTGATTGGGCGTACCACTAATGACAATACTATTACCACTGGTCAGTGGGTTCGGTGGCATTCCTGCAGCAGACCAGTTAGCAGTGTTATTCCAGCTACTGCTGGTTCCACCGGTGAAGGTATAGGTGGTTGCCTGAGCACCAACTGTCAATGCAAACAGAAGGGCTAGACACAAACAAGCTGGGACTCCCAGACTTGAGGCATTGAAGAAATAGCGGTTCTTCATGAGATATAGTTATAATGTAAAAAGTATCATGTTCAGTGAATGCATCAACACGCATTCAAAAACTCAGCAGTAGGCAACACTCCTGTGTGCAGTCTGCCAAGTCAAACGAAAACTGCCCATCTACTAGGCTTTTCGTTGTTCTCCTTCAGTCGTTAACACAACACACAGTAATGACACTGCACTGTTGCGCTGTCGCTGTGTCCTTACAATTCCCCTGCCAGACTTTTTCTGGAGTCTTTCAGGGGCGCATCCTGCGTTTCTTGAAAAAGCTTGTTTTCGTTCGATTTATCAGATTCTGGTTTCAACCATCTGGTTGCAACCGGCTCTCAGTCCTATCCTGGTAAGTAAGCCATCATCCTTGACTGTTCTTGCACCACTGGGTGCGACATCGTCTGAGAACTTTGAATGTATTGGTCGCTCGAAAAGCGCGAACCAAATGAACCAGTGCATCGTGCATTCGAGCTATGATCTCTGGGTGATACTGTGAGTAGCACCAGCTCTAGGGTTCAAATAATAAGTCACAAGCCTCATGAATTCTTCGATGAGCTTGGACCTCAATGGTGAATTGAGTCGTGACGTTGCATAGCAACGTGAGTGCAGATAGATAGTGGAGTTGGTGCGGATAGACTGTACCGAACTCTGGACCATGAGCGAATGCATGCGGCATAGCCGCATGCCTAAGAAGAACAACCTTGCAATCAACCCATGACAAAGTCATGTTCACCAGTTGATCTCGATCACATATCTCTTCACTCCACCTTGCGCGTCCTGCGGCTGTGTTGTGTAGAGCATGCTCACATTAATGGCTGCGTTTTCTTCGCTGTCAAAAATCAACCAGTACTCGTTCACGTACAATACGTACAAGTACCGAAAGATTCGATGTTCGAACGACGTAGAGTGGCCCCCCGGCTTCCCTATTTCATCACTATTTGGGTAGGCAGACTTCTTTGGCAGATGCTTTCGCATCAATGAAATCCTGTGAAGAAACACTTCCTTGTTGCTGCTTTCCCTTCCTCTGCTGCTTCAAAGTTAGAGAGAAAAAGTGTGTAAGCAATAATTTTTTCAAGGACTTTAGTAAGCGGATACAGAATTGAAGGCATCTCCATCTCTGACTCATAACCCGACTAAGAGGTGCAGGGTGTATGTTTCAAATGCGTCCTGCTACTTACTAAGCCACTATTTTACGGGCAGTTAACAGTTGCGAAATAGGGCGACAGCGTTCAGATCTTGCGCTTGGATGGAGGTAGAAACGATATCGTCAAAACTGTATGTGTACATTGTTAAACCTTCTTTACACAAACCCACTGTTAAGCCCCTCGACCACTTCTGAAGTGTACATTCAGTTTAAAACACTGGAATCTTATCTGACTTTTAAACTTCGAGCCACTGTGCAGGATCTTTGGTCACATAAATAAAGGTCCACTCAATCAACAATACTCATCATGGGGCACACTACCTGACGGCGGTAATTCTACGCAATCAGGAATCTGAGTAGAATGCGAAGGCTTTCAGCATCGAACAAAAAAAAGTGGCGCAAAGAAAGCGATTCTTTGCGCCACTCATAAAGGTAGTCGTAGTCAGTTGAATGCCTTCGTGTATACATCGAACGCTACACGCTCATCACAACCGACTCTCGTTCGCTAAAGATACTCTCGAGCTCTTCATGATAGCGTTGCAATTCAGCAAGCATCAGTGGAATGTTCTGTTTGAAACTCTGCGGGATCGTAGGAAACATTTCTCGATAGTAATTAATACCATCGATAAGGTTAGAACGGAAGGTATCAAAATACTTACGTTGAGAATCACTAATCTCGCCAGCGCAATCGAGTACTTTATTGCGCAGATAGTCGACGTACAATGACAGTTCCTTGATGAACATGTTTGGACGATCTGTTCTACTCATGATGTTCGTGCGACCATAGATATGATCTACCATTTCGCGAAGCGAAACGACATGATCATAATAAGCCATGTTCGGACCTGGACAAACAGCCACGCCCTGCGACCCGCGATAGGTCTTCAATGAGTAGGCTTTCAGCGCCGCGTTTCCAAGCCCTACACACAAACAAGTCTTCTGCGTTACATCATCATACTCTCTTGATAAAGGCGCTTCCGCGCCCATCTCTTCTTGCATTTCACCTAGCTTGTGCTTTTGATACTGGATTGACGCAGTACAAATAGGCTTCGAGGTATAGGCTGGTGTGGACACTAAGTGTTTCTTCAAACATGCTGCGCCAGGTTTTCCGATGGCAATTCGATTTAGCAGCTCGACTTCAGCTGTATTTCCCCGAACAGAATTGAAAGGGACACCTAAGGGTGAGATTTTACTCAAGTACAAATCCTTCTCTGTCGCCTTCTCAAGAATCTCAATAGTCTCCTGGTCGATACTCACAGCTTCCGGCACCAAGAGAAATGGAGTACCCCAGCCAACAGAGTCGACATTATACTTATGAAAGAGAAACGACTGTTCCTCCCAGGTTCCAACACCACCCTGTACAGTTAATCTCTGTTGTGGAATTTGTGAAGGAATCTCTTTTTGTGCATTGCGCAATCCAGCGGAGAGTGCGTCGAATAACTCTTCAGCAAGTTCTTGACGCTGGTTGTGAAACTCCTGCATGATTGGGCCAAGTAAATATCCATCACTAGCAAAGGCGTGTCCACCGCAATTCAAACCAGACTCTACACGAAACTCTGAAACCCACAGACCCTTCTTTGCAAGGAACTTTCCTTGAATCAATGCTGATCGATAGTCGCTGACCTTCAGAATGATCTGCTTATTCAAGACTCCTTGCGGATTTGGGAAGAAGTCTGCGAACTGTGCAATGTATCCATAGAGACGCGGATTCATACCAGCACTAAACACCAACGAAGAACTGAGTTTACTCTGTGCGAAACCACGTAACGATGCGTGCGCATCGTTGAACTCAGTGGAAAGAGCAGTGCCATCTTTCGTATAGGAAACCGAATCAACCTTGGTCATGATGTTCCCATCGATGCTGCCTGGTCGCATTTGCTGTCGCAATGCATCTTCTGCCACCTTGCGCTCATCGCCGCTCAACTTTAGCATCGAATAATACTGTTGCTTGAGCGCTGATTGCTCATTCAACATCTCAAAGTACTTCGTTATCTCAGTACCTTCCTCAAATGGAGTATTCTTGAGTGCATTGAAACGAAGATCAACTATATCTGCTACCAAATTCAGATAGGCTGTGACTCGGCGTGCTTTGCAATCGTGTTCACTTTCATCGATAGGTACGAACTCAAAACCAAAATTCTGACAGTGCATCTCGCGAATTTGCTCAATGAGTCGATGGTCTATAAGCGACATAACCGAAGTGATCCCGTAATGCGCTACGCGTATAGGAGTATCAATCGTATAACTTGTCCCCATGACAGGGATGTGAAACTGATGTATGGGACCTACAGGATACATGTTTGAGACCTAGCAATAATGTGCTGGAGAATGAACGTGCAAAACGCGTCAATGTAAATTTAGCTGATACGGGGCTTTGGTTCAAACCTTATCGTACATATTCCAACTTAGCTGTGAAATGACGCAAAAAAGGCGTTTCGTAGGTCAGTTTCATTGGGCGCAATTGCTCGCGTTCTTTGAAGACCTCAATAACGACCTCGATGCAGTAGTCAATGTGACTCTGGGTATAGACTCTTCGAGGAATAGCCATTCTCACGAGCTCCATAGGAGGAGCTTGGTGTTTTCCGTCCGGACTATAGGTTCCAAACATCAAAGAACCGATTTCGACACTCCTGATTCCGCCTTTGCGGAATAGAGCACAGACAATGGACTGTCCTGGGAAATGTGACGGGTCAATATGCGACGCAAAGGCTCGCGCGTCAAGATACACTGCATGCCCACCAGTTGGGCGCAAAATCGGAACGCCAGCTTCAATCAACTTGTCACCAAAGTACTGCGTTGATCGAATACGGTAGTGGAGATAGTTTTCGTCCAATACCTCGCGCAGACCTTGTGCAATGGCTTCTAAATCACGACGTGCCAATCCGCCATAGGTGGTAAAGCCCTCGGTAATGATGAGGAGATTACGAGCCTTGCCAGCCCAATCATCATCGTTAAGAGCAATCCAGCCGCCTGTATTTACGAGCGCATCTTTTTTGGCACTCATTGTACATCCGTCCGCATAACTAAACATCTCTCGAGCGATGTCTTCTACAGGTGTGTATGCAAACTCAGGCTCGCGAAGCTTAATGAAGTACGCATTCTCAGCAAAGCGACAAGCATCTAAGAATAAGGGGATGCCATGTCGTGTACAAACTCTACGTACCTCGCGGATGTTAGCCATAGAGACGGGTTGCCCACCTCCACTATTGTTCGTCACGGTGATCATGACGAGAGGAATGTTGTGTGGACCTACTTCATCGATCAAAGCCTCGAGTGCTTCAACATCCATGTTGCCCTTGAAGTCAGCTATCTGATCTGGGTGCTTCCCTACTTCGCATAAAAGATCAACAGCCCGCGCACCGCTATACTCTACGTTCGCTCTTGTGGTATCAAAGTGCGTATTGTTTGGAACAACTTTTCCGGCACCTCCCACAACACTAAACAGTATTCTCTCGGCAGCACGACCTTGGTGGGTTGGAATGATATGCTTCATCCCCGTAATATTTCGAACCGCGTCCTCGAATAGATAGTAGCTTTTACTTCCTGCATAGGCTTCGTCGCCATCCATGACCGCTGCCCATTGCTTTGAGCTCATCGCGGTGGTACCACTGTCGGTAAGGAGGTCTATCAATACGTCTCGTGAATGGAGGAAAAAGGGATTGTAGGAAGCCTCCTGTAATAGCGATTCGCGTTGTGCCTCAGTAGTGAAATGTATTGGCTCAACAGATTTGATCTTAAAGGGCTCTATGATAGTTTTCATGACGCATCGAGTTGTGAAACAAGGGCGGTCCGCCCTTCTGGGTAGACCGTACAATGCAAAATAGTAAAAAAGATACAAAGGTCTTAATTAACGCAGGACATATCGTTCTTGGTAACAATCGACCTCATTCGAGTGGCTCCCTCAAAAGATAGTCTGAAACGCAATGAACCGAGCTTAGACAGGCTTGCCCATTGGCGCAGATATTGCCTCTGCCGCAGCAACACCCGAAGCCCAAGCCCATTGGAAGTTGTATCCACCCAACCAACCAGTCACATCAACAACTTCACCAATGAAATACAGCCCAGGCTGCTTCGAACACTCCATCGTTTTTGAGGAGAGCTCCCGCGTATCGACACCTCCTGCTGTGACTTCTGCCTTAGCAAATCCTTCTGTTCCTTCAATTCGCAGCTCCCAATGGTGTAAGCGATGTGCTATGGACTCTAGTTCTTTTGATGTGTACTGTCGCATGGGTTTTGAATCACATTCTAAACTACACCAGGCCTCTGCAAAGCGCTTGGCAAGAACGAAGGACAGAACCGTCTTCAACTCCATTGCTGAGCGTGCATGCTCCTCCAAATAATGCAGGGCATTGCGCTCTGGCAGTATATCCAGATGAAGGTGAAGACCTTCTTGCCAGTACGAAGATATCTGTAAGATGGCAGGACCGCTCAACCCCCGATGCGTGAACAGTGCGTGCTCTCGAAAGCTCGTGCCGTTGCAGCTTACGATTGTATCAAAGGACAGTCCTGCTAAGCTAGAACAAAAGGCTCGTAATGCTGGAACAACCACCAATGGAACCAGAGCTGGCCTCGGAGCAATAATCTTCAAACCAAACTGTTGGGCAATGCGCAAGCCGAAATCACTTGCGCCCATTTTAGGAATGGAGAGTCCGCCTGTCGCAATGACCACTGCTGAAGCACAGAAGCTTATGGTCGAAGTGAGCACTTCAAACTTCCGCTCGGTAGGAGTTGTTGGCGCATGCTCTGTTAGCTCAGAAGATGGAGCGGTCTCAGTATCAACATTGGCGCTCGTAGTTTTCTCTAACACGCGAACAGCATGTACAGAAGTTCCAGTGTAGACCTTTACATGAAACCTCGCCAGCTCTGAAGCAAAGAGCTGTACGATGTCGTCGGCTGAATCATCACAAAACAACTGTCCTAGCTTTTTCTCGTGAAATGCGATTCCGTTTTCTTGGATCCAGTCAATGAACTGCTTTGGTTTGTAGCGCGCTAGGGCGGAACGACAAAAGTGAGGGTTCTGTGAAAGGTAATTCTCTGGAGAAACCGTGGTGTTTGTGAAGTTACATCTACCTCCACCTGAGATGCGAATCTTCTTACCAATTGCTTCAGCATGCTCGAGAACTACTACTTTCAAGCCATGCTGAGCACAATGAAGCGCACACATAAGCCCAGCAGCACCTGCCCCAATCACAACCACATCTATTTTCGTGCTCACAGCCATAGTGCACCCCTAACGAAATAAATGATCATATGAGATGAACCTTTTACCAAAAACGAGCGTAGTGGAGTATAACGCTGAATTTTCACGGTTCTTGACCAGCGGACATCTCTGGAGCCCGTTTTTCTTCGTTAACAGAAATCTAGCAAAGTGCCAAATTATATTTTGGACATAAATCTCTTAATAACTATTTTATGACAAAGGGTCTTAGCACTCCCTGTCATTCACTACCGCGGAGCATATCGTATGAAAGTTCTGTCGATATCACCACTCGGCGCTATCGCCCGTGGTCTCACTATACTGTTCATGGTGTTTACTGCTACGTTCGCCCTCGACAGTATCAACGAAACTCGTTCCCTCACGGAGATGATGCCTGATTTCTTCATGCATCTCCTGCCAACGATAGTCATCCTTGCCATCTTCCTTCTCAGCTTTCGCTGGGAATGGGTCGCAACCATTGGCTTTTGCGGGCTCGCAATTGTTTATGGGGCAGTGAGTTACAAGCATCCAGACTGGGTTCTCGTTATCGCTGCACCATTGTTCGTGCTTGGAATTCTCTACTTTATTGCCTGGAGACAAAGAAAAAACTCAGTAAAACCCATTCATCCACAAATTTAATTTGGATAATATGGTCTTATTAGTTAGTTTTGAACCGAGTCGTGTACCAAACTTCTTGGGAGTCTATTCCAAATTGCCGTTCTATCCTTCGTTGTTTTCAAAGTCGCGGTCCACTGGACTTCAGGCGTACGTGCTCAGACAAACAAGAAGTCGACTCACCACCACTCAATAGCCTGCGCCATAGCGACATGATGAAAGAGCAGCTCTGCTAAAAGCAGGGCTGCTCTTCTCTTTTATAGCAATCGAGTTGCCGAAGTATAGAATTGGTAGCTTCACCACCTACCGATCCTTCAATGTGCTCATTTCCTAGGCGTAGAAACTGTACTACTCACAGTACACGTATCCAGTACCTAGGCCTGCACCGTACGAGTACAAATACGCCGAACGTAGGGAATATTAAGTCGCTGACTAAGTAGCTCATGGTCAGTCTGAACTCCCAACCACTCATCATCATTCTCTATGGACTGGACCGCCCACGATCCGTGTTCGAGCAACACTTCGTGTTGATACACATCCACTTCCGGAACATCCGTCATGAGATACAAACGTCCCCCTGGCTGAAGAACACGTACTATCTGATCAAGAAGTCCAGTTGTAAACGCGCGACGTTTGAAATGACGCTTTTTAAACCAGGGATCCGGGAAGAAGTAGAACACTGATTGAACACTATTCGCTTCAAGAAACTGGAGGCCATTTGCTACACTGTACCAAAGGGCACTTACGTTCGGCAACTTCTCTCCACGTATCACCTCGTTCAACCATGCGGTTGTTTGCATACGCGTCTCGATTCCCAAGACGTTGATCTCAGGATGACGTTCAGCGTAGTTCAAGAGAAAGTTTCCCCATCCGCAGCCAATATCTACTGCCTGTGGCGCTTGAGCATTAGCATAGTGTTCAGACCAGTCGACTGATTCCACCAATGGAGGATAGTTCATCGGCACAACATGCAACTGATCCAATGGCAGATAAAACTGCGGGTTGGTATGATGTCGCGTGCGCGGCTGCGGATAACGGTGAAAATCTATCTCCATCTCAGAGTCTCATCTTTCGATCTTCTGTGTGCCTCGAATTCAAACTCATCACACAAAGTAATTCGGTGACTCTTTGGTAATGATCACATTGTGAGGATGCGATTCCTTCAAGCCTGCATTTGTAATGCGCACAAACTGTGCTTCGCTCTTCATAGCTGCAATGTTTGCGCACCCGCAATATCCCATTGCAGCACGCAAACCACCAGACATCTGATAAATGGTTGTACTCACATCTCCCTTGAACGGCACCCTGCCTTCAATGCCTTCAGGAACGAGCTTCGAAATCTCATCTTCAACATCTTGGAAGTACCGGTCTGCTGATCCCGACATCATAGCGCCTTGTGAACCCATTCCACGATAGATCTTGAAGGCACGTCCTTCGAGTTGAACTTTCTCCCCTGGTGACTCTTCATGTCCAGCAAACATTCCGCCCATCATTACGCAATCTGCTCCAGCTGCAATCGACTTTGCGATATCGCCGGTTTGCTTGATGCCTCCATCAGCAATAACGGATACGCCATGCTTAGCTGCAACTTCAGCTACATGAATAATCGCAGACAACTGAGGAACGCCAACACCGGCTATGATACGAGTAGTACAAATGGAACCTGGGCCAATTCCAACCTTCACTCCGTCAGCACCTGCATCAATAAGGGCAAGCGCAGCTTCTGCTGTTGCGATGTTTCCTCCAATGACTTGCAAACCAGGATAGGTTGATTTTACTTTACGAACCATATCGATAACACCACGAGAGTGTCCGTGCGCAGTATCGACGATCACTACATCAACAGCAGCTGCATGCAAAGCAGCAACGCGCTCCATCGTATCGCCACTAATTCCGAGGGCAGCGCCAACACGCAAACGACCTTGCTCATCCTTGCTCGATACTGGGTAGCGCTTCTTCTTCTGAATGTCTTTAAACGTGATTAAGCCACGCAAGATGTTATCTGCATCCACAACTGGTAACTTTTCAATACGGTGACGCTGAAGAATACTCTCGGCATCTTCCAAGGTCGTTCCGAGTGGTGCGGTGATCAAGTTCTCTCGCGTCATGATGGTACTGACTAACTCGCGAGGATCGTTTACAAAACGTAAATCACGATTGGTGAGTATACCAATGAGTCTTTGCTCTTCATCGATGACGGGAATTCCTGCGATGCGATACTTGCTCATAAGAGCACGCGCATCGTGTATGGTCTGTCCAGCAGTAAGCGTAATAGGATTGCGAATCATTCCGCTCTCGCTACGCTTTACTCGATCAACTTCCTCTGCCTGTCGTGCAATGCTAAGGTTCTTGTGAATGATTCCAATACCACCTTCACGTGCGAGGGCAATCGCCATTTGCGATTCCGTCACGGTGTCCATCGCGGCGCTAACAATGGGGATGTTTAACTCAATGTCTCGGGATATCTTACTCTTTAGGGAAACTTCGCGAGGCAATACTTCGGAATAGCGCGGCACCAGAAGTACATCGTCAAATGTAAATCCGTCGTAAAGAATCTTAGGATTCATGGGTGAAGGGTCGGGTTGGTGCGGAAAATCTTTTGCAAAAATACCATGCTAGCGACAAAGGACAGCGCCGAAGCCAAAATTCTACAGATTTTGAGCTTTTTCCCCTTTCACTTAGTCATAAACGCACGCGTGTTCCCTCCATCACGTCAGCTTCGCTATCTCCAGAGAACCGTGAAAGTCTTCAAGAGACGCTTCATTCTCTCGCAGCCTTCGGCTGCACAAGTCCAACGATTTCCAAACCACCAGCAAACTCCAACGTCCTCGAGAATGAGGTGGGATTCTTGTCATCATCGAATCTAGAATAGTCGGCAGAGAAACAGCACAATACGTTGATGATACAAATACAACTCAGTATGCAATGAAGCCTTGACTCGGAATGTTCTCGTCATCGTACGCGAAATACCTTCAAAGATGACAAGCCTCGAGCTGTGCAGCCGCAGGCTGCGCGTGTAAGAAAAAGACTCTTGAATAGTAGCAACACATCTTGATACTGGATGATGGCAAGGTACAACAGCGCACATGAGTTCATCAGCACCTTAGACTATTGAATCTGGAGTAGAGTGCTACGCCGCTCAGAGGGTGTTTGAAGAACAAGTAGGTAGAGTCCACTTGAAAGTTTCGGTGTTTGCAGATGTAAATGCTGATCACCACGTTGTAGAGTGCTGTGAAAAACTGTGCTTTGTTTTCTGCCCAACAGGTCGAACAACTCGAGCTGCGTGACACCACTCTCTGCCAGACTCAGATGAACATCTAGGTCCTGCTCGTTCTGTTGAACGCGCATAGAGGTGACAGCTGTGGCAGTCAACAACCGAGCTTCGCCACCTGCCATACACACATTTGCAATGGGGATGTGTACCTGAGCTCCGCCAAAACGCAAGCCACATGCGCCAGACAGCAGCAAAGAGTCGACTTGCAGATCAATGTGATCACTATCACCGAGGAGAGGAAGCACAAGCACTCGCAGCAAAGAATCTCCACTCCGCCGTGTACTCAACCACGCGGTATGTCGATCCCCTTCAACTCGTGTTTGCACATTCGGTTCTATCAAGATTAATGTTGAAGATCGATACGAGAGTTTTAGTTCGCAGCTATCGCCCAGACTTAAGAGTTGAGTTGGTTGGGCATTGAGTCGAAGTACGAACTCAGAGCTTTGTCCCAGAGATACAGTTGAATCACTCTGACCGAAACTCGTGTCGAGTTGAATAAGAGGTCGCACTTCAGGTGAAGTAGAATCAGCTCCGCACAACACTCTTCCAAACAGAGAAAGATGCAACTGTTGAGCAGCGGTGCTGTTACTATTCTTGAGTTGTACTTGAGCTCGCAGACTACTACTTGTTGCGCCAATCGTTTGGGCATTGAACCGTAGTGTTACTGCCAGTTGAGACTTGGGAGCAATGAGCGTATCAGCGCCAGAGAGCAACAGAAACTGCGTGCGATCAGGACCAAAGATGGAGAGTCCGTTGACAAGTACCGTATCCTGCGTCGTATTGAGAAGAACGATTTGCACTACGCTATCACGCTTCGTTCCTTGCACATGAGCACCGAAGTCTATCACTCCGGATGCCAGTTGCAGCGCTGGTTGCACAGCCTCACCATTTAGGGTCAGAGTCATAAGACTATCGTTGAGTGTATACTCAACTCTAGCGCTGTACACACCAACCTTCTTTGGCTGAAAGCGAAACTCCATGGGGAAACAAAAGGAGCTGCTGTCATATCTGCTAAGAGGCACCGCACTGACAAGAGTAAAGCAGCTATCAACATCATTCACAATACGCAGGTTCTTTGCGGTCCAGAGCGACGCGAGTTGCTTTGGATCGATGCATACAAGTTGCTGCAATACTGAATCGCTGCTCGCACCAACAAATCGCTTCCCAAAGTCGAGTACATTTGTCGTATTGAGCGTGGGCATGACGATACTGAAGCTTGAATCACTTTTATCGCTTTGTAATACTGGTGTTGAACGCCGCCACATGAGGAGGCTACCATCGTAGTAACTTGCGACAATCATTGAAGAGTATGGGTCCCAACACAATCCAAGCAATGAAGCACGTAGGGTATCCAACTGAGAGACTACACTTTTGGATGCCACATCCCAGAGGACTATGCGACCAGAGTTGTAACCAAGCGCAATAGTCTTGCCATCAGGCGACCACGCAGTTTGCGTAATCGCATCGCTCTGCACGGGATAGAAACTGTTCTGTACTTGACCAGAAGCAAGCAGCATTTCGCCATTCAATGCACCTCCCACGAGCAAGGTGGAGGTTGGTGATGCAGAAGCGCTCCACATTTGGTCCTTTGCCTGAAACGACTCCTTCCCTGCTTGCATACTAAGCAACTGAAGCGCAGAGTTTTGGTCTTGAATTCTTGCAGTAGAGAGCGTCATCTTTCGATCTTCCGAAGCGCATACAAAGGAAAGTGATGAGGGGTCAAGATGTGCATTGTATCGAACGGAGCGAACGGATCGAATAGTTGTGCTGTGTGTAGTTGCAAGATTCAAGTATTCTTGATTGGGATTCGCAGCTGCTTCGACCGACCAGATAACGACGCGAGCAAGGTTGGTGGAAAGAAGTAAGTACTTTCCATCGCTCGTGAAGTCGCAAGAGCGAAACATCTGATTCGAAAGTGAATTGGATGGGAGCCGCCGCAGACTCTGCATCGTGATAGTAGAAAAGTACGCAGCGCCTGTTGTCCCTGCGATAGCAATGATATTTGGGTCACTACTCCAAGCAACGGAAGGTAGCGTACCAATAAGAGAAGATAGGTTGATGCTGGCACCATATGGCGAACCATTGGTGGCATCCCAAAAACGCAAAGCATTGTCGGCTCCACTGCTTACGAAGAGTGTCGCGTCTGGAGAGAATGCAACACTCAGCGCACTAGCCACGTGAGCATTGCGAATGATGACGACTGAGTCTTCCCTGCGCAGGTCTTGCAATTGTAGAGCACGAACTCGACAGAGACTTGAGTTTGTAAATGGTAAACGCCATGCGTACTCGAAATTCGATGCCGTATCGGTAATGAAGTTCCAGCTTTGTCCATCATCGAGCGAGTACTCCAATCGCACGCGATCATCAGGAAGTAGTCCCTTCCAACGAATATGTTGAAGAGAGCCTGCTAGATAGCGCTCAGAGCCATTTGGACTCAGAAGGGTCATGTGCTCCGTACTCCCTCGAAAACGACGATATCCGCATCTTCCAAAAACAGCTGCTGGACTACAGAAGTTGCCGTAGAATTTTACGGCACAACTGTGCAGAGCGGAGTCAGACACCAAGCAGCGTAGTGTGAAAGTCCTCTTCTCGCCTTTCATGAGCAACAATGGTGGAGTGAATCCTTCCACGGAGTAAAAAGCGCTCGTACTCACCGCTGAGTCTATACGTGTGCTATCGGCAGTTGCTTCAATGGTGAAAGACTTTGTCATGGCCACACCAACCTGTATTGAGTCGAAATGCAAGGACTGTGGTGAGCAGAACAAACCAGGAAGAAGTGATTTGTCGACCGAATAGGAAGCCTGTGCTTTTAAACCAGTTGGCTTGTGCAATACTTGTAAGTGTCTTTGGAGTTCACAGCGAAGAGAGCTGCGCCACTGCATGATGCAACTTTTTGTTTGAGTAGCAACCGCGAAGATATCTTGATACACCGCCACAACCTCACTCTCACTTCGCACAGCGTCGTAGAGCAATGCCCCGGTGCCATCCGCTACTTGATGGAGCACCAATGGTGCAACAAGATTCACACAAACGCAAAAGACTTGGGCATCGTATTGCTTCGCCAATGCTAGCACACTGCCCACCGTGCACGTCCCTACGCCATCCGTCAGAAAGATGATCACTGGTTTATGTGGGCGACCTGCAATTAAGCGCAAGGCGGACATCGGACTTGTTATCAAGCCCTGATCATAATCGGTTCCGGACTGAGGCTGTAGCGCCTGGATAGCCTTGTTGAGGAGCGATTTGTCATTGGTAAAATCCTGATTCAAATAGGGATTGTTATCGAAACTGACAATTGCGCACTCAGAGTGCGATGGGAGTAGAGAAACCCATGCATTTGCTGCCGCCTTTGCTATTGACATGTTTGTAGGTAAGCCATAGTTCATTGAGCCACTGACGTCGATGACGAGTACTGAACTCAAAGGGACGGAAGGTGGTTTCGGTGGACACTGTACGGAGAGATTCGCAACGGCTTGTCCATTTTCCAACAACTCAAAGTCGCCCGATTGAAGCGCAGCTTGCTCACCTGTTTTCGAATCAACAACACGAACGCGCGCCTGAATGAGGGGGAAGGCTGTTGTGTCGACAGAGTTAAAAAAGAGTCGACTTTGCGCGACACTAGTCTCCTGAGAGCACATCAAGAACCCAGGCAAAAGCAGGAAGATTAGGTAGCGAGATGTTATGGATAAAAGATTCATTATTGTTGGTTGTGATCGTGAGTCCTCATCCTTCGAGCTCAGATTCTGTCTACTCTCAACTCTGTGCGGCTAGATCAGCCTGCCAGCAGAGCTCCCATGAGTAGCAGATTCGCAGACAAAGCCATCGGATTGCCAAGCCTTGTCATGACACGATACTGCACAATCTATCATCATTTTGTTCATAAACCATGATGACTGAGTGCTGTACGTGTCATTCAATTGTAGGCAAGCGCTATGTCTTGATTTGCTTTGCTGGATGCCATTTTCCTAACGCCAGCATCTTTTCTGTGCTTGTTTATAAAATCCTGGAAAGTTATGTTCATCAAAGGGGATGGTCTTGCACGAGAGAGCTCCGACTTCATAGCTGCAAAACCACTGTTTTGAGTTCACACACGTAGAAATGCCACATAGATTCTCCTCATACACAGATACCGAACTCAGCGAGTTATTGCGCGCTGAGGCATCGTTGCATGCAGAGATCTTTCAAGAAGTGTATGATCGATACTCGCAGCGGGTTTTTAGTTACTCTTTGAGGATCTTATCGCACCGTGATGACGCGGGCGACATCCTTCAAGAGACCTTTATCCGCTTGTATCATGTCATGTGTCAAACCACAGTTTCCAACATCGGCGCATACTCACTCCGCACCGCACGCAACCTTTGTTTGAATCATATCCGAGACCGTCGAAGTCACGATGTGCTCCGTGACGACATTCGTACAGAGTCTATGCTGCAGGATTTTGAGCAGAAGGATCTTTTAGCTCTCATCGCAAAAGCGATCACGCGTTTGGATTTAGAACTCCGTGAAGCTTTCGTGCTGCGCTACTACCAGAATCTGGAGTACAGTGAGATGTCGGAAATCACAGGCGAGAGTCTGAACACGATGCGCAATCGTGTATGGCGCTCCAAAGAACGATTGAAAGTGTTGTTGGCTCCGTATATCAATGAACTCAATACTCTGATGAAGGACTAGAGTTGAGATAGAGCAAAGCAGACGTGGAGTGTATTCCATCTGCAAGCGCTCTTTGTCGAACACCCTTTTTCTGCACACGAGATCAAACCCACATTGTCATGAATGCTCACTCACAACTCATCCACGAGTACATCGACGGGAGTCTAGCTCCCTACTTGGAGGAATTGCTCTTTGCTGAACTCAGTGCCAATGAAGCACTACGTCGTGACTTCCGCAGCCACGTCAGCATTCAGCGAGCTGCTCATCTCGATGCTCAGAACATCACTGCTCCTACTGTGCATCGCGATGTGGTCTTTCAACATTTGGGTCTAGTCCATACTGTTCAACCTATCTCTACTGCAGTAGTCACTGGTGCGCTTAGCCACTCTACTGGAGCTGTATCAACGCTCAGTTTGAGTTCACGTGTTCTCGCCTCACTACGAAGTCCTTTGCAAGGCACACTCTTGTGTACAGCTTTCCTGCTCGGACTCTTCAGCAATGAGTTGAGTCAACATGCATTCATTCAGGATTCAGGCGCTCAGGTTGATCATGCGCAACTCAGCAGCAAACCGCCTAGGCCTTCTCAGGAATCTGTCAAAGCACAATCAGCGTATACAACGGTCGTCCTGCCGAAACTCGCTTCCCGAGCTACTGTTCTGCCTACACTGTCAGGACGTAGCAGAAGTCTACTGAGTAAAAGTGCAAGCTCTACCATCACGACTCAGAAGAAAGGTAAAGATCAAACAGCAATCACGAATGATCAAGGCAATGGCAATGATAGACTCATCACCACTTTAGAACCGAGCGACAGTCCATCATACTCAAGCACCATAGAAGGTGCAGCAGCGCCGTCTCTCGCCATGATTGAGAAACCCTCAAGCGCTATTGCACCTTTTTTTCTTGACAGTCCTTGGCATTTGGAGTTACGATCATCCTTGGCGTCCGCGCGTCAGAGCGCGGCACAGTTCAATCTCGACAACATGGCGCTTCGTTTGTTTGTTGAGTTGGATGATCACACCGCACTTGGAATAGAATGTGCAAATGATGTTTATGCAATGCAGCGCAGTCAACGGGTGGCAGGAAAGGATGTGGTACTTCGTTTGCTCGAGAACCGTCCTACCCTGGCTGCGCTCATTCGCCAGAAACTCCTCTCGCTTCAGGGCACAGAGCTTGTTGCTTTTGGAGAACTAGCCTTAGGGGCAAGTGCTAGTGCCGATGTACTCGGACGTACCAGTCTAGGCCTGCTTTGGCAACCCGAAGGTGCTCTCTCGGTTCACTGCTCACTTGGCTATAGCGCATTGAACTATGGATCGAACAACCAACGTCTCATGTCAAATGCAATAAGCCTGCAATACGGCGTTGCCCTTCACTTTTAGATTCGAAACGCAGCTCATTAACAGCCTGTCCTCTAGCTGCAGCAGGTCATTGCTTTACCTGGCGCTTATTTAGCAATCTCAGTCGCGTTGAGCTTCAAAGAGATGTTCGCAGACCACACGAAACTGCTGTGCGGGGCGCTGCTCTGACCAAGTGTACAGAGCCAGACGATCAAGCACAAACTCCTGTGAAGGTGCTTTCTGTTTACTCATCCACTCTACAATCTCTTCCAACTGTTCTGCTCTCAGGCCACTTTTTGGACGAGCGATGGTGACATGTGCCAGCGGATCTCTGGTCTCCAATGTGCATTGAGCCAAGCCAAGGAACATATCTCGGTACTGAGCGATGAGTTGCTCAGTGGCTTCCCGACCTTGTGCGAAGGTCCACGCTAGCGCACGAAACTTCTTTTGTGAAGGCAACATGACGAGCTGCTCAAGCTGAGCTCGTATGGGTTTGCATTGAATTTCTGTCAGCGCTGCTTTGATGTCAGGAATGAGTTCGGGTTTGAGTTGACCTAGAAAAGCGAGAGTACAGTGCAGATCGTCGAGGACGAAGCTGCGCAAACCACTTGGCATCTGATTGCACAGGGCTTCTGGCAAACGCACTGGAAAGGCTACGAAGTAGTTAGCCATGCATGTAGTAAAGGAGCTCGCGCAGCGAGCTCGTTAGGCAAAAGAAGGTTGAAGAGACTGGCGGTGCATCAAGATGTTGGCACTATCTCGTCTGACGAAACTTTGTACGATACTTTTCAGCCAAGCGTGTTTGCTTGCTTTGCAGCGAAACGGAGCGTCCTTGGATATATGCCAATACAAGATTATTCGTCAAGCCATCCAGAGCATTACCACTGCTAACGAAGAGCGTGGCATCTTTGCCAACTTCGATAGAGCCTACTTGCTGGTCCACACCAAACATGCGCGCAGGATTGATGGTTAGACCTTTGAGCGCATTCTCTTCACTCGTTCCAAAAGCTACAGAAGAACCTGCATTGAAAGGCAGGTTGCGTTGTTGCCATGCGCCACCATCGGAGTAGGCAAAGGTGATTCCATTGCTTGCCATGATGCGTGACATCTGGTAGGTTTTATCATAGGCTTCGTCTTCACGACGAGGCAACGAATGCACGCGACCAATAATCACTGGGTAGTTCGAAGCTTTGATCTCGCGTATGCAACGATCACCGTCTTCGCATCCAACGAGAATTGCTTTGAGTTGGAAGTGCTTTGCAAAGTCAATTGCCGCAAGAATCTGTTTGTACTCTGAGCAAGCGATCATCACTGGCATTTGCTTCTCAAACACTGCTCGCATTGCTTCCAAACGAATGTCGCGCGCGTTGTCAGCCAATCCATTGCTAGCAGCTTTGGAGTACATCTGAGCCTTGGCGAAGTAGTCGTAGAGATTCTTGATTTGCTTTTCGCTCTCTTTGCGTTGTTCATCGGCTGACTTCGTGATGTAGGGAGCTGTGAAAGTTGCAAGCGAAGGGAAGCTAATGGAAAGGGCAGCATTGGCTTTGAGTGCACAGTCCTCACGTGTCCAACCATCAAGCATCATAATTGCCGAGATACCTCCGATGTCTCCACCTTGTGGAACGGAATTGCAGAGCAAAACGCCATTTGAACGAATCGTTGGAATGAGCTCGGAGTCGGGATTGTATGCAGTCACTGCACGAGCGTTTGGATTGATGTCTCCAACTTCGGCCATATCGCGGGTTGGGCGTGCCGCATCGATTTCCGTAAGACCGATAACTGAATTCGGTGCAATGAACGAAGGATACAAGCTCTTTCCACCGCAATCAATACTCGTTGCTCCAGCAGGAATAGGAACATTTGTGCCCACTGCTGTGATCTTGCCGTTTTCAAATACCACTGTGCCTTTATCGATTACACCCTTTGTTATGGTGTACACTCGTGCATTTGTTAGTGCAATGGTGCCCTTCTGCTTCTCTCCAGGGACCTCCTGGTGAGCATGCAAAGAACTGATGCAGAGAACGAGTGCACAGAAAAGAAAACGCAACGATGTGGTCATAGTTGAATCGCAAATGTGAGCGCGCAAGATACGCAGCGGAATTCAGATGGAGACTCCATCTGAACACCTTGACTCTGTGTGTAGAATGCCTGCTTAGCAGGTCTCAGCCGCTTGCGAAGTAGCTCCTAAGCCAAGGACTGCTCTCCTCATGCTCCTTGATTAACGAGATTCCACCGACTTCTCGAAAGAAATGGGTACTTGGTACAATAATTCCTCTACTTAGTCATCGTGTGGATTCAGCATATTTGTTAAAACCGTCAATTCTGTGAAAATATGAGCACTTCGAGACCTTATTCTCTCTCTTTCAACCTATACCTCTTTGCCATCATGGTAGTACTGATGAGTCTGGCGAGCACAGCACAGACGACTCAAACCAATGGTTCGTTGAGCGGTGTGGTGGTCAACCAGGTGACTCAATCACCTATTCCTGGTGTGTCGATATCAGTTGTTGGAACCAAGCTGGGAGCGATTTCAAACAAAGACGGCAAATTCACGATCAAGGGAATTAGTCCTGGTATCATCAGTGTGAAGATTTCATCAATAGGCTACGAAGGACGTATCATTAGTGATATTCCTATCAATTCAGCAAAGGCTTATCAACTCAACATTGAGCTTCGAGAGGTTGTACTGAGCACAGAGGAAGTTCAGGTAAGTGCAGACTACTTTTCTGCCTCCGGTGAAACGGCCACGAGCAATCACGTGCTAAGTGCAGAGGAGGTACGTCGTGCGCCGGGTGTGCAAGAGGACGTTATACGTTCCGTTGCACTCTTACCTGGAGTTGGTGTGACCGCTGCTGGAAGAAACGACTTGGTTGTTCGCGGTGGCGCGCCATTCGAGAACTTATTTGTTGTCGACAACATCGAGGTACCAAACATCAATCACTTTGGTTCTCAGGGCTCTTCAGGCGGACCACTCACTCTGGTAAACATCGGTTTCGTTCGCGGCGTTCAGTTCTCAGCTGGTGGTTTCGGAGCGCAGTATGGTAATCGCGTGAGCTCATACACCAACATCAGCTTGCGTGAAGGAAACGAAGACCACTTCAGTGGCGAAGGAAACTTCTCAGCGACTGGCTTCGGTCTCATCCTTGAAGGACCTGTTGGTGATGATGCAACCGTCTTGTTTAACGTTCGCCGCTCCTTCCTCGATATCCTCTTCAAAGCTCTCAAGCTGAGTTTTATACCTGACTATTGGGATATGACGATCAAGGCAAATTGGAAACTCGATTCCAAGAATTCATTGTCGTTCCTTACGCTGGGCGCTCTTGACAAAATCTCCGTGAACAGCGAAACAGTGGAAGAGAAATACAAAAACTCAAGCCTCACATTCACCGATCAAAATCAATACTTCAGTGGATTGACCTGGAAACATCTTTTTGACAATGGATATTTCACAGCAACATTGGGCAGAACCTACTCAGTGTTTAACTCGCGACAAAACGACTCACTTCTCAATCCTCTGTTTAGCAATAGTTCGACAGAAGGCGTGAACTCTTTCAACATCAACGCGGATATACAACTCAGCCCAACATCCGATATCCGATTTGGCTCTATCACAAGCTTTGCTTCGAAACTCCACTACGACGTTTTCGTGATGGGTCCACTTCGCAGAGATCAGAGCGGGGCCGAGCAGCCGTTGCAACTCGATACCACTTTTCAAACACTGAGTACTGGCGCGTATGTATCGTACACCACGCAGCTGCCAGGTGAGATAAACACGACCGTTGGTGCTCGCGGCGATTACTACACCTTCATCAAGGATGGTCTGGTGTTTTCACCGCGTTTGTCGCTCACGAAGAAGTTAGGAGAGAAAACAAGCGTGGACCTCAATATGGGACGCTACTATCAACCACCTTCCTACGTGTGGTTGATTGGCGATGATGCAAACACCGACAATCTCAAGCCTATTCGTGCAGATCAAGTTGTGCTTGGATTAGAGCAGCTTCTTACAGAGGATCTACGCATTCAAGTGCAAGGATTTTACAAGTGGTACGCGAATTATCCAGCTCGCGTCTATCGTCCGCAGGCAGTTTTGTCGCCTTCAGGTTTTGAAGACATTACCACCGACATCCCATTCGGTCTGGAGCCTTTAATCGGTAGTGGGAATGGAATTGCTCGAGGAGCTGAGATTTTCTTGCAGAAGAGAATGGGTAAAATTCCTCTCTACGGTTTAATGAGCTTAACCATTCAGCAATCACGATTCACTGGTCTTGATGGTATTGAGCGTCCAGGCTCTTTCGACTCACGGTACATCTTCAACCTTGCTGCTGGATATCGTATCGCTGGTGAGTGGGAACTCAGCGCGAAGTTTCGTCTGGCGCAAGGACAGCCCACAACACCATTCATTACCCAAGGTCCATTAACTGGCACCCCAGACTTCAGCCAATACAACAATGGCGATCGCCTACCCACATTCCATGCTCTTGATATGCGTATCGACAAACGCTGGGCATTCTCCTCGTGGCAACTCGTAACCTATTTCGATGTCCAGAACGTGTACGGTCGTCGTAACGTCTCCAACATTCGTTGGGATCGACGTGCAGGTAAAGTTGCTGATCCGAATGCAACTAATGGATCTAACACGATTCCAAGTGCGGGGATTAATGTGATATTTTAGTTTCTACTCAGTCTCTTCACGCAGGGCGCACTTGTGCGCTTGCGTTGATGATGAGTCGTCTGCGAGATCAGCACATTCATTCAGCATAAAAAAACAAGCCCTGTTTCCGTGATGGAGACAGGGCTTGGTTGTTTGTATCAGTGATAGAGTTCGAACTCAGCTCGACTATGGGAAGATACCGAGAGATGAGTAGGAGGTTGCGATTTTGTCGACGGCTGAAATGAAGGCAGCGGTACGCATATCGTGAACCTTTTTGTGACGACCCCAGATTTCCATGATCTCGTGATAGGAGCCGACCATGGTGTCTTCCAATCCTGAGTTCACCAAGTCCTCTTCATCAGCGCCGCGCTCGATGAGGTCCTTTTCCGCTTTGGTGAGGGATTGTCCGGTAATACGTTCAACCGCATTCACCAATTGCGTATTCGTGTTTTCTTCAAAGCGTTTGTCCATGCGACCGAAGCGCACGTGCGACAAATTCTTCAGCCACTCAAAGTAGCTCACGACCACACCACCTGCGTTGAGGTACATGTCTGGAAGTGTGAGAATACCCTTCTTGATAATGATCTCTTCTGCTTCAGCGGTGATAGGACCGTTCGCACCTTCAGCGATGATCTTCGCTTTGATATTGGCAGCATTGCTTCCATTCAATTGAGATTCGAGAGCAGCTGGAACCAAGATATCGCAAGCATACTCAAGAACAGAATTTCCATTCTTAATGGTCTTTGCGCCTTCAAAGTTAGTGATGGAGCCAGTAGCCTTGCGATGTGCATCCAGTGCCATGATATCGATGCCCTTGGAGTTCACAACAGCACCGTCCCATTCAATAATTCCAACGATAGTTGCACCAGCTTCTTGCAAGAACTTGGCTGCGTGGAAACCAACGTTTCCGAAACCTTGTACGATAGCGGTCTTGTCAGACATACCAGTGGTCATTCCAAGCTTCTTCATCAGAGCTGTGTCGTTCACTGCTTCACGTACACCAAAGTACACGCCACGACCAGTAGCTTCAGCACGACCACGAACACCACCTTGAGAAACTGGCTTGCCAGTAACACAACCCAGAGCATTGATATCATCTGGCTTGTAGGATTGGTAGGTATCAGCAATCCATGCCATTTCGCGTGGACCTGAACCGTAATCTGGAGCTGGTACGTCGACCGATGCACCAATACAATTCTTGTGAATGAGCTCTACAGTATAGCGACGTGTAATGCGCTCGAGCTCTTCAACAGAAACAGCTTTAGGATTGATCTTGATTGCGCCCTTACCACCACCAAAAGGAACATTCACTACTGCGCACTTATAGGTCATAAGCGACGCGAGTGCTACTACTTCATCTACATCCGCTTCCTCGCTGTAACGAATTCCTCCCTTACATGGAAGCTTGTGGTGTGAGTGCTCAGCGCGCCAAGCGCTAATTACTTGAACTTCGCCATTGATGCGAGCTGGGAACTTGATTTCAAGAACGGTGTTACATGAACGGATTTGCTCAAGAATACCTTTTGGATGCTGGAGGTGTACTGCTGCTTTGTCGAAATAGCGATTAACGGATGCGTTAAAGCCGGCTCCCAGACTCTGGTGTGCTGACGCTGATTTCGCACTTGCTTTCTTTGCTGCCATGATATCTCCGGATGGATAGTGATAGTGTCGAACATCGTTCTTTTCTCAGCTCAACGCTGTCCTCCGACAACCTTCGCTCTGCTCGAAAAGAAATAGTACGCAAAAATAGAAAAGAAAATCAGCCTCTCCAGCGAGACTTGTTAAAGAAGAGTCTTTTATCTGAAAAAAGTTTTTAGCGAAATTTGAGCGCTTTAGGCCAATCCGCACGGGTTTTGGGGATCAATCTGGCTCTGAGTCAAGCGCTGTAGGTCAAAAAAAATAGCCGAAATACTCAAATTTCGGCCTCTGAACTCCCTATTTCACTTGAATTGTCGTACTCAAACCTCGTACTTCTTCTTTGGATGCCATTCCCCTGCGCCTTCTTCTAACAGCGCAAACATGTGCCAGGGAGCGCAATACAGGTCTCCAGGACCAAAAAAATCGTAGGCAACTCGTACTATTGAGCCATCCGCCTGCCGACGAAAAGTTGAGTAACCAGGATTGTGAAACTTCCGATCGTTCTTCTCATAGGCAAAACCCATTTCTTCACTAAACACGCTGCCCTGCGAAGAGAGCATGTGAAAATTCCAATTGCGTGATTTAGCAAACGCCTGCTGGGCCTCTGGGGCATCTGGAGAGACAACAACGAAGGCTGCGCGATCGCTGAACGGTTTCGCAAAGCCATTAAAACCATCAGCCCAGAGTGTACAGAAATTGCAGCTCTCACCCATGTTATGCACCACGATCAGGTCATCTTTGTCCCCGAACAGCTCAGAGAGCTTCGTCGTTCCACCAGCCCAGTTTAGCAACTCATAGTCTTTCACCTGCTCATGACTTGATCGTTGCTTCTTAAGCTGCACAAGTTCCTCGAGAGCCGCATTAACGCTACTCTCAAGCTCTTGAATACGATTGTTGTAGTCTTCGGTAGTCATACCAATCCTTGTAATTGTTGTAAGAATAGATTGTCTTCATACTTCGTCTCCCAAAATACATGAAGGCGAAGCAATAGAGAAGCGCTGGAATGGTGAGAAACAGAATGTTATCAACAGACGACATGTGAGTGGCGCAGGTCGCAGTACAAGACTCTTCATCAACGCTCGGCGTTCCGCCACGCCTTTTTGTGCGGGATTGAAAGAGCGAGTGGTAACATCGGCAGACCCTATTTTGCGACATGAACATAGCAGTTATTCTTCCAGCAGCTGGCAGCGGCACACGTTTTGGCGCTTCCAAGCCCAAGCAGTTTCTTGAACTCAGAGCTCTGCCAATCCTCATTCGCAGTATCTCGCTCTTCACACAGATGCAAGAGATAGGTCCAATACTCGTTGCGGTGTCACCTGAAATGTTGGCTGAAGCAGAAGAGCTCATTGAAGAGTATCATCCACGCCGTGTTTCGGTGTTAGAAGGTGGAACGGAACGTCAACATTCCATTGCGCAGTGTCTGCAGCACCCAACGATAAAGAACTGCGACCTCGTCATGGTGCACGATGCTGTACGTCCTCTCTGCTCTCCTCAACTCGTACGTTCTCTCATTGCAGAAGCGAGAGTGCATGGAGCCTGCGTTCCAGGTATAGCGGTTGTCGATACAACAAAGGAAATCGATGACAATGGTTTTGTTGTGCGCACACATGCACGCGAACACTTACGCAGCATTCAAACACCACAAGTCTTCCAGCGCAAACTCTTAGTAGATGCCTATGAGTATGTAAGAACCAACAACATCCTTACAACCGACGATGCAAGCGTGGTAGAGTCTTTCGGTGGCAAAGTAAAAGTCATCGACGGTGACCCTCGCAATATCAAAATCACCACCCAGCAAGATTGGGATCTTGCCGAACGCTACATTGATGCTGGCATTGCTGAGGCGATCAATCTTCGTCACATGTGATGAAAATCGAGGAGCAGATACCATCAACGACAACAACCATGGACAAGCTTCACAAGGCAGTACACATACTCAACGGAGATGCGCTCCTGCATCAGCTTCAAGCCGTACTACCAAATGCTGAGTATATCGTCACGCGTGAATGCTTGATAGAGGGCTCAACAACAAACACCAGCGCAGAGGAACTCTTCCAACTGCGAGCAAGCGAACTGGGAAAGATGTATGGAGTGTCTTCAGATATGTATCAACGTAAGACCATTGATGAGCTACAAAAGATCCAATCAATCGCTCCCGATCGCGAGATTGCCCTCTGGTTTGAAAATGATCTCTTCTGTCAGAGCAATCTGTGGTTCATAACAACTCTACTCGATCACAACAAAAACCACAGAGTCTCGCGCGTGTACCCTGACCCAAATCACAGCGGCTGGCAAACATTCTCCATTCAAACTCTTGAAGATGCAACGCGACTCTTCGAATCAAGGATCATCTATCGTCCCGAGGATCTTCACACATCACATCAGCTTTGGTCAGCGTTCTGCAGCAACGACGTACAGGCAATCCAAACTATAGCTCGAAACTCCAATCCATTGTTCCAACACCTGGACATCCTCGCAGAGATCATGGAATACCGCCTCAAGTCCAACACCACGCAAAGCGAGCTCGCCCAAAAAATCCAATCCCTCGATTCTTACCCAGCAAACAATTTCCAACAAATCTTCTCTGAGTTCCAATCTCAGCACCCCATGTACGGCTTCGGCGATTCGCAACTCAAGAGAATCCTCGATCAACTTCATAGCTAGTATAAGGCCTGTGGGGCCGGCAGCGATCCAGCCCTGTGGAACAGCATGCCCAAAACAAAACGTAGGCCTGTAGGGCCGGCAACAATCCAACACAGGGCGCAGCCCTATGGAACAGAATACCCAACACAAAACGAAGGCCTGTAGGGCCGGCAACAATCCAGCACAGGGCGCAGCCCTGTGGAGCAGAATACCAAAACAAAACGAAGGCCTGTAGGGCCGGCAACAATCCAGCACAGGGCGCAGCCCTGTGGAACAGAATACCAAAACAAAACGTAGGCCTGAAGGGCCGGCAACAATCCAGCACAGGGCGCAGCCCTGTGAATACCATCCAGCACCGCGTGCGACACAACGTCACCACAAAAACGAATGCATCCTGATAAAAAGGCCTGTAGGGCCGACAACAATCCAGCACAGGGCGCAGCCCTATGGAACAGAATACCAAAACAAAACGAAGGCCTGTAGGGCCGGCAACAATCCAGCACAGGGCGCAGCCCTGTGAATACCATCCAGCACCAGGTGCGACACAGCGTTACCACTCTAACGAGTGCATCCTGATAAAAAGGCCTGTAGGGCCGGCAACAATCCAGCACAGGGCGCAGCCCTGTGGAACAGAATACCAAAACAAAACGAAGGCCTGTAGGGCCGGCAACAATCCAGCACAGGGCGCAGCCCTGTGAATACCATCCAGCACCGCGCGCCGCCCTGTAAATACCATCCAGCGCGTCGATCACCCCCGTGATTTCCATCTAGCCCAAACCCATACCCATTCTCACCGCTCATCACAACCACATCAAACCCAACTCCCCATCCTAACCACCAGCATACACGGCCTCATCTCCACGACTGTGAAGAAACAAAGAGCCCTTTGTCCAGACTAAGGATATGAAGTCTATCCTGCGCATCAAAGAGCGCGCTGTTTAGGTAAATGCTTTGTGATGTATAACCATCCAATGTAAGAGTTGCAGTTGTCGAGTTTTGGAGCGTGCCCCAGCGAAAAGACATGCCGCCTCCAGAAGCGATGAAGCGATCGGTGTTGTTGAAGACAAAGCCTGGAGCCGCAGTAGGAGTTTCCGTCCAGTTAAAGCCCATGTCTGCAGAGTATTGATTTGTCGCAAAGTTGTCAGTTCGTGCATACAGGCGACCTGATCCGGCTTGCGCCATCCAGATATAGTTTGTTCCGCTTTTTATTGTCGTAACAGATCCATCAGGCTTCAGGCGGAGCAACCTTCCGTTGGTGTGTTTACTTAAATCGTAGCGAAAGTAGGTAACAGAAACTAGCGCGTCACCTTGATTCACACCGAACACTACCGGTATTTTGAACGTACCAGTGCCGGATGTACCAGGGGTGGGTGGCATGACAATATCTTTCCAGGTCTTACCTGCATCATTAGAAACATAACAAGTGTTGATTCCACAGAGATACATGATTCCCCCACCTGCCGAGCAAAAGCCACCGAAAATGAGCGCATTGCCATGGCACCGCCAGCCCGAAGAAGTCTTAACGAACAGTCCCTTATCCGCGAATACGCAGAGGTCACCGCTGGCGTTCCATCCGAACGACTGTATCGCTTGCACATCTTGAGTGCCAGCGCACTTAAAACTTTGCCCCATGTCGTCCGACACAGCAATTCCGCCTGATGTTTGACCAGACATTGCCACAGCAATCTTTGAACCTTGAATAGCGAGGTCGCGGCCTTCTGCGAACAAAACATGAGTCCAGGTCTTACCATCAAGAGATCTCATCAAGCGCGCAGCCTTCTCAACCACAGGACTACTTGAAGGTTTCAGAAGCGCATAGAGATAACCATCATCAGCTTCGCGGATCATGGAGTAAAAAGGGTTGTCGTTAAAGGGTGTAAGATTCGTAAAACTGTTTCCCTTATCGGATGACGACCACAAGCCTCCGCCATTTGGTATGTAATACACCACATCGCCATTCTTTCTTACCAGAAGCTCGCCACCATAGTTCGCTTTCACTGCTGGGTGTTTTGTCCAAGTTGTGCCGTTGTCATTTGAGCTGTAGAAACTCTGAGGACTACTAGCATACACTTCTGAACCAGTTCCAAAGGCAAAGCCTCCACCACCCTCCTTCAGCGTTGGAAATTGGACAGTCGTCCAGGTTACTCCTTTGTCTGTACTCGTCCATACTTGCATACTCGATGGGTAGGATAGAACTCGCAAGTACGGTTGACCGTTTGTTCCAACAGACAGGTTCACACTCAAGGTTTGTCCGTTGCGCGTAAACACGCTTGACTTCTTTGGTGTTGAATTGATGTTATCTAGAACCCAGAGTTCAGAGTACGCCAGAGCATATATCTCTTTAGATCCTCCAACACACACCGATTCGAACGTTGCGTTCGAGTGGAGAATAGTTACTTGACCACCAGAGACAGGAACAGTCGCAATCTTACCATCGATAACGGCAACAACTGTCTGCGCATCCAGAAAGGAAACACTTGAAACATCGCCGCCAGCTTTGGGCAAATCACTCAACTGTTGCATCGCGATTGTAGCCGTGTTCGGTGTGACTGGAGTATTCGTTCCAGTGCTTGGCGAACAGCCATGAACAATGAGCATCGAAACGAGAGCGATGGCGAGAAATAGTTTATTCATTGTCGATCCAAACAATTAGAATACGGTAAGACTGCACAAACACTGTCGTGCGAAATCGAAGATAACAAAAGTGAAACGGTACACGATATCAAAATCTATTGATAGGGCGCAGCCCTATCAATAACAAGAGGGCACATGCCCAAAGCGCTAGAAAGGGACGCCAGCCATCATTTTTTATGGGCTTGCAAGAATGTGAGTCCCGCATCCGAAATCTTACAATTCACCTTTTGCTCTCCAAACTGCGCACGCTCGAAGGTTGCGGCATCATCACCGGAACTCGAGCGCACCACAAGTTTCTTCGCAAGGAGATGTATGACGACGTCTGCGGGCAAGCCCGTAGCCTGTCCTGCTTGAACTTTGCTGAGATATTTGCAGGTTTCATTGTTGGAGAGTTTCATGAGCTTCCGGTAGAGATGAATGTGCGAACACGTGATGTACGTGGACCTCTTGTCTGGACAAACTACACAATTGTGCAGCAGAAGGAGCACTACACTTTGCACTTGCAGAGCTTACACTATTCTAGCATCTTTCAGTAGATTACAATGTGCGTCAACATGCTTCGTCGACCACCGAATCGCGTTCTTTTAACAGTTAACAACAATCATGTGAGGGCTGCACCAACAATCACGTTGAGCATGCCCTATTCACTTTCACTTAACCCCTCAGCATAATGACAGAGAAGAAGATTATTGTCGTTTTTGGCGCTACTGGCGCACAAGGAGGCGGCCTCGCCCGTGCAATTCTCAATGACCCAGCAAGCGAGTTCAGTGTTCGAGCTGTGACCAGAGATATTGATTCGCCTGCATCGCAAGCACTGGCGAAACTTGGTGCTGAACTTGTTTGGTGTGACATAGACAGCCTTACCAGCGTACGTTCCGTCCTTGAAGGAGCTTATGGTGCGTACTTCGTCACATTCTTCTGGAGTCACTTCTCAGCCGAAAAGGAAAAGGCTCAAGCGAAAATCATGGCAGATGCGGCTAAAGCGGAAGGACTCAAACACGTCATCTGGTCAACCCTTGAAGATGTACGCACATTCGTTCCCCTTCATGATAGCAGTATTCCAACCTTACACGGCACGTACAAAGTTCCGCACTTTGATGGCAAGGGAGAATCCGATGCGTTTTTTGCCGAAGCAGGAGTTCCAACAACCTATCAGCTTGCGTCCTTCTATTGGGAGAATCTATTGTTCTTCGGAATGGGTCCGAAGCGTGACGCAGAAGGAACGTTGAGAATGTCATTTCCACTTGGCGACAAGAAAATGGCTGGAATAGCATCAGAAGACATTGGTCGATGTGCCTATGGTATCTTCAAAAATCCTGCTGAAACAATCGGCAAACACATTGGTGTTTCTGGAGATCATTTAAGCGGGAAAGAAATGGCTCAACGCATCGCAGCTGCTTTAAACGAAGAAGTAGTGTATGCAGACATGAGCCCTGAATCGTACCGTAGACTGGGATTTCCAGGAGCTGACGATTTGGGTAACATGTTTCAATTTTACCGAGACTTCGATAAAGAGTGTAACTCGGTACGTGATGTTTCTCGTTCCAAACAACTCAATCCTGAGTTGCAGTCGTTTGATGATTGGCTTCGCGACAATGCAAAGCGTTTGCCGCTCGTGTAGTATAGAGTTGCGACAAAGAAGTTGTAGTAAAAGAAAAGTCCACCATAACTCTGAGTATGGTGGACTTTTTCTCTTCCGGCTTGTAGCAAGGAGTTACTCTGTTTACGATGTACTCCGTGTTTGAGTTCTACGAGTACAACCTCGGGAGATTATAGTTGCATGAAAGATCAGATACGCAACGGAACACTGTAGTTCAACTCATCAGACGATTCTCAAAAGCCAGCATGGTAGTGTCTCTATTCCGCGTACCACGCATTTGCTTGTCGCTGGGAATCCCCAGTAACATGCAGAATCTTCATCATGCCCTTGGTTCTGTCTTCATAGCGGGTCCTGTTCGCCGGGCCATCTCCAACAAAGAGTTCTTTGATCATCTCACTATAGGGTTTGTTGCTGGTAATGAACACTCGACCACCGCGTTCATGGACATTAAGAACAACAGAACGAAACAGACGAGATGCCACACCATAGCCACTATTTAAATCGTCGATGATCCAGACTTGGTCGTCTCCTAGATCGAGATTGGTGGTGAAGGAAAAACGTTCCGCAGACTGAAAATTCGGTCGATAGCCACGCTTCATGAACTGTTTTGCCAATGAAACGGCAGTATGTGTTTTGCCTATGCCAGCGTCACCATACATGTACAAGCCTGCACCTGCTTTGACATCCAGATTTAGCAACATGTCGGCATATCGAAGCAGCTCAGCTTGGGATTCATTGTGCACGACGTAGTTCGACATTTTGCAGCACACGTTTTCAAGGGCGATGTGCGGGTTCGTGTCGTAGAAACGCATATCCAGCATAAGCTCTTCACACTCTTTAGCACTTAAGTCTGAACAATCGAAGTGAACGTCTTTCTGCTCCCACGACAGTATATTCAGCTTCTCATAGTGCTTTTTAAGGCGCTCTGCTAGTGCCGCTGAAAAGTCTGAAGTGTGAAAATGAAAGCTCTGAGTGTTAGTCATTCGACTCCTCCAAAAAATACGTTCTCATCATACCCTTCCCTTTGATCTCGATCTCACCGCGTTTTACGAAACTCAATCGTGAAGGTGTCTCTTTTCTCATTGCCATGCGATTCTGAAGATGTCGATAAAAGTCACTGGAACAGTGAATGCGACTGGCCTCGCCGTGACTTTCCATTCGTGCCGCCGTGTTCACTGCATCTGAGTAGATATCATACACAAATCGCTCTTCGCCAATGACTCCTGCCACAATCGAGCCAGTATGCAAGCCAATGCGGATACTGAGATTTGCTTGTTCAGGCAGGTGCTCGCGAATGGATGAGGGCAAATGAAGAGGAGCTTGCATTTCTAAGGCCGCTGCAGCGATTCGCTCGGCGTGATCAGTGCATTCGTCTGGAGCACCGCAAACAGCCATATACCCATCACCAATAGTTTTGATCTTTTCACATCCGTGTTTCTTGACAATGCGATCAAACTCTGCGAAGACATAGTTTAAGAATTGCACGACGGCAATTGCTGGCATATCAGCAGAGATTGGAGTGAAGCCGGCGATATCTGCAAACAAGATAGATACTGCAGGATAGTAGTCTGCAATGTCTTTTTCACCTTTTATCATTCTGGTAGCAATCGACTCAGGCAGAACCTTATGCAGAAGGGTAGTTGTTGCACTAAGTTCGGCTGAGGCGGAAGCCTTAGCGATTTCCACTTCCTTTTCACGTTCAGCTATGAGTCTCTTCTGCTCGAGATTCGCCGCTGCTTTTTGTGCTTTCTCGTTGAGGACTTCTTTTTCTAGCTCATAGAACTTCTCAAACTGCAGATGACATTCCATCCAGCGCTTCTGACGTCGATACAGCTCTGACAGCGCCTTGTTCGCCTCATAGAACTTCAAGCCTAATTCTTTCGATAGAGTAACGGATTGTAACAAGTACTGTTCTGCAAGGTTCTCGTCCGTACCTGACCACTCGGGACGTGCGTAGATGCGACCAAGAGAGCCTAACATCTCGGCTTCTTCTGCTCGTCGACCAAGCTTGGTGTATAGATCATAGGACTTTTGAAAGTAGCCAAGTGCAGCCTCATAATTCTCTCGTTCCTCCTCTATAGATCCAAGGTTCCCGAGTGCCAAGGCAACTCCCGCCAGGTTACCAACCTCTTCGTCAATCGACAGTGCAAGCAAGGTGTACTCATGAGCCTTGTCAACGTTACCAAGTTTCGAATTGATGGTACCGAGGCTACCATACCAGTTGGCAAGTCCAGACTTCAGACCTATTTCCTTCGATATCGCCAGGGCTTGTTCACAGTACTCTTGAGCTTTTGTATAGTCTGAGAGCTCGCAATAGATATTACCTATGTTTCCAGACCAAAGGGATATCACTGCTTTGCTATCTACATCTTTCGCAATTGCTAGCGCTCTTGAGAAATACTCTAACGCCTCAGCAAAGTCGGAAATGTGCCAATACACGGTTCCGACGTTACCAAGAGCATACGATATCATAAGCTTATCTTCGAAGTCCTCATGTATTGCCAGAGCTCGTTTGTAATATTCAAGAGCTTGTGAGTACTCGGAAAGATAGGTACAGAGTAACCCTAGGTTCCCCATCAGCTGTGCAATACGAAATTGATCTCCTACCTCTTCAACAATACTCAACGCTTTCAGATAAAACTCCCGGGATTTCTGGTAGTCTGACAGCCCCAAGTAGACAATCCCAATGTTTCCCAGATCAACCGCCATAGCCCTTTGGTTATCAAGTGCCTCGTCAATCTCAAGCGCTCTTGTATGGAACTTTAGTGCTTCATCCAGGTTCGAGAGTTGAAAATGAATCATGCCAATCGAACTAAGGCTTACAGCGATCTCCGCAGAAGCACCAATTGCCTCTGCCAAATTCAAACCTTTCGTTGCATACTCCATGCCTTGTGTATAGTCAGATCGCCTCGCGTGCATCTGACTTATGTACACATAGAGCGAAGCTATCTCAACTTCATCCTTCAGCTGCTCTCGAAGATCAAGCGCAGCGTGAAAATGATGCAGAGCTTTTTCGTAGTTGCCCATCTGGCTAGCAGCTCGACCAAGAACTTTTAATGCTCTAGCCGAAGAGAGTGCTGCAGATTCTTGAGTACTATCCAATTCGGCAAGAACGAGTTCTGCCTTAGCCTTAGCTAACTCTTTATCTCGAAGGTCTATGGCAGCCTCCGCCTCCGTAAGGAGAGTTTGAACTTCAGGATTTGACATAGGCATAGAATTTTGTACGAGTATCTCGTCTACTCTCTGTTAGGTGAATTGTTTGCGTGGGTGATTCACTCCAAAAAATAGGTCCGCATTTTTCCTTTTCCCTTTATGTCTAGCTCACCGCGGTCAACGAAACCGAATGCACGATGCGTGCTCTGAGCCGACGTTTGTCGGTTCTGCATGTGATTGTAAAAATCACTCGATACATGAATCCTATTTGCCTCACCGTGACTCTCCATACGAGCCGCCGTGTTCACTGCATCCGAATACACATCGTAGACAAAACGTTCTTCACCAATTACTCCTGCTACAACTGGACCCGTATGTAAACCAATTCTCACTCCAAAACTCAACCCCGCCGGCAAATACTCTTTAATTGAATCTGGCAGACGTATAGTATCTCGAATCTCAATAGCTGCTGCAACGAGTCGCTCCGCATGATCTTCGCACTCAATTGGAGCTCCTGCAACAGCCATGTAACCATCACCCATCGTCTTTATTTTCTCACAGCCATGTTTCTTCATGACACGGTCAAACTCGCCAAACACGTAGTTCAAAAAGCGAACAACGATGATAGCGGGCATGTCTGCCGATATAGGTGTAAAGCCAGAGATATCTGCAAACAAGATTGATACATTTGGAAAGTGATCGGCAATTTCTTCCTCTCCGTTTATCATTCTCGTAGCCACAGTTTCAGGCAACACTTTGAAGAGAAGTGCTGTTGTAGCATGCATCTGAGCGTCTGCCGCTGCTTTGGCGATGGCAATTTCCTTTTCTTGCTCGGCAAGTTGACGTTGTTGTTGAACACGATTGGCGGTCTGTTTTACTTCTGCGCTTAGGACTTCCTCTTTTAGGTCATGGAAGATCTTATGATGTTTGTAGCAATCTTCCCAACGCTTCTGACTCTCGTACAACTCAGACAATGACTTATGGAACGTGAATCGTTTTGTGTCCAGATCATGGCTTGTAGAGATCGCCTCAAGTAAAAACTCTTCAGCTTTTCGTTCATCACGACCTGTCCAATTCGCTTTGGCAAACAACTCACCAATAAAGCTCTGTGTATCCGCGGCCTCGGCTTTCATACCGAGGTTGATGTAAATCTCCAGCGCGCGATTATACTTTTCAAACGCTTCGTCGTATGCGCCTTGCTCTGAGAAATCAGCGCCAATACTCGCGAGATTTGCAGCGACGCCTTCCATGATACCCAAATCTTCGCAAATCTTTAGAGCTTTCTCGTGGCACTCAAGAGCTAGAGGGTAGTTCTTGAGCTGGAAGTGCACATTACCAATGTTTCCAAGTGAAACAGCCACAGAATGGCTTGCTCCTAGCTCTTGACTAATGTTGAGTGAACGCTCGTGACATTCAAGAGCTGTCTGATAATCAGAGAGTGCCTCGTAGACATTCCCCATGTTACTCAGGCTGTTTGAAACGCCCGATTTCAATCCAAGCTCCTCAAACTGAGCCATAGAACGCGAGTAGGACTCAATTGCCTTCGCGAAGTCAGCAAGCTTGTAGTACACGTTTCCGAGACTTGCCAAATTGACTACGATGAGGTTCTTGTTGTTGATTTCTTCGCCCAATCTCAATGCCCGGTTGTGACACTCGAGTGCGGCACTGTAGTCTGATATTGACAAGTATAAGCTGCCTAAAGGCTGAAGTACTTGAGCAACACCTTGGATGTTATTCGTCTCTTCATAGAAGCTCAGAGCTTTGGTAAAATACTCGAGTGAACGGCTGAAGTCTGATTGATACATGAGTACTTCACCGATAAGGGTATGAAAGTCTGCGATAGAATCTCCTTTCTTTGCATTCTCGCAGATGTGTAGTCCCTCCTCAAAGTAAGCGAGCGCCTCAGACAGATTCCCATAGCCAAAAGCGACCCCGCCGAGAATTCGAACTGCTTTGGCGTACAGCAGACCGTGAATTGAACCTAACTCAATGGCTGAGTGCGGCATCTTAAGTTCATGAATCACTTGATTCGCTATGCTTGACGCATTCTCATACTCGCCCTTCAGCTCGTATGAAAAGGCTTGCATGATAAGCTGTTCCAGAACATCTTCCGTCATACTTTCTCCATGAAAAAGGTGCGCATCATTCCCTTACCCTTAATCTCGATCTCGCCTCTCTTTTCAAAGACAAACTCAGCTGTAGTAGCTTTCGTCATAGCAAAACGATTTTGCAGGTGTCGGTAAAAGTCATTTGATATGTGTATGCGATTCTCCTCACCATGACTTTCCATTCGCGCTGCAGTGTTTACTGCGTCAGAGTATATATCATACACAAACCGTTCTTCACCTATGACCCCAGCGACCACTGAGCCCGTGTGCAGTCCTATTCGTAGTCCTAAAACCGTATTCTCTGGCATGTGCTCACGTAGAGAATCGGGCAATCGAATGGTCTGTTGCATTTCAAAGGCTGCTGCTGTGAGTCGTTCTGCATGGTCCGGACACTCCACTGGAGCGCCACACATTGCCATATAGCCATCACCAATTGTCTTTATCTTTTCACAGCCATGCTTCTTGATGATGCGGTCAAACTCGGCAAAGACAAAATTGAGAAAGCGAACGACAACAATAGCTGGTAGATCCGCTGAAATCTTGGTAAAACCAGCAATGTCTGCGAAGAGTATGGAAACGCTGGTATAATAGTCTGCAATCTCGTTCTCTCCAGCAATCATCCTACTTGCAATCACTTCAGGCAATACCTTGTGGAGCAGCGAGGTCGTTGCCTGCATTTGAGCATCCGCAGTAGCTTTGGCTACTGCGGCTTGTTTTTCCTGTTCTGCAATGAGCTTCTGTTGCTCCATCAAGCGCGCAGACTTCTTCGCCTCTTCACTTTGGACTTCTTCTTTCAGTAGGTAGAATTTCTTGAAGTGGATCTTACTCTCCTTCCATCTACCCTGCAGCTCGTAGAGATCTGACAATGATCTGTGGAACTCATAATTCTTCGTACCTAAGTCCTCGCTGACCGAAATTGCTTCAAGCAGATACTGCTCAGCGATCTTTTCATCACGGTCGGTCCACTCAATGGTGGCGTATAACTCTCCCAATGCACCGCGGGTGTTTGCGGCATCAGACTTCTTGGCGAGCCCAACTTGGAGCTCCAGCCCTCGCTTGTAGAAGTCTAAAGCAGCACTATAATTCGCTTCGGTCTTGTAGACGTCAGCCAAGCTTACAAGTGCCGTAGCGATAGCGGAGCTATCGCCTAGCTTCTCTGCAATATCCAATGACCTCGCCAAATAGTCTCTAGCCTGAGCATACTCTTTAAGATGCCAATGAATAGTGCCAATGCGTCCTAGCTGGTTTCCTACCGCTGCCTGGTCACCGATCTCGACAGCGATCGCTAGTGCTTTGGAGTAGTATTCACGTGCTGCTGCATAGTCGCAGAGGCTCATGAGCACCGTACCAATGTTCCCAAGATGCACGGCTATACCAGCCTTGTTCCCGAGTTGCTCTACAATCTTTAATGCTGCTTTGTAATACTCGAGGGCAGATGTGTAGTCTGAAAGATGCAGGTGAACAGTACCTATGTTACTAAGATCAATGGCAATCCTTGCGCTATTGCCGGTACTTTCTGCTAGCGCCAAAGCCTTTGCATAGAAGTCGAGGGCTTTAGGATAGTCTGCAAGATTCATGTGAACCGTACCAATATTTCCAAGCTTCGCGGCCATGCCTTCCTTGTTACCCAGATCTTCATCAATACTCAATGCCTGGGTATAGTACTCAAGAGCAGTAGCATATTGCGAGAGGCTGTGGTGCATCACGCCGATGTGTCCAAGGTTACGGGCAACACCAGCGCGATTACCCAAAGACTCATCAATGGCAAGCGCTTTGGTATAGCATTCTAAAGCTTCTGTGTACTGAGAGAGATTGCGGTGTACGACACCGATGTTCCCAAGAGACTTTGAGATACCGATGCTGTCGTTGGCAAGTTCGCTTACACGCAGAGCTTCTGTCAGGCGCGCAAGCGCTGAGTTAAAGTCACCTCGACGCCATGCGATCACTCCCAGCATTCTCTGTGCACCTGCAAGAGTTTTCTGAGTAGAGAGATCAGTTTCAACCGTAGAAGGAAGGGCTTCACACTGCGAAAGTACATGATGTGCAAGCTGCTCAGCTTCATCATAATTCCCGCGCTGGGTTAAGGTCTCTGCTTGTTGGAGGAGGATAGTGAGTTCTTGCATAGTCATGCTCGCTCAAGGAAGTAGGTCTGCATTATCCCTTTGCCTTTTATCTCGATTTCACCGCGCTTTTCAAAAACGAGGCCATGACTTGAGTTTTTTGTCATGGCAAATCTGTTCTGTAGGTGCCGAACAAAGTCTTGTGTCACATGAATCTTATCCGGAACTCCGTGTGATTCCATTCGAGCAGCGATGTTCACTGCATCTGAGTAGATATCATAGACAAATCGTTCGGTCCCGATCACGCCAGCTACAACAGAGCCTGTGTGTAGTCCTACTCTAACGCCAAATGAAGCTCCTTCAGGTAAGTACTCACGGATCTCATCCGGGAGCACGATCACCTCTTGCATCTCAAGAGCTGCAGCAGTGATGCGCTCCGCATGATCTGCACACTCTAGAGGAGCGCCGGCGACTGCCATATATCCATCACCAATGGTCTTTATCTTTTCACAACCATGCTTCTTAATAATCGCATCAAACTCGCCAAAGACGTAGTTGAGAAATCTAACAACCATATAAGCAGGCATACCAGCCGATATTGGGGTAAAGCCTGCTATGTCAGCAAATAGGACCGAGACGCTTGTGAAGTAGTCTGCAATCTCAGACTCTCCTTCGAGGAGTCTGCTCGCAACACTCGGCGGCAACACTTTGTGTAAGAGGTTCTTTGTCGCATTAACTTCCGCAGTGTTAGCAGCCACCGCAACAGCGAACTCGCGCTCGCGATCGGATATGAGCCTTTGTTGCTCTAATTGTCGAGCTCGATTCTTCGCTTCATCGATTTGTGCTTTGTCTTTCAAGAAAAGATACTTGGTAAGATGAGTATAAGCTTCTTGCCATCTTCCTTGTAGCTCATACAAAACCGCAAGCGACCTATGTGACGCGTACCCTTCTACACCCAATTGTTCGCTCGTAGCGATTGACTCGAGGTACAAACTCTCTGCCTTTTGCTCATCTCGGCTAGCATAATCTGATGCGCAATACAACTTGGCCATCTCGGCTTTGATGTAACCAGATAAGGACTTCAAGCCTAGTTCTGAAGCCAAGTCTAAAGCCTGATTAAAACAATCATTGGCTTTATCATAGTCTAATAGTTGAAAATACACTTCACCGATTCCTGTGAGGTTTCTTGCCGTTCCCAATCGTCTGCCTATCTGATTGTCAATACTGAGAGCCTTTGAGTAACAATCCAATGCAGAGGTATAGTCTCCAAGGCTAACATAGGCAATGCCCATGTTGTTCAGTGTATTAGATACATGTTCTCTATGGTTGAGCCCTTCGTACATTGTCAGTGTTCGAGAGTACCATTCAAGAGCCCGCTTAAATTCAGATAGGTTCGTGTAGATGTTGCCAATATTCCCCAGGTCCTTCGCTACTCCCGAATGATTACCAATTTCTTCATCAATACTCAGTGCTTTGGTATGATACTCAAGAGCTTTTTGATAATCTTGAGCATAACTGTACACATTACCCATACTACCATAGCAAGCGCCAATCTCCTGCTTCTCGCCCAGTTCTTCTCTGATGGCCAGCGCTTTGCTATAATACTCTAAAGCCATTGGAATGTCTGGAATATTACTATACACAAGACCAATATTGTAACAACATCTCGCAATGCTCCTCTTATCTCCAAGCTCTTCAGTAATATTCAGTGCTTTCATGAGAAAGCTGAGTGCTGAGGAGAAGTCTGACAAATAATACCGTGCTACTCCACAATTTCTAAGAGCTGCTGACATGCCAGGCAAATCGCTATTGTCTTGGCTCAGATTCAACGCAGATTGATTGTACTCGAAAGCTAGCTGATACTGGCTTTGTCTCTCGGCAACATCGCCTAAGGCACGAAGTGCCGAAGCTTTTATGTGTGCTATATCTACAAACGAATCGGTTTCGATATCTACTCTGTTGAGATCCGCAAGGACTTGCTCTGCCGAGCGAAGTACATCGTCATATCTACTATTTTTCTCTGCAGACAGCACTTCGATCAACAGGTTCTTGAGATCATCTAACTCTCGCGCTCCAGTGTCTAGTTCTTTGTTCATACTTGCTCCAAAAAAAACGTCCGCATCAGCCCCTTACCCTTTATATCAATCTCTCCGCGCTCTTCTAACACAAAGCAGCACGTGTTGTTCTCTATCATAGCGTTACTGCTCTGCAATTGCTGGCAGAATTCAGCCGAAACATGTATTCTGTTTGCTTCACCATGACTTTCCATACGTGCTGCAGTGTTTACTGTATCACCCCACATATCGTATGCAAACTTGTTTTTACCAATCACTCCAGCAACTACTTCACCACAGTGTATTCCAATCCGAACCTTTACCGTGTCGGCCAAACCCAGTTCATTGTTCCTTTGGAGCGACTCCAGTAACTCAAAAGCAAACAGACTGATAACTACTGTATGATGTGCGCGATGTTCGGGCGCACCTGCTACCACCATGTAAGCATCACCGATAGTTTTGATCTTTTCTAATCCATACTTCTCTGCCAACGCATCAATGGAACTAAACACTCTATCCAAACTCTGCACGAGCACTTCTGCACTTACTTGCTGCGAGAGTTTCGTGAAGCCAACGATATCGGCAAACATAACTGACACATTTTGATACTTATCAGCTATGACCTTTTCGCCACTCAGCATTCGTTTCGCTATACTTGGGGGAAGCACATTGTGAAGCAGCTCCTCAGTCCTGTGTTTTTCTTGTCGTATTTTCTTACGCTGCGACGCTACAACAACAAGGAAGAGTAAAACCATCAAGAAGCCTGCAATGAAAGCATTTCTTTGCAGCGTCTGTCGTTCAAGATTCTTCTGCACTACAACATCTCGTTTTTCCTGGTCAAATCCAAAGTTGAGTTCAGCGAGTTGTTGGGTCTGACGCATTGAAAGCAATGAGTCTCTCAGCTGTTGATACTGCCGAAAGTAATAGAGTGCGGAATCCGTCTCTCCTCTGTACTCAAACACCGCTGCTTTGAGTTGTATTGCTGGCAACAACTGTCCGCGACTTTGAAGCGATCGAAACAGCGAAACAGCACTATCACTTAAACGACTTGCGTTGACGAGCATGGTCTGAAGTGCCAGCCTATTCTTAGCGCTCCGCTGTTCGGCTGAACGTAGCTGCGCCAACTGGAGAAAAATGCGTCCAACACTGAGAAAAGTGTTTGCTTTTGAGGCTACATCGTCCGAAAGTGCAGACCGATCCATTGCAAGGTCTGCATAGAACAAAGCGCTGTCCAACTGCCTCTCATTGAGCAAGCACTCGGCATAGCCAGCACACGCTGATGAGGTGTACTTCAGTGTACTGTGACTCTTTGCCAGAACCAAGATCTTGTGAAATCGCTGCTTGGCTTCTGTATATCGTTGCAGAGCGAGGAGAGTTGTTGCTATGTTCTCATCCATCCAAATTAGTTGCGAAAAGTCCGGAGAGCGAGTCCTTAACCAGTCTGGCGATTTCTCTGCCCTCTCGTAGCTTTCTAGTGCACGATCTAGATCACCTAAATCGGCATAAACATTCCCTATGTTTCCAATGATCCCAGAAACTGGTTCGCCAATGGATTCAGCAATCTTCAAAGCACGAAGCCAATTGGTAACTGCTTCAGTGTACTCTGATTTCATGTAGTAGCAGCAAGCAATGTTGGAATACGATTCCGAGAGTCCTTTCTGCCAATTCACTTGAATACTAAGGTCGCGCCCCTTCATTCCATACACCAAGCCTCGATCAGGCCTATTCGAATAGTTGTAGTAACAGAGTGCATTCAGCTGATTAATGCGAGTGGTATCATCAGCAGTCCTCTGCAAACACAACTCAAGCGAGTCTAACTTGTCTTGTATCTGTGCAGAGCAAATCTGTTGTAGGCCAAAGAGAATGCAGATACTGACCGCAAGCAAAGAACCGAACCTCGTAATTTCGTGCATCGCTGAACCACCGTATTCGTGTACTTAAAGCTTATCACCTTTTGTCGTTCACTAAAAAGTATGTCCGCATCATCCCCTTACCCTTGATCTCCATCTCCTCCCGCTCTTCAAAACGAATTCCACCTAAGTTGTCGCCACTAGCATCCATACGGTTTTGAAGGTGGAAGCAGAATTCATCACTGATGTGGATCTTTCCGGGCTCGCCATGGCTTTCCATGCGGGCTGCGATATTCACAGCATCGGAGTAGATATCATATACAAAGCGTTCTTCGCCAACAATTCCAGCAAAGGCTGCTCCTGTGTGCAATCCAATGCGAATACTAAACACAGAGTTCTTTGGCAAGAACTTGCGAATCTCGTCAGGCAACATGATTTCATTCATCATGTCGAGGGCGCACTGCGTCAGACGTTCGGCATGATCATCGCAGCTCACAGGTACACCCGCCACTGCTAGGTACCCGTCGCCAATAGTCTTGATTTTTTCACAGCCATTCTTCTTTACGATCTTATCAAATTCACTGAATACGAAATTCAAAAAGGCCAATACAACTTTTGCGGGCATGCGTGAAGCTATTGGGGTAAAACCGACGATGTCGGCAAAGAGAATAGAGACATTTTGGTAGTAGTCCGCAATGCGCTCACCTTTAACGAGACGCTCGGCGATGCTGAGCGGTAAAACCTTATGTAATAGTTCGCTGGTCGCAATAGACCGGGTTCGCTCCACGACGAGCTGTTGCTCTCTGTCAAATAGTTGCCTCTGCTGTTCAAGTACTTCCGCTTGTTTCCTGGCCTCCACGCTTTGCACTTCTTCCTTCAAAGAATGATATTTCTTGAAATGGATTGCAAAATCTTCCCAGCGCTTTTCATTTTCGTATAATTCAGATAGTGCCAACTCACTCTCGAACAAATGCTGCTTGGCGCCAAGTTCTTCTTCAATTGCTATGGCTTTCAGAAGATACAGCTCGGCTTTGGACGCATCATATCCGGCAAAGTCCGGAGAAGCGAATAAGGAACCAATATTGCCCGTTGCAGTACCTATACCCGCTCTGTCACCGAGCTCTTCGTGGCTCAACAGTGCGCGACTATAATACTCTAGTGCTTTTTCATAGAGGCCGAGTTTCTTGTGCACGAGTCCTATGTTCAAAGTGCACCGTGCTGTGCCAGATCTTGACCCCGCTTCCTCAAACAGCACAAGAGCTTTGTTGAGATACTCCAGGGATGTTTCATACGACTCTTGTACCAAGTGTACGAGGCCAATATTCTGAGTAACATTCGCTTTGAAGGGCTTGTCTCCTAAGGAATCCAACACCGTATACGCTCGTTCGAAATACTCTAACGCTTTCTCACGGAGCGAAAGTGCTAAATGGACGTTGCCAATATTCACCATGGATCCAGCTGCAAGGCGTTCTTCACCAAGCTCCCTGAAGAGTTCCAAAGCACCAGAGAAACACTCCAGTGCTTTGTTGTGAATCCCGAGAAAATAGTAGACAATGCCTAGGTGATTGAGACAGGTAGCTATGCTGGAAGTTCTCTTGAGTTCTCTGTTGAGTTCTAAAGACTCTTCGAAATACTGATGCGCCTTGGCATAATCTGAAAGCCTCTGATACGCACTACCTATACCAATAAGAATATCAGCCTTACGTGGAAGATTCTGGACTCTTTCGCAATAACCGAGAGCAATTTCGAGGTCTTTCAGAGCTCTGTTGTGTTCAGAGAGCGCGTTGCGTACTGTGGCAAGACGATGATAACTCCAAGCATGGGTGTTTAGAACATCATACTTCTGAGACTGAGAATCCGTTTCTGAACCTAGGTCACTTCGTTCTACATGAGCCTCAAGGAGGCTTGCCGCGGCAAGAGCACAAGCTTCGGATTCCCTGAGATGCGAATTGTCGAAGTGTACTTGTGCTTGCTTAAGCAATTCTTTAGATTGCTCAACACTTGTTTGGATCATTGGATCTGTCATGCTTTCTCCAGAAAATACGTCCGCATCATCCCCTTACCCTTAATCTCCATTTCCTCACGCTCATCAAATCGAATTCCACCGAAGTCTTCACCCGTCATATCCATACGGTTTTGAAGGTGGAAACAGAACTCGTCGCTGATGTGGATTTTGCCTGGAGCTCCATGGCTTTCCATTCGAGCCGCAAGGTTCACGGCATCGGAGTATATGTCATAGACGAAGCGATTCTCTCCAACGATTCCGCCGAAGCAGGGACCAGTATGAATGCCAATGCGCAAACTAAACTGGGCACCTTTGGGCAGGGTTTTGCTTATCTCGTCGGGCAGGATGATGTCTTTCGACATTTCTATGGCAAGCCTCGCTATTCGCTCGGCATGATCCTCGCACGAGACGGGCGCACCAGCGACCGCTAAGTAACCATCTCCTATTGTTTTGATCTTCTCACAGCCAGTGGCAATAGTCATGCGATCAAACGCACCAAAGATATAGTTCAAGAATGCGAGCACCGCCTTAGCCGGCATGCGTGAAGCGATTGGTGTGAAGCCCACAATGTCGGCGAAGAGAATTGAAACGTTTTGGAAGTAGTCGGCAACACGCTCGCCTTGAACAATTCGGTCTGCAATGCTGCTAGGCAGCACTTTATGCAGAAGTTCCTTGTTAGAGCTCGCCTTCGTCCGCTCGATTTCGAGTTGTTGATTTTGTTCGGCGAGCTGACGTTGCTGTTCGAAGAGCTCAACTTGTTTCCGTGCTTCGGCGCTCTGAAATTCTTCTTTTAGCAGATGAAATCTCTTGAAGTGTCGCGCAAAGTCTTCCCAGCGCTCCTGACATTCATACAACTTTGCAAGCAGCTCCTCGGTGCCATAGATGCGCTCCTTATCTCCCATACGCTCACATAGTTCAAGTGAACGGAGTAAGTACTGCTCAGCACGCACCATATCTTTGTCTGGATAGGAGGGGTTAGAGTACAGAGCGCCTATTTTACCCAGAGCGTCTTCTTGTATCGCAACATCCCCAATTTCTTCGGCAGTTGCCAATGCGCTCATATAGTAATGGATCGCCTTGTCGAAGAGTCCCAGATTCTTGTACGTGACACCGAAACTCATTGCAACTCCAGCAAGTGCTGACTTTGAGTCCAGTTCTTCAAAGAGGTCGTAGGCTGCAGAAAAGCACTCGATCGCTTGTTCGCTTTGGCCTTGTCGAGTGTAGATAGCGCCAATATTCTCAGTAACGATGGCTAGGTATTCTTTATCATTCAACTTCTGCAAAACTGCTCGAGCCTGTGTATAGATTTCAAGAGCTTTATCTTGTTGCTCGAGCTTTCCGTAGATGTTCCCAATATTGATGAAAGCACCAGTAGCTGCACGCTCGTTACCCAGACCTTCGTAGAGCCCCTTCGCATTGACGAAGTTGTTTATAGCCTCGTTCAGTTGCCCGAGGTAACAGTTCATGATACCCAATTGCAATAAGCTATCAGCCATTTCCTGGACAGCTGACAATTCTGAATAGATCTCAAGAGCTTCACTATACAGGAGCTTTGCTTGGACATAGTCGCCGAGAAAGTGATGCTCGTCTGCATTCAATGTGATCAGTTCTGCTGTCGTTCTCGATTCATCAATGGATCGAGAAAAGGCCAAAGCTTGGTTGTAGTACTCTAGACAGCGGTAGTGTTCATTGACTGCCTTGGCGAGATTACCAAGGAATCGATAGTACGTCATCAACAAACTGATCACAGTGTATTTCTGTGAGCCATGGTCCAGACAACTACCCAGATCTTCGCGCTCGATGTGTTGCTCCAGTAGTGTGCCTACACCCTGAACGCACTCACGTGCTTCTTCAAACTGTGAGAGTTTGAAAAGCTCGCTTGCTTGTTGCAGTTTCTCTCGAGCCTGATCTATGTGGGTTTGAACAAGAATATCTTTCATGCAGTCTCCAAGAAATAGCTTCGCATCGTCCCTTTGCTCTTGAGGTCGGTCTCGGCTGCAATCATAAACGGCATACCCTGCCTTGTCTTCTCAGACATTGCAATGTGCTTTTGCGTACGTCGCGAAAAGTTAGACGAATCTCGGATGCGGTCAATGATGAATCCTCTGGTCTGCCCAGCTGCATTAGCGAATAACATCATTGCGTTGCGGCACACAACTGTGTACTCGCCAGAGTCAGCATCTCGCTCTGCAACAATCTGAGTTCTTAGAGGGGTTGATGCCTTGAAGTTCTCTAACCGTTCGGTTTCAAGAGCTCCATCGAGAAGCAGTTTCAGGAGTTGATGTTTCATTATCTATTGAGCTCTTTGTAGGAAAAACGTCCGCATATTTCCCTTTCCTTTGATAAATACCTCACCTCTGTCCACGAGTTCGAATTCACCTGTTTGCGGTGCAGGATTCTTGGAAAGCGTGTTTACAAACTCTTCAGAAACATGTATGCTTCCTGCTTTCCCGTGACTCTCCATTCGTGACGCCGTATTCACCGCATCACCCCACAAATCATAGAGAAACTTGTTTTCGCCAACGACACCGGCTGCGGCAGGGCCGCAGTGTAAACCTATGCGCACTTGTATCTCGGGTACATCAGCTATCCATGATCGATCACCATAGTTCTCCGGAAAATGTACCACAAGCGAATTCATCACATCCAGAAGCTTCAGCGCAGCCTTGGCTGCGCGCTCAGCATGATCTTCTTGAACAATGGGCGCACCTGCTACAGCCATATAGGCATCGCCTATGGTTTTGATTTTTTCTAATCCAAACTCACGCATGACCACGTCGGCTGCTGAGAAGATTGCATTCAGAAGATGCACGACTTGAGAAGCAGTGATTGTAGCTGCAAGAGGCGTAAAACCGACGATGTCCATAAACAAGCAGCTAACACTCTCAAAGTGATCAGCAATAGGTTTCTCACCTTTGATCAGGCGTGCAGTTATCTCTTCGGGTAGGATGTTGTTGAGGATACTTTCCCGTTCCATTGCCCGAGTGCGGGCTGCTTCAAGCAACTTTTCTTGCTCACGCACACGTTGTTGTTTTGCCAACTCTTCTACATTAATCTTCCTTTCAATCTCGATGAACTTCTTGAAATGAACGAAGGCTTCTGCTGGACGATCTTGATATTCGTACAAGTTTGAAAGATTGTAGTGCAGATTGAGAGAATCCTCGACCGAGCCTGTCTCCCCAAGTGTTTCAAGTGCACTGACCATCAGGTCTTCAGCGCGCTTAGCATCAAAGCCGCTGTATTCTGGATCGGAAAGCATAGCTCCAATGCTACCTTTATAACCCGCAGCCTGGATTGTCCAGCCGATTTCTTCCAGCTCCTGAATCGCTTGTTCATTTGCCTCAATTGCTTGATCATATAGGCCTGCCCTCTCAAAGGCAAGACCAAGCTCCGCGCGCGTCGTCGCAAGTTCAGCTTTTTGTCCGAGGATCACATACATTCCAAGAGCACGGTTAAAATAGTCTACCGCGGAGTCGAACTGATTCGACTTCGAATAAATATTGGCGGCTGTGCGAAATGAACCAGCCAATTTTGATTGCTCACCAAGCTCTTCGAACATGGATTGAACGATACCTATGGTCTCAAGAGCTTTCTCGTACATCCCGAGCGAATCATAGGTCATGGCCACGTTCGAGTAGTTAGCAGCAACTTGTGGCTTTTGGCCGAGCTCCTGGTGCTCATGGAGAGCTTCTAAGAAATACTCAAGGGCTTTATCGTAGACTGCCATTCGAGCATAGGCACCTCCGATATTTCCTTTTACGAGTGCGATACTGGAGCGATCACCAATAGACTGATAGACAGAGAGTGCTCGTTGGTAAAAGTCAAGTGATAGTTCACCGTTGCTCATGATAGCGTGAAGACTTCCGATGTTCACTAACGCTCGTGCAGCGAAGAGTGTATCATTCCGCTCCTCAGATATCTCAAGTGCCTTAGTGAAGTGCTCCAGGGCGAGACTTGCATCACCTCTGCGTGCATGAGTGCTTCCCATCCCAAGGTACGCTCGTGCGGCAGCAACAACGTCGCCAATCGACTCACTGAGCTTGCATGCATGTTCATTCAGTTCAAGCGCGCGCTCGAAGTCACCTCGACGAAAAGCGATGGTTGCAACGAGTATAGCGTGACGTGCGTCGAGCTGAACTCTCTCTTCCGCAGAAGTGGAGGTTGCGGTATACACCGATTGATGAGCCTCTGCTCCAAGTGCTTCTGCGACCGCGTAATTACCGAGGTTCTTTTCTTGTTCTGCTGCAGAGAAGAGGTTTTCTAGTTCATCGCGTGTCATGAATTCTCCAAGAAATAGGTTCTCATGATCCCCTTCCCTTTAATCTCCATCTCCCCACGCTTCTCAAACACAAGTCCATGTGTCGTGTTCTTCGTCATCGCAAACCTGTTCTGCAAGTGACGGAAGAAGTCATTCGATACGTGAATTTTGTTCTCTTCGCCATGGCTCTCCATTCGTGCGGCAGTATTCACAGCGTCCGAGTAGATGTCATATACAAAGCGTTCCTCCCCTATGACTCCGGCAACAACAGACCCGGTATGCAGGCCAATGCGCACTCCGAGTTTGACGTCGCTTGGCATATATTCACGTATTGACTCTGGCAAGCTAATGGTCTCTTGCATTTCAATCGCTGCAGCTGTTAAACGTTCTGCATGATCAGCACATTCTATTGGTGCTCCGGCGATAGCCATGTAGCCATCACCAATGGTTTTAATTTTTTCGCAGCCATGTTTTTTGATAATGCGGTCGAACTCAGCGAAGACGTAGTTGAGGAAGCGGACCACGATGATGGCTGGCATGTCGGCTGAGATGGGGGTAAATCCAGCTATGTCGGCGAAGAGGATGGAGACGTTGGTAAAGTAATCGGCAATCTCAGGCTCACCGTTTATCATGCGAGTGGCAACAGATTCAGGAAGAACTTTGTACAGCAATGCCGTCGTTGCACTCATCTGTGCATCTGCTGCTGCCTTAGAAATAGCTATCTCTTTCTCGCGCTCAGCTAACTGCTTCTGCTGTTCCATGAGATGAGCTTTTTTCTTAGCTTCTTCGCTCAGCACTTCTTCTTTCAGTCTGAAGTACATTCCTTGATGACGGTATGCATCTTCCCAGCGCTTCTGCTTCACATACAAATCTGCCAGCACTTTATGTGCGGCAAATTTCTTCGTTCCAAGCTCTTCGCCTATCTCGATGGACTCCAACAATAGGGCTTCCGCCTTTGACTCATCGCGGTTTGTGTTCGCATCGCTCGCGTACAGCTGTCCGAGCGAAGCTTTGATTCCTCCGACCTCTGACTTCATCCCCAGTTCTTCACGTAAACATAAACTACGCTCAAGGTATTCTTGTGCGATTGTGTAGTCGCTCAGATCCATGTGCAGAATTCCAATGTTGCCCAGATGACTTGCAACTCCCGACCTATTGCCTACTTCTTCATCTAGGCTCAATGCTTTCCTGTAACACTCTAGGGCCTTCGAGTAGTCAGAACATTCATTGTAAACAATACCGATGTTACCGAGGGTAGCCGCTACACCAGACCTATTACCTAACACTTCGTGTAGATTTAGGGCCTTTCCCAAATACTCCAGTGCCTTCGCGTTGTCGGCTAGATTGACGTGTATATTCCCAATGCTACCTAGATGTCTCGCAACACCCGACGTGTTCCCCAACTCTTCGTCAAGGCTCACCGCTTTCCAAAGGTAGTCTAGAGCTTTAGGGTAGTCGGCGAGATGCATGTAGAGAATACCGATATTGCCGAGCCATATTGCTACTCCAGACCTATTGCCGAGCTCTTCAGATAGGCTTAGGGCTCTACTGTAGTACTCCAGAGCTTTCGGGAAGTCGGAGAGAAAACCGTATACATTGCCGATGCTGCCTAGGGCTTTCGCTATTCCCGGCTTGTTGCCGAGCTCTTCGTCAAGGCTGAGAGCTTTGCTATAATTCTCCAGAGCTTTCGGATAATCTGACATATCTCGGTAGACATTGCCGATGTTGCCCAAATGCCTTGCAACTCCTGACTTGCTGCCAAGCCCTTCGACAAGGCGTAAAGCTTTACCATAACATTCAAGAGCTTTCGTGTAGTCGAACAAATGCCAATGCACAAGACCGATGTCGCCGAGATGTGTAGCTACTTCAAACGTATCGCCAAGTTCTTCTGCGATACTCATCGCCTTGGTGTGATACTCTAGTGCATTCGGGTAATCACAGAGAAACCAGTACACAATGCCTATGTGGCCGAGGGTCTTTGCTACGCCAGCTTGATCGTTAACTTCCAAGCTCGTTTGTAGTGCAGACTGCAGAATCTCTAGCGCCTGCAGGTAGTCTCCGCGTCGGCAACGAACCACACCAAGCAAACGAGTCGCACCTGCCTTGAGAATCCTAGATTCTGTCCACGCTTGTTCTTCTTTGCCCGAGTTCGACAGAGACAAGAGCATCTGTTGCAATAGTCGTTCTGCTTCGCCATAATTGCCGAATTGCACGTCTGCCTCGGCTTGACTGAGTTGATTTTGTAGCTCTTCATGTGTCATACTTTCTCCAGAAAATACGTCCGCATCATCCCCTTACCCTTGATCTCCATCTCCTCCCGCTCATCAAAACGAATTCCACCAAAGTTCTCACCCGTTGCGTCCATTCTGTTTTGAAGGTGGAAGCAAAACTCATCGCTTACATGGATCTTGCCTGCTTCGCCGTGACTTTCCATGCGGGCTGCTACGTTTACAGTATCAGAGTAAATGTCATAAACAAAACGGTTTTCTCCGACAATACCCGCGAAACAGGGTCCCACGTGGATGCCAATTCGTATGCTAAACTCTGCGCCCTTAGGAATGGTCTTTCGTATCTCATCAGGCAGAATAATATCACCCATCATTTCGAGTGCCGCCCTGGTAATACGCTCGGCGTGGTCTGAGCACTCAAGTGGTGCACCAGCTACTGCAAGGTAACCGTCACCCATTGTTTTGATCTTCTCACATCCATTGCGTTCCATGATACGGTCAAACTCACCGAAGACATAGTTCAGAAAAGCAAGAACTGATTTGGCAGGCATGCGAGAGGCTATGGGAGTGAAGCCTACGATGTCAGCAAAGAGTACAGAAACGTCGCGGAAATAGTCGGCAACTTTCTCTCCCTTGATAAGGCGAGCGGCAATGGTTTGCGGTAACACTTTGTATAACAAGGCAGTCGTTGCACTCATTTGCGCATCTGCAGTTGCTTTAACGATGGCTATCTCTTTTTCCCGCTCAGCTATCTGCTTTTGTTGCTCCAACAGCCGAGCTTTCTTTCGAGCTTCTTCGCTCTGTACTTCCTCTTTCAGCCTGAAGTACTTTCCCAAATGATAATGAGATTCTTCCCAGCGCTTCTGCTTCTCATACAAATCTGCCAGAGTGTTGTGTGCTTGGTATGTCTTTGTTCCTAAGTCCTGACTTACAGAGATCGCATCTAACAAATAAGCTTCGGCTTGCGACTCATTGCGCTTTGGATTAGCATCACTTGCGTAGAGCTCGCCAAGCATTGCTTTGATTTCTCCAACCTCTGACTTCATCCCTAGTTCTTCCTGCAATTTCAAAGCCCGTTCTATGTATTCTTGAGCCTTCGCATAGTCAAAGAGTTTCCTGTGTACATCGCCTATGCCACCCAGAAGTCCTGCTACTCCAGCCCTGTCACCTAACTCTTCACATAGGTTCATGGCTCTGACGTAGTATAACAGTGCCTGCGCGTAGTCTCCGAGTTCTGCGTACACAGAGCCGATGTTGCCCAAGTGCTTTGTCACTCCCGTCCTGTCGCCTAGCTCTTCTGTTAAGCTCAGCGCTGTATTATAATACTCCAATGCCTGAGGGTATTCGCCGAGATTACTGTACACAATACCGATGTTGCCAAGATGTCTTGATATCCCAGCTGTGTTTGCTAACTCTTTATCTAAGCGTAGTGCCTTCTCGTAGAACTCGAGAGCTTTCGCGTAATCGGACAGACGAAAGTGCACATTTCCGATGTTGCCGAACTGTATAGATTCTCCCAACTTGTCGCCTAACTCTTCAGCTAAGCTAAGAGCTTTCGCATAGTACTCGAGAGCTTTCGGGAAGTCAGAGAGATTCACGTACACAACACCAATGTTGCTAAGGAGAGATGCAACCCCCAGTTTGTTGCCAGTCTCTTCTGCCACATCCAGAGCCATTGCGTAATACTCTAGAGCCTTCGAGAAGTCGGACAGATGGCCGTACACTATCCCGATGTTACTCAGACATGCCACAACTCCAGACTTGTTGCCTAACTCTTCTGCGAGACCAAGTGCCATTGTGTAATACTTCAGTGCTTTGTTGTAGTCAGATAAAGAACTGTGCACAAAGCCGATGTTGCTCAGACAAATGGCTATAGTCCGCTTATCCCCTAGTTCTTCTGCTATACTCAAAGCCTTGCCGTAACATTCTAGTGCCTTTGCGTTTTCGGACAGACCGCTTTGCACATTGCCAATGATGTTCAGGCTTCTGGCTATTCCTGCATTGTCACGAATCTGTTCTCCTAACTGCACTGCAGACTGTAGATATCCAAGTGCTTCAGAGTAGTTGGCGCGTCTGAAAGAGACGACTCCAAGCATGCGATTTGTATCTGCCTGCAATGTGATACATTCTTCCAGTGCTTGTTCTGCTTTACCAAGACTCGACAGTGACGACAGTATCTGCCGTGATAATTGTTCAGCCTCGTCGTAGTTACCGAGTGCTTCGGCTTCTATAGCCGCACCAAGCTGGTTATGAAAAGACGCAAGAACTTTTAACTTTACTTTGTCGCTCATGGTATCTCCAGGAAATACGTCCGCATCATCCCCTTACCCTTAATCTCCATTTCCTCACGCTCATCAAATCGAATTCCACCGAAGTCTTCACCCGTCATATCCATACGGTTTTGAAGGTGGAAACAGAACTCGTCGCTGATATGAATTTTGCCCGGTTCTCCATGGCTTTCCATTCGAGCAGCCAGGTTCACGGCGTCGGAGTAGATGTCATAGACGAAGCGATTCTCACCTACGATTCCGCCGAAGCAGGGGCCAGTATGAATGCCAATGCGCAAACTAAACTGAGCACCTTTGGGAAGGGTTTTTCTTATCTCCTCGGGTAGGATGATGTCTTTCGACATTTCTATGGCAAGCCTCGCTATTCGCTCGGCATGATCCTCGCACGAAACGGGCGCGCCAGCGACCGCTAAGTAACCATCTCCTATTGTCTTTATCTTCTCGCAACCGCAATCGCTTACCATGCGGTCGAATTCTCCAAACACATAGTTCAAGAAGGCCAAGACTGCTTTGGCAGGCATGCGAGAGGCGATGGGAGTGAAGCCGACGATGTCGGCGAAAAGGATAGACACGTTTTGAAAATAGTCCGCAATTTTTTCGCCTCGCATAAGACGGCTGGCAATACTTACTGGGAGCACCTGATGAAGTACTTTTTGCATTGATTGCGCTTCAGCGCGTTCAACGCTGAGCTGTTTATCGCGTCTACCAATTTCTTTGTTCTGCTCCAAAAGAGCTGCACTCCGGGTTGCTTCCTCACTTTGGACTTCATCTTTGATTTGTTGGTACTTCTTCAAATGACGAAGAGATTCCGCTAATCGCCCCTGACCTTCATACAATTCAGAAAGAGTTTTGTGCAAGGTGAAATTCCTCGTCCCAAGCTCCTCGTGTATAGCAACTGCTTCCAGTAGTAATTGCTCTGCCCTTGCCTCGTCGTAATTGGGATTCGCCTGCATGGTGAAGAGCTCACCAAGCGACTCTTTCGACGTACAAATCATCAACTTCTGGCCCAGCTTCTCTTGCAGGCTCAAAGCTCGCATGAGGTATTCATAGGCAAGGGGATAATCGGCAACATACAAATACAGTTTCCCGATGTTGCCTGTTACGAGTGCCTCTGATGCTTTATTGCCCACTTCTTCGTGGATGTGCAGAGCACGATTGTAGTATTCGAGTGCTCCTGTGTAGTTCGATAACAAGCGGTGCACGATACCGATGTTACCCAACACTTGTGCCGCTCCTGCTGTATTACCAACTTCTTCATCCAAGGCGAGAGTACGGGTGAAGTATTCAAGGGCCACAGTGTAGTCCGACAAAGAGGCATACACAGAACCGATGTTGCCCATGACGTCGGCCATAGCTGACTTGTCGCCTACTTCTTCGTGTGTAGCCAGAGCGCGCGAGTAATAATCTAGGGCAACAGAGAAGTCAGACAAGGCGAAATACACATTGCCGAGGTTACCCATGACTCGAGCAACGCCCGCTTTATCTCGCAGTTCTTCATAAATGTGTATGGCACGAGAGAAGTTCTCCTGGGCTTGAGCGTAGCATGATTGTCTTAGGTATATGGTGCCGAGTGTATTAGAAATTCTGGCAATTTGTCTGCGATCATGAGAGGCTTCTGCTATTTGCAAGGCTTCCTGGCAGTACTCGATTGCCTTGATGTTATTCCCTGTTCGAGATTTCACTAGACCAATGAGATCCAGTGCTTCTGAGCGCAAACTTTGGACACGGTCAGCTTGGTCGATTGCACCTGCAGATGCAATCACTGAATCCATTGCTGCAATCGCTTGGACTGCCAATTGTTCAGTTTCTGTGAAGTTTGCATTCTGTTCTTCAGCTGCAGCGCGCCGGAGAAGCTCCTGTAGTTCTTCGAAAGTCATACCTTCTCCAAAAAGTAGGTGCGCATCATCCCCTTCCCTTTGATCTCCATCTCCCCACGCTTCTCAAACACAAAACCATGTGTCGTGTTCTTTGTCATGGCAAACCTGTTCTGCAAGTGACGAAAGAAATCGTTCGACACGTGAATCTTGTTCGCTTCACCGTGACTCTCCATGCGCGCTGCGGTGTTCACCGCGTCGCTGTAGATATCATACACAAATCGCTCTTCACCAATGACTCCTGCTACTACTGAACCGGTATGTAGTCCGATTCTCACACCAAGCTTCACGTCATTAGGCATATACTCTCGGATGGACTCAGGCAAGCTAATAGTGTCTTGCATTTCGAGAGCTGCTGCTGCCAGGCGCTCAGCATGATCGGCACATTCTACAGGTGCACCAGCCACAGCCATATATCCATCACCTATAGTTTTGATCTTTTCACAACCATGTTTCTTGACAATTCGGTCGAACTCGCCAAAAACATAGTTGAGGAAGCGTATAACGATGATGGCGGGCATATCGGCAGAGATGGGAGTGAAGCCCACAATGTCGGCAAAGAGGATGGAGACCTGCGGATAGTAGTCAGCAATATCTTCTTCACCCTCTATAATGCGCGTCGCCACGGATTCTGGCAACACTTTATATAGCAGAGTTGAGGTGGCGTTCATCCTTGCGTCGACTAAGGCTTTGGCGATCTCGATCTCCTTTTCTCTTTCAGCAATTCGTCGGCTCTGTTCCATCTGCCAAGCAGACTTCTTTGTCTCCTCACCTTGGACTTCATCTTTTAGTTTCTGGTACTTTTTAATGTGATTGGCAAAGTCCTGCCAGCGCTTTTGACGCTCGTACAAGTCCGCAAGCAATTGATGGGCTTCGTATTTCCTTGTGCCAAGCTCTTCAGTAATAGCAAGTGATTCTAGTAAAAGCTGTTCGGCTTTTAAGAGATCACATCCAGACCAATTCTCTGTCGTGTAGAGGCTGCCAAGGGATATTCTCGTTTCTGCTGCCTCAGATCGCAGTCCTAGTTCGTCTTCAATGTTGAGACTCCGCATGTATAGTTCGAGTGCTCTGTCGTAGTCTTGTTGCTTCACACAGAGACTGCCAATGTTACTAAGACTAAACGCAATGCCCGCTTTGTTATCAAGCTCCTCATGTAATGCTAACGCTTTACTATTGTACTCTAGGGATTTCGTGATGTCTTCGAGATTGGCGTAGACTGCACCCATGTTGCCAAGACCAATTGCAATGCCTACCTTATTGCCAAGCGCCTCGTTTAGGGAGTGAGATTTACTGAGGTATTCTAGAGCTTTTGCATAGTCTGTGAGGTGCCAGTGTACTATACCGATATTGAGGCTATTCGTTGCAATGCCTGCACTATCGCCAAGCTCTTCATTTAGGAGTAGTGCATTGTTGAGATATCTCAATGCCTTTGGATAATCTGATAGACTAAGGTACACAGATCCGATGTTACCAAGGGTTGCAGCGATGCCACGGTTGTTGTCAAGTTCTTCATACGTGCTCATCGCTTTGTTGAAGTACTCGAGTGCTTTCTCATAATCTGATAGACTCCAGTATACCGTACCGATGTTGCCGCTTGCCCTTGCAATGCCAGATGTATCTGATACTTCTTCACACTGCTTGAGTGCTATGTTAAGATACTCAAGTGCCTTCGGGTAGTCTCCACGTCTCCACGAAATCACACCCAGCAGTCGCGCAGCGCCTGCCTTTACAACGGTAGACTCTGTTCTTGTGTCTGAAGGAGCTGAGACTATCTGTAGTGACAGACCTTCGGCTACTTCGTAGTTGCTCTGCGCTTCAGCTTCTTCGGCTTCTATTAGCAACTCGTGCAGTTCTGTGCTATTCATGCTTTCTCCAGAAAGTAAGTCCGCATCATCCCCTTACCCTTTATCTCCATCTCCCCACGCTTCTCAAATACAAAACCATGGGTCGTGTTTTTCGTCATAGCAAACCTGTTCTGTAGGTGACGGAAGAAGTCGTTTGAAACATGAATCTTGTTCTCTTCACCATGACTCTCCATGCGCGCTGCGGTGTTCACAGCGTCGCTATAGATATCATACACAAAACGCTCCTCTCCAATCACTCCTGCTACCACTGAACCAGTATGCAAGCCTATACGCACACCAAGTTTCACACCACTAGGCATGTATTCACGAATGGACTCGGGCAAGGTGATCGTTTCTTGCATTTCGAGTGCAGCAGCAGCAAGACGCTCAGCATGGTCGGCACATTCAAGTGGTGCGCCTGCAATTGCCATATATCCATCACCTATAGTTTTTATCTTCTCGCAGCCGTGTTTCTTGATGATGCGATCGAATTCGCCGAAGACGTAGTTGAGAAAGCGCACGACGATGATAGCGGGCATATCGGCGGAGATGGGAGTGAAGCCGGCGATGTCGGCGAAAAGTATCGATACATTGGTGAAGTAGTCAGCAATTTCTACCTCTCCGCTAATCATACGTGTGGCGACTGACTCCGGCAGAACTTTATGTAACAATGTCGTTGTTGCACTCATCTGAGCAGCCGCTGTCGCCTTAGCAATTGCAATCTCCTTCTCTCGCTCTGCAATCTGCTTCTGCTGTTCCATCAACTGTGCTGCGTTCTTTGCTTCTTCGCTCTGTACTTCTTCTTTCAGGGTGAAGTACTTTCCTTGCTGATAGAAGGCCTCCTCCCAACGTTCTTGCTTCTCATACAACTCTGCTAGTGTCTTATGCGCATCAAATTTTTTCGTCCCTAGCTCTTCGGCGACTGCGATCGATTGCAGTAAAAAGGTCTCCGCCTTAGCAAAATCACGGTTTGGGTTAGCATCGATTGCGTAGAGTTCGCCAAGTATAGCTTTAAGTTCGCCAAGTTCCGATTTCACGCCAAGCTGCTCTCGCACATATAAGCTACGGCTCAGGTAATCTTCCGCCATCTCATAATCACCGAGTCCCATGAGCACTCCGCCAACGTTTCCGAGGTAAGTTGCCACCCCTGAAACATTGCCGATCTCCTCGCATAAGTTCAGCGCTCTGATGTATTGTTCTAATGCCTTTGGGTAGTCCGAGAGATACCAGTACACCAGTCCAATGTTGCCAAGCCATGTGGCCATGCCCAGCTTGTTTCCTAAGGCTTCGTCTACGCTCAAGACCTTGAGGTAGTACTCAAGTGCCTTTGAATAGTCAGATAAACTCAAGTGCACATTACCTATGTTGCCTAACCACATAGCTTCTCTAGCCTTGTTACCTATCTCTTGTTCCATACGCAAGGCCATCGTATAGTATGTGAGGGCTTTCGAATAGTCGCTGAGATCCATATGCACATTGCCGATGTTGGAGAGCCATGTCGCTACTCCAGCATTATTGCCCAATTGTTGCTCTATATCCAAAGCTTTGCCGCAATACTCCAGTGCTTTCGAGTAGTTGCATAGCTTCATATATACATTGCCTATATTGCCAAGCCAAATAGCTACACCCGACACATTGCATAAATCTTCATCTATGCTCAAAGCTCTGGAGTAAAACTCTAAAGCCTTAGGATAGTCGGAGAAGCTCCAATGCACATTGCCGATGTTGCCAAGATGTCGCGCAACGCCCCGCTTATTGCCTAGTTCCTCGTCTATGCGAAGAGCTTCTACGTAATACTCCATAGCCTTCGAATAGTCACAAAGATTCCAGTGCAATAAGCCGATACTACCGAGTTGCTTTGCTATTCCCGACTCGTTGCCTAGTTCTAACTCTATAGACAGAGAGTCGCTATAAAACTCAAGTGCTTTCGAGTAGTCGTTGAGACTCCAATACACGGTGCCAATACAGCCAAGAACTTTGGCAGCACCTGCATTATCTCTCACCTGTTGGCTGATGTGAAGTGCGGCATAAAGTTGTTCTAGTGCTGGTGTGTAGGCTCCTCGTCGCCAGCTAACAACACCTAGCATACAGGTTGCTCCGGCTCCTAAGGCTGAACGTTCAGAGTCTGTAAGGTCTGCATATCCACCGCTTGACAGTTCAACTAGTATCTGTTGCGAGAGACGCTCTGCTTCGTCGTAGTTACCTATGTCTTCGGCGACTTCGGCTTGTGTTAGTTGGCTTTTTAGGTCATCGAGCGTCATGCTCTCTCCAAGAAATATGTCCGCATCATCCCCTTACCTTTTATCTCCATCTCTCCACGGTCCTCAAAGCTCAACTCATGTAGCTTTGGTTGCTGCGTTAGTACCTCGCACATAAAGTCGTGCGAGACATGTACCCTTCTTGCTTGCCCATGACTCTCCATCCGCGCAGCCGTATTCACGGCATCGCCCCACAAATCATAAAGGAACTTTATCTCGCCTACAACACCTGCAGCTACTGGTCCGCAGTGCACACCAATGCGCACATTCACTTTAGGAATCAGTTGCGTCCACTCTGCATTTCCATGGGTCTCTGGAAATGTTTGGAAGGTATGCTGCATAGCATCGCGTAGCCCGAGCGCAGCCTTGGCTGCGCGATAGGCATGATCATCTTGTACATGAGGCGCACCAGCCACCGCCATGTAGGCATCACCAATGGTTTTAATCTTCTCCAATCCAAACTCTCGCATGACTGCGTCCGCAGCGGAGAAGATTGTGTTGAGAAGGAGGACCAGCTCTTGTGCTGAGACACTTGAGGCTAGTGGAGTAAAACCGACGATGTCCATGAAGAGCACGCTCACGCAATCGAAGTGATCTGCGATGGTCTTCTCACCTTTAATCAGGCGAAGAGTTATGTTTTCAGGAAGGATGTTGTTCAGAACTTTCTCTTGCTCTTGGAAGCGTGCTAACTTCACTCTTCTATCTCGCTCTGAATCTTCCAGCTTTCGTTGACTATCATGCTGCAGTGCTCGGTTGGCGGCGTCTTCGGTTTGTAGTTGTGATTGCAGCTCTTGATGCATACGCAAAGCACTCACACATTTCTCCCATTCAGATGTCTGCTGATAGAGGTCTGCCAACTTTGCGTACATCCCAGAACTCAGATTGGTTGTCCCAAGTTCCGTACACACCTCTATCGCCTCTTTCAACAACAACTCTGACTTGTCCGGATCGTAGTAGTCCGTGTCTGCTGTGCTATACAAGGTTGCTAAGTGACTCTTGCCAATTGCGACGTCAGATCGAGCGCGAAGCGCTTCATGCAATGCAATGCCTTGTATTGTGCATTCGAGAGCTTTCTCAAAGTCTCCGGCATCACGATAGCTGATGCCTAAACTCCCTACCATATCGGCAACACCATCCGGATTGCCGATCTCTTCGTTCATGGCTTTCGCTTCGAGCAAACACTCTATAGACTTCTCTGGCTGTGCAAGACTCTGATACACAGTACCCATGTTTCCCAACACACGTGCTTCTCCGGCGGCATCGCCTATGTGCTTATGTATAGCCAGCGCTTTCTCGTAAAACTCTAGAGCCTTGTCGAACATCTTCAGCTCAAGGTAGACGATGCCAATATTACCGACAATGCGAGCAATGCTTGCGCTGTCGTCAATCGACTCGTGTATGCGCAAAGTCTGATGGTAGTAGTCGAGCGCTTTGGTATAATCCGACACAGTTGCATACACGTTTCCGATGTTCCCGAGGAAGATTGACGCTTCAGCATCACGTCCAGCCTGATGATGCAACTCATATGCCTCAGTGTATGCATCAAGAGCTTTGGCATAATCACCAAGATTCATGTATACATTACCAATGTTGCCTATGGTATTTGCTTTCGCCTCGTCATTCGTACCTAGTGCTAGAATATTCAGAGCCTTTTGATAATACTCCAAGGCTTTATCATGTTGTGCAGTATCGGTAAAAACGACAGCAAGGTTGCTCGTGACGACTGCCAAACGTTCTGTATCATTGATGGATTCAAAGAGCTGAATTGCCAGTGTGTAGCAGTCGATAGCACTCGAAAAAGCCCCAAGAAAGTAGTGGAGGTTGGCAAGATAAGAGAGTGCCATTGCGCGATCTCGCGGGATACCTGTCACGCCAGACCATTCGAACACTTCTTGAGCAAGTGGGAGGGCTTCTTGAATAAGACCACGACGTCGAAGTGACTCAATAAGGATTAGTTGCCACTGTGTTTTATTCGCCAATGATAGCTGCGAGTTTTCTAAACCAGCCCGACAGATAAGCTCGGCTTTAGCATACTCTGCTGTTGCGTTCAACAGACGCGCTTGCTCAATCGCCTCAAGTTCCTTTGCATCGTCCACTATTCAACTCCCGGAATGTAGGTGGATCTTGACTCCACGTCTTCATTAGATTTTTCTTCAGCGCGCACGCTTCGCGTGCTTCCTCAACCGTCGTGAGCGCAATTGCCGTTAATTATCCCCGTCAGCAAATATCGCTTTAGAAATCTGCATATTCATAAAATCTCATTGCTAGCTACTCTGGACATCTCTCACTCTCTCTATCGAGCCGCGCAGAGCCGAGATTGAAGCTTTCTTCTACGCCTCTGCACTACTTACAAGCATCATAGAGCGCCCCTATGTGTATCTGAGCAAAAACGAGCGTATTTTAGACCACTATTGGCTACGGCAGCGCCCGAAGGGCGATGCATGAAGAAAAGACACTTCATGAACAAGGGAGCACAAAAGCAATGAATATTCGCGAAAAGACAGCCCTTTTTATTCTCAATGAGAAAAGCGGCGGCAAGTTCAAAGAGATTGATAAACACGACATTCGGGATGAGTACCCCTACGTCTTGAAAGAACTGGTCCAGGACGGATATCTAGATGTGCAGTACAGCACGAACGAGCAGGGAGAGCAATCCGTCAGCGCACACGCACTCAGCGATCGAGGCAAAATGAGATTGCGCATGTTGATGGAAAAGTGGGAAGAAGAGCGCTAGAATTGCCGCCTTTTTGCCTCGATTGGCGCATTTGCTCACATTTTGCCCTCTGACCCGCAGCTTACAAAATCCACTCCACCCTCCTTTCTTCATGCCAGCATGAAACTTTTTGGCGCGCACTCAACACTACCTCAGAGTGAAGGGCAGAACGCAATAGGCATGGACCATACTCAAAACGATACACATCAGCAGCGCCAACAACGCTTCCTTGATTTATTCGCTTCCACGCGCGATCGCTTGTGGCGCTTCATCCGAGCGCTTACTCGTGGAGATCGTGATGTCGTAGATGAGATTATGAGCGAAACCGTGTTTCGAGTCTACCAACGTTTTGAGCACCTTCGTGATGAAAGCGCTTTCCGCGCCTACTGCTTTCGGGTTGCTCGCAGAGTTGCTTGGGGCATGGCGAAGAAGGCAAAGCAAGTGCAGCTGACAAGTCCGGATGAGATGCCTGAGTTGAGCTCTGATCATGTTGGACCAGATACGGCGACTGACATCACACTCCTACACACAATGTTAGCTGAGTTACGTCCAAAACTGCGTGAAACGCTCGTGTTGTTTGAAATCTCAGACCTAAGCCTGGAGGAGATCAGAGAAATCCAGGGCGGAACACTTTCGGGAGTAAAGTCTCGTTTGCTTCGTGCCCGCACTCAATTAGCTGATCTCATGAGCGAAGCTGAGCAGAGCAAAGCGCAAGTACTGCGTGAATCAAGTAGTGTCAAGACAGCTCCACATATAGAATCAGAAGCAATTAGTACATCATTGCCATGAAAACACCATTGAATACATCCGACAATAAAGTCCAGCAACTCTTTCGCGAGGCGTCGCTGGAACAGACGAGTTATACAGAATTACATACAAAGCGTGATCTCCTGCGGGCTGCAGACGCGTCGTTGCTCACGCGAATCCACCTCAACTTTTCTCACAATACAGGAAAATATCTTATGACAATAGGCGCAGCACTCGCTGCTGTTGGACTTAGCACTATCCTTCTGCAGAACCCTACACCAGTTGCACCCGCAACGCTTTTTCCTCATCCTCAAGCAGTTCCTAAGACACTTGCTCTTGGACCTTCAGTGCAAACGCATGCAGTAAAGAGCGGTTGCAGTACTACTTCGACTGCTCCTGAGGCAGTTAAAGTTGCGGGGGTGGACACGACAAGCAAGAACCCGAGCACAAGTACCTCAATGACAATTGTCCGCGCAGGTAGCTTCTTAAAACAAAGTGCAGATAACGGCGGCTTGTCCACTGACTCCTCGATTTCTGGTAAACTTGTACTTGGTGAACCTATTGGCTGCGATGCCATGAAGTGGAAACCGAATAGCGTTGCCACTGGTACACGCCTCATCGGCACAGGCATAGCTTCAAAACGCAAAGCCCTTCCGCCAATTGATCTTAACAGTCGGAATGCACTTGTAGCAGATACTTTTCTCACTGCGTTAGGAATAGTAAAATCCGCTAACAAGGTCATGTTTTACGATGGCTCATCAATAAACAACCCGAGCCTTCGCTACTTGCGGTACTTGTCTGCAACAGAAGATGACATTCATATAGACGCAGAAGGTGGCAACATGAAAACTGTTGACCCTGCGTATAACGCAAAAGTACCTTTCCGCCCAATGTTCATTGTACGTGCGGATGGCTCGGTTTTAGAGTTCTGTGATGTTGCAGTAAACAGTTCAGGCAAAGTCAATGCAGATCCTGTTCGTATGGCCTTGTACAAGGATAGTTGTGTTACTGTTGTTGTTCACCCAGATGGTGTTAAACCATTCTACCTGCTGTACTACCCAACACCAGAATTTCTCAATGCCCTTCCACGCGAACGAGCATTGCAGGTTCGGGCGGAGCAAGGAAATGCTGAGGCACTCCGTGAGTTGCAGGATTCGTACAGAGGATGCCGGTACATGAGCTTCTGTAGTACATCCAACGGAGCTATTGAAGACACTGAGATCCTCGGCTCATTGAGTTCGGATACTCGGGTTCGTATCACCTTGAAGGAAACTAGAATGATGCGGGTGGCTCTTTATGATATCGCGGGTCGTGTTGTTGCAGAAATCGAAAAAGGCGGTTCTTACACCCCAGGACAACACGTCATCCCATTGCAAGTTCAAAACGCCAACCAACATGCCCCAACCTTCTACTTGCTCTGCATCACAACAGATGCCGGCGAAAAGGTCTCGCAGCGTGTAGTTTTGGGCAATTAAGTCCGAAATAGAAAGCCAGTACAGTCATCAAGAGCCGCCCACAGCGGCTCTTTTTTTGTTGTATTTTGCGAGTCTGACGACGATACTATCACTGACTTCGCGCGTTTTTCAGCGTGAAATGTCAATGGCGACGTAGCATGTCAGTGATCAACCACCAACTGAATATGAATCTCGATCTACCAATTCTTGGCGAACAAGCGCCTTCTGTTGCTGAGCAAAGTCTCGGACGTAAGATCTATGTTGAGACCTATGGTTGTCAGATGAATCTTAGTGATAGCGAGATTGTCAGTGGTGTGATGCACAAGCATGGCTATGAGGTTACGGATGTGCCCGATAATGCCGACGTTATTCTCATCAACACTTGCGCTATTCGCGACAACGCTGAGAAGAAGATACATGATCGACTGAAGCATATACGACACTATAAGAAGAAGAATCACGACTTGGTTGTAGGAATTCTTGGGTGTATGGCTGAGCGTCTGCGCGACAATCTCTTGTCGGAACAAGGTTTAGTCGACCTCGTCGTTGGTCCCGATGAATACCGTCGCGTCCCAGAACTTATCGAGAACGCACTTGCAGGTTCGCAAGGCATCGCTGTGAAACTTTCACGCGTTGAAACTTATGATGACGTCATTCCTCTACGCACTGAGGGCATAAGCGCATGGGTATCTATCATGCGCGGTTGTGATAAGTTCTGCACCTTCTGTGTTGTGCCATTTACTCGTGGACGTGAGCGCTCGCGTGCCATGAATGGCATCGTGGATGAGCTGAAGCAATTGGATGAGCAAGGCTTTAAAGAAGTCACACTCCTTGGACAAAACGTCAATTCGTATCTCGACGAAGAGTCAAACAGCGACTTCGCAGACTTGCTTGATGCCTGCGCACGTGCTGTTCCCACCATGCGCATTCGCTATACCACATCGCATCCCTATGACATGAGTGATAAGCTCATTGCCACGATGGCTGCGCACAAGAATATTTGCAAGTACATCCACTTGCCCGTGCAGAGTGGTTCTGACCGCATCCTTCAACTCATGAATCGCAATTATACTGCGGCGCATTATCTCGAGCGCATTCGAGCTATTCGGAAGGCAATGCCAGACTGTGCTTTGACAACCGACATCATCGTGGGATTCTGCACTGAGACTGAAGAAGATCATCAGTTGACGATGCAACTCATGCGCGAAGTGCGCTATGAAGGTGCTTTCATGTATAACTACTCCGCACGTGAGAACACCAAAGCTTGGAAGATGGGAGATGATGTTCCTGAAGATGTCAAGACTCGTCGTCTTACCGAGATCATCGAACAACAACGTCGTATTGCAGATGCAGTAAACCGTACCGAAATCGGGAACACACTGGAAGTGCTCGTTGAGGGTCCAAGTAAGAAATCCGGATCTGAGTGGCGCGGCCGCTCCGACTCAAACAAGATCGTCATCTTTCCTCACAATGAACAGGCAGACTATATCGTCGGCGATCTCATTCATGTACGTATCGAAAGTGGCAATGCTGCGGCGTTGGTCGGACGAGTCGTTCAAATGGAACCTTCCGTTTCCGCTTAAGACTCGTTTGCTGCCTACTGATTTTTACTGTGATTTCTTTAGTAGGCTGATAACAACCATTTCATTCCGTGTTGTTGGCAGCGGCCTTGCATGATCCACAAGTCCGTGAAGCTCCTTACTCTCTTAGAGCAACAAAGTGTATTCTCTTCCGTGCAAGTTCCTTGCACACAAGGTCTGCAAGAGAAGGAAGCAGCATCCTAAGTTCTTCGATCTGCCATTCTTGCTCTGTCAATGCTGATTGTTGCATCTTTTGGTGCGCTACTTGTGCATAGAGAGCTCCACCCAGAGCGTGATCTGCCATGTGTGCCGTGGCAACAGCATGCGCAGATGCGCGCGCAACAGCTTTGGAGATCTCAGAGTCAGACTCACGCGCAGCTGCATGCGCAGCTACCGATGCTTTCATCGCGACACCAGTAGCACAACCTCCTATTTCCCACTCTTTTGCGACGCGAATGGCGTCGAGCACACGTTTATCAAGTGGTCCTGAGACACGAGGAATCACATGTTCCACGCACAATCGAGCCCATCGCATGAGCATTCGATGATCTTCTATGCAAAGATCTCCGCCTCGATGTGCGGCGATGAGAAAGTGTGGACGCATGCAACGACCTAGTAACTATGTACCGGTTTGAGACAAATGTCGCGAGCAAACTGGTTGTCTAAAAAAAATATTCATACTTGATCACTAACGTTAAAAACGACTATGTCCCTTGACCTTGGAGTTGAGCCCGGTTTTACTCTTCGTCAAAGTAGTCTGCATCGATCTTCTTGATTTCGTACACTTGATGAGAAGTGCAACCAATGCTGTAATCGATCATCAACTGAGCTAGTTGCTCTCCGTCGATAAGAACAATTTTGGTATCATTCTTCGGAGCATAATCAATAGCATCTCTGGAGAATCTTGACGTAGTAATGAAGATACCTTTCTTCGCACCTTGTCCAGCCAAAGCCCCAACAAACTTCTGTATCTCAGGCCGACCAACGTTGTTGCCAATTCTCCATCGTTTTGCTTGTATGTAGATTATGTCTAATCCAAGTTTATCTTCCTTGATAGTCCCATCAATCCCCTCATCACCAGACTTACCTATGGCCCTTCCTGCATCTTGAATTGATCCGCCATAGCCCATTCGTACTAAGAGGTCAACTACCAGTCGCTCAAAGAAAGAGGGACTAAGCTCAATGACTTTGACAAGAAGTTCAGTTGCAAGAGTCTCTCTGATTCCTTTGTAAACAGCGTCCAACTGCTCAATAGGTGTCGCAACAAATGCCGACTCAACATTCCTATCAGAATCCGAATAGCTGTCATTGCGCGAAACGCTTTGGAATTCAAGAAAGGAACTAAATCGTCTAAGGTACTTCGCATCAATGCGACTAGGATTCTCCCGCAAAACTGATTGACCATCAGACGTAATCACCACAAATCCTCGTTTCGGAGAATCCAATAGCCCTGCTTTCTTCAAGTATGTCTTTGCCCAGCCCACACGATTGTCAAAGACAGGCTGAGCTCCACTCGCTAACAAAGTTCGACGCTCATCATCAGTTAATTGAAACTGAAGTGCCAATCTCTCAACAATGTCGCGATATCTGTATTCTCTCTCATCAGATATTGCCCTCAAAAGAGGAAGCATGAGAGATTGATAGTCTGGTATCATTATCTAAACCCAATATTATATTTAAAGACCCTGGAAAGCTTTGATCGCTCCTACACGTCTGTCAGTGAATAACTACTGCTTGTTACGTTCATACAGCAAAGATATTCAGACTCAACCTTACCCTGCGACAAATCGTGTGCTAAGAGAGCGTTGTAAAGTCATACTTCGAGTCGGCTTCTCCTACTTCAACAATCCCTGAAAGTAGGTTAATATCTAGCTTCTGCGGTTCACTTTCTAAGTGCGAGATCCACCAGAACGTGCAAAGACACCTGACGACGGAGGACTATGATTTATGACAACTATCTATCTAGTATGTCACTCATTTGAGATGGCGATAAAAAAAATCTCCACTTGGTTGACCTCTCTCCGATCAAACCTCGCTAGCTAGGACCGGAACAATGCACGTCTTGGACGAGTTGTGTGCCTATCTTCAATTCGATAGCGATTCCCAAGTCACGTTTTTCACCAAGTTCAGGTTTGAATTCTATCTTGCATATGGGCTCTGCTTTCCCTTTCTGTTTAGGTGCAAGTTCGACTTCTCCGTTGGCTATATGAGAGCCAGCATTCAGAATTCTACCTTTCCAACTACAACCATGAAGGCTCTTCTCTTCCTCGCGCTGTCAGTTCTCAGCATAGTCATCTTTGTACTTCCAGATCTACCCTTTGTGCAGCATAAAATTCTCGAAGGACACTGGATTGCCGCGTTTGCAACTGTCAGCGACGTGCGTGTTCGTGACGATGCCAGAGAAGCGTCGTCCGTAGCGAAAAAGCACTGTACAACCTTCATCGAATACAGCTACCACTACAATGACAAAGAGTATACAGACATCGATATCGAGAAGAATGATGAGGTGTATCCTGCCGGCGACAGCCTATCACATATACAACAGTATAAGCTAAGCCGATATCCGCTTGGCTCACAACTCAGCATCAAAATCAATGTCGACGAACCAACTCAAAGTTATGTCGTGGCATTTCACACACAGCAATTGCCTGGTGTCACGATTGGCATTGTTCTTGGCGCATTGTTTTTGTATATGGCGTTCAGACAGTGGAAACGTGCAGGCCTTACGAGTAGATGAGTAGAGACGCGATTCATCGCGTCTTGGTTCAAGATTACATCTGATGATCTCTGTTGTTCTGGCTTGATTCTGCTTTACCATTCTTTGCCTGAGACGCGATGAATCGCGTCTCTACACGGAGTCGGACATCATCTTGCGCCGAAGGCGCTTACAATCAAATGGTATCTTGTAGAGACGCGATTCATCGCGTCTCCACTCTTGAATACACCTGATCATCACGGTAGTTCTGGCTGAATATCGCTTTGCCATTCTTTGCCTGAGACGCGATGAATCGCGTCTCTACACGGACTGGACATCATCTCGCGCCGAAGGCGCTTACTATAAAACGCAATTTTGTAGAGACGCGATTCATCGCGTCTTGGCCCAAGAATACACCCGCACAGCACTGCACCATTGGCGCAGCCAATAACCCACAGCTAGGTAGTTGAGATGATTTTCCGTAGAGAATTCCCCTTTTCAGACATCTCCTCTGGCTATTTTTGCACTGCAGCAACCAGGAAACCGTCCACGGTTATCGTGTGACCTACTTTTTCTTCAGACACTCTACTCATGGATAAATTTGTCATCGAGGGTGGTAACCGTTTAACAGGCAAAGTTGCCGTTGCCGGTTCCAAGAACGCCCTTCTCGCTCTCATTCCAGCAACTCTTCTTGCGCCTGGAACCTACACTATTTCAAACGCACCGAATCTGCGAGATGTCTGGACCTTTTCTCGACTCTTTGGTTCGATGGGTGTGCACGCGGAACTCAATAACAATGAGCTCTTTCTGGATTCATCGAACATTACCAGCTTTGAAGCTCCATACGAGCATGTGAAGAAGATGCGGGCATCGATCTACGCGCTGGGACCTCTTGTTGCACGCTATGGTCAAGCAAAGATTTCGCTTCCTGGCGGCTGCGCGTTTGGACCACGTCCGGTTGATCTGCACTTAAAAGGAATGGAGAAACTCGGCGCGAAGATTGAACTTGATGCAGGTTTTATCAATGCAACTGCAGATAGACTGCACGGCGCGAAGATTCACTTCGACATCTCATCCGTCGGTGCTACTGTCAATGTGATGTTGGCAGCAAGTCTCGCCAAAGGAACATCTATTCTTACCAATGCTGCTTTAGAGCCTGAAGTCACTGCACTCGCTCGCATGCTCGTGAAAATGGGCGCGAAGATCGATGGTATCGGTACCACTACAATTGAGATTGAGGGTGTTGATACGCTGCATCCAGTTGATGAAGTTAATATCCCAGACCGTATTGAAGCTGCAACCTTTTTGATTGCTGCTGCTATGACGCGAGGAAAGATCACCATGACAAATGTGAATCCCTATCATCTTTCTGATGTGGTGAGTCGTTTGGAGGATGTGGGCTGTACAATAGATGTAACAGGCGACACCATTGAACTCGAAATGACCGAAGCGCCGCAACCTTCACACATTAATACGGCACCATATCCTGGATTCCCTACGGACGTGCAGGCACAGTGGACAGCCTTTATGTGTCTTGCCAATGGCACCTCACGTACAACGGATGGTATCTACAACACCCGTTTCGGCTACGTTCCTGAACTAGTGCGCTTGGGAGCGAACATTGAGATGGTGGAGAGTACAGCAATGGTCTACGGTGGTAAAGCTCTTAAGGGAACAACGGTGATGTCGAGCGATTTGCGCGCAAGCGCGAGCCTGGTGCTTGCAGCACTTGTTGCTGAGGGTCGCTCTGAGGTCTTGCGTATCTATCACCTTGATCGCGGCTACGAGAAAATGGAACTGCGCCTTGGTGCTCTTGGTGCGAACATCAAGCGTGTGAGTACTGAAGACTACTAACAACAAGAAAACGATATTCACAGTGCACTGCTTCGCAGCGCACTGTGATCCCTCAACGAACATTCATTCATCAGTCATCGTGAAGCCAAGGTGCGGCTGAACACTCTGCTCTTTTCTCGCATGAGCCAACTACAGCTAGCAACAACAGTATTCATTCAGAAGGGCTCTGGGCATCTACCCAGACTCGTCTCTGCTCGTCGTCAGCTTCGTAATCTCCCCGCTCTGCTTCTGTCTCTAGGCTTGTGTTGCACAGTACTCATTACTACAAGTGTAGATGTGGAGGCTGCGCGCCGACGTCCAACACCACCGAAGAAGAAATCTCGAAGCTCCGTTGTTACTACGAAGAAGACTTCGTCCAAACCCAGCACTCAGTCCTCAAATCCAACACAGCGTATTGCTGAGCGACAGCACGAACTCATGTCTCTGCAAAAGAGCATCGAAGCCGACCGCAATAAGATTGCATCACTGCGAGAGAAAGAACGCTCTACAACAAAGGCAATTGCACAGTATCGTCGGCACTCGCAGAATATTCAACGCTACATGGCCTTGTTGGAAGAAGAGATTGAGTCTTTGCAAGACAAAGCCGCAACAGCACATTCCGCCAGCGAGAATACTGCCGGAGACCTCTGGCGTTTGCGACAACGCTACGCTACGCTCGTACAGAACCTTTTGAAACAAGATGCCTACAGCTCGGCACCAACCATGCGAAGCAATGCGTGGAGTATCGATGCAGTGGCAGAAGCTGAGGCTTTACGCCGTGTCTCGAACAAAGCCAAAACAACCTTTCGTGTATTAGCCGACAAACGCGATTCACTGTCTGACGCTTCACAGAAGCTGCGAACGAAGTCTGAAATGCGAGCGGTTTTACTCGCAATGAAAGACTCTGAACAGAAGGACTTGGATCATACGATAGAACTCACACAGAAAGCGCTAGCGGCAATTCGTAGCGACAAGACGCAGGTTCAGGCGCACATGAACAAGAATCAAGCTTCTGCAGCCGAAGTAAGTAGGTTTATTGCGACGATGGTTTCGAGAGAGGCTAAGAGCAGCGCCAGCGCAAAGGCAACGTCAAAGAACAGTACACCTGGCACAAAATCGAAAGGTACAATGCAAGAGGCTGCAACGAGTGCTGTGCCTGCTAATCTCAGTATTAAAGCTAAGTCTTTGCCCTATCCTGTGGCAAGCAGAAAGATTCTCCACGCCTTCGGCACCTATCGAAACAGCGTTACAAACACCATGACGAACAATCCTGGTATTGATATCGCGACTGCGCAGGGTTCATCGGTGAGTGCCGTTGCAGCTGGTAGCGTATCGCTTGTTCATTGGTTACCAGGCTACGGATCGGTCGTTATTGTTGATCATCGCAATGGCTTTCGTTCGGTGTATGCCAATCTTTCGTCGGTGAATGTGAAGCAAGGACAATCCATCGCGGCTCTACAAAGCGTCGGCAAAAGCGCAGAGTCCATCGACGGAGAGTTTGTACACCTAGAATTCTGGTTCCAAAAGCAGCGCTTGAACCCTTTGACCTACTTGAAATAGCAGATGCTGGCGCGCAGCGCCGCAAGTATGAAAAATCCCAAGCAGATGACGTATCGTACACTTCTGATCAGTCTCGTTGTGCTGAGTTGCACTTTCGTCTGCTCTGCGCTTGACAGCAGCAGCACGCAACTCCCTGCGCTGGTGAGATTCGTGCGCATCTACGGAGGTACGAGCGAGATATTGCCACCCGTGTTGCTAGTGAATATTCGATCCGGTGAGTTTCAACCAGTGTATGGTGAACGACGATTGACACTTGAACTCGATGTTCAAACTGCTGTGCCACCGAGCTATCGAGTAAGCGCAGTGCATTGTCGGGCGGATTGGACCGAAGACAACAACGTCTTCCTCAACGACGTAGGATTCATGCGCAGTTCACAGTTCAACTGGCAGCCTGCCCCCGCATCGTCGCGACACTATAGCTACCGAGCTACCATGGCTATTCCCAATGAAACACTACGAATTCCTTATGGGGGAAATTGGAAGTTGCGGGTGACTGACTACGATAACGACACGCTCGTACTCGCTGAAGCTCGCTTCTTTGCCTTGGATTGTGCAACACAGTGTAGCTTGGATATTAGTTCAGATTTCTATGAACCAACGAAGAATGCCAGCCCTAGCGCACTGAGTTTAGAATGTAGTATCAATGCCACGATGCTTATCTCGGATCTGCCTTTACATACCGCAGTGTTCTATCGAATGAATCGCTGGAATGAACCTCTGGTTGCAACAACGAGCAGCTCATTGCGCTTTCCTTCAAACCCACGCTTCAGTTTGAGCGGAACTATGGCGGGTATTGCTGGGGCTGGAAAGCGCTTTCGTGTTCGACCCATACCAGCAGAGTGCGACTACCGTGTTCTTGATTTGATAAACCTCGGTCTCTTTCCAAGAAGTTCTGTTCCAATTCGCTTGCCGATCTCGGACCTACGTCGACGCGGCTATGCTTTTCAGCCAGGTGACGATGCGGCAATGACGAGTTACGGCTTGTCCAGTTATGATGACGACTATGTACCCATTGAGTTTGTGCTGGATCCTGAGAATCGTCCGAGCGACGAAGATGTGTTTGTTGTAGGCTCCTTCAACAATTGGAAAGCAAGTGCAGAATGGCAGATGGTGTACAATTCTGAGGAACGTCTGTATCGTCTCCGGCACTGGGTGCGCAGAGCACGGCATAACTACTATTATGGCACTGGACGTATCAACGCGGACACGAAGGAAGTTGAAGGACTGAGCTTTGAGGAGTTTGAAGGGAACAACGCAGGCGCTGGAATGAGCTTCGTGTGCTTTGTCTACTATCGCGAACCTGCATACGGCGGATACGATAATATTGTTGGCGTAAGTGCGGCATCCATTTATGGTCCACGCAGACGCTAGGTGCGCGCGTCAGCTATCGTGTGAGATGTGTGATAGGGAATGTTTCTGCTAAGCCCTGTGCAGATCATTGTACTTCTTCAATCCAACCTGAGTTTAGTCAAAGATGTAACGCGTAGCTTTTTGTGTTAATCCTGCAAAACCACTGCAATCTTGTTGCTCATAGGCATCACCATAGTGAACAAGATGAATGCGCTTCCTCACGTCCTCTGGCAAGGTGCGAAGTTCTTGAATGGAGGCGTGCACAGCATTTGGTGCGAATGCGGTATCGTGAAAGAGTACTTCAACCTGTTGAGAATAGAGATCAATCAGATCGCGGTCGAACTTCGTATCACCACTGTAGAACACCCTATCATCAATCACCAAGCCATAGGTAGGAAAGGCTGCGCGTGCATTCTGTGCCTGTTCTGGAATGTGATTGGTTCCAAAGAGTTCAAGCTTGATCGATCCAATTTCGATACGATAGATAGGTCGTGGCAGATTCGAAACAAGTTGAGGACGTAAAGGATTGAAGTAATCACCAAAGCTGAGTGAGAGACCATCGTCGTTGACTTCATTCCATTCCATGCCACCGCGTAGGGACATATTCCACAAGATTTTCTCGTACTCTTCATTAATGATAATGTTGAGTTTCTGTTTTGACATCGATGGAATTGCTACATATCGATTCCACAGCGCTAACTGCTCGATGCCACCAATGTGGTCACAGTGACTATGAGTTGGCAGGAGATTCTGAATCATGGAGAGATCAACTCCGCATGCTTGGAGGGCTGGAGGTCCGGTCGTACCAAAATCTACCAACACATGGTCATCTCCCTTGATCACCAGGAAGTTCGTGTTATACAGACTTCGCGTAAACGCTGAGCCTACGCCAATAAATACCACTTCCAACTCTCCAGAGTTGGTTAGCGATAAGGGTGATGTGAGTTTCTCAATTCTCATTCGATTGCGGCAGGTAGGAAGCCATACATCGTAAAAATGCAGAAATATTGCGACAATCACGTCTATTATTTACAAGGACATATAACGTGCCAAAAACACCAACTTCAGGCATGATCTGCGCGCCTAAGTCCCAAACGCTATTCAACCTTCCAAGAAGAAGCCGAAGTTCCGTTCTAGTAGCATGTTCATAAGCAAAGAACGATCCATCTAAACTGTAGCGCTAATATTCCTCTATACACACGTCAGCTGATTGTAATTTGCTGATCAACCATCACTACTACTACACCCAAGCTATGAGTCCTGAAGCAGAACAAAAGCTCCAAATGAAGGCGCAGAAGCACGCCATTGATGACATCAAACGTCACATTCTTTTGTGCGCAGACGCAACACCGTCTAAATGCTGTTCTACAGAGCAGGGCACTGAATCCTGGGATTACTTGAAAAAACGCTATGATGAGTTAGGTTTAGCTGATGCAGGCATTTTCCGCAGCAAAGCAAATTGTCTGCGCATGTGCGTGGGTGGTCCCATAGCGGTTGTTCACCCTGATAACGTCTGGTATCACTCCTGCACACCTGAAGTCCTCGAACGTGTCATACAAGAACACCTCATAGGCGGTCAAGTTGTTGAGGAGTTTCGCATCAAGGCGGCGGACCAAGTCAGTTGAGCTCTCTGCAAAGTACTTTTTATCAACATCGAGGCTGCGCCTCGCTCTTCACCCGTCGAGAACTTCACAACTCACGTTCTCTCCCCTTCGACAATACTGTCATAAGTAGAGTGCGGAGCTATTTTCCTTCGTTGACATACCTCGTGATGCGAGCACTAATTTTCTCAATGTGCCCCTTCATCCTTACGTATTCATAAACATCAATGATCCTTCCCTTTTTATCGATCAAGAAGGTTGTGCGAACAACACCCATGTACGTTCGACCATACAGAGTCTTCTCCTTCCACACATCATAGAGCTCGCAAATCTTGCGGTCGGGATCCGAAAGCAAACTGAAACTCAAAGCGTAGTCGGAACGAAACTTCTGATGTGAGGCTACTGTGTCCGGGCTCAGTCCTACAACCCGAAGGCCCAAGTCTTCGAGAACATGTATCGACTCTTCAAAAGCACAAGCTTGCTTCGTGCACGTTTCTGTGTGATCCTGCGGGTAGAAGTACAACACAAGCATACGATCCTTGTGTAAGTCAGAAAGACGCAGCCACTCACCTGAATCAGTTTGAGCCCGAAATGCAGGTGCTTTGCTACCAATGGGAAGAGCCATGTGTTATCGCTACGAGTGAAAAAGTGATATATGTGTGAATTCTGAGGCAAAACTACGCCTCAGCTCCTCCAATTGTCCAAAAAATCAAGAATTCCCAACTTTTCAGCTCTCTAATAAGACCAATCTGTCAACTGCTTTAACAACAATTTATCATTTATGTGTTGCAACATTGATGTTGCAACACTAAATTTGTACTGTCTTCGTTATGCAACTATACAAATGCGGTTTGCTGACAGGACAGTGCAACGCAAAAAACTAATACGACAGGTTCCACACTCTTTTTTTTCTAATAGTATGAGCGCAACACAATGGACACTTGATCTCAATCACTCAGAGATCAGCTTTAAAGTCAAGCACCTGATGATCGCAACAGTGACTGGCAAGTTTGAGAAATACGATATCAGTCTTGAGTCTGTGGCCGCAGACTTTAGCGACGCAAAGGTGAAGTTTTCGATTGACGCTGCTAGTATTAATACAGGTATCGAGGCACGTGACAATCACTTACGTAGCGACGACTTCTTCAATGCGGAGAAGTTTCCTACGATTGGCTTTGAGTCGAGCGAGATGATCAAGACCGCTGATGATCGCTACATTCTCAGAGGCGAGCTACGCATTCGCGATGTCACTAAGGTCGTAGACTTCGATGTTGAATTAGGCGGTTCGATGATTGATCCTTATGGCAATCACAAAGTCGGTTTTGAGGTTAGCACCAAAGTGCGTCGCAAAGAATTCAATCTTCTTTGGGATGCACTCACCGAAAGCGGTGGAGTAGTAGTTAGCGACGAGGTACGGTTGAGCGCCAATATTCAGTTTCAGAAAAGCGCAGCCTAGTACCACTCTAGAGCACGCAGCCGGAGGCAGCGCGCAAGCACACACGGATAAGCAGATCACTAATCATTTTTTTACTTATATCTCATTGGAGTACACATGAAAAAAGTTCTTTTGGTTCTCGCACTGATCGTTGCATCAACAGCAGCTCGTGCACAAGGTTGGGGCATCGATGCAGTTCACTCAAACGTGAAGTTCACCGTTGACCACATGGTAGTTTCTGAAGTAGACGGCTCCTTCAAGATTTTCGATGGCAAGTTGAATTTTACAAAGCCAGACATGAGTGATGCTACGATTGAGTTCTCAATCGATGCAAACTCAATCAATACAGACAACGAAATGCGCGACAAGCACTTGAAGAGCGATGACTTCTTCAACGCAGAGAAGTTTCCAAAAATCACGTTCAAGAGCAAGAGCATGACCAAAGTTGGCGACAAGAACTACAAGCTGACAGGTTTCTTGACCATCCGTGAAGTAACCAAAGAAGTTACCTTCAACCTTAGCTATGGCGGCGAAGCAAAGAACCTCTACGGCAAGACCATTCGCGGTTTTAAGGCAGATTTGACCATCGATCGCTTTGATTACAACCTCAAATGGAGCAAACTCGCTGAAATCGGCGCTGTTGTTGGCAAGGATGTCAAGATCCATTGCAACATTGAAATGGTAAAGAACTAAGAAAAGAAAGAGTATTTAGGAGGACAAAGTCGTATTCATCGTACGACTTTGTCCTTTAATTTACGGGGTATCATCTCGGACGGTGGTTGAACACTATACCCCATCAAGCTATGAAATTGGAAGAGCGCATAAAACAAACAAAGCCATTTCGCACACAAGGCGAGCGTTTGGTGGTGAACATTCTCTATACCAATAACTGGTTGTTGGAGCGGATGAGAACCCACTTGGCTGACTTTGACATTACTCAGCAGCAATACAACGTGTTGCGCATCCTTCGTGGTCAACACCCAAACTTGATCAGCACATCGGATATTCGCGATCGTATGATTGATCGTGCCCCAGATACCTCACGGATTGTAGATAGACTACTAGCCAAGGGCTTAGTCGAAAAGTCAACCTGCCCCAGCGACAAACGTCGCGTTGATGTTCGCATTAGTTCAAAAGGCTTAGAACTTGTTGAGCGTATTGCTTCAGGTCTGTCTGGAATAGAAACACTTGGTGGGGCCTTGAGCGAGCAAGAGTGTGTATTGCTCAACACTTTGCTCGACAAGATGAAAGACGACGATGATGCGCTAAAAGCTTCGAACTCGAATGCAGCCGCCTCCGTGAGTTCTCACTAGTGAAGCTTAGGGCGACAAGCGCTCAATAATCCAAATACCATCCACTCGACGATAGCGAATCCTATCGTGAAGCCTACTCTCTCTTCCTTGCCAGAACTCAACATGCTGTGGTAGCACACGATAGCCACCCCAGAACGGAGGTAATGGCACATCTGTTGAATCAAACTTCTTCTCATAGTCCTGAACTCTTTGCTCCAGCACTGCACGTGATGACAGGACTGAGCTTTGACGGGAAGCCCAAGCTCCAATGCGCGAATCTCGCGGTCGCTCTTGAAAGTACTCAAGCGACTCCGCCTCAGAAACCTTTTCTATACTACCCTGAATACGCACTTGTCTGCCAAGTGCTTGCCAATAGAACAACAACTCAACCTGCGGATTTGCAGCAATATCTTGTCCTTTGTGACTTTCGTAGTTTGTAAAGAACACAAAGCCTCGATCGTCCATATTCCGCAATAACACTACTCGTGCCGATGGCTGGCCCGTTGGGCTAGCCGTTGCTAGCACCATAGCGTTTGCCTCGTTTATATCTACCTGAAGTGCTTCGTCAAACCACTGTTGAAACTGCAAGAATGGACTTGCAGCAACATCCGACTCGTTGAAAGGTCTTGTGGCAAATGTTGTTTTTAGACTAAGAAGAGTATCCTGAATCATAAATACTTGTGGTTCATATGAGTGGCTATCAATACTCGCTGCCATCCAGGCTGTATATTCGCACTCTGAGTGGCACCTTCTATCTCCTGCATGCAACCTCTACACGTTGAGTTAGCTATGGGCATTATCTGCCTCATAGTAGTTCCCTATCTGTACATCAGTTTCAAAAGAATGTGGTCGTTGTCTGACAACGAAGAACACTTTGCAGAACGTCGGCGCATTGGAAGACGTATTGCAATATTACTGGGAATCCTCGCAACATTGGTTTTCCTTTTGCCTCTACTACTAAAATACTTTGGCGAAACACCAATCCTGGAGGAGTAGCTGAGTACGCTTCTGTCTCACTACATATGAGCTATGAAGCCATTTTGTCTTCGCTATGTGTTCCGCACAAAACAATCAACAGTGGAGCTACATTCGTGACAATCGAGTCAATTTTGCTTCATGGCCTCTCATTGTACGCGATTGTTTTTGGTGCGATACAATGTTAGGTAGTGACCTCCAAGTGCTCCCAGAACTCACCACGCATACAACAACCCAAAGCCATCGGCCCGCGGATACATTAGCAAAGAGTGTTTGTTGTCTTTCGAATCATTGCCTGCCGACTGTTGCAAGGATTGCACTAGCGAAGAAGAAGCAATGCCAATGCCTGCGCCGAGCGCAACATCACTTAGCCAGTGTTTGTTGTAGTACATACGGGCGGAGGCAGTTGCCGTAGCAAGGGAGTACAGGCCAATGCTGAGATAGATATTATCGAAGCTCCTAGCAAAAGCAGAAGCAAGTGAGAAGGCAACCGTGCTATGTCCGGATGGTAAAGCATAGTGTCCTTCATCAAAAGAAAAGGGTTGAAAGCTCGTTGCTCCTGCCCCAACGTCTGGTCGTGCTCTGCCCACCACGACTTTTGTCAAAGTCGTGACCACCCCAGCAACAATCATTGTTTCTGCAGCAGATCGAGCCGCTAGTCGCATTGTAGGAGATTCGCTAATCCAACCGATGCCGTAAACGGCAACGCAAGTAGCAGCAGCTATTCCCGTCGTCCCAAAGCGATTTGGTAGATCGAAGAAAGTAGTATCAGAGGAGCTGCGACGTTGAATCCACTGATCCTGCACTCGCTCATCTAGTCCGCTATACATCAATGCCGTTTCTGCACCGGAAATAGCTAATACATGCACGCCAGCGTTGAACCAGTCATTGGAACTTGATTGCACAATCCGTTGATGGAGAAGGGAAAAGTCGCTCACAACTGCTTTGGCATCTTGCCACAGCACGCAGCTTGAATCTGCTGCTGACGCTTGAAATGGGTGAAGAGCTATAAGACAAATGACTCCAAATACCCACAATCTGAATCGAATTCGAAGATCTTTCCAAGGTCGTGTGCGAAAAACAGAAGTGGAATTCATCAGCACAAAGAGGGAAGAAATGCTAATTTTGTAATCTATTAGAGACATGTAAAACTACACCATTCCCCCATGAAACAATTAGCTCTTTTCTGTCTAGCAATTTGCTGTTGGACATTAAGTGTGCAAGCCGATGAATCCGAAGCTGTAAAGCGCATCGCGGTTGGTGTGCAAGCCGGTATCCTACGTCCAGCAAATGAATCAGGCTGGGAAGGACATCAAAAGTTGAGTCCAACATTTGGCGCCTTCTTTCTCTTCCGCAACGGTATTGCCGCAGGCTTGAGCCCTGAATTGAATTTCGGCTATGCAACGCATGAGTCGGACGACACCATCAGCTATTCTGCATACTCAACAAATGTTATGACCGTGGATGTACGTTTACGTTGGTATCCACTGGCACAAGACGCAAACTTCTCACCATACCTTTCAGCTGGTGTTGGCTTGTTGATGCCGAGCAACAAGGTTCCTGCTGTGGTTGCAGACCCTGAATACAAGAAGGACAACGCAGCACTCTGCTTTCCATTAACAGGCGGCTTTACACATAATGTAAGTGATAACCTCGCTCTGGATCTGAACCTTGGTTGGATGCTTAGCACGACGGATGATATCAATCCAAAGCACGATGATACCAAAGACGGCTTCTTCTCAGCAAAGCTTGGCTTGGCATATAGCTTCGGACCGATCGAAAAGGATAGCGATGATGACGGTCTTTCAGACAAAGAAGAAGCTCAACTCGGCACCAATCCTAATAACCCAGATACCGACGGTGACGATCTCAAGGACGGTGAGGAAGTAAAGATTTACTTTACCGATCCGCTCAACGCTGATACCGATGACGGTGGTGTGAATGACGGCGTAGAGATTGCGCACAGGACCGATCCAAAAGATGTGACTGATGATATTTTCGCGATCGAGATTGGCGAGACTATTCAGATCCGCAATATTGAGTTTGAAACCGGCAAAGCAGATATTTCTGCAAAGTCAGAAGCTATTCTCAACAAAGTTTTGGAAGCACTCAACAAGAATCCAAACATGCAGCTGGAAGTTTCAGGACACACCGACAATGTTGGTTCTCATGACTTCAACATGGAACTCTCCAACAACCGCGCGAAGTCTGTGAAGGACTGGTTAGTGAACAAGGGTGTTTCAACCTCTCGCTTGACGGCTCAAGGTTATGGTCCAGATAAACCAACAAAGACAAACGAGACACCAGAAGGTCGTCGCCGTAACCGTCGCGTTGAATTCCGTCGTACCATGTAAGATCAACACTCGCGATCGAGTGATGCAGTACAAAACAAAAAAGCCGGCCTTGGGCCGGCTTTTTTGTTTTTAGCCTTCAATGTCATCCGACTCGACTCTATCGGATTCCGGTTCAACGACTCACGGATGATTCTATAGTTCTACCATCTCGCGCGGAGAGGTTGTCAGCAGCACTGGATCCTGTCCAGTAACATGCACATCATCTTCCAAACGCATCCCAAACTTTCCTGGAATATAGATACCAGGTTCAATGGTGATCACGGCATTCTCTGGCACGAGTCCTTTGGAATTCATCGCGCTGATGCTTGGAGCTTCATGAACTTCAATACCTAAACCGTGACCGAGCGAATGCTTGAAATAGTCTCCAAAGCCTGCATCACTAATTATTCGACGAGCAATGTTGTCTAGATCTGAAGCTTTCATCCCAGCACGTATAGCATCGATTGAACGACGGTGGGCATCACTCACAGCACGCCAGGCATTCTTCGCTTCTTGTGGAGCTTTGCCCAAGGAGAAGGTTCTGGTCATGTCTGAATTGAAGCCTTTGTAGATGCAGCCAAAATCTAAGGTAACCACATCCCCTTTTTTCAGTTTGCGCTCGCCTGCACGGCCATGGACAAATGCACCGTGCTCACCGCCAACTAGGATTATCCCAAACGCATCGCCCTCAGAGCCAAGCTTTCGTCCTTGATAGGAGATTTCTGCTGCAACTTCTATTTCTCGCATACCAGGCTTCACAAAGCCTAAGACATATTCATAGACTTGAGCTGCAATGTGAGCCGCCTGGCGAATGTAGCGTATCTCTTCGGGTGACTTTACAATTGTTGTCTCACGTGCTAATCCTGGTACGGCTTTAAGACTCACGCCTTTAAGCACTTTGCGCATAGCGCTCAAGGTATCAACCGCTACAACATTCGATTCAAAGCCAACATTCTGTCCACCGCGGAGAATCTTCTTCTCAGCTATGTACTTCCACATATCTCTCTGAATATGCGTACTCAATTCTTCTATTGAAAACAGCTCGGTAGCGATCTGCTCCGTATAGCGATCGTCGGTGAAGAAGTGCACACTGCGCAGTGTGATAATCAACAATGCGTTCGACCCACTGAAGTTTGTGAGGTAGCGAATGGTTGGAAGATGATGCACAATATATGCACTCAGGTTCTTCTTCTTCATCGCTGAGCGGATCTGCGCCAGACGTCGTTCGGTTGTACTGTGGTAGGATGCCATATTGTGTCGTGGGTATTAAAAGAAGAAATTACGCAATCGCGCAGAACTCAGGAAGGGCTGAGTACAGAATTCATCCAAAGTCTGTAGGAATCAGACATTTGATCGATGCCCACAACAACAAACTCTGGCACCTCGTAGCTATGAAGTTCAAGCAGTCTCTGCTCAAGTGCCTGCAGTTTCGTCGCGCTGCTTTTTAATAGCATCATCACCTCCAGCTCTTGCTGCACTACACCCTGCCACGAATAGATCGAATGCACCGCCGGTAGGATGTTTACGCAGGCTACAAGACACTCTTCCACAAGGATACGTGCGATGCGCTGGGCTTCTTCTAACGACGACATTGTGCTAAAAACAAGTCGGTACTCAGCATTCTTCTCCATAGTTTCGCAACTCTTGGTGTATCATTCTTGACTTATAACGCCGCATGTGACCTTGCTTCAGTCTAGTTACATAGCTCGACTTGGTCAATGATCACTTAGTCTCTTTAATGCCACTCGGAGCGAACTGTGCCAAGGGTCCGAGCTTATAACTTTTCAACGCCATGATTGAACTTGTCATTTTTTACGTCCATCTTGTAGCTGCAGCCTATGCCTTCACACAGCGTTGGCAACAGCGCGGTATGAAAGATGGCATACTCGCCGTCGCTCTCATGGCATTAGTCTTCGTTATTGGCTGGTCGATGACTGCCCCTTTGGCAAACATCATTCTACCAAATAGCTGGCGCTCTCAGCTCTTCTCGAGCGACACTCTCAGCCTTATACTCTTGGCCATTGGCGAAGCTTTCTTCTTTAAGCTCTTCTTTTTGAAAAACGATGAAGAGCAAGCTGCTGAAACAGTGTAAAACGAGCCCTTCATCATACTGATTAGACCATTGCCAGCTACTCCTATCTGCCCAAGAAGAGAATCGGTGCCGCGCTAGCTCTAGCTAGCACACGGAGAACTCTCTCACGCACTCTGCTTCAATCCCGTACTCCCGAAGCCGCCTTCTCCCCTAGCCGTTTCATCCAGCGAATCTACCGCATCCCATTGCACGGTCTCGTACGAAGCAATCACGAGTTGCGCTATTCTGTCTCCACGTTGAATCGTAAAACTCTCTGCTCCAAAATTGGCAAGGATGACTTTGATCTCTCCACGATAATCGCTGTCGATCGTGCCTGGTGCATTCAAGCAAAAGACTCCATGCTTTGCTGCCAAGCCGCTGCGTGAGCGTACTTGACATTCATATCCACTTGGCAGTGCAATGGCCAAGCCCGTAGGCACCATGACATGCGATCCAGGAGCTATCTGCAAGCTTTGAGAAATCGCAGCATGAACATCCATTCCAGCGCTACCTGTTGTCGCATAGGCTGGGAATGGTAAATCTGAAAACTCGGTTGAAGTACGTTGAATACGAATGCTCAAAGTTTGATTCATGATAGTAAGGTAGTGAGGAGTTGCCGAGGCGCCAGCGTGCGAAGCACGATGGCGACGAGCATGATGAAAAAACACTTCTAAGAGCCAGCATCGTCTTCGCAACCTTTACAACCATCTTCATCGCTGAATCGCGGCGACTCTAGTTGCAGGGTAGCGTGATGTAGGCCATAGGTTTCACGAAGGAGGAGACGGATATCACGGAGAACGGTATCGTGAGCAAAGTCTTGTTCGACTACTAAGTGCGCGCTAAATGCATGGGTGTTAGCACCAATCTGCCACACGTGCATGTCGTGCACGCTAGCAACACCTGGATGCGCCATGAGGGAAGTATGAATCTGATCGGCTTCTAGGTGTTCTGGAGTTGACTCCATGAGAATAATGGAAGCACGTTTGATCAACAGATAGGCACTACGAGCGATAAAGGCAGTGATGACGAAAGATATGATTGGATCGATGATGTCCCAACCTGTAAGACTGATGGCAATCGCACCTATAATGACACCCAGTGACGAGAGTAAGTCGGTTAACACGTGCAAGTAGGCACTTCGAGTGGTTAAGTGATGTGAGTCGCGAAGGAAGTACCAAGCAATTCCATTAGCCAAGAAGCCAATTGTTGCAACAACCAGCATCTCGGTTGGCAACACACCTTCCGGAGCTTGCAGTCGCTCGATTGCCTCATAGAAAATGTACGCGCACACAATGAGTAAAATCGTTCCGTTCATCAGAGCAGCCAAGATTTCCACTCGGCGCCAGCCATAGTTGAATTTATGTGACTGTGTGCGACGACTAGCGAGGCGAATCCCGAAGAAGGCGATGACGAGTGAGGCAAAATCGATGAGCATGTGTCCGCTATCCGACATCAACGCTAGCGAATGCGCTACGAAGCTCCCGACAAGCTGCACGACGAAAATGAAACCAGTACAGATCATCGCGATAATCAACGAACGCGAATCGCGCTTTACATGCACGTGATCAAGTCCATGATCATGAAAATGCTCGTGCCCATGGTCATGATCGTGCCCATGATGGTGGCCGTGTGATTGCTCGTTTTGATGAATACTTGAGGAACTTTGCATGCGTGCTGAAATGTGGGAGTAGCTATAAAAGAGGGAGCTATCGTGCGATAGCTCCCTTCAACTGAACATTGAGTCTTAGGCCTTAGAAGCGATAGCTTAATCCGGCGGAAAAGACATTAAACTTCGATACCGAATAGTCGAGGCAAATACCAAAAGAGCCAATCTCTTTGAGTACACCAAAGGTCCACTTGAATGTGGCATCTGAAAACTTCGATTCGCTTACTTGAATCACGTTGTCACCTGGGTATCCACGAGCTGGATCTGCTGGTTGAACTTCTTCGTTAACAACCTCCCGCAAACCAAGACTGACCTGTACTTCTTGTGGAAGTAGATAACTGTATTTGGACTTGATGTCGACTGTTGCGTAATCAATACCCGTATACAGGTCGAACCAACCTTTGATAGACTTGCTAGCGTGGATATTTACATCAAAGAACTCGGCAGTAGCATCTAGCTCCGCTTGTGTTACACCAACGGTATTTGTAAGATGCGTGGCTTGATAACCAACTTGAAGCGCCATATGGAAGCCCGGATCATTCAAGTATTGCGACAGCGAGTGTTTGACGGCAACACCAAAGAAGGAGAAGTGTCCGACACTCGTGTCCCAGCGAACAGGCGGAATGTATCGTAGTAGTAACTCTGTGCCGTAAAGTGATCCTATCTCAAGTTGAGGGACAGCTGCGAACAAAGTGCTCATGTTCTGCCCTGGAGGTAAAGCCAACATTGACGGTAGCTTTATAACGGCGCTATCAATTCGTTTTCTGCTATTCGTATCCAGAGCGTTATAGACAAAGCTGAATTCAGGATCGGTGGAAAGGAGCTTCACCAACTCCGTCGTTTTGATTTCGACTTTGCCAGGTTTGTTTCCAAAGATGGTTGCCGCGCGAGCAGGAATAGTCACAGAGCCGTTCTCAAGTCCTTTTTGAAACAGTCGCTCAATAAGTGCCAACATCAAGCCCGCGGTATCCTTGACCGAGTACTTCATGTTGACGAAATCAATCTCAACATAATTACCGATGAAATCAATAAGCTGTCGTTTCTCGGTTGGCAATTGCGGCGTGTATTCTCGTTGATCATCACGAACGAATCCAACCATGCCATTCACACTGAATCGGAAGTACGGCTGGTCAACTTTTGTTGGCACTTCTGCTTTGTTAAAGAAACGGGAGTTAGAGGTACTATTCAGTGTTGTAACCAAAGGCTGCATGAAGGGCACACTATTGTCTTCAAAGAGACGCTTCTCAAGAGCTCTGGTAACGATGACGGAATTTGTATCGTACTTTGCTTGGGCGATAAGACTAGTGGTTGAGAAGCACAAAAGACAAAAAGCGCACAACCATATTAACGTCGATCCTCTACCGAATCTCAAAGAGAGCTGGTGCGACGATGGCTGAGAGATGGCTGACTTTTCAGGGACAATACTCATCGAAAAACCTTTCGTCGAATGATGAGAAAGATTGGCAGTGCAATAATCACGACCATTAAGAGCTTGGTAAGCTCGAAGGTAATCCAGAACAGTTTGAACATGAGCCACCAGATTGCTCCCAAGAGGAAATAACCGATGATGATGGCCAGGATGATCGAGATGATATTTTTCATAGACACAGAGTGTATGGCACAAAACAAATATACAACGATGCGTGCTGCACAGGTGATACAGAGAATTCAGACGAAAGAGATAGCTGCTTGTTTGCTCTGCGGCTTCAAATATGCGATATTGCCCGCCTAACCACCACAAAAGCTCGCTCATGCTTCGCCTTTGCGTCTGTTTTTTCTTGCTAAGCTGCGCCCTGCGGGCACAGAATTTCGATGTTAATGCAGAGCATATGTCGGAAGACTACCTCTTTCTACGCTCGCTCTACGGTCATTCTTCAGTTGGAGATTACAGTCTCAGCCCCGCATCTTTCAGAGCTCTGTCCTTCTTAAAGACTTCAACAAGCAATAGCTCCTTGCCTGTTTTTCTGCAGCAATTAGAGTCAACGATGCGCAACACCTATGCTCCTTTGCTGTATACTCAAAGTGGCAGAGCGGCTGGGGATGAGGCTGATAATGAGCTCAAATGGCTTCCAATTCACGACGCTAGGATTCATGCTCTATCGTATGCCGACTCATCCATTCGTCTCATGGTCGATGCAGGTGCGATGCTCCGAGTTGGCTCTGTTGAATTGGGTGATAGCACACATCCCTTTGCTATGGGGAACATGAATGCTCGTGTGATGGGTTCCTTAAACGAGAACTTCGGCTTCATGCTGTACTTGTCAAACGGCTTACTGTTCAGCGGCGAGTCCAACTACGTCAAGTTCACCGATGGCGTGCTTTCGCGCACACTAAAGTTTACGGAGTTAGAGCAGAAGTTTTTTGATCGTTACGTCGGCTATGTGCAGTATCAATCGGATCACATGCGCATTCGTTATGGACGAGAGCATATAAGCTGGGGCTACTCACCTATCGACAATCTTGTTCATTCAAGATTTGCTCCATTAAGTGACGGCCTCTTCATGGATTTCCCCTTCAAGAGCATACGATTCAGCACCATTCATCATGCATTAGATGGCACCGATACAAGTGGCAAAGCCATCGTTGGAAAGTTCATGGCTTCACACAGACTCCAGATCGAGGCAACCAATTGGCTCAGTGTTGGCATTAACGATATGGTTGTATATTCAGGTCGCGGTATCGATCTAGCATACCTGAACCCTTTGGCTTTCTATGTATCTACGGGATTGAACTCGCGAAACAAGAGTGAGATGGATAATTCTCTGCTGGGCATGGACCTTGCGTTTCGTCCATTTTCACGGACACTTCTCTATGGCGCTATCCTGTTTGATGATCTGTCGTTTGAGTCGATCAGCGACACTTCTGCTGCTGGAAACAACAACAAGTCCATCTACCAACTCGGTGCCTCGCAGCTGATAGACGAAACTCCATTGCCTTTACTACTTAGCACAGAGTATGTACGTGCTTCTGCATTCTGTTACTCACATCGTGACATAAACAATTCTTGGACGCAGATGGGAGCTCCTCTGGGTTACAATATGCAGCCCAACAGTGATCGCATCGCCCTCCAAACAAAGCTATGGCTCAGCGCTCGAAGTTTTCTTCAGCTAGACTTTGACTATACCCGCTGGGGCGAGAACTTTTTAGACTCCACCGGCGCTATCAGAACAGCACCTTATGTTCCTACCGGAGGCGATACGTTGTGGATGCCTGTTGGGAATGTTGGAGCAGACATGACAAGAGGCGATGGCGACTTTTTACCTGGACAGTATTCTGTTGGCAACACCTTTCTTCGCGGGAACTTGAGTATCACTCGTCGTCTTCAAGTCCTCCTCTCAACCGAAGTCATCAAGAACGTCTTTCTTGATGCACGAGCACTCTACCTTCATCGCACCGGTGGAAACAATCCACTTCGAGAGTTCTGGGCTTGGGTTGAGCTTCGCATTGGGTACTAACAATCACCGTGTTCCATTCATGAGCTGAACGTGCACACTCCTATTCAATGTCGAGTGCGAAGCACGAGCATGGGCAAAAGACTCCTACCGACTATTTGAGTACATCAGGCGACCAGAGAGAAAAAGACAATTCCTTTTATCGTAGGGGCAAGGGTTGTCCATCCGTTTTTGGCAACTTCAACTCAAGTTGCTCAGCCAGTGTAGGCGCAAGATCTTCCGGATGACTTGGGCTCGTCACAACCTTCGGGCTTAATCCATTTCCAAAGAACATGAGCGGAACCCATCGATCATAGTGATATGGTGTACCATGTGTGGTTGGTTTAGAGCCGAAGAGCCAGCGCTCTTGGGGAAAGATCACAATATCTCCAGAGCGCGGAGCATAGACGCTATGACGAATGAGCTCAAAGGTTTCTGGGTCAATTGACTCAGGACGTTGATTCGCCAGAATGCGATGCGTGGGAATGGCAATGCCGATGCCCTGAACACCACGTAGAAGCCCGCAGAGAGTATCGCAGATTGCAGGAAAGGTTGAAGCGATACCTTTCACGACAGAACTGTCAAGAAAGATAAACGGTGGGCTGAACTGCTTGATAAAGCCCTTCGGTTCTTGTGCGGCAACATCAGCGCCATCAACGGCAACGGGTAGGAAGTTCTGATAGGGATTTTGCATAGCATCGGCTACGTTTTTGCGGCTGAGACGTCCGGCAATTCTTCCACCTGTCTGCGATCCATTCTCTGGAATCTCGGCTACTCCGTGGTCTGAACAGATAATCAATTCATATTTCTCACGTCCTAATTCTGAGTCTAGGAAGTCAATGAACCCTGCTAGTGAGCGATCAGCACTTATGAGAATCTCTTTCATCTCGCGGCTGTTTGGTCCGAAGCGATGTCCAACCTCATCGGTTGTGGAGACTCCGATACAAATCATGTCGCTATGATCACCCTTGCCAAGTTGCTCTTTTTGAATACAGAGTTTAGCGGCATCCATAATCCAATCGATAGAGTATGGTGTGCTGATAAATGCTTCCCAAAAATCGTCTGAGCCGTAGGCTGGAATAACGTGAGGGAAGACCTTGGATCCACCGCCAGGAAAATCACCTTCCCAGGGCATATTGTCGTTAAGACTAATAATCTGCGAAGCCGTTAAGTGAGGAAGATCAGCAGGTGGTTTTCCGCCTGGATGCGATTTCAGATGGGCTTCCATTTCCGCTGGACTTGGCAGCTTCACCGCTGCTTGAGAAGCGTTCCAGGTTTGACCTCCAAACGTTCTCAAGTTGTGAGCAAGATTAAACTCTTGCAGCCACGCTGGACTTTGATAGTGCTTTGATGTACCCAGTCCTCCTCGCTCAGGTTGCAACCAGAGTGCGCAGTTTGCTTTCAAACCGGTCATAAGAATGGCAGCGCGATCTTTGATAGCCATTCCAAACACTTTTGACTTTGGTGATGCTGTTTTAAGCAGTTGTCCAATGGTGGGGGCTAGCAGATTCCTTGGCGAGCGAACGCCTCCAGTATCTTCCGTGGCATGCACCATCTTACCCTCCTTGCGATCGAAATAATCATTCCCAACGATTCCGTGTTGGTAGGGATCGGTGCCTGTTAAAAGAACGGAGTGTCCGGGTGCAGTCAAATTGACCGCATGCTTATACACACAACTATCAAACGCAACACCTTCGGCACGAACGCGAGCAAAGCCCTTCCGGCCAAGATCCTCTTTAAAGAACTCCAGGCGATCTCCGCGAAGCTGATCATACGACACGACAACGATGAGTTTTGGCATTCCGGCTTCTAAGGAATAAGGCAACCAAAGAAGAGAAGCAGCACAGAGACAGACTTTTAACAGCGTAGAAAAACGAAGCATATGGTATTGCCGAAGGGGTTGATAGTTGAGGACAAAAATACACAGCCGCCATTGCACCAACAGCCTTTGGGCGGGGACTTTTAGACCTTTAACGAATTATAACGAGCCTGCAATTGACCGTCTTCCAACAGGTATTCGGTCTCTGCTCTGTCCATCCCCTCTCTCATCTGCTGCTCGCCGATTCGCACCAGGGTCCCTGCATCGATGCTTGCGAGTACAGAAATACGAAAAGTGCTGGGCTGGGCCCATTGTTCGCATAGTTTACGGTATTCTTCCTCGCTTTTACGTGAGTGTTCGATAAGCTGCTCCAACTCTGCTTCGGCACGAAGCAGTTGAGCACCAGGTGGAGTATGCAAGAGTCCTTGTTCGCGGGTGTGTTGAAGTGCGCTAACGACTTCCCGCTTGGTTTTCAGGGAGTGGAAGTCTGTGAGCATACGGCGGTACAGAATGCACTCTTTACGACGTCTGAGAAAGATGTTCCCCAATTCCAGTTCGCAGCTATGTTCTTCCTCATTGCGAACGCGGTACACGATCATGCCGTCACAGGCACTAATACGCGAGTCGACAATCTTCGCGGTCGCCGCAAAGATCGATGCCGTCGCCTGTATAGTAGAATCTGAAGCCTCACGATGAATGATGATGTTCTGCTCAGAGAACAGGTCGGAATCCCGAACAATGAACGCAGAGATGTTGCCGCGCGCATACAGTGTACTTTTTTGGCAACTCCCGGCTACTCGTAACTGTCCAAAACACATAATGGTTGAATTAACTATGCTTCCTTTGAAGCTAGCATTCCCAACAATAGTGAGACTGGTGTTCTCCACATCACAGTGAATGACTACATTTCGGTCATACTCTGTACGTTCACACAGCATGGTGCTTGATCGAACTACCACAGAATGGCTGATTTGTTCTTCTTGCTCTGAGCTTTTTACGAAAGGTGAGGGATTTTCCAGGGTGCTTTGCATCAATTCCTCTTTATGACAGACATTACGACATTTTATTCTCAAGCAGCGCTGCGCGCTGCACAGCTCTGACAATAGCCAGAACATCTGCAGTAGTCAGCCATCTAACAGTCCTGTTTATGACTCGCTAACGAGAGGGTTATCTTTTTTACAATGTATCGGACACTCCCCTTCGTTATTTACCTTGTTGGTCGATACTTCAATGGTAATTTCGGTTCATCACTCATCATTTCAGACTATGGCGACAACCAAAGGAATCATTCTTGCCGGTGGCAGCGGAACACGTTTATACCCGATGACTGCAGTTTTCAGTAAGCAGCTTCAGCCGATCTATGATAAGCCAATGATCTATTACCCTTTAGCTACGCTCATGTTGGCTGGCATTAAGGATATCCTCATCATTAGTACTCCCGTTGATACCCCGAATATTGAGCGTTTGCTTGGCGATGGCAAGCGTTGGGGGGTTTCGATCCAGTATAAAGTGCAAGCAGCCCCAAAGGGCATTGCCGAGGCTTTCATCTATGGTGCAGAGTTTATTGGGCAAGACCAAGTATGCTTGGTACTTGGCGACAATCTCTTCTACGGTAAACTCGACTTCTTGCGCAGGGCCCTTGAGAAGAATGTTGGCGGTACGATTTTCGCTTATCAGGTCACCGATCCTGAGCGCTACGGCGTAGTGGAACTGGGTGAGAACGGCGAGATTCTCTCGATTGAGGAGAAGCCAGCTTCGCCGAAATCGAACTTTGCAATTCCTGGTCTTTATGTATTCTCAAACGAAGTTGTACAGATCGCAAGAACGATACAGCCAAGTCCGCGAGGTGAGGTAGAAATCACAGAGGTTCAGAATGCATATCTTCGTCAGGGCACGTTGCGTGTGGAACGCATGGGTCGCGGGATTGCATGGCTGGACACTGGGACGCCCGAGAGCTTACTTGAGGCGAGTCAGTTTATCCACGCAATTGAAAAACGCCAGGGTATGAAGATTGCTTGTCTGGAAGAAATTGCACGTCACGAAGGCTATATCAGCAAAGCTGAATACGATGCAGTAGTAGATGCCTTACCAAAGGGTTCGTATAAAGAGTACTGTCTGCGCGTTCGGAACGACATCTAAAGCGCACCAACAAGCACTATACTTTGTTCAGCTGAAGTCTCAGTGTGCTTTATACAAGAGTCGCTCAATCCATCAACAAAATAGCTCCCAACGAAAGCCCCATGATGAGTCTATGACTTGTCTTGGGGCTTTCCTGCGTCTGGAACTCTCTTCTCTTCGCGTTTCTTGCGAGCTTCCTTTTCGGCGCGAAGCTTATTGTAGTCTATCGACTCTCGGAGCTTAAAGGTAGTATCGATAACACCTCGAGCGAGCAAAGTATCTTCCGCTGTGAGATAGCGTTTTCTGTTTGGAACCATGCCACGAACTTCTTTTGGCACTTGAGACATTGGAATGAGCGCCTCCTCGACGAGCATTGGCTGATTTGGAAGTTCGGCTTGCAAGTCATAATTCCCCTTCAGATCCCACCATGGGCCTCCACGTTTGCGGTTATAATTAAACATACCAGTGATGATAACTGGGGTACCCGTCCAGGGGATAAACTGTTTCTTTGCATCCAGCTTTGCTGTCTTCACCCACTTGTACAGCCATTTCGCGTCATCAAGAAATTGTCTCACGCACGAGTGCGAAACGGGTCTTCCAGGCATTTCGAACTGATGAAAGGCATTACCTGCATACTGATGAAAGTTAACCGTAAAAGGCAGAATCCATTCATCGTTCAACGATGAAATCCTCTTTTCTTGCTTCCATACTACTGAATAGCGTCCAGGGAAGGTGGGCTTGCCCTTAGCACCTGAATTGCAGGCTGTAAAGCGCACCAGGTCACCAAACGCATAGCAGGCATAACACTGTAGGGTATTGCTAATAACGATCAACTTAGGAATGTTTACCGCTGAATCATAAAACTGCGGAAAGGCAGAGTAGGCGCGCAAGTCTTTCTCAATGCGACTTGGAACAATAAGAGTATCCCCAACTCTCATGTAGCGAAGTTCTTTTCTATTAAGCACGGCAAGAACTTTTGCGCTATCGGCCGACGTACCATAGCGAAAGAGACGTCGAACGGAGTCTAGGGTGTGAGCAGATCCAACATAGACACGAGTGTACTGAATGCTATCGAAGCGCTTCAGTGCTTCGGCTTTGCGAATCTTATTCAGCGAATCCACAACATGTAGAGAGTCTGCGCGATGTTGTTTGTCTGCAATGAGCTTTTCGTTCTGCAGACGCTCTTCACGTTCAAGTGCTGTCTCCTCGTGCTGACAACTTTGCATCAACAGTAGCAGGCAAATGCAACAAGAGCTGAGTACAATAGTTATTCGAAGGCGAGGGTGCATGATACGCTAAAGCTTTGGTTGACGGGATGCTCGTGTGTGAGACACTCCATTTCAACGTTGAGAACATTGACTGAACAAGCCTCTGCCAGCACTAACTAAACTTAGATCGCTGACGGTGCATCGTGTAAAATTAGCGAAATGGCGAGAGTTAGAAAACCAACTTAGCGAAAGAAGCACAAGGGATGAATAGATGAGGGTAGATTTCTAGGGGACGATCGTTCATTTGTTCGGCAAGTGGGAGTTTAAGAGGCCACTGACTCCACTATTTCCATATCGCAGTACGCTAACCGCGTAGTCTGCATACGTATGGAGATGACTACGCTTAGTCATCGGTTCTTGTTTTGGGTCGTCCAATCAGGGTTATATCGTTTGTGCACTCTTCAAATTGCTTAGTACCCCATTCCATTTTGTTCAATTGAGAATCCGGTGGGTAGACAACCAAAAGCCTTGTGTCGGAGAAGAGTTAGCACAAAATAACAAAGGGCAGAGCGTAAACGCACTGCCCTTTGAGTTGTCTGCGAATCAACGCGATTGAGGATTAGTCAACCTTTGTGATGCGCGCCATTAAGCGTTGTCCGTTTGGCATAACGATCTCAACGATGTAGAGTCCGTTTGGCAGACGTGACATATCGATTGAACGAGTATTGTCACCGCTATTCAGAGCATCGAATGTTGAGCTCATTACTTCGGAGCCGACCAGGTTACGCACGCTCAATTGAGCAGCGTTGAAGTCTTGATCCAAAGTGAAGCGAACGTTCAAGTTGCCATTTGTTGGGTTTGGATAGAGAGTGATGTTCTGCTCAACAAAGATCGGATCATGAACACTGATTACGATTTCGATCTTGATTGGATCTGAAACGCTTGAACAACCATTTCTATCGACGATACGAACTTGATATGAGCCAGTATCGGTTACCGTGTAGCTAGCATTTGTCGCGCCACTGATATTCGATGAATTGCGAATCCACTGGAAGGATTGATAACCCTTACCGGTTGTATCAGCATTCAAGGTATTCTGTACGCGGGTGAAGCCAGGTTTGCCAGGAGTTTGGAAGACAGTGATCTTCTTAGCTGCTGATTGGCCTGCGCAGTCGTTTGTATCGGTTACAGATACGGTAAATGTACCTGATGTCTTAACAACGATGCTTTGTGTCTTTTCGCCACTTGACCATGAATACGTCTTGTAGCCTGGACCTGCATCGAGTGTCACACTATCACCTTCACAGAAGCTGGTCTTGTCTGGTGTAGTAGCGATTGTTGGAGTTGGATTTGGATTAACAACAACCTTAGTATCAGTTGATGTTGCATCGCAACCACCAGCATTCTTAACTGTCACATTATATGTACCAGGAGTTGTGATCTTCAGCGTACGACCATTACCAACGTTTGTCGTACCATTCATCCAACTGTAGCTCGTAAATCCTGCACCTGCATCAAGAGTAACGCTTCCGCCATCACAGAATGTGATTGGACCGTTCGCTGTTACAGTGACAACTGGCTTTGGAGATACGGTGATGATCACATCATCAGACATGATTTTACATGTGCTGCTATAGGTGATTTCACAATTGTATGTACCTGAAGTTGTTACGTTGATAGATGGTGTTGTTGCACCAGTATTCCATCTGTATGACAGTGGAGTTCCGCCAACTGCAACTGCAGTGAGTGTTCTTACTTCGCCTTGGCAGAAGCTTGCTGAACCTGACAATGTCATTGTAGGTTTCGTGAAGCTTGATACCGAGACAGAGATTGAAGACGATGAGTTTTGACATCCATTACCATCAATAACAGTTACACTGTATGTACCAGCTTGACGAACCGTAATACGAGGTGTCGTTTCGCCGTTGCTCCATGTGTAGCTAACAAATCCATCTGTTGCTGCCAACGTAACTGATTGGCCTGCGCAAAGGTTTGTTGTATTGCTTGGTGTAATGTTTACGATTGGCAGAGCATTCACAAGAATGGTGCGAGTCGTAGCAGCTGTACATCCGGTTGCTGTAATTGTTTCTGTAACCGTTACTGTACCGTTACCAGCTGATGTCCAAACGATGTTAACAGAGTTCGTGTTGTTTGCGCCAACAATGTTTCCACCTGTTACTGGACCCCATACGTAGGTATGACCTGCGATGTTAGCCGTGGTATAGGTTTGTGTTGAGTTGATACAAACTGGTGGCTGCGGTGGACCTTGGATACTTGGTGTTGGCAGCGGATTGATTGTAATTGCCAATGTACGAGATGCTTGACATGAGCCAAGAGTTACTGGTGTTGTTTCGGTAACGGTAACTGTACCACTACCAGCTGCACCCCATGTAACAGTAATCGTATTGGTGTTCTGACCAGTTGTGATTGTACCACCTGTTACAGACCAGAAGTAGGTGTCGCCAGCTACGAATGGTGTTGTATAGGTAGTTGTTGACAGTGCACAAACTGAAGGTGAGTTATTACCACCGGTTTGGTTTGTCAAGTCTGGATTTGGCAACGGACGAATAGTGATTGGGGTCAGTACATCTGTGTAGCAACCGTTCACACCAACGCGTTCACGAACTGCAATACTACCGGCTCCGGCAGCACCCCAGTTGATACTTACGGTGTTGTTCGTTGAAGCACCGACGATAGATCCACCAACAACTGTCCAAGCGTAGGTGTTACCTGCAACGAGAGTTGTTGCATAGGTGTGTGTTGAACCTGCGCAAACACCATTGACGTTCAAGCCACCAGTTGAGCTGGTGATGACTGGTGTTGGGTTTGGATTCAAGGTCACTGTGTAGGTTGTTTCTGCGAAGCAACCAGCACCACCTGTTGAACCATTGTTTGTAGCGTCTGTTGCGGTTTCACGTACGCGGATCACGCATGTAACAGGAACTGATGTGTTTCCGTTAACTGTGATTTGGAATGTCGACAAGTTGTTTGGACCACCTGTTACAGTGACTGGACCACTTGTTGGCGTATCGATCGACCATGAGTAAGCACGGTTTGGAAGCACGGTAACAATTGAATAGTTACCAATGTTTGTACCGTTCGTTGTGCCTTGGCAAAGAACTGTTGGTCCAGTGATAACTGGGGTTGGTGTCACGTCAACATTCAAGTTCTGACGAACTGTTGTTGAACAGCCGGTTGCATTGAATGTTTGGCTGACTTGAACATAACCACCTGTGTTATCTGCTGTCACATCGTTCCATGTGATAACAACGTTGTTTGCATTAGCTGCACCAACGATGGTACCTGTGCCAACGGTCCAGTTGAATGTGCTATTTGCATCACCAGTTGTTGCGTAGGTAGCAGTGCTACGACCGCAAACATCTGTTGGAGCTGGAGCAATAACTGGTTTTGGAAGTGGGTTAACAACAACAACAAACGAATCAGTGATTGGACAAGCCTTAACTGAAGGTGTACGAAGTGCGTTTGTGTACTGAATTGTTTCAGTTACATATAACCACATCGTTACAGGAGCGTTTGTTGGGTTGAAGTACTCAACTTGAACTTGGTTACCACTACCTGTGATGCGTGCACCTGGGGTAGCGGTAGCTGGATTTGATGTCAAGATCGAAACACCACTTGTGTTACGAACATCCCAAGCATATGTACTTGCTGGAGGATTGATTGTTTGATTCAAACCTGCAGTAGCATATGTGAAAGAGTTGTACATCTGAGCGTTTGTGCTGTTTGCTGCGTATTGTGAGTTAGAACATACAACGCGGCTGCCAGTAACTGCTGGTTTTGGATTCCAGTTCACTTGAACGTTGACATCCGTTTGACCAGTACAGGTTGGAATCGAGTTGGTTGTTTCTTGTACACGAAGAACGCGGGTTAAGCTAGCAGAAGCTGTTGGCTCATTCCATTGGACTGTTACACTTGTAACGTTAACACCTTGTGATGAGGAAACGAACGTTCCACCACCATTTGGCATTGACCATACGAATGTGCTTTGGCTATTCACTGGGTTTGTTACAGTGTATGTTTCAGTGTTGTTGATTGAAACACCATCGTAAGCAGACATATAACCGCAAACATTTGTGTTGCCAGATACTGCTGGCACTGGAGCTGGGTTCACAATAACATTAACTGTTGCCACACCAACGCAAGCGTTTGGTGAGGTTTCCGTAACTGTTACAACGCGAGTTGCAGCAGCTGTTCCTGGATTGTTCCAGCGAACGGTTACGGTGTTTCCTGTCAAACTTCCACCTGTGAGTGTGTACGTACCAGCTGGGATTGACCATTGGTAGGTATCATTCGCAACAAATGGTGTGAAGTATGTTTCGTCGACGTTTGGACACACTGCTGTGTTTCCATCGATCGAAGGTGCAGGGTTTGGAGCAATTGTAATGTCACGTGTTGTGCTTCCAACGCAAGTAACTCCACCAGTTGTTGTAGCCGTCAAGGTAATGGTTCCACTACCTGGAGTATTTGGCCATGTTACTGTGTATGAGTTGCCACTTGGTGTTGATGCACTAACAGCGCCCGTGTTGTTCCATGTGTACGTGAAGCTTGATGATGGGTTCAAGACGTTATAGGTAACGGTTGAGCCTGCACAAGCAACAGTGCCTGGAGGTGTTGCGATTCCTGGTGTAGGTGTTGGTGTTACTGTTACAGCATAGTTGTTGTTCGATGCTGTATTGGTACAACCAGTAGCAACGTTGGTTACTGTCAACTGAATGGTGCCATTTGTGGAACCCCAGTCAACACTAATGGTTGCTGTACCTTGACCTGTGAAGCTGTTAGCACCAGTTACATTCCAAGCATAAGCCAAGCCGGTTTGTGTTGGTGTAGCTGTGTAGCTAACTGTTGTGTTTTGACATACTTGGTTAGGACCAGTGATGGTAACCACAGGAAGTGGGTTCACAGTAACGTTGAAGGTAGAAGTACCTGTACAAACGTTTCCTGAGTTTGCTGGTGTTTCAACTACTTGAACAACAGCTACGACAGGAACTGTACCGGTGTTGACCCAGTTCACGCCACCTGGCAATGTGCTGAGGTTTGTTCCGGTAATTGGCGCGAACGACATGCCTGGAGGCAAGTTGCTGATTGACCATGTGTAGCTACGACCTGATACCACGAATGGTGTAGAGTAGTTACCTGTTTGACCACTGCAACGAGCTGCATCACCAGTGATGACTGGATTAGCCTTTGGATTAACGGTTACTGGGAAGCTTGTTGAGCCTGTACAGCCGCCGTTGTTAACGGTAAGGTTCACTGCTGATGAATAAGCAACATCTGGTGTGGCGTTAGCCCAGCTTACAACGATTGAATTCGTTCCTGTACCTGATGTGATTGTTCCACCGCTGCCAACTGTCCAGTTATATGTTGTTCCTGGAGCTGTTGTCGAGTACGTAACCGAGCTACCACCACAAACTGGTGATGTTGCAGGGTTGGCTGTAATTGTTGGTGTTGGTGCAGTTGTAACGTTTACAGTCAAGATATTCTCCTGAGCGCAACCGTTAGCATTGGTTTCAACAACGCGAATTGAAGCGGTACCGATTGAGGACCATGAACCAGATACTTGGTACGTATTGGTTGGTGTGAAGCTACCTGTACCTGAAACGATGTTCCAAGCATAGGTTGAACCTGTGTTGTTTGTTGTTTGGTATGTAACTGTACCGTTTTGACATGGTGTTGTTGGACCAGTAACAGCAGGAGCTGGGTTTGGTACAACGGTCAGCGTTACGCTGTTAGCCATGGTCGCTGTTGTACAGCTTGGTGTTGTATTGCTGATTGCACGAACTGTCCAGGTAAATGCACCTGGTGTCATGTTTGTGAATGCAGGTGAGAAGCTCAATGCTGAACCTGTACCTGTTGCAGTACGAACAACGTTGTTTGCTGAGTTGATGAGTTCGTATGTATAACCGTTCTGTGAGTTAGCCAAGCCAACTGTTGCAGTTGTGCTGTTAGAACCTAAACCACCTGCAGCGCAGATTGTTGTTGGGCTAAGAGTAACTGTTTGAGCTGTTGGAAGTGCGTTCACGGTTACAGCAAATGAAGCTGAACCTGAGCAGTTATTTGCATCTGTTTCGATCACACTCAATGTACCGGAGTTTGTACCCCAGTTCACTGTTTGTTGATTGCCAACTTGAGCGCCCAATGTATTTCCTGCACCGGAAACGGTGAAGGCATAGGTGCTACCAGCATTTACTGGAGTTACAGCATAGGTTGATGAGCTATTAGCACATACCGATGTTGCGCCTGTAATTGTTGGTGTTGGAGGTGTGCTTGCTGTAACAGTAGCTGTACCGCTCATGAGATTGGTACAACCAGCGCCTGTAGCAGAAACTGTGTAAGCATATGTTCCAGCCGCTGTGAGGGAGTTGGTGAATTGAATTCCACCACCTGTACCTGTTACGGTTGGTGTTTGTGCAACACCGTTGCGAATCAGAGTATATACGAAGCCAGCTTGTGAGTTAGACAAGGTGATAATTGCGTTACCAGTTACACAAACACCAGGTGTTGTGGTATTAACTGTGTAAGCAACTGGCATAGCATTAACGGTAATCGTTGAGCTTGAAGAGTTGGTACATGTACCAGCTGTTTCAGTTACGGTTACTGTGCCTGTTCCTGCCGCGTTACCCCAGAGAACTGTGATAGCGTTTTGACCTTGACCACTTGTGATTTGACCACCTGCGCCTGTAACGGTCCAAACGTAGGTATTGCCAACGTTGTTTGTTGTTGAGTAGCTAACGGTTGTACCAGCACAGACTGATGAGTTACCTGGGGTAACTGAAGGAGCTGGAGTTGCATTAGCTGTCAGAGTATAGGTAGTTGATTGGAAACAACCTGTGTTAGGATTGGTTTCAACAACTTGAACTGTACGTGAACCTGCTGCACCTGTGAATGTAATTGACACAGAGTTTGTGTTTGTTGGTGCTGCAATAGTACCTGTACCACTGGAAATTGTCCAAGCAAAGTTGTTGCCTGAAGCTGCAGTAGAGAAGGTGACAGGCTGACCAATACATGCTGACGATGGGCCACTGATGACCGGTGTTGGCAATGCATTGACGGTTACTGTCAAGCTTCCGTTCATGTTGATTGTTGTTGAAGCACAAGCACCACTGTTTGCGAGAGCAGTTACCGTGAAGGTGTGAGCACCTACAGTTGCGACTGCGCTACTTGGGATGGTAATGGTTAATGCACTACCAGTACCAGCTGCGGTTGTGATGGTTTGTGAACCCTTCATTACGGTGTAGGTAACGCCTGTAGCTGAACCTGAGAGACCCAATGTTGTTGGGTTGCCAAGACAGATAGCGCCTGTTGTTGGGCTAACGTTAAACACAGTTGGAGCTGCAGTAACTGTTACGGTAACTGCGCTGTTGTTGCTACAACCTGTTACTGAGTTTGAAACGATGACTGCTACGTTACCACTTGTTGTATTTGGTACAACAGTGATTGCGTTGCTGTTAGCACCGCTAACAACGTTCCAACCTGCAGGAACTGTCCAAGCGTATGCTTGGTTAGCTGCTGCTACTACTGAATACACTTGTGAAGTACCGGAGCAAACTGCAAGTGAACCAGTGATGGTGGCACTTGGGTTAGCATTAACGGTAACTACTGCGGTACCTGTCATTGTTGTTTGACAGCTTGTGCTTGTGTTTTGTGCTACGATTGTGTAGTTGTTAACACCAGCTGCACCTGGAGTGATACTCCATGTGAGGCTTGAACCGTTACCAGCCTTGACATTTGTGCCGTCAGCTGTTCCAATTGTACCGAGTGGCGTACCATTCTGTACCAATTGGTAGTTCGTACCAGTTTGTGAACCGCTAAGTGTAATAGAAGCAACGGTGACATTTGAACCAGATCCGCCTGTTGCACAGACGTTTGGTGTTGATGTACTTACGTTATAAGCTGTTGGAGCTGGGTTAACAGTAACGTTGAATGAGTTCATGAATGAACAAGCACCGTTTGTTTCGGTGATTTGTACGTTACCTGTACCAGCTGCTGTCCAGTTAACATTAACAACATCGCTTGTTGCACCAGATGTTACAGTAAATGTACCACCAGTTACTACATAAGTGCGTGTTGAACCTGAAATCAGACCACTAACTGTGTAGTTCTGAGTTGCACCATTTTGACATGCTGCGCCAGGGGTTGGCAATGTTGGGTTTGGACGTGTTGTTACTGTTACGCTGTAATCAGCTGATTGTGTTTGACAGCCAGTGTTTGGATCTGTTTCTACAACGCGAACTGAGCGAGGAGCAACTGTACCTGACCAGCTAACTGTTACACTGTTAACACCAGTACCTGATGTTGCTGTTACTGCAGTAGCACCACCTGATGGGAATGACCATGCATAGGTGTTTCCTGCAGTAAGATTTGTTGTGTATGTATAGGTTAATAATGGAGATGCACCACCACCGCAAACAGTTGCCGGACCACTAATTGCCGGAGCTGGAGCGTTGGTTACAACAACAACTTGATTTACTGTTGTAGAACATTGTGTAGAATTCAATGTGACCATAACACCCAAAGTGTTCGATCCTGTTGCATTCCATGTTGTTGTATAGGTGTTGTTTGTCTGACCAGCCAGAGGCGTGCCATTCAAAATCCATTGGTAGCTAACTCCTGAAGGTGTAGGTGTAGCTGTATAGGTGTAGGAAACTCCTGTACAAGCTGAACCAACTGCACCTGAACCACTGCGTGAAATAATTGCAGTAGGAGCTGCAGCAACAGCAACGCTATAAGCAGCCGTTGTCGCACTACATGAAGTAGCTGTGATCGTTTCTTGGACGGTCAATGAGTACGAAGCTTGTGAACCAGTATTGATCACAACCGAAGCTGTGTTCTGACCACTTGCAATCGTAGCTGCTGTACCTGCTCCACCGCCTGGTGTGAGTGTCCAAACATATGCACTTGTTGGAGCATTGTTCTGTGTTGTGTAGGTAGCTGTACCATTTGCACAAACACCAGTTGGACCACTGATTGCAGGAGTTGGGTTTGGATTAACTGTTACGTTAAATGTTGTACGTGCTGTACAGCCTTGAGCTGACACTTGTGTACAACGAAGTGTGTATGTAGTATTTGCAGCACCACTCCAGTTAACGCCAACGCTTACAACACCAACACCGCTGCTAGCTGTTGTAAAGGTGTTACCTGCTACACTTGGGATGATTTCCCATGTGTAACTATCGCCAGGAACGTTTGGATTAACATTGTATGTGGTAACCGTGTTCTTACAAAGTGACGAAGCACCAGAGATAACTGGGTTTGGCACTGGGAAGACAAAGGTGTTCAAGGTGAAGGTAGCGGAACAGTTATTCAAATTAGTAACTGTTGCAGTTACGGTTGCGGCACCTGGAGTGTTCCATTGTACGCGCAATGTATCATTAGCTCCTGCGCTTACGCCAGTGTAGCCAAGAACGGTATTATCAGTGGTTGTGTATGAGTAGATCGCGCCGTTAGCGGAAATAGTCCATACTACACTAACAATTTGATATGATGAGTTCTTTGGAACTGTGTATGCAACAATGTGTGCATTCTCGTTACCGAATACGCAAGGTCCAATACCTGCTACTGGCAACACTTGTGTTACAGTAGCTTGTGGAACTGGGCGAAGGTAAACGGAAGCTGTATCAACTTGGAAACAGCCTGAAGCATCTTGTTGTACAACTGTAAGAACTGGCTTTACTAATGCTGGGGCAAAGAATGAACCCCAGTTTACGGTAAAGGTTTGAGTGTTAGCTGCACCAGTTGTTGTACCTGTTGGTGAGCCGCTAATTGACCATGCATATGGCGTTCCACCAGTTGCAACACCTGCATCGTAGATAGCTGTGCTACCTGAGCAAAGTCCGCCTGGAGGATTTGGGCTGCTGCTCAATGAAAGAGCGCCGTTTGGATTCGTTGTGTTAGCAATAATGCCTGGTGTTGGAACTGGGCTAACAGTTACTGCCATCGCGTTCGTTGCAGCCAATGCACAGCTTGAAGGAGCTGGGTAGGTGATTGCAATTTGAATTTGACGAGCACCGATCATGTTCTTTCCAAAGCGGAAAGTTGCATTATTGTTGATGTATCCACCTGAACTTGAGTTGGTAATGATATAATCAGTACCAGCAACAAAACCGCCTGCTACTGACCAGGAGAATGTTGTACCGAGTGGATAGCTAGAAGTGTTTGTTACACTGTATGATGATGCACCTGGGTCCGTTGCTGGAGGAAGAATCAATACAGCGTTTGTAGGAACATTCTTGTTTGTTGTGATAATCGCTGGACATACTGGTGTTGGTCCGCCTACTACAGGTGTAGCTGGTGTATCCCAAACGCGTACTGTTCCACTGGTGAAGTTTGTATATGAACCAGCATTCGAAGCAAATGCTGTACAACCTGTTACGTTATCACGAACAACGAATCGGTAAGTCAAGTCAGTTGAACCAACTGGAGTGACAGTTGTCATCGTAGCTGCCGCTGAGTTCGTCAAGGTGAAGACACCTGATGTTGAACTACCAGCAACTGTTACGTTCTGTGGAGAGTTGAAGCCAGGGGTCCAAGCACCACCGCCGTTAACGGTTGCAGTTTCGCCGTAAAGCTGAACAACAACTTGGTTAGCATTTGGATTGGTAACTGTGAACTGAATTGCTTGGCCTTCACAATACTGTCCTGAATTCTGCCAGTTAATGGTAACTGGTGAAGGAGGATTAACAACTGTGATAGGATAAACAGTTGTCGTCTGACAGTTTGTTGGAGCTTGATTGTTTGTTTGTACAAGTGTAATGTTACGTGAACCAGCTGCAGTCCATTGAACATTAATTGCAAACAAGTCTGCACCTGTGTTTGAACTTGTAATAGTACCACCTGTTACGGAATAGGTGTAGGTATCTGCACCGGTTCCGCTGTTTGGGGTAGCCAAAGTATAGGTGTACGTTTGACCGTATGATCCGAGTGGCTCATACAGACATGCGAAGTTCGAGGAAATAGTTGAAATAGGTGACGCGAATGCTGTACCGCTTCCGATAGGACCTGGTACTGCTGTAGCTGCAGGTGTTGCAGCTGCAGGATTCGACGAATTTGTATTCGCAACATTGAGGCTTGAGCCTGGATCTGGATTTTGAGTTACAGACAATACAGCGGTTGGTCCTGCATTTGTTGCACAGGTTCCGCTTGCACTATTAGTTACAATCAATGACAGACGGAGTGTACCAAGTGCATCATATGCGCTTGTTACTGTTCCAGTATTGATGCCTACAACGAACGATGTACCAGTGAAAGTGCCACTTGATGCTACAAGTGATTCACCGGTCATTGTTGAGCCGTTATCATCAAGTACAGCTGACCATGTTGAACCTGCTGGCAACGATGGCGATACAGTGATGGTTATGTTTTGGGTTGTTCCTTCACAACGTGATACGGAAGCTGGGAAGCTGATTGAAGGAGCTGCACTGATTTGGAGTTCCTTGTTATACTGCTTCGAACCTGAGTATGTACCTGTTGTAACGGTCTCGGTCAAACGAACGTTTGTAAAGATTGCTGCAGAGCTAGGTACACCAGCGAGTGACAATGTTGTCGATTCGTTAGATGGGGTACCAAAGGTAGCAGTAACACCAAGAGCGTTCATTGCGATGGCGTTTCCTGTTGAAAGACCACTTCCACCACCTGTTGATGTTGTTGTCCAAGCATAGGTATATGCTGGAGCAGCCGCATAGTTAAAGGTGATTGAACCGTAAGGCGTGCCTGCTGGAGCCGCACTAAATGTAGCTGGCGACGAGCTTGGTGAACACATTACGTTTGGATTATTGCCAGTTGTTGGCAAATCAACTGCTACTTGATCAACTGGAGCAACATAGAATGTTGAAATGTACTCATTCATACAACCAGCTACGTTCACTTCGCGCATGCGAATGCGAATCGTATCGCCAGCTGCTGCATTATCTCCAAGCACAAGACTGAATGTATTCGTGCCGGCAGCATAGGTGAATGATGTTGGACCAGACCATGTAAATGTCATTGGGGTTGAGGCATTACCTGTCAGGCGATATGCACAGACAGAATATGTATTACCTACAACATATGACTGAGGACGAACAGAGATCGTTGATGAGCCAACAGCTATGAAGTTGATAGCTGGTGTACCACCGACCGACCCACCGTTTGGTGCAATAGCAACGTTATTCGAGTGAATAACTGTACCTGCTGCATCCGAATGCACGATGCTATTGTTTCCTGGCTGAGCAGCAACAATAATCGTAGATACGGCGCCATTTTCTGCACAAGAAGCTTGTGTTGTTGCTTGGAAGAAAATGTCATAGGTACCTGCAGCACCAAAAGCAGCAGAAATATTGCTGATGGTGAAGTCAAGGTTACCGTCTGATGTTGCAGTTTGAGCTCCTGCCAAAGGATTGTAGCCTGTGGTTGCTGGAGCGGCAGGAACAGCCGTGCCTGTTACAGCAAAGTATGGACGATAGGTAACTCCGTTAATAGCATTCGCAACTCGCACAATGAGAGTCTGAACACCACTTGGATTACATGAACCTGTACCACTTAGGCCTGTGCTTCCAATAGCAGAGGAGTTGTTACTCAAACAAATTGTACCACTTCCACTGAAGGAACCGCCATTGTTGAATGACAACGAAGGAGTTAAAGGCACAATCAAGTTGCAATACTTCATAATAATACCATCTGCAAGACCGCTTGCAGCTGATGTTGATTGCGCAGTACCGCCTGTACCAATATTTCCACTAGCACTGTTTGATTCGGAGAATCCTCCAACAGCGATGTTACGCATGCTATCTACAGCAATACAGGTAAAGCGATCATTAGAGGTTGTACCATTGATGGTCGAAAGTTCAACACCGGTACCATCCGAAGTGACTTGTGACCATACAGCATCATACGCACCTGCTGCTGTTTGATTTGTTGTGACACTAAAGTTATATGTGCCATACGTAGCGAAATCATTAGGAACAGATCCACTTACAGCGGCATTGGATTCACCTGCAACAAAGATCTTACGACCCATGTTGTTAGGATTACCAGTATTCGTTGAATTGTTATCTACTGCTACAGCATAGAGACGATCATCTACTGCAGTACCCCAGTAGGTACCCCATGCACGAGAAAGAGCCGAACCGCTAAGAGTCAAAGCAGTAACGAATCCATCGTCATTAGATGTTGATCCAGAGTGATTCAATACTGATTTGAAGACTCCAGATGTGTTGGCAATATTCTGTGTACCTGAAGAAACACTATTTGTTCCTCCAACAGCGACAACGCGATTATTAGCTACGTCATTTGCAACACCAAATACACGATCATCTTGCTGACCACCTACATAGGTAGCAGCAACACGAGCACCTACGTTGCTCATGCGAATGACAACACCGTCATAACGAACTGATCCTGTTGAAGAACCACTACCGTTATTGTTGACGAATGTGTTATACGAACCTGTTGTTGCAATTGCTTGTCCTGTGTTTGGACAGTTTGTAAAGCCTCCAACCCAAACTTCACCAGCTGTGTTGGTCGAAGCTACAGATTGAATGTAAACTTCATTTTGTGTACCATAGTAGCTCAACCAGGTTCTCTGTACACCGGTGCCAACCACAATGCGGCTGATCAATCCAGTATATCCACCTGCACCTGGTGTGTTTTGGTAAACGGAAGCACCTGAACTCAAACCAGTTGATGCAACAGCGCAATAACCGCCAACGGTAAGATTGCCATTATCATCACGACAAATTGAATTCAAATAATCGTCACCCAAACCACCCAAGTATGAACCACTTGTCAACTGACCTGTGGTATTAAACGATGTAACGAAACCGTCAAAAATATCTCCGCCATACGCGGTTTGAGTATTACCTGAGCTTGAAAGTGGGAAGCTGCCACCGCCTGTTTGACCAACAACATATGCGTTGCCAGATGGGTCAGTGGTTATTCCATTTGCACGATCTTCTTGATTACCACCAAATGCGGTAGCATAAACACGCGCTCCAGTACCATACGAATATGCCGCAACAAACGCGTCATAAGTACCACCACGAGTATTGGTAGAAACGCCACTAACGCCAGCAGTAGCGAAAGGTGCTGTGTTAGCAGTGGTAGCTGTAGCACCACATACATATATATAAGCAGCACCAGTTGCTGGATTGTACGTTGGCTGGGTGGATACGCCTTGAATGCGATCGTCACCTGTCAAACCGTGGAATGAACCCCACTCACGAGCTGGGTCAATAACCAATGTTTGTGATTTGTCATAAGCTGGAACATTGAAGCTGATGTCGCTGCCTTCAACATTGAACGTAGCCTTCACTTCTTGTTGTTGCCCATTTACATTTACGTATGAGTATGGAGCTTCTTCTCTCAATGAACCGAATTCGGTTGCTACACTGTAGCCGCCATCAGCATTGAGTGATACGCTCTTTGCACCGTCAAAGTGCATTTTAATCATCGATGGATCGCCACCTGGACGTACAACGAACTCAGCCTTCATACCTTTACCATGGGTCAAAAGAACCATGTCGATATTAGGGTACACATTCTCGTAGGTCAACTTGTTAAATCCACGCACACCTGTAACACCGGCAAATCCAGTGTTCGCTGTGTAGAAATTCTGAACACCTGGGAGCTGGTTGTTCGGAACAATGTTCGCCGAACTTGAGGCACCGACTAAACTCATATCTAAACGATAGAGCGTGGTGTTGATGCCAGTGAAATGCTCCTTCGGTTTAGCATCACGGATATCAGGAAGTTTGCCTTCCGTCTTCGTATAAGAATAGATGATGCGATCCGATGTAAAGAACACCCCAACGCCCTTCGAAGCGGCGCTGAATTTGATGTCCGGACGTGCATTACCTTTTGTATCCACGACCTGACCCTTGTTCTCTACAAACTCGAGCCCGGCCTTGGCCAAGATCGAATTTGCTCGAGCCGTCGATACGTCCTTTGCTTGCACCAAAGGCGACGGTTGAGCCGAGTTACCGGCGAAAGACGATACAGCCGCAAGCACCAATCCTAGTGCAGCGCTGCATGAAGTCCGCCATAAACTCCGTAAATGCTGATTCATAAAATCCTCCAACAGAGATGTGAAAAATAAAAATAGATATTTGACTCCTGAATGTATACTCATGGTGATAACATGAAGTGGTAGAAAGGTCCGTCTTCTCGAAGCTGTAGCTCTGCGCATCCAGGTTGCGAGAGCTTGGTGTGCCTCAGGTATACCAAACGAAAAAGGCACAGTACGCACTGTGCTGTTCCCCGACTCTTGATCGATATTGTGGGTTTTACTCAACAGTAAATCACTCTTCGTTAATAAAAAATTTCCAATCTCTACCGTACCGACTTAAAACGCTTCGGGCTCAAGAAAACTAGGCTTGAAGCCATCTGCGGGTATTTCTTTAAAAAGTTCTGTATGCCAGCGAGACTCAAAAACTCTGGCCTCTCCATCCCAGCACCTTTTACAATTTCCTCCAACAAACAAAGTCATGATGACCAATGAATACATGATTCAATGGACACCAAGCACAAAGCTGATTCCTGCTTGTACCGAGAAACGATGTGACTTGTTCCTTGATAGAATTCTTCTCGTATAAGAAGAGCTACGTTGTGGCCAAAGTTGTTGTGTATACCTGCTTGAATTCATGATACAACTTCAATGCAGCACAAACGGAAACACAACACCGCATTCACTCAAAGTGATGGTAGTGAGTGAGTGCGAAACTATCGGATCTGGTGAACGAAGAACTGCGCTCTCTATGCTCTAAAATTTTCAATGTGCATGCGTAAAACTACCGACCAGGTCGGAGGCTTTAGGCGAAACGAATGCAATATAACCAGACCTAAATTTCGGACAAAAGATTTTTTTGTCATTTTTCAGCAAAATCGCGGAAGTCCTTTGCGAAAAGGCACTTCCCAAACTCTGACATGCGCCCTGATTCGCTTTGGACTTGCTCCTGAAAAGTGCTCATTTTAACACTTTTTAAGGGCTCAGTTCGGCACTCCTCCGTTAACGAAAAAGAGTGTTTCTACGGAGCACAACATCGCAACTTTCATTCCGATTTTCGGGGCCAGCCTCTTCACAGCCTTGAAGCTCTCTTCACAGTCTATTGTAAAAGCCCCTCTAGCTCTTCAAGCCCCAGATGTGTATTTTTGCTCACCACCACCACATCTAGGACGAATACTCATGGAAAAGAGACTTCTTGTCGTTCTCTGTCTACTTTGCTTCGTTGGGATTCCAAAGACCCTCTACGGATTTTCCCAAGTATCGACTGCTTTTGTAGAAAATAGAGGCCAAATCTCGCATCATCTGGGCGATTCAACGCCAAAAGTGCTTTTTTACGCCAATTTGGGCAACGCTACGGTTTTTCTTCATCCCTCTGCCCTTAGCGTAGTCACTAAACATGGCCAGCTGCTCCACCGCGGTACTATTCGCTTTTCAAACTCTAACCCAAGCTCAGTACCTCAAGGTGAGCTTCGTTCTGATTCTGTTACTTTTCATTTGAATGGTAACTCAGCACAAAGCGTCTGCTCCTTTGAAACGATCCGGTATTCTAAGGTTCTGCCGTCATATGACTTACTTTGCTCTATTTCAAAGGGTTTTCTCACTCTCAAGTGGATTTTGAACTCGGAGTCACAAGGCTCACAACCAGCCAATCTGAATATTCAACAACTCTTCGAAGGCTTCCAAATCCAAGGATTACACTCGAACAGTATGCAACTCCGCACCGAACTCGGTTCAGCAATCGCTACTTATTCTCTGCAGTCCTCAGGCTCCACTGAACTCGTGTCTCAACTCCATGGTGCAACAACTGCGCAGCTGACTATACTCGCTGCCGTGCCCCAAACGATGAGAAACCCACAAGGCACTCCGCATGAAACGCTTGGTATTACTGCTACTATCAATCTGTCAAGCTATATGGGCGGCAGTGGACAAGACTCTACCAGCTCCGGAACGAACAGTGGCTCTGGCATGATCCTCTGTGGCGGTACTGCGAGCACAAACTTCCCAACTACGGTTGGTACCCAACAAACAAGTCTCCAAGGACCTCGCGATGCCTTCATCTGCTCACTCGATGCCCAAGGCAAACGAAAATGGTCTACATATTTCGGAGCTAATGGCGACGATATAGCTATAGCCTGCTGTAAAGCGAATGCAAAGATTTATGTAGTAGGCCGCACAACATCAACGAGCGGTCTCGCAAGCCCAAACTGCTTCCAAAGCACCTATGGTGGAGGAAGCTCCGACGCCTTTGTTGCTTCTTTTGATGAGAATACGGGCAAACTTCTTAACTGTACCTACTATGGAGGCACTGACGCTGATGAGGCAAGAGCTGTCTGCACCCTGGCCTCTGGAGATGTTGTCATTGCTGGCACCAGCTTGAGTACGGATCTAGCCATGAACGGACAACAAACCACGAATCCAGGAGGCTCTGATGCTATCGCAATTCGCCTTGACGAGAGTCTGAAAACGAAGAAATGGTCTACATACTATGGCGGACGCTCCTCTGAAGAAGGTCGTGGAATCGCAGCGCTCAGCGATGGAAGTGTTGCCCTCTGCGGTAATACCTCGAGCCCAAACTCTGGTGCTTTCATCGCCGCAAATGTGGGTGAAGGCTCAACACCACCAGGCGGTCTCCAAGCATCCGGTTTCCTCGTTCGACTCGATGCGAACGGTAAACGAATTTGGGGACGCTACGTAGGTGGAGATCACTACGACACGTTAACATGCATCGTCGTCGATAAGGACTTTATCTTTTTAGGAGGCTATAGTAACAGTTCAGCTGGCTCAACAAACAATTTCATCAGCGCTAACTCAGCCCAACAGTCGTTTAATGGAGGCGAAAGCGATGCCTTTGTCTGCAAACTGAGCTCAGATGGAAATCGGATCTGGGGTAGCTATGCTGGTGGCTCGGGAAATGATCGCTGCCTAGCCCTGAGCCTTAGCTCTAACCAAGACGTTATCTCTTGTGGCACCACAAGCAGCACTGACTTTCCCCTGGCTCTCAGCGATCAACAAAACCTATCTGGTTCCAGCGACGCCTTCGTCAACTTCTTCCTGAAAGATGGTTCGAAGTACGTTGTCTCGATGCTAGTTGGTGGCAACGGTGAAGATTTTGCAAATGCCATAACGGTTCAGAATGATGGATCGGTTATCGTTGCAGGGTCAACAACTAGTACAGACATTAAAACGGTCGATGAGCAACATTCTGTTTACTCGGGCGCAATGGATGCCTTCATCATGCACTTTGATGCGCTCTATGTTGTCAATGTAAAAGAGTTCGAAGACAACACAAGCCCTCTGATCTGCTTCCCAAATCCTTGCAATGCTCAGCTTTCTCTGGTACTCCCAGAAAACAGCCCAGCCTTGGAACAATGCTCAATTCGCATAGAGAATGCCCTTGGTTCAACTGTAAGCCGCATCGAACTACCTCAAGGCCTGCATAATCCTATCGAAACAGCTTCCCTCCCTGCTGGTACCTACAGTATTAGCATTATCTCTGGCTCCATTAAGTACCGCACGAGATTTGTCAAGCTGAGTAACTAGAAACCATCGAATTGATAAGCATTGAAGAAGTCATCAGATTTAGTATGATTCGCTTGGAGCAGCAAAGCTGCTCCAAGCCTCATGTGACATCCACCCCTCCTGCCTGTTCCCTACCTCTCTCCTCCATCCAAAAATCTTAGCTCTGCTGCGTTGCACCCTATATTTGTGTGAGGCTTGGAAATCACTTTATAGAAGGCAGAACGACTATGAATCGCACCGAATACTTAGAGCAACTCCGACGCGAAGCTATGCTTGGTGGTGGAGAAAAACGAATCGCGGATCAACACAAAAAAGGGAAACTGACAGCCCGCGAACGCATTGACTGTCTGCTCGACCCAGGGTCCTTCGAGGAGATGGATATGTTTGTCCGACACCGCTCCACAAAATTCGGTCTTGAGAAACAACGCCCCTTGGGAGATGGCGTTGTTACTGGTACCGGCACTATCCATGGTCGCACCGTCTGCATTTTCTCACAAGACTTTACGGTCTTCGGTGGCTCGTTAAGCGAAGCCTATGCTGAGAAAATATGCAAGGTCATGGACCTCGCCATGAAGATTGGCGCACCTGTTATTGGTCTCAATGATTCTGGTGGTGCACGCATCCAAGAAGGTGTCGTTAGCCTTGGAGGATACGCTGATATCTTCTTGCGTAACACTCTTGCTAGTGGGGTCATTCCACAGATTTCTGTCATCCTAGGTCCCTGCGCAGGCGGAGCAGTCTACTCTCCGGCGATTACCGACTTCGTGTTTATGACAAAGGGTTCGTCGTATATGTTCGTAACGGGACCAAATGTTGTAAAGACTGTTACTCACGAAGAAGTCACCTTCGAAGAACTCGGTGGCGCGGAAACACATGCTTCTAAGTCAGGCGTCGCTCACTTTGCCTGCGAAAATGAAATCGACACCCTCCTCCATGTCCGTAAACTCATGTCCTTCCTCCCGTCTTCAAATCAGGAGAAAGCACCGATCATCCCAACGATCGACAAAGCTGATAGACTATGTCCACGATTGGACACCATCATCCCAGCCCAATCGAACATGGCATACGATATCAAAGATGTGATTCGTGAGGTCATCGATGAATCTGATTTCTTAGAAGTGCATGCAGACTACGCTCCGAACATTGTTGTAGGCTTCGCTAGCCTCGATGGCATGCCCATTGGCATTGTAGCGAATCAACCGAATTCACTTGCCGGAGTTCTCGACATCAACTCCTCTATAAAAGGCGCACGCTTCGTTCGTTTCTGCGACGCCTTCAATATCCCAATTGTTGTCTTCGAAGATGTGCCAGGATTTCTGCCCGGTACAGATCAAGAATGGCGCGGCATCATTCGTCATGGCGCTAAACTGCTCTATGCCTTCTGCGAAGCAACAGTTCCAAAACTCACGGTCATCACGAGAAAAGCATACGGTGGCGCGTATGATGTAATGAGCTCAAAACACATTCGAGGCGATTATAACGTTGCTTGGACCAGTGCTGAGATTGCTGTTATGGGTGCCAAAGGCGCTGTAGAAATCCTGTTTCGTAAAGAGATTCTTGAAGCAGATAACCAAGCCGCACGCCAAGCGGAGCTGGAGGCGGAATACAATGAAAAGTTCGCGAATCCATACGAGGCTGCAGAACGTGGCTACGTTGATGATGTCATTAACCCCTCAGAAACTCGCAAGCATTTGGTTCGTGCTTTGCGTATGCTGCGAACAAAGAAAGACACCAACCCTTGGAAGAAACACGGCAATATCCCACTGTAATTCTGCAGTGGAGTTGCACTCCCTTAGCCAGACTCTGAACTACAAAGCCTGCTGCGTCATGAAAGTCGCAACAGGCTTTTTTGTTCTGAACCTCAATCCCAACATCGCGCAGTCTGCTCAACGTCTCGCACTACTCAATCATACTGTGTTTTCGATGATTGCTAAAAGCTCGTCTCCGAAACTCTGGTGTCTTGCCATAATTCAAAAACAAACCAATCTCCATCTCCGATGCCCTCAAGTAGTTGAGTAGCTGTGCTTCATGCTCGTCGCAAATCAAAGAAGCTGCCTTAATCTCTACAATGACTTTGCGTTCTACTAACAGATCGGCATAATAGGTTCCTACACAGATTCCATCATACCAAACATCAAGCGGACACTGCTCCTCAACCGATAGTCCCAACTTTCTAAGCTCGATAACCAACGAACGCTCGTACACTTTCTCCAAGAAACCGTATCCGAGACACTTATACGTTCTATAGAATGCCTTAATAATGTTCTCTGTAATCGACGAATGTTGCAAGTGCTCCATTAGTATCCTCCTTTTGTAATTAGAATTGAAAAAAGGCATGCGATAAGGTAAACACTTCAATCCGCGTCATCCGCGTCATCCGCGTCCGCCACGTAAAATCCGCGGCACCCAACGCAAGCATTAATTATGAGAGGTATGGTCCACTCTGACCAAGCTCCCCCACACAAGGTTTAGTGACCAGCATCAGGAATTCGAATGACCAGGCTCATAGCAGAGCAGCGGCAGGACAACTATTTTTCGCTCGTACTACACGAAGGGATTTATCATGAAAAACTACCATTCCATTTTGTTTGCGACCGACTTCTCCGAATGTTCGCGCAAAGCCATTGAGCATGCAGTCGATCTTGCTCAACTCATGAATGCGAAGCTGCACTTGCTCCACATAATTGAACCCATCGACATGTATGCAACCAGATTCGGCACAGAACAGTCACTGTACTTTGATCTGATGAAGGAAATGCGCACCGGTGCTCATGCCGATCTCAACAAACTCACCGCCGAAATATCAGCTCGCGGAGTATCCGTTATTCCAGTCTTGCGAGAAGGCAAACCAGCAGACGAAATCGTATCCTACGCCAAGGAGCACAACATTGGTTTGATCTGTATTGCAACTCATGGATGGACCGGATTCAAACACCTCATGCTCGGTTCAACCACCGAGAAAGTTCTGCGTCATGCAGTATGTCCTGTCTTCGTTGTTCGCTCCGAGCAGGAAAAGTAGAGGCATAGCAGCTGTGCGCCAAAGGCGCGCGTGTAAGAAAATGAAGCTAAGCGATCCAGTCCTAACTAGCGCGCGACAGCGCGGGCAAAGATGGCGTCGCGTGGACGAAGTGTGAAGAGAGGTTTGACCTGTGTACTAAACGCAGGATCTATTTGCAAACGGTATCGTGACGCAATTGTCGACATTACCAGCGAAGCTTCCATCCACGCAAAGCCCTCGCCAATACACATTCGATTTCCTCCGCCAAATGGGAAGAACACAAACCGAGGCAGGTTCTCCATTGCTGGTTCTTTCCAACGCTCAGGTTTAAATGCGAGTGGCTCTGGAAAGAACTCTTCTTTGTGATGCATGATCGTTGAGATCGTACATAAGACCGACCCTTTGGGAAAGTGATAGCCCATGATCTCAATGTCTTCTAATGGCTCTCTGGCAATGGTCCAGACAGGCGGGTAAACGCGTAAGGTCTCTTTAAAGACATCGCGCGTGAATCGCAGCGATTCATAGTCCTCTGCAGTTGGCGTACGCTTGCCGATTACTGCATCCACTTCTTCATGGAACTTATGCTCCACCTCAGGATTCTTCCCTAACAAATACCACACCCAGCTCAAGGCAGTAGCAGTGGTCTCGTGTCCGGCCATAAACATGGTAATAACCTCATCACGTATCTGTTTATCGTCGAGCGCAGCGCCGCTCTCCTCATCCTTTGCTTGCATGAGTAACGATAACATATCGTTGCGACTGCTCTTCTCATCCTTGCGATAGGAACGAATAATATCGTTAATCAGCACATCTACTTCTTTCGTCAAGTCATGAACACGCTTCACTGAAGGTATGCGAATGTCTTTTTCAAAACATATCAGCGAGAAGGGATTCTGGAAAACACCTGCTGCCTCTTCAAGCAGCTCAGTAACAATACGACCAATCGCAGCTAATTGTTCGTTTCCGATGCGAGAGGAGAACATGGTCTGAGTAATAACGCGCATCGTTATTGCTGCCATGCTGTCCTGGACATTGACAGTACTGCCGTCGCTCCAATTCTCCATTTCTTCAAGAGTGCTATTCACCATCGTTGTTGCATACTCTTGAATGCGCTGTCTATGAAACGCAGGCGCAACGAGTCTGCGTTGCTGACGATGGTGTTCGCCATCATTCGTCAGCAAACCATAGCCAATCACTTTCCTCATGGCTTTGTAGAGTCTGCTCTTGCAGAACTTAGCTGATTGATTGATGAAGATCTCCTGCAAGAGCACAGGATCATGGATCATGTAGTTGCTCACACCTGGCAAGGGTACGTGGCATACATCACCGTAAGTGCGCACCATGCGTTCGCAATAGCCTACTGGAGTTTGAGTCATTTCGCGCATCTCCAGAAGCTCGGTGAGTATGGGAATGCGACGTCGGGTGGGGATAGTTTTCATGCTCGCAAAACTACAGGTATTTCTGCAGACCTGTTGGGAAGTCTTAGACGGCTACAGCCTACGAGCAGATAAAAGTATGCGTTGAAAGCCGTAGAAGACTGGTGAGCCAGGCATGCGCAATTGAAGTTCGGAGCGATAGAGTTCCATAAACCTCTGCTGTTCATCCATGTTCAGTTTCTCGAGGATGGGGAGCAACAAGGTTCCTTTCACCCACTCCACTACAGCATCAGCGTTTTGCAGCAGATGTGGATACACTTTCTGAAAGACAACTATGTCTTGAGCACCCAAATCAAAGAGCAGCTCAGCGTAATCGGCAACTTCCAGAACGGAAGAGCTTCCTTTGTGTTCAAGCTGAGGAAAACGATCTGGGAATAGCTGGTAAGCACAGTCAGATGCCAGAAGATGAGAATGGTGCTGTTGATTCTTAGGCATTTGGATGAGCAGCTGTCCACCTGGAAGTAGGTGTTGCCAGAGTTGAGTAAACAACTGCTTGTGATTCGGACACCAATGCAGGGCTGCATTGCTAAACACGAGATCATAGTCCTCGCCGAGGTCCTGTATGTTTTGCAAGCGAGTACTGCATCCACTACAAGTGAATGCAGTACTCTTTGCTAGCATTTCTGCAGAACTATCGATCCCTACAACATTTGCATTGTGCAGAGTGTCATAGAGCCGACGCGTATGTTCGGCTGTACCACAACCAAGATCGACAACCTTTAGGCCAGGACGATGCACAAGCAAAGCGAACAGATCGTCAACGGGAGCAGATCGCTCCTTCTTAAACTTGTCGTATTGTTCCGGGTCCCATGCCATTCTCGAGAAGCGATTGCTTTGGATTAAGAGACATGCTCCGATGCAAAAAGAGCAACGACATCGTCCACACTCATCACACCCTTATCGCCTTCACCGTGCTTACGTAAAGCAACCTGACCAGCTTCCGCCTCGCGCTTTCCAACAACAAGAGCGTACGGAACCTTCTTCTGTTCGCTTTCTGCAATCTTGCGCTGCACCTTTTCACCACGAACATCCAAGTGCACTCTGTAGTCCAGAGCTTCTAGCTTGCTTGCGAGCTCCTGCGCATAGTCATTCTGCGCATCGGTAATCGGTAGAATACTCACTTGTGTTGGTGCAAGCCAGAATGGGAAGTTACCAGCATAGTGTTCGATAAGAATAGACATAAAGCGCTCCATTGAGCCAAACGGAGCTCTGTGAATAATCACAGGTCTGTGCTTCTGGTTGTCTGCACCCATGTACTCCAATTGAAAGCGCTCAGGCATGACATAGTCTACTTGAACCGTACCAAGTTGCCACTTGCGACCAATGGCATCGCGGACGATGAAGTCGATCTTTGGACCATAGAACGCAGCTTCGCCCAAACCAATAAAGTAGTTGAGCTCCATCTCGTCTGCTACTTCCTTGATCTCGCGCTGTGCGCGTTCCCAAAGAGCTAAGTCTCCGCCATACTTCTCTGTATTGTCGTCACGGAAGGAGAGACGTGTTGACACTTCCATGTTGAATGTCTTGAACACGTACTGCGTCAGTTCAATAACATTCTTAATCTCAACTTTGAGTTGATCATAGGTGCAGTAGATGTGCGCATCGTCTTGCGTGAAGCCGCGCACTCTGGACAGACCACTCAATTCACCTGATTGCTCATAGCGATAGACGGTTCCAAACTCAGCCAGGCGCACTGGCAAATCGCGGTATGATCGCGGCTCGCTAGAGTAGACCTGGTGGTGGTGCGGACAATTCATTGGCTTCAACAGATACTCTTCTTCCTCAATCTTCATTGGAGGGTATTGTGAGTCTGCATAGTATGGATAGTGTCCAGAGGTCTTATACAGCTCGAGATTACCCAAGTGTGGCGTAATCACTTCCTGATATCCACGACGCTTCTGTTGGTGACGCAAAAAGGCTTCAAGAGTGCGACGTACAGTTGTACCATTTGGCAGCCATACGGGCAAACCTCCACCGATCATCGGATGGATCATAAACAGTTTCAGCTCACGACCCAAGCGCTTGTGATCGCGCTTCTCTGCTTCCTCGCGCTGCTTGAGGAACTCCTCTAGCATATCCTTCTTCGGGAAACAGATACCATAGATACGAGTAAGCTGTTGACGTGAGGAATCTCCGCGCCAGTATGCTCCAGCCACAGAAAGAAGCTTTGGATACTTGAGATAGGATGTTGACGGCACGTGAGTACCGCGACATAAGTCCGTAAAGTTCCCTTGGTGATAGAAGGTAATCTCGGAGTCCTTCAAACCCTCAAGAAGCTCCAGCTTATAGTGGTCACCCTTTTCAGAGAAGTAGGCGATTGCTTCGTGCCAGCTCTTTTCAACGCGCTGATACTTACTATCCGCCTTAACCAACTGTTTCATCTTCTCTTCAATCTTTGGCAAGTCTTCCAAGGAGAGCTTCACTCCCTCTGGTAGATCTACATCATAGTAAAAGCCAGACTCGATGGGAGGTCCAATACCAAACTTGACTCCTGGATACAAGGACTCTAGTGCCTCCGCCATCAAGTGGGCTGTTGAGTGCCAGAAGATTTCTTTGCCTTCGTCGTCGGACCAGGTAACGATGCGAACTGCTGCATCCATCACAATTGGACGTGACATGTCATACATAGTGCCGTTAACTTGAATGCCTAAGGCATTGCGAGCAAGACCGTCTGAAATTGACTTCGCAACATCAAATCCTGTTGCTCCTTGTTGAAACTCCCGAACTGATCCGTCCGGTAATGTGATATTCATCATGACTAATCTTTCTTATTTATATGCTATTGTAGGGGTACTTTCTAGTTTTTCGGCTTGTTTTAGACAAACAATATAATGCCTATGGGGCTGAGACAAGAATCTCTGCCTGGTGGCGTTGTTGCTAAACTGCTTGAATTCGATGATGGGACCCTAAATAGGGTCAGATACAATAGACCCCTCACGGGGTGATGCGTGTGGTAGTAGTGGCGGTATGGAAGAATCGAAGGCGCATGTGCTTTTGTCTGCAAGCAATATACCAAAAAGCTCATCGTAGACAAAAAATGGGAAGTTGCCCGCATGTCAAAGCTTCATTCCGTGCTGATCCAGCCTATTGGAGTTGTACCACACACATATATATATAAGCCCTGCTGCTTTTACCATTGCACCTGATACTTGCTCGCGCTTTTTAGAAAACAACGCTACATCCTAAGCTTGGCGAAACAACAAAGCTTGAGCTCTTCTGAGCATTGTTGTACTGAAACACACTCGCAGCTTCTAAACCCAGAAACCATTGCGCAGAAATCTGATAGCTTAGTCCCACATTTAGTAGAGCACCAGCACCCCACTCGCCTTTGGAAACATCGGAAACAGAATGGCTGCCAACTACTGGTCCGATCGCTGCCAAGAGAAACAGATTCTGCATTATCGCTTCAGTGCGCCCAAAACGGACTGCAAGTGCCCAGCCATCGATAGTGTTGGCATCGTATGCCATACCCACTTCGGTTTGGATGAACTTGTCTGCTGAAGGACCTAATGGAAAGAAGGCCCCTGCGCTTAACCCTCCTCTTCCGTCCATTGCATTCCAATGTTTGAGTTGCATAGACATGTCCTCATGAAAGGCATAACGCACAGAGGTGGTTGCACCCCCATGGACAAGTCGATGGACATCCTCCGGAAGTGTCTCGACTAATAAGGTCCCTGCAACATGAACCTGCGTGTCGTGCTTCTTCAATGGCACTTCTTGCATCATCATGGATGGTGAGTAGACAACGCTAGAACACGAACAGAGTGTCAAACACGCCAACACTAAGGCGAAGGCAGAAAAACACTGCAACCGGCCAACTGATATGGCAATGATCTCTTCATCTATTCTCACGGCTCGCTCTCCTTTGAATATCTGGTTCATTCATCTGCGTCAAACACATCAATGCTACAAAAGACTGCACCTACCTCACTGCTTCAACTATGGATCATGGAGTCTCAGAAATACTGTCCAGACGTATCGCAGCTTCTTTACCCACTGATATTCTACTCATACTGATGATGAGTTGTAGTAACCAAAGGTAGTCGTTTGCTCCTGACAACAGCGCACCGACTGTCGAGATTGCATCTTCGGGATACACGTCAGCATTTGACGTAATGAAGCGTGATGATTGTATTCGTCAGCGTGTTATACCGAGCTACAGATATGATGTCGGGACGTTCTGCATAATGACACCCTCTAGGCAGTTTGCTCCTAGAGCTCGTCTAACTTCTCATCAGCTCTCTTTTTTGCAGACGCTTGATAGCGCTGCCTCGTCACAATCTTCTCCCGCATCCGATCAATGATCAGCGTTGAAATCTGCGAAGCGATACTTCCTACTGGTGCATTCTTCATTACAGCATCAACCTTCTCTTCGCCCACATCAATGCGATACAATACACTCATTAGTCGTTCCGGATTCTTCGTCAACATCTCTACAACTGCTTCCTCAACGCGTTGATGAAGCGCATCGTGATCATCTACTACCATCTCATTGTCAAAGAGTGTAAGAGCTGAACGGAGCGCTTGTTGTTCAAGCTCAACGTCGTTCTCTAAATGGGAGGAAGATTCAGTATCCATGCGGCTTCTAGGCTCTACGAGCACAATGGAGGTGGTACAAAAAAAAAGAGACTCACAACAGTGTTGGAGTCTCTTATCAATATCAAGAACCTAATTACTTAGCGGTTCTTTTTGCCGGAGAAGCTTTTACAGCCTTCTTAGCAACCTTCTTGGTTGCTTTCTTTGCTGCCTTCTTAGCCGGAGCTTTCTTCGCAACTTTCTTTACAGCCTTCTTGGTAGCTTTCTTAGCTACTTTTTTAGCTGCTTTTTTCGTTGCCTTTTTGGCTGCTGCCATAGGGAACTCCTTATACAAAAGTGATACAAACAAAATGCGATACAATTATAGCACATCATGTTTTGTTGTGCAAGTACTTTTCGATGTTTTGCTTACGTGGGCAAAATTTTTTCCACACTGTCTACGGAGCACTCATTTCAATCGCTTCTCTTACTCAATCAACCTGTCGTCATCAACAAGTACATGTTGATGGTAACAACATGCGATGCTATCAACATCAACATCACTAGGTCAAGACATCGTCACTAACAATGCGTGCGCGACATTATTGAACCAACACTCTCGATGAGCATTCCTTTCTATTTGCTCTGAACGCCATTCACTTCGAGCAGTGCTCCTATCGAAGGCCATTGTTCGCAACGCTAGTGTTTCTGCGCTCTACAAGCCGATGATAACTGCATTGGGAGCACATACCGAGACAACATCCTCACCTCTTTTATGCACAATACTCACAGTCGAGCACACTCTGACATTGCGCATGAACTGCACTAGATAAGGCTCAAAGATTATTGATCGTTGAACAAGAAAGAAGAGAGTATGAGCACTTCAACGTGGTGGTCACGTGATGGGTTAGTGACGATAGCGGTACTTCTCAACACTAGAGAAAGGAGTGTTAGTTGAGAGGCGGTAGTCACCAAAACTACTGTAGTCGATAAAGATAAATTGTCGCGGAGGCACTGAGTAGATCCATTGAACGTAGCTTCGGCCATCGTTCGACATCTCGCGCCGGTTACTCTCTGGTGCTCCGAGTATGATATACACCATGCCCATATCGCAGAGCCAACCTTCGTTATAAGATTGGAAGTTCTTATTTGCATAGTCAATGCGAGCATAGTACTCATCAAAGGCTTCATTGCGCTGTGTACTCGGTGACGGATCGAGTTGTCTCCAGAACTCTTCAAAACGCCGACGCCGCTCCACCACTGTTGTTCCGGCTGCGATGCCATCGATTTCAGCTTGACTTGCAACATATCGCAGTTGGCGAATCGCCTTATCTATATCAGCTGTCGCAGCGCCTCGCAATGCTCTAAACACGCGCAGACTCCGCTCCACTTGTGCCACCACTTTGGTGGACAAATGCGTTTCAAATGTTGAAAGAGAGTTCAAGAATATCTTCATGAGGTACCGACCGTTCTGTAAATCAGTGGGCAAGGTGATTCGCAGGTACTGCTGAACAGCAGCGTCTTTCATTTGTATACGCTTCGGAACAGTGGCAAACACACGTTCGGTGCCATCGTACATCTCACAACAGAGCTCTACTGAGTCTTGCAGCTCAGAAGTCTGAGTGTAGCATTCCACGAAGACAAAGAAGTTCTCGGCAATTGCACTGATATCATCCCCAATGAAAGGTGTGATTCGCAGACGATCGCCACGATGCTCTACACTTGTGACAAGTAAAGCGTCGCTGATGGCGTAGCGAGTGCGATCAAAATGTGGTACTTCTAACACATACTGCTGCTGAAGCTCACGACCACTGAGTTCGTCCTTACAGAACAAGAGAACTTGATAGCGGCCAGGCAACAAACGGAAAACGCTTTGTGAAATATCGTTCTTCTCCGCCTGATTTACAGCCGGATCTGCTCGACGCTCCCGCACTACTATGTTAGAAACACGCTCTGCTTGTTCAGAACCAACGGTAGGAATGATACGTATGCGCTGCGTATAGCGAGCCGTCCATGTATCCCCTGCCTTCACAAATCCCAATGCAGGATAAGGCATTGCGGAGTACACATCCACCCGTACACTATCGTTGTCTTCCAGCTTAAAACAAAGGACGTTCATTTGCAGACTATCAGAGCCCTTGCGAATCTCTGCACCCTGGGCTAGAATCGTCCATGGTGCAAGCACAAGGCTGAGAACGAGGAGCCAAGGTAGTATTCGTTTGAATTGAAGCATCGCGTTTCTCTTAATAATCCATTCGTACAGCTACTGCATACCTATGAACGCAGCCAAACATCCATACTTGCGAGACCGAGAACCTCGACGGAAATGAAACCTTCTGCGTAACGACATCCCATAATGCTACCTGCGTAGCGTGCGCGCGATTCAAGCATTTCCATAAACTCAGGCTTTGAAATAAAGGTCTGTGGCTCGGTACTATCTGCGTTCTTTGCCACATGAACCTGCGAGCCGAAGGCTCGAATAGAAGCTATCTTAATGTCATGAACCTCACTGATATCGATATAAAAGTCAGCTTCCTGATGATATGCCTGGATGTAGCTGAATAGTCTCGACGGTCGAAACGCTTGCTGCACTACTCCTTCCCACACCGTTTCCACTTTGGTTAAGCCGCTTTTAAAATATGCCGTTCGACACAGACGGTGTACCGCCTCGTGATCAGGATGACGCTCGAACGCTGGAGGGAAGAGCAGAATCTGTGGACGATAGCGACGAATGAGACTCACAAGTTTGAGTACATTCTCTTCACTTTGTTCAATATGACCATCTGGCATATTCAAATTTTCTCTGATATCCACTCCCAAAATTCGAGCTGCTTCGATTGCCTCTTTGTCACGAATAGCGGCGGATCCTCGACTTCCCATCTCACCACGGGTGCAATCTGCAATTACAACCTGATGTCCACTACGTACCATTGCAGCAACTGTACCTCCTGCACTCATCTCTACATCGTCAGGATGAGCACCAATAGCTAAGATCGCAATACCATTTTCAACTGTTTTCATAGTTCTGACGAATTGTGGTTTTTGAGATGATTTTCCTTAGCGCAAGCAAGCTGCGCTTGCCCTGCGCGTGCAGATGTACTACAGCTTCTTAGGCACGCAATGCGAATCGCACCCTCGTGCCTACACCTTCTTCACTCATGACTTCAGGGACGGACTCATGCGCCTCTAAGATATGCTTGACAATAGCCAGACCTAATCCGCTGCCGCCTGTGCTGCGTGAACGATTAGTATCGGCACGATAAAAGCGCTCGAAAATGCGTTGTTGATGTTCCTGGGAAATTCCCATACCGGTATCACGCACTTCAACCTGTACATAGTGATCTTCTCTGTGAAGCGATAAACAGACCGTTCCTCCCGGCCGATTGTATCGAATGGCGTTACTCACAAGATTGGCAAAAACTTGCGTGATACGCTCCTTATCCCCAAGACATTGAAGTTCGTCGCCTTCACACTCAACCGACAAACTCACGGAATACTGATTCGCCATGCCCTCAAGACTGCTACAGGTGTCGCGAGCAATCTCGAGGATATTGAAATAACGGAACGACATACGCATCTCGCCCGATTCAATTCGCGAAATATCAATCAAGTCGCCGAGAAGCACATTTAAACGCATTGCATTCGAGTGCGCCTTCTCAAGAAAACTATGTCGTACCTTCTCGTCGAACTCTGCACCCTCCAACAGCGTCTCCAAATAGCCCTGCAAGGCAAATATTGGGGTACGCAGCTCGTGCGAGACGTTTGCAAGGAACTGACTGCGAACTTGCTCCAGACCTTTCATTTCTTGTCGGACCTCATGCGTTCGACTACTAATACGACGAACTTTATCAGCCAACTCAACTGCCTCTGCTACATCAGAATGAAACTCTAGGTCGCGATCTGCAACTAAAACACCCTCAGTCTGGTGTGAGAGTAGGTCGAATGATGATGCTACATGGTCAGATAATCTTCGAGATAAGAACTTTGCGAGCTGCATTCCACTAATGACTGCTACGCCAATCATCAAGGTGCCCAGTACGATATGCACTACATCAAGACGAAAGTCAAGCACCATAAGCATGACCGCAACGAGGGAGCAGAGAACCAATACTATTGGCCATCTGTTAATATGAAGGGCGTGCTCTTCTATGGTCATTGTTTGCATGCTGCACCTTTGGCTAGTGGTGTGGTGGATCGATCAATATATGAGGCTCCAAGTCTGCAAATTAGGCTAAGGAGTCCATCTGCACACCCTCCAACTGCAATGACGCTGCGCTGCGTAGTTTTGTCTGATACAAACAACACAGTTTGCGGAGGCGTCGGGTTTGGCTCATAGATGGTGCTCAAATCACAGTTCTACCATCTATTGGCACAAACTTCTGCACTTGCCCCTCCTTTTTCAGCAAACACTCATTCTGGATTCCTGAATCACATGCACTATCTTATCACTCTTCTACTCTTTGTACTTGGTGGTCTACTCGTTCGCTTGGTCGTACGATTCCTGATTCATAGAACTGCGCAACGAACCAGGTGGAATGACGCTGATGTTGTGGCATCTGCCTTTGGCAAAGGAGTGCTCTGGACTTCATTTTTTGTCGGCATTGATTTTTGCATCCCAATGTCCTTCTACCCTGAGTGGATGCAGAGCTACATTCATCCAAGCCTCGTTTCGCTCATCATTCTTGTCTTTGCTATTCTTCTTCCCCGAAGTATTAGCGCATTGTTTCTCCGACATGCAGAGAGAAGCGGAAAGCATCGCACGGCATCCACGCTGCTTCAAAAAGGCTTACAATTCAGCATTTACCTCCTCGCGCTGACGCTCATCTTGGACGCCTATGGTGTGAAGATCACGACCATGATTGCAACGCTTGGTATTGGAGGACTAGCCCTTGCCTTGGCACTGCAAGAAACGCTGAGTAATCTCTTCGCTGGAATGTACATTTCTCTCGCCAATCAGATCCGCGTTGGAGATGTAGTCCTTTTCGAAGGCAACGAAGGCACTGTGAAGGATATTGGTTGGCGCAATACTGTTATCCGTAAAGTGGACGAGTCGTTACTTATCACTCCCAATTCAAAACTCTCTCAATCAATCGTGAGCGCATACCCAGCAGATGCGCCTTTCTTCCGTGCCCGACTTGTGCTACAACTCAGCCTTGACGAGCAGCTTCTTAAAGCTGAGAGTATTGTAAAGTCCCACATACAGGGAATGTGCAGCTCCCCAGACACCCTTCCAGAGTCCTTTCTTTGCGATCCCGCACCACTTATACGTTGTTCCGAGGCCAAAGATGGTATCGTAGAACTGAGTCTGCTCTTTTGTGTTGACAGCTATGCACGAATGCCTGAGTTGCGGTCAGTTCTGTTTCACCAGATTCAACAGCTTCTTCTTGACCAGGGCATTCGATTGCACAATCCACATAGGAAGAGCGCCTGAGTCTGCGAAAGCAGCATGATGCCTGTCTTGACGGAATCCATAGCTTTGTAATCTGGTTTTGTGTAAAACGGAAGGTTGTATACGCATGAATTTCCAATACACTGAAGCACGACAACTCCTGGACAATACCCCGCGGAGCGTGAGTGCACTTTTACGTGGACTCGCCCCGAGCTGGTTGGAGGCGAAAGAACAGGAAGATTCGTGGACTGTGCGCCAGATCGTGCATCATCTGCTCTTTGCGGAGAGGTACCACTGGCCAGTTCGAGTGCGGACAGCGCTATCCGATGGTGACCCCAAGACCTTTGCTCCCTTCGATACGACGCAGCAGTTTCTATCGCTCCATTCAATAAGCATGGAACAAGCGCTCGACGAATTGTGCGCGCGTCGAGTTGAGAATGTGGCGTACCTTGATTCACTGAATCTATCTGAGTCCGATTTCGATCGCATAGCCATACATCCTTCGCTTGGAGCGGTACAATTGAGAATAATTGTTGCTAGCTGGGCTGCTCACGATCTTGCTCATCTTGCTCAGGTATCGAGAATACTGATCCGACAATACAAAGACGCTGTAGGTCCTTGGGCTCAGAATATGAGCTTGTTGAGGTCTTAGAATCATTCCATGCTCAACCGTGATTCAGTAGAGTGAATTGTCCACAAGACATTAACTGTTTACTACGCTTTTTCTACCATTCATAGCCTTCAAGCTTACGCAATCTTGCGACAATCGGTTCATAGCAGAGCGCTCTTATCAGCCATTCACAGAGAGTTATAGACGTGACATCAACATCGCTTCACCCTTTTCTTCAGAGCTATCTGGTCGAGCCAGATACTCATCAAGCTCTCCATCTGGAAGGCACATCGCTCCGTGCTGCTTCTGGGCGAGAGTATGAACTTGTTGATGGTATCCCCTGTCTGCTTACACTTCGAGAAGAAGGTGCTCATCATCGTGAACACTACCGTATTGACGCTGAAGAGTTTGATTACTTTGATGAACGCGACCCTGCAACAGAGCACGATGAAGAGCGGCTTCGCCAGTCCATACTTCGCCAGCTTCCGAAATCACCGCAGAACCTTCTCGATGTGGGATGCGGTCGTGCATGGGTAGCAGAGCGTTTATGTCCGCGGGGTATTACAGTGTGCTCACTCGACGTATCCATCACCAATCCGCGAAAGGCTCTGCAGCTCTACCCATTTGCCAACCACTGCGCTGTAGTAGCCGATGCAATGGTGTTACCTTTTCCCAATGCAGTTTTTGATTGCATCATTGCCTCGGAAATCATTGAACACTTACCAGATCCGGCGGGCTTTGTGACTGAACTTTTGCGAGTATTGAAACCTGGCGGACGCCTCATAGTCTCGACTCCGTATAAAGAGAAACTGCGCTATGTCTTGTGTGTACATTGTAATCAGCGGACTCCATTGCATGCACACATCCAGAGTTTTGACGAGGAGCGTCTGCGTAGCCTCGCCCCTTCACAGAGCAGCAACACTCATTGGCAGATTTTTGGCAACAAGGCTCTGCTCTTTCTGCGCAGTTATGTTGTCTTGCAGTACTTGCCCTATGGCATCTGGCGATTCATCGATCGTATTGCGAATATGGTCCTCCCTAAGATCTCGCACATAGTTATGGTGTGGACACAACAACGCACACAGCCATGAAGATTGCCATCGAGTGCAGTGAGCTGCTGCATCGCCATCGAACTGGCATCTCGAACTACGTACTAGCTATACGCGAAGCGCTCAGTGAGTTAGGTACAAACTCGACACGCGATGAGATATTGTCGTGTTATAAATGGTCGCGTGCCTTGCGTATGCGCCATGACCCCAGCCAAACACAGCAACTTCGTTGGCATATCGCCTCTCGTGTCCTCGACCCTACTGGAATCGATATCACACATGCACCTAATGCTATAGCATTGAAAGCTGGAAATGCAAAGCGAGTTCTGACGATTCACGACGTCGCAATCTTCCTTCCAGAATTGCAAGCTATCCCGGCATACACAGCGCTCAATCTTGTTCCTGAGGCAAAGACGAGAATGCAGCAGCTCATCGACCAGGCGGATGCCCTAGCCTGTGTCAGTCATCAAAGCGCAGAAGATGTGCAGCGCGTTTTCCAAACTGGATCAAAACTCATACGCGTCTGCAAACCAGCTCCTTTCATCAAAGTAGTGCAGCCTACAGCAGACATAATAGAAAGCGACGCCCTTTTCCTTCGACAACAAGGCTTGCGCTCGAAGAATTTCCTGCTCTTTGTCGGCTCTATTGGTGTTCGAAAGAATATCCCCAACCTCATCGAGGCTTATGCCCAATCAGGGCTTGCACAGCAGATGCCACTCGTTCTGGCTGGAGCTCCGAGCATGGGTATGGAGTTTGTTCACGCTGCGATCAACAAACATCAACTGCATCAACAGGTGCGAGTGTTTGGATACACGGATGACCAGTCCATTGCACGTCTCTATCGCCATGCGTCAGCACTTTGTTTTGTTAGTTACTATGAAGGATTTGGCATTCCAATTCTAGAAGCAATGCTGGCGGATTGTCCAGTCCTTTGCTCCTCTCTTGGCGCAGCTCCGGAAACAGCGGGAGGACATGCTACTCTCTGCGACCCTTTCTCCATCTCAGATATAAGCAGCGGGCTCCACTCAGTTCTCGCTACCACATCTTTCCAGATTGCTGCTGCCCATGAGTACGCAGCCAGCTTTGAATGGTCAGAAAGCGCTCAACAACTTCGACGGCTTTACCTTGACGTGCTGGACGATAATGCAGGTGTTTCAAAGAGTGTTATCGGTCGTCCATAGTGCAATCATTCTCAACGAGCTGCGTCCATTGCCATCGTTATGTTGTTGACTTCATACGCATCTGGCATTCTCGAGAAACTCGATTCCTAACAACCTATGCTCCTTGCTACTGCCTTCATTCTCTTTAGCATTACCGTGTTCTTGCTTCACCCCCAATTCGGCGCACTTCCTCGGGGTCAGCGACGTCGTCGCGTTGAACAGTCTGCACAGTTCCGCGATGGAAAATTCCAGAATCTGGAGAGGACATCCGTTATGCATGAAGATGTGAAAATGCAAGAACTGCTGAAGTACGCCTTGTTCAGTCCCAACATTCGAACTCGCCCATCGAAGAAAATCCCTAGCATGTTTCCCGACCTGGGTTCCCTGCGAGCTGACGAGGATGTACTCATTTGGTTCGGACACTCTAGTTACTATCTACAGGTCCATGGTTTGCGCATTCTGGTCGACCCGGTATTCAGCGGCTCCGTATCACCATTGAAAGTCACGAATCGATGCTTTGATGGAAGTGAAGTGGTGCGTCCGCAAGACATACCAGATCTCGACATTCTGCTCATCACGCATGACCACTGGGATCATCTTGATTATGCTACCGTTCAACCTCTGCTCTCACGCACAGCTCGAGTGGTTACTAGTCTCGGCGTTGGCTCACATCTAGAACGCTGGGGCTGCGATCCTACGAAGATTACAGAGCTTGATTGGTGGGAGTCAACCCAGATTGCTGAGGGGGTCAGTTTGACTGCTGCTCCAGCCCGACATTTCTCTGGACGATTGATTCGTCGAGCACGAACTCTCTGGAGTGGCTTTGCTCTGAAGTCCGATACCCGGTCTCTCTTCCTTGGTGGCGACTCAGGCTATGGCGCGCATTTTAAAACCATAGGCGAACGCCTTGGTCCTTTCGATCTGGCAATTCTAGAATGTGGTCAGTATGACCGACATTGGCAGAGTATTCACATGATGCCTGAGCAAAGTGCACAGGCTGCGCTCGATCTTGGAGCACGGGCCCTTCTGCCCGTTCATTGGGCAAAGTTTGTACTGTCGAAACATGCATGGGACGATCCAATTCTGCGCGTGAGCGCTGAAGCAAGCAAGAAATCTCTGCTCCTACACACTCCACGCATCGGAGAGATTCTGTCGCTACAGAACCCGCAAACACGAGCATGGTGGGCTTTCGAAGCTTAGACCTACCATACCCATTCACTGTTTACCAGCTGCTCGCTTCTCACGGTCGAATCCAATCCCACAATCAAGGCCAGAGGTCACTCATACGATGGTACAGTACAATTGCAGATGCACTGTGATTTCACAAATCGCTGAACTCGACCATCAACTATTCCACATGCAGCATTTGCTGTGGCCAGAAGCCCTTCGTCTCTCGAAAACGATCAGAAACACGCGCGGAAGCGGATGAAGGAGGCAATGTCGGCTGTACATCGCTAGAGTACAAGAGTGCCTACTTGGACAGAGGCTTATGCACTAGACAATAGATGCATTTGCCCACAATTCCAGAGAACCCGAAATTGGGCTACGCTTCAACCAAAAACGGAATACACCATGCGTAGTTTCCTCTTCCAATCTCTGCTCAGTCTTACGCTCCTTAGTCTCGCTTTTCGCATCGCCCCAACGCAGCTTGGGAATGCTGGTGATATGGAATATGAGGAACGGGAGGCAAGAATGGAGTGGGAGCGAAAGAGACTCTGCGATCCTGCAACTGGCAAGATCCCAGAACACATGCGTGAATTGGAACTTCAGTTTGCCAAGAACCTCCCAACGCGCGAGTCCATGCAGGGTTCGCACAGGCTGCTCTCAAACAATTGGTTGCCAACAGGCCCCTACAACATTGGCGGACGTACCAGAGCTGTCGCTATGGATGTCCGCAATGAGAATACGATTTTAGCAGGACAAGTATCTGGTGGTGTCTGGAAGTCAACAAATGGCGGAGCAAGTTGGCGTCGAACAAGTGCACCCAACGAAATGCTCTACGTAAGCTGTCTTACCCAAGATACACGACCTGGCAAACAAGATATCTGGTATGCTGGTACTGGCGAGTTCTGGGGCAACTCTTCGCAAGTCAACGGCACAGGTATTTATAAGTCCACCGATGCAGGCGAAAGTTGGGTCTCACTCAAGGCTACGTACAACTCAACACCAGAATCTTGGGACAATGGATTCGAGTTCGTTTGGCGCATCGTTGTAGACCATACCAATACAACTCAGGATGTGGTGTATGCCGCAACAGCTCTAGGTGCTATCAATCGTTCGAGTGACGGTGGTCAAAGCTGGAAAACCACCCTCGGTGCATTTGCTAATGGCTACGGATATTTTACCGAAGTCGCCATAAGCCCGAGCGGAAAACTCTATGCAACGATTTCGCAGCAGACGTCGCAGACTGGAAGCAGTACCGTCAAAGGCATCTATCGCTCTGCTGACGGACTTCAATGGACGAACATTTCTCCATCCTTTTTACCTAGTGTTTTCGGACGCATCGCTATTGGTATCGCTCCCTCTGATGAACAACACGTCTACTTCATCGCTAACACCACTGGCACCGGTTTCCGCTCTGTGGATTTCCGTGGTCGTGAGGAATGGAATTCTCTATGGAAATATCAGTATCTCAGCGGTGATGGCACTGGCACTGGAGGCAAGTGGGAAGATCGAAGCCAGAACCTTCCACGCATGGGCGGATTTTTTGGAGACTATCAATCACAGGGTAGCTACGACCTTCATGTTCGTGTCCACCCAACCCAACCTAATGTGGTCTTTGTAGGCGGAACCAATCTCTATCGTTCTGATGATGGCTTCACGAGCCCAACATGGAACTGGTGTGGAGGCTATGCTCCAGGAACAGGATTTCCATTCTACGAACTCTACCCAAACAATCACCCCGATCAGCATGATCTTATATTCTACCCCTCAAATCCCGATAAAGCTCTGTGCGCATGCGACGGTGGCGTCTTCCGAAGCGACAACGTTCGCGCAGGAACTGTTCAATGGAGCTCGCTCAACAATGGCTATCAGTGTACACAGTTCTATACCTGTGCTTTGGACAGAGCGAAGAAGAACAGTGTGATGATTGGCGGTCTTCAGGACAACGGTACGGTGTTTACCAATGCGGTTGATCCGATGAAAGACTGGACCTCACCTGGACGCGGTGATGGCTCATATTGCGCTATCGCTGATGATGGCACCTACTATCTTTCAAGCCAACAAGGCACTCTTGGTCGTTTTGAGTTGGACTCTGCTGGAAATGTAAAACGCTATGCACGTATCGACCCGGCTGGAGTAATTCGCGATAACTATCTTTTCATCAATCCTTTCTGTCTGAACCCAACGAACAACAAACAAATGGTACTTCCATACTATCGAAGTATCGTTCGCTTTACAGACCTTAGTGCAGCAGCCTGGGGTACCTGGCAGAAAGACCCTACGAATACTCTCGGCTGGGATACCTTACCAATTCCACCTTCAACGAAGGTCATTAGCGCAGTAGCTCTCTCGAAAGCACCTGCGAATCGACTGTACTATGGCACTGATGATGGTTTCCTGTTTCGTGTTGATGATTGTATGGCAGCAAGTGTGAATCAAAAGAATATAACGGGCTCGAGCTTCCCTCGAGGCAATATTGAATGCATAGCTGTGAACCCTCACAATGCAGACTCTCTTCTCGTTGTCTTCTCAAACTATCGCATGCAAAGCCTGTTTTTCAGCTCTGACGGTGGGACAAGCTGGCAGACAGTTGGCGGCAACTTGGAAGGCGCAATAAATGGCGTTGGGAATGGACCTTCCTGTCGATGGGCCTGCTTCACCTTCGTCAATGGGAAGCCTTTAGTCTATGTCGGCACCAGCGTTGGACTCTACTGCACAGCCCTTCTCAATAGCACCAACACCGTGTGGGTTCAAGAAGGTGCGTCTAGTATCGGGAATGCCGTGGTGAGTATGATGGACTATCGGGAATCCGACAACTTCATGGCTGTCGCAACACACGGCGCTGGAATGTTCGCTGGCACTGTGCAGGACCTTCCGCCAGCTCCTGAAGTTCCAGTACTAGAAAGTCCAAACGATAAAGTCCGCGGAGTTCTCGGCTCACAAAACGTAAAATGGAAAGCATCGCTCAATGCTAATACCTACTCGGTGCAAGTTTCTACAACGCCAGACTTCACAAGCGTCGCCTCGAACCTTGACGCTATTAAGACTCTGAGCGCACTTCTTGATAATCTCGCCCAAGGTCGCAAAGACCACTACTGGCGTGTTCGAGCCTATGGCGCAGGTGGAATGAGCGCATACTCGGAAGCGAGAGTCTTTACTACTGCAATAGAAGCGCCTACATTGCTCTTACCAGAGGCAGGTGCGAATGGACAACCTATAGATCCTATTCTCAGCTGGACTCAGGTAAACGGAGCCAAATCCTATCATCTTCAAGTTTCTACAAGCATCGGTTTTGGTTCTCCAGTAGCAGACACAATCATCAGCGCGAGTGAATTCCAACTGCACAACTTAGCAGCAGCAAAACGCTATTTCTGGAGGGTACTAAGTATCGATGCAGACGGTGCAGGAATGTTCTCAGATAATCGAACCTTCGTCACGTCTGGCTCAAACTCTGTTCGCGACAACACTCTTTGCTCACATCTGCAGTGCGTTCCATCGCCAGTGAAAGACGTGCTCAGTTTGCGTTTCACTATGCCTCGCGCCGAACGTGTACAAGCCGTCGTTTTGGATAACAGCGGACGTCAAGTTCTCGAGCTCTTTCACCAGAACTTGAGCGCTGGCGACCAAGAGCTACGCAAAGACTGCTCTCTTCTTCCAAACGGTGTCTATATTGTGCGTCTGTCCAGCCCTTCTGGCTATCAGTCGCTCTCCATTGTGGTGCAGCATTGATCAAAAGTTGAGGCTACAGATTCTCGGATCGTATCACTCTTACTCTCGACACATGTCTTCACCTTTTGGTCACAGCCTTCGTTCGCGCTTTGTTTTGCGCGATACCATGACGTTCCTCAACAACGGCTCTTTCGGTGCTACGCCACGCACGGTTCTCGAGGCTCAGCAGCGATGGCAGCTGCGCTTGGAACAACAACCTCTCGAGTTTGTCAAACGTGTTCTGCCAGTCGCTCTACGCTCTGCAGCGGCTCGCATGGCCAGCTTCATGAATGCTGAAGCTGAAGACCTCGTCTTCGTTGAGAACGCAAGCACGGGCGTAAGTAACGTGCTGCACTCGCTGATACCAAAACTCAAAGCTGGTGATGAGCTCCTGACCACATCGCATGTGTACAATGCCATGCGACAATGCATGAAGCACATCTGTTCGCTAACGCATGCTGTGTACCGCGAAGTTGATGTCCCCTTCCCAACTGAATCATCAGATCAAGTACGGCGTATCCTCCGCGATGCCATCACCGATCGTACTCGCTTTGTTCTTATTGATCACGTAACCTCACCTACAGGACTCGTCTTTCCTGTCGCTGATATCGTCAAAGATTGTCACGAGAGCGGAGTCCTCGTCCTCATCGATGGCGCACACGCTCCCGGCATGCTACCCATCGATCTTCAAGCAATCGACGCCGATTGGTACACGGGAAACTTTCACAAGTGGTTGTTCGCTCCTAAAGGTTCAGCTTTTCTTTGGACGAAGAAGGAGCACCAACCTTGGATGCATCCTGTGGTGATCTCTCACGGTTATATGCAGGGCTACCTTGCGGAGTTTGATTACCTAGGCACAAAAGACTGGTCGAGCTATACCACTGCAGTTGACGGCTTAGAGTTTATGGAATCCTTGGGTGTCGACGCTGTACGTAGTTACAACAACGCCCTTGCCCTTCGCTCACGAGAACTCATGCTCCAAGTCTTGCCTCAGCCTGAGCCTGCTCCAGCATCGATGCTTACAAGTCTTGCTACTATTGTATTACCGCTTGCAAGCGATGATGCCTTTAATGACGGAGAGAAGATCCACGACCAACTCTGGGATGATTACGGCATTGAAGTTCCTGTGTTTCCTTTCGGCAATCGACTACTTCTGCGAACTGCTTCACAAGTGTTTAATGAAGAGTCTGATACCGTTGTTCTCTGCAACGCTCTAAAAGAGTTGTTTCCCCATGCATAAGCTAAGGCATGACGAGATATTAGCTCAAAGACTCAGCATTGAAGAGGCTCATGAGCTTCCACGACACCCAGTTTCGGTTCTTCTGACAAATGTGCGCAGCCTGTACAATGTTGGATCTATCTTTCGCAGCTGTGATGCTGCTCGCGTCGAAGAGCTGATTCTTTGCGGCTTCACCCCACATCCGCCTCGGAAGGAGATCAGCAAGACTGCTCTGGGTGCGGTCGACACCGTGCCGCATCGCTACTTTAAGAGTGAGTTGGATGCGATCAAAGATCTGCGAGACAAGGGGCGACGTATCATCGCCGTTGAACTGACGGATAGTGCTCGTGCCTACGATCAGTTGCTCGCCACAGACTTCCCCTGCTGTCTGATTCTCGGCAACGAGTTAACTGGCATTGATGATGAAGTGCTCAAGCAGTGCGACGACAGTATAATGATTCCCATGTTTGGCGTTAAACACTCTCTCAATGTATCAGTCGCTGCCGGCATAGCAATGTTTGAAGCCGTACGCCTGTGCAAGCAGTTCAGCTCTCATTGATGTATGAGCAAGAGTTCTTGATAGTGATCGCTCATAGAGTGCGAAAGATCTACCAGCGTGCTCACCTGAGGGGGACGGCAGACCGCGAAGCGGAATGCATGAAGATGAAATCTCTGCAAGATGAAATTTCTGCGTGTGTTCTTTGCAATGGTGCAGACCTCGTGAGTTGACTAGTGTCGAGCAACACCACCATCAACATTAATGGTTTGTCCGGTAATGATTCCCGAGGCTGGCAACGCAAGAAAGGCAACGACATTTGCGATGTCATGTGGTTCATCAGCACGGTGGACACTTTGTGCGGGCAAGATGTGCTGGAGAATAGAGCTCGAGATTGGCGAGTCCGTTGCGCGTTGCGTTGCCGTCAAACCAACGGTAATCGTGTTCACAGTGATACCGTACTTTCCTACTTCTGCAGCAAGAGAGCGCGTAAAACCGATCATTCCCATTTTAGCTGTGGCGTAGTGACTGAGGTATGGTGTGCCGAGCCAGACGGTGTCGGACGACAAAGTAATAATCCTACCAAACTGTCCTTGCTTCATCACAGGCACAACAGCATGAGCTGTAAGAAAGAGCGAGTCGAGACTCACACTCATCATGCGCTTCCATTGGTCAAAGCGCAAGAGTTCAAAGGGCTCTTCTTCATAGATGCCTACATTGTGCACGAGGATGTCGATACGGCCAAACTCATCGCGAATGCGCTGCACTATTGATCGCACTTCTGCCTCGTTTGTAAGGTCACCTTGATAGGCTTTGACATGTGGCGTGATGGCACGCACCGCCTCGACAGTTTCAGACGCGTCGGCGATATCGGCTATGACAATATGCGCACCTTCCTCTGCCAGTCGCTCGCAAAAAGCGCGACCATTTCCAAGAGCTGCGCCTGTTACAAGGGCGACTCGATCACGTAATCCGCGTTCAAATGTGTGAAGCTGCATAGCTGTTTGTGGTTAATGAGAAGTCAATATTTACTGTATCGAGTAACATTTTTATCGCGTGCACCTCGCACGCTCATGCATCAGAGATGATGTCGACGCCAACAGAGAGTGGAAGCGAAACTTGGTCTACAAGCAGGGCTACAGCTTTTGCTTTTGTCTTCGCATCAGTCTTTGCTTCAGCCGTTGCAGCCTGCGGCTGCCGTCTCCGCAAGAAGGCACTTCCAAGTACACTCTTCCGTAAACGAAATCTTACTGTGCTTCTTGAGATCCTTCGTCTGGACTTAGCTCTGGCTGATCATTCTGTGACACTGCCTCAGCCTCTTTCTCAGCCTCATCGTGTTGATGATGACTTTCCTCAATCTTGTGTTCGTTGTCTACCAAGGATTGAATCTTCTCAAGCAGTTCGCTCGACGTAGTCTTCACCGAGATATCCAAGCCACTAGCAAGCTCTTGCGCCTTGTTCTGGAAGAGATCATCGAGCTCGCGAAGCTTTGGTAGATCCTTTGTGGAGTGCAGACCAAACATTCGGAGGAAGTCGTCCGTTGTACCATACAACAAAGGCTTTCCAGGAGCATCAGATCGTCCCGCAAGAGTCACAAGATTCTTCTCAACAAGCGAGTTAATTACTTCATTCGAGTTAATTCCACGGATCGCCTCAATCTCTGGCTTTGAGATTGGTTGCTTGTAAGCGATGATCGCCAATGCTTCCAAGGCAGCTTGTGAGAGACGTCGTTTGTTCCTTGACTTCAGCAAACGCGCCACAACCTCACCGAATTCCGAAGTCGTTGCAAACTGCAATCCACCTGCGATGCGTACCACGCGATACGGACGTTCGGTGGTGTTCAACGACTCGTTGATCTCATCAGCAAGTTCGAGAATGAGTGTGCTCAACTCTGCGAGTTCTGGTAGGCCCCGCTTCTTTGCTAAGGACTCTTTCTTTGCAGCTTTGGTTGGAGCTGCTACCGGAGTCTCGGCCTCTGCGCCTTCTTCTGCTCCTTCAGCCTTGACTGTATCAGGTGCAGCCTGCGCTTCATCCGACACAATCGTAACGTCTGCTTCAATAAGATCGAGTGGCTGCGTATCATTCGCTGGATTCTTCGCGTCGTCAACCTCCGTGTACAAGCCATCCTCCATAATCAACACCTTGTACAAGGTGCGCATGGTCAGTGGCTCGTCACTGGCAAAAATCAATGCCTCTAGAGTGTTACGTTGGGACTCACGTGAAAGAGTAAGGAAAAAGGGAATGTTCTTCATGAAATCTTCGGGACAATAAAGTTCAGCACTACTAAAAGACTAACAAGACCAACAAGAAACCAGCTCTCTCATCAAGCTCGAACATCGGCAATCGCGTTCGTCTCAAGCTGAGATCCTTCAAAGAATACGATCTAGACTCATCGCAAAGACTCTAACAAACTCTGGAATAGACTCACCTACATCAGGAATACCCCAGATCCAAGACTAGGCTTCATCAGCCTCGTCTTCAAACTCATCATCAGACTCTTCATCAGTCTCATCAGACTCATCATCAGAATCGTCATCAGAATCATCATCAGACTCGTCATCAGAATCGTCATCAGAATCGTCATCAGAATCATCTTCGGACTCCTCTTCAGTCATATCAGTGTCTGCTTGCGCCATCGTGGCAACGTCATCACCTGAGGATTCGGTCTCATCGGCACTCGCATCGGCACCTGCATCTGAAACTTCAGCAGACAACGCTTCTGCGCGCATTTGTGAGAGCATTTCATGCTCGTCAACAACAGCGGCTGCCGTATCGTCACTACTCACGATATGGAGCGGGTGCAAGACTTCTTCCAGAAGTTTCGTTTCGATGATGTCTTCGTAGGGCACAATCTCGATATCATCAAAGTTTTCGTTTTGACGAATAGAGATAATTTGGTTCTTCGACATTTCCAGCATGGCCAAGAAGGTAACCACGATATAGAGTCGAGGTTTATCTGTCACAAGGTTCATGAAGCTCAAGCGACGTTCAGTGCGAATGCGCATGAGAATATTTTCTGTTTGCTCTTCAATCGTAATCGGGTAGAGCTGAACCGTATGCAGAGTGATTTGCGCGGGACGTCGCTCCAGAGCTTTCTTGAAGGCAGCGAGCAAATCGAAGAGAGTAGCGTTCTTGTATTCTTCTTCGCTCTCAGCTTTAGCATCAGCATCGAAGACCTGACGATAGTACACATAGCGCTGGGCATCTTCACGAGATGAAAACTCGCGCGATACTTCCTTGTATTGTGAGTACTGTAGCAGCTGTTGAACAAGCTCATTACGAGGATCTTCGCCTGGCAGTTCTTCCCCACTATCATCTACAGCCTTTGGCAGCAACATGCGAACCTTGATTTGCATGAGGGATGAGGCCATAACGAGGAACTCACCAGCCAATTCAAGGTCGAAGAGCTGCATGAGACGTATGAAATCCAAGAACTCACGGGTAATACGAGCTATGGGAATATCATAGATATCCAGCTCATCACGTTTAATGAAGAACAAGAGAAGGTCGAGCGGACCTTCAAAATTTGGCAGCTTGATTGTATACATTTCGAGACTCGTATTTTTCAGCACGTTGTTCACCATCATGCCCTTGATTCTGCTTCTACTACCATTCGCGGAACACGCGATGTGATCATGGAGGTGACTTCATAGGGAATGGTATTCATCAGATTCGCCAGTTCCCAAGCGGTCACTTCCTCACTGCCTTGTCGGCCCAGCAGAACGACTTCGTCGCCAAGCTGCACCTCTTCATCACCAACATCGATCATACACTCATCCATACAGATAGCGCCAACCACAGGAAATCGCTTTCCATGGAGCAGGCACTCGGCTTTTTGGGTCAGAATACGCGAGTATCCATCACCATAGCCAATGGGAACCGTTGCAATAGTCGTTGCTTTCTCAGTTCGATACTTCCGACCATAGCTCACTGATTCACCGGCCTCTATGCGTCGCAGAGCGTTCACACGAGTGCGCAATCGCAATACGGGTTGTAGATGCGAGTGCTCAACGTGTGCAGGGCTAATGCCATACAGCGATAAGCCAACTCTAATCACATTAAAGTGAGACTGAGGGTGATTGAACAAAGCTCCACTATTAGCAGCGTGAACATAGGCAAACTCAAAGCCAGCTGAGCGTAGGTCTGAGATGCAGCTGTTGAACACTTCAAGCTGCTGCATAGTAAAACTGATGTCAATATCATCGCTGGACGCGAAGTGCGTACAGATACCAATGATGTCAATATTCGTAAACGGCCGGCAGGCTTCCATAAAGGCGACTGCTTCAGACGGTTCAATGCCATCGCGACGCATACCCGTATCGATATACAAGTGCGCTTTTAGACGAACACCTTGTCGTTCCGCTTCCAGATCAAAATCCTTCATGATCTGCAACGAGCAAGCAACCATTTGCAAGTCGCATTCACAGAACTTCTCTGCGTCATAGATGTCGGGCGGCATCATTACCACGATTGGCTTTGTGATACGAGCCAACCTTAGAGCCACTCCCTCATACATAACTGCCACACCAAAGAAGTCAATCTGACTCTCAATAATACGTGCAACGTCGATCATACCATGACCATAGGCATTCGCCTTGACCATTGCCATGATTCCTGATGACGGAGCTTTCGAGCGAATAACCCGAAGGTTATTGTTCAAGGCCGAACGACTGATTTCTGCAACGGTAGAACGCAATGCGAGAACGTGAGAATATGAGACAACAAGAGCACAACCGCTTTCGCAACTCCGTTGCCAGAAGTGGAAGAGTCAACAAAATGATCGATGGTTCGATCAGGAACTGGCAAAGATAACACCCTGTGCAGACATCGTATTTGGAGGATTTATTTTATTCTTGTGCTCAATAGCGAATCCACTGGTTCGTTGTCAGTCATTAGTACACTATTGCTATCCCTATCCCGGGAAAGCGCAAAGAGGAAGAACCAGGTAGATGATCGATACCCATTCACATATTGACACAGAAGCATTTGATGAGGATCGTTCGGAACTCCTTGCCCGTGCCTGGCAAGCCGGTGTAGAAGCCATCGTTATCCCTTCAATTGGTCCAGAAGGCTTCGAAAAACTGCAAAATTTGGTCGATTCAGAGCCTCGTCTCTACCGCGGCATAGGAGTGCATCCCCACAATGTGGCTACAATGACAGACGAGGATCTGCGTACAGTAGAGGCTGGCATTGGAAACACTCGTGTAGTGGCTATTGGCGAGATTGGTTTAGACTATTACTACGATTTTGCGCCAAAAGACGTGCAGCAACGTCGTTTTCGCGATCAAATCCGCTTAGCTAAGGCTCACCAGCTCCCGATTATCGTCCACAATCGCGAAGCCGATGAAGACATTCTCCGTATTTTGCAAGACGAGCAGGACGGCTCTTTGCGTGGTGTACTCCACTGCTTCTCCAGCGGTGTGGATGTACTGCTGCAATGCATCGACCTCGGCTTTCACGTTTCGTTCACCGGCAACGTGACCTTTAAAAACTCCACGCTGGCCGAAGTTGTGCAAGCTGTGCCTATTGATCGATTTATGATCGAAACGGACGCACCCTACATTACTCCGGTTCCCCATCGTGGTAAGCGAAATGAGCCTTCGTATGTTGGCCTTATCGCTGAAAAAATAGCTCACTTACGTTCCATCTCAACGGATGAGGTTCTTTCGATGACCACTCAGACAGCCCGAAAATTCTTTGGTATTCTTTGCTTGATCTTGCTTTGCCAGTTCGTTGCCTTTGCTCAAGAGGATGATGACGATAACGCACATCCTTATAAAAAGCGCTTTGGTTTTGGTGGAATTGCTACCACAAACACTATCGTAGAAGCAAGAACGGATAGTGGAAGCGCAGAAACGGTTTCGTTTTCCTATCCTGGGGTCTCGAGCTTTGGAGCGATGCTCTGTTATGAGATCTCAGACCGCTTCATGATTGAAGGCGCGTACATTCACACGAACAACAAGAAAGTACTTCGAGACTCGCTGGCGAATCCGGATGGGCAGCAACATTCCAATGTTCACCAAACCATTGAGTTGTCGATGCGCTATCTCTGGAATCCCTATTCACGAGTTGTGTTTTATCTCTCCGCTGGACCAACCTTTTTCATCAACGATTATGATGGTGGAGATGGTGTGTTGGATGAGTATCTATCTGCTGGTAGACCAACGCCAGTTTATGGCAATACCACAAAAATTCTCGGTTTGTCTGGAGGCTTAGGACTCTTTGCGAACATCAAAACCAAGTACGGTATGATTGTCCCTGGTGGTGAGTGGCGCGTGGACTTCTTTTTGTCAACGGAGGACCGTGATATTTTCAAGAACAAGACGACGATTGTGAAATCAAACATTTCAACCTATTTCTCATTTCCTCGCTTCACGTTGCAGTTCTTTCCAAACTTCTAAGCCAAACGAAGGCTTCGTATGTATCGAATTTTAAAGCATGCATTGCTCGATTGCGATATGACTATTCTTCGCAATCGTGAGTCGGGAGCTGAGGAATTCCGTGCTGCCTTAGAACGTGTTGCGCACCATCTCTGCATTGCTCTTTGCGAAAACCTTCCTTTGCAGACGAACGCAATTCAAACGCCGCTACAAGAAACCACAGGCTACACCATCGCTCATGATGTTGTGCTGGTACCTATCCTTCGATCAGGTCTTACCCTCTTACACTCGTTCACACAGTTGATACCACAAGCCAAGATTGGTTACGTTGGTCTCAAACGTGACGAGGAAACGTTGGAGGCAAAGGAGTACTATTGCAATATTCCTACTCTTTATCCAGGTACGGTTGTCATCGTTTTAGACCCGATGTTAGCTACGGGCGGTAGCATGTGTGCAGCCCTTGCTGATCTCAAAGCACGAGGCGCTCAAGACCTCCGTGCGGCTTGTGTTCTCGCGGCTCCTGCAGGTATCGAACGAGTCATGCTCGAGCATCCTGACGTGCAGCTCTGCTGCGCAGCGCAAGACGCTGGCTTAAACTCCTCGGGCTTTATCATTCCAGGCCTTGGCGATGCGGGCGACCGTGCGCATGGTACACTCTAAGCGCAACTCATGCTCTTTCTGCTCTTCTTTCAACAACTCGTCGCCAGCAGTACCCATCTCTTTGCAAAGCACATAACCGAAACGCTCCACCCGGCTGTCATCGTGTTCTATCGCGGCACCTTCTCGGCACTCGCGTACGGATCGTGGGTCTTGATTCGTCGCAATTATCTGACAAAGATCGATCGAGCCGATTGGTCAATGTTGCTCTTGCTGGGTCTGATCAACATCCCCATGAATCAACTCATGTTTGTGTGGGGTCTAAAGTACACTACACCACCTGATGCCTCGCTTGCCTATGCACTATCGCCTGCATTTGTCCTGGTCATATCACACTTCTTCTTTGGTGACAAACTCAACACGAAGAAAGTAGTAGGGATTCTGATCGCACTCGTAGGAACGCTGATTATCTTATTGGAAAAGGGTTTGAGCTTCAGCTGCGAGCACTTGCTTGGCAATTGTATTGAGCTAGGCGCCAGCTGCTCTTGGGCTTTCTACACGGTGCTTGGTCGGAGAATGGCGATGCGCTATGGCGCGGTACATTCCACTGCCCTCTCCATGTTCATTGGTATCGGTCTGTTTGCACCGATCTATGCTCTGTTACCCATTGAGCACACTAGTCCAATGACATTCACAGGCGATCAGTGGTTTAGCCTGGTCTACCTAGGGGTGATTACTAGCGGTATTGGCTTTGCTCTATGGTACTACCTTCTCACCAAAATGGAAGCTGCCAAAGTGGCAGTATTCAATAACCTCCAACCTGTACTCACTACCGTGTTAACTTTCATAATCAGCTCCCAAGTACCTAGTCCGGTGTTTGTTATGGGCGCTCTCATCGTGATGACAGGTGTTATTGTTACACAGCGCTCGTAGAAGAGATTTCTGCTCATGCTCGACCTTCGGTCTCGACGGTTTCTATGACTGAGCTTGGTATCTCATCTGTTCAAGACTCTTCTCTGCGGACATACTCTCTTCGCTTACAGACGGTACATTGCCGCTACAAAAACTTAGGTTTCAACGCTTGCTCCGCAAGTGAACTCGTCGTACAAGTTTTAAGCCAGACCAGTGGTCGTCAATGGCACATACTTTAGTGTCGACTAATGTTCCCTCTAGGGCAGAGTCACGAATACGATCTTCGGTTAGCTCTGTGGGCTGCTTAGAACTTTTCTTGTACCACGATATCCAGATACTGGCTTTGTCATGCATCTCTGCTTCGCAGAGTTGCAAACTGTCAAGAAGATCTTGGTTGGTGTTGATGAAGAAGTGGATGATGTCGGCTTCTTTAAGACTCTCGCACCATCGACTATCAGCCGGCAGCATTCCAACCAAAGACTCATACTCCCCTAGCTGAAGATTCGAATAAAGAGCCAAACCACTGGCTAAGCCGAGCTTTCGTTGAAGAGAAGGAGCTGTCGAACTTTCTGTATCACGGACTTTCGCTGATGTGGAAACACGTTTTGCCATTGCGTCGCTGCTATGTTGACTGAGGTTGAGGCTGCGTCATAAAATGAGAGGACTGCGTAGGATTTCTCGTGACGTACCTCCAAAAGTCAAAACTGCAAAATGATACACAGCAAACAAAATGTGGCTTGAGTACACTAAGCTACTGCTTTCTATTTTCGTTGTAGGAAACGAACCATTGAAACTCATACTATGAACTACCTAACCAAAGAGTGCACGAAGTTTCTCCAGGGATTGAAGAAGAACAACCGCAAGATCTGGTTCGATGAGCATCGCGACACCTACGAACAGCATGTAAAGAAGCCCTTCCGTTCGCTCATCGATGCGCTATCAGAACGCATTGCCGAGGTTGATCCTTTCTATGCTTGTACTGCTGCTCAAGCTGTGTTTCGTATCAACCGTGATGTGCGTTTCTCGAAAAACAAGGAGCCATACAAGACGAATATTGCTGCTGTGCTGGGTCCGGGAGGACGCAAAGGAATGCCTGGCTTCTATGTACACATTGAGCCATCAAAGACCTTTGTTGGTGGTGGTGCCTATGAAGTCGACAAAGACAAACTCAATAGCATTCGCAGCTTCTTGCTGAAGCATCCAGGAGCTCTGGAGCAAGCAGTACAAGACAAACATTTTGCGAAAACCTATGGAGAGATTCTTGGAGAGAAGAACAAGACTCTGCCGCCTTTGTTCAAAGAAGCCGCTGCTGAACATCCGTATCTGTATCACAAACAGTTTTACTTCATGCACGAGTTCAAAACATCAGAGCTTATCACAGCCGAAGATCAAGTTGGACTACTGTTTACATACTTTCTGGCATCACTCTCCGTCAACAATGTTCTGCGCGACGCACTCGAGGCCTAGCATTCTCAAACCATGATGCCGACGTTCATCGTTTCCACTGTATTGTTGAGAGCATCGACTCCACAGTCGACGATATCCAGCTGTAGTCGTGTCGCCAACAAGTAACATGCGCAACGATGCACAAATCCTTATCGCAACTTGAGAAATAGCGATGAATGACGTAGCCGCGTCGCTCTTGTGTGAACGACATATTACTCCCTACGAGCGATCCCAGTTTGTATTCATCATCAATTTGGACATCTGGTTCATAGCGCGTAGCGATAGCTTCCATTGATTGGTGCAACGCACTTCGAAGGGAATCGGCAGACATTTGTTGGACGCGGAAGGCAGACACTTGTACTTGATACAGAGGTTCTTGCACCACCAGAGTGTTCCAATTCGTATCTGATGACTGCACTTCCTCGAACTTCTCATTGGGGTTGTAGACTGTGCCACTCAGCTTTGTAAGAGGGTTCGCTACAACTCTGTATTTGAGGTTCTTATGAAAGGTACTAAGCTTCATTGTGAAGCCTTGTTTTGGTGTTTCAATCGTCTGCTGTGCGTTGTGAACCGTATCGATACGCACTGCGTTGGAGAGCGTCTGTAGCAAGAGTCGCTCAGTGGTTGTCGTCGTTGGAGCTGCACTTAAGTATGATCGCAGCAAAAGTCCATAACTTTTGTCGGCAATGTGCACAAGCAAGATTTCGGTGAAGACATCAAGGCCATGTGGATCGCGCGGTTCTGGCGATTGAGCAGGACGGCGAACGCTAATATCAACTGCGGTCAGCCCATCCAAAACTCCAGCCTGATTTGAACACTGCAACAGATCATCAGCACTCTTTGACTCACGCGCAGCCACTTGTGAGCGCTGCAGTGCAATACTATTGTAATAAGCATCGGGTGTCGGGAACGCTTTGCCTAGAGCGAAGACGATGGCATAAGCCCCTCCAGGGCATTCAATACTCAATGCATTCGTATCTGATAGCGCAGCACTCAATGAAGGCTGCTTCAAGCTATCATTCGTGTAGTCGAGCCTCCGAAGCACTTCAGCATCCAGATACATCGGCTTCACCTTATAGATATCCGGCAGGTGCAACGAAACGCCATGACGCTCTAATCGGTAGATTCGTTCAGAACCTGCTTGTCCGGATACGCTTAGTATCACCACGCATAGTATGATTAAGAAACCCTTCACGCTAACTATCCTCGTTTATTGATGCTCAGACCCATAGAACACGAATTTAGCTGACAGAGCGAGAACATCGTTGGCAAACAATTGTGAGGTGAAGGTACTTTACTATGTCTCGGCGCCTGATTTCTACTTACTATACACGAGAGCGGGAATGACATAGCTATGACTCAAGGACATCAAAAAAAAAGCGAGTGCACTGCAAGTTCAATGACCTGCAGTAAGCACTCGCTAAGTATCTGCTGTACAAGGCGGACTCAATGTTCAGGCGGACTCCTTCTCAGGTTTCCATTGATTCTTGAGGAACCTTCTCAACAAGCTCTTTCATGTTAACGACCGGAACTCTTACCCAGCTCTTGCACGTAGTGCGCAATCTCCACAAGATCCTGATCTGGTATCCGACCTTCCCAGGTTGGCATCACCGTTCCTGGGTACACCGTCTCAGGGTTCTTAATAAAGTTGATGAGCAAGTCGTCGCCAGGATACTTCTTGTGTGCGAGCTGTAAATCTGCATAGCCCAAACCTGTGTTGCCGTGACAGTGCACGCATCCATACGAGTTAAACAACTGTTTGCCTCGTGAACTATTAGCATCCAGAGCAACTTTCTGCGCATCAGCAACAGGATTGGCGAGAGCTGGAATGGTACGAAGGTATTGGTACATGGCTCGAATCTCGAAGTCGGACAAATGACTCAAGCGTACCATTGGGTAACGCAGGAGTTGCCCATTCGGACGAAAACCGTTTTTCATTGTCGACACAAACTGTTCTTCCGTCCAGGAACCAATACCATGAACTTTATCTGGTGTTATGTTTCTCGATGGAACGATCAGTTTCTCGTAGTCTGTCGTTTTGTTTCCTCCACCATAGAATCCAACGCTATTCGTTGGTACAACTCTGTCGTTCGATGCAAAGTCTGCTGAGTGACATTCATAACACGCGAACACACCATTTGCCAAATAGCGACCGTATGCGATGTGATCTGTTGTGTCTGGCAGAGCGATTGCTTCTTTCGGATACTCAAAAGGCTTGAAGGCTCCGGCAAAGGTTAAAACTTTAGCAAAGAGGGAAGCCTCAGACTGACGGTTCTGGGTGGAAGCAGGTGCAACGATGGGATCATCACTACGAAGAAAAGCAACGATAGAATAGAGATCTTCGTCGGCAATTCCTGTCAGCTTTACCATCCATGGTGGAACAAACTTGTGCGTCTTCGGGTGAATGCCGGTACGAATCAACCAGATGATCTCACCGTCAGACCAAGCACCAATACCATTGATAGGATCTTTCGTAATGTTCCGCGAGTAAGCAGTACCAAAGATCTCCGGTAGGTCACCCATTCTACGTCCAGTAAGTTGTCTGGTCACCGGGTCACGATGACATTCAGCACACAAAGTCATTACCAACATTCTTCCGCGCTCTAAACGTGCACTCGTCGCCTCAACTCGAATAGTAGGAATGTTCACTTCGTACGTCGGGTTGTATGCGAAGTTGATGTAGAGTAGTAGCACCCCAATGAGTGCGACAACAATTCCTAGACTGATTCCAAACCACTTAAAGAATCTCTTCATGCTTGTCCCCTATTGATATGGATTGTTAGTACGCAGGCAGTATCATTTCTGCCTGAATAGTCAAGTCGTTCTGAAATCACGTATCCTCTGCTCAAAGTCCGCCTTTCACCTCATCGCGAACCTTATCTGTGATTGCTCATCCTACATCTAGCCTAAGAAGTCGTTGCACTCTTTTCACGCTCGTGCACTTCTCAGCGCATGTCAGGACTCACCACGCTAAGCACTGAAAGTGATTGTTGCATCTGTCATTTTCAATTCGAACTGATTACGGAGGAGCTATACTGGTTGACACGATTCTGACTACCAAGGACTACTTCCTTCTTCATTGATCGCAGTCTGCACTACGCCCTAATCAAAAGAGAAATACCGTAGGTTACTGGCTATGGTCAGTTGATCTGTGTCTGCATGTAAATCGACGGAATCTCGTACGCTCGCGTCTGCTTATCTGTGGCGTTCTCGTGCTGAAGCAGTTCGAACGCTCCCCTTTGCCAATCTTTCATACTCTCTAGCATGTACTGTCTGCTAGCGTGATATCAATCAGAGTTCGTTGTTGTCGTTTTGATTAATCTGTCGCGGAATGATGTTAAGCAACATAATAAGGATACATTCGGCGCGCAAGCGTACAGGAGTCGTTATAGGCTTATTGGATGTTGAGGTGCTATTATCCTGGCCTTTTCAGTACGAAACAAGGGGATGATGTTAAAAAGAAGGAAAATTAAATTCAAAGTCTGTGCCAAGACAGGTGTCGGCAGCTAGCGGATCGAGGTACCAAGAAGAGGGTAGGAATGAAGAGTGAGGGTTGGATGTAGTTGGACACAACTGAAAACGGCAGTTGGCCAGAGGCCAACTGCCGTTTTCGCGTGTAAGAAAATCTTCAAGCAGAGTCGTTTAGTTCATACGGAGGAACTCGATACGACGGTTTGCTTCGTTGCGTGGGTCGCTAGGCAGTGCCAGTTGGCTGGTTCCATAACCTTTAGGAACCATGCGGTTTGGAGCGATGCCCTTGCGGATGAGCCAATTACGAACGGCTTCCGCGCGACGTTGAGAAAGATCAATTTCTTGCTTTTCCTTGCGGCGCTTGTTCTTGGACTTTGAAGCGTGACCTTGAACTTCAACGATCATGTCTGGACTATCAACAAGAGTTCTGTATGCTGAATCAAGAACAGGTTCTGATACAGGAAGAATCTCAGCTTTGTTGTTTTCAAACTTGATACCATCGAGGACAATGCGGCGACTTACATCCATCTTAGGTGCAGCCTTTTGAACATCATCGCGAGGATCGAGCGGATTCGTCTTCTTTATCTTGACCTCTTCGCCGTCTGGCACCGAGCCATGATCCGTATCACGATCCAATGGATTCGTGTTATACTTCTTGACTTCATCACCGTCGCTCAATTCGTCGCTGTCACTATCAGCCTTGAGAGGATCAGTCTTGTTCGTCTTGACTTCTTCGCCGTCGGTCAGACCATCATTGTCACTGTCTTCCTTCAACGGATCGGTTTTATTGATCTTGATTTCTTCGGCATCCTTCAAACCATCACCGTCGGTGTCTGCCTTGTTAGGGTTTGTTTTGTAGACCTTGATTTCGTCAACATCATTGATTCCATCACCATCTGAATCAGCGTTTAGCGGATTGGTTTTGTAGATGTTCACTTCATCGCCGTCGTTCACACCATCATTGTCGGTGTCTTGCTTCAAAGGATCTGTATTGTATTTCAGAACTTCTTCGCCGTCTTTCAAACCATCTGCATCTGTATCAGCACGATTTGGGTCGGTGTGGTACTTCAAGACTTCTTCGCCGTCTTTCAAGCCATCAGCATCTGTATCAGGATTGTTTGGATCTGTGTGATACACATTCACTTCATCTTCATCAGTGAGGCCGTCACGATCTGTGTCGGTCATATCATCACGGAAGTTGTAGACAAGGTTCACCATGCCGCTCCAATAGCCATCATTCTGACCATCGCGCATTGGATTCATATCATCATTGAAGGTTGGATATCCACCGAGGGTGAAGTCCAAGCCCCAACGGGAGCTCATCTTGACATACATACCAACACCCAGAGGAGCATACCAAGCACCTGTGCCAGTTGAATCAGAGATCAAGCCAAATGGTATAGCATTTGGACCCTTTGAGTTGAGGATATCGCGCCATCCGCCAACATTCAGACCTTGACGGTCATATGTATAGCTAACGCGACCAAGTCCGGCATACACGTAAGGCTTAATACCTGGTGAAATTTGAAATGGCGACAATTTCAATCGCATATCGATAGGGATAGCTGACGTGGAATAGTCATAGAGCTTTTCCAGAGTGTTGGATGAGAACACCGTGTAGCCTCCACCGAGCTCAACTGCCACGCCACGACTAAAGGCGTACATGAAACCCATCCGGAACTGTCCATTCATAATTCGATCTTCTGGATGCGATTCACCAATGCCATAGCTAAAGCCACCGCCAATGGTAAATGAACCGGAACCGACATTCTGAGCCGATGCGAATCCGCTCATTAAAGTCATAGCACAGAGTATAGAAACAAAGAGACGCATCAAGCATCCTCAAATAACGGTTTATAAAATGTAGTTGTGTCTCGTGGTGATCCCGAAGGAAATCCGACAAGGGTGTGCGTCCGGCAGCGGGAAGATGATTGAATGTGGCTGGTAAAAACCCTCACTCAGAGTCAACATTTCTGTGCTCAAATCCTTGAGTACAGAAGCAATATAGCACATCACTCGAGCGGTTTTATACGTAGAACTACAGAAAATTGTGCTTTTTTTGCGATTTTTAAGGCATTGCGAATTTTTTGTAAGAATATGCCCTACAGCGCTAAAATCGCAGATTTCATGCTATGTCGCCTGTCGTGCAATGCCAATTCGCAGCAGGAGCATGTACTCAATTCCAATAATGATAGCACTCAGCATCACGTGAGCTGGCTGTATAAACCAAGGCATTTGAAGGTATGTCATGATCACTCCACTGAGAACTTCTAAGGCGAGCAGACCCAATAGGCTCATGATCCAAGTAATAATGGGCGCATGTAAGCGCCCAGCATAATACAACTTACGCAGCATCCAGAGCTGAACTGCCAGCACGGCAATCGAGAAACTACGGTGTATATAGAAGGTGTTCCCCACCGAACTGAGCCAATTGTCGCGATTGAGATAGTTCATTGCCTTCGAAACAACATCAACCTGCTCGCGAACTTGCGTTCCCAGGACGATTTGCAGACTTAAAATGGCGATTCCCGCAATCATCCAGCCTTTTAAGCCTGAGCTTCGCTCAAGGACCTCCTCGCGCCAGAGTTCGTGATGTGACCACACTATAGCGTTGCTCAAGGCAAAAACAATGACCAAGGAGAGCACATAGTGCAGGGTAATCGTGAGTGGTCGAAGGTTGTGCTCCACAACTTTTGCACCCAGCCATGCCTCGAAAAGCACAAGCACAAGTGCTGCAAATGCGTTTAAAGTAATACGCTTATCTGTTTTCCAGTATCTGGTGGAAGCCATGAAGGTCGCCAGAATGAGCAAACCGATAGCAACACCTATGAGACGGTTGGTGTACTCGGTCCAGGTGTGAACCACATTAAAATCCGCTATCTCCTTCCCTTGAACGGCAAAACGGGTTTTGTAGTCTACCGGCAATTCATTCACACTTGTTGGTGGAATGAGTTTGCCGAAGCAGGTTGGCCAGTCCGGACATCCCATCCCAGCTCCTGTGACTCTGACTATGCTTCCCACAGCTATGAGTGCATAGACAGCGGCGATGGTGAAAACAGCAAGTCGGCGGAAGGTTGTTGGGCTCGTCATAGAGAACGCGAGGTGTAGTGAGCTTCAAAAATACACCAGAGCTGAAGCATGATGTCCACCACTTCTTTGCCTGTGAACAAAAAACAGGGTAGAAGGTCAGGTTCTGGATTCGCAGCGCAGCGCGAGCTTCACTTCGATTGCAATCGACCGTGGTTCTGCACCGTTAGAAGACACAGTCACAATTGACTACTGCACTGCTATGCAATAAGCCTGCGCTCCTTACTTCGCAATCGTCGGCTTAAAGGAACCCGCGCTACGATCAAATGCTGTAGGCGAAAATATGAGCCGAACATCTGCAGGATCGCAAACCAGACAACGGAGTCTTGTGATGGGTTGCACGGTGTGATTTTGGTCTTGCACGGTGCAACCGTGCACACCCCTCCACACTACACATTCGTTGTTGTACACGCATATTAAGTCTTGGCGAGCGGGAGATGGCTAGTCACTCTCGAACGCGCACGCCGCTAGACACCAACAAAATCCCATCCGCACCGGACTTTAACTCTCCACCAGGAACAACCCGATCACCAAACCTAAACAAGTAGGAAATAGGCTCAGCTCACTCATTTCTTCCATACAAAGTCATATCGACAAGCATCAAGTTAAACGTCACCCTCTCCGCCTTGTCATTCTCGTTACCTGAGAACTAGCAAACTTGTAGCAGCACGCTTGTAGTGTCCTCACCTGTTGATTGTAGCGACTCCACAGTCATGCGTGGGCCACCTAATTTCAGGGTAACTACCTCGCCTTGTTTGACTGTTGTAACGCCAATTCTCCTTCGTACAAACCTGCAATCTCACACCAGCCTTTGATGCCTAGCTGTACATACAGTTGATCGGCTGTTAAGAGTCCACCTCCTGGTGTAATGTCGCGACTGCAAACATTGCCCGCATCACAGAGTAGAAACTAAACAGGCTGCCATTGGCAGCCTGTTTTGATTTAATGGATTGCGGATAGTAGCTATTCACATATAGCACAAACCCGGCAACTACGGCCGAACATGACAAACACTCTTGCTCTTGCAGTCACCCTTACCATCGCAGATGTTTATAATGTAGGTGCCACTTTCCAAATTTTGCATAGAGACGTTGACAGTGTACCAGCCGCTACCCCACGTGTGAGGCGTCATAACGAGATCGCTGGATTTGAACTTCGCTACTGAGCTGCCAAGCAAATCATAGACTTCTGCAGTAACGCGATCCATCTCCACACCATAGGTGAAGTTGGCAACGATTTGTGCTTTGTCGCCTACAGGCATTGGGTAGCAACTTTCTAACCAGACCATAGAACTCTCAAGTTGCTTTCTTGCATCCTCATCACTTTTCACAGGCGTAGCAGTCTTGCCTGGCTTCAGGTACATAACGTTAAAGATACCATCTTGCCGGCCTCCATCGTATGTTGCAACAGCGGTGTGTGAGTCGTAAAATAGCATCGATCCGAGAGTTGTAACGAAATTGGGTCGCCCTTCTTCTCCTATATAGTTTGGTACTTCATCGACATACAATTTCCATGAAACACCTGCATCCGACGATATCAGCATGCGGCCGCTCATATAGGCCATTATAACTGTATCTCCATCCACATGGTACACATAGCCTATGTAACTGTGATACTGGCTAACTGCTTCCGATTGAACAATCGACCAATGCATACCTTTGTCAGTTGAACGTATTATCGCCTGGGTAAGCGTTTTCGTCGAATCTAGATACGCAATATTTCCCAAACATATTCTGCCAGCGTCGATGAACTTCAATATTCGTATCAAACAATTGCCAGCAGTGTCGTTCTCATATCCTTCAATTGGACATCGAAGGTTCTGCCAACTCGAGCCTAGATCCGTGCTACGATACAGACGCAACTGAAAACTGCCGCTAAGCATATTACCATCCTGGCGATACATAAACAAGGTTGAGGTGTCCATCAATACAGCCCTGTTGAGGAGAACGTTTAGCTTGACCATCGAGTCAGGTAGGGCTTTACGTTGCCAGCTTAGGCCAAAATCGCTGCTCACGGTAACACTTGTGTAATAAGTATTTGTTACAATCGTATTGCCGTTTACGTCGCTTAGGAAAGGAAACTCCAAGATGGAGTCCTTGATTTCCTGCCACGATCCACCTATGTCATTGGTAGTGTACCATCTGTCACGACTGATAATTCGTCCAACACCATCTTCTTTGAGAAATGCACTACTTAAACCATTTTTAGATACGAATTCCAGATTGTTGTAAGGTATTAAAGTCTGCCCCGAGTCGGGCGATTCAAAGAGAAGTGAAAATCCTTCATTAATGGGAGCGCTTTTGTAAGAAGAAAGCAAGAAGATTGTTCGATCATTTACTTTCTGAATATTACGAATGTAGTGAGACGGAAGCAAGTGACGAAAAGGGAACTCCGAAACGCTCATCTGTGTGGTTTCCCAATGATATAATCCGTCCTGAGCCATTACGCAACATTGGCAGGACAAGGATACTGCAAGCATGTATAAGCAAGCTTGGAGTGAGTTTTTCATAGCACATTGAAAGAAGTTTATGGACATTGTGGCTTGCACTCTAATTCACATCCAGTCAGCGGTGTCAGACAGTTTGTATAGAAAACTGTTGTTGTTCCACAAGGTGAGCCCTCATTTAGAACCTCGTAGTCTACAAATGTAGTCAGATAGTCATTGGGAGGACAAGGGCCAATACTAGATGGGCAGCAGACAGTGTAAGTATATCTGCATGCAAGATCGGCTTCACATGCCCAAGACTTCCAAACAGCTCCAGTGCCACCATTCGGCCAAGACTCTATATCACCTGTGTTTATACAGTCGGTGGCACAGGCAGCAGGGTACAAACGAGAGACAAATTCATCTGAAGGACAAGGACCTATAACTATAGGAATCGGAGGGTTCGAACTGTTATAATGATTAATCACATTATTGACAATGTCTTGATTAGCAGCTAGAATCAAGCTACTGCGTGTTATACAGTTACAAGATCCCGACATACGTATATCTTGAACGATTATGTCAAGAAACTCAGGCGGACCCTGCCGATAGCGATAGCACACATCTGCATCTGCATATGCCTCGCAAGACCCAACGGAGATATACATAGTTGTTGTACTCCACCCTGGAGGGCACCAAGCACTAGCGTTAACAGCCATTGTAAGAGAAAGCACGAGTACGGTAATGAATTTGGAGATTATAGTTTTCGCCTTAGAAATGAATTGATGAAAATTGCTACTTAGTAATACCGACTATTGAAATGCGGTTGTTGCACCTGATCAACAAGAATGATCTCGGTCACTCTACGGCGGATTCTAGTTTCACACATACTACCTCTTTATAAAATGAACAACACTGCTGTCAAACCGCAACGCTACATTTCACTAGTTGAGAGAATGGATTTTGACCCCTCCATTCATAGCAGTCGAATATTTATCTTTCTCGGCTGCGTAGTAGGGTGTGGAACTGCAACAAAATAAAACGAAATAGTTTACACGCAAGTGCTGCTGAAAGTATATTTTTCTAACTACCTTTTAACCCTAACCGATCTTGTTTTGCCTTTACGGACTCCAACAGTCCTCTGCTGACTTTCACAATCATAATAGGAGTTTCTTATGAAATTCGAGATTAACATAAATGCCAGAGCTAATTATCGCTGGCGATTGAAGGCTGGAAGCGGCCGGCCGATTGGAGCTAGCAGTGAAGGCTATGTCCGCAAATCTCACTGCGAGAAGATGGTTCGTTCGAAACTGGACAACTCTGCTACCGTGAAAGTAGTTTGTTCGACAGAGTAAATATTGTTGAAGTCTCCCAACTGAGCGACGTCCTATTCTATACCTTGTGTAGCGCTCGCAATCAGAGCTTCTATATCTCTATCCGTCTCACGCAGGACTAGCCTTGCTAAGGTAGAGTTAAAATGCTCCGATCACAAGATATTGATCGCGCCATTCGCACGATGTTTAGGTAGGTCTTTGGCCGCCACCCACTCCACATGCGCCAGTAACTACCGACAAGTATATAATGAGTACGAACTCTACCAGTGAATCCTCAAGTATTCAAGTGACTAGTCCCTTCTCATAGCTGATTGACAGTCCCTTTCTGATTGAATCAATGTGTCTCGCTTCAGATTGCGAAGCGACTTCCTCTGCTTTGTTTCATCGTGTGTAGCGAGAGCGCAAAGAGCCCTCATCATCAGAGCTACTTTCCTTAGAGTATTCAACGAAAGTTCCGCTTCTTTACCGCCTCTGATCTTCTTCATGTTGCAGGTCCGTGGTGGACCAGAAATCTCTCTAGTGACTTCTACCTCAAGGGCGTCAAACACACAGCGTGCGTCGCCCAACAGTCTTCAGACCAGCGTAGGTAGCCTATCCCCAACCTCTGCGCGACAGCTCCACTTCTTTCAGTCGCCTTCGTATGGCTACCACTCCTCGTCATCGTATCTTTGCGCCATTGAATTGCTTCTACCCACTTTTTCCTACTTTCCATGAACAAGATTACAGTTGCCAATCCGGTGGTCGAACTCGACGGTGATGAAATGACCCGTATCATTTGGAAGTTTATCAAGGATAAGCTGATCCTGCCTTACCTCAACATCGACATTAAGTATTACGACTTAGGCATTGAGCATCGTGATGCAACCGACGACAAGGTTACGGTTGAATGTGCTGAAGCGATTCTGAAATACAATGTTGGTATTAAGTGCGCAACGATCACGCCTGATGAAGCTCGTGTAAAGGAGTTCAACCTCAAGCAAATGTGGAAGTCTCCAAACGGAACCATTCGTAACATTCTGGATGGAACGGTCTTCCGCGAGCCTATTGTGTGCAACAATATTCCTCGTTTGGTGCCAAACTGGACTGCACCTATTTGCATTGGACGTCACGCATTTGGTGACCAGTACCGTGCGACAGATTTTGTCACAAAAGGCAAGGGCAAGCTCACCATTACCTATACACCAGAAGATGGTTCAGCTCCTCAACAATTTGAAGTCTACAATTTCAAGGGTGATGGAGTAGCTCTGGCAATGTACAACACCGACGAATCCATTCGCGGCTTCGCACGTGCATGTCATAACCAAGCTCTTACCAAAGGTTGGCCACTCTACCTCAGTACAAAGAACACCATTCTTAAGAAGTATGATGGCCGTTTCAAAGACATCTTTGAAGATGTGTATCTCAACGAATTCAAATCAGCGTTCGACGCCAAGGGCATCACCTACGAACACCGTCTTATCGACGACATGGTAGCAAGCGCATTGAAGTGGAACGGCAATTTCGTTTGGGCTTGTAAGAATTATGATGGTGACGTACAATCTGATACAGTCGCTCAAGGCTTCGGTTCATTGGGTCTGATGACTTCCGTGTTAGTAACACCAGATGGCAAGACAATGGAGTCTGAAGCAGCACACGGCACAGTGACACGTCACTACCGCATGCACCAACAAGGCAAGCCAACCTCAACCAATCCTATTGCTTCCATCTTTGCTTGGACACGAGGTTTGGAATTCCGTGGCAAGCTCGATGGCAATCAGGAACTCATCAATTTCGCACACGCCTTAGAAGCAGTATGCGTTGAGTCGGTCGAAAGCGGAAAAATGACAAAGGACCTCGCCGTCTGCGCCTTCGGCAACGACGTCAAGCATGGCGAACACTATCTCTACACAGAAGAATTCTTAGACGTTCTTGATTCAAACCTGCGCGCGAAGTTGAGCGCATAGGCTTTCTGTTCTTGACTGATTGTCGTCAAGAGATTTATTATACACGCAGCAACGGGTCTTGCCTACGGCAAGACCCGTTGCTGTTTTTTGGAGGTGGGTGTACGGGTGTATTTGTTGACATGCGTTATCGTTGGGTTTCATAAGTCCTCATAGCGTGCCGTGCCATTCGTTGACACTCTTTTCCATTCTATGCCATTCGCGTGTGGAGACGCGATGAATCGCGTCTCTACAGCATTGCATTCTGTTCCAGCGCCTTCGGCGCCAGTGTTTGCGCGGGTCCGTATAGAGACGCGATTCATCGCGTCTCAGGCAAAGAATACACCTGAATAATATGCGCGTTCAGGTTTGCGGATTTGGTAGCATTGCATTTCGTTAGGTGACCTTTGTTATCGTTGGGTTTCATTTGTCATCGTGATGTGGCGTGGCATGATGTGACGTTCGTTGCCATTCGTTACCTGAGACGCGATGAATCGCGTCTCTACAACATTGCCTTCTGTTCCAGCGCCTTCGGCGCCAATGTTTGCACGTGCCTGTGTAGAGACGCGATTCATCGCGTCTCAGGTAAAGAATACACTTGAATAATATCTGCGTTCAGGTTTGCGGATTTGGTGGCATTGCTTTTCGTTAGGTGACCTTTGTTATCGTTGGGTTTCATTTGTCATCGAGATGTGGCGTGGCATGATGTGACGTTCGTTGACATTCGTTGACACTCGGTGACATTCGTTGACATTCGTTGCCGGAGACGCGATGAATCGCGTCTCTACAACTTTGCGTTCTGTTACAGCGCCTTCGGCGCTAGTGTTTGCGCGTGCCTGTGTAGAGACGTGATTCATCGCGTCTCAGGTAAAGAATACACATGAATAATATGCGCGTTCAGGTTTGCGGATTTGGTAGCATTTCATTTCGTTAGGTGACCTTTGTTATCGTTGGGTTTCATTTGTCATCGTGATGTGCCATTCGTTGACAATCATTGCCATTCTCTGCCATTCTTTGCCTTTCGCGCGTGGAGAGACGCGATTCATCGCGTCTCTACTGGTTCTGTATTCTTGAGGATCGCCCTTGGTATGATTCAGTAGAGACACATTTACGCATCAATGACGGTCTATCTGGCAAACCATCAACATTGACATGCACAGTAGAGACGCGATGAATCGCGTCTCCACACGTGAATGGCTCCACACGTGAATGGCAACGAATGGAAAAGAATGGCAAAGAACGCAAATGAATGACAATGAATGGAAACGAATGGCATCGAACAGTGACCATCGCGAGCGCATTACATTTTACGGCACAGTATCATCCGCGTAGTTCGATTTTCCCCACTCACGCATCAATGAAGGTCAATCACAATTAACCAACAACATTGACTTGCGCTGTATCGATGCGCTGAATCGCCTCTCCACACTTGAATGCAAAAGAATGGCAAAAAATGGATACACCTGGCATCCACTCGTGAGACAGACACTGAAAACCAAAGCGATCCATCGAAACCCAACAGAACGGACACCCTACCGATCGCCACAAACTCTTCAACCCAACAACCTACCCACTATTGAACATTCATTCGATCACATCAGCCTTAGCAATCACAATCCCCCCTGTTCCCACCAATCAAATTCAACTATTTTCAATTGAAGTAAAATTTCACTGAAACAAAACCTGCCAAATGAGGTCAGTCGTGTGAAATGAGCCAGACAATTAACACATACAACGACGAAGAGCTCTTCATGGCTATGCTAAAGGCGGACGAGAGAGACGCCGCCTTTCGCGAACTGTATCGTCGCTATGAGCAGCGATGTTGGGCTTATAGCATGGTGTGTGTGCATGTAGAGAGTCGGGCGAAGGATTTAGTACAGGAAACATTCATGCGTGTATTCGCAGCTGCAACGAAGGGCACAAGTGTGCTGAATGTTGGAGCATACATCATGCGTATTCTACGCAACCTTTGCATCGATGACATACAAAAGCACTCTCGGGAGTTCGTTGACCTCGATGATCTTGAGTTGGAAGGACCAAGTCACACGTATGAACAGCTGGAGTTGCAACGCATTCTGGAAACGGCTCTACAGCTCATTCCAATAGAGCATCGTGACGCTCTCCTTCTTCAAGCCTACGCAGGAATGAGTTATGAGGAAATTGCTCAAGAACAAGATGTGCCATTGTCAACCGTTCGCAATCGCATCGTCCGCGCCAAAGCTCGTCTACGAACCATCTTGCAACCATATTTACTGAGTGGAGAATCCAAGTGAACGCAGCGTTTGAATATGATGATTTGATACATCGGTACCTGGACGGATTGTGTTCAGAAACCGAAGCTGCTGTGCTCTTCAGTGCCCTTGCGAAAAGCACTGATCTGCAAGAGATGTTCCAGCGTGCTGTTCGCTTGCAAACGATTTTGCGCGAAACTGCAAGTTCTTATGTCGCACCTGCCGACCTCGCTTCTCGCGTCATGCAAAGCGTTGGCTTGGATCCAGTGCCCACCGCAGCGCTCGCATCTGCAGCTTCGACTTCGCAAACGAAACTCGGACGATTCTTCATTCCACTGCTTGCGTTAGGCTTCTTCGCCGCGGGAACATTGAGTACGTGGCTGCTTCTCTATCCAACGGTCTTGGAGAACACCCGCTTTGCATCTTCTAGCACGATACCCGCTGAGTTGTCAAAGACTTCCCAGTCAAGGATGTCGCAGATTCAAACGTCGGCTCTTCTAAACTCAACCACATCTATCTCTGCAGCTACTCTTCAGCAAACGCAGAGTTCAGGCTCAAGGTCAATACACTCTGTGTTATCGACTGCACAAACAAGTGCTAACGCTTCAATGTTTAAAGGCGAGCATTCAGTAGCGCGAAGCTCGAAGTCGACACATCGTCAGCATGTACTAGGGACAAGTGTAGTGCAAGAACCAGCATCTCAACGAAGCGAAGCAGGATTACAAAAGCAGCAGCCGTCCGTTGAAGATGGAAGTCCCACGCTTGGATCTCTTTCAAATGTGAACAAGAATGTCATAGCAAGCAACAACCGACTAGAGCAATCAGCTACACCACTATCAGCACTCTCTTCGCAAGAGAACGATCAAAGCAACGAAATGCTATCAACAATTGGTTCAGCAGCACTTGCTCTTCTCATGAACGCTCCAACAAATCCGGCTGCTCCCTCAATTTTAACCAGTGAAAGTTCCAGTAAAGCAAGCACTATTCTTCCAAACTCCCTTCGTTGCTCACTTTCGGCGCTCGCTACACGTTCAGCGAATGTAGCAGGAGCGAATACGGCACCTTTGACACAAGATTTTCAGTTACGTGATTGGAGTGTTGGCTGTCTGTGGAATCTGAACTCTTGGCTGGACCTCGGCGTTATCGCAGGCAATGAGTACTTACCACTCTATGCAGTTACAACTACTCAAAACGGCACCACCTATAAACTGGAAAACTCACGTCCATGGGTAGCTCTGAACAGTCAGGTACACTGCAACCTCGACGGTACTATCAGCGACAAGTCAGACTGGCAATGGCTTGGCTCAGCCCACGCTGGAATGAGCAACGCTGGCACGCACTTAGGCTTCAGTTTCGGCATCGCCCATTCACTCACAAACAACATTCACATAGCCCTGTCACCTGAGTATCGCCTACAGTTTCTGTCGGACTCGAACTCACAGTACCGTGCAAACAGACTGGGTATTGACATAGTACTATTCTATACACTCTAATACTAGGTACCATGATGAAAACACTTCTTGCGCTCATGATTATGAGCTTGGCACTGCTGTCTGCATGCAAAGACCACACTATCGCCCCAGCAACCTCGGAAATCAGCTTGGAGAAGATGCGAAACATGAGATCTGGGAGCTATTTGATCTATGCTAGTGAAGGACCATTCTCGACAATTGAGACGGACTCTTTTGTCTGTGCAGGCAACGATGCAACCATAACGAAAGATGGACAAAAATCCGTTGTCTTGGTGCAGTTTGATAACAGTAGAGCTCCCATCGACACCTTGTTCTGGGTGATCAATGACCATCAAATCTGGGAGTATAACAGACACTACTTTCAAGGACTCGATACCAGTTGCGAGTGCAAGCACGTTCCATACATGAAATGGCGCTTAGTCTATGACACAAAGAACGATGATGCGCAAGTCCACCATCTTGTGACTGACATTCAAACGCTTCCAACGCTTGTCGTCACGAAGAGCGGCTTGGATTCGATTGTCGACCTTACGTTCGCCACACGCGCAGACGTTGGTATGTATAGCAATGGGTTCATAGCTCCCAACTATCCAGCTACTATTCCAGCTGTCGAAGCCAAAACAATGCGACCATGCAAGTCGGGGGTTGATTTCCAAATGAACCGCCTCACACCATATGGCATCAAACTCAAATCAAGCAATGATTCCCTTGCCTTTGTACGCGACAGTGTTGAATTCGCAATGGCACCAAACGTCGATGCAGTGTACATGATGCGTCGATGGAGAATGGTAAACATCAGTGATATGCTCTCAACCATAGGTGCGCGGCAATGGCTAGTCCGATATAACATCAAGCCCTAACTGCGCCGAAACGAAGACACGTTCGTCTGTTGATGAACAAACGATCCAGCACAGCAAATAACAAAGGCGCAGCCACTTTCTGGTCTGCGCCTTTTCGTTTTCGAACTATGCAATCTTCTCGTTGCTTAGATATCTGTCGTGAGTCGAAAGCCCAGACGAATACTGCTCATACGTATGGGGATCGAGAAGGAATCAGACTCCAGAGCTAGTCCAATGAATGGCTCCAAGAGTAAGCCTGAAAGCCGTGTTGAATACTGAATCGAGACTTCAAGTCCGGCAGAGTATGGATTTCTCACAGTCTGTTCGCTTTCTGCAAACACAACTTGATTACTAAGACTATCAACATTCAGATACGGCTGTTGATTCGGCAAAAACCAACGATATGCTGTATCAAGTGTTTGACGTGCATCTTCAAGCTGACGATAATGATAACTGAAAACTGGTGCTACACAAATAGAGAGTCCTTGACGACCAATCGCAAAACTTCTGTACAAGCGTAGTCTGACGTAGTCCGATGTGTACTTGCCATTAAAGTAGGTTGTAACCCGCGCCGAATCACTAGTAGTCCTGTTATACACTCGCACAGCACAACTGGATTTCTGTTCTGTACTGAACGACTGAAACTGCACATCTAATCCTACCGCCTCGGCCTCGTTCGTTGTGTTGATCAGTCGTTTGATAGAGAGTCCAAACGTTGCCGCCTGCGCGGTGTAGGATAAATGATAGAATCGTTGAAGACCATTCTCATACAAAGGTGGTTCGTCAATCGTGTACATGAGGGCGTCGCGGTAAGCCATACTCACGGCTTCAGCGCACACCCCTATTGTATTGCGACTCTTCGCCAATTCAACCGTAGCACTAGTGCTGTCGTTCGCAGCAGCATGTGTAGAGTCTGCGAAGGTGAGCAAGAACACAATCCAAAGAAGATGCGTGGGCAACTGCTTGTCAGTATCAATGCGACAAAATACAGTCATGGGCTTTCTCCCTGTTTAGACAATGTGACAATGACCCTGCAGTACCACACCAAACGAAGAGTTAGTCTTTACTAGCCTTTTAAGCACAAGGCTCTTAGTGAGCGAACCTCGTTTTCAAAAAACGAACTACGTTCTCATGTGCATCATCTGCAGCAGCCTTGTCGTAAATAGGATTGCTTGGGTTTGCAAAGGCATGTTCCGCGTCATAGCTTTTTACACTGAGGTCTTTATGAAGACGTTTCATACGCTCTTCAAAGCCATGGACCACTTCTGTGTTAATCCATCCATCCTTCTTGGCGAAAATGAAAAGCACAGGTACACCTAGGCTCGCGAGTTTCTTCTCGTCGCTCTCAGGCATGCCATAATATATCACGCATCCAGCAGCCTGTTCTCCAAGCATGAGTGTGCTCTGCATCGACCAGCCTCCACCAAAGCACCAACCTATAGTGCAGATTCTCGCATCAGGTCCAGCCATTCGAATAGCACCATTGATGATTGCGCGTACTCTCTGCTCATTGGCAGCCGCCATGTACTTCGCAGCGGAGTCACGTGTCGTTGCTACTTTTCCATCATACAAGTCCAGCGCCATGATATTAACGTCGCCCAAAGCCTCTTGTAACTTCTCTGCCTCCCTTTTCACATAGTCATTCAAACCCCACCACTCGTGAATGACAAAGAGCGTCCTATTCGTTTTATGCGGAGACTTGATGTAGTAAGCATGGCCAGATCCGCCTTCGCATTCAAAGCTCGTCATAGAACCCTTCGGCGATTCCAAACGAAACGGCAAAGGCTCTGCGTGCGCTGCACGGAACTCTTTGTCGGTTGTAAATGCGGCGAAAGAAGCAGTAGCTCCGACGGGGCCACAACAGGATTGTGATTGCAGGTTCATAGTAAAAGCAAGAAGCAAAGAAAGAAGGAAATAGTTCATAGAGGTATTCATTGTTATGCGTCGCAAGCAAGCTTCGCTTGCTCGCACGTAATACGCGAGTGTATATGAGAAGCAAGATACAGAGGGGCGACACATCTAGGTGGAGAGAACAGAACCGCTATTCGCAAACCTGGTGTATAACGAAAACTACCTGCAGATAAGCTGACATGGCGAGTTGTTGCGAACTGCATCCACGCGTTAGCACTGTGAAGCGCTATGTAGAATGCATGTAAAGTCGCTTCTGGCCTAGCAAACATGACGACCGACAAGCTAGCATGGGCATTCTGTTATTGTACTGCAGAACCAGAGTGTATCAGTGGCATCAACTACTTAGGTCTCTCGGTCTCTGGCCAAAGAACTGGCAGTCCTTGAAGAGGCTTTCTTGGAGCAGGAGTCGGCAGTAGTGGAATGTATGAATCAAGTGGAAGTTGCTCGACCGGACTGCAGGACTTATCCCTAAACTGGGTTCGTGAGAGAATCACACTGTCAAGCACAATATACTCTACATGCATAGTATTGATGTCTGCAGGAGGAACAGAAGGTGCACTTGCTGGCTCAGGCCAACCCATGTTTGGTACGAGCTGAATGCTATCCACAGAGTAGCCTGTTTTGGCAGGCGGCGGCGAAGCCGACGGTTGGGCAAAAGCACTTGAGCTGAGAACGAGCATGAGAGTGCAGAATACCAAACATCGGATGCAAACCAGCAATAGTGATAGACGTGCGCACTTAGCTTTGAGTACTGTCATTTATTTTATCCTCAATCTTGAAACTCGTAGAACACCGCGTGATGCGAAAACTCACAGTTCGCGCAACATACGCAGCTGTTCTCTACAGATAGCTCAATATTTCATTTATTAACAATTTCTGCTACAACGAAGCACGTACACAAAATCTCCATGAAGTATAGAGCGAGGCGTCATCAAGTCTGCCGACATTGACATGATAAAAGATACCCGGATACATCACTATGTTTTGCAGCTCAATACGATAGTCAATCCCGCCTTGGATTCCTACATCTAGCACCTTTGAAGTTGGAATCTTAGAATTAAAAAGAGTCACTTCATTTCCAGACGCATTGGTTGGCAGCTGCATGTTTTCGCCCGCTCTGAACCACAGTGCTGACTCAGCGAGCGTGGCATTATCGTTCGCGCGATGATTAAAGACATAGCCATAAGACGGTCCAGTCAGAATACCAATATCCGTATTGCCAACATAGAACTTGTATAAAGCAACAAAGTGTACTGCGTTCCAAGATGTTTGGTAGTTAAATGCACTCCGAGAGAAGACGGTATCTATCATATTGTGTGCCCAGACTTGCACTGTATGTGTATCGAAGCCTTCGGCTAAAACGCCAGTATAGTTCAAACAAAGGAGAATTGATGAGCGTGCGCGTTTAGGACTTTTTCCGATATGGTACTCGAACGACCAGCCTAAGCTCATGTTATCTGCGAACAGATCCGGACTCTTAAAGATCTGACCTCGGATTGAAGGCACATAGCTGGGTACTTGCCCGTAGATTAATCTCGTAGACTCAAAGAAGATGGCTGGTCCCATAGTCCAATGAGAAGCGTTAGGAATACTTTGCACTTCCGCACTTGAGTCTTGTGCAATCGCAGACCCAACACATAGGACTAAAGCAACGAACAACGCTAGTGGTTTCATGATGCACACTTATGGAATGAGAGGGCTCGCTAAGCTAAGATCCATGTAGCTTTTTGTGTTGAGCTCAAAATAGAGCACAAAGCAGTTTCATTCCTTGCCTTTTTATGATTTGCAATGTAGATGAATAGATCTTTTGTTCGAAGTATCAAAGAACAGATGACGCAGACAGAAGATTGTAGCTATAAAGAAATAGACAGAGAATGAGTATAAAGCGCAAGGGCTTCGATTACTCGAAGCCCTTGCGTTTTAATCAATTGAAATGTGCGCTGTTAGAACCGTATTGGGAAAACAACTCGCATTCCTGTGCTGAAGCCATACATGCTCGTGTTTGAAGCTGGTGAGAGAATCTCGTGCTTGTAGTTCAGGAACGGCATAAGCATGAAATACCTCAATTTCCATTGGTATTGAAGACCCAAGTGCAAGCCGAGGAGAAAACTCTTAGAGGTCGCCTTCGAATCTCGCAAGTACACTTTACGTCCACTCTGATCTGTTGGCAGAACAGTACTCTCGATCGGTAGATACCAGATGTGCGAGCTGTCGATGGTTGCTATGTCTGTGGTTGTTGAACTGAGTACAATGCCTGGACTGAGTCCAGCACTGAGTGACCAGGATGATCTACGGCCCAAGCGGAGGGAGGCATTCAATCCCAATCGTAGATCAGAGAGTGTTGTCAAGTAGTCGATTGTTGCAGGAACTCTTGCGGAGTCGCTACTACCTGAAGTCCAGACGTTAACATCCTGAGCACCAGCTCCGTGCAAGGAATGATGATTGTATTCTAGGTCGATTCCCCAGAAGAGCAGTGAGGACGAGCGTATATCGGGATGTAGAACAGTCCAACCAAAGCCATAACTAGCGCCTTGGAGTTTGGTACGACCAAACTCTTGACCACGGACTCTAACCTCAGCTCCACTCGAAATCTGTTCATTCCAAACTGATTGGCCGAAACGAATGACAGGTCCGCTATACCATTTCTCTGCGGCAGCCATCAAAGGACTCGCCTCAGAGTCGCCTAAAGCATCGATCTCGGAAGAGGAAACTGTAGCAGCGACTGACTGAGTCTCTTTTGTTAAATACTCTGAGCCGGAGTTTGCTCGAACGTTACCAATAGGATTTTGCACAGTTGTTCCACCCAGAGTAGAAACTGTATGTCCGTCGCTATCGCTCGGGCCACTTTGGACTACAACCGGACCAACGGTGTCGGGAACAGGTGCCGTTTTACTGTCTGTGGACTTTGGTTCAGCACTAACAATCACCTTCTTGTTGAGTGTCAAGTCTTCGGCGACATCATCAGCAGTCGACTGCTCTATCATCTGTGGCTCTGACTTGTGCTTTCTTGACGTACCAGCTGAACTAGTTCCACCACTTCGGGAGTTCGCACTGCTTTCTTTGTCGCGCGAGCTAGCGGATTGTGGTGCCGCCTTTCCTGGCAGCGACTTCATAGATTCGACTGAGACAGACCGCTTGCGATTTGTTGTTGGAGCTTTTGCTGGCGATGGTGCGTAACGCAGATCACCAGTAGATGTGCTTGCGGTACCAAATCCACCATGAATAGGGTCACTAACATCCTGTCCGTCTACCAGCATTTTTGTCTCTGCGGTTCTCGAGCCGCGAATAGCAATTCCACCGCCTGTTGACAGTACTCCTGGCTTTGCAACAGCAGTTTCTGAATTCTGTGTTTGCGTTGCCTCTACTGGCTTCACCTGAGAAACAGAGCTTGGCTGATCTTTCTTAACGCTAATCACGCTATCCACTGCAACGAAAGAGGTATAGTCGGTAAGCAGATTGTACTTCAAGCCGAGCTCAGTAATGACCTTTTGTTTGTCGAGAGCCAGTGCTTGAGGATATCCCCAACCATTGACCGCACCATCTTGAATCATGCGAATTCTATTGCGAGCCCAGAGGTAGCGAAGCGCTGAGTTCTCAGGTCGTATTGGTTCGGCACTGAGATCCATGTTGACATCAAACGCTCCTTGGGCAGAGGTGGCATGTAAGCGTGCGAGACCAGTTGCATTGCCTTTCCATTTTCCAAAGACGATTATTGGACGTTTAGCAGAGACATCTGCTATGCTTACAGGGTCAACGTCGTAGGCATCCAAGGTACCAAAGTCCACACTGATGTTTGTTAGTACTGGCGCTTCAATGTACTCACGAAACTTGTCGGCCATGGCAGGAGCCTCGTTCATGTCTTGGACAATCATAGGCTCTGCATTACCAGCCCGTGCCAGACCTTCAATCAAGAAACGATTAACACTATTGCCTATGCCAAAGGCATAGATGTTTGCTTTGTTGAGGTTTGTACGTACCAACTCGAATGCTTGTGGTTCACATTGCACGAAGCCATCGGTAATGACAACGAAGTTACGCGAGAAGCCCGGTGCTGCGTTCATAGCAAGTGCCCGCTTCAATGCTGGAAGAAGTTCAGTACCCCCACCACCATATCCATTGTTCAAAAAGCTTCGTGCGCGCTCCTTGTTCTCGGGTGTTAGTTCTAAGGAGTTTTCGGCAAGAGAAATGGAAGAGCCTGAGAACGCAAGAATATTGAACTTGTCAGTTGGACGCATCTTATCCATCAAATCACTCATTAGCTTCTTTGCTGTTTCGATTGGCTTGCCCCACATAGAACCGCTTACATCAATGATAAACACGTATTCGCGAGGCAGAATGTTAGGAATCTCAACTTGTCGTGGCGGTTGCACCATCAGCATGAAGAAGTTTTCGTCTTTACCTTTACTGAGTAGCAATCCACTTTCAATTGCAGGCCCGCTCAATCGATAACGAAGCACGAAGTCACGGTTGCCATTGTGTAAAGCTTTAGCACTTGGACGAACCGTGGTAATCGACTTGGCATCAGCCATAGAGGCTGGAGCGTTTGTTTTGGCGTTGATGCTGCTGATGTCGAGACTGTGCGATGGACTCTCCACTTTCTTCAATGCAACACCAGTTGCAAGGTTGCAGTGTATCTGGAAGCTGCCTGGAATCTCAGCTGGCAGATCCATGCTCGAGAGCACAGCTTGAAAATCAGCAGGGCTTACGCCTCCGGCATAGCGTGGTCCAACTATCGCTGGATAGACAAACTCGTACTCGCCTTCGGCGTAGGCAATGGCTTCACTATAGTGTAAGTTTACTACAACTGAGTCTTTAGAAACAATATTCCCGACACTCATTTGAAACACGTTCGGCTTGAGTTGTTCGAGAAGCGAGGCAGTACGACCGCTTGCGATCGCCTGCTGATAGACTTGCTTCGCTTGCTCCTTCTCTTTCACAACAGCATTAATGACGCGATCTCGCACTTTCATAGTCATTGCATAGACCGCAGCACGTGTTGAAGCGGGAAAGATGTAGGTAGCTTCCACTGGCGACTTGCCGCTGTTGTAATACACCTGACGAATCTGTACATCGGCGATGACGCCGACAATATTCACGGTGACTTCAGTGCTTTTCAGGGCAAAGCCAGTGGAGTCGCCAGACTTCACAATGAATCGTGGTGATCCACATCGCAGCGGTACATCGCTTTCTTGTGTCCGACGTCCCCACGCACCGTACTGAGCAGATGCAGAGCTCACGAGGAAGAAGAGGCCAAGTAACATCGCGAGGAGTCGCAGCCGCGCTTGCGCGCAGGTTGATGAAAAATCACTTGAAGATGAAGTTGATGCAGATGGATTCAAGGTTTGCATAAGGCTATTCGATGCGAGCTGTGGAGCATTGGATTCTGTCAATGATGCAGAGTGAAGATCGATACGTTCTACTTGTTCTGCCTTGTCGATGGTGCGCACAGAAAGAGAGCCTGAGCGCAGTGATGCGTTGGTTTTCATGGTAGTCCCTTTCTGTTATTTCTGAATGATAAATCGTTGAATAGCTTGTTCGCCTTGATTGCTAACGAGAGTGATCAAGTAAACACCAGTGGGTAGGTCTTTGCAATCGATAGTTTCTTCGTGTTCGCCTGAGCCCATACCATTCAGTTGATTGAGCACTGCAACTCGGTTGCCACTCATATCGTAGAGTACGATACTCAAATCACGAGCATCACTCAGAAGAAAACGGATACGAGCATGATCGTGAGCTGGATTAGGTCCGACCGAGAGAATCGAGACTGAACCACTTGCAGCGCGGGCGACGTCGGTGTAGCGGTACTCACCACGTTCACGTTGTGCAATGAGCGCGGTTGCGCTATCAGCTTTGTGTCGTTGCTCTGCCACTTCTATACGTTTCAATTCATCACGAATTCTGTCACTATACTTCTCTGGTAGGAGCCCAAGGAACTCTTCACTTGGATAGTACCACAAGATCACATCCGCACCAACGCCTCGTTGGTCAATCAACGGCAGACGCACAGCGATGAGTTTGGACAAGAGTGGAAAGTGCGACAGCTCCTCAGTGCGAGCCTGCGGCTTTGCACTATAGAGGTCAAACAACGCAACGGTTTCATCTGTGAGACGAGCACTCTGTGCAGCGTTTTGGTCAGCATTGCCAAACAAGAGCACTGCATTGTTTTCTTTACCTTCTGCGTCACTGACTTCATGACTGATAACAAGTGGACTCAACGCTGCGCTGGCAGTACTCTGCGCTTGCAATGTTGAGCGTATGCTAAAGCTATCAATGCGCACGGAGAACTTCATTGAGCCTGAAGATGAGTAGCCAAAGCTTTTCAGAACTGATGCCAATTGCTGCTGCTTGAAGTTCAATTGTGAACGTGCAGACGAATTGTTCGACACAAAGGCATTCAGTGCCAGAGGATCATCTTCGTGAAATCCCAGTTCAGCTTGCAGCTGAAATCCACCAGAATTCAAGTGAACACCAAGAGCTGCTAACTCTTCGATACTGAGTTCCAAGGCGCGAAGACCTTTGATCTTCGAAGGGATTGAGTTCGGACTGGTTGTAAGTGTTGGCGCTGTAGCGCTGCGATCATTGGACGCGATGTTTGATGGAAGCGATGCATCATTTTCAGCAGGAGTCAGTGGCGTATCAGTAGCCGTGCTAACAGGAGCTGAACTTTCAAGCACAGGAGATTCCTGTGTCTTTGGCGCTTGCGAAACTGACTCTGAAACCAGGTCAGACTTCGGAGCGAGGGTGTTTTGCGGCACATTGAGCAATGGATTCCACAACAAGAATGCTGCGGTTGCTCCGGCCAGAATACCTGATCCAATCATAATATTCCTCCAGGGAGTTGTGGGTTGGCTCACAGGTACCGGAGATGAAGGGAGGGCAGCGTTGTCCAGCAAGTTCCGCAACTCGTCCTCCGAGAAAAGTTGCGTCTTACTCTCGAACGCTGCCGCGCTCTTCATGTATCGTGATAGTTGTTTAGTTGATTTCATTAGTAGTAACAGACCAGGTCTGTTTGTGTAATCAAGTTGAGTTGTCGCTTTTGTCGATGAACGCAGTGTCTGCAAAAGTTCTGTGACTAGGAATCCACAGCAATACCAACGTCGACCTCAGCTTCTGGCTCTTGGTTGTCTGCCGATGCATCCTCAAAAGCCGTACTTCCCATCAATTTCGCCAGACGTCGCTTTGCTCTGAATATGCGAACCTTCACAGCAGTGAGCGAACCACCTTGGATATCTCGAATTTCTTTATGCGTGAATCCTTCAATCTCTGCCAATACGATTGCCTGCCGTTGTTCAGGCGACAGTTTATCGAGTGCTGCGTACAGTGCAACGACATCAGTGGCAACATCTGGCTGAGTATGGTTATCAAAGAGATCCTCAATTTGTTCTTCGCTCATGCGGTCAGCGCGTCGAAACTTTCGTTGTTGCATGACTCGCGTTGCGATGGTAAAGAGGAAGCTCAAGAAAGCCTGCTCTTCACGCAATTGCTCAAAGTGTTCGAAAGCCTTGAGTACCGTCTCGCCCACTACATCCTTCGCCTCGTCGCGATCACGCGTTAGCGTGAGCGCATAGCGCTCAAGTCGCTGTTGCAGCGGCTTATACAGACTCATGAATCGATCTTGTTTGCTCTGGGCTTTCATTCGGAGGACTACCCTTTGTTTTCTATCTCGCGTGTGCCCTGATGTATTTGGCACTCAAACAGTAAGAGATAAACCGCTGGATGATGGTTACATCACGATCGGAGATTTTTGTAAAAATACTTGCGGATTGGTGGGCTACACTAAAAACCTGCGTTTTTGTTGTGATTTTGTGGTGTTGTTGGTGGGTGGTGGAGGGTTGACAATGATTAATGGGCGAGATATTCGTTTGCATGCTTTGCTGTCCTTTGCCATTCTTTGCCATTCTTTACTATTCTTTGCCATCCTTTACCGTTCTTTGCCTTATTTACCATTCGTTGCCGGAGACGCGATTCATCGCGTCTCTACTGGTTGTGTATTCTGGTGCCGTTGATTGGTCGATGCGATGTGTGTTGAACACGTTTGCTGTTCGAAACTACCGCGACCATTCTTTGCCGTTCGTTACCATTCTTTGCCTAAGACGCGATAAATCGCGTCTCTACAAATCTTCGCTATGGCGGGAGCGCCATAGGCGCTGATGTAGAAGAGGCATCTAGTAGAGACGCGATTTATCGCGTCTACACGCAAGAATACACATGGGTCAGGATAGTCGTCGATGTCGAATGTCTCTGCCATTCTTTACCGCGTGTTACCGTTCGTTGCCTTTCTTTGCCAGAGACGCGATTCATCGCGTCTCTACTGGTTGTGTATTCTGGTGCCGTTTGTTGGTGAATGGGATGTGTGTTGAACACGTTTGTTGTTCGAAACTACCGTAACCATACATTGCCATTCGTTACCATTCGTTGCCATTCATTGCTATTCTTTACCATTCTTTGCCTGAGACGCGATGAATCGCGTCTCTACAAATTTTCGCGATGGCGGGGGCGCCGTAGGCGCTGATGTAGAAGAGGCATCTAGTAGAGACGCGATTAATCGCGTCTGCACACAAGAATACACATGGGTCAGGATAGTCGTCGATGTCGAGTCTCCCTGCCATTCTTTGCCGCGCGTTACCATTCGTTGCCTTTCTTTGCCGGAGCCGGAGACGCGATGCATCGCGTCTCTACTGGTTGTGTATTCTGATGCCGCTGATTAGTCGATGTGATGTGTGGTGAACACGTTTGTTGTTCGAAACAACTGTAACCATACATTGCCATTCGTTACCATTCATTGCTATTCATTACCATTCATTACCATTCTTTACCTGAGACGCGATGAATCGCGTCTCTACAAATTTTCGCGATCGAAGGAGCGCCGTAGGCGCTGATGTGTTAGAGTTGTCAAGTAGAGACGCGATTTATCGCGTCTTCACTCAAGAATACACATGGATCAGGATCGCGGTCAGTATGAACGCCCTTGCCAACATTTACCATTCGTTACCATTCGTTGCCGAAGACGCGATGAATCGCGTCTCTACGCAATGACGTCACATCACATGCGCCGTTGGCGCGCAAGGGTTGTGTTTACCATCGTTGATATCCGTTTAATGTTGCAGACAAATGGCAATAGTGTGCCACTTGTTTGACTCACGAATTCTACAGAAGTAGTTGCCTGATGCGAGCGCACTAAGATCAACAACTTGTGAGCTCGTTGCTTTGGTTGTATAACATTCTTCACCTAGTAGTGAGTACACATGCAGTTCGGCTTCTGCTATATTTTCAGGCATATGAAAGGTGAAGAGTCCGGCACTTGGATTTGGGGTTAACGTATATATATCTACGTTGGTTTGATCTACGACATCCAAGGTTATCTCTCTGGTGCGGAGGTTGTTGTAATACTCTCTAGTTGCTTTACAGAGTTCGACCATGTTGGCAACATCGCCACTGCTGCCAGTTGCTTCACCGCCTAGTGCTGGATCAGCAAACATGATTGCTATGCTGATGATGGTGCTTTCACTCGGGGCAAGGTTAAAGGGACCAGTGCCCATGAGAAGTCGTTTGTCTGTAGCTGGAGTTTCAGCGTCTATCAAAGCGGCTGACAGATAATCATAACGGCTTACATCAAAGTCAGGATCATTCATCAAGTTCCAATCGCGATAACTTTTTACGCCTAGCTCTTCTTCACGTTTAGCGCCTTGTTTGATATCTGAGTTTTCGTCGATAGCAGGACTTTGCAGCATCGTCACACCCATATAGCCCAGACTTTTACCTACTTCGCCCTGCACTGTAGTATCGCTCCAACAAAGTGCCATGGACAAGGAAGGATCTTCTGTGTAGTAGCGTCCACGATCATCAGTCTCAATCTTTGCAAGCTTCACGGGGCCGATATCATAATCCATAGCTGGTGCAAACCAGCATTGTCGCAGAGTATCGTTGCTTGTATTTGTGAGCTCAAAACGCATGATCACCACATCGCGAAGCATGCCTGTGTCGAAGAAGTAACTGCGTTGGTTGACTTCAAGCCCTAAAGGATATCCGTGTTCACGGGCTTGATTCTCTCCTTCATTGTAGAACTTGAGATTTCGGTCATTATATGCACTGACTATATCTTCATCCGAAAGAAAGCGCGCTTTTCCAGTGCTTTCATTTCTGTCGGCATTATCACTTATGTACGCTCCAAAGATTGGCGAAGCATAAACGAGTCTCACTGGCCAAGACTCAAAACCAATTGGTTCTGAACCCTTGATGGCTACACCATTGGTATCAAACTCGGTTGACACGTAATTTCTGGCAACGCGAGCAGAGTCAGCCGCATTGACACAGCTACGATAGAGGCTTGGTGTAAACTCAGAAGTTGCGGTGTTAGCATCATACGAAAGAACACAGTTCTTACGCCAGGTGCCGTTGTTCAATTTCTTCTGGGCAGCGAACCAAAAGCCACCTCCGAATATATATCTATTACCGGATGCGCCTTTCCAGAAGGTACCCGAGGTGTTATTTCGTAGGTCGAGTCCGTAGGTTCCGAAGTTCGTTAGCATGATGCGAACACGACCCTTTGAGTTTGGCTGGACATCCCAGTAGTGAGGTTCAAAGAGTTGAGCTTGACCTTGTGTGGAACACAAGATGAGCACGCAAAGCAAAACGTAATACAGAGCTTTCATAAGAATCTTCCCAATATTGTGAGGAGTCAGGATTTGCGATCAATTAGTAGCTGTTGTAGAATCCGGTACTGCCGTTTCAGAAACGAAGCTCGCCGACAAAATACGTGCATGGCGTCTGTTTTCATACTATCCCTTTGTTCACAGACTCACAGAAGCAGATTTCCGTTACAAACAGCGACTATGTATCTGTTTTATATCCCCTCACCGTTCTACTCATAAACCCAGATCTGAGCTTAATCTGGTGCATCTATTTTTTTTTACGGTTACAGACTATCAGTAAAAGCTAATAGTTCTTATACTCTTCGAGGCATGATTTGAGCTCAATGTGCAATTCCCCGAGGAGTGTCTTTTCAGCGGAAACGAAGAGTTTGAAATGCTTACATAGCTAGGATGTGTTGACACAGAAAATTGCTAGATTGGCGCTGGGCGCTGTCTGGCGAAAGTACTTGCTTGGAGGCAGCGACCAACTGTATTCGTTACATTCAAGATCACCCAAGACAAATGGCAACTGCGCAGATAGCTTGTAAACGACCCTTTCACTTCATCACCATCGCACTGGCACTTCAACTCTTCTGCTGCTTTCTGTTAAGCGCGCAGGGAGTTACTATGAAGGAGTTGAAGGTGCTTGCAGGAGATTGGCAAGGAACGCTGAGCTATAAAGACTATACTTCGAATAAACCGGTTAGTTTGCCTGTACAGGTCAACGTCAGCGAGAACATGGATGATCGATTTCTTGTTCTGAGCTATACCTATCCTCAAGAGCCAAAGGCAAACTCTGTTGATACAATCTTTCTTTCGGCAAATGGCTTGCGCATCAACGACAGACCAATTGTTGCTCTGCGTCAGCTCGACAGCACCATGACCCTCATCGTTTGCGAGCGCCGCGGTAAAGATGGAAACGATAACAAGCCAGCAGTCATTCGAATGAGTTACACGATTGGTCCTGAAGTTTTTGTCATTCGTAAAGAAGTGCGCTTTGAAGACGATCCTGGAAATGGATGGATTCGACGTAATGAGTATCAGTTGTCGCGGAATGCGCCAGGAAAAGACTAAAGTGTCAACATGCAACCTCCTGCCTGTTTTTACTTAGGATGGACTCCAAATAGATGATGATTATACATTTGTGATCATGCAAATGGCTCAGGTGTATTCTTGAGCGTAGACGCGATGAATCGCGTCTCTACAAAAACGCCTGAAACAGCCACGCGTCGAAGGCGCTAAAAGAAGAAGCCAATCTTGTATAGACGCGATTCATCGCGTCTCAGGCAACGAATGGCAAACATGATCGCGCACATGACCCAGGTGTATTCTTTAGTGGAGACGCGATTCATCGCGTCTCAGGCAAAGAATGACAATGCAGCATCAATCACAACAAGAAGATCATCTGGGTGTATTCTTTTGAGGAGACGCGATGAATCGCGTCTCCGCTCTCGACGGACTACATGAAGCAGGTGCATAAACCCTCAATATGCACGTATGCATTCGACTATTTAAGTCACAGCTCTACATCGAGGTTACTTCTATCTATCATTCTCAGTAAATTCGTGAGTAGCCTGTTTCAGACTCTTGTCTACCCAAATGAGGAAAGATATGTCGATTACATCAGAACGCGCAAAACAGTCCATATCACGTATTTATATCGCAGTATTACTGCTCAGCTTCACTTCTATCTGCATTACGCACCTTCGTTCTCAAACTTTCACCTACTGCAGTTTGCCTCTGGGCACCGTTTCAGCAATGGCAGAAGACAAAGCTGGCAGACTGTATATAGGATGTGGATCTGGCATATTCACCTCCACTGACCATGGCGAAACGTGGAGTAGATACGCACTCTCTAATAGCTATCAAGCTACATTTACCAATTCCATTACAGTCTTTCAAGACTCACTTTTGGCTACTGCAACTGCCAGTTCTGGAATTCGAGTGATGTCCAACGGAAAGTGGAAAAGCAGAAACGCCGGACTCCCCACTTCAGCAAACAGCTATACGAACTTTCGCGCAATCGTCTGCGACTCCTCAGGGAACCTCATTGCAGGAGGATGTAAAACAGTACTTGTTGAAGGCGGTCTGTACATCTGTAAAGACACTACCTGGAGCCTACTCAGCAAGGGATTAGATACTCTGAACATTCTTAGTCTTGTCGTGAATCCGAATGGCACCGTCTATTGCGGCACGCAGGGCAAAGGTGTGTATGCTCTTCAGGGCGACGTATGGGCTCCTGTGAATACAGGGCTGAATGATCTGCATATCAATTCACTGGCTTGCAATCGCGACGGAACGCTATATGCCGGAACAGATGCTGGATGCTCAGTTTTAAAGCCTGGGAATGGGTATTGGACGAACTATACTCTCGATATCATCGACAAACTGCCAGTCTTGTCGCTTTCCATCGCTCCAACAAACAACAACATAATTCTTGCATCACTTGGAAACACCAAAGAGCACGTGGGTATGTTGACTGCTAAGGTATTCATTAGTAGTGATGGTGGAGCTACTTGGGTTGAAAGCTTGAAGCAAGTGCAGACACTAGCCGCTCAATCTTCCTGCATTGACCAAGCGGGCAATTTCTATGTTGGTGCTCAAGGGGTGTTTAAGTCCACCAACGCAGGCACGGATTGGTCTGCATCGAATATTGGTTTTCGCGATGGATTAATTACCGGTAGCGGCTTCGTAATCAATGCCAAAGGATATGTGTTCCTCGCCACGTCCAACGGTGTCTTTCGCTCAAAAGATCGAACGAAGAGCTGGGAAATGCTTAATAAGGGTCTCATGAGACCGCAGATTAGCCTGCTCTTTTGCGATTCAAAAGACAACCTCTATGCTGGTGCTTTCGTTGGTAAAATTGGCAGCTCTTTGTCTGCAAGAATGTACCGATCAACTAATGACGGTGACTCGTGGGATAGTCTTAGGATCTCACCAGATGATCAGTATTGTCAAATGGCAGAGGGCCCGATTGGAACCCTGTACTGCTCGCACGGCTTTAGCACCAAGCCTGGTCTGTCCGAGTTTTCACCTTCATCACTGGCAAAATCCACAGACTTTGGCCTGAGTTGGCACGATCTAGATGTCACAGCGGGAATGGGTTATGGTGTGGCTGTGAACAAGCGTGGACATGTTTTTCATGGAGGTGAAACGAATGGTCCCTATCTCTCAACGGACGGCGGACTCACTTGGCAAAAAGATATGCCGATTGAGAACTCAGGAAACATCGTTTGTACTATATCTCCCTTCGATGAAGTGTTTACGTACTCTTATGGACCGCACTGCCTCTGGTATTCTGACTCAGCATCGAATGGACATCCTTTTGTAAATCTGACATCACCTACTTTTCCGCAGTATAAGGTCCCAACATGCTTCGCCTGGGGAAAGAACAATCGCCTATACATTGGCATTAGAGCTTTTGCTGCAGCTTCGGGTGTTTACTACACAGACTACCCCATCTCGGAATCTTCAGAATTCAGCCCCATCACGAGTTTCCAGAACTCACCATTTGCAATGCAATGGGATCGAGATGGTTACTTGTGGCTTCAAGGACCCAATTTCGTAGCGGTCAGCGACTCAGTCCTCGGTAACCCCAAAGCTGCAACCACGATCTCTACCTCAGATCTCGAACAAACAGACTCGATGGTATTGCATCCGAACCCTACTTCAGAACAACTGCATCTGCTTTTCACACCAGCTCACACATCTTCAATCTCGAATGACAACACTACGATTCGTATCTATTCTAGCCTTGGTTTGCTCGTTAAAGAAATCGCTACAAGCCCTGGTACATTAGAACAAAGGTTGACAGTATCGGATTTAGCAACGGGCGCATACTATCTTAGATACGCCGACAGCACGTACTCTTTCGTCATACGCTAAATGGTTTAGCGATGCTTCTCAAGTTGGCGACGGCACCGACATCGTGACCTGCCTTAGCACGCGCCGAAGGCGCGAATGAAACACCGACCTCTTGTAGAGACGCGATTCATCGCGTCTCAGGCAAAGAATGGTAAAGATGATAATTCTCCATTAGCGATCATGCAAATGGGTCAGGTGTATTCTTGAGTGGAGACGCGATGAATCGCGCCTCTACAAAAAGACCCGACGCAATCAAGCGCCGAAGGCGCTAGAGAAAAAAGACCAAACTTGTAGAGACGCGATTCATCGCGTCTCAGGCAAAGAATGGCAAAGAAATTTCGTTCTGGAGCGCGCAGATGTGTCAGGTGTATTCTTGAGTGGAGACGCGATGCATCGCGTCTCTACTGTGCACGCCATACTCATGTCGGAATCAATGTTCGAAGCCACCTTCATACCATGTTCCGCATGCAACCCAAAGTTGACATTTGGCACAAAAGAATACACAACCAGTAGAGACGTGATGCATCGCGTCTCCACTCTCGACGGACACCAGAAAGATGATGATTTTCCATTCGTGGTCATGCAAATGGTTCAGATGTATTCTTGAGCGTAGACGCGATGAATCGCGTCTCTACAAAAACACCCGACGCAATCAAGCGCCGAAGGCGCTAGGAAAAAAAAACAAACTTGTAGAGATGCTGTGTTTATGACCAAACAGATTTTGACTTATTTTTGAGTAACCCAAAGGCGGCTTATGCCAGCCTGTGTAGAGGACCTTCATTCAGTTGTTGGTCCTTTACCTTTGTTATGCATACGCCTCTGCCATGCTCGTCTGCTTCTTCTTCGTAGCTACCACTTTTCCGTAGTTCTTATCATATGCCTGCCTCTTGTGGTCGATGGTATAGATTAGTTCTAAGAGTCTACGTTGTACGGCCACAAGTGCTTTCAGTTTGATACCATGTTTGTCTAATAGCCGGTTATAGGTTGTCACAAACGCAGGTATTCTTTTCTTTGCTTGAAGAGATGCATCGCGTCTCGACTCTCGACGGACACCTAAGAGACGATGATTTTCCGCTTGTGATCATGCAAATGGTTCAGATGCAATCTTGCATATAGCTATGCAGTTTGTTTTTCATGTGCAAATTCAACAAATTGAATGCGGACATAGTCTCCGCACCAGGCATAGAGATCATTCATTTCATTCACACTATTATCTATTGAGTATGAAGCGCATCATCTACTCCCTCGTCCTCGCAGTCTGTGTACTCTGCTTCCTTTTTCCCTTCGACTTTTACACTCATGTCGAAACGCAACACAAGTCATACACATTGAGCACCTTGGCCTTTAGTCCAGTCTGGAGTCGACCGGACGTTATAACAGTTGTTGGTCAGTATGCAAGTGGCGGCGTTAATCGGCGCCTTGGTTTCGGCGACGCGGATTTCATGGCTAACACGACTATCTATCGTCACGTGCCGTTTGCTTTGCTAGAGGGACTATTCCTGACGCTATTTTTCGTCCTCATTGCATACATCGCAACAAGGCTGAGTAGACGAATGATGAACGTCAACAGCTCTTATTAGATCGCATCAAGAGTTTTTTACTATGCCTTCAGCTTCGCTGAAGGTCTGATGTTGTTTCCTGTAGAAGCCTTTCAGCCCCATTGTAGTACATTTGGACACTCGCACTTTCTTTTTTAGCTTGTGCAACTAGCGTTATTAACAACACAATTGAAGGACCAAACGTTATGAAGCGAATCACACTCGCTGTTCTTGCGCTCTGCGCTTTTTCGTGGATCTCATGTGAGACAAATCCAACGAATAACACGCCAGTCAGCGTCACCGCTGATGCGGAAACACACATCTTTCACTTGTCGGGATGTCCAAAGATATCCAGCATCCGAGAGAAGGTCACTTTCAATAGTTGTGCTGAAGCAATATCTGGTGGCTACACTGGTGACGCTAGTTCATGTAGCGCGTCTAGCTGTAAGTAGAGCATACTTCTTTGATGCACCAGGCACGTGCTTCATGCAATCGTGCTGTCGAGCACTCAGCGCCACTGCCTTTCAAAGTGAAGCGCAATATTCGGATCAAAATATGGCATTCAACCTTGATCTACATGTTCAGGGTGTAAACACGTGTGCGTCTATAGGTTCAGTACTAAAACTGTGTATGTGACACAGATACAGCGTTTTGATCTAGATATCACAATTGCTGGTGTTAGCGACACTTGAAGAAGAGAACTACAGACAACTGGTCAACTTGAACGAACTATCTGTTCGCTACTCTCAATATATTTTTTATAGGGCACAATACTCTACAATGTGCCTCTACACTAAACGTCAACAACGAAAGTAGCAGGAGCTACCTCTTGTGTATACTGAGTATACCATCGCAATCAAGCAAGCCGATAACAGCCGCCAGTTTGGTTCTTCTGTCATTCATCCTGTTGTGAGCAGGATTCAAACAATAGTTAGTCGCTGTTCGATAATCTACTCTTCCCTGATCGCATTGATGCTAAGCAACATTGGAAGAGGGTCTACTATGTAGGTAGGCTATAGGTTTGATCGGTATTGCGAACGTCAGTTTCCAGACGTATACAGCCTATACATGGGCATTACACCTGTTTCTTGGTGAAGAGACAGCTTATAGTGAGCAAAACTCGTCAACGTTCTAAGTACACTAGAATGTGCGAAGTATGGCGAACTGCAACAGAGTGTTTTGCAGTATCTGAGTTCAGACAGTACAACGATGTGTCGTTGAAGTGCGCCATACCTGAACTTCTATTCTTCGATAATCAATCGCACCACAACTTCGAGCGACCGATTACCATAGTGATCTACCGCTGGATAGGTGTGCCACTTTCGATAATCGCTGCCATTTCTGCTTGCCCTTATTCATGCTCATCCACAGTGTTACAACACTGATTCTATCCATAGTGACCTGCTTGTTGGTAAAAGCATAGTGGCTTACACAAACTGAGAAAAGGAGTAGCTGGGTGCGCACTGCAGATTAGATGCAGAGCGACAGAGACCCCAAACATGAGCTGGCAACAAAAGCACGCCACTCGAAGCAAGGAGAGAGTGCAACATAAGAGTCACTCTACTTCTCCTGCATGAACTGTCTTGCATAAGCAGGGCCTCAAGACAAGACCAAGATTCGAAGGCATCAATCACACAGTAGTCTCACGACTACTCTTCGTCAGTAACCCAATCAAACGATCTTCAGACTGGTTGACAACCTATTGTGTTGCAACAACTGAACTATCGCAAACGACCTTTCACTTTTACCAGGAGTATATTTTGAAAACAACCGCCACCACATTCGGTCGTTTTGTACTTGCACTTAGCTTCCTCTTCGGCTACACATCAATGGAAGCCGCCGGAAGGTGCAACTCTGAACTCAGTGCAACCCACAACGATCTGCGCTGGACAAAGCAACGCGACTCTTTCGATTAGTTTACAAGGGACCAGTCCCTATATGCTAAGGTACAGCGATGGTGTCAATACGACCACCGTGAATACCAACCAATCTTCTTTGAGTATCAGTGTTTCACCGAATACAACAACGACCTATTCGCTGATCGACCTTACTGACGGCAGTGGCGACAATGGTACGGTTGCAGGAACCGCAACGTTAACGGTGAATCATGCACCGACGTTTACTCAAAACCTCTACCCAGCAACTGTAACAGCCTGTGCTGGCGACAATGTGGTCCTGACCGTACAAGTTAACGGAACGAACCTGAGTTATCAGTGGCGCAAAGACGGACAACCCATAACAAACAATCTTAGTGCAACTACAAACACTCTCAACATTCCGACATTTAACTCGGGAGCAGTAGGCAACTACGACGTCTGGGTATCGGGTGACTGCACAAGTGGCTTGAGTTCGAACGTACAGTACGTCTCTATGGCTCAGCCAATTCAAATAACCAGCTCTTTCGACAATTCCAGCCTAACCATCTGCCAAGGTGCACCACTGGTACTGTCCATACACGCTAACGGAACAAATGTTCGCTATCAATGGTGCTTAAGTGGCCGAAACATTACCAATAACAATACCGCACAAAGCAGTACCTATTACGACTCTTCAATCACTGCATCTGATGCCGGTGTGTATGATGTAGTCATGAGCTCCCCTTGCAATACTACCGGTATCGTTAGCACATACAAGAGTGTCTACCTCAGCCAAAGCATTGCCATCTCTGAGCAACCTATTGGTCAAAGTGCATGTTTGGGTGGTGGTGCTGATTTCATGGTAAACACCTACGGCTCTAACCCCATGTTCCAATGGCGCAAGAACGGCGTTGCTATAATGAACAACGGATCCGCTCGTACTTCACATCTCATGTTAACAAACATCAGTAGCTCAGATTCAGCCTGGTATGATGTAGTAGTGAACAATTCCTGCGAAGGAGAAAGTGTAACGTCGAGCACTGCGAAACTGACTCTCTATCCATCGTTAGTCATTCATGCTCAGCCGTACTCAACATGGGCTTGTATGAGCTCCGATGTGCAGCTTCGCGTAGAGGCAACAGGATACTCACCAACCTATCAGTGGCGCTTCAACGGAAAACCAATCTATGATAATGCAACTGCAAGAGAAGCAATTCTACGTCTGACTAAGGTTGGCACGAGTGCGCAAGGTGTCTATGAAGTAACTGTTTATGACGTTTGCTCACAATGGACCTCCGCCAGCTTCACTCTACACTTAGCCACCCCCATTACTATTATCAATCATCTAAATGACCAACAGGTTTGCGAGGGTACAAATGTGCAAGCCCAAGTACAAACTTCGGGGTCGGTTTCTAGCTATCAATGGCTTAAGAACGGCATCATACTGCCTGGTCAAACATCCTCACGCTTACGCCTAACAAATGTCAGCATTGAAGATAACGCATGGTATATGTCCGTTATTCGTGGAGATACTACTTGCTCAGCTACCGCGGATTCGACCAATTCTTTTCAGTTGACCGTTTTAGAGCAAGTTGCCATAACAATGCAACCGCACAATGCCTACGCAACTATTGGCGGCTTTGCGAGTTTCAGAGTTGATGCGATTGGTGCAACTGATACCTATGATCTAGTTCCAAGCTATCAGTGGTATAGAAATGGTTCTGCAATGATTGACAACGCCAACATCCATGGTTCAAACTCCGCTCAACTCATTCTCGACAACATCACAGCATCTGATAACGGCGCAAGCTTCAGTGTAATGGTGCATGGCCCTTGCGGTGACCTGAGTTCCACAACAGCCTCTATAATTGTTAGCTCAATTGTAGTTAGCTCCCAGATCACAAGTCGTCAAGTATGCCAAGGTTCGGCTACAACACTCAATTATGCCGCTCACTCAGATCAATTCAGAGAGTTTGAGTACCAGTGGTTTAAGAATCAAAATGCAATTGCAGGCGCAACCGATTCCACTTTGACAATAAGTCGAATTCAGGCATCAGACTCAGGCACCTATTATCTTCGAGTGATCTTGGATGGCAGTATGACGGTATACTCAGCTCGTGCTGTAGTTAGCGTACTGGCTTCTCCAACCTTCGATACCTTGGCACAACTAACAACGCTTAGATCATGTTCAAACTCAGCTCTCACGCTAAATAGTCAGGTAACAACTGGCTCGAACTTAGAGTATCAGTGGATGCTGAATGGCTTTGTCATCAATGGCGCAACCAGTGCACAGTATTCGTTATCCAGTGCTACGATTATCAATGATGGACTCTATTCTGTTACAGTCATGAATGCCTGCAGCACTATTCATCGTGAGGTTGCACAGTTAATAGTTCTCACGCGCACAACGATTGAAACACATCCAGCTCTCCATACGATCGTTATGGATGGTCAACTCCTACAACTCAGTGTTCAAGCTACTGGCGATCAACTTCTCTACCAATGGTCTTTCAACGGTATCGAGATCGCCGCTGCAACAAACTCTAGCTATATGAAAACAGTTTCTATGTCGGACTCTGGTAACTACAGCGTCATGATCAACGGAAGTTGTGGACAGATGAATTCCAACATCGCGGCAGTTACTATTAGCAGCATCTCAGCTGTGCACGAAACCAGTCAACAAGATGGCTGGACACTCAGCACCTGTTCACCTAACCCTACAAACTCTACCAGCAGTTTCAACTTCACTTCCACTCAAGCATCACGTGTTCATGTGTCATTGTCCGACGTACAAGGTCGCAACATCGCAGTCATCACAGATGCAAACTATGAAGCCGGAACCTTCACACTAAACATCGATGCCAATGCTCTACAGCTCAGCAATGGAATGTATAGCATCACACTCATCAGTTCTGATGGCCATGCATTACACCAGAATGTAGTTGTACTGCGCTAAAGCTGCAGTATAGACCCACGGTCTTAGGTTCTAAACAACACAGCAGGGACGTCGCTCAACAGCGGCGTCCCTGTTTCTATTCAAGGCGATTATGATTCTCGTGCGTGCTGCGCACGCGCAACTCAACTGATTTCCAGGCCTCACTGAGATCCAGGCCTTAGGTTTAGTTCTGCTGTAAGTCTCGCCGATACAATAGCCGCACTCAGCTTCACTTCGAACGTACGAGCTGGTTGAATATCTGGTATTTCGAGCCGACTCTTGTGAGTTAACTGGCGTCAGGCGCTAACCACTTTTCCCTATATCCTTCCCAATGCTACCGCAAGGCAAAATAAAAGCCGCAAGAACATAGTATTCATGCGGCTTAGAGAGTACTGTATGTGATCCCAACGGGATTCGAACCCGTACTGCCACCGTGAAAGGGTGGTGACCTAACCGTTAGTCGATGGGACCTGCGGCTGCGGGCTGGCGCCGGAGGCGACAGAACGCGTACTAAAAAGTCACTCTGTGAAAGAGTGAGCTACAAAAATACGGTAGAGAGGAGATCTGGCAATGCCTTGACGAACAATTTTTAGTAGTTTGCGCCATGGATGAGATCTCGGTAGATAACAGCACTAATCCTGATGACGCGGAAATCGTGGTCATTGGCATTACAGGGAACATTGGGTCTGGTAAGTCGAGCGTTGCGCAGTTTTTGCGTGATGCTGGACACTTGGTTTTTTCCTCTGATGAGTGCGCTAAACGTCTCATGAACGAAGATTCTGAGCTTAAAGCGCAGATTCGACGGAACTTTGGTGATGTGTATTCGGCTGACGATACCTTAAATACTGCCGCGCTCTCGGCACAGGTCTTCGGCCAAAGTCCAGAACACCACGCTCGCCTGGCAATGCTTAACCGCATGGTGCACCCTCGCGTTTTGGATGAACACCAGCGCCAAATCAATGAAGCTGCCCAGAATGGTAGAAAACTTGTGTTTGTAGAGTCTGCTCTGCTCTACGAAATTGGACTCGATGAGGCTTTCGACTACATTCTTGTGGTCGATGCTCCCGAGGAAGTCCGTCTGGCTCGCGCCATGGCCCGCGACGGTGCGAATGCCGATACTATCCGTGCTCGCATGCACGAACAACTCCCCGCTCAGGAGAAAACGAAGTATGCAGACTTCGTGCTCGATAACTCGTCTAGCATAGACTCGCTCCTCAACGCCATCCGCTCTCTGCTGCCCGTGTTAGAGATTCTGCCGCCGCGCAGCGATGATGAAACCGCAGAAGAAGTGGAATAGCACTCCATGCCCAAACATGCAAAACGTCTTCACGAGCGAATTCAAGAGCTCGTTGGAGTGTCGCGCAGTGAACTCACTGTGGCAGCTTGTCTCTTTGCCATTAGCTGCTCTACGCTCCTCTATCGCTGGATAGCCGAGCCTGAGGATCCTCTGCACACCGCCCTCTATGAGCGTATACGCTTTGTCATTGATAGTACAGCGAAAGCGCGCGATTCGCTGGGCGCAATGATGGGGCCGCGACTAGATACCGACACTCTCGCTTTGCCCATCGATATCAAGGCACCAAGTCCCTATAAACGCAAGATTCCACCGAAAAAGCCCATAAATGTGGCTAATGCGAGTGCAGAGATGCTGCAGAAGGTGCCGGGTATTGGACCCTCCATGGCCTCTCGAATCATCGACTATCGAAAGCAGCACCCCCTGCTCCGAATGGAACAATTACGCCATGTAAAAGGTATAGGCCCAAAGCTTTACCAAAAGATTACGCCATACTTGTGTATCGAAAGGGCTGCTCCCAACGTCCAACCCACTCGAAAACACTAATATTGTAGCATGATTTATCTCGACAATTCGGCCACCACTGCTCTCGACCCCGCTGTCCTGGATGCTATGCTTCCCTGGATGCGTGAGGACTTTGGTAATGCCTCGTCTGCTCACTACCTGGGACGTCGCGCTCGCGTTGCCGTTGAATCTGCTCGAGAGGAAATTGCTTCTCTCCTGGGTGCTCACCCTGCTGAAATCATCTTCACCAGCGGTGGAACTGAGTCGAATAACGCTATTCTTAAGAGTTCTGCCCAGGAATCAAACCTTGTTGACACGGTTGTCTGCTCGAGTATTGAACATCACGCCATTCTGGCTCCTTGCGAGGAATTGCAACGTCTAGGTAAGACTGTTCATCAGCTACCCGTCGACGAAAACGCTTTTGTGGTAGCGGAGAGTCTGAATCAGTGGAACAAGCCTCGTTGCCTGGTTTCTGTCATGCATGTCAATAATGAAGTAGGGAGTGTTCAGGATCTTGCTGCGCTTCGCGCAGCTGTACCGGATGCCCTGGTTCACAGCGACATGGTGCAGAGTTTGGCAAAGGTTGAGCTGAATCTTGGGTCTTTAGGGATAGATTTTGCCTCGTTTTCAGCCCATAAACTTCATGGACCCAAAGGCATCGGCGCTATGTACATTCGTCGAGGTATCGATTTCAAGGCGCATCAGCAAGGTGGCGGACAAGAACGGAACCGCAGGGCTGGTACAGAAGCGGTTGCGCAAATTGTTGGTTTTCAGACAGCTACCCGTATCGCTTTCGAAAATTTCCGTAAAAGTACTGAGCAATGTGTGGAGCAAATTCGATTTCTTCGTGAAGAGTTGTTGCGCTTGATTCCAAATCTGAGGATCAACACACCAACACTGTCATGCGCACCGCATATCCTGAACGTTTCCTTTAAGGATGCAGAACATTTGGATGGCGATGCCATACTTCAACTCATGGATATTAAAGGCATTGCGTGTTCCAATGGCTCAGCTTGTGTGAGCGGGACCATGCAACCCAGTCACGTTTTATTGGCTATGGGTCGTAGTGCAGCCGAATCCAAAGCGGCAGTTCGTTTTTCGCTGAGTCGATTCAGCCAAAAGGAGGAGCTGCTACAGGCTGCACAGGCTTTGTCCGATATTATCCATGATATGCGCTCAGCATAGCAATTGCTATAGATGGTCGCTTTAATCACGAAATTCAAGAGTATCAATACAACCACCACCATCACCGACAGGATTTTTTTATGAAAATGACCAGCATACTCGTCGCCCTTTGTACGAGTTTACCGATCATGGCCCAGCAGTCATCGCTTAGCGGGAAGCTGCTCGGACACGATGCGAAGCCAATGGCTCACGCGCAGATCGGCGTCTACCGATTTGGCTCTGACAAGCCAGATACAACCTTTGAGGTAGGAGCAAATGGCAGTTATGCCATCTCCTTCTCACGTCCAGGAACCTACCGTGTACAGTTCAATGGTATCAACCATGAGCAGTACATCCTTCCATTCGTGAATGACCGTTCACAGCGCGAAGAAGCAGATATTCAGTTGGCAAACTCACCACTGCCATCACGCATCGATTCTGTTGTCGCAATGGGCGCGTTCAATAACTTCAGCCGCACGGTTGGCACAAAGCGCATGATGCTGAAAGATGGAGCCTACGTCGCAGCTGCTCCTTTCCCTTCAACTCGCTTTGAATGGCAAGCAGTTGTGTTCGGCGATGGCGCAGGTGCAGCACAGGCAACTGTTGCTATTCCTACCAAGGCGGAAGAGTTCCGTATTCGTAACGGACACCTCACAGCATTGCAGAACATCATGGGCAATTCTGAGCTTCGCTTCGAGACATCAGTCTTGAGCCCAGGCAGAACAAATGCTCGCATCAGCTCATCGAACAAGCGCTTCCAACAGTTCTGCGAAACCTACTCAGAGATGTATCTCTATAAGAAGAACTTCGATGAGAGTCTTGAGCAAGACCTTGGCCGTCACCGTGCAAATGGTGGCAATCAGGCTACCTTCGACATGAAGAACTTTCGCACGAAGATGAAAGTTGCTGAGCAACAGGCATCGGTGCTAGAGCGAATCAAAACAACAGAAGATAGCACCAACCTTCGCTTGTTGTACTTGTACTACTTGAGTTTACAATCTGAAAGTCTCGACGGCCCAATGCTCGAAAAGGCTCTCACAGTTGTTTCTCCAGAGTCAGATATATGGGCCCTCGAACCGCAACTCATGTATGTTGCTGTTAACCAGCGTGCTCGCCAAGGTAAAGACGCATATGTAGCTCAAGTCATCTCGAAGAATCAGAACGAGAATGTTGTCGTTCCAATCGCGTACTCAGAACTTATTCAAGCAAGCGTACTCGGTGAAAAACAACGTCAGGCAGACCTCTACAAGACCATCGTTGAGCGCTTCCCACATCACCAACTCACACAAGCTGCGAAGTTCTACTTGAATCCAGATGCTGTTATTCGCGCTGGCAAGCAGGTTCCGAACTTTAGCTATACTATTGCTGGTAAGGACAAGAAACTCAGCCAAGATGCGCTCAAGGGCAAGTACACATTGCTCGATCTGCGTACCGATCATTGCACTGGATGCGATCAATCTGCTCGCAACTTGGTTAGTATCTGCAACGACAATGTCAAGATCGCTATGACCATCATGGCTTTGTCACTTGGCTCTTCCATGCCAGAAGTCAAAGAAGAAACAAAAGGAAAGATCAATCTGGTTGCAGCTCAATTCGTTAAAGAAGGCAGCAGCGATGGAAGTTCAACCTTTGAATATGTTGGCTACCCATGGCGCATACTCGTTGGTCCAGACCTCAAAATCTTGGCCTGCGGTAATGACCTCAACGACGAACATTTTGCAGCAACTCTACGCTCCGTCGTTCGCTAAACTTCCATAGTCGTCTTTATAAAAAAAAAACACCTGAGCCTTCGGCTCAGGTGTTTTTTTTGTGCCAGAACTATGATTGAGATTGGAAGTGCAAGTATCGCAACACGGTCAGCAAGTCGCAATCGATTAATGAAGGTAGAATGATGCAGACCGTACTAACACACAAGGTATACTGAACTATCGAGCGATAACGAAGGTCTTTACAAATACGAGGCCACCTGCTCGCAGCTCGCAGCTATAGGAACCCGCTGCTAGGTGCGATAGATCAGCATCCACTGCGTAGTCACCTGCGGCTTGATGTTCGTTGATCACATTGTGCATCACACGTCCCAATGCATCTATGAGTCGGATCTGTGCCTGACAGTCAAAGCCCAATGAGTAGGTGCAGCGGAGTCGATCCTGATGGACAGGATTTGGGTCTAGTGCACGAAGTTCAAAGTTATACTTGCCAGCCTCTATCGGACGTAGGTTGCGAGCACAGCCAAACTGAACAAGCTCTTCGCTTTGTGTGCGCATGCTCACGCATCGCTGTTGATCCGGCAACCATATTGAATCCGCAATCGCACGAAAACTCTGATCTACTGAGAGCAGAGCTTTAAAGCGTGGCGTGAGAAGCATGCCGCTAGATTTCAGGGAGGAATCACCACGAAGATGGAAGGTGACCGTACTCTCATCTCCTACACGCTGCTCTCCATCGTCGCTCACTCGCCATCCTAAATCAAACGCTGCTTTTTGCATGGAAACCTGATTGTCATACAACATCCACACAGATTTATACCGAAGTCGGAAATCCAGTGCTGTGATGCCAATATCAGACCAGGCTGTAGAGTTCAGCTCAATTGGTAAGAGAAAAGTATTACCAGCTGCAATTGTCTGCTCTCGTAACACTAGATCCATAGGATACTGCTCAGCTTGCCCATTGATACGTAAATAGATAATCGTATCCTGCCCGCTTATTGTTCCATTACTTCTCAAGGCTAAGTTAATCCAGACAGCACCAGAGCTTGTAGGGATGAAGCGGATCTTCAGACTCTTCTTCTCAGCAGCTTCGAGTGTTAGAGGTAGTACTACACTGCTATCCAAAAAGACCTCTGCACCACTTGCACTATCCTTCCATACACTATCAATGCTCAAAGGCATCTCACCATCGTTCTGCAGCTCAACACTTAGCTCGCGACTGCTGCAGGCACTGAGGACACCAACATTGTTCGCTTGGGCAAGAAGCTTACGGGAACATGGCTGCACAGCAATAGTCACTGATCGCTCTTGCTCACAGCCTTTGTCCGTACGCATGCGTACACGATAGGTGCTCGTTTGAGTAGGTCTCGCTTCAGGACTCACACAATCATAACAACTTAGGCCTGGGGTTTGGTCCCAGATGTAGCTCGTGCCAGGTGTGCCTCCGAGTAGTTGAATGCGTGCTTTGCCATTGGTTAGACACAAGGTGTCATTGTCAACTGTAATGGAGTCCATTGGAAAGGGATTCACCACAATCTCAATCGAATCGATTTTGCTACAGCCGTTGCCTTGACTGGCTGTACAGTAGCTTCGGTAGCGCCCCGCAGAGGGTATGCGAACAGTGGGGTTCGGACAATCCGTACAGCTAAAACCAAGGGTTTGTGTCCACCGCACCGTTTGGTTCGATGTTGCTTGAAGCTGAACAGCTTCTCCTTCACACACTTCGAAGTTACGAGTGGCAATTGTCAGACTTGGAATTGTACGAACACGAACCTGCACTTGAATGCTCGTATCACATCCGCCACTGTTCGAGACTTTTAATGTATAAAGTTGATCTGTGCTTGGCTTTGCAATGGGGTCAGGACAATCGGTGCAACTCAAGCCCGTTGATGGTTGCCATTCAAGTTTGTCAGCGTTGGTTACGATTGCACGAAGCTGTACTGAGTCTTGCGAACAGATCGTTGTGTCTACAACATTGAGTTGTACAGTTGGGCTTGGCAAAACGTGTACTGTCAAACTCTGCACGGCTTGGCACTTGTTCGAACCAACGGAAGCGCGAATAGTATAGGTAACGTCTGAATCCGCTGTGATCGTCACCCGTGTACCCGTTGTCGTTGAAAGGTAGCGGGACGGACTCCACTGCACAGAGCTAGCATTTGAGACGGCATTCAATACTCGTGACTCACCAGCACAGACGGTAATGGAGGCAGGCAAGCTTAGCGTTGGTGGATCAACGACCGTTACCCGCACTTGTGCCTGACTTGTGCAGTCGGCAGAATCAGCATAGATCGTATAGTTGGTAGTGCTTGTTGGTTTCGCCCAGACACTATCACAAGTCGTGCAGCTTAGACCCGCGGTTGGTGCCCAACGAAGATTGCCTCCGTAGCTCAAACGAAGCAGCACACTATCACCACGGCAAATCGTATCTCCTTTTGGAAAGGCTCGCGAGATTCCATACTTGTATTCTATATCGACACTGTCGATATCCGTGCAGCGAGGAGATGGGCCATTGTGCACTGTAACATAGTAGCGCATATTCTTTCCAGGTGTCGCAACTGTATTGTTGCACGTTGTGCAGGACAAACCGAAAGGCGGAGACCAGGTGGCTGTTTGAAACTGTCCAACCGCACGGAGTACCACTGGCACATCAGTACACATTGCTGAATCTGGATCTACTGTTACCTCAGGAATCTGATTCACATAGAGTTGTACGGTATCAATCACATAGCAACCCAAGGAATCAATCCCGGAGAGAATATACCCAGTGCTTTGTGCTGGTGAGACCCAGATAGTGCCGCAGGTATCGCAGGGAAAACGAGCACTGGATCCCATTCGGGTCCAGCGAAATCCAATCGACTTTCCCGTTGCTTTCAGTTGAACGGAATCTCCTACACACAATGACTGATCAGGCCCAGCTGTCAGTGCATCATCTCCAACATCTGGAACGAAAGCCATACCGCCAACATATCCGTACGATACAGCCGATCCATAGCCGTACACATATAAGCCAACGCGAAACGGGCTTTGCAATGTGTGAGCTCCACTCGTGGTACGAATATGTGCGTACACGTAGCAGGTGTTTGGAATCGGGTTCCACGTTGTGGTAATAGGATTGCCATCTAGACGTAATGCAGCAGTATTGGTGTTCGCAGTAATGACCGTGAGATACTGATCAAAGTAGTTGCTATTAACCTGGCAATTGGTGAAGCGATAGGTATTCAGATACTGTGCTCGAGGCGGAACGATCATCATAAATGGATCACCGTTTTGCAAACGTTGATTGGCATCCGAATGTGTTCGCTTGAGAATGGCAACGAGCACCTTCTTCGAAGCTTGGAGAAGTGCTGCAGCCGTTAGTGGTGCCTCAAAGACCTGTCCACGGTTGAGCGTTGACAACAACGTCCCATTGATGCGAAGAGTCGTACCGTCTTCCGAAGCGACTACTCGATAGAGATCGTAGGCACCAGGGATAGGCGTTGCACCTGAGGGATTAGGAAGAGGTGTGATGATATACGATTGTCCCCACACCGACAGGGGTGGCAACTGTTCAAACAGCTGATCACGCGATATCGCTGTGTTCTTTGCTTCGACGGGAACAGTAGCACGTTGGTGTCCGCCGAAAACGGCAATCGGAGCTGTGGCGACAATACGAGTTCCACTCAGGTCATAATTCAAATTGAAGTAATTGAACTGCGATTGGCAGAGCCACGTTTCGCCTTCGTTTAGTAGAATTTGTCGTGGCGTCAGGCCAGTCTCAATCGTGGGTGCGGTTGGGTAGATCTGTACTATTGTTGAGTCTTGCGTGGCAACAATACAGAACTCAGAAGGCGTGTAGTTATTGTCAGTGGGCGAAGGTCTTCCATCTGCTTTATAGCTCATCACATAGTATTCTTTGCCGAGGGCTGGTACGGGAAAGATGAGTGCGGCGTCGCTTGTTGTAACCGCTTGATTCAATGCGTAGACCGCAACATCTTGTGTGGATTGAATATGGAAGCTTTTTCGAGTGACAAACTCGTTATCACTAAATCGCTGAAAGGTAACACCTGTGTTATAGCCAATAAGTTCAGCATCTGCCCACCAAACAGCAATCTGATAGATCTGTCCGGGAGTGGTAAGAGTAAACGGTCTGTTGATAACTAATGAACCATCATTGTAGCTGATCGTTCCGCTTGTGGCTTGCTCAGCTACGACATAGATATACAGGCTATCAGTCGCCATGATAGACTGATGAAAGTTCGAGAGGAAGGCTACATAGAAGTCTTTGCCCTTCGTTGTTTGCTGGGCCGAGACAGAGTTCGGCAGGTATGCCCACAAAACGAGTACACACCATATCATCCAGCCATTGCGTCCCCAAAGTTGCATGCCGTTCTTCAATTGGTTCAATGAAGTCCTGATATCCGATCCTTGTATTCGGATAAATTACACCTTGTTCATTCAACACAATAGCTAAAAAATTCAGAGGCTTAGAAGAATCGATGAAGCTCTTTTCCACAGCAGCCGGCTGTAATCCAATTTCAGCGTACAAAGTCCTTTTCCACCGTATCTTTGTTGTCGGTTTTCGAACGTGTCTTTTGTGCCCGCTTTCGCAAACCACGTCACCATCAGGTGTCTGCTTGTGATTACATCATGCGTAGCCAAACTGATACGATTCTTCACCATTCATTGCACAAGCTATGTTCCAGGATCTTGATTCATACGGACACGAGCAGGTAGTTTTCTGTTCAGATCCCAAAAGCGGTCTTCGCGCTATTATCGGAATTCACAACACCACCTTAGGTCCGGCTTTGGGCGGCACTCGTATGTGGCAATATGCCAGCGACAGTGAAGCTTTGACCGACGCCTTGCGTCTTTCACGTGGTATGACCTATAAAGCCGCTGTAGCGGGTTTGAACCTTGGTGGCGGCAAAGCCGTTATTCTTGGGGATTCACGTACTGGCAAAACAGAGGAGTTGTTCCGTGCTTATGGTCGTTTTGTCGAGACACTTCACGGTCGCTATATCACCGCTGAAGATGTTGGAACATCGGTGCAGGACATGGAATACATCCGCATGGAAACACGTTTCGTCACTGGCGTTGGCGGAAACCAAGGTAGTGGCGATCCTTCTCCATTTACCGCTCTTGGCGTGTACTGTGGTGTGAAAGCGGCAGCTCATGCTCAATATGGCAGTGACTCCTTGGTCAAGAAGCGCATTGTTGTCCAAGGCGCAGGCAATGTGGCTAAGCATCTTACGCACCACCTAGTCAAAGAAGGTGCAACCGTTTTTGTTACTGACATTTTCGAAGACAAGGCTCGTGCTTTGGCTGCCGATAGTGGCGCAGAGTACATTAAGCCAGAAGATGTATACAGCTTTGATTGCGATATCTTTTCTCCCAATGCGCTTGGTGCAATCATCAACGACGATACTCTATCACAACTAAAGTGTTCAGTCGTCGCTGGCGGTGCAAACAACCAGTTGGCAGATGAACGCAAGCACGGTGAAGCCCTCAAGGCGCGCAATATTCTCTATGCTCCAGATTATGTAATTAACGCTGGTGGACTCATCAACGTAAGCTCAGAAATCGAAGGTTGGTCAACAGAACAAGTCACCCGCAAGGTTGAGAGCATCTATGATGTGCTTGTTCGCATCTTCAAGCAAGCAAAAGACAACAATATTCTCACTGTAGACGCATCCAACCGCATGGCAGAAGAGCGTATTGCCAAAGTACGTCACATCCACGGTGGTTTTTCTGGTGTGCCGAATATCCGTGGTGGACACTAATTCCCACGAGTGCTTCATGAGGCAGGGCTGAAAGCTCTGCACAAATGTTCAAGAGAGATTTTTCCAACGCACAGCCTTTGGCTGTGCGTTGCTATATTGTACCAGAGCAAGAGTTCAACAGCACTCGATAGAACGCCGAGAGCAGCAACGAATCGTAGAGTTTTTTCCAGACGGCATTGACCATTGACATATGAGTAAACAGCAAAAAGTTGAGTTAGATCCATTCCCGCTGAGCCAACGTCGGACCCTCGACGGTACGCGACGTCTTGCACGGGAAAAAGTGGTGCAAATGCTGAGTGCCTACGACGCCAGTGAATCTGATGTCAACGCCATCTTCAACCATATCTTCTATCGCGACTTTAACCTTGGTGAGGAGCCGCATGAAGAACAGGGACGTCCGCTAAAACCAGACGAAATCGAAGAAATGGAAGCTGATACTCCTATCAATTGGCGCGACAAAGACATCAATTTCGCCCGCAGTCTTTTCGTCAACACTCTTGCCGATGTGATTGCCTTGGATGAGCGTGTTGAGCGTTTGGCGAAGAATTGGGATCTGGAGCGCATTGCGCTCATCGATCGACAACTCCTTCGAATGGCCATTACGGAAATGAAGACTTTTGAGGATATTGTGCCTCGCATTACGATCAATGAGGCCATCGAACTCGCAAAAATGTACTCGACAGAGAAAAGTAGCGTGTTCATCAATGGTATCTTAGATGCCGCTCGCGACGAGTTACTTGCGGAAGGATGCCTGGCTTCGGGCAACCTGGAAGATCAGGCACAAGCAGCCGATCTGCCAGGCTAGAACCTCTTACAAGGCTTTGGCTTGAAATCAAGCTAAAGCCTTTGTTTATTACTGGCATAGCGATTGCCACACTAGGACGAATATCAAGGCTTTGAGAATACTCATGGACGATCAACATTCCACATTTCGCGCGCTGAGACCCAGATTCCGACTCTTTTATCTGGCGCTGTTGCTTTCATTCTGCTCAATGGCACAAGCCCAAAGCATCCGCATCGTCCGAAGCGATGTCGACAGCGGCCGCTCCAACTTTGTAACAGCAACCCAATTGTTCGGAATGGATATCGAAGTCAGTGGTGTAAACAATTGCACCGGCGTGAGCTTCGAACTTCAGTACCAAGGTTCGCAGTATGTGGTCTTTTCCAACTGGAAAGCACGCGATCTAGGTTTGAACGGAACCTTTGCCTATGATCTTTCTGATACTTCTAAAGGACTTGGAAGTCTGCACGTAGGAGCATTGTCAGGCGTGTCGATCTCAGATCCAGGCGTCGACAACCCGGTGGCAGTGCATCTTGACTTCGTCGTGCGCCCCAATACCCCGAATAATCTTCCAATCAGCTTCAGTTTCGTTCACGCTCAGGCAGTGAGTAGCGATAGTGGCGGTCGCATTGTCAGCCTAAGTTCTACCGCTTACACGGTTAACGTCCACGGTTTCGTGAATGTGTATCCAGGCGATGCAGACAACAACGGAGTTGTTGATTCACGTGACGCAACAACCGTAGGAGCCTATTTAAAACAAGGTTCAGGTGCAAGCAATGTACGCGGATACAAACGAGAACCCTGCAGCACCTTGTGGATGGCACAAGAAGCCCTCGTGTGGGATAGTTCAAAAGCGACCTATGCAGATTGCGATGGAAGCGGTGATGTTACCTTGAGCGACAACCTTGTGGTACAAATCAACTTTGGCAAAGTTCATAGTAAGACGAAACATGAGGTTGACATCCAAAGTACAGGGCGGGACTATTGGCCAGCAACATTCAGTCGGCAAGCTCTTGGCATCTATGCTCCGAAGAGTCTGTTGGGCGCCGCCTTCGAACTCCGCTTCGCAGCAAATGCTGAACTGCCCCTTGGTTTCGAGTGCGCAGATCCAGATGTCCACTGTAGCCTTTTCTTGCCTGATCCCGAACAAAGAAGCGTTTTTCTCGTGTTCGGAAGCGAGAACGGCAAAAACCTCATTCGAAGCGGACAGGTAGGCAACTTCATCTATGCGTCTTCTTCGGCGAGCTTCTCTACCATTCAGGCAATGGGAGCAACAGCTGATGGTGGAATCTTCAACCTTGGAGGTCTGAGTAGCGTAGATGAGAATCCTAACACGAACTCTCCTGTTCTCTACATCGACGAGTCATCAACCATTCACATTGCTGCTGGCGAAGTAGCTCAAGTATGCGTCAGTGACATCCTCGGTAGAATTTTTATACTCGCGCAGCGCTCTGGCGCTGCAGCGAGTAGTATAAGCACCCAAGATCTTCCTCAGGGTAGCTATTTCGTGCTCCTACAAGGCGCACAGGGCAGCATTTTCAAGAGTTTTCAGATTCTCCGTTAAGGCGAGATTCGGAAATCCTCCAAAATCTCCTATTTTCGACTTCCTCTCAAAAAATGCCGCGAGATTAGCGTCTTTTTTGAGAATTATTCCAGATTTCTACCAAAATCTGTCAACCGAGTACCACCTTCAACGCGTCTATGGCTTCGCGCAGTTTCGGTTCCATTGAAAACGATCGGGAGTTCGTTGAGCGGATTATGGCTCAAGATCCTGATGTGTTTACGGACATTGTCCGAACCTTCAAGAAGCAGGTGTATATGCTCGCGCTTGATCTCAGCCGAGATCATGACGATGCAGAGGACATCACCCAGGACGTTTTCATTCGAGTGTACAAAGCGTTAGAGAAGTTTCGCGGAGATTCAAAACTCAGCACCTGGTTGTACCGCATAACGGTCAACACCTTCATCAACCGCACGCGTACACTTTCCTATGAGGCATCGAAAACTGGCAAGCAGTATGACGATGAAGTGGTGAACGATGGAGCTAGCTACTCCATTTCGAACCCAGAGCATGTTCTTTCGCAGCGAGTGATTGACGAGCACTTACAATCGGCATTGAATGAACTCAGCGCTTCGCAGCGTATGGTATTCATTCTTCGCCATTACCACGACCTTCCCCTGAAGGAGATTGCCGAGCAACTTGGCAACTCTGAAGGAACGGTTAAAGTGCTACTCTTTCGAGCCATACACAACCTGCAGAAGAAACTAGCATTTTATAAAGACGATATTTAACTACCTCTAGGATCGGCGTTCCCCGACTACGACCCGTGAAAGGATGCGAATGAAACAAATCGATACCTCTTTAGACGAACTCATCATACTCTCGTACTATGGCGAACTCTCCACAGAAGAGCAACGAAGCCTTGACTCTGCCATGTCTGGCAATGAGCAGCTTCGCCAGCGCGCTGAGATGTTCAGAGCTTCATTTGAGCGGGTTAAGCAATCAGATGCTCCGGAAGTTGATGAGCGCGTTCTGGATCGTCTGGAACGCTCGATCTTAAATGCGACAGTGCGCGCAGATGCTTCTGCGGCAGACCTTGCTCCAGCTCCACCTCAAATTCGCTCCTTCTGGTCAACCCTTCGCGAGCTCTTCATGAGCCCGCAACACATCGGCTATGCCTTAGCTGGAGGCTTGGCATTTCTGGTTCTAGGAATGTATATCGGTTCGCAACTGCAAGTGAGTACAAATAGTCAGGTTGGCAGTGGTGCTACCGCAACGATCGACACCAACCTTGTTTCTACACCTAAGTTGGCAGCAAGTCAGCAAGTGTCAGACTTCCTACGTCGTTCACAGATTTACTTTGCTACCTCTGTCGACAATCAGATTGCATGCGAAAAGTGCTTACCAATTCAAGCGCAACTTCCAAATCGTCAGATTGCGAAGGAACTTCTTCGTGAAGCTTCAGCCCTTAAAGAGAAATCACAAGGCAATCCAGAAATTCAAAAGCTTATCACAGACATTGAGTTCGTGTTAGATAACCTTGGCAACAACGCTCAGATTAATCCGTCGCAAGCAGAAGTGGTTCACCACATTGCAAGCAATGCGGTTTGTGAAGTTGCTGCACGTATTGATAGTGCTAATCAACAGCATCAATTGCAGAAGCAGCAGCCAAAGTAGGACCTGAAATGCGGCGGAGCACTCGCTTATGCTCTGCATTTCCATGGCAGCCTCACCCGCTTGGTACTGGGCTTTGCCCCAAGCTATTCTGACATTCACTTTGTTATTGTTTCATGTAATTCACTCATACTATGATGAACGTATTCAAGACAGTTGTGCTGTGTACAGCCTTGCTCCTTAGCAGCATGGCCTATGCTCAGCCGAAAATGGAAATCGTTGGTGGCGAAACCTGCGATTGGGGTAAAGTGACGGTAAAGGACAATCCCCTGAAGATGGTGTCACTCGATACTTTTATCGTTGTGAAGAATGTTGGTTCGAAAGACTTGGTCATCGATACCATTAAGGTTGGCTGCGGCTGTACAACTCCGCACTACACAAAGGATCCTATCAAGCCAGGTCAGACAGCACGCATCGGTGTTGGTTTGAATGTTGCTCTGTCATCAGGCGAAATGACCAAAACCATGACGGTCTACGCGAATGATGACCCAAGCAAAATGGGTAAGCTCATTTACTTGAAGACGAATATCTTTCGTCCTATCACGCTTACTCCTCAATCATTCAATTTCCCAGAAATCAAAGTCGGTGATACTTCCCGCTTCTTTGTGACCTTGAAGAATCACGACACCAAGCCGTTTGCAATCGAGCGCTTGCTTGCAACAAAAGGAATGAGAATTGACAAGAAGGGTCCACTCAGTATTGCAGCGGGCGACACCCTGCAAATCAACGCAATGTACATTGGCCGCGATCGTGGCTACTGGAACGCAAATGTGATCGTAGAATCACCAGATCCTGATTTCCCTCCATTCGAAATCAGCGCTTACGGTCAAGTAAAAGATGAGGCCGGTGTCGTTGACCCAGCAGTCATCAAGCTTGACCCAACAAAAAAGGATAAAGACGGGAATGTTATCATTCCAAACGCACCGAAGAAGAAGTAGAAACCTACAACTATTGAGAGCCTCCTCGAATCACAAACACTGAGGCTCTCGGCGAACATCAAACACTGAGGCTCTCAGCTCTAATGAGGGTCTCAGTGTATCTCGCAGATCCACCCCTCTTCAGCTTTTCAGCTACCCAAGCCCTCAGATCCAACCTGCACTCTAGCCTGCATAACGTCGAAACCGATTTTCCAAAGCCTCGGCGCACTCCTCAAACGAACATTGTCGCTTACAGATTTCCTCCATGCTCACGCTCTGCGTTTGAATGGAATCGAGGAGCTTGATTCGTGCTTCGTCATTTGCCAAATGCACAAACGAAGCAAGTTGCTCGTGTCCACGACCAAGCAAGATTGAGCCATGTTGAAGCAACACATTGCTCCACACTCGCTGTGCGCTGCCCACAACCTTACGACTCTGCCACATAATCTCCGATCGAGCTGCGCTGGTAAAACAGCTAACACTGTCTCCCTCAGTTCTATAACGCTGAGCAAAGTTCGGCTGAGATTTTTGGAAGACGATATCCTGCGCACCCATCGCCTCGAGTCCATCGCGCAACAACTCGTGACTCAAGCGATAAAGGTCGTGAACCTGCACCATAGGTGGCAGTCGCATGACAATGGAGTAGGTTAGCTCATCAGCGTGCAGTACGGCACGTCCTCCAGTTGCTCTGCGCACCAAATCGAGTCCGGCGGTCTGAATCGCAGCCGCATTAATATCACTCTCTTTCTGGTTTGCACCCAGTGACAAGCACCAGGGCGACCAACTGTAGAAACGCACGAAGACACTCAGGTCTTGCTCGTCTTCACGAAGTGTCTGCGCGTTTTGCTCGTCTCGACGCATATTCTCGGCACCGCTCAGGTTCGGCTCAACAGTCAAAATCATTCCCTCGCGGAAGCGCTCGCGCACTCTCTCATCCGTTTCTTCTCTATTTGGAACTGCGATTTGCACTCTCTTCTTCCCTATAAAGCCCTAGTTTTGTATCTCATTTGCTTTCATAATCTCCTGCACAGCACTCACTATCAATAGCTATGAATCGACTCGAACTCGCAACAGCAATTTACAACACGGCTCACATCACTGGCGAATTCCTACTACGTAGTGGCGCCATCAGTAACGAGTACTTCGACAAGTATCTCTTCGAGGCTCAACCGACACTTCTAGCAGAGATAGCCAAACATCTCTTAGCCCTCGTACCTGCGGAGACCGAAGTATTGGCTGGTTTGGAACTTGGAGGCGTGCCCATTGCCACTGCACTCTCATTGCAAAGCACATTGCCTGCTGCTTTTGTGCGCAAGAAAGCAAAGGAGTATGGCACCTGTAAAATCGCCGAAGGCGCAGATCTCAGTGGAAAGCGAATATTGATTGTAGAGGATGTGGTGACGAGTGGCGGACAAGTTGTACTCTCGGCAAAAGACTTGCGAGATCGAGGAGCGAACATCATTGGAGCTGTCTGTGTCATCGATCGTGAAGCAGGAGGCAAAGAAGCTCTGGCTGACATTAATATTCCGCTCTTTCCTTTGTTTACAATGACTGAGTTGAAAAGCGCTGGAGGACAACAATGATCGTCGGAATCGGCTCGGATCTGGTCGTGGTTCAGCGCATCGCCGAATCCATCGCAAACTATGGTGATCGTTTCAAGAATCGCATCTTCACAGAACTCGAACAGGAATACTGCAATAGTTATACTGGAACTGAAGCCGTACACTATGCAGCTCGTTTCGCTTTTAAAGAAGCTTTTTCTAAAGCCATCGGCACGGGAATTACCAAGGGATTTCAGTTTAAAGAGTGTGGACTGAAGAATCTACCAAGCGGACAGCCCATTGCCGATCTTCGTGGTCTGATGCTCGAACGCTGGAGCCAACACCGCATTCATATCACACTCTCACATACCAACGAGCACGCAATGGCGGTGGTGGTTCTCGAAGTGCTGGATGAGCACAGTGGAGCTGTCTAGATAATTGAGAGTTGTGTGCTCATTCATAGCTTTCAACATATACTTATTTTTATTTTCTGAACGCTTACTCAACCGCCTTCCATTCCAGCAGCACTCCACACTGTGCTTGCCTTTCGCCTCGACAGTACAATACACCGTCGCTTGACACCAGGTCTGTAGTGTTAGCGTCAATGTGCGCTCTCAGTGTATGCACCGTCACAAGCATGAAGCTACATCGCGCATTCTCACTGCGTTTGAGACATATTCATCCTTCCTCATGATTGAGGCAAAGCTCCAATCGACCACACTTCTTAAGGCAGTCTTATCATCATACTTCTGCAGCTGCGGTGTGCAACGAAGTTGCACCCGCATACAGAAAAGTCTTCATGAAGAGACACCATTCAACATCGTTTGTGCAACGATAAATCGAATTCCAGATACACATCTCCAATGTTAACTAAAGCTTAAAAAATTTTGCGATGGAGAATTTCTACTGTACATTCGTTGGATCATGAAGGCACAGAGGACGCATGACCTCCTCTCTTATCTTTCATCGGCGGCTCGGCGCATGTCCCCGAAAAGCCACATTTCAACATTGTCAAAAAGGAACCGTTCCATGGTCTGCACTTCATTCACATATCGTCATACACTCGTGTACTTTGTGCCCACGTGGCAAAAAGTGTCTGTTGTGTTTGATGTGCATTACCGTCCGGTATAACGACTGAACAAGACTTATTGCTCAGGCCCGGACACGATTTGTTGTCCGGGCCTTTTTTTTTTCTCAATACGTATTTCAACAACGAAATCTATCACTACTCACTCTGTTACAATGTTGACAGAGCTTTTTCATGCAATCACTTTTTTCTAAAATGTTTTTCAACGAGGTACGGCCGCTGATACGACTGGGTCGGTCGAGACCTTTGCGAGCGGAAGACATTCCAGACGTGGACAAAGACCTCAAGCCTTTGGATGCAGAGGAGGCCTACACCACACTCTCTACCCACAATGCTTCTCGTTTTGTCTGGGACGCGTATTGGGCAGCGGGCAGAGTCGCCCGTTTAGCGATGTGGGCAAACTGTCTGCGTACTCCACTGGCCTTAAGCGGCCCACTGCTCATGCGAGCACTTCTACAGAACATAGCCGTGTTGCCGCTACACCCAGAGCTCCTATGGCCGACGCTTGGACTTGCCTTTCTCCTTTCGTTGGCGGTGATATCTGAGGCGGTGCTTGTTCAGCACTTTTTCTACTATGCCTTGAAGGGCTGGGGCAGAATAGCCAACGGACTGAACATGCGCGTCTTTCGTCATTCGCTGCGCATTACGCGTAGCGCGCAACAGACGACGCAGTCGGGCGACATGGTCAACCACATGGCAAGCGACTCTGAAGGTATGGCTGAAGCGGCATTCTTTGTTCCCGAAATCACCGATTCGCTCTTGCTTGTTGCCGGTGCACTCACGCTCTTGTTCACACTGCTTGGTCCAGCTGCTTTTGCAGCGGTAGCCACTCTGCTGATCATGTTGCCGATTACTCGTGCAGCGGCACGTCGCTTTGCTCGCTACGATTCGGAGCTCTGGAAGCATCGCGATGATCGCGTGACCTTGATGTCGCAAGTTCTGGCAGGCATTCGCATCGTCAAGTACTTTGCCTGGGAACGGAGTATGACAGCAGAAGTGGATGGATTACGAGCGCAAGAAATCAACTCGTATGTGAAGCTTGTTCGTGCCGAATCGCTGGGTGTCATGCTCTTCTTGAGCACATCAACGCTTGTGGCATTCAGCGGATTTGGCGCATACGTCCTCATGGGCGGAACGCTGAGTGCAGCTTTGATCTTTCCATGTCTCTTGCTCTTCATGCAACTGGAAGGTCCAATCGGCGCGTTGCCACACTTTATCAAAAACCTCTCACACGCTCGAGTTGCAGCAGAACGACTACATCGCTTTTTTGGTTTAGCAACACACGAGGAGGCCGCAAAGCATGAGACAGCGCCGTCGCAAGCTCTTGGCTTTGCCATAACCAATCTCAGTGTAGAGTTTCAAAATGCCACTGAAACGCAAACGCCTGCTGTTGCTCATGGCAGTAGAGAGCATATGCATGGAGAGCAAGAATCTTCAAGTGTGCATGAGCCTGAAAGAGCAGATCAACAACTCGATAGTCGTGCAGTGCAACAGAGCAAAGCAGTACGGGCACTTGATGCTATCAACCTGCGTGTCAATGCTGGTGAGTCGGTGGCTATTGTTGGTGCTGTTGGTTGTGGCAAGACCTCGCTTCTGCTCTCGCTTCTTGGTGAAGTCGAGTTGCTGAGTGGTACTATTCGCTATGACGGACTCGATGCTGATACTGCGCCTCGCATCTCCTATGTATCGCAGGAAGCATTTATTCTCAATGCAACAATTCTGGAGAACATTCAGTTTGGCACTGCGACCCCTCCATCTGAAGAAATACAGAGAGTGCTTCATCTGTGTGCTTTGGAAGAAGACATTGCGCAGTGGAGTGCTGGACTCTTGACGGAAATCGGTGAACGCGGGGTGAATCTCTCCGGCGGACAAAAGATGCGTTTGGCTCTGGCGCGTGCAGCGATGCGCAAGCCAGGCATTGTGTTGCTTGATGATCCTTTAGCAGCAGTCGACGTTCATACCGAGGAGAGTCTTGTAGATCGCTTGCTTTTTGCAGAGTGGTCCAAACTAACACGCATTGTATGCACGCACCGTCTTGCGCATCTTCATCGTTTTGATCGCGTCATCTTTCTTCATGAAGGTCGCATTGAAGTTGACGCGCCTTTGGAGCAAGCGCTTCAAAGCTGCGAGAGATTTCGTGAGTTCTATGCTGAACATAGCAGCGCTGTTGAAGCAGCGAGTGAGTTCGTTTTAGCGAAGAAAGTTGCTGCATCACATACGCCAACAGCTCATGATGGTTCACTAGTAGATGAAGAGGATCGAGCCACTGGTAGCATCAAGGCTGAACTGTTCTTCTCGTACTTACAGCAGCTTGGACGAGTGGAGGGTCGCACGCCGTGGAAGACCTATCTGGCTCTTGCAAGTAGTTGTTTACTGGTGGTGGTTCTGCCAATGACCCAGAGCGCTTGGCTTGCATGGTGGACAGAGCTTGCACGCCATGGTGAAATATCGATTGAGTGGTTGCGCAATCCACTGAACGCAGTTGCTGTGTACGGTTTGATTGGGCTATGCGTTCTCCTGGCAAACTTCATGGAGCGCTTGATATGGATGATGCGTGCAACTATGGCAGGACGTGATATTCACAATCAAAGTTTAGCAGCAGTGTTAGCAGCACCACTTCGTTTCTTTGACACCACGCCGATGGGGCGAATCCTCAATCGCTTCGCTCATGATATGGCAGGGGTTGATGACGAACTGAGTTGGAACTTCGAGAGCACTTTCCGCTCCTTCGCGCAAATGGTGGGTACACTTGTGCTCATTGTTGTAACAGTGCCATTTGTCTTACTCGCGGCTGCGCCTGCTCTGTTCGTATTCTATCGTATTCAGAATGACTATCGACGTTGTGCTCGTGAGGCGAAGCGACTCTCGAGCATTGCACGCTCTCCTCGATACGCGCACTTTAAGGAAACGATCTCTGGCTTGCCAGTGATTCGTGCTTTTCGTCGTCAAGAAGAGTTTACTGCAGCCTTTGTTGATAAGCTTGAATTCTTCCAGCGCATGAACTGGGGTTCAATCATGTTGAACCGTTGGTTCTCAACACGAGCTCCACTCCTGAGCGGAGTTATTGCATTGACCACGACGACGACCATCGTCTGGCTCTGTGCACATGGACACCTCAACGCTGGCTTGGCTGGCGTTGTTATCACCTATTCACTCACCTTCTGGGCGAATCTGAATTGGTGCGTGCGTTCCTTTAGCGAAGTGGAATCTCGAATGACCTCGTACGAGCGACTTCGTGCCTACTCACAACTTGAACCCGAGCCACAAACAACAATCGCACCGGTACTTGCTGAGTCAGCTCATTGGCCAATAGCGGGAACTATTGAATTCCGCAAAGTCAGTGCGCGCTATGCTGATGGCTTGCCTTTGGTATTACGTTCCGTGGATTTTCGTATCGAAGCAGGCATGCGTGTTGGAATTGTGGGACGTACTGGTAGCGGCAAGACCACAATCTTTCAAACACTCTTTCGCTTCTTGAACTGTAGTGAGGGCAGCATTGAAATCGATGGCGTCGACATTGGGAGTATTCCTACCAAACGTTTACGCAGAGCGATGGCGGTCATTCCTCAGGATCCAATGTTGTTCATAGGAACGGTTCGTTCAAATCTCGATCGATTCCGAGAGTACAGTGATGAAGCAGTTTGGTCTGCCTTGTCGCGTGTGCAGATGAAGTCCGTCATTGAAGAAATGGGAGGTCTAACAGCACTAGTAGCAGAGAGCGGACAAAACTTCTCTCAAGGGCAGCGTCAACTGCTCTGTCTGGCTCGCGCTATTCTTACGGAAGCCCGTATCATCGTCATGGACGAAGCAACCGCAAGTGTTGACGTACAAACAGATGCGTTGATCCAGCAAACGATTCGCGAGGAGTTTCGCAATGTGAGTGTTCTCATCATTGCGCACCGTCTAAACTCAGTGGCTGATGCGGATATGATTATCGAGATGCATCACGGTGAGGCTAGAGTGCACAACACCGCTTCAGAGTTAGATGAAGCTGAGATAATCGATGAACTGAGTTAAGAGGCTCGAGTTCGCAATGCCTTTATGCAAACGGGGTCTTGGCAAAGCCAAGACCCCGTTATTATTGAAGACCATTTGTGGTAGCGAGGCTATGAAGCGCTCATCTTCAAACAACTATTCTGCACTAGCGAAACTGACTTTCGTTCCGACCAAGAAACTCAAGAGCATTATTTGCGAAGACTTTTTCAAGAAGCTCCTTCGACAAATCTGATTGTTCCAGGAATGCACCGTGCTCAAGGTCACCAAGCGGGAACGGATAGTCTGTACCATAACAAATGCGGTTCTCCCCTATCACGTCAACCAAATAGCGAAAGGCTGCTAGATCGTGCGTGATGCCATCAACCCAGAATTTTCCCACGTAGCTCCGCGGGTCCGAGATGTGATTTACATCACAGAGATCCGGTCGAACTTTCCAACCGTGTGAGATACGTCCCATCGTAAACGGAAAAGCACCTCCGGCGTGAGCGAACAACACCTTCAAGCGTGGGAATCGATCGAAGACTCCGCCGAAAATCATTGAAGCGAGTGCCAAGGTTGTTTCAGCCGGCATCCCAACAAGCCACTCATTGAAATACTTCTTCATTCGATCAGCGCCCGCCATTTCCCATGGGTGTACGATCAGGCTACACCCGAGCTCTTCGGCAGCAGAGTAAAAAGGAAAGAGAGCCGGATCATCGAGATTCATGCCGTTGATGTTTGAGCCGATTTGCAGACCAGGCATGCCCAACTCACGTACGCAGCGCGTCATCTCTTGAATGGCGAGATCAATATTCTGCATAGGCGCGGTACCCATGGCAATGAAACGTTTGGGATACTTGTGAGCAACCGCAGCAAGATGATCATTAAGAAATCGTGACCAGTCGAGTGCGTGCTCTGCTTGTGCGAAGTAGGAAAAAAGTACGGGGACAGTATAGAGCACCGTGAGGTCTACATGGTGAGCATCCATATCCTTCAACACCGCTTCTGGATCCCAGCAATTCTGCTGCACTTCGCGAAAGAACTTTCCGTCGTCACGGAGCATGCGAGCTGCTCCAGGTTTATGGTGATCCAGAGTTATGAAACCACCATAACCATACTTGTCTTTTAGAGATTCCCAGCGCTCAGGCATGAGGTGGGCATGAATGTCGATCTTCATAATATCAGTTCTTCGTTTCAATGGATGCCAGTGTTTAGAGTGCTAAACTACTGCTGAGCTTTCTTATAAGCTCGGGTGCGCGGAATATCTTACGAGTAGTGTCTGCAGTTGGCGAGCGAGGTGTACTAATGCGCATTGTTGCGAGGATGGCTACTGCTGGGTGGTCTGGAAGCTGATGAAGCTGCGGGACAGGCCTGTGAAGCAGGACTGTCCCGCGAGAATCAATAACTCTTTGATGGAAGCGAGCCAGCAAAACGCAAACACAGACTTCGCGTTCTCTTTAAGCCAACCATGTGTATGGTTGGCATACAGAGTCTTAACTCAACTTTGGTGGTGGCTCCATGACGGTGCCGCACTTCTTACATGTTCGGTTCTCGATATTACCGTAGAAACGATCGAAGATTGGTGGCAATTGGCTAACGATATCGGTAACGAATTCGTACTCTTCGTACAATTTCTCACCACAGTTTTCGCAATACCATAGAAAGCCATCAAGTTCTTTCTTCTCGCGAATGCGTTCTACCACCAAGCCGACCGTATTGGCTTTACGTTGTGGAGAGTGTGGTGTGCGTGGAGGCAGGAGGAACATGTCGCCTTCACCAATGACGATATCGCGAGGTTTCCCTTCGTCGATGATCTTGATAGTTGCTTCACCTTCAATTTGATAAAAGAGCTCTTCACCTTCGTTGAAATGGTAGTCTTTGCGCGAGTTAGGTCCGCCGACGATCATCACGATAAAGTCTGTATCAGCATAAATACATTGATTGCCAACCGGTGGCTTGAGCAGATGACGGTGTTCGTCGATCCACGATTTGAGGTTAAATGCGCCTGCAATGGCCATAATCTGCTCCTGAACAGTGAGAGGTTGAGAACATTGATTGTTACGTGCTGCAAAATACAAAGACAGTGTTTTGTGTGGGCTGCCGCTTCTCATTGAAAAACACCTGGAAGGCGTTTGGTGAGTAGATTGGGCTTGGTCATCTGGCACAGTCCTTGCCACAGATACCCTAATTGCATGGATGCTATGAAGATTTGGATTGACATCGACAATTCTCCACACGTGCCTTTTTTTGTGCCCATAGTGGCTGCATTGAAGGCTCGGGGGGATTCCGTGCTGATCACAACCCGCCGTTATGCTCAGACTTTAGAACTTTTGGAGCGATCTGGCTTAGAGTACAAAGTGGTTGGCGAGCATGCGGGGGCGAGTCGGCTGCTTAAAATCATTAACCTTTTGGGCAGAAGCTGGGAACTATCGCATACTGTACGAACATTCGCGCCCGACGTAGCCATCAGTCATGGTTCCCGGGCACTCTCCGTTTGTGCCTGGATGATGAACATTCCCAGCGTGCTTTATTTTGACTACGAGTGGACGGAGATGCACATTTTCAAGCGCTGTGCAAGCATACTTGCGTGCCCAACCGTTCTCCCTGAATCTATGTTAGTCGAAGCAGGCTTGCCACTGCAGAAGATCCGTCGTTACGATGGCTTCAAAGAGGAAGTCTACTTACCTTCATTCATTCCTAATCCGAACTTTCGTGCGTCGCTGAATATTCCTGACGACAAGGTGATGCTGACGATACGTCCATCGTCGATGACCTCAAACTACCATGATCAGCGCAGCGAGCAGATCCTCATTGCCTTGCTCACGCGATTGAGATCAGAACCCAATGTCATTGCCATAGTTACTCCTCGCACGACGACAGATGCGGCACTAGTGCAGAGAATCATTCGCGAGCAGTCTTTGCAAAATGTCCGCATACCCGAACATTCCCTACCAGGTATGCAGTTGCTTTTTTGGTCGGACGTTGTCGTAAGTGGTGGTGGCACCATGAATCGCGAATCCGCTCTTCTCGGCACACGCACCTATAGCATGTTTACCGGCAAACGTCCTTCCATCGACACCTACCTGGCAAGCCAGGGCAAACTCCAATTCCTCGAGGAACCGAACCAAGTTCAGAACATCGAACTCCTTCGCGAGCGGAAGGATCCTGCCTTTCGATATAGTTCAGATACCCTTATCAAACGGATAGTTGATTTGGTTGATGAAGGCTGGTCGTTGCGACCGTAGACAATACTCTCTTTAGCAACACACAGCTGTGTTGAATCCGAATGTACGTCCAACATTTTGCAGAGACGCGATTCATCGCGTCTCAGGCAAAGAATGGCAAAGGAGATGCAACACACAAATGATCCAGGTGTATTCTTGCACCGAGACGCGATGAATCGCGTCTCTACACAGTGCCGCACATCGATCTGCGCCGAAGGCGCAAACACAAAGTCATCAACCAGTAGAGACGCGATTCATCGCGTCTCAGGCAAAGAATGGCAAAGCAGATGCAACACACAAATGATCCAGGTGTATTCTTGCACCGAGACGCGATGAATCGCGTCTCTACATGGTGCCGCACACCAATTAGCGCCGAAGGCGCATACACAATGTCATCAACCAGTAGAGACGCGATTCATCGCGTCTCAGGCAAAGAATGGCAAAGCAGATGCAACACACAAATGATCCATGTGTATTCTCGCACCGAGACGCGATGAATCGCGTCTCTACACGGTGCCGTACATCAATCAGCGCCGAAGGCGCGAACATAAAGTCATCAACCAGTAGAGACGCGATTCATCGCGTCTCAGGCAAAGAATGGCAAAGCAGATGCAACACTACACACAACTGATCCACGTGTATTCAAGCATCCAGAAACACTCAATCACCACACCTCTCTCCCATCAAAGCACCCATAAACAACAAAACCCTGCGAAGCAGGGTTTTGTGTAATCAAGATATATCATGTCCAGAGAGTAGTGGGAACTACTTACCGATACGATCAACGCCGTCGGTTGGACATTGTTGGCGAAGTTTCCATGAGGCAGAGAGGGTTGTGATAGGCACAGCCATCAGACGTTCCTTTGCGATCAAGATGCCACATTGACGACAGATACCATAGGTTTTCTCTGCGATGCGTGTTATAGCTTCGTCGAGTTTGCGGAGGTAGTCAGTAGTACGTTGAATCTGCGCATATGTTTTTTCACGCTCAACTGCTTCAGAGCCTTGTTCCGCCATGTGCATCGAGTACACAGCTGTTTCCTCAGATGCTTCATAGTTCGTAAGGTCTTCCAGACGCTCTTTCAACATACGTAGTTCGTCTAGCGTCTTCTCTTTTTCGCTTTCAATCAACTCCTTGAACATCTTCAAGTCTTTGTCTGAATAGCGAACATTTGCCTTTGGCTTTACTGGTTCCGGCGTTTGATAGCCCGATGTTTGGAAAAACTCAGTAATCTTTGGTGCTGAAATCGTTGGTGCCGACTGTGTACGCTCGAACATTTCCTCGTTCTTCGAGTTGTCCTTCTTCACCCGTGGTTCTAGCTTTGGTGTAGCTCTGCCCGTCGATTTCTTAGGACGACGTGGAGCTCCGTTGCCGCGGGAGAGAACGATTGCTTTTGTTGGCTTGCCTTCGGAGAGTGGTGCAATCTGAATAGCTGCTGACGGGGTTGGAGGTGCGACCGCTTCAACAGCTTTCTTCTCAACCACTTTCTTCTCAGCCGCCTTCTTTACTACCACTTTCTTCTCAACCTTCTTTACGACAGTTTTCTTGACACTAGGAGTAGTTGTTTTCTTTGCTGCTGCTTTCTTCGCAGGAGCTTTCGCTGCCGACTTGGCAGGAGTTGCCTTCTTCATTATACCTTTCTTTAATGGTGGTGTTGGAGTTGCTTTTGTTGTCTTCTTTGCAGGCTTTGCATTCGACTTGCTAGCCGTATTACCTACAGGCTTTGCTGCCGATTTCTTTGATGTGGTGGATGCCTTTGCGCGTGCAGACGTCGAAGCAGACTTTTTGGTGGAAGCAGCAGAGCTTTTCGCTGAACTTTTCTTTGCTGATCCTGATGATGAACTTGCCTTCCCTGGCGACTTAGCTTTCAACTTATCCGTTGATTTGCCTGATGCTTTCGCTGCAGGTTTTGCAGGAGTTTTCTTTTTCGTTGCCATAACAGACCTTCATGAAAAAAATTGAAGAATGAGATTGCTGTTGACGTCCGACGGTGCCCAGGAGTTGGGGTAAAAGACCCCACCCCGTCAAAAAAATTGGCGGCGATTATACCACAGATCGAATTCCTGAGCAAATATAGTTTTACACGCAGCAGGCGTTTAAAATCTCATCATCCAAATGAACGCTGATGCCTTCCTTCTTCACGAAGAGCATCATGAGGTTAACAAGGTTCTTTGCGTACATCTGGGAAGCGTGAAAAGGCATCGAGGCTGGCAAATTTACCGGTCCGATAATGCTGACACCATTATCTGTGATGATGGTCTGGCCTGCGACTGTCTGGAAGGTGTTTCCACCCGTTTCTGCAGCAAGATCCACAATAATGGATCCGTGCTTCATTTGAGCGAGCATTTCATTTGTAAGGATCTTTGGAGCGGGTTTGCCTGGAATAGAGGCAGTGCTGATGATAACGTCCGACTGAGCAACGTGTTTTGCCAAGCCCTCCTGCTGACGCTTCTTGGCGTCTTCACTCAACTCTTTTGCGTAACCACCACTGGTTTCTGTGTCCTGCTCACCAAGGTCGATATCAACAAACTTGGCGCCAAGACTCATGACTTGTTCTTTTACTGCAGGGCGAACGTCGAAGGCCTCCACAATTGCACCCAATCTGCGAGCGGTCGCAATGGCTTGAAGTCCGGCAACGCCGGCGCCGATAACCAAACACTTTGTCGGTGCTAAGGTCCCTGCTGCCGTTACGAGCATCGGAAAGAAACGTCCGCTTGCCGCAGCGGCAAGTAATACTGCCTTATATCCAGCAACAGATGCCATCGACGAGAGAATATCCATGCTTTGAGCTCGCGAGATTCGAGGAATGAGCTCTAGCGCAAAAGCCTTTATGTTCTTTGCTTTTAATGCGGCAACGACATCTGCGTTCTTCCAAGCATTGAGATTACAAATCAACGCGCCACCATCTTTAAGCAGAGCTACTTCTGCAAGGCTTGGTGCTTGAACTTTACACACGATTTCGCTTTGAGAACACACCTCCTGTGCGCTTCCAAGGATGCTTGCACCTTGTGCTTCGTAGGCAGCATCATCATAGGCTGCAGGCAAGCCTGCGCCCTTCTGCACACAAACAGAAAAGCCCTTTGCCTTGAGCTGTTTTACAGCATCTGGGGTGAGTGCTACTCGTAATTCATTGGCTTGCGATTCTGTCAATACTCCGATGTTCATGGTGCTCCAGGAAGGCGATCAAAAAACGTAGTCGATGGTATTGCAGCAAAATAACCATCCTGCATGGAATTCAGAGACAGAACATCAGCTTCAATCTGCGCCGCTTCTCGATGAACATCCCGTTTTCAGCCGGAGCTTAGGCTTGAATGATAACGCTATAGTCGCTTCTTGGCACCAGACGTCCAATGGGCTGTGTACTCTCATCCATCCCGCGACTCTGCAACAATTGCAAGAATTCGTCCTGTGACGCATCTTCAACAGCTACGAGAAGTCCACCACTGGTTTGTGGGTCACAAAGCAAGGCTAATGATGGATAGTGGCTGTCAAAAAGCTCGGAAAGCGATTGGCTCGAGCCAAGATCCACTTTGGCTCCATAGCTCATCCAGTTTCGCTTGGTTCCCCCAGGAGTGCAACGTGCTTCTATGTAGGGACGCAGGTCGCACAGGCTAGGAAGAGACGAAATGGAGATCTCGGCGGATACCGCACTACCCTCACACATTTCGATGAGGTGTCCAAGGAGCCCAAATCCCGTCACATCAGTCATTGCGCTCACACCAGGCAATTGCGCCAAAGCCGAACCAATGCTGTTGATACGGGTCATTGAGTGCGTGGCGAGGCCTTTATGTGCCTCTAAGAGCTTTCCCTGTTTCTCTGCTGTGGTTAAAATGCCCACACCAAGACCTTTGGTCAGAAAAAGTTGGGAGCCAACGGTTGCTGTAGAATTCTGTTTGAGTTTGTTGATGTCAACCAAGCCATTTACCGAGAGACCAAAAATGGGCTCTGGCGAGTCGATGCTATGTCCTCCCGCCAAGGGTATTCCTGATTCGGCACAGATATCCCGAGCTCCGCGAATCACTTCTGCGGCTATCTCCGGAGCGATTTTATCGATGGTCCATCCGAGTATCGCAATTGCCATGATCGGACTCCCGCCCATAGCATAGACGTCACTAATTGCATTCGCTGAAGCGATACGTCCAAAGTCATAGGGATCATCAACTATGGGCATAAAGAAGTCGGTGGTGCTAATCAAGCCCTGACCGTTACCTAAATCATACACGGCAGCGTCATCACGCGTGGAGTTGCCAACAATCAAGCGTGGATAGTGCACAGGAGCATCGTTCGAATGAAGAATCCGATCCAATACCGCTGGCGATAGCTTACACCCACAACCCGCTCCATGGCTGTACTGTGTGAGCTTGATCTCGTTAGCTGCTTCCATGTCTTCTCACTCCAATGTTGTTCAACTGGGTTTTATAAACGGATACGAACGAATCTCAAAGGGCCCGGCATCCATGGTTAGGGCACGCGATGCACTGGTAGCATATTAAGATGCTCGTGCAGAACTTGCACCCGATAACCTACAATTCGCGCACCAAAAACACCGCACTATCTCATTTCTGAACAAAAACAGAATGGCTTACGACGGTGTCGTCTCAGGTGCTTCTGAACTCTACGCAGACCCTTCACGGTGCTGCGAATGCGCTGCACCTGCGTGCTCTGACTCACTCACTGCAGTCGAGTTCGAATCTAAACCTTCTAGGATCGCTGTAGCCTGATCGGAAACTAGCTCAGAGTCATGAAGCTGAGCTGCTTCGGTCAGCTTGGCTGGAGTGGCGTCAATCTCTGTGACTTTCAGAGCTGCTGTATCGGTGGCACCTTCGGTCTCAGCAGTAATAACAGATGTTTCATCTGCTACCACTTTCGCTACTTTCTCCTTCTTCGGTTTCTTTGCAACAGGACTTGCACTTGCTGCGGCTGAAGGGTTGGCGAGCCGAAGGCGAGCCATATAGAAACCGTCGCATTGATCGATATGAGGAAGAAGTCTACGCTCTTCTTCAAGAATCCACTCTGGATTTTTCTGTAAAAACCACTGCACTTGATCTTCACACTCTGCAGGTAGAATACTGCAGGTTGCATAAATCAGCTTTCCATCTTCCTTCATCATACCAGCGTACTGTTGAAGAATATCACGTTGCATGGTGATGAATCGGTCGATGTCGGCTGGTTGCAAGTGCCACTTGGTATCAGGATTGCGGCGCAATACTCCTAAGCCTGAGCAAGGTACGTCGAGTAGAACTCGGTCGGCAGATCGCGACAATCTCTTCACCACTTTTGTTGAAGTAATGCAGCGCGTTTCAACGATACTCACACCGTCGCGCCGCGCTCTCTTCGAGAGTTCATCGAGCTTCCATTGCTCGGTGTCCATGGAGATAATGCGACCCTTGTTGTTCATCAGGGCAGCCATGTGAAGGGTCTTGCCTCCGCTCCCTGCACAGGCATCAATAACTCTCATACCTTCGCTTAGATCACAGAAAGGAGCAATGCACTGCGAGCCTGCATCTTGCACTTCAAAGAAGCCTTTTCGAAACTCATCGAGAACAAAGACATTAAGGAACTGCAGGATGGTAAGCGCGTCAGGACTCAGTGCAGAGCGCAGAGTTTTGATTTTGCGCTGTTGAAAGGCTAGATCAAGATCTTCTACCTTCGCCTTGAGTGTATTGGTACGAAGAGTGATTTTGGGTTCGTCATGCAAGGCTCTCAACAAGGGCTCCCATTGTCCGCCGAAGCTCTTGAGTCCTAGTTCATCAATCCACTCAGGAACTGAATAACACAAACGACGATCACTCTCGGCTTCTTTCCAGCGTTGCTGGAGTTGTATCGCGTCGATGCGAGCCTGCTTCACCATGTGGGTTGGCGAGTGAATACGGTGCATCAGTAAGGCTGCGAGCACGATACGCAGGTGACTTTGGAGGTCATCGCTGAGGGTGATTCCAACGGCGTGTTGTAAACGCAGGAGGTTGCGGAGCATGAAATACAGCGACTCTGCAAACAGCGATCGCTCTTCTTCGGTCCAATGCCGGTTCGTGCTGAACTTCTTCTGGATAACACTATTAGCAAAGCGACCGCGTGAACTGCATTCGAGCAGTGCGTGGGCGAGTTCGCGACAAAACAGTTCAGAAGTGTTCATGAGCTTAAAGAAGGTGACCTCAAAAATAGCGCTTAGAGTGCGCGCAAGACCGAAGAAAGCACCGTCCGCTTCACTGTTGCCACAAAATATCCTGCGGAATTGTCGGCTTTTTAGTAGTTTTCTCTCTCGTTTTCGCTCGATTTGAGTCTTCAGTGAACAATACACGGAGAGCCCAATGCCTACAGCGAAAACCACTCATTTACTGGGATTTCAACATATACTTCATTATTACCTACGGAGAATTTTTATGAAGAACAGAGCATCTCTGTTTCTGCTGGGTTTGGCTCTGGTGTTAGCCGCCAGCTGCTCGGAAAAGAAGATTGAACCTTCAAAGGTTGAAGGCATGGACACATACACCGATGTGCTTTCAGGCATGAGCGTGCACTATCCAAAGAATTGGACAGTCAAGAAGTCTGCCGGCGAGCGCTTCCTTGTCTTGTCGAACCCAGAGGCGGAATCTCGCTTCATTGATTTCAAAGAAGGTGCGGCCGGTGCTAAACTCGACGTACACATTGCGCACTTAAAAGACATGTCTCTGGATCAGTTTATTGCTGATGACAAGATATTCTCTCCGGAAGCATATTCTCCTGCAGAGAACACAAAGCTTGGTGGCCAGGACGCTGTTAAAATCAGCTACTCCGATGAAGCACAAGACGGAAAGTTCAAGGGCTTTAAGTACTACAGCCTAAAGGATACAGTCCTCACCACACTTGAGTTTTCTGCCTTTGGTGGAACGTTTGAAGCCTACCAGCCTCAGATCGATGAGATCATTAAAACGTTCATCTGCGCTGGACCTGAGAAGTCGGCAGAAGCAAAAATCGACACCGTGAAGAAGGCTCCTGAGCCTCCATCGTCAACGTTGGTAAGCGCTCCTGGCAATGGATACTCTATCAGTATTCCAGACAACTTTCGCGCTAAGGGTGTAAAAGCCAACGGCGCGATCGGTGGATCTGTGTACTTAGGCGACCGTCTCGATTGTACAATACAAGTCGACATTCTCGATGCATCCAAGCAATCAAACCTTGACAAAATCACTAATGAGAACAAAGGTCTGTTCGGTGGTTCATCACAAAAAGCAACGACTCTTGGTGGTGTAAAAGCGTATATGTTTAGCTATACTCCTGCGGCAGGTATTGGACGGAATGCATATCTCTGCGTTAAGGACAATCGTCTGTATAGAGTTTTTGTTACGTGGAGCAAGGCTGATGAAGCAGCGTACTTGCCAGTATTCAACAAGTGTCTTTCAACCTTCCAGTTCAAGTAAGATCTACAGAGCCACTTTTTTCTAACGCGCCGCTTTGCGGCGCGTTTTTTTTGCCCGAAATGTTCCGAGATTGCACACACGAAGCACCAGAATCAACGTGTTTCGCGAAACAAAGTCTGCACCGCGGCGTTGTACAACATAGATCGGCACCCTGAAGTACACAGGCTTCATCGTTCCTTTTACTTTAGCGTACTACACTGTCGTTTGACTCCAGCGCTCGGGTTCAGGTTCTTCAACGTGGATAATGACAGTGCGCAAGGAACTCATTTCTATTCACGTTTTTGAGAGCTCATCATGGAACACAATTCTTATCACGAAGTGCAGCGAATGCACCAATGGTGGATGTGGTCACTACTTGTTCTTGTTGACCTGTTCTTTCTCTACGGTTTTGTACAGCAAGTAGTGTTCGGACATCCTTTCGGCGATGATCCAGCGCCCGATGCACTGCTGTACGTAGTACTTGTCGTCCTTATAGCACTGGATGTGTTTACAGCCATGCTGAAGCTAGAAATACGAGTCGATACAGAGGGCATTCACTATCGCTTTCCGCCGTTCATGAGCAAGATGCGCACCGTAGCATACAGCGAATTGCGCGAAGCATATGTTCGACGCTATCGTCCGATCATGGAGTTTGGCGGATGGGGATATCGATTAGGTCTACCAAAAAGCGGACAAGCCTTGAACATCAGCGGAGATCAAGGCTTGCAATTAGTGTGGAAAGAAGGAAAACGTCTTCTGCTCGGCACGCAGCAACCAGAGCTACTGCAAGAAGCTTTGCAACGCTTTCAGGGAGCGCACGTACAGAGTTAATCGTGGCGAATGATCGCCTACTCTCTGAAGGTATGAACGCTTACCATCCGTGTCCATACGCGTCAAAACTCATCGGACCTGAGCCATAGCCATACTGGAGCAGCGAAAATGGTTTGGCGCATTCTATTCGTGCACCACTGCTGTTTGGCTCAATAAGAATGGATCCGACAGAATATTCTGCATCTACTTGGCTGAAAGCCTTCAGATCTACAGCATTGCCATGCAGCCGGATTGTTTTCAAAGCATCTGTCGGTACACAAATAAGCGCATAATGCTTCCAAGAGTCTAGCTCAGCGGAGGTCAAATACTTATCACTCAAAAGTGCTGGCAACACAGTGTAGCTCTTGGCATAGTTTGAAACCGCGCGCAGCTGAATCATGCACGGATCGCCAACACTATCGATGTCTTTGTAGCCATGAGAGAACTGCATCACTTGTACTGGCTCAGAGCAACGAAGATGCAAACTTCCGCGAACGTTTGGTATGTCGAGTACTTGTCCGGCACTCAGCGTTTGGCGCACCATTCCGTCGCCATACATGTACTGGACACTTGTATTGTTCGCCGTAGAGATAAGCTTCAGACTATAGCGAGTTCTTCCTGGAAAGTCTTGGCTGAGATACTCTGTTCCCAAACTCGGAAGAGGATGCAATTGCTCCACTAGAAAATTACCAGCCGCTACGCTGTGAGGAACATAGGCACAGCTATGACCACTAAACACTGCTACTTTCTTTGATGCCTTCACTCGACTTCCGCTTATGTCACCGCTGCCAGCGGCTGCGGCATCGATCGACAAATGATACACATCGCCTGCGTTCAAAACTGCGTGGAGATGTTGTGACTTTTCATTTGCCACGTGCGATTCAGCATTGAGATCAATGTCTACCACGGTATTGTCTTCCGTTGCTACTACCGAAGCCTGTGAACGTAGATCGGCAGACAACTTCTCGAACCCAGCAAGAACGTACTCAGTACCCAATTGGTTGACGGAAAGTGCTCCGTAACTATCCGTGGTTTGAAAGCGATGGTTCAAAGCAGAAACACTGATCGCTTTAGTAGAGAGGATATGTATGGCTGCTTTAGAATGGAGTCCATTCTGACTAATCATTGCTTCAGGTGGCATCTCAATGTTGAGGACCTTAGAAGCTTGAACAGAGCGCTGCACATGAAACTTTAGTCGTGGAATGTCGATGCTAACTTCTGCATCCGCTTCACTAACGATGCAGAGAGTAAGCCGTACTTCTTCATCGGGGCTTCGAATACTTGCGCTTGTGTCAACGCGGTAATTCTGATCAAAGCACAACCAGTATTCCTTCGCGCCATTGCTCGTAGCTTGTGCCAGAGAGGCTGTGGTGCACAACAGGAGGACAATAAAAAAGCGTTTCATGGAGGACTCCGAAAAGTGATTACTCAACTTCGCAAAGACCTACAGGAAACGCTTTGTTTTTAACAACAGATTAACAACGACAAGGTAAAAACAATCTAAATCGCAGTTTTACAGAGACTTATTAATCAAATCCAAAGCACTCAAAGACTTCGCGAGTCAGACGTTCACGATGGTCTGGATGCGCTATATCGATGAGCATTTTTGCACGATCTCGAATGTTGCGACCATACAGGTTAACAGCGCCATACTCTGTCACCACATAATGTACGTGTGCACGTGTGGTCACCACACCAGCACCGTGCTTAAGATTGCACACGATACGTGACTCGCCTTTACTCGTTACGGAAGGTAGTGCGATGATCGGCTTACCGTCTTCACATAACGACGCTCCGCGAATGAAGTCCATTTGTCCGCCTACGCCGGAATAGATGTGGGATCCAATGGAATCTGCGCAGACTTGTCCGGTGACGTCCACTTCAATCGCGCTGTTTATTGCCGTCACTTTAGGATTCTGTTCGATAACACGAGTACTGTTGACGTACGCGATGTCGAGGAGGAGCACACCTGGATTATCATCAATGAAATCGTAGAGCTTCTTCGATCCCATCACAAAACCAGCCACCGTCTTATAGGAGTGTTTCTTTTTATGCTTGTTGGTCACCACTCCCTTTTCCACCAACTCTATCACTCCATCTGAAAACATCTCTGTGTGAATACCCAGATCTTTGTGATTCGTGAGAAACTTCAGCACCGCATTCGGTATCGCGCCAATTCCCATTTGCAGAGTCGCTCCATCGCTCACAAGCTCTGCAACATTACGTCCTATCGCCTCTTCAATCTGGTTCGGCGCTGTATAGGCCGCTTCTGGAATGGGATGATCTACAGTAGTAAGCGCATGGAATTGCGAAATGTGAATATTTCCATCGCCGAGTGTGCGTGGCATGTGCGGATTTATTTGTGCAATCACATACTTTGCCGTCTGCACTGCAGCAAGGGTAGCTTCTACCGACACACCCAATGAACAATAGCCGTGACGATCTGGCGGCGACACTTGCACCAAAACCACATCGAGCGGTAGCACCTTTCGACGAAAGAGCAAGGGCACTTCGCTAAGAAAAACAGGTATGTAATCAGCTCGCCCAACGCGCATGGCAGGACGAACATTCGCTCCAGTAAACAGAGCATGTACTTTAAAGCTATCCTTACACTCTTCGGCTGCGTAGGGAGCTGGACCTTCCGTATGAAGATGAATAATTTCAACGTTGCGAAGCTCAGGAGCTCGCTGTGTCATTGCTTGAATGAGTGCCTGAGGAGCAGCAGCCACTGAATGAATAAACACACGGTCACCCGATGATATAGCTTTGACCGCTTCCTCACTACTAACGATTTTCATATTACCCTCGTACCATTAATATCCAAAAACATCTTCGAGGCTCAAGTATTGAACCTCGCCGTACTTCGCTAAATCTTCTTTTTTTACTCTTGAGGCTGAACCTAATACAATGATGGTGAATTTCTTCTCCTTCGTTTTTTCATCACGCATACGCAGAAGATCGTCGAAGCTCACTTTCGGAACATTCTTGTAAACCACCGAGCGTACATCATAATCTAGACCCAATCGACGCAGGTTTTCGTATTGATCAATCAAGTCCATCTTACGAAAGCGCTCTGCTTCGATCTTCTCCAGAACACTTTGCTTTGCATTGGCAAAAGCCGATTCATTTCGAGGGGTGTTCTGAAGCACATCGTGCATCGCAACAAGAGTCTCAGGAAGCTTATCCGCCTGAGTTCCTACATACGCATGGAGAAAGTATGGTTCTTTCAAACGACGAGGACTCATAAAACCTGCCTCCACACTGTACGCAAGTGCTTTTGATTCACGAATCGTCTGAAAGACAACACCAGAGAGACCGCCATTATATTCATTGTATAATCTGACAAAGCTCGAGTTGTCCGGACTATACTCGCCATCAATACTCATACGCATGATGACCTCTGCTTGAATCATATCGAAATCCAGGAAGTAAACTTTTCCTTGCGGATTCGCTTGCACCTCAAAGGCTTTGGGCTCTGGCAGCTCCTTCAATTCAGAAGCCATCGTGTGATTCGCTTCGACGACTTGTTGAATATCAGTCAGAGTCTGCGGACCGTAATAAAGAATCTTGTGTTTCAGGCTTGAGAGCTGACGAATCGTCTCCAATACATCCTCGGCTTTTAAGTCACGGAGCCCTTGCTCACTTAAAATGGTCGTAAAGGGATTTCGCTTGCCATACATGGCAAAATTGAGTAAAGCCTGCCGTAAGATCACGTTTTTGTTCTTCTTCACATTGATGCGTTGCTTGAGAATTCCGTCGACGAGGAGCTTCAGCGCTGCAGTATCTGCAACTGGCTTTTGCATACGGAGATCAACGAGCTTCAGAGCTTCCGTTAAGTTATCAGCGCTACCGCTCAACTCAACAGTCATACTTTCACTGCCCGCAGATACTTTGATCGTACATCCTAAACCGTAGAGTTTGGTCTTTAGTTCGGACGCGCTATACTCACCAGCACCAACGAAGTCCAAGTACTGCATAGCAGTGCTAAAGCGGGTGTCATGTTTGGTGCCGTAGTCCCACACAAAGTTGAGATTGTAAAGTTGATTCTCCTTGTTCTGGACATAGATCAGCTCAGCTCCATTTTTCAGCTTAACACGAGATAGATCCTTGGTAAAGTCGCTGAACTTCGGTTCAATCTTCTCTACCTTTTCTTCAAGCAAGCTTTTCGAGAACTCAGACTCGGCCGTTGTATTCAGCTTGATAGGTGTGATCGCTGGTTTAACAACACGGTCTGACTTCTTCTCTCCTTGGCGCTTGTACACAATCACATAGTTAGATGTGTAGTGACTCTTCGCAAAGTCAACTACCTCTTGCTTACTAATCCGTGAGAGATCATCAAGGTGTGCAACGATGTTAGACCAGGCTTCGTTGTAGATATAGGCTCGAGAGATAACATTAGCGCGGTCGCTAGCAGCTTCCATTTGCTTGGTGAAACTTATGCGCATGTTAGTCAACACTGCTTTCATACTCGCTTCGCTGAAGCGACCTTGCTTCAACTCTTCTATTTGAGCAAGAATCAAGTCGCGCACCTCTTCTAGTTTTTGTCCACGCCGCGGCGTTCCAAAAAAACGATGGATGGTAAAGTCCTTCATGAGCTGCGGACTACATCCAGCGCTAAGAGCAAGCTGCTTCTGACCTATGTTGAGATCAATCAAGCCAGTCGTCGAATTAGAAAGCAACATATCGCACATGATGACAAGGTTCACGTCTTTGGAACCTGCACCATCAAAGCGGTAGGCCATGCTGAGATTCTCCGAACCACTGCTGAACACATCACGGCTGATCACAGAGCGAATTGGTTCTTCGGTCGGAACGTTCACTTTTGGTAAGTCTTTTGCTTCGAAGTTTGAAAAAGCTTCATCAATCTGTGCCACACAACGATCGGGGTCTATGTCGCCAACTAAGACAATCGCCATGTTGTTTGGCACATAGTAGGCATTGTAGTAGTTACGAATGGCTCGCATTGAGGGATTCTTGAGGTGATCGATGGTTCCAATGGTGGTATGAGTTCCATACTGGTGTTTTGGGAACAGTGCACTCATGAGTGCTTCATTCGACAAGCGGGCATCGTTATCCATGGCGCGGTTCTTTTCTTCATACACCGCCTCAAGCTCTGTATGAAACAAACGCAACACTGGATTGCGGAAACGCTCTGCTTCTAGCTTAATCCATCGTTCAAACTGATTGCGTGGGATTTCATTCTCATAAACGGTTTCTTCTTCAGAAGTATGGGCATTCGTACCTCTGGCACCCATACGTTTCGCCATTCTGTCATACTCTCCGGGGATAGCATAGGTAGCTGCAACACCGGAAATCGAGTCGATTCGGTGGTAGATGGCTTGTCGAGCAGATGAGTCCTTAGTACCACGATACACCTCAAACAACTCTTCAATCTGGTCAATGCACTGCTTCTCTTTGGCATAGTTGAGCGTACCATAACGATCAGTGCCTTTAAACAACATGTGTTCTAGATAGTGTGCCAAGCCTGTTGCGTCTTCAGGATCATTCTTACTGCCGGTTCGCACACTTATAAGGGTTTGAATACGAGGTTCGTCTACGCGAACGCTAGTGAAAACAGTCAAACCGTTCTTCAAAACGTACTTTCGCACTCCATAAGGGTCGTTGCTCACACTTTCATAACTGTAGCCACCTGAACGGTGTTTTTCAACAGTATATTGCGCTATCGCGTTGCATGCAAGTAGGAGACAAAAGACTAGACAGAGGAGTGAATATTTCATGTGGTTTGCCTGTTCACACAGAGTTGCTAGTTAAGAAATGATTCGCAATATGCGAGTTAGCCTATCAGTAGACAAACTCGAAGCTTTTCTCACACGTCAACATTCTATTCATATGGAGTTGTCCGTTCTCAAAGACATCGCTATTGTCCTCGGTGCCGCCCTGGCTCTCCTTACTTTTATCAACGGATTCCTGGAGTACCGACAGCAGGGTCGTCAGAAAAGAGCTGATCAGTTTGTGCTGATTCGACGTCGTCTCAAAGAGAATGACATCTTCAAGCTCCTCACAGACCTCGCCCTTCGAAACGATCCTGCACTGGCTACGATGTCAGCCGCAGACAAGCGTGACCTCTTAGGGCTTCTCGAGGAAGTGGCTTTAATGATGAACTCAGGTCTGATTCGTAAAGAGGTTGCGCACTATATGTTCGGATCGTATGTTCTTGCATGCTATGAAAGCAGCTATTTCTGGCAGAATCTTGATCGTAACGATATGTACTGGTCGTTGTTTGTTGATTTCGCCCGCCAGATGCAAGCTGTTGAGCAACATTTTCGTTTTCAACGCGCTCGTATGCGATTCTAAATCACCGATACGCGACATTTCTTTTACTTGCTTTCTGCCATGCCCCAAACTCTCTTTACGCCAGGTCCAACGCCAGTCCCCGATGCAGTATTGCAGCGCATGGCTCAGCCAATCATTCATCACAGAAGTGCAGAGGCGCAGTCCATCTTTCGCACAGTACAGCCACAGCTTCAAAAGGTGTTTGGCACCACTCAGCCTGTCCTCATTCTTAGCTCCTCAGGAACTGGCGCAATAGAAGCTGCTATGTGTACTCTGGGTCAACCTGGACTCAAAGCAATGGTCCTCAACAACGGAAAATTCGCTCAGCGATGGGTAGATATGCTGCGTACCTTTGGTTATTCAGTTGTTGACGCGAACATCCCTTGGAGCAACCCAGCTACACCAGAGATTCTTGAACCACTGCTCAAAGAGCACCCAGATTGCGCGCAAGTATGGATGGTACATAGTGAGACCTCAACTGGCACCTATTCCGACATCCAAGCTCTCGCTCACTGCGTTCACGAGCACAGTAACGCTTTGGTTTGCGTTGACAGTATTTCGTCCATGTGCGCCCACGAAATTCAGATGGACAACTGGGGTCTCGACGTCGTCGCAACCGGATCACAGAAAGGCTTCATGCTTCCGCCTGGTCTGGCGTTTATAAGCCTTAGCGAGCGTGCCTGGAAGGCAGCAGAACTGGCTACACTTCCTTGCTATTATTTTGATTTGCGCAAAGCTCGAGTCACGGCATTACAAAACACGAGTCCTTGGACACCAGCTATCAGTTTGATTTGCGGACTTGAAGTCTCACTGCAAATGATCCTCAACGAAGGACTAGAAGCAATGTGGTCACGTCACACACAACTCAGCTTGCAACTGCGAACATCGGTGCTTGCGAGTGGATATGCTCTCTATAGCACTTCACCATCCCATGCAGTGACGGCTCTCTATATTCCCGAGCATATCCCCGATCTTGTTCAACGTCTGCTCCAAGACTTTTCCATACGCGTGGCAAGCGGTCAGGATCAGCTGAAAGGTCGCATTCTAAGAGTTGGGCACCTAGGATACTATACAGCGGAAGACATCATCTTTGTCGCCGGTGCGCTAAGCTCCTACATGCACTAAAGCACCACCCATATATTGCTGAAATGTTTAGAAGGGACGCAGTACTCCATTGCTGCGCTGTCGGTTCCTTGCACACAAAGTCACCCCATTCTACCAAGCGAAGAAGGTTCAACTTCCATTCCATCACATTAAATCTGCTGTAGATTTTCTTACTCGCGGCGGCTGCGCCGCCACGTGCCTCATACAGCTTCCACACCTCCTCAGTGCCTCCAACCCGCATCCAAGCTCCTCAAACGGTCGAGCTGTTGAATCCTATTCTCGTTACTAGTTGTTCGTCGAAAGCTGTATAAAGCAGTAGAGGCTCCTGATCCGGGGATCAGGAGCCTCTGCTAGAGTGCGAATAGTAAGTTCGAGAAGATTACTTCACGATTTGGATGCTTTGTGTGAACACAACGCCGTTTTGCTTAGCAACGACGGTGTATGTACCATTCACCAAGTTGAGAGTGTTGAACTCAAGACGGCGATGACCGCTCATATCGCCAGTAGCGATTGTTTGGACCGTGCGACCATTGAGATCAACCAAGCTTACTTCTGTCATACCCGAACCACTGAGGTCCAGTTCAACAGCAGCAATGCTAACAACTGGGTTTGGACTAACACTCAAGCTAAGAGCAGAACCATTAACATCAGCTTCGATGCGAACTTCTTGTGAGTAGTTCACACTTCCATCAAGGTCAACCATTTTCAAGCGGTATAACCAAGCTGAGTTGTTGCTAACGTTCATGTCGACCGTTGCGTAGTCTTTCACAACAGTGCTTGTTCCTTGTGCAGAAACGGTAGCTACGGTTGTAAAGTTGCTGTTACCCTTTTCAGAAGCAGCAGCGCGTTCTACTTCGAAGTATGCTGAGTTCTTTTCGCTAGCGGTAGCCCAGTTCAAATTCACATTGGAACCAGAACGCTTAGCGTTGAATGTTGTCAATTCAACTGGAACAACAGCACCGTTGCTACGCTCAATGAACTCAATGATTGCGCGCATGATACGCTCGCTACCGTTGTTGGTTGTGACGCGTGGAAGGTGACGCCAGTCTGTACCAAAGAACACAACATTGTAGTTGAGGTAATTGGTTGCAATACCCATGATTGAATCGGTAACACCTGCATCACGGTTAACGAAGTAGTACGCTGTACGTGACAAACCATTGGTTTGATTGTCAGAGTAAATCTTCATCAAGCTTGGCATTGGAACTGCGTTGTCATACATGTTTGTGGTCTTGGTAACCGTTTCACGGATACCTTGAGCAAGTGCGAAACCTTGGATCAATTGTGCATCATATCCAGCAGCGCGAGGTGTGCGATCTACAGGAGCTGCACCCTTGAGTGCACCGGTTGATGCATTCGTTGCACGAAGAACGTTACGAACAAACTGCTCGTCGTTTGTAGCATCCAAGCCAATGTGCTTACCCAAGATTTCTTGTGATGAAACGATGAGGTTCTTCTTGTCTGAAGAAACACCGTTCGCCAAGAATACGCGAAGGTCTGTACGTTGTTGGCGTGTGAGACGGTTTGTATCACCGCTCCAGAAGAGTGAACGATACATGGTATAGTTCACAGCGCGTGGTTCCCAACCCTGACGATCAAAGATATCGTAAGCGCCAAGATTCAAACCAACATAGCTAAGAGCCTTGCTCAATGAGTCATAGTTCAAACGACCAACAATATCATTGAATGATGTACTTGGGCTATTTGGATTCGCAGCAATAGATGTAACACTATTGATCATACGAATTGGTGAGCGCATCAAGTAGAAGCGAACTGGCTTGCTGGTTGTATTGTTAACAGAGTTCTCATCGATTGGCGTGAACACCTTCAAGGTGTAGATTGGAGTAACATTGCGTGACATTGCAGTAAATGGAGCAGGAGCTGATTGTCCCATGTCACTGTAGGTCATTGGAGAGAAGCCGAAGTCGAATGTGATATCGGTGCTTTCACCTGGAGCAATGGAAACAACCTTTTGGTTTGTTGCAACGATGTTTGAGAATTGGTCAAGAATCTGGGCTTGGATGGTAACACCAGACTGCAAAGCAGAACCGTTGTTACGCATACGAGCGCTAACGTTGACTGGAGCTGTTGTCATTACATACTCAGCATCAGAGAAGCTGCCAGTACCAGCGCGGTATGCAACTGGGCTCAACACTTCAATAGCTTCGATGTCATTTACATACAAGCGACCAACGAACTCATCTGCACCGATAGTGAAGCGAGCGCCGTTTTGTCCACGTGGATCACCATCAAGATCATAAAGACCAGCGCTGGTGCGATTGCCTCTTCTGTCAAGGATAGATCCGATTGGGAATGGATTGCTATTGATACGCATTTTTGAAGGTGACTGTGTGCCAGCAACATAGTCGCTAACGAAGTTACCAGTAACGCTATTGATATCTTGAGCTGTCCAGCCCTTCCATTGACCAAGTGTCGTATAATCTGCTTGTGAACCGAGTGTGAGGATACCGCTCACAGCATCTGTTTCGATATAACGAACGATTGCTGCGTTTGGACACCAGAAAGCATTACGGTTTGAGGTCAATCCGCCACTTACTGCTGGCATCAAACCAGGAACAGCTGCCGAAGCGCGTGGTGAAGTACCTTGATAGAAAATACCAGCCATTACGTTGCCTGCTGCAGTATTAACGCTGCTTGAAGCACCACTTACTGCAATTGCATTGTTCAATGCTACACAGTCGGTTGCTTGTTGAATGCCAATACCAACTACACTTGCACCATTGGAGACGTTATCACCTGTCAACATTACTGTGTTGTTGACAACTGAGTCTTTACGTGTGAAGTAGCCGTTAACAGCTGGTGTAATAAGCTTGGTCAAGCCAGTCTGGGTTTGGTTACGTGTTGTTGTCAAGTGAATACCTGCAACTGTTGCAGCTTGTGTGGTGCGGTTCAACGCATAAACAAGGTTTCCTACTACGTTTGCTGCTTCGTTCACATTAGGGAAGCTAATGTTTCCACCTGATGGATTAACGAAAGAGTTCATGGTTTGCTCAATGAGAATACCTTGGACTGCAACGTTTGATGAGATATTTGAAATCTCGTTCTTCGCTACATAAGGCTTCACGCAGTTGTACACAACTTGACCTGGGCGAGCGTCGCCACCAAGCATGATACCAGCTGCTTGTCCATTGATGCCAGTTGCGCCAACACCAACATTGAGAATACGATTGCCAACGATGCTTTCGTTTTCGCCATAACCACTATAGATACCAGCGCGAGCAACACTTGTAATGATGTTGTTGCTAATGTTGGTGTTCTTGTTGTAGTAACGTTGGTAGCGTGGGTTTCCGCCTGGTGCGATGTCATTGTAGAACAATGGTCCAACACCGAGAGAAACGATACCATAACCGAAACCAGAAATTTCGTTGTTTACGAATTGGTTGTTGTCGTTTGAGAGAGTATCCAAACCAAGTGAATTATTTCCACCAATGTTTGGTACAACACTACGAGAAACGATACCTGCTGAATAGCTTTCAGGACCTGAAGAGAGGGTACGAACATCTGGCTCAAACGAGAAGTTTGGTGACAGATAACGAACAACTGGCAATGCAGCTGAATAGCTTGCTGTTGATTGTGGGTAGTTCTCAATCAAGGAGTTCTTTACACCAATGTTTGAGGAACCACGACCCAAATAGAATACAGCACGGTGAACAGGAGCATTAACAGATGGCACGTCCAACATGAAACGGAATGAGCGTTGGCTACCACCGTCGAAGGTGATGTATCCAGCTGAGTTCGCGTATAGGTTTGGATTCTTGAATTGGTTTTGTGCGGCAAATGGATTCGCTGGCGCAATGTTCTGTCCAAAGAAGATACCTACACCCATCTGTGACTGTAAGCGAATACCAATAGAGCCACGAGAAAGTGAATTCAGCAATGATGGTCTAAATGTAACGGTATTTGTTGCATTGATACCAAGAATCTTCGCACTCAAGTCAAGAGCGGGAGCTGGCGTCAATTGGTTCAGACTTCCAACTGTATAGTTTGCATCCGTCAATTCAAAAACGGTTGGCCCACTAACTCCGCGACTGTACAAAGCATCAACGGCAGCCTGAATACTGACGAAATTTCGTGAGTTACCTGTATTCAAAGTACCAATTGTGTATGTTCCAGACAATGCATCGATAACATCAAACTCTGAACAAATAGTATTGTTTGAGGTAACTGGATCATCTGGTGAGTTTACCGAACAACAAACACGATAGTGGCCAATGGTTAAAGGAGTCCATGGATCATAAAGAAGTGTTGTTGTGTTTGGTGTAGTGAATGCTAGATCTGGGATCGACTTGTCAGCCTGGAACACCATCGTCCAAGTGCCTCCAACTAGCTTTTCTACTGTTAAGTGCGTTGGAATATCGGATTGATCGATAGCTCCGTTGTTTTTAAACTTGGCACTAATGACAATTGGTCGATTAACGAAAACATCTCCAACTGGATTAATGATTTGTTCAGCGGATAACTCAGTAGCATACTGCGTGTCAAATTGAAGACAGGTTGATGCGCTAGGTAGCGTGTTATTCGCAAGATTCTCGTCGTTTGCACCAATCATATTGACTGTGTACTGAACGAAATAGCTGCCAACGTTAACGGTATTAAAGTTAGGAAATTGCGCAAAGTAGGTATCACCAGTACCAAGACCAGTTGCGTTATTGTAAACAATTGTGTCTTGACGAACAATCGAACCACCGTTACAAGCAGTTCTGATTGTCTCAATCAATTGAAATGTGTACACACGGTTCAATCCAACGTTTTGAACACTAACAGCAAAAGGAATGTCGATACCACGTAGATACTTGTATGGTGATGGACGAGGATATGAAATGCTCGCCAACGACATATCATTCTGATACGCAATGATGAATTGCTTGCTGTAGTTCTGAGTGTAATTGGTGGCAGGTAAGTTATACGTTGCCTCAACTCTATAGGCACCGCCAACTGCAGTGCGCGCGTCGAGTGCACCGTTAACACCAGCCAGTGGACCAGTTGCATAAGCAAAACTCTGTGTAAGAAGACCGGTTCCGGTAGTTATAGGAATGATAGTATCGGTTGGGCTTGAGGTATTCAAAGCGCGATACACAACATTTGTTGAAGGGAGAGGACCAACAATCTTATAAGTCAGGTTAATGGTACCCGACGTACGACGGAAAGTTAGAGATGGGCTAGGGAAACCAGCGCTACCATCATACAGACTGGTGGTAAGAATTCTACGTGGATCGATGTTGTCCGGGAACGATGACTCAATACCCGAAAGTACCGAGAAACGTGTCTGAGGCATTAAGTTAGCAGCTGAACCTGTTGCCTGTGTACACATGTTGCAATTACCATCGGTATAATAGTAGGTATTACAAGGATACCCGGCGTTATCACCAAAAACAGGGCAATTATAGGTGTAGTTAGCACAGTTTCCACCAACGTTATACTGAGAACACACTTCGATAATCAGATTACTCGTACCGTTCCACAGAAAGTGCGAGCTAAAATTGTACTTGTTCCAACCAAGAGGTGGAACTGCTTCATTGGCGTTCGAGTAAACAGTGGTCAGACCAGACGACACATAGGTGGTTGTAGCCGTAGATTGTGTCGTGGTGCCAATCTTAATAGTAAAGTTCTGCATAGCATCAGCTCCGGTGTTGGAGCTAACATTATATGCAATCGCAGTTATGTTTCCCGGGCTAATTCCCGCCGCGGTGAGCATGGCGGCAGTATAAATATACTGACTTCTCCAACCGCTGTACCAACGAGAATATGGTGTCTGACCAGTATTTCCGGTAGTTGTGCCGATAACCGAGGCACCTGCTCCTACGGTGTAGTCCTGCTGTGCTCGCAAAGAATCACTACTGAAAATCAATAGCAATACAGCGAGTAGTGTTGTGAAACAAGTAGATCTTTGTTTCATACATCCTCCAATGTTGATTAAATAAAATATTTAGGATACGATATTCTCGAAACGAAAAACCACCTAGATCGCTAAAATGGAATCTAGATGAATGAAATGAAAGCAATGACCAACTCCACAAAGAGACTCGGCCAGCCTTCAAATATAGAAAACTGAAGATGAACAAGGCGTAAAAAGTTACGATCAAATCTTCAAATTCCCATGCAGGCAAAGAACTTGCGCAATCGGAACCGCTATCACAAGGGAAAAGCGAAAGCCACCCTTCCGTCCAGAGAATAGTGTGACGTACCTGCGGCATCGGTCCTGAGACGCATGCGTAATAATGCTTCAGTATGACTTTTGTTTCACAAACAGTCTGCATTACTACTCAAAGTGGCGATTCTGATCGTATACGCTTAAATAGTCATCTGTATCGTGCTGAGCAAAGCTGATTATTGCACATCACTGTGTCCGAACTCCTAGTGCTTGAACAGAGTATGGAGCTTTCTGAGAAGTGACAAAAAAAATTGCAGAAAAATCAGTCTAAGTTCAATCAAATCAACGGGATAATAGCAGTCCAAGTAGATTCTTCTGTGGAGATCTGCAAGATCGGCTCTCTTTCACAAGTAAGCGTTACTGACACGTTCCTCTCGTTTCAGTGCTGCAGGTTTGGTACACTTGAATCAAGGATAGACTTAGTTGAAATCACGTAGTTTGCACCTTCGTTTCGTGCTAAACGTAGGATACACCAGCCTCTTGGGCAAGACATCATGATTGAACACTCTCTCGAACAGCGAATTCAGAACATCACGCAGCGCATGCTTCGCGCCTGCACAAAAGTCCAGCGATCACCAGATACTGTTTCCGTCATCGCCGCGTCAAAGACCCATTCTTCGGCTTTGATTGTCGAAGCCATGCACTTTGGTATAAAGGACTTCGGCGAGAACTATGTTCAGGAATTAGTTAGCAAGTATAATGATCTAAAGGGCTTAGCTGTCCGCTGGCACTTCATAGGACACCTTCAAAGCAATAAAGTGAAGGCTATTGCACCGTTTGTGGATTGCATCCACTCTGTCGACTCATTACGCCTTGCTGAAGAAATCTCCAAACAAGCCCGTAAGAATGGTCGAACCATTGAGATTCTTATTCAAATCAATACATCTGGAGAGCATTCCAAATCTGGCATTCAGCCATCGGAGGCTCTTGATCTGGTGCGCTCTATACATGTATTACCTGGCATAAAGGTGAAGGGGTTAATGGCTATTCCAGAGCCTCAAGACGACCCTGAACGTACGAGGCCGGAGTTCCAGCTTCTGCGCCGCTTAGGTAGTATGATCAGCAATACTTTATCTCTCGAAGGGTTCACAGAGTTATCTATGGGTATGAGCTCTGATTTTGAATGCGCCATCGAGGAAGGGGCAACAATGATACGACTCGGAACTCTACTCTTTGGCGATCGAGAGTACAACCAAGTACACTCTTAGGATCTTCGCTTTGCGAGACCTAAGGTGCTGTTTCTACCGATGATCTGCGTGCTTATGCACAACAGGTATGGAACTGGGCTGTAAAGTTGAACACTCCTTCGGAGTTGTCCACGGTAGAAATGAATCCGATTCGCTTGACAAGGACAAATCTACTCTACGAATCAGCCAAGATTCTGGCTCTTTCAAACAAGCCACGTGCTAATACTTGCGCAACAAGTCTTGCAGTGCGATGATCAACATCAAAGCGTGGATTGAGCTCAACAAGATCAATGAGTTTTACCTGTGTATGCGATGCGGCCATACTCATAAAGGACAATACTTCCGCTGCGCTGAAACCATCAACAGCCACAGCGCTTACTCCAGGAGCGTACGCCCCACCGACGGCGTCAATATCGAATGAGCAGTAAATGCACTCTGTTACAGAAGCTCTGATTAAAGCCTCGGCGAACGCGGCATCCAAGCCCTGCATTCGTATCTGTTGCAGCATGCGAACGCTCTGCCCTTTCTCGCGCAAATACTCACAATGTGAAGCCGCAGCAACAAATGACTGAATTCCAAATGCCGTTGAAGAACCTTCGGGAATCCTCGAAGAAGCCGCTTCAAGCAACTGACGAAACGGACTCCCAGAATGCCGAACAAATTCGTCTCCAAGCTTAATCAAGGGCCGCACATCGAGATGGGCATCGATATTGATAAACGACATTTTGCTTGCATGAGCTAAAAGCGCTGAACCATTTGCATAGGCAATATCATGACCTCCTCCCAAGACAAAGACAAATGCCCCACTATCCAATAAGCACTTCACAATCGTTGTCTGCCGCTCATGTATCTGCTCTAAACTCAAGCTATCACAATTGACATCCCCACAATCAACGATGTGTACTCGATCAGAGATCGTATTCAATCCATCAGAAATGGTTAAGCGCTCTAAGTGCCGACGAATCGCCGCAGGTGCCTCAGCAGCCCCTGCTCTCCCACCGTTACGTTCCACTCCAATATGCTGAGGTACGCCAAGTAAGGCAATCGTGTTTTGTCCAAGCTCCTGGCCACGATACTGCTCCACTTTTGTTGCAAAACGCAAGTCTCCGCGATCAGAACGAGGATTTGCGTCGTAGACATATGGCTGGAGATAGTTAAGAGGAAAGTCCATAGCAGCTCAATTCGTGGTAGAGTTTTGGTGTTGTTCCCAGTTTGCAGAGTGTGTATCGCAGATTACTCGAATCATATCTCTCGCAACTCGATCCCATGAATAAAGGACTCTGAGATCATGCATTTGCTCTCTCACTCTCTGCACCATCCCTGTATTCCTAAGCAATGCAAGAATAAGATCCGACAACTGCTTCGGATCCTGACTGTCGGCATCAAGAAGATAGCCATTGTCTCCATGTCGGACTATCTCAGGCATCGCATACTTGTTGCGAGCAATCACAGGAACACCATGAGTAAGAGCTTCCGCAAAAGCGATACCAAAGGCTTCAAACTGAGATGGCATCACGTAACCTCGAGCATGCGCAAAGTACGACTGTAACGCTTCGGGTGTTTGTGGACCGAGTGCACGAACACCTGGAATCGCAAATGCCTCGACAACTCGCTGTGGGGCACCAGCTATCAGAAGATCGACGTCGTACTCTTGAGCAGCAAGTGCGTAGGCTTGAAGTACCAGAGGGCCAGCCTTGCGCTCAAAATCATAACCGACAAATAGGAGATACTCTCGATCGTGGAGGCGTGGAGCTCCTTCTCTGGGCACTACCGTTGCACCTGCGCCAACAACATGCACTCTCTTCGGATCGAGACCATAAGCATGAACCGCTTTTGAAGCAGCATAGCCACTCATTGCAAACAGTCCCGCACTTTTGCGATAGACCTCTTCCTGTTGCTTCTGACGCTCAGCTAGATATGCGTCGCGATACAACACATGCTCGACTCGAGCAATCGAAGGATCTTGCAACAACTCACGAAATGCCGCCACACATAAGTCGAAGTACACATAGTTGGGCGTGTTTGGAGGTAGCGAGATGTCGGAGATAGCAAGGACTGCGTCAAGCTGAGGGTGCTCAGTAAGCAGCTCTGCAAATCGCTTCTGTACGGACTTCAGTCGTTGCGGGTTCTGCCCGGCCTCGCTTTGCAAGCTTGATGTATAGGGGTGCAAGGACAAACTTTGAAGCTTGTAGCGCAGGCGCTGAAGTCGCGGAAGATGCACATCAAGATCAGAAAGTGATGAACCTAAAGCTCGCTCTAGTGCCTGATAGAGTGCAAGCGGTGTTCCGGACCAGGTTTTCTGGCGCGGCTGTGACCAATCGCAGGCAAATCCAAGATGGAGCATGTTTCCTATCGTATGAGAGGCACGAAATTAGTCTTGAGTGTCGACTTTCGACCAGCCATTTTAACGCAGACTTCGTCGTGACTTCCCTCAATCTGTTCTCTCACGCTTTTGTTTCAGGAACATTTCACATGAGTTGACAGAGAGATGCTTGCCATAGCTACGCCACATCGACTCAGGGAGGCTCGCTACTGCTGGAGGTTTGAAACTGGGTGAGCTGCGCAGCGGAACGCTGCTTCGGTATCAAAATCTCCTGTCTTCCCTGCTTGTTGTTAGTGTTAAAGGGGGCCGTTTTGCGCTTCGCATGTACAGAGAGACCATTCAGTGGTGTGAAATGAGACCTCGAGGGTATAGCGCGTACCTGGTATGAGGTACGAAGGACTTGTCCTGCTTCAGATATGATGCCAGGGTGATTCGTTCGTCGTACCTGACTCGTGCATAAGTTGTTTTGCGTTGCGCCAGACCAGTCAACTATTTTACGAAGTCGATAGATAAGCAGCTAAGTCATTGTTGGGATAAAGGTGCCGGATAGCAGGCCTGAACTCTTGCACTTTGACTCAATGAGCCACTTTGCTCTCTGTTGCAAAGTCATTCGTCTTCAAACAGAATCCAGCATAGTTTCAATTGCACAGCAAAACCATTTTCCTATTCATGATGTATCATAGAATTATGTTGCTCACACTTTTAGCTTTTCGCCGAAACCCCAACAGCTCCTCCATTTTTCGCAGGTCGATTGCTAGTCTTTCGTGCTTGATAGCTTTCATCGGCAGCAGCACGGCGAGCACTGCTCAGATACTCGCAAAGTACAAGCAGACGGCGAACAAAATCATAACAACAGCATGTGCGGACAGTTCGCTGTATCAGCAGTTAGGCACCATGTGCGATACGTTCGGCAGCCGCCTAAGCGGCTCGCAGTCTTTGGAGCAAGCTATAGACTGGATTGTAGCGGAGGCAAAGAAGCAAGGTTATGATGCACGCACGGAGAAAGTAATGGTACCGCATTGGGTACGATCAGAAGAGTCATTACAGATGACCGCACCTCGCTTAAAGTCCATCGCCATGTTGGGTCTTGGCGGGAGCATTCCTACTCCCAAGGACGGCATCAATGCAGAGGTTATGGTTGTTCGTTCTTTCGACGAGCTAAAGCAGCGAGCAAAAGAAGCAAGTGCTAAAATCGTGTTGTTCAATGTACCCTTCACGGAATATGGTAAGACTGTGCAGTATCGAGTGAACGGTGCGGTTGAGGCTGCCAGATATGGTGCTGTAGCATCGTTAGTCCGATCGATCGGTCCTGCATCAATGTACACACCACACACCGGTGTTATGCACTACAATGATTCAGTCACCAAGATCCCTCATGCCGCCATAAGTCTTGAAGACGCAGAGCTTATCGCGCGAATGACGACTCGTGGGCAGCGCGTTCGATTGACTTTAAAGATGTCCTGTCGCAAAGAGCCAGACGCCGAATCACGAAACATCATGTTCGAGATAAAAGGCAGTGAAAAGCCGGAGGAAGTCGTCGTTATGGGCGGCCATATCGACTCATGGGATGTGGGACAAGGCGCGATGGATGATGCGGGTGGCTGCTTTGCAGCCTGGCACGGACTCAACACCATACGCAAGTTGGGACTAAAGCCAAAGCGCACTATTCGTGTGGTTATGTGGACGAACGAAGAAAACGGCACTAAGGGCGCTGAGGCTTATGCTTTAGCACATGCGGGCGAAAAGCATGTATTGGGTATAGAGTCGGACGAGGGAACATTTCGTCCTCAAGGCTTCCAACTTCAAGGTTCGCGTGAAGCGATGCTGTGGTATCAGAATGTCATGCCGCTGCTTGAGCCAATCAACGCCACTCAACTGACCGACGGCTTTGCCGGAGCAGATGTTGGTCCGCTTCATGCTAAATACCAAACACCACTGCTTGGATTGGTTGTGGACACCACACGGTATTTCTGGTATCACCACACCAATGCCGACACCATGGACAAGCTCAATCCACTGGAACTCAATCAGTGTGCTGCGGCTATGGCTATCGTGGCTTTTGTTGCAGCAGATGCGGAGCAAACCCCAATGAAATAGGATACTTGCATGCCATAGGCTTGCGACTTCCGGTTCCACCCTGGTACTCAGAGAAAGGTCAATGTAGAGCAACGGTCTGAGATGTTAGACGCTCACAAAAAAGCCCGGCGAAGTGATTCGTCGGGCTTTTTCTTTGTAGGATTTCGCTACAACTACGATGCTATTTGCGACAGGAAGCTGCGTCGTTCCAACAGTCTTCACTGCGCATCTGTTATCGCAAGGCAAAGACTTACTTGTCTTTCCGTTGTTGACGGAGTTCGCGGCGCAATTCGCGGATTTCGCTCTTTGCCTGCTTTACATCCTTGCGTGCTTCCTTGTGTTCAGACTTTGCTTGATGGTGCAAGCTCTTGGCTTCATCCATATTGCCAGCTTCTTTTGCAGCTTTTGCTGCCTTCATGGTTTCCTTCGCCTTTTGGTTTTCAGCTTTGGCATCTTGAATTTTTGCCTTTGCCGCTTCTACCTTGGCTTGTTGCTCAGGTGTCAGCTTTGGCTTTGCTGGTGGAGGGTCGTTTGCCAACATGACAGCCGAACCCAAAACGAAGACAGCCAAGAGGCTGAGCAGAGACTTTTTCATAACAAATCCTTTCAAAAAATGGTTTTAATAAAAATGGGTAAAGCGATGCAATCTCGAGAATTCTATCAGCGCGTTTTCGTTAGCTATGACTAAGCACCTTGGGCTAGAGTTTAATCAGCTCAAAAAATTTCTGCCAACCTGAGTAGTTGAGAAGCGTTTCTCCTGTTTCTAGCCTGCGATACACCTCAAAAACACCCCATTTCTCAACAAATTCGCAGTTGTTTCACTTCCCTCTATCCAGACAAAGAGCTCCACAACCATTGAATCCTGGTATTCACACTTAGCAAGAAGAAAAAGCGCTCAAGTCAAAAGAACCTGCCGTTGCTTGTAAAAGAGCTAGCTTCACGGAGGAAGTCGAGCATAAGTGCCCTGATCGCAAGAATTTCTCGACTTCTCCACCGCCATTCTGCCTTGTCTATTAGCGTCTTTTCAGGTAAATTGCGTGTCATTTTATCAGTAATCAAAGCTATTGTTCATTCCTAATCGGAGTTGTCCTTGAAAGGTCTCGTTCGCAGATATTTGATCATTGCTTTACCGCTCGTTTTTGTTGGATTTCTACTCTATCCAACATGGCGTGTTTCGTCGCTTGAAAAGGCACGTCGCGCCGTCGATACCAGCATCGATAAGAACGCGTTAGCAAATTGGGATCAAAAGAATTCAGAGTCGTTAAAGAATAATCGTGCGCAAGCCCTTAAGCTGGGGTTGGATTTGCGTGGCGGTATGTATGTCACCCTTGAGGTCGATGCGGTAAAGCTTCTTGAAGAAGCAGCTGATAAGAGCTCGAGAGAAGATGATGTATTCAAGCAAGTCATTGCGAAGACACAACAGTTGTCTGAGCACAGTGACGAGCAAGTGATTGATATTTTCAAGCGTAGTTTTAATGAAATCGCCAGGCCGCAGGGCAAGACGTTGATCAACTACTATTCGTTGGCTGATATCAAAGAAATTTCAGAAGAGAAGATTCTGCAAAAGCTTTCCCGCGACATAGAAGAAGCTGTGGATCAAGCATTGCAAGTAATCCGCTCACGTGTTGACAAGTTTGGTGTGGCAGAGCCAACCATTCAGAAGCAAGGAACACGTCGCATTCTCCTCGAGTTGCCTGGTGTACAGGACGAAGCACAAATGCGCGAGCTCATTGAGCACACCGCTCGTTTGGATTTCAAACTTGTTCGTGGAGGCGGAGATGTACTCAAAGCCTTTTTGAACATCGACGAGTATCTAGAGCGCCTGAATTCTGGCAAGAAGGATACAACGGCTGTTGCAAAGACCGACAGCACTGCTGTTGACTCAACAACAACCGCTAGTACACAGACGGTGAAGTCAGACTCAGCTAAAGCTGACAGCACCGCAACAGCTGCAAACGATAGTGGCAAGATTAAGGATCCATACGCTGGATTGTCTGATGAGCAAAAGCGTGAGAAGTTCTTGCGTGAACACTCATTCACCTCGCTCTTCCGCGCTCAGTTCATGGTAAACAAGAAAGCGAAGCCACAGGAGTTCGCATTCTTAAAGGAGACGCTGCCACAATTGCCACCAAATGCTGAGTACTTCTATACAACGGACGACAAGAGCAAGAAGCTTATCCTTGCATATCTCAAGCGTGACGACATCCGTCGCTTGCTTCCAGGTGATCTTGAAGTTGTTGTTGATGCAAAGCCACTTCGCGGTTCGGAAAACTCAGCAAACCCTGCATACAGCATGTATGTGGTAAAGCGTGAATCTGAGTTAACAGGCGAAGTCATTGTTGATGCATTCGAGAATTTCGACCCAACAACCAATCGTCCAATCGTCGACATGCAAATGAACGACGAAGGTTCTGAGCGCTGGGCACGCATAACGGGCGCTAACATTGAAAAGCGTGTAGCTATCGTTCTTGACGGCGAAGTATATAGCGCACCAACGGTTCAAAACAAGATCACGGGAGGTCGCTCACAGATCACCGGTATGGCAAACATTGAAGAAGCTAAACTGCTCAAGATTATCTTGAAAGCCGGAGCTCTCAAGGCACCAGTAAAGATTATTGAAGAGCGTTTGGTTGGTCCTTCACTTGGTGAAGACTCCATTAAGTACGGAATGTGGGCTTCTGTTATTGCATTTGTCCTTGTAGTTCTCTTCATGACGGTTTATTACTCAACCGCTGGTATCGTTGCGAATGTTGCGATGATGATCAACGTTGCACTGAACATTGCCGCTTTGGCAGCATTCGGTGGAACACTCTCCTTGCCAGGTATTGCGGGTATCATTCTGACGATCGGCTTGGCAGTAGACGCGAACATTATCATTTTCGAGCGCATTCGTGAAGAGCTAACGCAGCACCATCGCACCCTTCGTGCAGCAGTCGATGAGGGCTTCAAGCATGCCTTGCCGCCTATCATTGATTCACACGTTTCCACATTGATCACCGCCTTCATTCTTATGGGATTCGGTTACGGTCCTATCAAGGGATTCGCAGTAACGCTGATGATCGGTATCTTTTCAACCTTGTTTACCGGTATCATCGTTTCTCGCTCTATCATCGAAGTCCTTATCAATCGTAAGCCGGGTGCAACGCTCAGCTTTGGCGAACATTATACCACCCAAAAGCATTCTTAATCTGAACTGAGGACAATCATGGAATTTTTCGGTAAAACCAAAATTGACTTTTTGAATAAGAGAAAGTTCTTCTTCTTTCTATCCATTGCCCTCAATCTTGTGGGCCTTGGATTGTCGGTTACTGGCATTCGTATGGGTATCGACTTTATTGGTGGTAGCGAAGTTGCTGTCGCCTTCTCGAACCCACAACAAACTGCCATGGTACGTGAGCTCGTCGAGAAGTCTGGCTTCGAAAACGCAGAAATCAAATCCTACGGAAAGCCAAATGAGTTTCTTATTCGTGTTTCTGAGGTTGCAGTAACTGGCAAAGAAAAGCCATCTGCTACTATTGTGAACGCGCTTCGCAAGGCGTACCCAAATGAAAACGTTATCGTAAAGAAAGATGACCTTATCGGTCCTAAAGTGGGAAGTGAATTGCGGACAAAGGCACTTTTAGCACTGGTCCTCGCTGCACTCGCCATTTTGGTATACATCGCTTTGAGATTTGAGTTCGTCTTCGGTCTTGGAGCTGTTGTGGCTCTTGTGCACGACGTCTGTGTTTCTTTCGGTATGGTAATCATCTTCCAAAAGCTTGAGATCTTGAATTTGGAATTCAACATGGGCGTGCTAGCCGCACTCCTTACAGTTGCTGGCTTCTCGATCAACGACACCGTGATTATTTTCGATCGTATTCGAGAGAATCGCATTAAGCACAAAGGCTTGTCGCTGATTTCTCTTATGAATCTCTCGATCAACGAAACACTAAGTCGTACTATCAATACGGTCGTAACAGTAGTCTTGGTACTTCTAACAATCTTGGTTCTCGGTGGCGAAGCTCTTCACGGATTTGCCTTCACCATGCTTGTTGGTATTATCACTGGTACCTATTCATCCATCTATGTCGCTAGCGCCTTTGTAGTTTGGTTCCTTGAAACCGTTCGCAAGCAAGATTTGGAAACACCGTACAAAAAAGAACTCGCAGCTTCACAAGCCTAAGAATCGCAGAACAACATGTCGCAAGATCAAAACACTTACATCATCACTCTTCCCGCCAAGGTTCTTGGCGGGAGTGATGCTGTCAATTTCTCAGAGCACATCCGCGAGCTGGTATCAAAAGGAACCTCGAAGGTTACTGTTGACCTCTCAGCTGTTGAGCTCATGAATAGTTCTGGCTTGGGGATGCTGGTTGCTGGCCATAGTACAATGAAGCGAGCAGGCGGCACTCTGGCATTTACACATGTTCCCGAGAACGTAAAGGGCTTGCTTCGTATGACGCACCTCGATTCAGTCTTTCTTATTGAAGATGACAACAACTCGCAACAACAGTCGTAGTTACAACCGACTATTAATCAACAACTCAAAGCTCCGACCGCACATCGCAGTCGGGGCTTTATTATGTTATCTCTACTTATCATGAGCGTTACAATCGTAGTTGGTGCCCAATGGGGCGATGAAGGCAAAGGCAAGATCGTTGATGTACTGAGTGCAGACATCGACATTGTTGCTCGCTATCAAGGTGGTGCAAATGCAGGACATACCTTGGTGCACGAAGGAAAGAAAACCGTTCTGCACTTGATTCCCTCAGGCATCCTCCGCGATGGTGTGCAATGTGTCATCGGCAACGGAGTTGTTGTCGATCCTGTTGCACTTCGCGACGAGATCACGATGTTAGAGCAAGCAGGTGTAAGCGTTCAGGGAAGATTGTTTATCAGCCACAAGGCGCACCTTATTATGCCCTACCATAAGCTACTCGACCAAGTCCGCGAGCGCAGTAGCGACGCTGCCATTGGTACGACCGGTCGTGGCATAGGTCCTGCCTATATCGACAAGTATAGCAGAGTTGGAATCCGCGTTGTAGACCTACTCGATCGCCAAGGTTTCGAAGCAAAGCTTCGCGCAAACCTTGAGGAGAAGAACACTCTGCTTGAAAGGGTCTATGGAGCAACGATGATGGATGTCGAGAAGATTGTTGCTGAATACCTTGAGTTCGATAGTTATATAGATCCCTATGTGACGGATACAACGCACTATCTCAACACTGCTCTTGCTGAAAACAAGCGCATTCTCGCTGAAGGTGCTCAAGGCGCTTTGTTAGACGTAGATCATGGTACATACCCATTCGTTACAAGCTCGAATCCTACAAGCGGCGGCGCATGCACTGGCTTGGGTCTACCTCCTACTTCAGTAAAACGCATTGTTGGGCTGGTCAAAGCGTACTCTACTCGTGTAGGCAATGGACCATTTCCTACTGAGCTTCATGATGCTGAGGGCGAGAAGTTACGCAGTGTTGGTGCGGAGTTTGGGGCTACTACCGGACGTCCCCGTCGCTGTGGCTGGCTCGATCTCATGGCTCTAAAGTACTCTGTCATGGTGAATGGCATTAGTGAGATCGCCCTGACGAAGATGGACGTCCTCAGTAGCTTTGAGAAGCTTAAAGTCTGTGTAGGCTACAATGAGGGTCAGCGAGACCTTAAGAGCTTCCCAGCAAGTGTATCAGTACTAGACACTCTCACACCGCAATACAAGGAGTTCAAAGGATGGAACTGCTCCCTGGATAATGTGGCGAGCTACAGTGCGTTGCCTCTGGAAGCACAGCAGTACATTGAGTTCATTGAGACCTTTTGCGGCGCACCCGTTAGCATTGTGTCTACAAGTCCAGAGCGGCAAGGCACAATTATCCGCTAAGCTTGTCACACTCTTTTCAGATGGGGTACTGACAGATCATGATTCAGACTCTCATGCCCGCAGTCCTCCTACATCACTCCCTAGTTTTTTCTATAAGGCAGAACTTTCGTTCTGCCTTTTTTGTTGGCCTCTCATTCTGACTAGCACCAGAGTTCGTGTGCAACAGCTATCAGGCTTCGTCGCACATTGAGATACACTTTCAGAAATCTTTACAAACGCGCGTCATGCTACTTCCTCAATAGTCCTCATCTTTCCCTTGGCTACCAACTACCATAGCCGTCGGTACTACTTCTCTTTATAGCAGTAGAGCTTCGCTCTACTGCACACTAAAGTTCTGGTGATTCTGCTTGACCTATGGGGACGTCTATGATACAACTATGTGCCCCTTCGTCTCCTGTTGGGGAGCATAATGAAGTCTGTACGGAAGCTGTAGTCATGTAAGAACACCTAGTGAGACTTTCGGCGAACTAAATGGTTCGCTTCTTGTCTCGCCTTGCGATCGCTGGCATTGCAAGCGGCCACGCGTAAATAAAAAGGGATGTACGTGCGTATCACGTGCATCCCTTAGCTTTCGGCAGTAGCTTCCACCTACTCCTTGAGTAATCGTAGAGTCTTCGTAGCTGTGTTTGCTCCGTTGCATTGTAGGAAATACACACCAGAAGGCAGAGACTGTAGATCAAGTTGTTTCTTGACTTCAATCGTGCGAATGAGTTGTCCGCCTTGATTAAACAACTGCGCGTTTGTGCCGCTCATTTCGGCGAGCAGCTCATTAGAGAGATGAGCAAAACCGTCTCTACACACAATTGAAGTTTCGCACTGCGCCAAAGATGTACCTTCGTCATCTACGCTTACGACTTTGATGTTGTAGAATACAATGATGCGATAGGACTCCAAGTTCTGTTCATTGCCTTTGATCGTATCGGCTTCACGTTTGTCAAGTTTGAAGCGCTTAATCACTCCACCTAACTGGTCACTGATAATGATACTATCGATGTTAGGATCCGTTGGGTAGGCCCAAAGAAAGACAATCTTTGACCCCCTACTAGCATCGGTCGAGGGAGTCATGACTAACTGAAATGTATCGTTGAACGATGAGGTACTGCGGAATGGACGATAGTCTTTGTATGACAAAACCCCGGAGCCGCTGTCTTCAAACGTCAAAAAAGCCTGAAGGCCACTTGGAGAAGGTGGAAAGCCTGGTATAGCAAACTCACCTAAGCTTGCATCGAGACCTTTTGTTGCGGTGCTATCAAGACCAAAGATTACTGAGGCTATATCGCCATTTTCATTCTTTAAGGAAATGATCGTCTCAACTCTTTTCGCCTGCGAAGCCTGCAGATGAGCGCTTGCTGCAAACAGCAGCATTATAAAAAGGATGTATTTCATAGTGTTCGTATTGCACTGATAAAAAAAATGGGCAACGGATGAGTCCGTTGCCCAAGAATAGAACCGAAGCGAAAAACTCTTAGCGAACGATTGTAATCGTTTGTGTTGCAACATAGTTGTTAGCAACGATCTTCACGAGGTATGAGCCACTTGCGAGATCGCTACCGTCAAGGTCGAAGCTGCTATCACCCTTGGTAACGAGACCGTTAACCAGAGTGCGCAATTCCTGACCCATAGCGTTATACAACTTGATGCTGACAACCTGAGTTTCAGGCAATGTGTAGCTGATTTGTGTACGACCGTTGCTTGGATTTGGTGCCGCATTCAACGAATAGTCAGTGTTCGCTGACTTGTTATTCAAAAGGCGAACCGAATTCATACGCTCGTCGCTAATAACAACTGAGTTGTGGTTAGCATTCAAATCACCCAATACGATACCGTATTGTGCATCTACAACTGTGTATGAAGAAGTGTTGTCCGAAATGTGGAGTGTCACTGGGTATTCAACACCTTGTAGACGAATAACTGGGCTTTCGCTAGCACTTACATAGCTATTTGAAGCAAAACGTGCATCGAACATGTCAACTGCAGGTGGTGCAGGTGGTAAGTCGAAGCGACCGTTAGCGAACTGTGAGCGACCTTCTGTTGCATACAATACACCGTTGTGATCTGCAGCATCGCTGATGCGGATCTTAGCGCTTGTGCTCAAAATGGTTTCGCGATCTGATGTTGAACTAGCGCCGTTCTTTGTGATTGGTGCAACGAGGTTCAAGAAACCTTCGTCAGACATCTTCACCCAGTAACCACGACCTGGTTGCAACTCAGATACTTCACGGTATCCACGATCTGTTTCGTATCCGTATACACCGCTAAGTTGATTTGGAGGAGCACCAGTTCCAACACCGTCATACTTAACGTTTTCAGCAGCTACTGGTACAGACAATGCACCGATAGTGTTCCAACCTTGATACAAGTGAACTGGGTATACATCCTTGGTAATACGCTTTACAAGAAGACCAGAAATAACCTGGGTATCCTTCTTAGGGAAGCGGAGGAAGTAGCCATATCCAACTGATGGATTCAATTCTGGCTGATAGTAAGAGATAGCATACTTAATTGGAGCTGCTGGTACGTTTGGCCAAATTGTGCGATAATCGCTTGAAGAAGGACGTACTGGCAAAGAAATAAAGTTCCAACCTTGAGCATAGCTTTGTTGAATACGAGCGCGAGCTGGTGTGTATTCAATATCGAATGCTGTGATTCGCTCATCACGAATGGTGTATGACATCAACTGACCTGCACCTGGTACTGGAGTAGCCAAACGCATATCTACACCGAAGAGAGAACCGTTTTCTGTATCACGGAGATAGAGTTGTGATCCCGTTGGGAACTGATTAACGTCCCATGTCAACACGATAGGATAGTAGTTTGGAGCACCAGCGTTGAAGCGACATTGGTAAACCAATGTTGTGTCTTCAAACACGTTGCGAACATCACGTGATGTAAACACACCAGTGATATCACCAAAGCCATTCAATTGTGCCTTGATGTCGTCGTTTGATGTGTCACGTGGGGTTGCGATTTGGAAGAAACGAGCATAGAAGCTATTCGCGTCTAAGGTTTCGTATGCAAACTCACCAAAGAGAGAGTCAACACCATAGGTAGCGCGAAGACCTGTTCCGAACATCAAGTTAGATGATACTGGAACTGGAGCTGAGTTACGAACGTTAATCCACATACCTTTTGCACGATCATCTACTGGAGGTGCACCATTGTATGTTTCATCTGGTGTACGAACAACAAGGAATTCTACCTTCAAACGAACCGGGGTGAATTGTGCTGTCAAAGAACGGAATGTGATGTATCCGATATAACGACCAGCATACTCTGATGGTGTTTGTGGGTTTGGATCGTCAGCCAATTGACTTGGGTCACAGATAATGTCGAAGTTGAGAAGTGGGTCGATCTGGTTAGGGAATGGACCGTTCTGAACATCTGGGTAACCGAGACCATTTGGTGGTCCGAGGATACCGCGATCGATATATGCAATACGACCAAGACGTGTTGGAGCTGGAATTGGATTCTTAGCGCCACGTGTCTTGAACATCAACCAAGGTTGATCTGACTCAACAATGATGTTGTTAGCGCGAACACCGTCTGGTGTTAGCAATACTTGAATTGCAGTGATAGCCTGACCAACACCTTGTTGAAGAACTGGATCAAAAGGAATAACGCGGGTTAATGAGAACAATGTGTCACCCAATTGCGTAACAGATGTTTCGTTTGGATTACCCGTTGGCTTTGGTAAGAAGTCAAATTGGAATTGATCACGGATGTGAACATACATCATACCCTTTGTAATAGTATTTACAGCTGATGGCTCAATACCAATACGAGTGTAATCAATACCTGCTACAACGCGATCCAAAGGTTGTGGTTGCGGGTAAGCAATGTCACCAGGGAATGGTGAATCCTTAACCGCGTTCATGTTGTTGTAGTAAATAGAGTCTGTTGTAATGATCATTGGCGACACATCGCTAACACCACTACCTGGACGTCCAAGAACTTGGAACTTTACATAAATAAGAGGACGATATTCGAATGAGTTACAATCGATACCGCTACCGGTTGTTGGCAATGGGCGTGAACCCAGACCAGCGATACGAATTCTCTTACCACGCAAACGGTTTGGGTTGTTTGCTGAGATGAGACCGTTCTGTACTTGATAGGTCGAATCAACAGCATCATCCCATGTCAACTGCCAGCCTTCTGTCAACGCAGCGCTGTCAGCTTTGGTGAACTGAACGTTAGGGTGATTACCTTGAATCCAAGGACCACGGCTCATAACGCCTACTGGCTTTAACGCAGTGCTATCATACTGCAACTTGAAGTTGAAGCTATAGATTGGTTGCACTGTGTATTGACCGCGGCTTTGCCAACAGTTCTTAATAAATACTGGAAGAATGATCTCTGTAGGACCATTGTTGCCAGCTGCGGTTGCCCACAGACGACCATCAGGATACCAGGCGTGGTTGTAATCACCTTCGCCTCCCACAAGGCTCAACCTTGGGGTTTGGGGAACATATTGCTGTGCATTCACTCCTGCAGAGAATGCGCAGATTGCAAACAGCGCTGCTGCAAATAGTCTGCGAGCTGCACTGTGCAAGGAATACCCTTTGTACATAACTACTCCTGCGTGATAATGAGTAATAAAAATAATTTAATTGAATTTCAAATGCTGTATAAACCTACCCTGCGGACTTTGCAAACGAATGAAACAAGGTCCTTTTGGCAACTTTGATCTGTCTATAGCCATCGAAGTTGTTGCTTCGATTTGTTCTTGAAGCACCAGTGCTCCAAGAAGTGTATAGACATAAAGCTCAACGCTGCTCTCCGTCATATTTCTAAGTTCCCAAACGTCACCATCGCTTCTGAGTACGTAGTCAGTGTTACTGACATTCTGCGAGGTGCTTGTGCTGATATTGGTGATAACCACTACAGAATCAGCTGTGTCTCTTGTAACACATGCGCAACTGCTCTTTCCTAGTAGCCTAGCCATCAGCAAACTCTGTTGTTTCACTGAGCTATCAACTGCTAGCATTTCAGCTCGAAAGCCGAAGTTCTGTCCTAACATAGATCCATCTATTCGTCGTAAATGAACTCTATGCGGAATCTGCGTTGTGTCAAAAAGAACTGAATCTGTCGTATTTACCGCCTCCAGCTTGTTCAAACGAAAGTGTAAGGTGTTGTACTCGAGAGCAATGTCTACGAACTGTAAACTTGCTTCTGCCGGTACTTGTGCTCTACACTCAAAAGACTGCGTTTGATCAAACTTTGTAAATACAATAGTGTCGTTTGAGAAGTTAAAATTCAAAGATCTAGACCGACTATCAACTATGGTCGCAGGTACAACAACCTTCGACAGAGAATTGATATACACTTTTGCCTCGGCATTCAATTCAGGCAGTGCAGCAAAATCAATCGTCGTTGAGTCTGTGCAACTCGCTTTCAGCTTGAATTGAACGGCAAAAAGCACTTTTGATCCGACTATAGGCTTAAACAAGTTGAAGCCATACACTCGTATCTCACCACTTGTCTTTGCATTATAGTCCTTGTTTTCAAGCCCCTCACTTAAGGTATTAGTGAAGAGAACCTGTCGAAAGGATACTTTATCTGCAGGAAAGCCAAGTCTAATGTCATAAAGTAGGACACTATCTGCGGCTACCAACGATCCAACTGAACAAGTCAGAATAAAGGTGCTATCCGTACTGCAAAGATCAACCGTCCTGTCACATTCCAACTTTAGATCCAAAGCACGTTGAGCTTTCGCTCCAACGGCGGCGAGTGTGAAGACACTCGCCGCCAGGAGAACGAAAAACTTACTTTTGGATGACAACTGTGTTAATTGCATTAACGCCTTCGCCTACCAGTTTGTAGAAGTAAACACCAGCTGGAGCAATTGCACCTGCTGCTGTACGACCTTCCCATGTAAAGCTGTAACTACCCTTGCTAAATGTTGAGTTTGCAAGTGTATTCACTTCGTTACCGAGAATATCATAGACCTTCAATGAGTATGTGCCATTAGCTGGAATTGTTACGCTAACAGTGTTGCTATTGAAAGCAGGATTTGGCGCACCAACTGCGATGAGTGAATTGCTTTCGTTTGTCAAACTGTTGATGCTAACGCTTTGGTTTTGACGTGCATCGCCATTGAATTCAACGTTATTGAATTGAAGTTCTTGCGCGTTTGTACGAACGTTAACATATGCGATTGGCTCACTTGCATCTGCCTTGACTGAACCAGCGATTGCAACCTTTGAACCATCGAATACACTGACAACGTTGAGAAGTGCATTTTCAACGGAAACGATTTCGCCGTTAACATTGAATACAGCACTCACTGCACCGTTACGATTGCCATTCAGATATACTGGAACACGAACTGTACCATCAGCATTGCGAGTAACGTTGTCAAACGCAACATTGCTTGCAGCTTCGTTCATTCCAACGGTTTTGCCGAAAGGAACGATGGTGTCAAGTGTCCATGGAAGCGTAATAACGCGACCACCTAGATAGTGCATAATCAATGCAGCATCATATGCGTTTACTTGGAAGTAAATAGAACCGTAGTCTAATGAGTTGTCGCTTGGCATGTTGAAGGTTTGCAAACGAAGCAAACTATCTTGTGCACTTGCGGAAGCCAGTGATGTGAAATGCTCGTTCAGAGTTAGGTCTGGGCGAGGCATAGCGGTTCTAAAACGAACTTCTCTTCTATACAATGCTGTATCAGCAGTGTTCGATTGGTTACGTGTTGAATAGTAGAAACGACCATTGTGATCAACATCACCCTTGAACGCCATTCTCTTTACGAGGGAATCAAGTGGCTTGTTTGTAGCAACGGAACGAAGAATAACCAACGCATCGTTTGCTGTTACATATTGGTTCTGTGGAAGGCTGTAGTGGCGTGAGCCAGCTGCTTGTGAGAAGTCAGCATCACCATCACCCCAAACGTTCAAGCGCAAGCGTGGCTTAGCAGCGAAAACGATGATGGTATCGCTACCACCAGAAGGTTGCCAAGATACCGACAATTGTGTTGAACGGTATGAAGGTGTGTTCTGTGTGTAGAAAGCGTTGAGCCAGTCACCTTGAGGTGTGCTTCCCTTAATACCAACGGAAGCATTACGGGTTACAACGTTTCCTGCATTGTTTCCGATTTGACCGTAAGCGAATTCAATGTCACCTTGGTAGTTGTTAGGCACATTGTCTTGCTTGTACAAGTACACTTGGAAGTTACCAACAGAAGCTGGCAATGACTTGTCGTTGATGTTCAGGTTCTTCCATTCAACGCAGAATGCTGTGCGACCATTAACGGTAGCAACACCACTCAACACAGAAGAAGCCGTGTAACCAACTTCGTTCGTGCGGAAAAAGTGATCACCCCAGAAAGGAGCAACAACGTTTCTTGGGAATTGTGAGCCATCAAACAAACGAGTTTGAACTTGTTGTCCAACAACGCCGATCGGAATTTGGCCGTCGGTAGACATCATAATAAAACCGTTCACATTGATCAGGATCCAGTTATATACGGTTCCGTTGTATTCGAATGGGAAAGGCAATTGAGCTGAAGTAAACCCATCGTCTGGATCGACGTTAGGTGGCACTGTGAATTGGCTTGCACTGTACACCGTTGACCCAGCTGTTGGTAGCGGTGTATAGGGGCGATTGCCCTTGCGCGTGGGCGGATCGAACTCTGTATAGATCTGAGCCTGAACCGAGAAGCTAAACAGTGTAAGAGCCAACGCTGCAAGAAGAGTACTTTTTCTCATAGCAGTTTGTCCTTGATATTTTAAAAAATTTAATTTCATAAGGAGATCTTCATCATGGGCTTCCCCGAAGGGAAGCCCATTAGAAGCGATTCTTAGCGTACGATGATTGCCTTTTGTACAGCGCTGAATGCACCGACAGACATCTTAATGGTGTAAGAGCCTGATGGCAATTCTGAACCGTTTGATCCACGGCCATCCCACATCAATTCAGCCTTACCAGCTTGGAACTGACGGTTTGCAATGGTTTGGACCTTGTTACCAAGGTTATCAAAGACGTCGATTTGTACACTGCTTGCTGTTGGAACGTTGAAGCTAACCTTTGCTGATCCGTTCATTGGATTTGGAACGATTGGATCAAGACTGATTGAGAGGTTATCTACATCGTCACCAACTGGTGATGCTTCATCCCAAAGAATTACGAATGAGCTAACTGCAGAGCGCTTTTGGATAAGTGTAACTTCATCGCCAGCAACAATAACATCATAGTCTGATGTGCTTTGTGTACGGAAGTTACCGTTAGCCATGTCTACTGCGAAGAGTGAACCACCAACACCGTCCATCAGGTAGTATGTACCACCGCATGGGTTCTTTTGTGTGTCTGTACGTTTTGGAACTTCTGACATCTTCCACTTGAAGGTAACTGGATAGTACTCATCCTGATTACCAACAACACCACCTGCTTGGTAACGACCCTTGTAGATTTCTACGCCGTTGTCACCGGATGCACATGCTGGGAAGAAGTTGCGAAGCATACCGTTTGTTTGAGGAACTGCCCAACGAGCGTCGAATACGTCAACGTAGGTCATTGGAGGCAATTCATATTCACAGTAGTTGCTGTCCAAGTGACCAATACCACCCTTGGTTGAGTTATCACCAGTGGTAGCCTTGGTACCAGTACCCCAGCTCAAGGTTTCAAATGCACCCTTGTTGTTAGCGATAACAATATTCGATGTGAATACGGTTGACTCGGAAACACGGATGATGTACTTGAGAGTATCTGGAACACCGCCATGGATGTCAGTTACTTCAACCTTGATTGTATCTACTGCCTTGTAAGGTGTTACGTTCAATGTACCTGTAACTGCAACGGATACTGTATCCATGCTCAATGCACCATTGATTGACTCAGGTGTCATCTTGAGACCTGGGTGGTTGCTGATGATGCGAAGATTGACGGTTTCTGAACGACGAAGATCAACGTCAGTTACCTTGATGGTATCGTTAACATTGTCACCGTTTGAGCGACACAATACTTGTGGCGTTTGGAATACATGTGGGTTATGGTTTACACCGTGAATCTTGAGTGTCAAGGTCTTCACTGTGGTCAATCCACCGTTAGGACCGTCATCGTGTACGAATACTGTAACGGTTACGGTTGTATCTGGCATCTTGGTATCGGTAACACGTGGTGTACCGAACAACATACCGCTGATTGGATTGATCTTCAACCAAGCTGGAGTAGCAGCATTGCTGATATCCCATGAACCTGCTTCTGCGAAACAACCATCACGAGCGATTGTCTTACGTGGGTCGCCTGCATAGATCAACTCATATGTTTGGCGCTGACCGAAGTTAGGATCGCTTACACGGATATAGGTTGTATCGCCTGTAAGTGTCTTGTTGTAGTCAACATCTTCCCAAGCATCTGGCAGACTTTCTGTCAAAATTGTAGGAGCAACGTTAACAACGATAATACGGTTCAATGTTGAGATTCCACCGTGGCCATCGTTAGCTACGATCGTGAATACAGTATCTGTATTCAATGAATTGTGATAACGCTGGATTGGGCTAAGAACTGCAATAGCAGTTGCTGAATCGATTGCTACAGCCAGTTGACCTTGTGTTGTAAAGTCTGAACCGAACTGATCTAATTGACCGCTGTTTGTGTACTTGCGGAGGTACTTACCAGCCAACCAAGATGGACGAACTTGAACGACTTGGTCGAATGATGTATCCGATGTTCTGTTCTCTGACAACCAGTTGTATGACGTACGGCCATACTTGAACTGCCAGCCATCACGCTCTGCTGCAGCATCTTCTGCTTCATCATCTGTGTTGAAGTCAGCCTTGAAACGAAGACTGTCTGTCAAGTTAGCATAGAGGCGATTGTTTGCTTCGCAAGAGAATGTACCAGCTGTGAATACTGGAAGGCTATCGGTAACAAAGACGCGGAAGCGATAGGTTGTATCAGCACCCCAGCCGTAGTTAACGGTATCTTGTTGCAACCAGCGAGCGTTTGTAGCATCGTATGATTGGTTAGCATAGTATGATGGGTACAAGTAGATGTACTTAGCGATTACATCTGCAGCTACCCCAGCAGCCTTCATCGAATCGATGGTTGCAGCTGATGGTGGGAAGTTGCGAGCTGTAACATTAACCCATTCACCTTCAGGAACTACGTATGGATTGCTTGGTGTACCCTTGAGGCTAACACGACCGTGTGCTTGCCACCATGCTGTTTCATCACCACCAACATTTGCTGCAATGGTATCAGCCTTGAGCCAGTGTGACAAACCTGAGTTTGCATCAACTGACCAGCCGTATGAAAGTTGGGAGTACTTTGTTCCGTCAAGAATCGAGCGTGGATCGTAGAACTTATTGGTATCACGAGCGGTGATAGCAAAGATGGTATCACGACCTGGAGCACGGGAGATGTCTGAAGCATCACGTGGATATGTTCTATCTTCTGAAACAAAGATCTTGTTCTTGAAGATAGGAGGAACTGGACTACCATTAGCATTTGTTGGGTTGGCTGTGCTCAACTTGTTACCTGTCCAAACTGGAGCTGGTGTTGTTGCGCCAACTGTAAAGATCAATGCACCTGCAAACGCATCGTTGTTGCTTCCTACTTCTCTCCAAAGAGCTGAACGGGAAACAATAGCGAGTTGATCGCCAACCTTAGCTGGGATCGTATTGTAACGCTCACCTGCAAAGTAGGTTACGATGTTACGACCGAAACCATCGATGTTTGATGTTGGAAGTGCTGGACGGTTTGAATATGCGAAACCGTTACCGCCAAGATCATTGTTTGTACCAACTGCATCATACTTACGACCTTGCAGAGTACCTGCATCTTCGTTTTCTGGATTGCGCTTGATAGCTGCAAGGATTGAAGCGAGATCTGTACCAAAGTTAGCAAGACCTTCAGCGTTACGACGTACTTGGTAACCACCAGCAATACGACCACCCAATGTTGAATCTGGAACGATGTCAACACGTGAACGGAATGTTTCGCTTGTTGGGTCAACTTGTGAAAGATTTACACGGATGTAATCACCAGTTGCTGTATTGATAACGAAGAATACTGTTTCGTTAATTGAACGAACATCATTGTTTGAGAACAACTCTGATGCTGATGTATAGTCAGCCTTAGCTTCCAAGAAGAGTGGGTAACCGATTGGGTGATCGCCCTTATACTCTGTTTGAAGCTTAGCCATGTTTGTATCAACTTCAGCAACAAATGGATTGCGTGTGTAGCGCTTTACATACTTGTTGAATGATGGTTGATTTGGATCTGAGAAACGGCTCAATGTAGTTGGAATACCAACTGCGAAGTCTTCGATTGGAGACATACGACGCTTGGTGTAGTCAGCGGTCTTGATGTCTGTACCCTTATCAAAGCTATCATAGATGCGACCTTGTTGCAAGAGCTTTTCTGGAATTGAAACTGCTGCTGGTGTCTTATCATCAGCGCCGTTCAACATTGGAATAGCTGTATATGAGTAGCGGAAAATGCTCTCAAAAGGACCTTGCTGCTTGCCTGTTCCGTTAAGAACGAAGCTCAATTGCTGTGTACCGTTACCAGCAACGAAGAAGGTTTCCTGTGGAAGTGAATCAGAAACGTTACCACTGCCATCATAACGATAAACACGTGTTGTAACGTTTGCTTCTGTGTGACCCCAGTAGTTACCGTTCAATGAGTCAACACCACCATAACCGATACCGGTTGTGCCAGCGAAGATACCCTTTGTGTTTGGAGCATCTGGATAACGAATCAAGAAGCGAGCATTGTTGTCAAACATTGAGTTAGCAGCACGGCTAAAGCTAGCGAATGGTACAGGACCAATTGCTTCACCGTAGATGATAGCGCCAGCCAAGTCACTTGAAGCTGAGTTGTAGTTAACTGGTGGTGTACCAGCTGTGATCATTGGACCAGTGATAGCATTTTGATCAGCACCTACACTTGAAGTAGCTGTATTGTTAGCAACCAATGAACGAAGCATAACAAGCTTCAAGTCGTAGTTATCTGAGTAGATAGCTGCACCGCTGTATGCGCTTTGATTTTGGAAACGAACACGATTCAAGAATACTGAGTCGAGACGACCAGCACGGCTTGCTGTAATTTGATCTAGGATATAAAGACCGCCACCAAGACCTGTACCGTTTTCTTGAAGTGTAGAACCACCGATTGATGCATCTGGACCTGTTGTTGCACCTGAACCTGGGTGAGTAATGGTTACCGAACCAGCTTGTGTAGCACCCTTGCCCATACGTGCATTGTTTTCAACGCAACGATTGTCAAGGAAACGTGTCATCATACGTACGTGAGCTGGATACTGGTTTGCACCAGGAGCGAATGTAAATGCTTCGTTGGTTGACTTGAAGCCAGTAACAAATGCTGGATTCGAACCGTAGCTAATGCTATCAACGTCTGTACAGAATACACGTTGGAAGTTTCCACCTGAGCTTGTGCTGAAGGAGGACTTAGGATTAACCAAAGCAATAGCACCACCATTACCTGCTTGAGCAAGGTTAGCGTGGAATTCACAACCTTGAACTGTTTGAAGTTCTGCATTCAATGAATAGATAGCACCACCACCACGAACGCTCAATTGACCAACACTGTCAAGGTTTTCACCTACGCGGTTGTTGTCAAATACGCTACGTACGCAACGCAAGTAAGCGCGCTCTGGCTCTGTTACTGTGCTTCTGAGGTGAATAGCAACAGCACCACCGGAATATCCAGCTGTGTTACCACTCATTTCAATGAGGTGAGCTTGTGAGTAACCAAGAATAACATTGCTAACAACACCACCAGCACCGTACATCAAGAAGTTACGCTTAGCGAAGATTGCTCCACCATCGTACTTAGCTGTATTGTTCTGGAACTTAATGTTGTAACCAAGGTTACGAACAAGAATGTTGTCACCATTTGCACCACCAATGTGTGGTGATGGATGGCTTGGATCAATGCTGAAGTTTTCATCTGAATAGATAGCACCACCGCGAGCGGCTGAGTTTGATGTCATGTACATTGGTACTTGAACATCTTGACCGCCACGAAGCATGATACGACCTGAATTTGAAGACATATAAACAGCTCCACCCTGATTGTAGGATGCAGCGTTGTATGTTGTCAAATACTTTGTTTCTGTTGAGTTCGAACGATAGCGACCTGTTGTGGTCAATGATGTTGCACCAGTTACATACAAAGCACCACCCTTTGAACCACCAGTGGTAACACCACTTGAAAGTTCGTTTTGGAAGTTGCGTGCGTTGTTTGCATCGAAGATAACGAAGTCGCGACCTTGGAAGTCATTGACACCAAGACCGATATCCATTGCCCAACGACCACCGATATATACAGCACCACCATATGAATGGTTCTTGTATGACCAGTTAGCGTTCAATTCTGTTGTTGCAGGATTGGTTTCGTCGTCTGTTACAACAACACCTTGGCTGGTAACAACCTGCGCAATGTTTGTAAGATGTGTCTTGTTCTGTGTGAAGGTCAATTGACGAACACGACCAAGATAGATAGCAAGACGACCGTCGTCAACTGCCTGACGATTTTGATCATCCATTTCCTTCAAACCACCATAATAGAGGTTATCGTGAGCGCGAACATATGTTGGGTTTGCTGGGTCTACGTTAGAACGTGGAGGAGCTAGCAATGAGTCAACACGATTAGCGTTCTGCTCGAAGAGGTACTGATTAACGATAATAGAAGAGACTGTTGGGCTAGCTGCAGCGCCGAGAATTGCTGGTCTGTAGTTAGCTGGAAGTGCATTGTATTGTTGTGCCGCAGCACCAGTACCACTGAGAGCTACTGGATATTGAGCACCGCTGTTGTCGATTGGAGCTTGGTTGAATTGAAGAGCACCACCGTGGTAGCGCGCCATGTTACGGCTGAAGGTACAGCCAACCAACCAAGTACGTGATGAAAGAACGCTCAAAGCTCCACCTGAACCATTCAACATGGTATTCATAGCGAAGTTCAAACTTGTTGATGATGTTGGATCACCAGCAGTGGTTGAGCTATACATTCCAAGACGGCTTACTGTTGTGTCCTTGCGGAAGTTTTGGAAGTCGCAATCACGGAAGAATGCAGCACGTGCACCTGGAAGTACTACAATGTGTCCCCACTCACGTGAGAAGCTGTTGATAGCACGACCAAGGAACAAAATGCGATCACGGCCAGGACCACCGACTGATGGGCTAGCGAAATTCAAACGTGTCCATGCGCGGGTTCTGATTGCTGGATCCAAGGTTGGATTCGACAAACGGGAAGTAATCCACATCAAAGCGTACTCATACGAAACGACAAACTTTGTGTCGTAGTATGAATTTGAACCAACAATTGTCGGAGTGGTAGCTGCCAAATACAACTGGTTTGTTGGTGGTGTGGCACCCGAAGCTGGGTTAACCGCAATTGGCCAACGAACATACGACTTGCCTTGTGCATCAGCAGGAAGGCTAGGCAAATTCTCGATGCGACGCGTCAACGTATCCAGAATGACGTTGAATGTAATGTCATTCTTCGATGGAGCCACTGTCGGCTCAATCATCGTTGTGCGTGAAATGACCGATGACGACATAAAGTATGCCGGGTCGGAATAGTCATATGCCAAACCACCACCCGGACGCGTAACGTTCGTGTAGTTTGTTGCGGAATATGATGCATTAGCACGACCGTCAGCAATGATACGACCACCTACTGAGTCGATCAACTGACCATTGGCCACAAATTCAACGGTTGTTCCTGGCTCTACAACGAGAGTTCCAGCAACAGTATATCGACCGTTGATGCGATAGAGACTGTCCCTTACCAGCACGCGAACGTCGCCCGCAGGTAATGTCCCTGACAAGATCTGCAGGGGTTGAGCTTCGCTGACAACGCAATTGATTGCAAATGCGAGGAGCAGCGCGCTTAAACGAAACCAACTATACATACTACCTCCGAATGGATTAAAACATTTAATTAAAACTAATTTGAATGTCGTTTTGATAAGATTTTCCAGGTTGATGGTGAAAACCAGGGACTAGAAGTAAGTATTCTTAGTCAACTACTGTGCCAAGTCTTGTTAAACCGGCTCTAGCCTCTGATGAAAATTCTGAATACTCGAACTCGAGGATCAAATTTTTGTACCACTTGATGGCAGATTCTTTGTCATTTGCCTTCTCAAAACATAGTGCAGCGTAGTAGGAATACTTGTCCTTACCGCTGATCTTGTCCGAAATAGCTATGGCTTTTTCATAGGTCTTTGCAGCATCTGCATATTGAGACTTGTGCTCTAAACATGCAGCCGTTCCAGCGATCGCTGAAGCCCGAACTACGTCCGACTCCGATCCGCTAGCAGCTTCAAAATGCTGCTCAGCAGCATCGAATTTGTTGAGCGCCATTTCAGCAATTCCAGCCTCTAAAGCAGCAGTCTTTCCCGCTCCCGTTGAACCGTATTGATCGATGATGGCTAACAAACCAATGATGTCACTTCCACGCATCTTCTTCGATGGGTCTCCGTTGAGTGCCTTTTCGTAATCGTTGGCTTCAACGTAAGGACTGATGCGGCTCAGAGCCAATGAGGCTTCAAGCTCCTTCGCGCTTTGTACACTGCGATAATAACTAACACCAAGCACCGCAACGACTATTGCAACGACTGCAATGATGAGCGCATTTCGGTTGGTTTGTACAAAGTTGCCCAGGTCAAAACTTGGCTTCGCCTGCTCTACGTTTTCTTGAACTTGTTCTGATACTTGATCTACCATCTTTTCGTTATGCTATTATGCGTAAACGGTGAAAAAAAATGTGCACGCCCGGAGGGACTCGAACCCCCAATCCTTGGAACCGGAATCCAATGCTCTATCCATTAAGCCACGGGCGCATGCGCCTGCCACTGCCAAAACAGTACACGAAGCCTAATCAACAAGCCTACAAATATAGAGGAGAAGATGCTCTCCTTCGAGGAAAAAAATTTTGTTCGCAAACGCTTGCTAAGATCTTGAGACTGTAAGCAATTAAGGGGGTGTCAGGTTTCCTACACAGTGTGTATGTAGCCTCTCACATTCTCAGTATTTTAACGTAGATAATGCGGCCTGCGTGATGTCGTTAACGTTGAGCAAAATTGCCTTCTCGAGGTTCTTTGCAAAGCCAACTGGGACGTCCTTCGACGCTACCCGCGCAACTGGTGCATCCAGCCACGGAAAACACTCGCTGGTGACCGTTGCCGCCACCTCGCCACCTATACCGCCACTGAGATAGTGCTCGTGTGCTACAAGTACTCTGGAGCAACGTTTTGCCGACTCGCAAACCATTTCCTTATCCCATGGACGCAATGAACGCAAGTCAATAACTTCAGCCTGATAACCGTGTTGCTCTAGCTCCTTGGCAGATTCTAAAGCTAAGTGTATTGCATTTCCGTAACTTACGATGGTTATTGCATCACCCTTCCGACGTACTTTCGCGCGCCCAAAGGGGATGATGAAGTCGTCATCTGGTACGGAAGCAGCCGTCGGACGGTAGTTGTACAAGTACTTTGGCTCTAAAAAGAAGCTGGTTCCCTCTGAACGGATTGCGTTCCGCATAAGACCTATGGCGTCATCCGCAAATGCAGGACAAACCACGCGCATTCCTGGTAAATGAGATAAAATGGCGTCAAGATTCTGAGAATGATACAAACCACCCTGAATGTAGCCACCACTTGCTAAGCGAATAACAAGATTTGGCGTGTACTGACCTTTTGTACGCCAATATTCATGCGAACACTCGATCATCTGCTCCATCGCTGGCCAGAAATAGTCCGCAAACTCAGCTCCCTCAACCACTACTCGAATGTCTTTACGATAACGACACATCCCGTTCGCCGTCCCAACAATGAAATCTTCTGCAATTGGGGCGTTGAAGATGCGCTCGTTGCCGAACTCATCTAACATGCCCTTGGGAACGTTGAAAATCCCCTGCTTGTTTACCGAAGCTACGTCCTGACCCCATAAGAAAGTGGCAGGATTGCGATGGAACTCTTCCTTCATGGCATGGTTGATGGCCTCACGGAAGGTAAGCTGAGGACGACTAGCGTCGTTTACATATCGGTACTCAGATGCGTCACTAATCGAAGCCGCCGCAGGTGGCAATTGAAACTCGGTATAAGAAGATGGCTCTGGATCCGGAGCTACTTCTGCAATGTCTGCTGCCTCATAGAGTTTGCGAACATTCTCCTGCTCAAGTGCTACAACTTCAGCCTCCGTCAAGATGCCAGATTCAATGAGTAATGCACGGAAGCGGGGGAGGGGGTCCCTGCTCTTGGCTTCAGCAATTTCTTCTGCTGGTCGATACAGCTCCTGGTTGTCTGAATTCGAGTGCGATCCAATACGATCACAATCGGCATGGACCATCGCTGGACCAGCACCCGACAACACATAATCCGCCGCCTTACGCATCGCTCGGTATGAATCAAATACGTCACGGCCATCACAATTCACTATTAACAAATTGCGAAAACCAACGAAATTATCGGAAATACGCTCGTTTGCTGTCTGCTCCCGTACAGGAACAGAAATACCAAACTTGTTGTTCTGAATGACAAAAATGACAGGTAGTTTTTCCGTACAGGCACCGTTCACAGCCTCATAGAAGTAGCCCTCTGAACATGCGGACTCCCCCCCTGAATAGATTGCTAATTCGTCGCCCTTGAACTTCTTAATCGCTCTGGCAACTCCCGCTGCATGCAAGGAATGATTACCAGTACATGATGAACCATTCTGAATGCGGATGGATGGCTTGGCAAAGTGATTACTCATGTGCCTCCCCCCCCCTGCAACGTCGGCGTCTTTGGAAAGTCCGTTGTAAATGATCTCTAATGGAGATAGCCCAGCCGACAAACAGCTGATCAGATCGCGGTAGTATGGAAAGAAGAAATCCTTGTTTGGACGGAAAATCTGGCCAATCGCCAGCTGAATACCGTCATGACCTGCACAAGGAGCATGATATGACCAGCCCTTCGCCATCTTGAGATAAGATGCCGCTTTCTCATCAAGCTTACGACCTAAGTGATTCAAGGCATACCAACGAACAATGGTCTCCTTGTCAAAACCACTGTGATCAAACACAGATTGAGCTTTTCTGGAGCTAGACTTCTTCGCTGCGGTGTCTGCACTTTGCGACTTACCGCCTGATTTAGATGCTGCTTTGGTTTCCGACATTCCAGTACACGTTGAATGAAACAAGTATGTATTCGAGCACAATACGCTGCTACCCGATCAACTCTGGCTAATCGGGGAACAACGCTACTCTGTAAGTTTTCTCTTTGAAGCCGTTCTAAAGCTTGCTTACTTAATAAAAGTCAGCCACTTATGTGGATCTTTACCAGATTCAACAACGGCATTAAATGCCTTCATGATCTTCTTGGCTACAGGACCAGTTTTACCACTGCCGACCTGAATTCTGTCAACTGAACGCACAGGCGTTATCTCAACAGCAGTACCCGTCATGAATACTTCGTCCGCTGTGTACAACGCAGCCCGCGGAATACTCTGCTCGACAACGGGTATCTCAAGATCCCGTGCCATGGTCATCACTGAGTGACGTGTAATGCCAGGAAGAATTGAGGAACCAGCTGGAGGTGTGTACAGCACTCCACCATTGACCAGAAAGATATTCTCACCGCTTCCCTCTGAAATGTTGCCATAGCTATCAAGTGTGATGCCTTCTTCGTAGCCATGACGCACTGCTTCCATACGCACTAACTGCGAGTTCATGTAGTTAGCAGATGCTTTCGACATCGATGGTAAAGTGTTTGGCGAAATGCGATTCCAAGAGGACACACAAACATCAACACCCTCGTCCATCGACTCTTTTCCAAGATAACGACCCCACTCCCATGCGGCGATGATGAGCTCCATCGGACATCCCATTGGGTTTACACCCATCTCTCCTAAACCTCTGTAGGCTAAAGGACGGATGTAACAGCTAGACATCTTATTCTTTTTAAGAAGGTCGACAGTAGCAGCACATACTTCATCCACACTGTACGGCATATCGGTATGATAGACGCGCATTGATTTCTCTAATCGAGAAATATGATCCTGCAAACGGAATATAGCCACACCCTTCTTGGTCTTGTACGCGCGAATGCCCTCAAACCAGCCCGAACCGTAGTGCAACACGTGCGCAAGCACATGGACTTTCGCGTCGTTCCACTTTACAAACTTTCCATTCATCCAAATAAACTCGGTTCTTGGTATAGGCATAAGGCACCGTAGAGATAATGAGAACTACTTAACTGTTGAGTTGTGAGGCAGCGTCGTTTAACGCCTGTGTTAAAATGCGGTTGACAATGTTTGGATCCGCCTTCCCCTGCGTTAAACGCAATATCTGACCGACCAGAAAACCATAAACATTCTTCTTTCCAGCTGCGTACTTTTCAATGGTATCGGGATTTTCTTCCAATACTTGCTGAACCACAGCGAGAATCTGACTCTCATCTTTGATCATTGACAGCGAAGAGTCACCAACGATTGCCTTCGGCGACTTCTTCTGTGTAAAGGACTCCTCAAAAACGTCTTTCGCCGTCTTCGAGTTAATCGTCTCTGCCACTAAGAGATCCACAAGCTCAGCTAGGTGCTTGGCCGAATAACCAATCTCGTCAATGCTGCACTTGGTTTCTGACATACGCCGCATCAGCTCTGTCATAATCCAATTGCTTACGAGCTTGAAAGACTTGTCCTCCCTGCTATGCAGGGCTGCACAACAGGCTTCGAAATAGTCTGCAACTGCTGCCTCGGCGACAAAAAGTGCTGCGTCGTACTCCGGCAAGTGATACTGGCTGACAAGACGTCGCTTCTTCGCTAATGGCAACTCTGGCAGGGATTCGCGTACTCTTTGAATCCAGTTTTCGTCTACATGGATATACACGAGATCTGGCTCAGGAAAATAGCGGTAATCATGAGCAGCTTCCTTGGAACGCATCGCTCTGGTACACTGACCAGCTGAGTCCCACATCCGCGTTTCATATTCTACTACCCCTCCCCCCCCTATCAGTTCGATCTGACGTTGAATCTCGTATTCTATCGCTTTTTCAGCGTTTCTGAAGGAGTTTAGGTTCTTGATTTCGGTGCGGGTTCCAAATTTTTCCTGTCCTTTTGGACGGACAGAAACATTCGCATCACAACGAAGGGACCCCTCCTCAAGGTTACCGTCGCAGATACCCAAGTACATCACCGTTTGGCGAATGTTCATGAGGTAACGGTACGCTTCCTGTGGACTGCGTAAATCGGGTTCTGACACAATTTCAATGAGGGGAACGCCTGAACGGTTTAAGTCAACAAGAGTGTCGATATCTACATCATGGATCGATTTCCCCGCATCTTCCTCAAGGTGAATACGTGTCACGCCAATTCGCTTTGTTTGCGAATCGTCCATTTCTACGTCAATCCAGCCCTCAAAGCAGATAGGATCGTCAAACTGGCTAATCTGGTAGCCCTTAGGTAGGTCAGGATAGAAGTAATTCTTGCGCGCAAAGCCTGAGCGTGGTCGAATCTGACAATTCGTTGCCAGCCCCATCAGTAGACTATAGTCAACTACCTGACGATTGAAAACAGGAAGTGCTCCGGGATGACCCAGGCACACAGGACAGGTGTTGGAATTGGGCTCCGCACCATATACCGTCGGACACGAGCAATACGCTTTCGTCGCTGTCTTGAGTTGAGCGTGAACTTCCAGTCCAATCACCGCTTCAAATTCGGGCATCCTTGTAACGCTTCTGAGTCTGAGAAAAACAATCGAAAGTCCCCACCGAGCACAAAACTAAAGAAAAATAGGCACCCAAGCTTGGAAGCTGAGAGCGCGAAAAAAGAAAGATGTAGCCGAACTCCGACGCAGCCTCAACAAAACGAAGCTCATATCAGTCCTCTCCCCTGCGCATCGCCCGGTCCATATCTCGCTCTTTTAGGTCATTTCGCTTATCGTAATGCTTCTTCCCCTTTACAATCGCCAATTCAACTTTTACATACGGACCTGAGAAATAGATGCGCAAAGGCACGATTGTTAGCCCCTTTTCCTGTATCGCTTCTCGCATCCGTATCGCCTCCCTCTCATGCACCAACAGTTTTCTCGCACGCGCCGGCACGTGATTCTCCCGATTACCAAACTCGTATGGAGAAATGTTTAGGTGCAGCAGAAACATCTCATTGCTGTCTTTTAAGGGGAAGTCAACATAGGCATCAACCAGATTCACCTTGCCTGCCCTTAAGGACTTCACCTCGGTGCCACTTAGAGCTATACCCGCCTCTACCTTCTGCAAAACAAAATACTCGTGAAGAGCCTTCTTGTTCGACGCTATGAGACGCTCTTTGCGCTCGTTTCGGTTTTGTGTTGAGGGTTTGCTATCTGACATCCTGCAAAATAACACCTGCAGATTCCATCAAAGACTCGAATAGTCTCTTGCTGCTGCTTGTAGTTGAATACTGCCTCATACGTCCTATTCTAAAGATCGCTGCCTCCGGCAGCTCTCAGCTTGGTACAACGACAACACTATCCCAAACCATCGCCTTGGACCAAAGCAATCACAGAAATACCTCTAAGCTCCCCTGCAACTCGTATTTTTGTTGATAGACACTACACTGAAGAAATAGAGAAGAGATTATGTTCGATACGCAAAAGACACGCCTCAAAGATTTTCGCGAACGCGTAGATCAACTCCGGAGGTTTCTTTGACATTGATGCTAAACGTCGCGAAGTAGAAGAACGTGAGCACGATAGTCAGCAAGAAAAGTTTTGGGACGACAACCAGCAAGCCCAAAAGGTGATGCAAGAAATCGCTGAACGCAAGGAATGGATCCAAACATGGGAACACCTTGATTCAAGCATTGAAGAACTCAAAGCCATTATCGAGCTATCAGAAGAAGCTGATGACTCAGGCATGGAGTCAGAACTCGACACAGAACTAGAACGCCTAAGCACAGATATTGACGATGCTGAAATTCGAAAGCTGCTGTCAGGCGAGAACGACTCGCGCGACGCACTCCTGACAATTAATGCAGGCGCCGGCGGAACTGAGGCTCAAGACTGGGCGGAGATGTTGGTGCGAATGTATAGTCGTTGGTCTGAACGACACGGGTACAAGGTCTTTCTTGCTGATGAACAAGAGGGCGACACTGCTGGCTTGAAGTCTGCAACGCTAGAGATCAAAGGCAAGAATGCGTATGGTTACTTGAAAGCTGAAAGTGGAGTGCACCGCTTAGTGCGCATCTCTCCTTTCGACAGCAACGCCCGTCGTCACACTTCTTTCGCCTCCGTATACGTGTACCCTGAGATTGATGATGATGTAAAGATTGAAGTGAATCCAGCCGACGTCGAGATGGATACTTTTCGCTCTGGTGGTAAGGGTGGACAAAACGTCAACAAGGTCGAAACCGCAGTTCGCCTCCGACACATCCCGAGCGGAATTGTCGTATCATGTCAACAACAGCGCTCACAACATCAGAACCGCGAAACAGCAATGAAGATGCTGAAGTCACAGTTATACAAGAAACAACTTGAAGAGCGTGAAGCCGCTCAAGCCCTGGTTGAAGGTTCAAAGAAACGCATTGAGTGGGGTTCGCAGATTCGCTCCTATGTTTTCCAACCCTATACAATGGTCAACGATCATCGCACGGAAACAAAGGTGAATGATGTACATGCGGTCATGGATGGCGACCTTGATACTTTCATCAAAGCCTACTTATTGTCAACAGACTAAGCAAGCCCAATACAGTTTACTGTATTGCGACTCATTCCACAACTAGTTCTATTGCTATGGATTCTTATCGCGCATTGCTTGACGGAAATCGTGAGTGGGTCACAAAGAAACTCGAACTAGAACCCGACTTCTTTGAACGAACAAGTAAAGAACAGAGTCCAGAGTTTCTTTGGATAGGTTGCAGTGATAGCCGTGTGCCTGCAGAAGAAATCACCGGCGCATCACCAGGCGAGATTTTTGTTCATCGCAACATCGCCAACATGGTCATCCACACAGACTTCTCCATGTTAAGCGTCCTGCAGTTCGCTATTGAGATATTGAAAGTGAAGCATATTATCGTTTGCGGACACTACAATTGCGGCGGCATCGCCGCCGCAATGTCTCGCAAAAACTATGGGCTCATCAATAACTGGCTGCGGAACATCAACGATGTGTACAGCCTACACCATACGGAACTCGATACACTCAGCGATCCACAACTACGAGCAAATCGCCTTGTTGAACTCAATGTAGTTGAGCAAGTGAGAAACTTAGCCGAAACAAGTTTCGTTCAACACTCCTGGATGGAGAACCACCGTCCCTCGCTCCACGGCTGGGTCTACGAACTCCATAGCGGTAAACTCAACGACGTCGTTCGTGTTGAACCGCATGAAATGCACTCAGAACTCTACCGACTGGACTTTGGGAACTAGAGTATAGCGGTTGTCGCATGCCAATGCTCACAAGCGTGCTGTGAACGAGCACTAGCCATGTAATCAACACACAGAGTATACATAACGAAAGCAGCCGCTGCCAAGAACTCTTGACAGCGGCTGCTGGGTTGTTTTACTGTTTGGAACTTGTCGCTAGATAAGCAACTACTATTCACTGACTTCAATGATGGAATTTGCTGCTACCTCTGCACCATTTACAATCACAAAGGCATCCGTTCCAGTGTAACGCACACCTGTCACTTTGCCACGGACAATTGGCGACACAGACATGTCTGAGCCATTAGTATCTTTTGCAGTCACGACAAACTTGTAGTTACCTGAAGCCTGCATGATACCTGTAGCGTTCTTGCCATCCCATGAGAAGTTGTTCTCGCCAGCGGTAGTTGGAGCTGTGTCCCAAGCACGAATAACCTTGTCGTTCGCGTCACGAATCTCCACTCTCACAGAGCCCGCTTTACCAGGTAGACTATAACCGAAGCTCACTGGGTCCTTGCCATTAGAACTAATGGCATTGGTGTTAGCCTTCACGGTTTTAGAGATCATTGCTGGTAGCGACATCTGCGCCAAGCTCTGAGCCAGCGAACTATTTGTATTCGTCAGCTTGTCCATTGCTGTATTCAGGTTCTGCAACTGCTCCAACGAGGAGAATTGCGCAAGCTGAGCTGCCATCTCTTTATTATCCATTGGCTGCGTCGGATCCTGATACTTCATCTGCGTCGTAAGGAGTCGCAAGAAGTCGTCCTTGCCAAGCGCCTTTGTTGGCGTCTTCGCTTGTGCCTGCACAGCATATTGATCAAACAATTTCTGTGTTGCGGTGGAAACTGCATCTGCCATAACTTCTCTTTCCTATTGGTTCAATGTGCTCGTGCTATGATATCAACGTTGGAATTGCTTCTAAATGTCTCTTTTGCTTCGATTCTCGAACTCCGGGTACAGACTATGCATACTGCTCGAAACTGCGGCTTTGCTGACGACGTTGTTGATCGCGGCTGCGACGCTGACTTCGACTGTCACTTCGACCTCTACCATCCGCATCCGTACGCTGCTCAAACGAGCGGAGATAGCTTGCGCGTGCTTCGCGATCTTCCTGCTTTTGCTGACTTGAATGTTGCTGTGTCGAACTGTTGAACGACTGCGACTTCTCATTGTCACGCACCTGCACTGCAATAGTGTCAATTCGCACACCCTGAGCAACAAACTGCTCGCGCAGCTGTGGCATCTGAGCCTCAATTGCTGTCTTAGCGCTTTGTGAAGCTACCTCGATGTTGATGCTGTGCAGACTTTCTTGCAAGTTCAAGTTCACAACTACCGTGCCAAGGGCTTCAGGACTGAGAATCAGCTTGGCACTACCGCCTTTTTGCATATCGAGATTCTTTACAATTGCACTGGCGTTCGGCGCGAAGTTCTGAATAGGAACGCGGTACACTCTTGGCAAATGCTCAGCAGCTTGATCTTGCATCTTGCTAGCAGTTCTCGCCTCTGTTGGGAGCATGCCAAAGGCACGTTGTTGCTGTGGACTCATCGCCGCTGGACTTGGTACTACACTATCAGCTGAAGCTTGATGCAACTGAGCTGCAACCTGAGCGGATGCATAGTTGCTTTCTTGTGTAGCAGCGCTCTGCCCAACAGTTGCCTCTTGCGATGGGAACAGAGACGAACTGGCGTCTTGCGGAGAATTTTGCTGACCAAATTCTTGTCTACTCTCACCGTTCAGTGAAGCTGACTCGGATCGCTGTGTTCTAGCGTCTGCGCTTTCCGGTACAGGACTTGTCGCCGAGCTCTCAACTCCACTTGCATCTACATGCTCACGCTGCTCATGTGTTGAGCTATTCTTGAGGTTTGCACGCTGAGCGGCAAGACCCGTTTGCACATTCTGACGTGTGCGTGCGTTCACTAACTCAGTTTGTTGCACATGATCTTGCTCTGCACCTAACAAAGCATCAGCAAGACTCGTGGCTGTTTCTCCATTGCGTTCAACCGAAGATGCAAGAGTTTGAGCGCTCACTGCAGATGCACTCGCATTGTTTGTATTCGCCTCATTCTTGATAGCTGCACTGCCATGCGCTCGTTCACGTTGTACAGTTTGAGCTTTCACTTCCAAGTGCTTCAATGCTTGAAGATCTGCATCGACTTGTTGCTTCACGTCATGCAGAGCAGCAGCTGAATGAAGGTCTTCGTTTGAAGGTGTTCCAGCATTCTGTACGTTAAGCGTCTCTGCTTGATTCTTTTGCCCAACCGACGCTGTCGCGTCGCTGGCATCCTTCTCTATAGATGAATCAGCCTCAGGATGTTGATCCTTTTGTTCGGAAGATGAGACCAGGGCATCTGCCGTCTTAGACTTCGCAGCTGGCTCGCCGACGATGTCATTTGAGATATCAGGAGTTGCTTTCACTGAGGATCGTACATCTTGTTCATGACGATTTCTCACAGCGAGCTCTTGTTCCTCGCCTTGGCTCTTGAGCTTTGTTGTGGTCGAAGCAACTATGTGCTCCGAGCCTAATGCTGTATTCAACGTTGTTGCACTATTGTCTGCAGCTTTGCTCAAACTGGCCTGAGCATTCGAGGAAATGACGCTGGTTGATGCAGGTGTCGAAGACTGTTCTGTGATTGTGTCTGCTAGAGATTGCTCACCATGCTGATGAGCATGTACCAATCTCGAGCTAATCACTTCGTCACTCGTTCCCAACTGTTTTCCACCATTCTGTTGTTCACCGATAAACGCAGCGCGTACGTGCTCAGCATCCTCTGACTTCGTGAATAGTCCGCTTTGCAGTTGGTCAAGTGCTTTTGCCTCCTTTTGTAGCTCGTCAGCTGACCGAAAGAGGGACACTTGCTCCTCAATAGATGCATCAGTGCTGGCGAACAAACTAGTGTTCACATTCTCTGAACTGGCAAACAAACTCTGAGAGCGTTGCAATCGTTCGGACTTCCCATTCTTCACGTTAACAGCCGCAGCATCTTGCTGCGCTTCACCAATCTGATTGCCAAGCTCAGATCTCTGCGCGGATGTCTTCGTGCTGTTTGAGCTCGTAGTCTCAGACCTACTAGAACTGATTTCTTCATTGTGCATCTCCGCTGCAGAGAACAAGTAGCTCATGTTCGAAGCAAATATGCTTGCGTCATCAGTAGGTTCACTCGTAGCTGCAAGGGAGGAAGGTGTTACCGTATTAGTCTCGGTTAATGAGCTCGATGTCTCTATGTTCTGCAGTTTCGCGGATGGTCGCGAATCAATGGAGATTTCCATACTGATATTCTCAATCTCCACGCCTAGCGATTTCATCTCTTCCACAAGCTTCTTCATCGTGTACACTGACGCAGTGTTGTTCGACGTATCCTTCATGCGCGAACCAGACTCTGGGGCTCTCAGCAGTGTGTCAGCAGCGGCTGTTGTGCTATGCTTTGTGGTGTTCGATTGATCTTTTAAACTCTGGACTTGATTAGGCTGGCCTAACTCGTCCAACGATGACGCTTCAGATTGCGCTCCCGTTGTGGCAGCTGCAACATTTGCTTGCACATTGCTAGATGCGTTAGATAACGTCTGAGTATTTGCATTCTTTTCTTGCGCCACATGTGCATCACTGCGATCCGAGACATTCTCTGCAGCTTTCTGCAGCAGAAGATCCTCAGCTGGACTAAGGCTCGCTGTTGCTGAAGGCTGGGAAGCTGCATCGAGGTGCAGCGAAGGCGCAGCCGAAGCGCGAGAATTATCCGACACTTGACGGCTCTGTCCCGCTAAGGTCGTGGTATGTGCAATTGATGCTTGTGACTTTGAATTCACGTTAGCATCCAGTGCTGAACCGTGTTCTTGTGTTGCACTGTTGGCATTCTGTGTTGTCAGACTTTGCATTGCAACATTCTGCAGGGCTTGCGAATCGAAGCGCACAGTCATGCCTGATGTCTGAGAACTTGTAAGCGACGCTGACGCACCTGATTCGCCAGCAGCTACTGACTGTCCTTCAGATGGGGAAGGCACAAGCTGCATAGGCGTGTGTAACATTGCGCTCAATTGTTGTAGCAGCGTTGCCATCTGATCAGCGTTCAATGCAGAGTCGAATCGCAGTTTCATTTCAGCTTGAGCATCAGCTCCTTCAGTAGGGATCAGCTCTATGCCTGCTGATACACCAGCTTGTTCCAGTGCACTCGAAAGAGCTGCGCGAATCGTGGTCAGCGACTGGGCAGAGGGAGCAACAGTGCTCTGGCTATCTGAGTTTCCAAACGTTGAATTTGTTGTGACGTCAAGCGAAGAAGACATTTGAAAAGCACCATTCACCTTATCAATCGGAAGCTCTATACTTGAGCGTGTTGAAGCTGAGTCTACAGACAATGAAGCTACTGAAAGATGGGGTTGCTGAGAAACGCGCAATTGTGTGAGCAGCTGCTGAATCGCGTCAATTTTTTGTGGGTATGCCATACTCGCAACCTCCATGCTCGCGTTGCTTGAGTCAGCAGTAGCAGAGTGTGGTAGAGCATTGTAGAGCGACAGAAGATCTGTTTGTGTTGACGTAGGACTGAGTGACACTTCATCGGACGACAGTTCAGCATTTTGTCCTTGGCCGCTGAGCATACTTTGGAGCAACTGTGGATCTGACTCTTTGAACGAGTTGAGCAAGTGAAGCAGCTGTTGTTGTTCATCACTCGTGAGCTTGCTCAGATCGTGTTGAAGAGCAGCAGCATGTTCGGCGTGCTGATCGTTCATACTCAACAAGACCTCTGTTTGAGTTCCACTTTCGTCTGCGTAGTGTGATAGAGCAGAGTTTGATGAGACCTCGAATGTTGAGGTATAGTCTAAGCCTTGGTCAAGTTTAGATTGTTGATCCAGCAGAACATGAAAGTCAGACGGAGCGCTCGCGGCTACTGGGGCTGTCGTAGACGACGGGGCGGAGCTTCGAAGAGAAGGAAAGAAGTGTGCGAGTACGGAAGAGAGTTGCATAGTGCATCCTTGCATGAGTTCGCGGCTACGGTCATCCTGACATGAGCCTTGAGATTTGCATTTCAGTTACAGTGTTCGACTAAGCTGCGGCCATGAGTTTTGTCACTTTCACCGCTTTCTTCGTCGGCATAAGCTCTAACACCTTGGCAGCATTTTTTCGCTTCATCAGTTTTAGGATACTAGCAGAGTACTCGGGTTCCGACTCTGAAAGAATCTTAGCAACTTCTGAGGCTTGGGCTTTTTCGTACATTTCGGCGGTGATGATCAGATTCTTGAGTCGGGTGGAGTCGCGCAAAGCAGTTTCTTTCTTTTCGCGCTCTTTCGTGTCGATTTCGATCTTCTCACTCATTTGCTTGTGTTCCGACTGCAGATTTGTCAGAGAACTACTTACACGATGCAGTGAATCGGAGACAGTACGCAGCGCTTGCTCAAGAGAGTCACTTTTTACTTTTAAGATTTCGGCTTCAGACACAACTTTTATCGTATCTGCGCCAGGAAGAGGGCGAGGAGGAAGGCCGAGAACTTCAGGTTTGTTGTGCCAGAAATACAAAGCGACCACCGTGACGAGGAGTCCGGAGGTTGACGCACCGGCCAGAGCCAGAAGCATTGCTTTGATTGACATATCCGTAGAATCTCGATAGAACAACTACAGGCTGATTACTATGCGTCGACTGAGGAGTCGCTGCGCATGGCTATTTCATCCATTTGCGTTTGTTCTTCGATCAGGACTGAGTGGTGATACTCGGAGAGTTTCTTCTCGCGCAGCTTGTCGAGCACTTTCTCGTCACGCATTGTGTGCGTGAGTTCTGTGCGTCGCAAGAGTTCAATCTCGCTCAGGCTTTGCAGCTCCTCGTGGAGCTTAACAATGTGTTGTCGCACGCTTTCAGCATGTGCCACATTCACCTGATACTCAAGAACTCTCGTTGTGCGTCGGGAACTGTCAAGATGCTTAAGGTACTCCAGCATCTCTTCAATCTCCTTTTGCTTATTCTGGCGCAAGCGTGTGATTTCCCCCAACGCAAGCTTCGCTTCGTTGGTTTTATGCTGTCGGAATCGGTGCAACCCGTCCAACCGAAAAGAAAATCGCTTCGCCATACTTTGTATTCCAATCACTTCCGTCGCGAAGTACCCTAGAAGTATCGGTTTCTAGAGTGCTTTTCTAAAATGCTCGCAACTAAAGACCTACTATAGCAAACCACGTTCCAGATCACATCAGCGTGGTTTGTCCTTCGGTTTGTCACTTGTTTTGTGCTTGTTTTGAGCTACAAAGCACTGAGCCCTGTAGGTCTTAGACCTACAGGGCTCACATATTCAGTGTACTGAGGAACGGAGTGCCGTTCGTCATTCGAGGTCTACCACGGCGCTGGCTGTGGCAAAGGCTAGCTAGTCATGCTGAACAACAAACGACTTTACAGAGAGCGTTTGTCCGCGCTGAAGCCGCATGCTATATACGCCAGAAGGGAGTGCAGCACAGTCGAGATTCAGCGTCTGGAAACTGAGTGAAGCGGAAAAGCCTGTTTCACTTCGCACGACTCTACCAAGCATATCATGGATATCCACGTGCCACATCTCATTCGGCGCACAATGAAAACTGCAAAGCAGTTGTTCACGAGCTGGCTGCGGTTGAAGTTTCCAATCACCATACTGTTCTTCGATTGCAACAGAAGTTACTGTATCTGAACCCGCGCGTTTAACTAGGTATGTTGGTATCTCCCGCAGAAAGCCTTGTTTGTTACGAGCGCGAATGCTGTAGCGGAACCAGTCGACTGCCGGCACCCTAAACTTCAGCGTCCACTGTGTGCTCCCCGTCTTGGTCATCGCGATTGTGCGTTGCACTTGGGATAGCGAGGTCTTGTGGATGACCATTTCAACACCAGTAATAGCGTCGTTGACATCAAATGGATCACCAGTAATCGTTGCAATCACATCAGCGGTCGTATCTGCGAAGCATGTTGAGTCGAGTGGACGATGCTGCACATAGGGTCCAGCTCCCCAAGAATAGTATGCGAAGTTCTTGAGGTATCGGTACTCATTGGTCCATGTTGTGTACATCATGCCTTGCAGCTCAGATACATCATCTTGTGCAATACGCCAATTCAACGCACCATTCGAAGAGCCTGCAGTGAAGAAGGGCGCTGTCATTTGCTTGTAACCTTTGCGTGCAAAGAACTCCAAGCTAGGATTCATTTTGCCGGCGTTCCAGTTCATCATGGTAATCGACTTTGGAGCAAGGTCCCACACACCTCGTAGGTCACCATTGATAAGGTAGTAGTTATTCACTGCGTTATGCAGAGAATCGAGCATATCACTCCACATGAATCGACGAGAAGCTGGAGCGCTTTTCGAAATGAGTGAATCGCACTTGTGCATGTTTTCGGCGAGCAGCTGGGCTGGACTCATGTGACGATTCAAGCAGGCAGCATCTCGATTCATATTGCGAATCTCATCATGTCCCATGAAGTACTTCTTGGCTTGAAACAAGGAGTTCACCGAAGATATCTGCTTATCAAGCAGAGAGTACAACGTGTCTTCACTCACACACACCATAATAGAGCCATTGCCCTTGTTGTCGCTCACAGCGGCAAAGGGATGATAGTATGACAACTCTACGGTATCACCGTTCTGAATGCTTGAAGAGGCTGTTCGTTGAAAACGAGGAGGTGTATGATAGGGTCCAATGCTCTCAGTGGGAGTGTCCCACCAAGGATCATTGATCGGAAGAAAGTCTTGTCCTTCTGTGTAGGTCTTGCTAGCATCCACCGACTGAGCAACCAGTGGCGTTCCCTTTCTGCGCAGAACATTACACAGACCTGCTGGCTTGATACTGAAGTCGTCGAGCCAGAGTGTACCGCCGTGAGCACCCCATATGCCTGCATAGATGACTACAGAACTGTACTCTAAGGTGTTAAAGAAGACCTCGACCTTGGTCCAATCAGAGTTCGTTGAGATGTCAAGAGAGCTGAAGGTTATAGCCCTATACTTGGAGTTACCCGTATCCGCCAATACCATTACGCGAAACTCATCCGCGCTACAATCCTGCGTCTTCATCCACACACTGAGGTTGTAATATTGGTGCGGCTGCAAATCCAAAACACGGTTAAAGCGAGCGTTGCTATTCGCAGGCATGTTGGTGGCTTTCGCTGAGGCTGTACCTGAGTGATAGACGGACTTATCTTGATGAAAGCAGGTATCGTAGTAATTGTAATTGCTAAACTTTCCTTGTCCATCAACGTTTTCAAAACCTCCATTTGGTATGACTGCTTTGGGATGCGGAACAAGACGTCCACTGTCTGCTTCAAAGACATACTTCGCTCGCGCTTCAATCCCTTCCGCTAATTGCGAATATTGATACATCAGGGTTGAGCTCCATCCAATTCCACAGACCCCTGGAATAACTTCCACATTGCGCTCTGCCCAAATCTTTTTCAATGAATCAACATTGTTAAAGTATGTGGGTTGCATGCGGTCAAGTATTCCAAGTTTAAAATCGTTCTGCTGGATGCCGTTCAGTTTGTAGGTGGCCATCGTATCAGCTATTGCGCGCAACACTTGGATATTGGAGTTCACGAGCATGTTGTGCAAAGAGAACACCCAACGATTAGGGTAGTCGGGTTCATCCCACACATGGCTTTGCGGACATGATACATCACTCGTTCGTACGAGTTGGAGGAAGCTCGCGATGGCGTTTGCTCCGCCATCAACAGACGCGTGACAGTACAATACCGCTTGTGTCTGTCGAATATCAAGTACATATCCACCATCGCGAGCTGGTGGATTCTCACCATGTTCGAAAAGCGTGGGAAGAAAGGATGGTGCATCAGGATCGGTATCTGGGAGCAACACTATCGCCGATTGATATGGGGGCATTGACAATAGGAAGTAGTGAATGCTCAGGTGTGTCAGTTGCAGACCAAATCGACGCTGCAGTTCATTGTCCAAGCGTTGAACGGCCATTCGCATCGCGTCGCTAAGCGTGTCGGGAAGCACAAGTATTGATGCCGCCGACAGGCGAAATCGGGCGGTATCCGCATAACCAAAAGCGGTTTTTGGTGGAGGCATGAGGCTTGCCACCGTCTGTGCTTGCAGAGTGCCGCCGAGCACAAGTATCAAAACGACAAGTAATCGTAACATAGTTGGTATTGATGTTAAGCAAGTGTGTAGTCCTTGCTGTGTACATGGGAACGATGCAATGGTGTACTGTGATGCTCGCATAGAGAATACTCGATGTAACTGCATTGCGTCATCACGGCGCATTCAATATGCTACACCTCAACAGCACGCATGCCTAGAGGCTGCACTGAAGTTCGAGTTAGACTGCTGCGCAGTCATTGCTGCTAGCAGATGATACTCTTAGGCTGTGGTTGAGCCTTGGCTCGACGCTATCATTATCTTCTCTGTGTCGCCACAGGAGATTTGAAGAGGGCTTATGCTGAGAGCACGACCTGTATCTGCGTCAACCTGCACAAGCGCTCCGCAAACGCGGTAGTCACCTTTCGCGAGCTCGTATTTATGAGCTGTTTGAAGCATGAAGCGTTTGAGGGCAATCTCTTTTGCCATGCCGACAACGGAGTTGTAGGGTCCAGACATTCCCACATCCGTAATGTAGGCTGTGCCTTGAGGAAGAATACGAGCATCATTTGTTTGAATGTGCGTATGTGTTCCAAGCATAGCGCTCACACGACCATCAAGGTGCCAGCCCATGGCAATCTTTTCAGCGGTTGCATCAGCGTGAAAGTCGACAATGATAATGTTCGAATGTTCTTGCAGCTTTGGGAGAATCGCGTCGGCAGCTTTGAAAGGACAATCAATAGGCTGCATATACACTCTGCCCTGGAGCTGAAGGATGCAGACGTTGATTCCGTCGCCGACACTGATAGTGCTAAAGCCTTTGCCAGGATTCTCGCGAGGATAATTCAGAGGTCGAATCACTCGCGGGTTTGACGCGAGAAGCGGACGCGACTTCCAGTTCTCCCATATGTGGTTACCTGTCGTGATCACATGCGTGCCTGCATCAAACAGAACCTTTGCTTCTTGTTCATTGATGCCTTTACCGTCCCACACATTTTCACCATTCACAATAACCACATCGGCGGCATGTTCAGAGATGAGAGTTGGTAGTTGAGCGGCTACGTGCATCAGCGCACTTTCGCCCACGATATCGCCGATAAAGAGAATGCTAAGAGGAGAACTCACGATTGGAAATCATAATGAACAATGCTGCAGACGCAATTTAGTGTTTAGTGATCAAGCATGCCGATACTATTCAAGCACAATCTCCGCACTCTTCTCTTCCATTGTAAAGATGGGAACCTTTTTAACCAGATCTGCATGGCCCAGCATGCGCATGAAATAGGGTGGCATGGCTCTCATATACAACCGTGCTCTTGCAAACAGAGTCTTGCTGCCAGCAAGACGAGAGCTCTTCAACAAGAAACGAGCATTTCTCGCTTGGAAAGGAGGAATGCTGCGATTTAACACAGCATCTGCGTCGAAGAAGAATGGTATTTCTACTCCTTTGCGATAGGCCGTTCCATTGAAGAGTACAAGAAGAGAATCGGGAGCCATCAGCTTCTGCTTGACATACTCGCTTTTGTCGTTCAGGAGATCGCCATTTGGATCTAATCCCCCACTGTGCAACAGGGTGTCGCCCATCTCATTTACCACAAGAATCTCGACCCACATTTGGCGTTCGAAGATTGTCCCTGAAGGAAGGTTATGTCCGGTGATTGAGTTTGAAATCTCGAATACCAAAGGCAAATCCGCTGTGCGCTTATGACTAAGTGGCGGCAAAAACTCTGTGCGGGCACTATTGCGCAAAATCTCAGCTACCCTCTCAATCATCTCTTCGCGACCTGGGAAGTCTGTCAATGGAACATCGACACCTTCCATAATATGGTTGTGAACTTGTCGAGTAGGACCTCCAGCAGCGGCAGGCCCTGGGGCAGACTTCATATGGCAAACTTGGCAGTCAATGAGTCGCCCCGGATAGATACTATTCTTCCATTCGCTAAACGTTGCTTCAACTTTCACTTGTCGACTGTTGATCACATCATGGCAGCCAGAGCAGTTTGAGCTTCGCTCGATCTCAGGATGATACTCTGAGCTATGAAAGGAATTCGGAACTGGATCCTTGATTGGACCATACATAATACCGTCTAATCGGAATTTCGAAATGACAGCTCCGGGGACCTGAGCTTCACTCTTGTGACATACTTCACAGGTGACTCCTCGTCGTCCTGAATGAGAAAGATTGCTTGACAGAACGCCTCCAGGAGCCTCACCGAGCTGGGTAGCGATCGGTGCATGACACTGAACGCAAAACTCTCCAAGTAAACCATTTGTCTGCTCCAAGCCCAGTTTGTTCATAGTATGAAAGACCGGGTCCTCGATGGCATAGGCATGCATCGACATTTCCCATTCGCGATAGTGCGTAGGGTGACATTTCTGACAGCTTTCGGGCGGATTGAATGCCTTCTGGAAAATCGCCAGAGAGTCCTTCCGGGTCGGTAAAGGAGGCTCTGGTGCTGCTGGCCTGTCGCAGGATGCGAGCAGGAAGCAGAACACGACGAGTCCAGGCAGAACCTTTGGTATCATTGCAAGCTTCAAAAAGTTGATCACATGTCAATCTAACGGAAAAAACGTTTACCGTCGCACTGTTCTACTCAGGTTCAAGTTCGTGTAGTGTTAAAACAACTCTGGCTGTGCTCCAACGGAACACAGCCAGTGCTGTCTCAACTATTCAGATTCTCAGCTCAATCCTCCTCATGATGCAAATGCTTCTGATACTCCGTCACCAACTTCTGTTGCACCATTGGTGGCGTTGGCTGGTACTCTGCGAATTCAGAAACATAGCTAGCGCGCGCCTGCGTCATAGCTCGAAGAGACGTAGAGTACTTATCGAGCTCTGCTAGTGGCATGACTGCGCTGATCTTTTGATAGTGGCCATCAGCTTCCATTCCGTGGATGAGCGCGCGACGTGATGGAAGGTCACTAATCACTTCGCCCATAAAGTCATCTGGAACGGTGATGGTAACATTGTACATCGGCTCTAGTAGCTTCGGATCTGCCTGCATGAAGCAATCTTTGAATGCCATCATTCCTGCTGTTTTGAACGCGGCTTCGTTCGAGTCCACTGGGTGCATCTTTCCGTCGAACACCGAAACGCGGATATCGCGTGCAGGGCAACCCGTGAGTGGACCATTGTTCATTTTGTCCATCACACCTTTCATGATTGCTGGTAAGAAGCGAGCATCGATAACTCCGCCCACAATACAGTTCACGAAAACAAGCTTTCCGCCCCACGGAAGCTCATGCTCATCGGTGCCTCGAACAGTAAGTCCAGCAGGTGCAGGCATTCCTTCGTAATAGGGTTCAATACGCATATGGACTTCAGCAAACTGTCCAGCACCTCCTGATTGTTTCTTATGACGGTACATGCCCTCTGCTGGTTTCTGTATGGTTTCGCGGTATGGAATGTGTGGTTCGACAAACTGGATGTCGACTTTGAAGCGATGAAGAATTCTCCACTTCGCAATCGCTAAGTGCATCTCACCTTGGGCATGAAGGATGATCTGACGCAACTCGTGTGAGTGCTCAATAATCAAGGTTGGGTCTTCTTCATGCAGTTGATGCAATGCTGTACCAACTTTCTCCTCGTCGCCTTTGTGCAATGGCAAGACTGCAGTACGAAGCTTGGAATTTGGAAAGACAATTGGTGGCATTACCACATTGCTGTTCTTTTCATGCAGGGTGTTGTTGACGTGCGTATTCTTCAGCTTCACAACTGCACCAATGTCTCCTGCTACCAGCATCGGAACTTCTTCTCTCTTCTTTCCATCCACAACAAAGAGGTGGCCAAGGTTTTCCGCTACGCCGGTTTGAGCATTGTGAAGTACAGCGCCCGACTTAATCGTTCCTGAGTACACCTTGAAAAAGGTCATATCGCCTAGATTTGGCTCTGACACTGCCTTAAACACAAAGGCAACCGGCGGTCCGTTAGGATCGCAAGGGATAGCGTCGCCTTCTGTATCCAGCACGGGTGTATCTAGTTCATTAGAACTTGGTGCAACGTTGTCAATGAACTCCATGATACGGTCGCCACCCATGTTGCTGCGTGCAGACACACAGAAGAGTGGGAAAAGCTGGTGCTTGATCATGGAACGTTTCAAACCATTGCGCATTTCGTCTTCACTGAGTTCGCCCTGCGCAAAGTACTTATCCATCAAGGTCTCATCATTCTCAGCAATCGCTTCAATGAGTTCGTTGTGCAGTTTGGCAGCACGTTCTTTTTCAGCATCTGGAATTGGGAGCTTTTCTGGATTACCGCCACCTTGTGGAAACTGATACATCGACATTTGTAGTACATCGATGATTGCATTGAAACCTTGTCCTTCATTCACAGGATACTGCACCACTGTCACGGCTCGTCCAAATCGCTCTTTTGCTTGGTTGACAGTAAGTTCAAACTTGGAATGCTCGTTGTCGAGTTTGTTGACACACAACACCGTAGGAGTTTTAAACTCCTCAGTATAGCGCCAAATGATTTCAGTACCCACTTCAACACCATTGATACCATTCAATACGATGATTCCTGTGTCGGCAACACGCAAAGCAGTAATCACTTCGCCAATGAAATCGTCATAGCCTGGTGTGTCAATGAGATTGATTTTGAAGTCCTGCCAATCCAAGTTGAGCATCGTAGCGAACACGGAACTGGAACGTTCGTGCTCGAGATCGGAGTAGTCCGACACAGTATTTCGCTCTTCAACACTGCCCCGACGTGTAATCACGCCAGATTGAAACAGCATAGATTCAGCTAAGGTTGTTTTGCCCGACCCGGTATGCCCGAGTAGGGCAACATTCTTAATGTGACTAACGTCGTACAATTTCATACCATTTACTCCTAAATTGTGGATGGTTGTTTCAGGTCTCGAAGGTTCAAAAATTAGTGTTGATCTCCGTGTCGAAAAGTGGAGACCAAAGCTCCGAAAACGAATAGAAGAAATTTGCCCCGAGAATTGCAGTGCAACGTAAACAATGGGCTGCAATGGAGCAAGGAGAAAAATAAGATTTTCTTGTCCGAAATAGCCGACTAGCAAAAATATCTGCCTCAAGCCCTTCAAAAGCTATGGAATTGGAAGGTCTGAGGCTATTTTTGTCCGCAGCATTTTCAGACATCCCATACCACCTTCTATTATGTCAACAACTCCATCTGCCAGCTCAACCCAGAAGAACTCTCTCGGCGCAGCCGCAAAGTACCAAGACTTGATTTTTACGGGCATTGTGGCCGTTTTGATCATTGTTTTCCTGGGAAAAGCCATTTTTGGTCCAGGCTTCAACGCGAGCGATAACATTGCATCGGAGAGTTTTCAGCCCTATCTGCAGGATGCTGCAAAAAAGGGAGAGTTTCCGCAGTGGCTGCCGTACATCTTTAGTGGTCTCCCGAGCTACGCAGCTTTGCTCACCACTGGAAACCGGACGTGGGACTTCTCATCCTTCATCGTCTCTAAAATCTCATACGCATTTGCCTCGATTCTGGGCTCTGATACTGCTCGTATTGGATTCTGGTACATTGTCTACGCTGTGGGCATGTATTTCCTCATGCGAATGAAAAAGCAAGAGAGAATGGTTGCCCTCTTCACCTCTATTACCGCCGTGTTTTCTACTTGGGTCATGACCTGGGTGATGATAGGACACAACACAAAGCCCATTGCATTTGCGATGTTCCCCTATATCCTGCTCTGTCTCGAGAGCATCCGTGAAAAGTGGTCTCTGAAATACGCTGTGTTGTTAGCTATCGCGGTGCACATCATGGTAGAATCCACCCACATGCAGATGGTGTTTTACGGCATCTGTACCTTTGGTCTCTACCTCCTTTTTGAGCTTGTCAGCAGACTCATCACCAAAAAAGAACCAATGGGAGTCCTTCGTGCAGCCACAGTACTCGCTGTAGCCGGTGCAATGAGCTTCGGCATGGGCGCTGATCGCTTTCTTTCAACCATTGAGTACACTCCCTATTCAACTCGTGGCTCTGCTCCTATCTCACAACTCGATGCATCTGCAGCCAATCAAAAGTCGGCGAATAAACAGGATGCCAATGGTGGCAATGATTATGACTACGCAACCAACTGGTCATTCTCCGTAGAAGAAACAATGACCTTTCTCGTACCTAACTACTACGGATTTGGGAAGCTTCCATATAAGGGACCACTTACAGATAATCGTCAAACCGTTATCCCAAGCTACTTTGGTCAGATGCCATTTACCGACGCTGCCAACTACATGGGCATTTGTGTGTTAGTACTCGGCATCTATGGAGCATGGCGTTTCCGTCGAGACCTCTTTGTGCAATTTCTCATCACTTTGAGCATTTTCTCGTTACTCTTGTCGCTAGGAAAGAACTTCCCGCTTCTCTACGACCTCTTCTACTACCATGTGCCCTTGTTCAACAAGTTCCGCGCACCTAGTATGGTCTTAGCACTCATGCAATTTGCTATGCCTATGCTCGCCGCCTACGGCGTCTCGGCCTTAGCCCTCGTTCGTGAAGAGAAAGACGCAAAAGCCCGCAAGGGAGTGACCTATATGTTGATCGGTTGTGCGGTATTCTTCTTGCTAGGTCTGGTGTACCCTTCAATTGCTGAAACGAGCTACAGGACTGCGGCAGAGGCATCCAGCGCTCTGATGCGTTATAATGAGAGACCAGATGTCAAGTCTGCACTAAGCGAGTTCATCTTTGATGAGATGAAGAGTGACTGGATCGTCACTGGCTTGTTTGCACTAATCATGGGTGTGCTTGCTTGGCTCTTCGCTAACAAGAAGTTGAGCGCAAACGTGTTCTATCCCGCCTTGATCGCGGTAGCTTTGATGGATCTCTGGCGAGTGGATCTCCGTCCAATGGATATCCCAAAAAAGAAGATTGAAACAGAAGTTTTTGCGAAGACCGACGTTATCGACTTCTTGCAGGCAGACAAATCCGTCTACCGTATAGCAGACATGGATGCATTGCCTTCGCCCAATGTTGCTGCCTATTACCACCTAGAGAACATCCACGGCTACCACTCAGCAAAAATGCGTGTGTACCAGGATTTGATGGACGAGGCAGGAAATGCCAATGGATCACTTATCCAGAACCCTTTACTTTGGAACTTGCTCAACGTCAAGTACATTCTAAGCAGAGAGCCTCTCTTTCCAAACATTCAGCCTGTGTTTCAATCTGCTCAAACGGGCACGTTGATTTACCAGAACCCAAGCTTCATGCCACGGGCATTCTTTGTCAAGCATGCAGTTGTCGACACAAAGAAGAACATTCTCTCGCACCTCAAAGCCAGCGATTTCTTCCCAGCCGATACCGCCTATGTTGAGGAAGCGTTGCCACAAGCAATTGACACAAACACAGCGGGCTCAACGGCAGTATTAGCCGAGCGCAAGAACGAGTATCAAAAGTATCAGGTCAAAGTTGCTGGCTCTAGCAATCTTCTTTACGTGAGCGAAGTGCATTATCCTGTTTCATGGAAGGCATATATCGATGGTGTTGAGACGCCAATTCTAAAGACGAACTTTGCCTTCCGCTCTATCATCGTACCGCAGGGTGAGCACACTGTTGAGTTCAAGTATGCGTCACCAAAGTTTGAGCAGGGCAAGACCATCAGCCTTGCTACAAACATTCTTTTGCTTCTTGGCGCCATTGGCGCGGTGTTTATTGAGTGGAAGAAGAAGTCTGGTAGTGACAGTGCAGTCAACCAGAGCAAGCAAGCTTAGGCCATGGACGCACTCGTGTATAGTCCGGAAAACCTCTTAGCTCAGGCAAGCAGCACTCCGCTTCGTCAAGGCTACCATCATTTGCAGTTTTATGTAGATGAGCATGGTCAGCTAAGCAAGCACAGTACTGAGCACATTGGTAACTTTTATTACTCACCTTCAGGTGGTACGCTGCGCGATAGCGAAATGAATATCGTGCTGTACAGTGCACGCTTTGACAAGTTTAAAGGCATTGGAAAGGCAGAGTAGATGAGGGTTCAGGATTATGTCGGGAAGATTTCGTGGACTGCGGCCGACAAAATCCTCTTTGTCATCTACGGCTTTGTCGCGCTGATACAAATGCGCGCACTGAGTCCGGAAGAGTATGGTCTGTACCAACTCTTGGTCAGCATGCAAACCTGGATCTTCATTCTCAGCGACGGCGCTGCCCTACAGAGCGTGATACAGTTTGGAGCAGATAGAGAAAAGCGACCAGGAGTCAACGCAGTCGCTCTCTTACTCAGTGCAGCAATTGTCTTAGGACTTTCGCTGATCACCGCCCTCCTCCACCAACCACTTGCAGACCTCTTCCATGCTCCGCGTTTCAACGCCGTGGCATTGTGGCTTCCCTTCTACTGTTTGCTGACCATTCCTCGTGCCTATTGCATCAAGATCCTTCTTCGTGATACACAGATGAAGCAGGTATTCTGGGTGAACTTCTTCTGGTTTGCTTCGATGAGCATCATGACCTTCTGGATGCTTGCGCAGCACACCCTTCGTTCGTTCGATGACCTCATCATTGTGACCTTTGCCGGCATGGCGCTCTCGAGTCTTGTGGCTATTATCCTTTCTCGAAAGCTCTTGCGATTCTCTCTGAAGAACGCACCTTCGGTACGCGGCTTCCTACAGTTCGGATCTATTCAGCTTTCTATTGGCGCAATCACCAATGCAATACGGCAGCTCGATGTGCTTGTGCTTCAAGTGCTATTCCATGACCTGTTTATCGTCGGGATTTATACGGCGGCAAAGACTCTCTATCGAGTGTTTGAAACAGGTATGGACGCGCTCTTCAGCCTGCTCTATCCATCAGCTATTCGCCTCTTGCCTCAAGGTCGTCGTGACGAGTTCAATGTGCTGATGTCCAAGGCCGTTTCATACCTCTTCCTGACATACCTGGCTATTGTTCTTGTCTTGGAAGCTGGAATGAGCGGCGTCATCATTCAAATCTTGGGTGGCAAGTATGTGAATGCAGTAGGCCAGTTCAATACACTCGCGATTGCAGCGCTCTTTGTTCCTTTTTATCCCCTGTCTGCAGCTTTGCTCGCACTCAATAAGAACGCAGTCCTACTGCGCTACGTTATAGTCGCGTCCCTCTGCGGTCTAGCAGTTTTTGGCCTAAGTAGTTTCCTCAACATGAGCAGCATCTTCCCTCTTGGCGTCGTAGCCTACAGCTCTAGCCTTGCAGTCATGCTCATTGTCTCTGTCTACAGAGAGCTCGGCATCTCTCCCCTTGCTTACCTTCGTGCAGGACCAGACGCACTTCAGTTTGTGAAGCAGCGATTGTCAAAGTCATAGTGCATGTGATTCCCGGCAAATGACTTTGTGCCTCAAGTAGACACAATTCAATCACAACTCCCACTGTCGGTGGCGTGCCGCAGGCACGCACCGGATGAAGACAAAGACTCCTGAGATCAGAGTGCAAAGGGCTATGATTAGTCGGAGATGTATTTACCAATAGATGCAGAATCCAATGGCAGAACCACCAAGACTAATGGCACTTTCGCCCGCTGTGGTGGTGGTTGTACCGATGATGCCTGTCAGTTTCTCCGTCATGCTGCCACTTGTGTAGGCCAGACCCATCTGTGAAAAGACCGCTACACTTTTTGAGATGAATGCTTGAACGCCAAAGCAGACTCCACCCATAAGCAATGAGCCGTTCGTTTCAGAGTTGCCTCGAATAACCGTTGGAATAATGGTGTAGCCGGCATTGATGCCGAAGAAAGGAGAAACCTCTGCGCTTGGTTTTAGGTACTGTCGCAAGCCTAGTGAGGCTGCCACTGTGGTTCGAGAATCTGGAGGTGTTCCGGCGGAAGTAGAGAATGAGACGAGGCCCACTCCCAACCCAACACAGAGTTGTGTGGAGCTCGTGAGCATTCGACGTATTTCTGAACCTGTCGTGTAGGTGAAGGAGCTGACTTTGGAAATGGCTGGTCCACCAGATGCGCTATCCACGTGCGACACTGCCATGGCGCTCATACCTGCAGGAAGCGACATCGTAGCACCCATCGCCCAGTCATCTGAGTGCAACTGTGCATAAGCTGAGGTACAACACAAGAGGAGAAATGCTAACAAAGAGGTGCGCATGGTTCAGTGAGAATAGTGAAAGGCAAAAGTGAATCAAGAACAATGCCAGACACTCGCCACAGCCTACGCTACGAGTCTTCGACGCAAATCGTTCTCAGTGCGAAGCCTTTCGCGAATTGGTTGAACTTGGTGCTATGCTCCTTCGCGCACCTGATCGAGCGCAACTCGGGGTTTTTGTTGCAGCTTCCGGAACTGCGTGGGGGTCATGCCTGTGACCTTCTTGAACTGGTTGGAAAGGTGATGGACGCTGCTGTAACCAAGACGAAAAGCGATCTCGCTGATACTCTGCTCGTCATACATCATGAGCTCTTTTACGCGCTCGGTCTTTTGGAGGATGACGTACTTTTCCAAGGTCAGACCCTCAATCTGCGAAAACAACGTTGAGATGTGGGTGTACTCTGACTGCAGCTTCGTGGCAAGGTACTGGGAGATCACCACCGTCGATAAGGTACGCTCATCGCCATGCTGAATGAGATCGATGATTGCAAGCTTGGCTTGCTCAATGAGCTTTTGGCGCTTGTCGTCGAGCAGCTCGAAGCCGTTATCCGATAGCATGCTCCGTATGCTCTCACGCTGCGTTGGAGACAAGTCCTCAGGCAACTGAACTTCGCCTAAACGCACATCTGTGGGTTGAAAGCCGAGTCTGTGCAATTCGTCGGAAACAACTCGTATACACCGATTGCATACCATGTTGCGTATGGCGAGATGTGTAGGCATGTGTTGTGAGCAAATGTGAAATCGGAGACAATTTACACTAGACTGCGCGTCACAGCTATACGGAGAAACGAACTTTGCGCATGGAAATTGCTAACGAAGACGAGAATGAAGTTGGAGCATTCTCTCCGAATTGACGCTCTGAATGCGTCTGTGCCTGCACCATAAGTCTCGATTTTGTCACGAATCACGGCGATAGGAGCAAGCTGCCAGCGATTGTGTATTTTGCCTTGGGCTAACTGAGTGTCAGCCCCAGTCCACATTGTACACGTTTAGACCTATTGACTTGTCTGACCGCTAACAACCGAATCTCTCATGAAACGAATTTTGTCGACAATAGTGTTAGGTCTCGTCTACTGCGCTGCGTTCTTCAGCTTTGCTGCGATGCAACGTCCGGAGCAGCTCAACAAGGGCATTGATCGCTATGTACCAAATGAAGCCTTTGGTTTTGGCGAGCACCTGGATTATCGTGTGGGCTACAAGTTCATCACCGCAGGCACGGCATCATTCGATATACAGCAGCAGCCCGTCATGAAGAACGGTCGTCCTTGTTACGATGTACGTTTCGAAGTGCGCTCCCTTGAGAGTCTCGAGTGGATTTATCAGGTTCGCGACCGTTACCGCACTGTACTTGATGCCACTGGTATATTCCCTTGGGAGTTCAATCAGAGCATTCGTGAAGGTGGGTACCGTCGTGATTTCAATGCCCATCTGGACCAAGAGAAGCATGTGGCTCATACGAACGAGGGCGATTTCCCCATCACTCCCTACATTCATGATGTTGTGTCGGCCTTCTATTACATACGCACGCAAAACCTACGTCAGTACTCAAACAATGCGATCATTCCTTTACGCAACTTTTTCAATAAAGACTGCCATGACTTGGGCGTAAAAGTTCTGGGCAAGCAAACCATTGAAGTCGCTGCTGGGAAGTTCCGTTGTATTGTTGTTGAGCCTCTTATTCAAGAAGGTGGCTTGTTTAAATCCGATGGCCGCATTCTCATCTGGCTGAGCGACGACGATCGCAAACTTCCTATTCGCGTAAGTTCGAAGATTCCAATTGGAACCATTGACGCAGAACTCACTGGCTACTCGGGTTTGCGTGGTCCGGTAGATTCAAAGATTCAGTAAGTACCTTTGACCAGATTTTTGTCCGGAACGCTGATCCAATCAAGCCTTGCTGTCAATAGTGCACCAGAGCCAAGCGCAACTCAGCATGCGCACATAAGACTAGAGTTTCATTCAACAACACTTCGTATCGTTCCTATGTCACTGCTTCGTTACCTCCTGATTGTTAGTCTGTGTATCACCGCGCTTCATGCACAAGAAGACGCTCAATCTCTGCACAAGCGTCTGGTTGAACAATTCAGCACAGCTCAGAGTATTCGATTGGTAGCGACTTCGTCGGCGATGAACAATGCTAAGGTGACTATTCGAGCTAAGCGCAAAGACAAGTACATTCTGGAATTGAGTGATCGCCGCATCTATTGTGATGGCAAGACCATTTGGAACTACACGCCGTCGAAGAAGAGTGTGGTGATATCCTCGTATAACTCCCAAGGTGCTTCACTCTCTATCGAGAAGCTCCTTCTAGAACTTATCTCTGCTTACAAGCCAACACAACTCAAGAATCAGAACAGTAGCGATAACGGTAGCAGCTATCAATTGCTCTTAGAGCCCCAAGGTGCAACTCGTTATGGTGTGAAGTCGATGACGCTTGGTATTGACAAAAAATCTCTCGCGCTGACCTCCATCATCGTGCACAACGATCAAGGAAATCAAGAGTGGAGCATTTCCTCGCTGCAACGGAATGTTGATCTCAAAGACTCCCTCTTCAGCTTCAAACCAGGCAAGGGTATTGAGGTGATAGACTTGAGGAACTAGACAAGAGAGTTCCGTCCCCCTTGCCACTTCTCGATCTTGAGCTTTCAGCTCATTTGAACATGGAACTCCTGTACCAATTGACCAATTGAGTCCTCGAAGACTCATCATACACGCGCGTGCCGCCGCGGCACGCACGGGCTTTCAGCAGCTTCCACTCCTCTTCAGAACTCCCCGTCTACACTTTGGCAGGACAATTGCATATACTCTCTTGCCTGGGAGAAATGCGTCTATTCTAAACGATTCACTCGAGCACTAGACAGCTTTTAAAGGCTGTTCATGACCGTCGCAGCACATCTACACGAGCCAAAGCGCTTTGAGTATTGAGCTGAGATCAATCATAACTTTTAAATAGAGTCGTTCATGGAATCAAAGCTCCTATCCGTCTGTATGATCGTTCGCAATGAAGAGGCGATGCTTCAGGGCTGTCTTGAATCATTGCAGAACTGCGCTGAAGAGATCATTGTGGTTGATACAGGATCCAGCGATCAGACCATTGCAATTGCCCGTAGTTTCGGTGCAACAGTACTTGAGTTTCCATGGAACAACAACTTTGCAGAGGCGAGAAATGTCGCTCTGGCAGCCGCTTCCGGGAAGTGGATTCTCAGCATCGATGCAGATGAGCGCGTCCAGAACCCTGAAGAACTTCGCTGGCTCGTCGAGCAAGCAACAGAAGAGTTCTATGGCTTCCTCGTCAACCTTAGTTCATTCTCTGAGAACAATGGCGCACGCTCTCGCTACGTGTCCCAGCTTTTACGTCTGTTCCGCAACGACGAACGCATTCGCTTTGAGGGTCGCATCCACGAGCAACTGGTAGAGTGCTTCGCTCCCAATGGACTTCGCTTTGCTCCTTCAAACATAGAAATTGAACACTTGGGATATAGTCTGAGCGCTGAACAAATGCAACAAAAGCAAGAGCGCAATTTGCGTTTGCTTCATGCTGCATTGAACGACAACCCAAATGATGCCTACATGCTGCAGCAACGTGCGAAAACACACTTGGCAATGGGTGAGCTCAAAGCAGCGGAACGCGATACTCAACGTGCTCTCCTCTTCGCCAAAGCAGGAGGAGTCGTACGACCACAAGCACTGAACTATGGTGCTGTGGTAGCGAATCAAGCTAAAGACTATCCTTTGGCAATACAGCGCGCCGAAGAGTCTCTACGCCTTGTACCACATCAAGCCTTTGCCTATTTCGTGTTGGGAGAAACCTACACCGCCTGGGCTAACTACGCTGAAGCTTTCAAAGCCTATGTGCAGATGGAACAAGCAGTGGAACTCAATGACCTGCATGCGCGCATCGTTGGCGCGTATCAGCTGCCTACGGAACAACTGTGCTACTCTATTGGTCGCAGTGCTCTGGCTAGCGGAAATCATCAGAAGGCTGAAGAGTATTTCCGCAAAGGAATGGCTGCGGATGAGCGTAGTGTGAATTGTCGTATTGGACTTGCCAATATGGCCATGAACGTCGGTGAATTTGAAGCGGCACGACAGTTGCTTCAGGATGCACAGAAGCTGGAACCAGGTCACGCAGATATACCATCGTTCCTGCAACGTCTCAATGAAGTGCAAGCACAGCATGAAGGCAGGAATCAGCCATCAATACAAACCTCAACTATGAATACGCACACCGAGCAACAGACGAACGAAGTCAATCCAGCACAACGCAAGTTGGTATCGCTTTGCATGATCGTCAAGAACGAACAGCATAGTCTGCGCGCGTGTTTGGAGTCGGTGCGAGATATTGTCGACGAAATCGTCATCGTAGATACCGGCTCAACCGATCGCACTCTAGAAATCGCCAAAGAGTTCGGAGCTCGCATAGGGTTTTTTGAATGGGTTGGCGACTTTGCCAAAGCGCGGAACGAAGCGTTGAAGCTCTGTACTGGCGAGTGGATTTTGTACTTGGATGCAGATGAACGTCTGAGTCCGGAATCTGCACCACTCCTTCGCGAAATGCTCTATAGCTTACCGCAAGAAGTTGGCGGCTGCATTTGCACCATCATCAGTCCGCACCGTCAAGCTGACGCTGAAAGTGAAGTGCATCGCGGAGGCTATCCACGACTCTTCCGCAACTACGGCTATCCTAAGGTTGAGTTCAGAGGACGGGTCCATGAGCAGATCACTCCATCGTTGATAGAGTGCGGAGCGCACATTCTTAACTGTGACTTGACCATCGTGCACACGGGTTACGACATCGACCGCGAGCGTATGCAAGCCAAGGTGAAGCGCAACTATGAGCTTCTCATACAACACGTACAAGAAGAACCACTCAACGCCTATGCATGGTTCCAACTTGGTCAGACACTCGGCAGAATGAATGTGCCTGAGAATGCCGAGCAAGCGCTCAAGTTTGCACTGGATCTTGGCACCCTCTCAACACCCGTTGCCGCCTCCGCTGCGTCTACGATGGCTCACTTGTGTGGAACACAACGCCGTTACGAAGAAGCCTTGCACTGGTCCGACTACTCACTCGCAAAAATCCCAAATCAGATCATGGCCCTGCACTACAAGGCCTATGCTCTGATGTATCTCTATCGCCTGGATGAAGCTGAAGCACTTTTCAACGAGGTACTCTACCTCATTGAAAACAAGAGCAGCTCTCCAGAAGCTGGCTATGATGTAGATCTCAAACCAACAGTGGTGCATCAAGGCTTGGCTAAGCTGCGTCAAATGCGCAACGCTCCACGTCCAGCATATGCCATGCAGGACTAAGCATTAAAGCAAAGATGATGCAACCTCGATAGGACTCTAGACGATCCTGCTCTTATGAAGCTACAACAAGAAATGCCCGCGTATGCGGGCATTTCTTGTTGTAGCTTCTATAGGAATCAACAGTGATTTAGGATATCACATCGCAGCGCATGTATGAGCGCAAAGCCTCTGGAATGTAAATCGTTCCATCAGGTCGTTGGTGATGTTCCAACATTGCAACCATGATGCGCGATGTTGCCAGACCGCTGCCATTGAGCGTATGAACATGCTCGAGCTTTCCTTGAGCAGTACGGTAGCGAATGTTCGCTCTGCGTGCTTGGAAGTTCTCAAAGTTGGAGCAGCTGGAGACTTCAAGGTATTTCTGTTCTGCTGGCGACCACACTTCAAGATCATAGGTCTTCGCAGAGTTAAAGCTTGTGTCACCGCTACAGAGAAGGATTACGCGAAACGGTAGTTCGAGCGCACGAAGGAGATCCTCAACATCTGCTACCAGGAGCTCCAACTCGTTGTAGGAGTTATCAGGGTGACAGAACTTTACCAGCTCGACCTTGTTGAACTGGTGAACACGGAGGAATCCACGTGTGTCTTTACCGTAGCTGCCCGCTTCACGTCGGAAGCATGCACTATAGCCACAGAACTTGATAGGCAGATCCGCCTCCATCAAGACATCATCGCGATAAAAATTCGTCAACGGTACTTCTGCTGTTGGAATGAGGTAGAGATCATCATCTGCGCAGCGATACATATCCTCTTCTAGCTTCGGGATTTGTCCGGTGCCGACCATGGAGGCTCGGTTCACCGCAAAGGGAGGCATCATCTCGCGGTATCCATGCTTCTCAATATGCATATCCAAGAAGAGGTTAATCATGGCGCGTTCGAGGCTTGCACCCTTACCCGTGTAAAAGCCAAATCCACTACCACTCACTTTCGCACCGCGTTCGAAGTCAAGCAAGCCTAGCTTCTTTGCAATCTCAACGTGGTTCAGTCGGTAGTCTTGAGGAATCTTTTCGACCGTCGAGCGGATTTCGATATTCTGCGAAGCATCACGTCCAATCGGCACATCAGCATGTAACATGTTCGGGATGTACAGTTGGATTGCGAGCATTTGCTCGTCGAGGGTACGAATTTTTTCGTCGTTTGCTTTGATAGCATCACCTACAAGACGCATCTCTTCAATCATTGCAGTGGCGTCTGCCTTTTCCTTCTTCAAGCGCGCAATAGTTTCGCTCGTCACGTTGCGTTGATTTTTCAGTACATCGGTTTCAGATACAAGGGCACGGCGTGAGGCATCAAAATCCAGCAGTTGCTGAACATTAGCTTTTTCGTTCTTATTGGCGGTATTTGCAAGGACTGCATCCGCATTCTCGCGGATGAATTTGAGCTCGAGCATGGTGTGCTGGCGACGGGTTGTGAGACAATAATCCACAAAGATACGCAGGACCAGCCTTGAGCAGAAGGAGAGCTCTAGTACCTGAGCTGAAGCAAGAGCACCGAAACGCACTAGTGACTACGCACCAGGCTCAAAGTTCTAGCGACTTCGTTGAGCGATGTGGTAAAATGATAACGAGACGAAATTCTATAGAAAGAGGTGTCTGAGGGAGAAGCTTATACAGCAGCATCCTACAAGAAAGCAGCCTAAACCGACAATAGCTTGTCGTTTCATAGCCTTTTCAGCCATATTTGGGCTTATTCCCGCAGGTGTATCGTAAGCGCTTGAGAGGTGTTGGATCTGTTGGCCAAAACCCATGATACGCTGGTTCATTTTGCGTCCAATTTCACTCAGTTTCGTGGCTTTTGCTTCGACATTCGAGACTGGAGAATCGGGTGCTTCATCGAGCATTGGGAACAGGGCTGTTGCCTGCGAGCTGCTTTGTGCAATCAATTGCTTCATCACGGAAATCCTTTTCGTTGTGTTGATGATTGGGCCAAAACGATGATGTCGTTCTTCATGGAGTATCGTCAACTCCCGCGAACAATGAAGTTCGCTTCAGCACAATTGGCTGAAAAAAGCTCAGGCACAGCCAACTCAGCCATCCAATCAGCTCAGTGTACTCGGTGAAGGGATGTATCTTTGTTTCTTTACAACGCTTGTAGCCTATGAAAAGCCGGAATCAATACCTTATTGTGGCACTGGCCGGCTTGGCTGGTGGTTTTGCCTTCCCTCCAATGCGCCTTGGTTTCCTGGCTTTTCTCTGCTTTGTACCCCTGATTGCTGTTCTCGAGCAGCGCATGGATGTGGGCATGGTCAAGAAAAATCAGAACGCCCTACTCTATACCTTTTTCTTCTGTTTTCACGGGGCAGCGAACTGGTGGGTAATGAGCTGGCAGAAAGAAACGGACCCCTACTTGATGGCAGCCGGAGCTGGCTTGTGGTTAGGCCACCCCTTTTTCCTCATGCCCGCTTTCTGGGTCTATCAATACGCCCGACGTCGCAGTAGCAGTATAACGCTGTCCTTGGTCATGCTAGGTCTAGCCTGGACAGGCATCGAATGGCTGCACTCCCTCTCCGACCTTTCTTATCCCTGGCTTGCCTTGGGATACACTCAAGTGTACAACACTGTTCTCATCCAGATTGCAGACATCGGTGGCGTGTGGATGGTCTCAGCATTCGTGATGAGTATCAATCTCGTTATCGCACACTATTATCTGACACGTGAGCGCATTATCCGACACTTGGTGACAGCGTCGCTAATCATATTTGCGGTTAGCGGGTATGGCTCGTACATGTCGTTACTCTTCCGCCACTACAGCTCCGATGTCAAAGGAAGATCTCTCACCGTAGGACTTGTCCAACCAAGCATAGATCCCTGGGTCAAGTGGCAAGGCGGGATAAATGACATGATCTCGATGCATCAGAATCTACAGGATTCATTAAACAGAATACAGCACTGCGATTTGAATGTGTGGAGCGAAACAGCCATACCGTACGGACTCACTCTACCAGAAAACATCAGTCTGTTAAACCGTCTTCAAAGCTGGGTTGACAGTTCGCAAACTGCCTTGTTGACTGGCTTTGCTGACTACGAGTTTTTCGAAGCACACAATGCACCATCCACCGCTCAACGATTTCCTTTAGATCCACAAAAGCTCGTAAGGGTGTATAACTCTGCTGGTATCATCACTCCTGGTTATCGCGATCTTCCCCGACATCACAAGTCACGTCTGACGCCCTTTGGCGAGTACATGCCATTCAGTGACGACTTCCCCATTATCCAGTCATGGCTAAAATGGGGCGTTGGTATCTCAGGTTGGAATAAGGGTGCAGGTGCAAGTGTGGTGCCGTTACGAAGAGGAAGCGATACTCTAGCGATGATCGGTCCCGTGATATGCATCGAGTCTATCTATCCATCGCACGTGGCAGATTACGTGCGCCGAGGTGCAACCCTCCTTGCGGTCATAACCAATGACGCTTGGTATGACGGCACCTTTGGTCCAGAGCAGCACTATTGCATCTCGCGAATGAGAGCCGTAGAAACTCGCACGAATATCATTCGCTGCGGGAACAGTGGAGTCAGTGGTTTGATTGACCATGCTGGCCGTTCCGTTGTACAAGCAGAAGCCCGTAAACGTTGTGCTCAGCTTTGTACACTGCCAGTACTCGGTGTGCAAGATGAATACACCTACCTCAGCCCCTACATTCGCTTTGGCGATTGGCTTCCCCAACTATGCACCGTTCTTTTTGCATCGTTGTGTTTGTGGCTAGGAATCAAAGCTCGCAAGCAATCTGCTTCGAGCACTGCCGCATAGTGTGCACGTAGAATTCGTAGCCTGATGCACAGACCTCTTCTCATCGACCAGCATGAGCTGTGCAGCCGCAGGCTGCGCGTGTATGAAAAATCATCTGAGCATTCCTTAGCTACAGGGCGCGCAGTGCTTTTGAGTGAGTGCACAATCTCTTAGTACGAAGCCGAGTAAGGCAAACGCTAGAGCAGTATTAGAATTGGAGTCGAACCAGGATTGAGTGGAAGATCTTGCGCATCTCGTCTTCTTCAGGAGGCTTTGCAGTAGTAACAGGTGTTGGCACCAGGGCTACTTCGTAGTAGTTATCCAGAGCACTTATCAGCACAACGGAGCGCGCGCGTTGTGCTGTGGAGTCGACGGCATCGATGCTAAACTCATAGCTGCCGAAGTTCTTGGAGCCATAGCTCAGTTTGTCCATAGGACTTAGCAGACGCACACCATTTGCCGTTTTGCGCATTCGACGCTCAAATGCTGAGCGAGCCAAACCAATGAGCCCTTCACTGCGCACGGTTTCGCGAAGTTGATCATCGCTTCGCAGATTCTGCACTACCATGCTCACGGTGTATTCTGGGTTGACAGCTACAGCAACAATGTCGCTCGACATCTTGGATTCAACATCCACCAAGAACCAGCCTTTGGGTAAGAAGGCTAACAAGTCACCTGGCTTTGAACGCACATACTCTTCGCTCATGGCGATTTGTGGTTGCAGGAGCGCAGGATCAGGTGCTTGTACTTTGGGTTCGGAACGAAAAAGGAAACAGGATTCAAACACACAGAGACTCAATACAGCCATGCTGCAGAGCAGAGGCCGAAGGCGAATGGTGTGATGAAGAGGCCAGGTCACGTTAGTTTCCCTTGCTATGAGCAGTGTACTTCTTTTCGCCGGCATTGATGGAGACGGCTAAGACGTTTTGCGGTGGAATGAGCAAACAAGAGTATGCTTCGTTGAAAGCACAGTATGGGTTGTACGCCAGGTTGAAGTCGATGGTACACTCATCACCTGGATCTTCAAGGTCTACATAGCGTCCAGCTTCATAGCACACAGTGCCTGTGTTCTTATCTTTGAAGGGTATCAACACAGTTTTGGATTCCGAATCCGCTTGACGATAGCCACTCAGGTGATAGACCTTTTCATCGTCCCCAAGCGAGAACGAAAACTCTCCCACGCGAACCATGACGCGCTGCTCGCCTTTGGAGGCAGGCATGCGCAAGGTGTCAGGCTTCGTTGCCGCTTCAAAACTTGCAATCACCGCATACTTCTCATCATAGGAAAAGTAGCTCAGGCCGCCGAAGGCTTTGCGCATTTCTTTGGGGATGGGCGATGCGCTGTCTTCTTTCAGAAAGCGATCCTTCTCCGCACGCATCTTTACAATGTTCGAAGCATCGGCTGGAGTGTCTTGCAATTTTTCCTCATCATCACTATCCCCACAGGACTGCAAACTACAGAGTGCAATCACAGCGCAGAGCGCGTAGGGAAGCCAGGGAAGATGCACGCGCAAAAAGCTTGGCATAGATGTCAGTGAATGGTATGTGATACGACGGGTTGACCCACGTTGGCAGACACCTTTTAGAAGGTGTTGCGCCACATCATAGACTCAACCGGAATATTCATGCGGTCATTGTACTTAGCTGTCGTCTTATTCTTGTACGAAGTAAGAATCGTCCCCTGCACTTGGAAGTAAATCAACTGTCCAATAGGCATTCCTGCATACACGCGCACAGGAACTTTTACCGAGATCTCCAAGGTCCAGAAGTTGCAAAAACCCACGTCGCCCTTACCAGCGGTGGCGTGGATATCAATGCCCAGTCTGCCAACAGAACTCTTTCCCTCAAGAAAAGGTACATGCTCATGTGTTTCTGTGTACTCTTCAGTTACTCCTAAGTACAACTGATTCGGTTCTAACACAAAGCCTTCAGCAGGAATCTCGAACAAGCGAATGGTATTGTGTTGCTTGGCATCGAGAACCGCGTCATTATACACGGCAAGGGTCTTTCCCAGATGCACATCGTAACTATTAGAGCCCAAGCTGTTCTTGTCGAAGGGCTCAATCAAAATCGAGCCTTTTTCAATATGATTGAGAATTTCTTGGTCGGATAGAATCATGGCGCTGTATGCTTTGTCACGTGAGATGAATCGGACTGCAAAGATAGTCGTTTAGCCCGCTACAACACAGTGCAAAGCGTCAGAATTGGCTACTCTGAGCGAATTTGAGTGTCGCCCAGCCCCATATCCTGCTCCATCTCAGCCCAGTCTACATGACCTGCTCCAGGTATTTTTAACAGACGCCAACCTGAGACCACGAGGAGAATTGAGAGCATAAACAACTGAAATCCCAGACTGAGGCCGCTGGGATTGATGCCCCAAAAAGCTCCTGCGTAACTAAGAGTACAGAGACTCAAAACAACGCCCAAGGGTCTCAGGGAGCGCTCTCGCAGCACAGTCGTACACACGAGAAGCAGAATGGCGAAGTAGAGGCTGTTGAGCGACTGAAAAATCCACACAAGCTGGCCTGCCCTTGCCCTGCCCTCTATTGGCAAGGCAGCAAACAGCGCGAGTGCTGGCAGCGCGGTGTTGAGAAGGGCGAGCATTCCTACTAACCTTGGATGTAGCAGTTTGGAGAGCCCTGAGGACCATGCCGACCTCGCTCCAAGATTCTCTGCATACCCTCCCATCACAGACTCAGACCAGGAGTATGCTTGCGTTGAAGCTAAGCTCTGCACAGCCGATGGCTGCCAACGTCCATGGAGTGTGTATTCTTTTAACACCACATTCAAAAAGCTGCGTACTTGCAGCAATTGCACTATACTTCGCTCTCCCAGATCCACAAAGGGCAAGGTGTGCAGAAGTAACAGCTCATTGAGGTTTGCCTGCATGATCTGGCGCCACTTGGCTGGCTCCGCTGAGGCATCAAGGAGCTCTTCTGCCCTGCTCAGCGCCTCGGGCGAGAGTACATACAAACGCGCACTAGTTCCCACGGCATAGGGCGAGAAGCCAAGCATGGCAAGCTCATTCAATGGAATACTCTGTTGCGACTTCTGAATTGAGGTACCAAAGGTACTTTCATAAGATCCTGACGCAACTGTCTGCGTTTCCGTATGCAGAGCTATCTGCTGATCGTTGAACGTGAGCGTCGAACGGTTTCGTTGTACACCGAATGTTTTTGCAATCAACGACACCATAACCACCACTCCAACGGTTGCAATAAATCCCAACACCACATAGGCGAAGACATCATTGGGTATCTGGCTAAAGAACCAGTACAGTAAAGTGAAGAAGAGACAGAAAAAGAGAAGAACAAAAACAGACAAGATCCGTGGCTGACGAAGGGTCCAGCTAAAACTCGGCGTTGCTGCATGCTGAAACTGCAGCCACGAAGGCAGCTGCGCATGAAGCACATCACTTGGCTGCAAAGTAGTATCTACATTTCTTTGAAAGAGTCTGAGCAGTGCCTCTGCCTTCTGAGAGCTGTAAATATTGGACAACACAACAATGCTCGAGGCATCTCGGAAGTACAGCACGAGGTCGAAGAAGCCTGATTCGTCGCGTGTTTTGTTTTGTGCATCACTTGGACGTAGCGCAAAGGAGTGGATCTCGTTGTAAGAGAGCAGTGCTGCATTCTGCTGCTCTGCACCACCACATTCCACACGTACAATGCCTTTGTCGTGCTGAAACACCATGCGCTGTATCACATTGCGCTGCAAGGAGCGCGTAATCAGCCAGGGTACGAGAGCAAAAAGCAACGATGAGACGCAAAGCACTGCACCAATGGGATAGGCCAGGTCATGCAGAACATAATTCACTCCAAGAACGAAACTTATTGCACTGATCAAGCATCCAAGGACTACAGAGATGTAGCCTTGAGAGTCTCGCTCTAGGACAATAACCTTCCGAGAGGAATGGGTGATATGCATGGACATTGGCAGTTCAGTGCTTGTTGAAGCCGCAAAATACGTGGCGAAAGGTCCTACTCGACATTAGGAACACTCAACAGCTCAGCTCGTGAACATTCTCACAAGCCTTCGTACATTTGAGGGTCTGGATGCGGCTAGGCCACAGAGTAGTATAATCAGACACCATATTCGGCAACCATAGATCAACACTCATGAAGTTTTCACTTAGATACATACTCATTACACTTTGCATAGCAATCACAACCATCAGCGCTCAGGCACAAAGCGCTGAAGAGTGGTACAATCAAGGGTATGTGCAGGATAGTCTTGGCAACTTTGAAGCCGCGGTTGCCAAGTACAATAAAGCAATCAGTCTGAACCCTCGCTACGCACGAGCCTACGTTAATCGTGGATTATCCTATCAAAACCTGCGGAACTCTAAAGCTGCCATTGCGGACTACAACAAGGCACTCTCAATCGAACCGAAACTTGTGTTGGCTCTCACGAATCGCGGAACGGCATATGCTGAATCGGGTGATATGAAGTCGGCATTGAAAGATTATACAGCGGCGCTGGACTTAGATTCAAATGAGTTGGACGCAAGAGCCAATCGCGGTATGGTTCGGTATAGCCTTCACGACTACAAAGGTTCAATGGAGGACTTCTCCTTTCTCATCGTCCGCCAGCCACGTTCTGCCGAGCTCTACTACAAACGTGCTTTGACGAAAATCCCTCAGCGTGATCCACTGGGCGCAATTAGCGACTTCAGCGTAGCGCTACAACTGGATTCCAACTTCTTTGAGGCTTACGTGAACCGCGCTCAAACCTTTGAAGCTACACGAAACAACAAGCTTGCGGCTGAGGACTATGCAAAAGCGCTTGCGCTTCATCCAAGAGACACAAATCTGTATGTGATGCGAGGTTTGAATGCCTATGCGATGGGCGACACAACATCGGCACTTGAAGACTACACCAAAGCCATCACTCTCAACCCAGGATGCGCCAAAGCGCTCAACAACCGCGCTATCATTTTTTCTTCACGGAAGGAATACACTACTGCTATTGAAGATTACACCAAAGCGATTGCTCAAGAGCCTCGCAATGGCATCTACTATTTCAACAGAGCGAACGCACGCAAGTTGAATAACGATCCAAAGGGAGCCTGCGAAGATTGGAAGAAGGCAGAGCAGCTTGGTGAGACCTCATCGCGCGAGGCGATCAAAAACTTTTGCCGCTAGACCGTTCGCACTCTCTATCATCAAGAGTAGGATAATTCTCGCGGCGCTGCGCGCCACAACTTCTGCAGCTGCCAAGCCTCACACAGCAGCAAGCCATGCAATCCTACCACACTTCAAAAACCAAGAACTTTAGGTAGTTGGTTTCTGGCATCGTGAGGAGAATGGGATGACACGGCGATTGTTCTCCGCGGTGGACAAGCTTGAGTTTGCGGTTGATGCGACGCGCTTCGTCCGCCACAATATCCAACAGCATCGACTCTGAAATATGATGCGAACAACTTGCACTCACTAAGTACCCTCCAGCAGGAATGAGCTTCAATGCTTGACGATTGATCTCTGCATAACCACGCTTCGCCTGTGGAATCTGCGCCTTACTTTTCGTGAATGCTGGAGGATCAAGAATAACCACATCCCATTGCGCTCCCTGTGCAGCTTGTGCCTTGAGGAAGTCAAACACATCTGCTTCTTCAAAGCGACACTGAGCAAGACCATTTAGACTGGCGTTACGTTGACTTGCTGCAATTGCTTGTTCAGAACTATCAACACCAAGAACATCAACTGCACCACCCGATGCAGCATGCAGAGCAAAGCCACCTTGATTGGTAAAGCAATCAAGTACGCGAAGACCCTTGCTGAGCGTTTTTACAAACTGACGGTTCAAGCGTTGGTCTAAGAAGTATCCGGTCTTTTGTCCGGCCTCGAGACTCAAATCAAATCGCAAGCCATTCTCTGTCATCTCGATGTGCTCGGGGATTGAACCATAGAGCAGTTCTGTGTTTCTTGGCAATCCTTCGCGGACGCGAAGCTGAGAGTCGTTCTTGGCAATGATACCTTTCACTTCTGGCAATACTGATCGCAGCGCATTGACAATAGCGTCACGTTGTCGATCCATACCAGCTGAGAGCATCTGCAATGCCAGGTAGTCGCCATAGCGATCCACGATGAGCCCTGGAAGAAAGTCAGACTCTCCAAACACCAAACGATAGGAACACTCAGGCGCAAAGAGTCGCTCGCGCAATTGCATTGCCTGACGCAAACGTTGCTCAAACCAAGCCTGATCAACCTGCTGTGTTGCTAACAAGCGCACAACAATCTGACTGTGAGCATTGTAGAAGCCAAGACCTAAGTCGTAGTCATAGTCTGTACACACACGAACGACACTACCAGCTGCAATGGCTGGTCGCTCCGTTAGTTCATCTTGAAAGACCCACGGATGTCCGTTCCGAACGCGCTTATGCGCTCCAGCCTTTAAACGCAAGGTTGGAATCTCTGTGTTTGCACCTGTTGGTACGTGCACAGTTGCTTGATCACGTTGCAATGATTGGTCACTATTGTCTTCGCTCATCTCTTCTTTCGTCCTTTAGCTCTATCGATTAAAAACTAACACTCTCTATTCTCAAGTACCATTGTGATCAGTAGCGATCACCGTTGAGAACAACACTTCACCGAACTTCCTATACACCACGAACCATTTGTTCTACGCGAAACACTATGCGCTTTTCTAAGTGATAACTGAAGTAGCTCACAAAGAAGTGATGAATCTCGCGTTGTTCAGCTTCGCTGAGGACAATGCTTGAAACATGCGTAAGACTGTGTGCGGCAATAACAGACATTTGGCGCAGTGTTGTCAACCGAAGTCGAAACACATGAAAGCCAGGGATATCTGCATCTCTGCGCGGCGCGCCATTTTCAAAAGAGAAGAACACGTTGCCTTCGTTTTGAACAAGCTCCGCTTCATCTTCCAAACTCAGATCAATCATAAAACCCATGATCTCAGCCAGGTGTATACAGAAGAACACAAAGAAGCTATAGACCTGCGTTTCTGTGCTATTAAGTACGATCAGCGTTGAACGCAAAAGCTCGTAGAGCGCTGTGTTCTTCTCCCCCATCGGCTGCGTAAGCATCAGTGCTTCACAGATGGCGAGTCCGACCGACAAGTGATCGTACGAGTTACTTAATGTTGACAAGCGAAGAACCGGATCTGCACCACTCATCGTGTGGAGCTCACGTCCAGGCTTGTAGTAAAACACCGCATCCACAATACTCAACGGCATCACGTTCGCACCAAACTTGCTCTTCGGTCTGCGCGATCCTTTTACAACGAGTCCAACCTTACCATACTCAGGTGTGTACACGGTGAGTATTGCACTCGTATCGCTATACTTCCGTGAATGCAGGATGATGGCTTCTGTGCTTACGATCATCGCAACACTCCCTTGAACAGAGTTACAACTTTCATAAACGCTCCAGCTCACTAGCAAGGTCGGCAACCACCTGTTGCTGTGCCTCACGATTATACACCTTCGCTGCAGCAAGAGCTTGCGCGCGGTAGACAGCAGGATTGTTCAAAAGTGCTGTCAGACTAGCAACCAATTGCTCAATATTTGCATCCGTTGCGACGAGTTCGCCAAAAGGAAAGCGTTCGATGACGGTTCGCATTGCCGGTAAATCACTGACCAATGCTGGAATACCTGCCATTGCGTATTCAAAGAGTTTGTTGGGCAACGCAAGACGATAGCTGAAAGAGATTGGCTCAACGAAACACAATCCAACATCGGCAGATGCTGTCCATGCAAGTAACTCATGGTTCGGAATGGAACCAAGAAAGTGTACTCTCTCATGCAGCTGCATGGATTGAGCAAGAGATTGCATCGCACCAAGCTGAGGTCCATCGCCGATGACACAGAGGTGCAGTTTTGGTAGTGATGGCAGACATCTCATCATCACCTCAATACCACGCCCTTCTAAAACAGCTCCTTGGTAGACCACAATCTGCGAGTCGTGCGGAATACCAAAACGCTCATGGAGTGCCTTAGATGCTTTCGGCTCCGTGTAGGCAGGAACGTTCATGACAACCGTTGGTTTCTCACGTCGTTTGAGGTGTTGACGGATATACTCTGCATCCCAATCACCGCTAACGATGATGCGGTCAACATTTCTCACATAGTGTCGCTCCATAAAGGCAACCACACTTTGCATCAGAGGCCGTCTATGCAACGGACCCAATGCAGAATAGATTTCACGGGAGTCATACAGCAGACGAGCCTTTTGCCGTTTTGCAAGAGCAGCAGCTGCACGCAATGACCATAGGTCTTCAGCCCAGTAGCTACGTGCACTAAACACCGTTCCCATCTTCTCTGCTTCGGAAGAGAAACGCATCCACTTGCGGAGTAGGCGTCCTTCGGTTGGACACTCCACGGTAAAAAGATCCAACCCTTCGAACTGTGCACCATTCGACCAATTTGGCGTCAGAACGCAAACTTTACGTCCAGAATGGGCCAAGGCCATGGCAATGTTATAGCTACGCGCATCTGTTCGTAGATCTGACAAGGCAACTAGGCAAACATCGTAGCAAGGTAGAGCGGGCGTCAAGGTCTGATGTACTCTAGGTACAGGTTGTGTAAATGTATAAACTCGTTTCAATGGCAAAAATACGGTGCAAGGACTGCTTGGGAGAGGATTGTCTGGCGTCGAGCCTTTCACTGCAGCGCTCACAGCGCTAACAAGCCTCTTCTGCGTCCTCTTTACACCCCTTCATGGTACTCAAGATGAAGTTCGGAAGTCATGCGCAGGACTTATGCAGCTACTTCACAGAAGGAAAAACTTCTTCCATCGAAGAGACCCTTGTCGCTCAGTTTCAGCTCTGGTATAACCAGCAATGCCATGAACGACAAGCTCATAAAGGGCGAGCGAAGTCTCGAACCGAGCTCTTGGGCTCGACGATCGAGAGAGGCGTATTGTCGTGCAACTTCATACCCATCCATATCGCTCATCAAACCAGCAATCGGTAAAGGCAGGAGCTCAACACGATCAGCTTCGACTACACAGACTCCTCCTTTGGCGTTCATGATTGTTTGAATAGCAAGTTGTAGTTCTGCGTCGCTACATCCTACGGCAACAATGTTGTGAGAGTCATGCGCCACGCTCGAAGCAAGAGCCCCGCGTTTGAGTCCGATGTTGTGAATGAATGCCACAGCAGGTGGCGCTTTCTCATAGCGATTGCAGACTACCATCTTCAGGATATCTCGCTCGGTATCGATGCAGTAAGCGCCATCCTCGATAGCTGCAGGTACGATGCTCTCGGTGGTGACAAGTTGTCCATCATAGACATCAATCACACGCATGCGAGTCGATGGCGCCGCAAGGCGCAGCGCATGATGAGAAATCTCTTGAGAGACAAATCTATTCGGAGTAGTTAGAGGAGTGTGTGGAAGCAGCGAGAGACCGTTTTTAGCAACAAGGCTACCATCAATAAAGGTCTCAAGAATATTAAACTCACCCCACGAATCAACCACGATGAAGTCAGCAGCATCGCCCTTCTGCAACAAGCCTACAGACAACTTGTAATGCTCTACGGGATTGAGGCAGGCAGCGCGCAGAACCGAATAGAGATCGTAGCCCAAGCCCAATGCTCGCTTCACGCTTTCGTTAATGTGGCCCAGTACCAACGAATCCGGGTGTCGGTCATCACTGCAGAACATCGTCATCTCAGGATGCGAAGCTAGTAGAGGATGCAGTGCTTCAAAGTTTCGTGCAGCAGAACCTTCGCGAATGAGGATCTTCATTCCCCACTTGACCTTCTCCAGCGCTTCATCAATGCTAAAGCACTCGTGATCGGTACTGATTCCAGCATGGATGTATCGTTGTGCGGCTTCCCCGCGCAGTCCTGGTGCATGTCCATCTACTGGTTTCCCGAGCTCTTGGGCAATGGCAATCTTTTGCATCACTGTCGCATCGCCATTGAGCACACCAGGAAAGTTCATCATTTCGCTCAGGTAGCCGATGCGCGGATTCTCAAGGAGTTCGCGGATATTCTCGACAGTAATCTCTGCGCCTGCAGTTTCGAATTGCGTAGCGGGAACGCAACTGGGTGCACCGAAGCAGATTTTCAGAGGTGTTTGCGATGCACTGTCGAGCATGAAGCCCATGCCGTCCATGCCGAGCACATTTGCAATCTCGTGAGGATCACTCACCGTGGCTACCGTTCCGTGTGGCACTGCAAGACGAGCAAACTCCGTTGGAGGCAGCATGGACGATTCAATATGGATGTGAGCATCCACGAAACCAGGCATGAGGAGTTCTTGTTCAGCCACCTCTTCTTCAACAATGTCAACGATACGTCCGTCTACCATGTGTATCGTTCCTTTGAACTCTCGTCGATGCACAACATCGACAATCGTTCCAGAGCGGGTGCTAATTGTCTTTGACATAGAATTCTCGAGCAACAGTGGTGAATATGATGGGTTTAAGGGCGTAAGAAGCCGCTTTTGAGCCTGAGTCTGCGCAAAAATACCGATACTGTGGCTTCAGACAGAGCAAGCGCCCCTCAAGTCCATAGGTTTCGTAGTTTTGTAGCTCTATTCACAACGTCCTGTATCACATGCAAAGCGTCGATTTCAGCATCATCGTCAATATGTTCAGTATGGAGGGCATGGTTGCATTGGGTAAGCTCAAACACCCGGCTACTGGCACCGTGGAGCGCAATCTTGAGCAAGCAAAGTTCATTATTGACCTTTTAGGAGTGTTGCAACAAAAGACCAAGGGAAACCTTGAGTCGTCCGAAGCTAGCCTCCTTGAGCAATCACTCTCTGCTCTGCGTTTGAACTATGTTCATGAGAATTCGTCGAGCGAGATTCGCGCCGAAGAGCCCTCGACTGGCGGGATAGCTTAATGACAAACGTTGGCCTATACGTCAATCCTAACAAGCGCGATGCCTTGCGCGTTGCCGAAGAAGCGGCTCGTCTGCTTCACAGCTTGGGAGCTGCAAGTGCAGCACATAGCGACATCGTTGCCCGCATGCACCCCGAGGTTGCATCAAAGATGAATGCGGTGAGCACTCAAGAGCTCATCAAATTCTCGGATGTCGTAATCTCTTTTGGTGGAGACGGAACGATGCTCAATTGTGCGCATCATTTGGTAGGAACCGACATTCCCATCATGGGTGTGAATCTTGGCAAACTCGGCTTCTTAGCTGAATTCGGTGCAGGTGAACTCCAGCAGTCACTCTCGGATTTGATGACTGGCAACTATCGCCTGGTTGACCGCAACACGATTGCAACCACCTATAGGAATGCAGTTGGAGAGCTCGTCGAGTCACATGTACTCAATGAGTTCGTGATTGAAAAGCATGGTTCCTCGCGCATGGTAAGTATTGCAGCTACCGTCGATCAGCATCACATTGGAGATTACCGTGCAGATGGTTTACTTCTCACCACGCCCACGGGCTCGACAGCATATTCGCTATCGTGTGGTGGACCAATCATCATCCCTTCTGCACAAGTCATGTGCTTAACACCTATATCCCCGCACACACTAACATTTCGTCCGCTGATTATTAACGACACCTCAGAAGTCAGCTGCAAGTTGTTAGATGGCGGCTCCGAGGCGGCTTTGGTTGCGGATGGACAACAAATTTGCGTGCTTCGCTCTGGTGATGAGATCACCTTTCACAAGTCTGAGCACGTTGTAAAACTTATCAAGAAAAGTAATAGCACCTATTTCGATTTACTCCGGACAAAGCTGCTCTGGAGCGCAGGAGCTATCAACATCTCAAACTAAGCTTTTGCTTTGGAGCTTGTCGGAGCAGTGAACCGTGCTGCCTCAGCTCAAGATGATCTTTCTACACGCTTGTAGCTTGCCTTTGGCAAGCTACAAGCATTGACAGTACTATGCATCCTTTTGTATCTTTCTTACAGCAACGTCTTCAGCAGCCTCTTCCGGGCGCTGATGCTCAACGCATCATGGCACCGCGCTTTGCTAATGGCGAGATCCGTTCATTCTCCGCACCACCAAACGCACGCCCATCCGCTGTCCTTGCTTTGCTTTGTGAGCAGCACGGCGAACTCTGCATACTGCTTACCCTCCGTTCGGAGCGCTTGCCATCACACAAAGGACAATTCAGTTTTCCTGGTGGTCGCATAGAAGCTGGTGAGTCTGTACTTGAAGCGGCATTGCGTGAAACCGAAGAGGAAGTTGGATTGGATCGTCGTCATGTGCTTGTACTGGGCTCTTTGTCGGAACTCTACACTCCTCCTTCGAACTCTCACATCTCTCCTGTGCTCGCGTACTGTGCCAGCCTGCCTACGCTGCAACATAGTCCGCATGAGGTTCAGGATACGCGCTGCGTACCTCTCAACAAACTCTTGCACCGACATGCCGTTGAAGAGGATTGGCAGTATCGTGGCAGTGACATGCGCGTGCCGCTGTGGAAGTTGGATCACCCAACCCCACTATGGGGCGCAACGGCAATCATCGTCAGCGAATTGGTGGCATTGTATCAAGAGTGGATAGAACTCGACGATGGCGCTGAGGCCAGTCAATGGACAAAGGTGGAGTCCGCAAACAACTAAGGTATTGGTGCAGCATTTGCACTGTACAGAGTACGAACTTTCTCTCAGCAGCCCCACTATAGGCCAACGAAGCTTTGCATCTAACGCTGAGCATTGAGAACACTAGAACCATACATGAAAAAGAACGAATCTTCTGAACATTCAATGAGCAGTACAACAATGAACCACGCTGATAACAACGAACAAGGTGATAGCGTGCAAGACGCGCAACGACAAGATGCGACCGAGCTTGACGAGCGCACGCACTATCCCGCAAAGCGCGAGGAGGTTGTTGAGTTTCGAGCTGGTCACGGTGTTGAACCAACGCGCTTGGATGTCTATCTCAGCACGCAAATCAAGAACGCTACACGCTCAAAGGTTCAGATTGCTGTTGAAGCAGATCGCGTGAGTGTAAATGGAAAGATTGTGAAGTCGAGCTATAAAGTGCAGCCTGGCGACCTCATTGTCTGCCGTATTCTCAAACGTCCACCCATTGAACTCTTACCAGAGAACATTCCTCTCGACATCGTCTATGAAGACGACGATGTATTGGTAGTCAACAAACCAGCGGGCATGGTTGTGCATCCGGCACATGGCAACCGCTATGGAACACTCGTCAATGCTGTTCTGTACCACATGGGGCAACGCGAGAGCATTGTGTTAGAGGATGAAGATGAGCAAGACGAGGCAGAGTTAGATCATGGTGAGTTGTTAGATTCTAACGCTCTTCGTCCAGGTATTGTACACCGCATTGACAAAGACACATCGGGCATTCTCGTTGTTGGCAAAAACCCAATGGCAACGGAAGATCTCTCCGCTCAGTTCGCCAAGCGCACAGCGAAGCGCGTGTATCATGCACTCGTATGGGGTCTGGTGAAGAACGACGAAGAAACGATTGATCTCGCAATAGCCCGCTCTCCAAAAGACCGCAAGGTGTTTTGCGTGAATGAGAAAGAGGGTAAGTCGGCTATTACCGATTATAAAGTTCTGGCTCGTTACGACTTTCTTACCAAGCTCGAGCTCCGCTTGCGCACAGGTCGTACGCATCAGATTCGCGTGCACTGCGCCAACATGCATCACCCGCTCTTGGGTGATAGTGCGTATGGAGGTGATGCTTTGGTGTATGGTGGTATTCGTGCGCAACACACCACCACCGCACGACGTTGCTTAGAGCTCATGCCGCGACAAGCACTGCATGCCAGCTCACTGGGATTTAAGCACCCGCGAAGCGGAGAGTGGATGGACTTTCATTCCGAACTGCCTGCAGACTTTCAGGCGGTCATTGAGCTGGTATCAAAGTTACATGCGCAGTCATTAGAGAACTAGCATAGCTGCACTGCAGACTTCATCATCGCTTCCAAAGGCTTCTTGTTGGTAAACGATCGTGAGCTTTTTAACTATTCGTTTGAAGAAAGAAGGTCTGCATCAGACCTTTGCCCTTTACATCAATCTCGCCTCTTGCTTCCAAGCTATAGCTCCGTCCGCCTATCGACAAGGTCATTCCTTTTGAAAGATCGGTTGGTGCGGTTGCACCGCACTGCAGAATAAACTCGCGTGCAAAGTCAGTTGACACTTGCACCTTACCTGCAACTCCGAACTTCTCCAACCTGGCTGCGATATTCACGGTATCGCCCCACACATCGTACGAGAACTTTCGCTCTCCGATAACGCCTGCTACGACTGGTCCGCAGTGCATTCCAATACGAAACTTAATATCCATACCCAGCTCAGCACTCACTGATTTACCTACTTCCATCATCGCAAAGGCAGTGCGTACTGCTTGCAAAGCATGATCGGTCCGAGCTTCTGGAATCCCAACCACAGCCATGTATGAGTCACCAATGGTCTTGATTTTCTCAAAGTGATAACTCGGTGCTTCACGATCAATACCAATGAAGAACTTGTTGAGCAGCTCTATCAGCTGAAGAGCGTTCAAACGCTCCGTAAGAGGAGTGAAGCCAACAATATCTACAAAGATCACAGAGACATTCTCGAAGCTATCCGCTATGACAGTCTCACCGAGTTTCAGACGCTCAGCTACCTTATCAGGGAGAATATTGAGTAGAAGTCGCTCCGACTTCTTCTGCTCAACCAAAAGTTGCTCAGTGCGAAGATCAACCAAGTGTTCGAGATTCTCATTGAGTTCCTTGAGCTCCTTGTTTTGCACTTCCAGTTGCTTGTCTTGGTAATAACTGCGTACAGCTTCACTAATCGTGAGTTGCAGATCTACTTCGTCCCACGGTTTTGCTATGTAGCGATAGAGTCGCGCATGATTCACTGCATTACCAACAGCTTGCGGACTCGCCTGCCCGGTAAGCAGAATCTTCAAGGTCTGCGGAAACTTCGAGTGGACAGCAATAAGAAACTCATCGCCCTTCATGCCAGGCATGATGTGATCACTCACCACAACCGGGATTTCAACATTGTCTTCATGCAGTTCCTGAAGAAACTCGAGAGCTTCTTCGGCTGAGGTCATCGCCTCAACGACAAAGCCGTCGCCGAGGCGACGTCGCACTTGCGACTTAATGCTATCCAGCACAAAACCTTCGTCGTCCACGCAGAGTACTACAGCCTTTGTCATGATTTCTTTAACCCTGTTCGTATAGACTCAATCAGATCTTCTTCTTTCCATGGCTTGTGCAGTACGCGGTGCAGATTAGCCTGATCCTGTGCTCGATCAATCGCCTCTTTATCAGCTTGACCAGTAAGCATCATGGTCACGATTGCAGGATACTTCTGATGCACGGCAATGAGAAACTCATCTCCACGCACATCGGGCATCAACCAATCGGAGACAATAGTCAGCACTTCAACGCCGTTCTCTGCGAGGTCATCGATAACCTCCCAAGCTTCTGTAACGCTCTGCGCACACTCATAGGCATACTCGTCGCCAAACCACTTCTTGGCTTGTGCACGTAGAACCTGAAGCACCATGAGTTCGTCGTCAACAAACACAATTGCATTTTTCATAGCCATACTTTTTCTCGCAGTCTAAAGCTGGCGCCGAAGGCGACAGCATGACAAAAAATCTACACGGGAAGGAACACGAAGAATGTTGTACCCTTACCGAGCTCTGTTTGAAACGAAATACTGCCACCATGCTTCTCGATAATCTTCTTACAGATATCTAATCCCAAACCACTTCCCTCGCCCGCCGGCTTGGTTGTAAAAAATGGATTGAAGATGCGATCGCGAATCTCTTCGGGAATACCGCCGCCTGTGTCACCCACCGACACTTCAACCATGCGTTCTGCATTGCTCACGCGTTTGTCTGCTGCCATGCTGCGTACACCCACAGACATCTGACCTTTACCTCCCATAGCCTGAATTGCATTGTGCACCAGATTAGTCCATACCTGTGTGAGCTCATCACCATAGGCTTGAATGTCCGGAACATCCGTAGCGTAGTCGCGCTGGAGCTCGATTCCATGTTTGAGCGTGTTGTGATAGAGCGTCATCACCACTTCCATCGTATTGGCAACATTCACTGTTTGCTTTTCGTTGCGATGGTCATAGTGCGCATAGGTTTTGAGCGCAAAGACAACCTTCGAGGCACGTTCAACGGCTACTTCAATGGTGGAACTTTGTCGTGCTTGCAATGACAGATTATAGGCACAATCAATGATGCTTCGAGCATCAGTACGACGCCACAGACTGAGCAATGAAGGATCGAATTGGGTCAACCCCATTTCGACAAGCAGCTCTGCAATGTGATCGGAGGATTCAATCTGTTGTTCGGACAACGTTTCAGCCATGGCACGACGTGCATTGCGAGCTTCACGTCCTGTTGGAGTATTCTGCGACTTCACACTGCTATCAACAAGCGCGAGGAAGACGGAGAGTTCTTCGTCCGTCATACTCTTCACCAGCGCAGGAATGCGCTTCAACACTTCTTCTGATGCGTGCTTGATATTTCCAATGGCTGCCTTGATTGCACCAAGTGGAGTGTTTACTTCGTGAGCAATCCCAGCAACGAGTTGACCAAGAGCAGCCATCTTCTCAGACTGCACGAGCTCCGCTTGTGTTTGTTGCAACTCGTGAAGAGCTTGCTCTAAGTCATGTGCTTTCTTCTGCACCACATCAGCTTGCACGCGAATCTCTTCATTAGCAACACTGAGTTCCTTGGTGCGCTCTTGCACTTGTCGTTCGAGCACAAGGTTACGCATGTGAATACTACGAACGCGCCAGCGATACGCAAGTGTAACACCGCCTACGATGAGAAGCAGGAAGATAATGCGAGCCCACCAGGTTGCCCACCAAGGTGGGAGGACAACGACTTCAATACTAGCACCCTCTTCATTCCAGACATTGTCGTTATTGCACGCAATCACACGGAAGTGATAGGTGCCTGGAGGTAGGTTCGTGTACTTTGCTTCTCGTTGTGAACCGCAGTCTGTCCAATCCTGATCATAGCCTTCCAAACGATACTTATAACGATTCTCTTCAGCATGCAAAAAGCTCAAGGCTGCAAACTCAAAGACCAGATCGTTTTGGTCGTGCTTCAGTTCTATAGACTTCAGCTCCGAGAGAAAGCGCTCAACAAAGACGCCATCGCTACGATGTCGCAATGCATTGATAACCACTGGTGGTTTGTAAGGATTCCGTTCCAGACTATCTGGATAGAAGTGAGCCAATCCCTTGTTTGTACCAACCCAGAGCTCACCATCTGCCGTACGATAAATACTTCGATCTGCTGCATCCATGGATGGCAGACCAAAACCTTTACCATAATTGTGGACTTCGCCATTGGCAGGATTATAGGACCAAGCACCGCTGCTCTCACCAGTGAGCCAGAGCACCGACTTCGCGTCGCGGACCATACCTGCTGTGTTGATTGGCAGTCCAAGCTTCTTGTGCAGACGTGTAAAGACACCGCTTGCTTTGTCGAGCTTGCAGAGACCACCACGTGCATCATTCACCCAAAGCTTGCCTGGCTCTGCATCCAGCATGGCAAGAACGAATCCTTCGAGCAGGGCGTTGGTGTCAGCAGCATCTACTTTGTAGCGACGCCACTTCTTAGAATTGAGATCATAGCTCGTCAAACCATCGCCACCAAACCACAGCACTCCATCTTGATCTTGGTAGATAGATCGAACATCATTGCTTGAGAGCGAGTTCTCATCGCCTTCCTTTGTTTTAAAGTGTTGGAAGGTACCACTAGCGTTGTCCATGGCATCGAGACCAGCACGAGTGCCAACCCATAGTGTTCCATTGCGATCGCGGAAAACAGACTCAACGCGATCTGCACAGATGCTTGTAGGATCACTATCGCTATGACGGAAGTTTTGAAAGCTTCGGGTTGCCGGGTTCATTTTGGAGAGTCCGGCAGACGAAGCAATCCAGATACTACCGTCAGTATCGCAAAGGAAGTCGAAAACAGAGATCGTATTTGCGGTCGACAGTGGCAGGGAGTTCGCTCCTTGTCCTGCTTGAATATGCTCGAGCACACCCGTTGAACGATTGTAACAGCTAATGCCAGAAGCGAGGTAGTATCCGATCCAGATGTTGCCAGCGCGGTCTTCTACAAATCGCGAAACGGTTGGCGCGAGCAAACGACGTTCAATGCCGGCTGTGACTTGGTTTGTGAGCGTTGACATGCGCTTGTATGGTGGGAAGCAGGCACTCAGACCATCGTTGCGGCTTACGAACCACATTGCGCCACTTTTATCAAAGAGAATCTTGCGGATCATTCCTCCGCCAAGACTTTCAGGATCATCAGTTGAATGCGTGTACAAACGCGAGCTACCCGTTCTTGGATTGAACACCAGCGCACCGGCGGTTCCATTCACCCAGAGTTCGCCAGATGGTGACTCGCAAAGACGTGAATCGAGATCGCTACTACAGCCAGGTCCAGGATTAAGTGCGATGCGATTGATTGCTGCAGGTGCACCTGCAAGTAGCGCCTCTTCGTTGATAATGCAGATGGCAGATCCAGCCCCTGAAGCATCCTCGCACAGTGCGTAGAGTTGTCCCTTCGTACTCCTCAGCATAGAGATAACAACATCCGCACCCGCACCAGGGTTCGCGCTGAGTTGCGCGTAGTGATTGAAGTGCTCGGCCGATGGGTTATCGTACACATACAAACCCTGACCAGCAGTTCCCACCATCAAATGTCCTTGTTTGTCTTCCGCTAAACTCAGCACCGCTACATGTCCAGGTGCATTCCCACGCGCCGAATCCAATCCAACACCAACTAGTGTCGAGGATCCTTCATCGGCGCGATACAATCCACGGTCAGTACCAACCCAGCGAGTTCCTTTTGCGTCTTCGTAGAAACAAAGTGCGGTTGTGAAAGCAGAGCCTGCATTCGCAGCAGAGTAGCGTTTGAATTGCGAGTTCCGAGGATCGAATACATAGACCACACCGCGTTCTGCACCACGAAGCCAGAGTCGGCCATCGCGTGCTTCCTCGATACGCAGCACCACATTCGCATCCGCATCTTGGTTCTTGCTATCTACTCTAAAGGTCGAAAAGGTCTCGGTCGAGCGGTTATAGCGCGTGAGACCTCCTTGCAGACATGCCAGCCAGAGAGTGCCCTCCTTAGACTCGCACACTTGATACACATTCGAGAGCGGCAACTGATTCGTATCGCCACTTTGCTGGAAGTGTTTCATGCTCACGCCATCCCAGCGATTCAAGCCGAATTGCGTTCCTACCCATAAATAGCCGTAGCGATCTTGAACTGCAGACCAGCAGTAGCGCGTGGAGAGTCCTTGCTCAGTGCTTAGACTACTAAAGCGCAAGTTCTGAGCAGGAACAGATAGAGCAAAGAATGAGCAGACAAAAGCAACAGCAAGCAGTGCTGCCAGAGAACGAAGTGCGTGCATGATTTCCCCACGAGGTTTGAGACGGGAGACGTCCCGTGTTGACAAGAGCGACCATTATCGACGGTCAAAATAGTAAATCGCAGGGAACTCAAGAGCTTGCTTCGTTCAGGAATCAGCGTGAGCCTGCGTCAATAAGACGAAGAACCAGTTCAGCCGCATCGGAAGCTGCATTCGGTCGAGCCATGGCAGCCATTGCTGATGCTCGCGCTTGAAGTCGCACTGGATCTGCAAACAACTCAGAAACTTCTTTTCGAAATCGCATCTTCAGCTCGCCATCCAAGATCATCACCGCAGCACCTGCATCCTGCAGTGCGCGCGCATTAAACTCTTGTTCGTTATTGGCAGCATAGGGATAAGGAACCAATAATGCAGGCTTTGCCACGACTTTCAGCTCTGCAACCGTTCCTCCGCCAGCTCTACAGAGAACTGCATCCGCGGCAGCATAGGCTGATGCCATGTCATCGATAAAAGTACGGTGGATGATATCTTTTGGTAGAGTATCAGGTACAGTGGCATTCTTCCCCGTTTGCCACAGAACTTGAACACCCGCGCTTTGTAAAAAATCCAGATTTTCCAGAAGTGTCTCATTAATCGATCGTGCTCCCAACGATCCGCCGAAGACTAGAAGCGTTTTCATGGCCGGATCTAAGCCAAAGGCGCGAGCACCTTGCTCACGGGAGACTGCGGTCCCAAATCCTTTGCGGATGGGGTTGCCTATAACCTTGATGACATCAGGGTTCTTTGTAACGAAGCTCTTTCTACACTCTTCGAACGCCGCAATAATGAGATCCGCCCGACGCGCCACACTGCGGTTTGCCTTGCCAGGAATAGCGTTGGATTCTATAAGAACCAATGGTATTTCTGCCATTGAAGCGGCTAAAGCAAGAGGATAGGAAATGTACGTTCCAGCACATAAAGCAAGATGAGGCTTGAACGACTTGATCAGTAAACGCACTTTCAGCGTGGAGGCTGCAATGCGAATTGGCAAGAGATAGGTATCGACCGAACGCAAACCTTTAAACCCACGCACACTTAAGCCCTTGAAGCGAAATCCTAAGCTAGGTACCACTTGCGCCTCGATACGCTCCGCATTTCCTACAAACACCGCTTCTACTTTTCTACGAAGTTGTAGCTGCTCAACAACGGCTACGGCTGGAAAGAGGTCGCCGCCTGTACCGCCAGCAGCGACAATGATGCGCAAGGGTTCTTGTACCATACTCAGGAGATTTTCTTGTTAGCGCGCCGCTTCGCGGCTTCCTCGTTCGTAAAGCGTGAACGGGAACAAACATAGGGCTCCCAGAGTACTCCGCAAGATTCGCAGAACAAGGCTGCACAAATCACTATTGATTTGACAAATGAGAATTCACCGAAAGTTCCTATGTTTGAGCTTCTAATGTTTCCAGGATCTTCGAGCTTTTGCAGCAAGCTCGGCAGACATCCATTCACATTTCATGGAAGAATAATGAGGATTTCTTTTCTCAGCTTATGCCTGTGCCTACTGGTCATGAGCAGTGTAGCCCAAGCCCAGTCGTCCATCGTTTACAATCGCCTTCGTATGATCATTGCCGGTAAGGCTGATGATGTGCGCAAAGAGCTGCCTGATTTGATGAAAGACTTTCCAGATGAACCTGGAGTCATGTTCCTCAACGCGGTGCTCACAGACGATGGCACCAAAGCCCTCTCCATCTATGAACAGATCACACGGGAACACCCACAAAGCGAATGGGCTGATGACGCGGAACTGAGAATCGTTCAGTTTTACGCTCTCAAGAAAGACACTTCTCGCGCGCAGCGCGAGTTAGCAACCTTCAAACGTAACTACCCTCTGAGTGAGTTTCTCATACACGCCGTTGACTTGGTAAAGAGCACTGTTGGAGCCGGAACAACGCCTGTGGTAAAAGCTATCGCTGAAAAAAGTAGCACGCCAACCAAGGGTACGAAAGACATGCTCTTGGTAGAATCCAAGCCAATTGAAACGAAAACAACGAGCGCTGCTGTCAGTACCGAGAAAGTGGTAGATCCCGCAGCAAAGAAGTATTGGGGATTGCAAGTTGGTGTATATACGACCAAGAAGACTGCCGAAGCAGAAGCTCAAAAGTATCGCGACCAGCGGATGAAGGTTGAAGTAACAACGAAGGATGCCAAGTTTGGTGTGGTTGTTGGACACTATAGCAGTCGCGAATCAGCAGAGAAAAGCCGCGACATCATTCAAGCACAATGTCAATGCACCCCACTCGTCGTGGAGAAGTGATTCGAGTTTCTTCGAGTAGTTATTGGGCTCGATTAAATGTCATTCGTTGAAGGTCAAAGCCTTGAGCTTGACTATGCACCACTGTCATGTTGCTCCATGCCTCGCTATTGTCGTTCCTGGCTCTGCCAGGTGTTTATCGCTCTTGCGATGCAGCTCACTGCAAGCGCCCAAGATCTCGACTTGGCCGATACGAGTGTGGGGGCTGTGGGTCTGGGACTAGACATTCACGGATACTTCCTCCAGACAAAGGCAAGCAGCCTACGCTTTCAAGCTGAACTTTTTCTCTCGAACCCCACGGTCTTTTTTCCGCAAGAGGTATACCTAAACGGATCGTTTCGTGATGCAGCATTGCGTCGTCGAAATGATAGTATGTACACGCTCGAGTTCGACTCAGCACCATCCGACACAAACTTCATCAGCATTCGCGGAACATGTCTGGCTGGGAACGACTCTCTGTGCTATCTCCGTCTACACTCAGCCCAGCTCGACACACAAAAGCTCAATGATGCCCAGTCACTCATCCTCATCCGCTCGGATAGCTCCGCTTGGAGAAAGTACTTACGCTTTGCCTGGATGAGTGAAGCTTTCCCATTGCCGAGCTACGACGGACAAGCCATTCGCTGGCTAATTCGACTTGATGCAGCCTCTGAAGTTTCATGCACGATCTATGACAACCTCGGACGCGCCCTTGCGCTTCATCGATTCAGTGCAGGAATTGGCGTCAATGAGTTCGTCTTTAGTCCAGACCGACGCTACTACCCAGGAACATACTTCGTACACATGCACAGCAGCACTGGCGACCAACTTCGCAGATTTGTAGTGATTCGGTAGGACGCCACACTCCACTTCTCGTGGCAGCGCTACCGACACTTAGATTGTTGAACCCGCTCAAGAAAACCTTCGACTCTGCGGTTTATCTCTGCATATGAATCTTTGCCCAGATTGAGATGCGTACCGCCTGGTACCAGGAAGATCTCCTTATTGCTTGATGCTAGCGCTTGGTAATTCCGCTCAGCATAGCGACAGGATATCTTCTCATCTTCCATCCCGTGTATGAAAAGCACCGGAACCTTCACTTCGTGGAGGGCTCTCTCGGGACACACATCATCAATAGAGAACTGAGCCTTCTTTTCTGACTCGTGGAATATGATGCTGTTCAACCATTCAAGACGAAAGCCAAAGTGTTGTTGAGCATAGTCGTGCATTGTTTCGCGAAGATTACAGAATGCCCCTTCAACGATCGCCGCGCTTATGCGCGGCTCTACTGCAAGAGCTTGCAGCGCAATAGCACCACCCATGGAGAAACCATGAAGCAACAGCGGTCCTGGCACAGAGAAGTGTTTAGTGATGTGTTCTAAGCATGCGCTCACATCGTACTTCTCACGATAGCCCATCGTAGCATAACGTCCTTCACTTGCCCCATGCGCTCGAGAATCATAAGCAACAACCGAGTACGACTTCTTATGATAACTCAGTATCGTCTCCCAACTCATTTCCTTTGAACTACTAATGCCGTGGAGAACGATGACGGTGCCGAGGGGACGCTCGGCAGGTACGTACCACGCGGATAGCTGCACAGAGTCTGCAGTCATGAACCGAAACTCGTGCACAGGCAATCCAGCATCACGCCACGGCACTGCGGTACCAAAGCGTCGAACTACACTTGCACTTTGAACTCGATACGGCTCAATCGCCTTCGTAGGCGGCAAGTAGTAGACTGCGTACCAGAGAGCTGCGATGGCAAGAACACTTAGTGATAGAAAGACAACCATGAGAATACGGAGCAGACGGGGTAGAGTAAACCTTCTAGACATTGTATCGTCCTCAAATTACCAGACAATCAATAACCACCATTGTTTCCGAACGACTGGTGGAAGCTTTTGTTGCAGCTTGTAGTGAACGGCGAGCTGGTGTCAGTCTTCTCTGATATCTGAGTCTGCATGGTCTGACGAAATGCATGTAGCTTTCGTTGCAGAAAGGAGCGTTCACGAACAATAGTCGTCAATAAAGAATTAGAGATGGAGCTGAACTCTGATGAGGCTTTATGAGCGCTCATCCTAAACTCAAGGAATCCTGTCCAAACAGTAGAACGAGTCTGTCGTGGCTGAGATCAGGCGCTCGTATCAATACCTAAGCAAAAAGCCTGCTGTACAGAGTACAGCAGGCTTTTTGCAAATCAAACAGAAGACGATTTCTGTTACTTCTGATCGTCGCAGAGGTGAGCGTCTTCCAGTGGGGTTTGGATAACGATCTTTACTGTACGATTGTAGAAGCGGCCTTCAGGCATACCATTATCGTAGATCGGACTATTCTCACCAACACCCTTAGTATTCAAGACAGCTACACCTTCGGTCTTTGACTTGATACCTTCGTAAGCAGTTTTAGCACGATTCTCAGAAAGCTTGAAGTTCGCGACATCCATACCAATAACATCGGTGTGTCCTTCAATTTCTACCTTCGAGGTCTTGAAGCAGCGCTTGTATACATAGTCATTCAAGATGCGCTCGTTACGTGGGCCAGCGAGAGCAGAGTTGAATGGGAAAAGAATCAGGTTGTAGTTCTCAAGCGTAGAGTCGTGTCCAGAACCTTGAGTACGACCAACAGCGCCACATTGGGTCTTGATGAACTTGATAGGAACATTCACCCATGGTGATTCGCACTCATTACCTTGCTTTGAAGTCACAACCAATCTTGCCTTGTATGGACTCAGGTTGTAAATATTCTGGTTCGTTGTTGATACACTGGTCTTGGAGCTACTATCTGGATAGACACCAGACTTGTCTTGCCAATCCCACTTTGTTGAAGCAGCATTGGTACCGATATCGGTCAATGTTGCCCATTCTTTGTCATCGCGCTTGATTTCAACACGACGCTTAGCAACAAGTTCATCTTCAATACCATTCTTCAGAGTCCAAGTCATTTCCTCTGGCTGAGGGAATACCTTAGGATCCTTGTCGATAATTGGCTTGATTACTTCCCAATCTTCGCAAATGATTTCTGTACGACGGTTCTCAACGATACCCATTGAGTCCCTCTTGTTTGAAGGCAACTCTGGTTCGTCGCGGAACTCCAACTTCATACGACTTTCTTCAATTCCCCAGATATCGCGCAGGTAGTTGTAAACAACTGTTGCACGATTCTTGGAGAGGTCAGGTGTCTTTTCTACTTGTGAGTAACCAAGGCTGTTGTTGTCGGTGCATCCAACCACGCGAACCTTCGCTGCTGGATTCTTCTTCAAACGATAGCCGAAGATGTTCAAAACGTGATAGTACTTCTCCAAGGTACCGCCTGGAATACGCTCATCGTTGAAGCTGAATGTTTCTGATGGGGATTTGAAGAGAATGTAGCGACTTGCGATATCAGCTTTACCCATATCGAAGAACACATAGTTCAAGAGTGGGTGCAATTGGATAGAAGCAACTTGGCGCATAACCAATCCACGGAAGGCTTGCATTTCAGCATCGTTTGGATTCTCTTTTGAGTAGGCTGATGCTTCAACTTGTGGTACGATAGAAGGACGTTGACCAAGCTTGATTACTTGATTGTACACATCTGGCTTGTCTGCGTCTACTTTGTCGTTCGTAATACCAGGCTTTTTGATCTTCAAGATTTCTTTCTTCTCGCCATACTTTGGACTAAAGGCAACGATTTCCAAATTCACTTCGTTGATAGAGTCTTTTGGATTACCGAAGTCATTGTTTCCGAAGATGGACTGGAACTCTTTCTTGTCGTAAGAAACGCTGTCCTTCACCATACGCTTCGTCAACTCATTGCTGATGGAAATCGTAGCTGGAATATTAGCTCCAGTACACTCATCAACTACTTGGACATTGACTTGCACAGCCTTGAAGAAGGTTGGTACGAACGCCATGAGAATGTCATACTCACCTTGTGAGCCACGAAGATCTGTGCGCTTTGACGACCAGTACATAACATCGCCAGATGCTGGCAGGGTCAAGAAGGACTCATCTTCCTTTGTATTGATTGGCTCACCGATGTTTAAGGGCTTCGACCATGTGTCTTTGCCATCTGAGCCAGTACCTGTCTTCTTTACGAAATAGAAATCCAATCCTCCAACACCACCTGAGTATCCATCTGAAGCGAAGAACAGCGTAGTATTATCGGCAGCAACGAATGGTGACCAGTCTTTTCCTTTGGTGTTGATCGCACTAAGGTTCTGAGCTGGCTTCCAGGTTGATGTATTCTCATCGTAGTCTGTGTACCAGATATCATAGTTCTCATCACCGAATGGACCAGGACGATTAGAACAGAAGTAGATACGACTTTTATCGGAAGTAATGGTTGGTTGTGAATCCCACTTTTCTGAGTTCACCTGGCGACCAAGATTTCTTGGCTTACCCCAGTTATCACCTTCGATTTCTGTGAGGTACAAATCGCACATACCATAACCATCAGGGCGACCGCAGCCAGTAAATACAAGTGTTTGACGGTCGGCAGCGATTGAAGCAACACCTTCGTTACGAATAGAGTTTACGCTCAACTCAGGACCAAACGCGTGCTGGGTATCGATGTTTGTTGGAGGGAAAAAGTTCGTGTCAAGGTTCTCTGCTTTTTTGGTAACCCAGAAATCGTGTGATGGGTCGCCGGATTTGTTCAACATGGATCCTGGACGATCGGACACGAAGTAAAGAGTGCGTCCGTCGGCAGTTACTGTAGGAGCATAATCCAAACCCTTTGTATTGACAACGGGACCAAGGTTGATAATGCGGATCTTCTTGCGGTTTTCTGGAGTAAGGAAGAAGCCAGCTTCGGACTCATCTTTGACGATAGTGTAGCTATAGAGGTAAAGCTGCTGCTTAGCTGTAGAAACCGAGCTGGTCGATTGCAGCTTCAAGTCTGAAGCATGTGTCAAAATCGTCGAAGCACAGAACAGGAGAATCAAAGAGGTGTACAAGATGAGTCGTCGCATAAGCCAAGCACCTGCGTTATTAAAAAAATCTGTTTTTAGTGTCCCAATTGTCCCCTAACACGTTTCGTTCCCTTTGTTAGTTCAGCCGGGGTGTACTGCGGGTTGTGAAATTACACCAAATCGTTAAGACGCACAATGAGATTTTTTTTCATAATTGTTCATCGAAAATGGCAACAAATGGCGCATTTGACCTAGCTTTCGGTAGCCGATTCATGTTTTGCTCAGCCCGGTGTCGTTTTGCACGATTATGGAAGCCCAACTACTCAAGGCACTTAAGTAACGCAAAGACCTCTGAATACTCTCATATTGGGACTATCACCTAACTCTTGCGGGTTCTACCATTGATCTTGGCGAGCAGCTTCTTTTGGAGCGTAAACCGCTATTTTGCAGGCTGATTTCTCCACGGGCAAAAGACTATGTCAAGACTTGATCTCCAGAACAGCGCGAAACCATCTACCTCTCAACAAGAATTGTACGATCTCTATCAGCGTTTACGCGAGGAGTTGCGGCCTGAAACACGTCGTATTCTTGAAAATTGGGACAAAACCCTAGAGAATTACCAAGGAGACGACTATAGCTATACGGTTCGCAACAAAACCATCAAGGTTAAGAACTTCATCGAGTCTTTGTCGCACACGAACATCCCGAAAATCGCAGTCCCACATTTTAGTGATTGGGGCGACATCGTCCGTTGGACCATGCAAGAGAATTTCCCTGGCGAATTCCCCTACACAGCCGGCGTCTATCCGTTCAAACGCGCGAACGAAGATCCAACCCGAATGTTCGCAGGCGAAGGTGCACCGGAACGCACGAACAAGCGCTTCCACTACCTGAGTCACGGAATGCCTGCTGCTCGTTTGTCAACCGCTTTTGATTCTGTGACTTTGTATGGTGAGGACCCGGATGAACGACCAGATATTTATGGCAAAGTGGGAAACTCTGGTGTGAGCATCGCTACCGTCGATGACGCAAAGAAGCTCTACAGTGGTTTTGACTTAAGCGCTGCTACAACCTCTGTGTCGATGACGATAAATGGTCCAGCACCCATGGTTCTCGCTTTCTTTATGAATGCCGCTATTGATCAAGAATGCGAGAAGTACATCCGTGAGCACGGAATGGAAGCAGAGATCCAGGCTAAGATCAATGCACTCTTTGAGGCTCGTGGAATGCAACGTCCTTTCTATGGACAAAGTCCAAGCGAAGCTCTGCCTGACGGAAACACTGGTTTAGGCTTAGCACTCTTGGGTGTCAGCGGGGACGAAGTGCTTGATGCAGAGCGCTACGCGCTCTGCAAGAACAAAGCACTCCAAAGTGTTCGTGGCACTGTCCAAGCGGACATCTTGAAGGAAGATCAAGCGCAAAACACCTGTATCTTTTCTACGGAGTTCGCCCTGCGCATGATGGGCGACGTACAACAGTATTTCATTGACCAAAAAGTCAGAAACTTCTACTCTGTTTCGATTAGCGGATATCACATCGCCGAAGCGGGTGCGAACCCTATCACTCAATTGGCGCTGACTCTGTCAAACGGCTTCACCTACGTTGAATACTATCTTTCACGTGGTATGAATATCGACGACTTCGCACCTAACCTCTCGTTCTTTTTCTCAAACGGGATCGATCCTGAGTATGCTGTGATTGGACGTGTTGCACGTCGCATCTGGGCCAAAGCCATGAAGCTCAAGTATGGTGGAAACGAACGCTCACAGATGCTGAAGTATCATATTCAGACATCTGGTCGCTCCCTTCACGCACAAGAAATCGACTTCAACGACATTCGCACAACGCTGCAAGCGCTTTATGCGATTTACGACAATTGCAACTCACTCCACACGAATGCTTATGATGAAGCTATTACCACTCCAACGGAGGAGTCGGTACGCCGTGCCGTTGCCATTCAGCTCATCATCAATCGTGAGTTTGGCTTGGCCAAAAACGAAAACCCAATGCAAGGCTCTTTCATCACTGAAGAGTTAACGGACTTAGTAGAAGAAGCTGTCTATGCCGAGTTCAACCGCATTAGTGAACGTGGCGGTGTCTTGGGTGCAATGGAAATGATGTACCAACGCAACAAGATTCAAGAAGAGTCTCTGTACTATGAGAGCATGAAGCACAGCGGAGAATATCCGATTGTAGGAGTGAATACCTTCTTGAGCAAAGAAGGTTCGAAGACGATTATTCCTGCTGAGGTTATTCGTTCTACGTCTGAGGAAAAACAACGTCAAATCCTTAACCTCCGCGCCTTCCAACAACGCAACGCTGATCGCAGCGCAGCTGCATTACAAGAGCTCAAAAAGTGCGCAGTGCGAAATGGGAATATCTTTGAAGCACTCATGGAAGCGGCGAAGGTGTGCTCGTTAGGACAGCTTTCTGCCGCTCTCTATCAAGTTGGTGGACAATACCGCAGAAGTATGTAAGGCTGCGGTATGCAGCGAACTATAGCTTAGTCAGATGAGAAACGAGAGAGCTAGCGCGTGCTGACTGCAAACCTAGGTCATTACATGGTTTCTGGCTCTGCCATTCTCGATCCAATCACACCTCGGAGCACAACAACTCCAACAACGATCACGCCTCCAACGAGAGCCAAGGTACTTGGCTGCTCGTGAATAACAAGCATCACCCAAACAGGACTGAGCACTGGTTCAAGCATGGTAAGAAGAACACCTTCTAGCGCGGTAGCTTTACGCAATGCTATGGAATAGAGGATGTAGGGAATGCCAATCTGCACAACACCAAGAATAGCGATGAATGACAGCTGTAAGGGTGGAGGAAGAGGATCTGAAAGAATGAAGGGCAATCCCAGGGCTACGGTGAGCAGATTGCCGAGAAGCATGGACTCGATCGACGAGCCTTCTTTTTGGCGACGTAGAAACAGCACCATCCAACCCATACTCAACCCACTGAGCATGGCGAGCACGATCCCAAAAACATTATCTGCGTTCAGCTTATCGAAGAAGAAGAGTGCAATACCCGCCATAACGACCACAGTGGTAATGATGTCGATGCGTTGTATGCGTTCACGCAAGAACCATGCACCGAAGAGAGCGATATACACAGGAGCAGTGTATTGTAGAACAATGGCGTTAGCGTTGGTTGTGTAAGCATTGGCGCTAACATACAAGCTCACAGTGGCCGCATAGCAGAGAGCGCCACCAACTTGATAGCGCGAGAAGTGAAAGTGAGGTTGACGTTTTTCTACGAGGAGTATGTAGAGGTAAATCACCGCAGCAGCGATACCCGCACGACTTCCAGCGATAGCCAGAGGGTGCCATTCTACCGACTTGATCAAGACGCCGCCAAGTGACCACAGGACGGCGGTGATCACCAGAAGTAGGAGCGCCGTGGAGTGTTTTACGATGTGCATAGGCTTAAAAAAAAGAACCCGATAAGTTCAAACTTACCGGGTTCAGAATTGAAGATCGATAGTCAGGAATTACTTAATATAAACTTTGTTTCCTGCGCTATTGATATAGTACTTGCCGCCACGAGGTCCAACCATGATGGTTTTGCCATCTTTGGTCTTCTCACCGGTAGCTTTGTCGGCAGCGTCTGCAACTTTCGCTTTCGCGTCAGCAGCCTTGCCTTTTGCGTCGGCAACCTTTGCTTTGCCAGCATCTTTCATGTCGGCAGCTTTTGCCTTCGCATCAGCCATCTTTGCCTTACCAGCATCTTTCATATCAGCAGCCTTTGCCTTCGCATCAGCCATCTTTGCCTTACCTGCATCCTTAGCATCTGCAGCTTTAGCCTTTGCATCAGCGACCTTGGCTTTCGCAGCATCTTTTGCAGCTCCAGCTGTAGCATTTGCTTTTGACTTCGAATCAGTTGGACCAGCAGCGAAAACAAAGCTCGTTGCGCAGACCAAACACACAAAAGCTTTCAAAACGTTCTTCAATGTTCTTCCCTAAAAAATTGATACAAGCATGATTTGCGCAAAAGTACAACAGAATCGCTGTGTGCAAAAATTTCAGGAGCTTTGGGTCTAAGAGTACACTATTATAAATAGTCTTTGGTAAAAAACGCTCCGCAGTCCTATTTTTGTGACCCGACTTGGCGGCTTGTCGGTATTCAGTAGACTTTGCGGAAGTGGCGAAATGGCAGACGCACCATCTTGAGGGGGTGGCGCCGCGAGGCGTACGGGTTCAAGTCCCGTCTTCCGCACACTTATTACATGTAAGTACATTAAAACACGACACTTAGGTCGTGTTTTTTGTTTGTGGCGTACACATAACGTACACTATTGATTGTTATGAGCTTCATTCTTTCGCAGATTCGTTACGAAGCAGTACTACGGTGGGGGATGAAGAACCTTAGTCAATTGGAAGTTGAGCTCAATTCATCTCGATCTGAATTTCAGACGGCAAGCGAGCAGCAGAGCGCCTTTCGCGACGTTGAGACATGGCTCCTTGAAGAAGCATCAAAGATTCCAGGTGAAGGCATTCTGGGTGGATTGGGTGAGGACACTGCAACGTTTTTCTATGCCGACACTTCCGAAGCAGGCGTAAGCTTAGTTGAAACTTCGTATAACGTCTCCACCGTTCGAGAGCTTGCCCGTGCAGCGGAGAGCAATCTTTCTTGTCTCGTGAAGCAATTGCGACAGCGCATAGAAGCTGTTACCGCGCCCTCTGTTCCAGCAACTTATACCCCCCTCAATATCATTGGCACAAAAGTCAATGCAATTGGAATTGTACTCATGGCAATAGATGCAGGTCTTTTTGATGACCGCATAACAGATTCTGAACTCGCTAAACTGTTTCGAGCTGAGACAGATGCTCTGCTTACAGAAGATTCAATTTCGTCCATTCGACAGAAGCTCGGCGGACAAACCAAAACAAACGATGCGAGCTTTGTACAATTCATCGTATTGTGTCTACATCGCCTGAGCGCTAAACACCTAACACGTATTGAGTCTGAGGTTGAGGCACTGATCGATCAGAGCAATAACCGAAACTGAGATAGAAGTTTTAGACTCTCATACAGTCCACTGGGACAAAGCCATCGTGGCTGTACCAAGAGCGGCATAACCATATAGTTGATAGCCTATCTTCCCTATCCAGTTCAGAGAGTAATCCGTGCTTCGTTGAACATTTTCGCACTCAGAAATATTAACTGAGGAAAATGCAATGCACCAACAATCACTAATCATACTTGATGAGGCTGGTCTTGAAGCGATCGTACAGCGAGTGCTTCAGTCAAAGCAAAGTGAACCACTGCTCAAACAGGAGGAGTCAAAAGCCAAGAAACTCCTCACCGTCGATGAAACATGCGAGTTTCTGTCAATCTCACGCGTCACGCTGCATGTTTGGAAGAAGAATGGACGACTACCTTACTATCGAATAGGACACCGCGTTTACTTCAAAGAAGTGGATATCATTTCAGCTTTGCGTAGTTCCACGATAGCCAGAATCGTAAGAAATTGAGAGCACGAGCGCAGAGTTGAGTTGAGACGCGTGTTTTGTTGCCACACAGACTGAACATGTAGCATTGTATAGTACTATCTCGAGGAAGTGGCTGCACAATGGCCCAGTGCCTTCGAGACTACATTGCTCGCGTACGTAGCATTATGGCCAATCTTACTTTACAATCGTTAAGCAGGCTCTATGTACATCGTTTTGGGAACGTATAACACACAAGTACACACCTGCAGTTAGGCCACTTGTGCTAACGACATTAGTTGAGCCGCAAAGTACTTCTCGACCCTCTGGATCGTAAAGCGTAACCGTTGCGAATCTTCCATTCAGTCCTAGTATCGAGAACTTTTCCTCTGCCGGGTTAGGTGCTAGGATGGGGTCAAAACCGAAATCATCTGTGACCGAATTTGGCTGATCTGCCGTAACAAACGACCAAACTGCAGACCAATCACTCTTGCCTACACTATTGATGGAGCGCACACGCCAATAGTAGCGAGCGTTCGCAGTCATACTTGTAACATCATCGCTAGTCGATGTAAGCAACGAATCATCATATACAATTAATGTCATCTCTGGATTCTGAGCTAGCTGAAGCTCGTAATATTCAGCATACCGTGAAGGCTTCCATGAAATATTTACAGTAAGAGATTGAACAACTGAATCCACTCTTGGCTTAAGCTGCAAAGGTTTCTCCGGACGCTGCTGGGATACGGTAAATCGCCATTCGTCAGACCACGGACCAAAGACATCAGCGCTTGACCCCCGTACGCGCCAATGATAGCGCTGGTTTCCGTTAAGCGTGGGAACAACTAGGAAAGTTGAAGTAGTCGATGAATCTTGCACAATCACATTACCACTATCAGATCTTAACTGGAAATGATAGAGCTTCGCATAAGGCAACTTGTTCCATTGAAACTTGATAGTCGTTGGAGCATCTAAGGAGTCGTCCGCTGGATACCGAAGTGTGCATTTTGATAGTGCCGAAGTTGCCTTGGTTGTCTTATAGACTCCACCACCCAGAGTTCCAGCATAGATGTAACTACTATCATCAATGAGCAGAGAGTATATTGCTTTATTCTCCAGACCGCTCGAATAGTCTCTCCATGTTATTCCAGAATCGACGGAAGTGAACACCCCTTTTGAAAATGTTCCACAGAATACTTGGCCATTTTGATTCACCGATATCGATTTGACTGCCGTGTCCGTTAACCCTGCACGGTACTGAATCCACGCATCGCTTTGCAAAGGATCACATTTGTAAACGCCATTATAAGATGCTGCGTAAAGAAATCCCGATGTCTGATCAGCATCGATATCGAAAGTTATATGACCTCCTCCTAAGCGGAATGCACCAACCACAGGGATCGCTTCATTATAAGCGTCCCACACTTTGGCAGTATCTCGAGTAATAATGGCTCCTCCATGGCCAACACCAACTAAGCAGCGTTTCGGACGGTCTTCAACCACTGACAGCACATTGGGTGATCCATTGCTAACGGGAAATATATTCGAGGAAGTCTGCCAGCTTACTCCATCATTTGTCGAGAATTGAACACCACGTCCCAAAGTAGATGCATAGATTCGATCGTCGGATGAAACATACAGGTGATTTATTGACGTACTTTGTAATCCTTGGACGCTTTCGGTCCAACTCACTCCCTTGTTTGTGGACCGATAGAGCTTATAAATATTTGAGGCAAGAAGACTTCCCTTTGGCGTTATACAAACCGCTGTCATAAAAGTTGTTGGCAAACCTTCGTTACGTGATTGCCAGCTTTTCCCATCATCTGAAGAATAGAACACTCCAGATGCCGTTGCAGTGAAGAGATCTCCATTTGAAGATTTCGCAATATCCCACACACATGATTCATCTATGCCAGCTGAGGAACTGGTCCAATGCTCTCCGTTATCAACGCTACTGAAAAGGCCACCGCCATATGTAGAAACGAACCATTTACCGGATTTTGTCTTCAGTAGACTTCCACAATACTTGTTCATCAAGCCTAGGTTCTTAAAAATGGGCAAAGGTGTGCATCCACCGGGACAATTGTTTGTTACGCCATTGTAAAATTGTGTCATCAGAAAGTGATCACTCGAGGAATCAATGAAGGCTAACCCACTATTGAAAGGTGTTGTCATGTACGCAGAAAAATCTGGAAGCGACAGCGGGTATCCAGGAATGTAGTCTACAATATGGCAGCTATCGATTGTTGTCGTACATTGAAGAGTTCCTTCAATTGCGCCAACTGTCAGTCCGTTTCCATTTTCAGCGATGGCACGATCGAACCTCGATGAACCGTTGACTGAACAATACATACTCCAACTCGCGCCGCCATTATTCGTGTAGAATGCTTGAGCGCCAAATGAAAATATCAGTCGATTGTTGTGGCCAAAGAAGACTGTAGAATACGCCCCACCAACAGAAGTCCTATAGGCAGCTGGAACACTTTTTGCGAACTCGCTCCAAGTATCGCCTCCGTCATTTGAGCTATACAACACAGTCGGGACACCAGCGAACACAGTTCCATTAATTGGGTCGCAGGTGATGAAGTTAACAGAAGTGTAGCCAATAATATTCTTCAGTATTTGCTTCCATGTCTTACCGGTGTCTGAGCTTCTATAGATACCGTCATTCGTTGCCAAAAACAATGAGCCATTCTTCCGAACCGCAACTCTATTGATTACGACTTTCGCAACCATACTTTTGCTAATACAGCTCCATGTGCTTCCTGCATTTGTGCTTCTATATACCGAACTAGCAGTTGTACAATAGAGTGACGAGTCGTTCGCTTCGACAATATTGATCACTGTGCCGCCGCTAGAGATAGTACCGAGTTTCTGCCATAGAGTGTCGCTCAAGGAGTAAAGATTTACGCTCAGTATTAGATGGCTTAGTACAACGAAGAATAAGCTGCACGGCAACTTTTGTCTCTTAAGCATGTTATAACCTAGTGATGCACTATGTGTGTAGAATCCGCGTTAGTTGAACCACCTAATGTGTCGCAAAGCAATACGCCAAACGGCTGGCAGAAGTTACGGGTTTATAGCCACAATGGATGGTTAAGCAAAGGTATGTATTTGGGCTCTAATATCATCGTTGGTTAGTCTTCTGTTCTTACCTTCCTCCGTAGCGACTCGCCCCTCGGTTCCAGTCTATGGACTCCGTGTATAGTTTGGTCCATGACGCCATTGGCTGTCGTGTCTGTGCCTATGAGATATTGCTATGCCGCAGCATGAACTCTTGAGGAAATTATTGTGTACTTTCTTCCTTATATATCTTCAATGATCTCCAGTAGGGCTGCCCGACTATGTGCGTCGAAAGGCTGGATGGAAATTCCGCATGTACTTGTTTCCGGGTATGGATTTCTACTGCCGTTTCTTTGTCGGCTGTGCCGTATCATCATCAATGGACGCATCTTGATGTGCGAGCGTCTATTGCCGCCCGTGTGAGCGATACGGCGGTCCTTTCATCACGAACACGGTTCAGGGTGCGCAATTCACGAGTGAGGAATGGACAAGTACACCGCGAGACTAGAAAACTTAGATAAGCATTGATGGAAAAGGCAGAGCTTTCCATAGAATCTTCTTTGAACGTCTCTGGTGGTCGGTAAAGTAATAGCACGTTTATCTGTATCCAGCGAACAGTGGGTAAGAATTGTTCAATGGTTTGCGAGTATAATCCGCCATAGGCGACCCACCTAATCCGCCGCAAAGTGAGCCGCCAAACGTCTTGCATAGCCGATCGTTTTATGGCGATAAAAGTTGGTTGAACAAAGGTATGAATTTGGGGTCTAATAGCATCGTTGGTTAATCTTCCGTTTTCACCTTCTTCTACAGTGATTCACCCTGCAGATCCAGCCTGTGTGCCTGACGGATTATTCGTTCCATGACGGCATCTACTACCGTGTCTTGTCCGATGAGATCATGCCACTTTGCATCTGGTACTTGTGAGGTAATAATGGTTGACTTCTAACCGTGTCTGTCGTCAATGAAATCCATCACTGCTGCTCGGTTCTCTGCGTCGAAAGGCTGGATTCCAAAGTCATTTAAGATCATAAGGTGTTGGCGTTCTATCATGCCCAATTCCTTGATGTAGGTACCATCAGTCGTAGACATCTTCAGCTTGCAGGACAACTTTGCTGTGTTATGAGACATTACTCTATAGCCATAACTACAGGCGTGGTGTCCTAAAGCAGACGCAATAAAGCTCTTGCCGATACTGGTACTACCGGTAATGAGGACATTCACATGTTTGTCGATGAAGCTGCAATCTCACAAACGCATGACCAGGTTCTTATCGATGTTGCGTTATTTGCTGTACTATAAGTCTTCGAGCGCTGCGTTGTAACGGAACTTGCCGTTCTTTGAACCCCGTTCTATGTTGCGGGTGTGGCGTTCATCCAACTCGGCATCTACTAAATGAGTAACCACTTCGTCGGCGGTCCAATCAGCCATCATGCCGCTCTCTAGGCTCGTCGTAAAGGCCCGAGCCATGCCAAGGAACTTCATGCTCTTCATTTTTTCTAAGGTTTCGCTTGTCATAATCTCTTTGTAGTATTGGTTTAGTTTAAGTAAATGTGTTAACTATAGTATGAGCCACCACGGATGTTTTCGTGCTCAGGCATCACGGCAAGGTCGGAGTCGTCACTGAGACTGGCGCTTTCCAAGCCTTTGCTTAGGATGAGAACGATTGATTGATAACTGTACATGTTGAAGTGCATGGCTCGCTTGCAGGCCTTTGCTTTCCGTTCTGCACCGTACCGCTTGCACGCATCCAGTATGCCTGCGCTAGACTTCTTGCCAAGCTCATAATGAGGCGCACGGCTGAGAAGACCCATGATATACAATCGTACGTCGTCGTGGACCAGGCTTGCCTTTACCAACAACTTCTCGGGCGTACGCTCGCTAAGGTATTGATGCGCAGGCGGGCGGTGATCTTCGTTGATTGTATACTCATGTTTTACGAACGATCTGACGTGCTCTGCAACGGAGTCTCCGCGGTAGTAAAGGCTGACACGCGTGCTAGAGTACCTGACAGTAACCTTCTTACCAACGAGTCTGTACGGTGCACTGCAATAGTGAGCATCAACAGGAAGGCAGACGTAATAGTTCTTGGCAACGGTAGCGTAGAGCTGTTTTCGTAGCACATAGGGATGCGCAGGAAGCGGCATAAGTGTAGCACGCTCAGAACCTTCAAAACGATCTTTCCTTGAGTATTTGCGGCCTTGGAAGTGCTTTTGGTTGTGCCCATCAAGCTCTACTCGTATATCGGCGTTGAGCGCGGTCAGCGAGTGGTACACATTCTTTCTGAGCTTGGCAAAGATGCGCAGGTATGAGATCTTAACTGCCCCTTCAACCAGAGACTTGTCTTTAGGCTCATGCGGCCGGGCTGGCAACCCCGTGGTTCCATAGTGGTCGGCGAAGTCTGCGAACGTATCGTTGAGGATAGCTTCAAACTTGTTACCCTTGGTCACGGCTGACTTCAAGTTATCAGGAACTATGGCTTTTGTAACCCCACCATAAAACTGAAAGGCAAGCTGGCAAGCACCGATGAAGTCTTCTTTCTTCTGCCTGGCGACCGTTTCGACATAGGTCATTTGGCTTCCACCTAGAATCGCAACAAACGCTTCGACAAGCTGTACTTGGCCTGCACCTTCATCAGCAAACTCCAGCCGGTGACCAGAGAAGTCAACGAACATCTTGTCTCAATTCTTATGAACGATGCGCATACTTGGGATAACGCGTTCCTGCCATTTGGCGAAGCGTGTACAGAAACAAGTTCTGCAGACACCATCTGGATGAAGCGTTTTGAACTCCTCCCAGAGCAGCTGGCGGGTCCTGTTGCCTCATAATATTATGTAACCCAAGTTAGATAAAATGGGAGGCTTCATGGTTACATTTTTCAAGTTGTTTCTCTGGTCATTTTCTGTGCTGGCATTAGTGTCAAGATTCGGACGTTTGGAAGCGCGTGTGTGGCCATAGATAAGATCTTATTCACCTTTCGAGCGATCTGTTGTTGAAGGTGGAAAGGATTGATAGAGTCTCAGTACTTCTTCAAACTTCTGACCCTGTATTCAGGTAAAGTCTTTGTCTCGAGAAGTCTGTCGAGGGGTGTCTTTGGTTGATCATGGGTCTTGATGATTCTCTCTCTAACACTTCTTTGCTGGTCAGTTTGAAGCTTGGGTTAAAGTAGTTATTGAGGGTATAGAGCTTATTCTCATACAGATCATTCATCAGTACTACGATTGCTGAATTGTCGAACCGCATGTAACCCAAGATTTGACGCACTTGAGTCCAGTTCTTTTGTTCAATATGGGCGTTATCGTTTTTCATTTATGGTCTGGATCGTGTGTATTGTAAGGGAACTTTTCGATTGCTGTAGTAATCAAGTAAGTGATAGTTGATGAACTCACTGCCATTGTCGCTGTCAAAGCCTTTGAGTGAGAACGGTAGGACTCTTTCAATGTCTTTGAGTGCCTCGAAACAGGTATGCTGTCCTTTGCACCAGAGTGCACGCTGGTTGGTCCAACCCGTCGCTATATCTACAAGGTTTAGAGTGTATGCAAATGTGCCTGCGGCGGAACCACCACCGTGTGCAACGGTGTCGGCTTCGACAAAACCAGGCTTTGGTTCGTCCCATTGATTGGTCTTGATGGGTCTGTGTTTCTTTATGAGCGATCCAGGACGCGTCGTAGATAAGCCAAGTTTAGTAGCCTTTGATCGAAACGGTGCAAGCAAGCGGTCAACAGTGCCCGCAGATACCGTCGATGCAATTGCTATTTCTTCTGCGCTATGTGCTGGAACATAGAACGTTGCAAACTGCGGTAAACACGCAACAAGACGTTTACTGCAAATGCAGTTAGTTGCCTTCCAAACGCTTACAACAAAGTCTAAAAAGGCTTGCACATGGTACGTTGGACGTCTTCCAGCTGTCACGGGCCTATTCGAACAAACATCACTTTCGGTGCTTTTAAGCGTTGGTTTAGGCTTTTTGGCAGGGATCCTGATTGCATACTTGCGGTAGTAACAACAGTTGGTACAAAATTCATCCAGAATGAGCGATTTGACCTCTTTTGTGGCTGCATGATATCGCTTGAGGACGGCATCAGCACAGCACTTGCGTGTTTCCATATTCATAACATATGTTCCCAAAATCATGGTTACATATATTATGAGGCATCGACCGTTCCTAACTCGATACCATGGTTACGCTAATTGTGTGGCAATACGGGGTCATCCCCTGTTCGGGAAGCAGCTTCGCTGTCTTGGAGAAGTACGAGTACAGTGCCTCAGGTACAGTGCTTTTCCTCTTTTCAGCTCCAGTATCAGCGTTATAAAGAGTTTCCAGCTCTCTTTCGCTTAGAGACTTCACTGATTCGTACTCTAATCCACTCTCATTAAAAATCCGAAGGTACTTACGTAGCGTGTTACGCGCAACACCTGTCCTCACATTGATCAATCGCTTACACCGCCCGTACGAGTGCATGTCCCGACGAGTCGGGATCGTATTTTACTCATGCTGATTGGTTGGTTAGCCATGCTGCTCCTCGGGGTCACTGTGATTGAAATCCTCAGCGTGAACTTAGGTCAGAATGGGTCCTTTATCGAATGCTCCAGGTTGGCTTCCAGTGTGGACCAATTTGACGTGGACCGGTGGATCATTTCAAGCGATTTTTCCAAGGGGTCACTCAATCTTGCGATCTGCTTTTCCTGCAATGTATCTAGTGTAAATGAAACAATATGAGGTACGCACAACATACTCCGAGAATATATAATCCACCGTCATATTTAGATACATAAATGTAAAGCTACCAAATACACTCAATTGCAAGTCCATTTCTTTGCGCATCAGCATATATTGTTCGTACTTGCCTGTAATTGTCATAACCGTTTCAGGTATCTCATCTGCAAAAAGGGCAACAATTGTAATAACAGGTATACTTATTAATGCGTACCAAATACTTTTACGCCATACAATGACATGCAGTATACAATATATACCTGCATACACTATGTATCGCGCAATAGTAGCAGGTATCATCACTCTGTCGTGTTCTACTTTAATAGTGGGATTATACAACACACACATTATAAGCGCCGTGATAATTCCGATACAATACTGAATTCTTATACTCTTAATAAGGTCCTTCATTAGTCGCTTTCTTATATTCATCACTTACCAGATTGAATCTACCGAGGTGCGTGTATCTGACCTAACCTTTTCTCCGTCTCTCTGGTAGCGAGTTCCTCGGCCAACCTTGATGCCTCCGACGGCTCGTGTCCGCCATTTTCATTATTTCTCTTCTTGAGAACCGCTCTATACAATGGATTTGTGACAAATTCTGAGCCGGAACCAACGTCCAAATTAGTGTTCCTGTGAGAATGTGGGTCTCCATCACTACTTGGATAATGATCTGTATGAAGACCACTTAGAAGAGTCTTAAAACCAGCGTACGAAGGGTCACTCAGCGCTTCATCGTAAAGTGGAGCTAACTGTGTGTTCTCAGGATGATCTTTCTTGTACTGAAGCCACAATTGAACGTAATTAGAGTGAGAATAAAAATCAGCTATGGGATGAAATACGTAAATTCCCATGCTTCTACCAAAATTACAAGCATCAATACTCCCACTAATGTACTGTTGGATAATAGCACTTTGGTTGTTGTTAACCCACTCCATGTTAGCTGCAATACTACTGTAGTCCATTCTGTTGTCAAAGTGAAATTGGTTCTGATCTGATAAATCCGTGCAGTCTGGAGTAAGTATTCCTGACGGCCACTCACCTATAAAACCTGTTGCTTGCAGTATAAATCCGCCTATTGTTCCACCTTTTCCAATTAATCCCATTCTAAAAAAGTCGTTAGCCAAAATAAGTCCATAATCATTAGGATTAGTAGGCCGCAATCCAACTGTACCTACCCTATTCAACGCATTACGAACGATTCTTACATGTACATCTGCCAGGAATTTTCCATCTGGATCATAGTACCGTATCGGGTTGTTACTAGTATACTGGTAGCTTGAGAAGAACGGAAGTTCGCCACTACAAGGGTCGACACTTAGCCATCGAGCCAAACGCACATCGTATAGTCGCGAACCAAAGTCATAACTGTTGTTTTCGCCTTTCATTTGATCTTCTTTCTCTTTGCCGCAGTACCCATATCTATATGATGTCATATCTGAATATATCCTCTCAGGCTGCATCATGCCATAGCCGTAGTATGAGGAGTAGCTACGGAGTTCTGTTAAGAAACTACCTGCATCACTCTTCTTTTCATCGGCAATTATCGCACGAACATTCCCCAAATAATCTTTTATTTCATAATTTTTCTCACTAACATTTCTCATATACTTATAGCAAAGAGCATCATACTGAGTATTATATTTTAAGCCTTGAGGAGCGACTACGCCAATTCTACTATATGATATCCCGTCTATCCACGAATGCTGCAATACTGATTTCGTATTCTCCAAGACCGCTCCAATATTCACCTGATCGCCCTCAAAGCACTTATAGTCATTATTGCCGTAGACACATAGCTCAATTTGATTGATATCCACAGTTGCCTGTATGCCATTTTGCTCATAAATAGATTCCTGCATACCAAATGCGCCATGCATGTAATAAGTAACTACATCTCCTGACAGACTGTGATAATATCTTCGTACTTTATTACCGCTTATATCGTAAAGATATTTAATAGTACTGCCATTTTTCACGATCTGTTCGACTTTTCCCGTATGATTCCAATATATCTGACTTATGCCCTCTCTGTTATCCATTTTTAGGCTACCATCTTTATAATACGAATAGTTCATCGTTCCGTTTCCAGTCGACTTAATGTCTCTCGCTGTGACTGAACTAAAATTCGCATCACTTGTAGAATTATCGTTAACTGAGTTAAGTATATTATTGTATGCACCCTCATCATATTGATAGTCGAGATTATCCATCTCAGCAATAGTTGGCACACCTGCGCTCTTATATACACCATTTCGCTTTAAATTTAATATATTACCATTCGGGTCGTATGAATAAGAGGCGTCATATGCTCCATTCAGTGACCCGTTCCAATATGGAGAGATGTTGGTAAACTGCTTGAACAACTCATCCCGTAGTCTATCCAGAACGTCATATTGATACATATTTGCTGTAGTACCCTCTGCAACCGGCTGAGTACTCCCAGTTAAACCAGAAGCTTTAGTTTGGCTAATCCAAGAAGTTATGTTACCATTATACAGGGGCTTATTTGAGTTTATATTCTCTGGTTGCTGTGCGCCGGAAGAATTAAAAGGCGAGTTGGAGGTCGTACCGCTTGAAGTGTAACTCCGTGAGAAGTCTCCTTCATAGTATCCCAAGGTCATTCCAAATGCATCCACTGGAAAGCGAGTCTTGCCACTTCCGAGGTCAGAACCGTCTTTGCCTGGATCTTGGGCTGAACTCAATGAGGGGTAGTTTATACCCTTAAGCCAACCTTGAAGAGTGTAGACATAGTCGATTCCTTGAACGGAGTCTTCTCCAATTGAGGCGCGCCGCAAAGGTCCATGCGCATAATATTCGTAAGAAGCATCTTTGTCCCATACTACACTGTCACGAGATGTCTCAACTGTACAAAGTCTCCCGTCGGCATCATATCGGAATCTACGGAACATTTGGTCAGTATAACCTTTGTGAAACACTATTTGCTGAACTTTACCACTAACAAGATCATAGTCATACTCAGTTTTCGCTATAACAGAAACTCCTGCCTCAAGACCGAATACCTGATGAACCACCCATTTTACATTACCGTGAGTGTCGTAAGAATACCACATCCTAGTCTGATCTGTCGTAGTACTGGGCGATCCGTCCTCGTCATACGAAGTCAAGCAGACCTTCTTGTTTACATTCTCGGGAAGTAAATTCTGATAGGGAGTTGGTATCGCAAGTGAGATACCAGGATAACCGTATACAAATGATGCCACCCGCTTTCGTGTAACCAACTCTTGGGGGAAAGTCGCGATCTCGGCTGCTGCTTGGATAGCAGATGCATTGGATCCGATGTCACTCTCTGAGACTTCTCCAGTTTCAATTACACGACCGATATAATCATACTTTATATATGAACGAGCAACCGCTCCAACAGCGGTATTCTCGTTCTGCTGCTGGCGAGAATTCATTGAAAAACGAAGCTGTCCTGCTTTGTTGTACGTCAGCCAGGTACGGTAGCTATCAGGCGTGCGCAAATCAGTATTCCTGCCTGTTGAATTATTCCAGTAACACGATGCCATGTTATGTTGAGGATTGGGGCTAATACGTGTACGAGCAGGATCCATCTTAACACCTTTCGGAGGGACAGTTCTTACTAAATTACCAGCTCGGTCGTAATAATAAAGGGTATAGTGATACGATTGGAGCTTGTATTGGACACGTAGCTCGTCCTGTATTTGGTCAATATCGCAATCACGCTTGTAAGCTGCAGTAAGTCGATCCGTGATTTTATCGCTTAACTTATTATATGATACGCTGAGCAGTTCCTTGATTCTCTGAACCTGTAGTTCCTCGCAAGTTAAAGGTGGGCTTTTGTGAATCAAGTGAGGATCAACAGCTACAACGACATCTGATCTGCGATTCCATGTAATACACGTAAAACAGCTGGCACTAGGTTGACATAAAGAGCTCAAATCACACCCGCTTATTTCAGAAGTCGAGTCATAGTAAAACCGCACCTCTTTGAATCTACGTCCAGTCCCATTACCATTATTGAGCGGCGACGTTCTATCGTCTTGCCAGAGGGACTGCATATCGTATTTGGTGTATCCCAAATAACCTTGTGCTGTCTCATAAAAGAATCCAACAAAGTCTGTGTACTTATGAGTTGGTGTTATATTCGTAAACTCGTGAATTTTATCAGCTAGTTGGGTCGGTGTGAAATTAGCATTCGCATCTATACAGAAATAGGATTGACTCATCCCATCATTGCCGGGATTGCTATTTGCTCTATTGTATATATACGTGTAATTTTGAAATCCCCTTAAGTCACTGAAATTCGTGCCGTTAAAATAGCTGTTGTTAGACTCAGCATGAATCTTTGGGTACAGAGACGTAGAAAAAGAAGTCCTGTCGTCAGTCAATCGGTTGGCATTACTTGCGAGTTTGCGAGGCATTACGATTTGAATTCCGCCATAATACTTCCACCTTTGGGTGCCTGCGTCATCCTTCCAAAACAATGCAGCCGGCTCGTTTTCGTACTGTATGTGTGCCGTTGTTATCGTACCAAGCTTATGATCGTCTTTAGAGTCTATGTATGAACTGATATTATTATTATAATCATCTTTATCACCAACTCGAAAAGCAAGCACATTTGAACGCAAACCGTTTACATTGTAGAATGCAAGTGCTTGCTTCAGCTGTTGATTATACGCATTTAGTTGATTATATATTCCACCAGCACCATTGTCGAATATATTTCGCACACCGCATTTGCTTTGTGCGAACGCGACACTGACCACGTAATTACTGTGCGCCGAGTTTGAGGTGATTCTCTGCGCATAATTGTACTTACACATTGATCGAGCAGAGTAATTATAATGATCGTTATGCCCCATAACAGGCTCCCAGAAATTGCACCTATTATCGTTGTTCACTGTCAGTGGAACCTGGTTCTGATCGACAATGTCGAGACCGTATAGGTTGTTTAGATAGGTGTTGAGAGCAGAGATCCACGGATGATTGAGTGCCACATAGGGTTGCCTTTTAAGCAAGCGACAATTAGTACATACGCCACCTTGATTAGTAAATCCCGGCTGCCAAAACTCGCCAGGCAAATCTTCATAAACTGTAATATTCCACCAGCTATCATTTTGGCTTGAAAGAAAGCACGGGGGAATCTGTGAGTCTGATAATTGCAGCACATTTCGCAAATAAGGTAGCGCGTATTGAGTTCTAAAGTTGATTAGCAGTGGTCTTTGGTTTCTGTCACTAGATCGCTCCTTCCACTTTTGATTCAAGTGGGCAACAAGGAGATCAATTATGTTCTTTACGGATCCAGCGTCTGGAAGTTGACGATATCCATTTGGGCAGCCACCGGCATATAAACGAACTTCTGGCAACATGTCCATTCTTAGTTTGTACTCCGTCAACTCAGCCGCACTACCTTGTTCGCCAGTAGATTGGTTGTACGTAAGGGTACATCCTTTTATACAGTCCCCAATCATGAGGTTGACCTTACACAATAGATCAGGATCGTCGTAGCTTGGAACACTCAGATTCTCACGTTTGTACTCTGCTCTAACAACGTCCGCAAAGTACTTTCTATTTTCGGCGGCATTGCATCTCGAGCTACACGCATTGCTCCGATCTTTTACACTTGCTATCGCCCACTGTTTCATGCAGTTATCAAATGCTGCCCACTCAGCTGAATTCGCAGTTCTACATGTTGTCGGAGGTATGCATTTATTCCATAGTGGAAAGTCACCCGCTGCGTTGTCGGGTTTATCAGCAACTTTTGAATTGAATTTCTGCTGTTTGTCATTTATGCAATGATACAACTGAACCCAAGAGCTGGCTACAGGATCAGATTCGTCCGTCGGGCAACTTGTTAGTTCAGTCGGCTCGACTCCTTGCGGATTACCTTGCGTTCCAAACAAGTTACAAATACAAACATTACGCTTGCCGTCACCCGGACCTGGATCTTTGAAGAATGAGTACGGACGGCGCAGATAGCCATTTGTCGGATCATAGGCCGAGCTAGACCAGCCCTTCACTCTCTTGCCGCAAAGCTGTAGGAACACTTCTAGCAGGTCAAACTTCATATTCTGGTCTATAGTCTGATCTCCAGTCTGATGGCTGACCTCGATGTGCTCATTACCGCTTTGCAGCGCGACACGACAATCCTGCATATGGTTCTTAACAAGAGTCATGTACTGTTGAACAGCAGCACGCCAGTTAGTCCAGATAGTTTTGCAATCATAATGACAAGAGCCTGTCTCCGCCAACATGTTTTCGACTATCTGATTAAATAGACCGAATCCTCTATGTTCAGCAACTTGATCCGTGGAATTGATGATATTGGAAACATGCTCAAATTTTGGACCACCATCATCACTTCTGAAGAAGTAGTTAATTGTAATCCACTTGAGTGTAGTCTGATTGACATTATCAAACTCTAAACCCTTGTACTTTGATATTTGAAACGATGTTAACGGATCACTTAGGAACTGATCTAGCAGGTACTTCTCGAAATCAGGGTGAGCTTGACCGCAGAAAATGTCGTCTGGGCATAGCTGCACTTCAGGCAAAACAATCTCCTCGCATATCGCCGGAAAGGATACTATGCCGTTCTGCTGGTTGCGATGATAATTATATGTAGCCAACAGTTCAACTGCAGTTGGATGTGCTGGATCGGCTATTGGTATCTCATTCACGAAGGAGAACTGATTCTCGACAAATTCATTTCTGGCCGGCAAAGAATTTAGTATGCTACGTATTGCTTGCTCGAGAACCGTGAGATCAAGTTCCAGATTTCCAATAGGAGTTGGAATATTGACGGGATATGTTTTGTTTTTCTCGATAGATACTTGAACAAGATAAGTTCCAGGCTGAAAAGTAACTGCGTGCTTAGCGAACTGAGCTGTTGGCGGATTGAGTTCGTTACAATTGCGCTGCAAAGATTGAGTTGACACAGCTACAGGATAGCCTTCCATCGACTGATCTGGCGTTTCTGCATCTCGAATATCAAAACTCACTGCATAGTCGCACTCTGCGCATATTTGACAAGAGCCAGAACTTGCACCAGTTGAAAAGAGTCTTCTGTAAATTTCGTAATCGAAGTCGACAACTGTCGGGACAGTGAAGCTAAGTCTTTTTGACAACACTCTCAGGTTCGGATTAACCTTTGTCTTTGTAGAGGATACATCATTTACCTGCACAATATTAACCTTTTCACCAACTAGGTTATGCATCGAGCCAGCAGGCGGGTGATTTGCATCTTCAAGTATCAAGCTAGAACTTGGATCCACGCAATTGGTCAGCTCACCCGCGTCAGTTAAACAAGTTGCTAGTAGTTTGCCATCAAGAGATAAGTATCTAACAGAGGCTACTCCGTCACAGTCAACAGTCACTACTTTTGTGACGGTGTTGCATCTTGGAGCTTCGTCTCCAAAGATACTTGTCAGTTCTTGGTCTGAGACATCAGAGTAAAACACTCGTGTTGTCTTCCGGTCACCTGCAACATTGTGTGTCAAGCCCGCCCCTGACAGTTCTTTCAATCTCCCATCGGAATAGTAAATAGAGCGTGTATATGGGTATCCATCTGCAGAAGGTATGTTAACTATTGGATTATCATTTGAGTAGTACCGAGATATCTCTCCATTCGTGTTCAGCGGATCTGGCGCTAGCAGTTTTGAATCTGCGTCGTAGTGTCGTGCGTGAAAGTTTGACTGGTTTTGATTGCTGCCTGTTAACAGCAAACGAGGCTTATACTCAATCTTGGACTGATCAATTGGTGCCATCATACTAGACAGACTTAACCTTGACGAGAAGTCTGGAACATTCTGTGAGACTAAAAGACTGTCACTCGTGAATATCCTACGCTGCATCTGTATAGGGTTCATGAGCGAGTTATAATACAACATGGTCTCAACAGGCCGCAATCCATGGTCAGGCTCTGAGAATGACCGAGAGAAGAGCCAATTCTTGTCGTCATCAAACTGCTTATAGTAGAAGAGTCCTCTATCGTCTATTGTATTCCCGTTGTTGGTAATCGTACATGCTGACGGATCAATGATGACCTCGCCGTCTACCGGTGCATGGGACCAAGCACCAAGATTGAATGGATTCGAAATGTCGCCGCTGTGTATGTTATAGATTGGCCTAACTCTCCACACATAGTAGCCACTCCCCTCTGCCAGTGTCGAGACAAAATGAGGCGTTTTATCGTCCGTTTCGAGTGTTAACGCCTGAGTCCAGTCAATTTTAGCTTTTATACTAGTTTCATCGGACACTCTTGTTTCATCAACATTGCGGAGCCGAAGTACCTGCACCTGATAGCTTGGGTACTCATCTGCACATTGATCTAGATCCCATGCTAGCTCCACAGGGTTGTTAGTGACATAAGAACAGAGATTTGAGTTGTTTGAACAGTTAACATAGGAGTTGGCAATTGCGACCGGATTAGAGACAAAAAGTTGTTGCGTTAATCTACCAACTTGTAATTCTTCAGAGTATGAAACGTCTACTCTAATATGGCCGTCTACAGTAGCGGAGTTGGTCCAGCCCACATTGTTCACAATCGTAAATCGCAACGTAGTAAAGGTCGGCTCGGTACAACTCATACAGCATCGACTTGGACTGTTGTTTGTAATCTCATGCACTGCGACCTGTTCGGGCGAAGTTGCCGATATCGAGAGAGAATAGTAATCTTGAGCGTCGGGGGTTTGGATCGTAATCCAACTTGAGGACACAGGGTCGAACCCTTCAACTTTAACATCCACGTGAAACGGCTGCGTCCATGAATCAACCCATTTCGCATATGTGACGTTGTCATCTCCAGCATGAACATGTATCCTAAAATAGAATCTGTTAACACAACTAAAGCAATAATTTGGGTAAAGCGTTGATACAACTTCCAACGGAACAGAGACACCAGTTGTACATTGAGGTGTTCCATTTTTTGAGAAACGACCAAAACCTTTCTTCTCGACAAGTTGCATTGGCTTAACGGCTAAGCTGTCGTTGCCGAGATTCGGGATGTACTTGATTTGACTATCATAAATGGTATTACTACTTGATCGTGAGCTGCCCGCGCTGTTTTTTGTGTGCGAAGAGTCTCTCTGGGCTGGCGCTACTGGGCATGCAACCGATATCATGAATAATACTATTGTAAACCGGGTAGTAAATCGCCAGATAGAACGAACCATCTCATTTTCTGTGTAAATCATACTCTTTTGCTTTGGTGCAATATTTTCATCAATGTTAATTGTATTACTTAACCGTCTCAACTACTTGTATCGAGATACGGCTACAATCAAACGAACGCGCAACAATTATGTGATCTTGCACTTACGAGTCATAATTTGCAATGAACTCCTTCGTGTCATAATCCGAGTCAAATGGAGACTTACTTCTATCTTTGTTGTAATTTCAATAAAGACGACATACTAGTCTGACTATAATCAGACAACACGATACGAAGACTACAGGTTGTGTGACTTTTATAACATGCGTTCTGCAATTATTAATCTTCGTCAACGAACACGCCGTTCAGTAGAATAGTTTTCCTTTTCTTGCCACCAGGCGTAAAGCACGTCCACTCGCAATTACTTAGATATGGCAGATTCATAAGTGTTCCGGAACATGGAGCATTTGAAGTTGTACCGCTATACATGGAATTGTTTGAATTCGTGTACGCAGTATCGCAATATGCATCAGCTAGTTGAGGACCTGTATACTCAGTTTCAATGTTCCAGCTTTCGTAAGCAAGACAAGAGTTGCGATGCACCTGTTTCAAAGATGTGATGCAGCAAGGAGGACTGCATGGGACGAGGAGTTTATTTTGAAAGCTTCCGCAATAGGCGTAACGCCAGCAGGCAGCGTTGTAGATATTGATGTCCATGGTATCCGTACTCGATATATCCATATCTTTCAATGGGTCATTTTTGTTCCAAATCCGTCCCCATATTATCTGGTTAACTTGACTAGTAACATTTTCCAGGTCTGCACAGAGCGGTATAGTCACACCTAGTATCTTGATGTCTCGTCGCCCGTGACAAACACTCCACTGATAATGGATGTGGATAATACAAGGAGATGTACCTGGGGCGTTTGTGTTAATATCAAGAGAATCGTTAGCGTTATCCCAATGTCTGAGGACGCCAGCACATGTATCACATCGATAGTAATTTGGGTTCGATTGCGCACTGGCATTGACTCCGCCAATATAAATAAGCGCAAGTAGTAGTATTGTCTGGCTCACAAGTCTCATCGGATGTAATATTTGTGTATTGAAAGACTTAATTCATTATCTTCATAGTGCCTAGCTAGCGTTCAATAACTTTTGCTGAGTCTGGTCTCATTTTTAGCTTAAGACTATCGATCAGTGTGCCACGCTTTATATTTGCATCTTCAAGTTGTTTCCGGGTCCGTTGCAATCGAGTAGAATCGACTAGTTTACGTGTGTCGAGCTGTGAGTTCATGAGCAAACGCTTGGAAATTGAATCTTGTAGCGTCTCGACGTCCTTGGGGAGGATACTGTTTAATTTCAACTCATGAACATCTTTTCCGAATACTCGCAAATGCTTGGTGTCAGGGGTGACTGATAAATCAATGACGTTGGTTTTCTTGTTGCTAGGTGCTGCTAGCTTGTTTTTGGAGCTTTCTTTCCCGACACGACTCTTCATTCGACTACTCGACTCAATGCTATTTTGATAAAGCGCCCCTCCTGGACTTTCCATATATGACATTGCTGATCGACTGATTCTCGGTAGATGTGACGTTTGCTCAGCGATTGTTCTAAGACCTCTTTCTGTTTCTGCGACTTTTCGTACAAGCTTGCCCTCTGCATCGTACTGATATTGCATGCTGTATAGATCATCATCGAACATCGCGATTAGTCTTCTAGTCTTATCATCATAGACATAGGCGCTAGAGTTAGCATCTGATGGTTGAAAACGAACGTCATCCAGATAGATGGCTAGTCCAACTGGTGGAGTATAGCCTGAATTCAGCTGAAATGAATAAGAGATACTCGTTCTGTTTGTCCCGCAGTCGGCCAGCTGCTCAAAAAGCTGCCACTCACCTACACTTGCTACTTTACGAGCTGAACCAATAGCATTCGCTCCTGACAAGTCCATCAGCAATTCTGAGTTAGGCTCGTTTACTGTTCCAAACGGTGACCGAATCCAATATCGCATCGATATCTTGCTACTTTGAAGACGATCTGAACCCCTAATACCTGACTCATACTGCACTCCGAGTTCTAACCGTAGTGATTTGTTGCCAGTGTGCTTTTCTGTCATAACTATATTCGAGCCGACTTTATCTTCGAAGGAATTGAAGCTAATTGAAGAGTACTCCGCATTCTTCGCTGCAATACTAAGCGCAGTATTGGCATGGCTTGTTCGCGATGCTGATGGAACACCGAGAATATTGTGAGTGGCTACTGCGGAGCCAACTGGCGAATACATATCTACCACGCCCTGACTTACCCACTTACTATTCGATGTTGAAGGAATCACATCTTGCGCAGAAACTGAAGCGCTTATCAGCCCTCCCTTATAGTTCCGTTCCACAAGGGCTTGTCCAAGCAAACTAACGTCTGCTCCACCTTTGGTGTCGGCTTGGTAGATGAATGATTCCTTAACTCGCCAGACACCTTTTCTGCCGTCGTCGTACTCATTTGATGAGGTCGAGAGTGCAGGCAGCAAACCAAATGTGGAGTAGTCCCATTCGTCATCATACTTTGTGCCACTCATAGCAAGAATGCCGGTAGGATGCGTCGCATAAGGATCTGTGGTAGTAAATGCGTTCACTCTGGAGCGAATAGGCATCATACTTGCACTAAATCGAAAAGGAATGTTTGCTGCGTTAGTACTACTTGTTTTATAGCTCCAGTATGCTAGTTCGCCATCATCGTTAACAATGAATTTCTCATAGCCACAATGCGGGAGTGCATAATTGCACGACATAAGTGCCTCGGGATGCGAGTTAGATCTATAATCTGCAGCATAGTTAGTTCCCTGAGTGCCTTGACCAAACGGTTTGACATACCAACCAATATTAAGCAGATGTTGAATTGGGTCATAGATTTCTCGCAATACTAGACCATAATTCAGCAGTGTTGCATTTGCTCCTGCACTAAGGGCGTCTTGATACGGATCTATCCACAAAACAGTGTTATTTGGAGGTAAGAGTAGCTTAAATTCGAGAGCGCGATCATCTCTCGCCAAGTTCTCCGTCAAAAGTTGCTTTAAAGAAAGTAGATCGATCAAGTCGCCGCCGCCCGCGTCCTCGCGATTATACAACCCATCATTCAAGCGATTTGCGTACTGTTCACGTCTGAATAGTTGTTCCGCGTACTCTACTGCTGGCGACATATCCTGCCCGTAGACTGTAAATGACACTTGCTTTTGCGTCGATTCGTTTGTTGCTCCGCTTCGCACAATTTCAAGAGAGAGTCTGCGAGGGTCCGGGGTCTGCATCGTCCCGAAGCTGCTGATGTTGGAGTTGATGAGCTGCAAGGTCAATCTGCGGTTTGCAAAGTCGATGCTAGACGAAGTAAGTGTATAGTAAACCTCATGAAACTGATTGTCAACGCTAGACTGATAGCGCAGCGACAATAAATCTCCATTTGTGTACCTCCGCTGCAGGTCTAAGAGACGACCGTTAACGTCGCCAGCTAGAACTCCATTCGGATCTGAATTGAGTGTCTGTACTGTGTTTAATACCAAAGCAACACTTTGGTTTACTGTGGACGACACATTTGAAATATCAATCACGCACTCTCCTAAGCCAGGATTTAATGCCACGCATTGGTTCGTAGATGCAAAATTCCTATCATATACAGTAAAACCGGACTTTGACCCAATTTGGGATAATGCTGGATAGTTCTGCGAAGCCGGAACAGAATACGTGGTATAGGTACCCACGTGTGTATACGTGTTAGACTCCAACTGAAGGCCATCATAGCCGTCACTTGTTTGCACGATGCACGGAGCCCCTGAAGGATCAAAGGCAATGTTCTCAGTTCTAAGAGCCAAGCCATCCTTAAATGTGCGTGTAGACTTGAGCAATGCGCGAGTCTCAGTTAGTTTCGTCGTAACGTGGGTATATGTGTTCTCATGGCTAATGTCAATGAGTGGCGCAAGGCTAATCAATGGAAACTGGAGCCATTCAGGTGTTGGCGGAGAGGCTAAATTCCTTACTTCAAATTTTGCTACGCTACCCTGTAAGCTACCGTTAATAGTGCTATTACTTACATGTGTACCAAGCATCGCTATATCGCTTGTTCTACCAAGATACTCCATTCGCAATGGTTGGTCAAGACCAGTCATAACAGGAACAGGTTGCTCTGGATCAAAATATTGATATTCTACACTCTCGTAAGCACTACGATTGGCTATACGATCAATGTCATACTGACTACTGCTATTGCTACCATATGGGCCTCCGTACTTCTTTATGCTCTTTGCATGTCCATGCAGATCATTGGTAACGAATGAGTAGCCTTCGCTTGCTCGATTCGCTTGTTCATTGTACTTGAACATGTAAAGCCATACTCCGATCCCGCCAAGAAGAGCGTTGCCATTAATGTTAACTCCTGTAGATACGAGCTTGAGTGATGGTGACTCTTGAGTTGTGATATTCTCATACACAACATAGCCAGTAGTCGACTTGCCTTGAAACAAATTCTTTGCAACAATTCGTGAGTACTCGATCGTGGGTGAAGGAAGCAACTCTTCTCCGAGGCAACCCTCATATTGAGAAATATTCTCACCAGCAATGACACATCCATCTGTTTTATCATCCTCAAAACTGCCTACTATCCCAACAAGCGCATTCTCGTCACGGATTCCCAATGGTTCATTTGTAGCAACACCCGATGATATTACTTTTCCATTGTCGACAGTTTCATAAACATACTCTGTACCATAAAGCCCTTCATCTCCACCATCGTTTACTTCAAGACTTCTTCCCGGGTTCCATGCCAACATGCGCTTAACGCGTGTTGGGCCCCCTCGTTTTGCTATAACTGAAGGAATTCGTAAGAACGACGAACCGATCACAGGACTAAAGCTGTTAGCATCTATTTGGCTTATGACTGTCGAAACAACCGGAGCAATACGCAACAATGCAGCACCGACACTCTCTGCATTGCCATCTAGATTGCCATTGTCGCTACAGTCACCATCCTCTACCAGATTCCTATTATATGTTGCGAAGAAATCATGTGCCGCCTTATCACACTGAGGCACTTTATTAGTATAGACAGGCACCCCTAAAAAGTTTGCAACACCAGGAGATTGCTCATTAAACACGACATATATCTTGCCGTTTGCAATATCACATTTTTTAACTTCAGCGTAGCCAGTTATATACTCGTGCTGGCATACTCCGTCGGATGGAAAATTCGAGCCGCTAGCGGCAGTACTCGACATGCGATACATGTACTTGAAGTACATTCGCTCTTTCTGATCAATAAAGTTCTTTCTGATAAGTTGCACTAGTTCACTTTTCTGCAATACATTTAGCTGTTGATCAAGAGGAAATGTAGAGGAGACGTCACCAACATTAAGATAATAGCGCACTGCATCCGGCTCACTATGTGAGTCTACTTCGGTAATGTGTACCATTACCATGGCTCTTCGGTTCTGCACATAAGCGTAATCAGACTGTTCATACTGAACAATTATCGAACTTCCTGTCGGTGCCTTTATTTCTTTTAACATCCAAGCACCTGGATCGAACGTGTCAGGATTCTGATTAGTCGAATAGTTATAAACTGACTTCCTTTGTGCACCATCGGATTGGTAGTTCCCCCACGAATCAGCCGCGAATGGGCTAAAGTCAGGATTCTGGTTGATTGTTGTAGGAATTAGCGGAAAAAGATTGCTATACTCTGATGGAATGTTATGTGCTGCAGTTGTTGTTAGTAATGGATACTGGTAATTAAATATGTACGGCGATATATTTGTCTCAACAACCCCATTATGTTCAAACCACACTTTTCTTAATGTCAGTTTTCCTGTATTTGACAAAGCAGCATTCTCAATATTTAACATTAATGAGTAGTCATACTCGAAGTTCACGCGTTCCAACCATTCATCCTCTTGTCCGTTGGTCAAAAGCGAATGGTCATATTGGGCTCGTGTGTAGAGCTTTATCTGTCTAAGATAGCGCTCACGAGAGCACGTGCTCTTCGGAAACGTGCCTGCCCCACATTGACCTTCGTCTGCTGATGCTGATAATGCATCTTGTCTTTCATTAGTTTGAGGATCATTCAACACGAACACTGCTACGTGCGTCTTCGTTTCGATTGTTTTCAAGTAGTATACTTCCTTCTCTCCATAACTTACAGTACCCATATCATCTCGAGGATCTGAGTGCAGTCCTTTCTGATACCTGTAGCCGATATAAGGCGAGCGCCACTTGTACCACGGACTAACGACCGTTTCACCTATATCATTGATATGAGATCCTGTAATTTTCTGATAGTTAAATGCTGTGTATGATCCATAATCATCTGATGTTGGACCATTATATGTTCGATCTTTATAGTCTGCTGAGGAGATTTGCGTTAGCAAGTAATGCGTCGCCTTAGGTGTCGGCCGTTCCTCTTTTATAACAGAATGAGCCAAAGCGACTGGCTGGCCTTGGGGGGCAGTTTCAAGTTTGTCGGATTTTATTATAAAGTTACGAGTATCATTGGAGTATGGGCTGTGCGCGGCGTCACTAATTGTGAGTAAATCGCCAGCGGTATTACCATTCCAAGTTTTGAGCCCGTAGCTAACCGATACCTCAGATCTCTGGTATACTGGCAACCCGTAAACATACTTCGCGCCACTCTCAGTAGTAACGGCGAATTCTCCAACCGATTTGCCATGCACTTCTCGACACAAGTCAGCTCTAATCGATGATGAAGATACAGGCTCTAAACCTAAGTCGTAAAACGGATTAGCTCTACTCAGAGATCGAAACAGTTTGTCGTTCGTACGTGAGATCATTTGGTCTACTGTGTTAAACTCAATTAGTCGCGAGCGTCGAAGTTCTGCACCGTGATTATACTCCGGATTGACATCAGAACGTCTTACGCATCCATTTATACCGGTTGCGCTAACAGGCTCAGTTGAGGTCGTATAAGTTAAAGATCCGCCGAAGTCATTCTGGAAACGAAAAACCTGGGGTAGACCATTTGAGTAGTGCCACGTTTTTGTAGTACCCAGAGCATCGGTTTGATCTATAAATTTGTCTGCTGGCAAAAACGAGAGCCCTTGATCTGTACCAAATGAAGAAGAGCGATTCTGCGACAGACCGTATCCAAGTAGGCCGCCAGTTCCGAATCCCTTAAATCGATACTCATCATCTGATTCATTTGGCTTCTTCTCTTCTCTTTCAATATTCTTAATACCGCTATGTATAATGTTAATTGAGCCCGATTGAAAATCTGTTGCTTGTTGCCCAGAGTTTCTTTGATATACTCGAAATATTCCTCCTAGCCCTGGGGCGGAGACGATATAGCGATCCGCGGCGTTATAAGGTATAGGCAAGAACTTTGCTCTCTTGTAATTGAATCCTTTCTCTTTCTCTAGGATGTAGTCACCTTGACTGGCATTGTCTCCATCGTCAGTGGCTGCCACTCCACCATCTGGATAGGTGGATCTATTTCCGACATACATAAATCCGAATGCTCGCTTACTGTGCTCTCGGTCTATGGTTGTGTTTGTTGAGACTACATCAACGAGCGTTGTTTTCGTACCAATCAGGAGCGATTTTGTTTTGAGCTCCCCTGCATTAATTATGAGGGACTCTCCACTAAAGGAACCAACTTTCGATGCTATGCTCTTTTCGCGCCTACTAAACAGTGAACCGGAGTATGTCGCCATGCAGCCTAACTCAAGTGATTGGCTATTCTCGGTCTTACTTTGTATCTTCCCGCAATCGTCTAGTGCCAGAAAATTTGCAGATCCTAACGCCATCGCTAGCGGATATCCTATTGCCAAATTGTACTGCAATCCTTCATCATCTACATTAACACCGAGACTGCCATAATTTCCAATTTGCGATGTCAATCCATAAGAGAATCCATATCCAGTTTGCGAGTTATACTTTAAATAAGCCCGAAACTCTGGGCTCAGCGTTGAAGCGAAGTTGACATCAAAACACTCCTTCATCACGTCAGGAGGTATGCCAACTGCAATTGATTTGTTTGGAGGCAAGAGAGTGGTATACAGAACAGGTTCGCCATCCATGTCGTCAGCGACTCCAATTTTGTCTCTTGTAATTGAGCCGGCTTCGCATGTCCAGCCAAAACCGACCCAAGATGCATCATTGTTTGGTTTTATCAGGTTGCTATTGTAAGCCAGAGTTATAGGAAAGCTACTTCCATCAGGGCCTGGTACGGTCATTAAAGGTAGTGAGTACGAAAAGGATCCGTCTATAGGGTTGACACTAGTTTGTTCGCTGCCTAGATTTGGTTGGATGCGCTCAGCTGAAAGTGGGGAACTCGAACCTGCCCTCGCTGTAAAAAGGTTCAACAACTGCAGGACAACAGCCAGTAGCACGACTAGTGAAGTTGATTTAACGTACATATTCGCAAACTTAATAGAGTACTTTCGTCGTAGCATAAGTGTGTGCATTGAAGTTTGTAATGTTATCGTAACTTTCCTAGGGTACAATTCATACATTTCGACATCAGAGAGCCATCACTTGCTTTTGGATAGGCTGCCTTGCGAATCACATATATTTCAGACAAGACAGGAAGCACTCAACATTAGAACTGCTTAAACACTCTAATTGATGCGAGTCACTGCCAGGAACACTCTTTGATTCGCGGCATCGATTTGCAGAAGGTACGATCCTGGCTGAACCACATGTCCATTTTTATCTCTTGCGTCCCAAACAATCTTATGAAAACCCTTTTCTTCTTCACTAGAAGATTTGATTATAGCGATGACTTCGCCATGTACATCATAAATTTTTATCGAACTCCATACGCGAGCTTCTAGAGTATATTGGATCGACATCTCGCCGTTGAATGGATTTGGATATGCTCTGACATCCGAAACTGAACTACTAGTCGCAGTCGTGCAGCTACTATCAGCCTCAGTAGGGTTGTTGGAACTGATGTCGACAGAGTTTACAACTTGTTTTGTACCATCGTTCCAACGCAGCATGACAGAATCGACTGATTCATTAGTCTCCAGTCCGAAATGAAATGTCAGTGGCCCCTGCATAAGACGCCCACATCCGTTGACGAAATACGAAGTTCTCTTTCTTGAGCCGATATAGACGGTCGCTGAGCTTGGCTGTTGCGGTCGGCTTGGACTGATACGCGCACTGACAGTAACACCGTAATGGGCAGTATGATGCCCCACGTTGCGGTAAAGTCTGAGTTCAGAATTCTGAACCGCCAGAATATCTAGATTGCCATCATTGTCACAGTCTACTGCGCATGCGTCAACATTTCCTTTAAGTTTGTCGAGACCTAGCACGGATGAGCTTTCGGTGAACGCGCCATCTCCAGATTGCATCCAGGCATTTGCAGGATTACAGGAGCAATCAGTCATCACTAAACAGTCTAATCGGCCGTTATTGTCTAGATCTGCGAGCAATCCCCCACTCTGATGGCTTCGAAATTGCATGAAGCTCTTTCTCATTTCTGGTAAGACCGCATAGTCAGGAAACCCAGAGTTGATATAATATTGAGTATGATCTCCGAAATCTTGCGTCCGAGCCGAACTTCCAGCGTGCGCGGTTGATAAGTGATCTACTGCCCCATCATCATTGATGTCTCCCCAGAATCCCGAGAATGTCGTAGGATGAAACTCGTTGCTCGGCAAGCTGATATTTATATTGTGATTGTCAATTGCTAATAATGATTCATTCACCCAGGTGAATGCACTTTGATTTCGCTGCGCTTGGTAATGCGGAGCAGCGTCGATACATAACTCAGGTCTGCCATCATTGTTTAGATCAACAAAGGCCACAGATGGCGGTGTTTCAAATCGCATTCTATACTTTGTCAGTTGTACATCAGCATCGTAAAAACCATGCTCATGATTGTTGATGAGTAGCATCAATGTTTTAGAGGCAGAATCTGATGATTGCGATATTATCAAATCTTGATACCCGTCCATATTGAAATCTGCTATACTAAAGCTGTACGGATAAGAGATTCTCGGTATTTCTATTGACCTCCGAATGAAGTGATGCCCATCAACATTGATAAACAGTACTGCATTACTGAATGACGAGTCTCTGTTACCAATGAATAAGACGTCCATCAGACCGTCGTGATTCATATCTATGAACAAATTTGCCTTAGGAACTCCTTGTATTCCAAGATCTTTCGTGACGTCAGTAAAGTTAAGACCACGATTGCTGAAGTAAACAAGTCCACTGTTGAGGACATCTTGATAACCGTCCCCGTTGAGGTCGAAACATCCGATCGAGTAATTTATTGACTCGCTCACTGAATCTACATCTGAGTTAAAGGGTCCCTCTTGGCTAGATTGCGCAAAAGCAGTGCTATCGTAAACAAACGACGGTGCATTATAGTCATCTAACAAAACTGTTGCTTGGACTGCAAATGCATGCATTGAGTATGCCCAACGATTATCTTTGGTTCTCAACATCTGATTTGTATAGGTGCCTCCATGCGTTGAGATGCAATTGGGTTGCAAAGTTGTAGTATCAGTTAACAAGTGAACGCAATTCGACATACTGTCAAGGCATATAAAGAACTGCCCTGACTCTATCCTGACCATCGGTTTCAGATGTAAAACAATGTGTTCGATACCCTGTGACTTCTTGCGCATCCAAATCGGATTTATCGCCGATTTTTCAAAAACCGGCGCATTTACGCCACCCTCGTTGCCAAAGATTCGAAGTCTGAAGCAGCCTGTATCGCCAGATAGAGTCAGCCTTATACTTTCGATACTACCCGTTCTCATAACTTCAAATCGTGATGCGAATGCGCTTTGCGGCGGAACCTTATAATAATATTTGCCGACTTGGTATTCACCTAAGCGAAGAGTATCTGCTGCGTAACTCGTGGTTGCAAAGCATGCTATCAGTATGAGTGCACTGATTGTGGTTCTTACATGTACTACAAGAGATTTCCTCATTGATCGCCTATCCACAGTTATTACTTCTTCTTTCTGGTCGAATACACTGGATAATTTCTGGCTAAACACTGATTCCATTCAGTTCTCTTTTGGATTCACGCCATCAATCCACAGACTCTTTAAAAGCGGCACAGAGAGCTTGGGTACGCTGAAAGCGCTCACGCATTATTGATTGTAGTTTGAAAATTTAGTTCACAACATACCCTGACATTAAGCTGCCGACCCCTTCGCTATTTTGCCAACCAATCGGTTGGTCTCGCAGCCGTAAGCCTTAGTTTCATATGACTTGACTGCTAAAGCCAACGTTTCAAACTTCAAATTCACTAAGACCACAGTCGCAAACGCGGCATACTTGATTGTATGACAGTGACTGCTACTGCGCAGCTCTAATTCACTACGAGACGTATAGCTTTCAGACACAAAGCCCAATCGCTCTACTAACGTATGAACTTGCTACCAGGAGATGAAGAGAATGTAACTCAGCTTACGAAGTACGTGTTAAACTCACACGGTTGACTTGATTTTAAGATTCGTATATTTTTTGAATATCCTGAATTGATTTCCTTTGACGAACTAAGCCATTTTTGGGTTTGAGCCTTGGTGGCATGTAAACGTTCTAAAGCAGATTATAGGAGCTGCGTAACAACGAATGACGAATTCGTATTTCAAAATGCTTAGCCAGATATTCTTGGTGAGAAGCTACAAAGAGAAAGGTGACATTTGAGCATATCATATCTGCGCCTGAAATTTAGGGTGGCAGATGTTTATATGCAAGAAATATTTTCGATTCGGGAAAATGCACGTTGTTGGATTCGACTTGGATAGATAGAGAAACCGACGCAGAAAGTGATGTATAAACATTATAACCGCGTTTATCGGTAATTGATTTGTGCAACGCAGCGACTCAAAACACGACCACCTGATTCTTGCCAGACCGCCAGAAGGAAGGCAGTCACATCGCTCCAGACCTCGACAAATAGCTTCAAAAGGCTTGTATGTGTACTTGATGTACAATAGAGCAACCTAAATAAGTTGGTTGAGGGGTATACTCTTAAGGAGTCTGAAAACGATTTACCCCGTGTAGCAGCAGTACAGTCGGTAGTTCGTCGGCTTCGCAAGGAACTGGCTGAGAACAACGAGGCGGAAACCAGCTCGAAAAAGGGTCGGCTTTGTTTCCTATCCAGCAAGAAGGCAGAAATATCAACTTGTGGAGAGGCGCGCAAGCGAGCTTCGCATCGACGTATTGTCTCACAGCTAATCTCACAACTTATGTAGCCGAGTTTCCGAGTCCAAACGGCGGTGTCCTCCTATTATATGTACACATGATTTTGAGAACAAATGTTATGAGTATAGAAACTCGCAGGTGCTGACGCTGTTCGCATGCGGCATCTTAGCGCCACACGAGAGGCCCAATCACTCGTTCTTGACGAATTTTGCGATAACTGTTAGCACAACCGCATGTACGCAATCAGGCATCTGGCGAGCAAAGCTAGATCAATGCCTGAAGTCATCGCTGGCGGGCCAAGTTTAAGAAGGATTAAAGTAACTGGAATGCGTCTAACTTTTCATAGGGTGACCTTCTCTGCCTTCGTTGTGTGTGTTTTCAAGGCAACACACTATTGCTGCAGTAAAAGTTTCATGTTTATCGGCCTCGTTATACGCAGTATTAAGTTCCGTGACTTAGCGTTGCCGAGGTAGCTCTGGCTTTAACGGAATGCGTAGCAATGGTAGACCTCCTGCACTTTCCATTTCGAAACAGGCCACACGGTTAGCTTATCAACTACTCGCCCTAGTTCGCTTATCAAAAAACACATACCCATCAAGTCTAAACAAAGGGATGAGACAAAGCCTTGTTATGTCAAAGCCGACACCGTGACACACTGCGCTAGTTCCGCTGCCAGCACATTTGCATATACGCTAATTTTTGTAGGTATAGCAACAAGTTCGACCAACCAGCGCGCACACTGGGCCAAAAGTCAGCGCACCTGTTTCGAGGCGCTGAGGGACATCCAAAATGTCTGGCTATTCTCATCTGGACAGCTTAGACACTGTTTGCATGAGTGAGTTTATCAGCTATCATCTGCTAGAGCACCACTACATTTGCGAACATCCTGTTCAGTAGGCACGATCAAAAGCAGACATGAACAACGACAACGCCCACATCGAGTAGAAGAACTGGTCTCAAGGACTTCAAATCTTGGGTTACATGCGCATCGACAACCCCAAGTTCGTTGTACTGTTGATTCTTCTGATTGAGCAAGTGCTCTTTGCACGCAGCAATTACTTCATTCCACACTTCAAATTGACCAGCTAGGCTCGAGTACGGACAGAACCTGTGAGATCCATGGTCAACCAAAGACACCCTACAACAGTCTTCTTGAGTCAATTTCCCTATCGCCCTACAACGCTAGAGGTTTGAAGAGAAATCGATTGCGTATCAATCTATTCTGTGTTCAAGTCCAGATCGTTCGAAAGGTTAACGGGTTCTACACATATCCATGCATGAACTTCCAAACGTCAAACTCCTGAGTCTAAATGTAGCACAGACTCTGACCTCAGAATCAGCTTGAAGAATGCTGCATTGAAGAATTAGCTTTCTACTAACTTGGGTTGCTTTTTAATATGAGGCAACAGGGTTGTCCAATGATGTGTTCAGTCAACTTCATATCAGAAATACTACGAAAACTGAAACCAGCCCATTGTCTACATTCGTGAGCACACTACGTCTAATGCCACAGGAGCTGAGTTCATCCATTTGCTTCTCTATCAACTGCATCAAACAATTCCTCCGCATCTTCGTGTATCGTCCACTACCAAATCAATCGTCTGAGTATGCCTGCACCAGTAGTTTCCCTACGAACAATTCAAACCGACTTCGACAAGCTTTTCAATCTCCGAATCTCAAAGACAGTAGCGGCGACCAAAGCATCGCTCCAGTCAGCTCTTAACAATCGTGGCAACTTGCATCGCGCAGTTATGCTCACTCAACTCAAGAGCGAACTCAATGATGGCATCGCGGACAAATACCAAAGCGACCACTTTCTAGTCTTCGCTCTTAATGCGCTTAAGAACACGCAACACCGCTACGAATCAGAGCCTGTGACAAACTTCTTCACAAACGATAGCGACGACTTTCATCTTCCGCAGGTTAGACGTAACTTCCTCTCTCATGCAGCACAGAACGGGTGGATATCGAAGGCGATCAAATTGAATGATGTGCAATTAGTGAAGCGTCTGGCAGACTTCATGGCTTTAGAGAGTCTGGCGGATCTTGAGTTTCTCACAGAGAAGAAGCCAGCTCCAATGGAATCTTCCGTTCAGCCAACAAGGAATCGACGAATGGTTATTGCACACAAAGGCATGACCGAAGTTGTCCGAATCTTTGAAATGATGGCAGAAGCACGACTCATCGAGAAAGTAAACCAAGAGTTACTGACGACGATTTTCTCGAAACAACTGGACGATGGTTCCGTCGCAGACTGGGATGCCAATAGCTATTCCGCTCAGAAGTCTGAGGCTCTTCCTAAAAATCCTGAGGAGAGAGCTGCACAAACAAGCGGCGAGTATATGGTCAATTTCGTTAATGGTCTGCTGCGCTTAATGTCACCTGAGGCGAAGCGCAAATTGAACCGAAGTTGACATGCAGAGAAACCAAAAGCGACTTGATTCGAACTCAGTGTCAATCGTGTTCCAACCACAACCCGCCTGAATTTATCCGTGAGTTTTCCTCGCGCATACCCCCTTTTATTCACTTTGGCTTTGGACTCCAAACCACCCCAAACCCGATTTACCCTTCTGTACCCCCGAGCTATAGCACAAGAGTTTTGTCGCGTTTAAGTTCGAATCAGTGATTCACTGAGCAGCAAGGCGCCAAGCTCGCGTCGGATGAATCTCTCAACAGCACACTACCACTGTTGAATTTCATTCACCACCTTGATTGGAACTATGAACAACTATAACGCCTTCTCGTTTCCCGAGACGCGTACAGCCTTAGAGGCTCTGAGACAGGAACTTGTCAGCATCATTGACTCTCGGCTTATCGGAATTGCCCAGAGTGCGAGCCGGGGCAGCAAAGCTGCCACGTCTAAAGATGATGAATTAATGACTCAACGTGAGGTATGTAGATTCCTGCATCTCACGAAGCCAACGATCATTGACTACGAAAAACGAGGCTTATTGCGGGTCTTACGCATCGGACGCCGTGTTTACTACAAGTGCTCAGATATCATGCGCAGCCTGGAATCTAGCTCAACTGCACGAAAGGAGACGCCATGAGTTACTCAAACACGGACGTTCTCAGTGACATCTCCGACGCGCTCTCCTTTGTACCAAAGCGCCCTACATATGACGAATGGCTAATCGTGATCTCTGCGGTCGCCAACACTCTGCCCCACGATCTTGCGCTGCATATTCTGTTGCAACACTTCGATGAGGAGAAGCACGGCGAGACTCGAGAGAAAATCCGTACTCGCTTGCGCAGTATTGGCATCGGAAGCTTCTTCAAGCTGGCTATGGAGTATGGTTATCAACGTACTCGCCGGCAGAGCGCTTCACTGGAGCGTGCCAAAGATTCTAAGCCATCGCAACTGGACTTTCAGGGTCTAGAGGAAGCCTGCTATGTCTCATTCGAGGATAAAGAACTCGAGGAGCGAGCAGCAATCATGGAGTATGACGGTGGCATGTCACGCGAGCAGGCAGACGAATTGCTTTTGCAACAGAATCCAAACTGCAAGCACGAACGCACGTATCGCATTGCGATAAACGCTTATGTCAAAGACAAAAACTACAGTCCGAAGGCGCTCACCGAGGGATTCGAAAACAAAGTGCTGACTCGTGATGAGATTATTGAATCTGTGTGCGCTGCGGGACATGCTTTCTGCTGCGGACACTTGGCCAATGGTCCCGGTGGACACCCCTACCGCGCAAATCGTTATTGGAAGGGATCTGAACTCCTTGCTATTGATGTCGACAATGGTATGTCGCTTGCTCAAGCTCAAAGAATCCCTGTCTTTCACGAAGCACTGCTCTGCTACACGACTGCGTCGCATACCTCGGAACGCAATCGCTTTCGCATTCTCTTTGCGTTGCCCTTTTTCGAGACGGTCGCTCAGCGCTATCAACATGTCGTGCGACATTTCATCTGCCTCTTCAACGCAGACAAGCAATGCTCCGATCTTGCCCGCGCTTATCTCGGCAACTCCTGTGCGCATATCATTGAAACGCATGGAGGCTACTTTGTCTGAACAACGACTACTAAGGAAGCCGTCCATCTCAACGTCAATACCGACTCTCCAACGATTTCTTGACGACATCGAGAAAACGACGGAGTACGTGCAACCCGAAGTACATGAGCGCTTTCGCGTGATGGATACGGGAGAGCTATTGGACTTAGCAGAACAGTCGCCCGAGCGACGTCAACTCTTCGGGAATTACCTTCTCGAAGACTCCCTAACGCTTCTCGTCGGCGAGCGTGGCTCCTCGAAAACCTACTTGGCGTTACAACTAGGCCTAGCAATAGCTGCAGGAGCTCCGAGCTTTCTTGGTGAGAACATCGATCTTCACGGACCAGTGTGGTACATCAACTTTGAACTTAGCGACGTTCGACTGGCTAAAAGGGTAAAACAACTGCACGACAAAGGAATGCCGCAGGGGCAGGTACATCTTGAAGATTTCCGGGCAACTTCAATTCGCCAGCGTTTAGATGACACCATGCTTGGTGACATAGCTGAGCAACTCCCTTTCATCAAGCCAGTGCTAATCATCATTGACAACTTCCGTGCTGCATTTTCGGGTCTACGCGCAGATGATAACTCTGCCGTCGCCGCAGCTATGCTCAAGCTCAGCGTTCTGAAGGACAAATACCATTCTTCAATTCTCATGGTTCATCACACTCGCAAAGGAACTAGCGACATGAGAAGTCACAGCGACCTTCAAAGCGGCGCAGGAGCACTTTCAGACTTCGCAGATGCCGACTTCTTCATTCGCAAATCCAAGAAGAGTAAGCACCAACGTCTGCTTCAGCGTGGGAAAAGTCGTGACGTGGACGAATCCGACACCGCTAAACTCATTGAGTACTTTCCTGAGTCCGGCTCCATGTGGTTTGAACATATCTCCGACGGTGTCAACGAAAGCGAGCACATCGGCGAAGACGTACAACGTCAAACATCCCGCAGTGAGAGTATCGCATGGGATGCAGTTTTCGGCAGTGACAAAGAGCTCAAAACTGGCGATCTGCATCGTCGCCTCGAACAACTCTTCCATATGCGCGGCGGTTCACGAGATCGCTGCATAGAACAAGCACGCAACGCAAATCTCGTTCATCGCAGTGGACGTGGTGTTTACGTTCTCGGCAGCACGCCTCGCCAGGTTGAAAACGAATCCCTCGATCTCGGCGACAGCACACCGAACAGCATCTATGACTAATCAAACTCCCACCTACCAACCAAAAGCCCTAGGCATATGGTTGGTTGGTGGAATGAAGTGAACAAGCATTGTCGCTCTTAGGTCTCCAAACTCCCACCTAACAACCAAACCCCCTAAGGAAATGGTTGGTTGGTGGAATGAAACCGACCCGAATTCACTTATGCTACTCAAAACTCCCACCTACCAACCAAACCCCTTGGGGAAATGGTTGGTTGGTGGAATGAACCAGGCGTGAATCAGCGCTTTTGCAACTCCAAACTCCCACCTACCAACCAAAACTCCTTGGAATAGGTTGGTTGGTGGAAATAGGTGCGATCAGTCAGAGAATTTTTCTCTATCCGTCCGCCTTCGGCGTCCGCATCAGCGCAAATGCAAGTCTATTGACAGCATATGACTCTGAAATCGCAATTCAAAGCTGATAAGAGCATGCAAATGCAGCTATTCGTTATGGTTTCGTATCGAGGACAGCGTAAACACCCGCGTTTTGATAGCAAGAACCTGGCAAAAACAAGCGAAAAGGCACTCTTAACCATGCCGAAGTAAAGTTCGAAGCTTGAAAAGAGCTTGGTATAGCCTGAATAACGGCGACTGCCGCAGAATGTTCGAGACAGGCAGAGAAATCGCGCTAATGAGCGAGCAGGTTGGTCGTGTACGACAGAAATGCTGTCAAATCACTGATAATGTGAGAATGCAAAGGGTGTAAATGCGAACAGCGCAATCAAACGAATCGTGCAAACACAACGAATGAGTAGTGCCGAGCTCGAAATGGAGCGATCAACTCGAATAACAGCCATAGAATTCACCACAACAAAAAGGACAGAACCATGACAGGCTATGAACTGAAGAAAGCGATGACAAGAATTGGCATCACGTGTCGCCAGCTCGCCCACTTGTGCGGTTGGGCAAACGATTCACGCATCGTTGAAGCGCGTGCAAGAGGTACAAGTGAGATTCCGGAGGTCATTGATATGGCTATCGAGAAGTATCTCGGGCATCGTCGCTATGAAAAACTCATCGATACCCTTTCAGAGGTGCCATGGCAACGCGTTGAGCGTGCGAAATCTCAGGTTGTGTATGGCGAAGGCGTGGAAATTCCGCCTACGTATCGGCGGCAGTTGCAGTTTTTGGCGGCGAAGTTTGGGGTAAGGGTCGAGGTGTGGACTCTGGAATGATATATTTGGATTGAGCATTGCCAATTGATAGCACTCAATTGAACATTACTCAGCTTTATCGCACATAAACCGTATCGTACAGGTCTTTTTGCATTACCGCATGCTCTGCCATCGTAACTCCATTCGAACAAGCCGAGTATACGTTCTGTCCAGAAATATTAACTACAAACAATCCGCGCCCACCGTTCATGACTAATTTGACGTTTAAGTGCCGAGTGGTGTCATAGTCAAACTGCTTCCTCAAAGAATCGCTGTAAGTTCTCGTCGCTGCGTACTGTCCATTCTTTTGAAGAAATGAGCCGATAGAATCTGAACCAAAGAGAATATACAATGGACTGTTGATGCTATAGCACGAGACAGTAATTTGATGGCAGAAAGAAAGATCCTGAAGATATAGCGTGTCTCCCAATGCAACCGTGTCAGTGTTAGGCTTCAGCTCGTATTTAACGCTTAAAGTCGGTGGATCCTGACAAACGCCCATACAACCAGCGAGGAATACGCAAAACAACGCGAGATGAGTGCACTTGAAAGTTGTTAACATATAGAGATCAAATGTGAATGTAAAAAGTAATCTGCTTCATCATAGGGTCAGTTGAGTACTGGATTCAGTTAGTTTATCAACCTACTATATGCATATCCTGCAAAATGCAGGCTCTCGAACAGCCCAATCGGTAATACCATACTGATGTTCCGACAGTGCTCAGCTGACTGGTTTTTAGTTATAGCCTTGGTTTCGCCAGTTTCGGAAGTCTCTTCTCAACACTTTCATACTCTCCAAGGTGAGCCCTCATCAAACTTCTCCAAAGCTTTCCGTGATTCGGCACAAAAAAGTGCAGCAGTTCATGCACAATCACATACTCTCCAAGCTCGCGATCAAGTTGCAGTAGCTCATCGTTGAAGCTCAGGTTGCCGGCAGTTGAACAGGATGCCCACTTCCGTCTCATTGGACGCATAGAAATTGAAGATACCTTTACATCAAAGGTTTCAGCCCAGCGAAGCACGCATCTCTTGAATTCAGATTTGTCACGCCAGGAGATCATAGGACACTCTTCTGCAGAAGAACAAACAATGACTCCACAGTCTGAGTGGCTTTATTAATGTCATCCTCCTGAGCTACGACGGCAAAGGTTACAAGCTTTCGAAGCTCACGAAGATCTGCCTCGCTCCGCTTCCAGTTTGGAAAAGATACAAACGCTTCAGCTACATTCTTACTTACCAATTCAGCGTTCGCTATTCCATCTTCCACCAGCTTGCACAAGACGAAGTACCCGATATTGTCCAGCCCAGTGGCAGCCTGAGCTCTCTTTCGCTTCTCATTCTTTTCGATTTCATCTAATAAGATTTGAAGAGTTTCTTCTGTGGTAGACTGTCGGCTTTCGAAATCATCCTGAACTGCTTTTGCGCGTTCAGATAGTGCGATCAAGAATGGATCGTGACTGTTTTCCTCCGCAAGCTTCTCAATGCCTTTTACGAGGTTGATGACCTTGGTGGCTTTGCCATCAGCTCTCTGATTTATGATCTCGATTGTTGTACTGTCAATCTTGACGTATGGCGTGGTTGGTTCTGCGACAGACGAACCAATGTGCCTCCTGACCAATTCACTAGTCTTTCTCTGGAAGTCCTTGTCAACATACACCCGTCGGGTATATGCTTTGGCGACGATGCTATACATGTGTGAGATGGTAGTATATCCCTCAATGTATGGACTCAAAAACGCATCAGGCGAAATGATCTCGTAGAGCATTTCGATCTCTTTGTATTCTTTGAAGAAAGTCTTGCGTCTTTCGGGATCTCGGAAGTGTTCAATGAGAGTGTCGACATCCTTGTCATTAAAGTTGTGTTCAATGAGCTTGAAATACTCTGGGGCTTTCATGGTCATCTTGGCCTTGAACAAGGCTTTGAGCAGCTTCAAATCCTTTATTATTGCATTGACTTCCTTGCTGTCGAAAGCCAGCGCCTTTTCAAGCTTCTCGAAGATTCCGATGAAATCAAGAACGAAGCCGTGGGGTTTCACCATCTCAAGTGCTTCGTTCTCGTAAGGTCGATTTACTCGGGCAATTGCCTGGAGCAGTGTATGATCGCGCATCGGCTTGTCTAGATACATCGCATAGAGAACCGGTGCATCGAAACCGGTCAATAGTTTTTCGGTGACGATGAGAATCTTAGGATGCTGGTCGAGCTTGCAGTAACTCTTGCGTATCTGCCTCTCATTCTTAGAATCGAGATGGAATTTTTTCAGCAAAGCTGAATCATTATTGTTTCCTGTGTACACGACCTCTGCATATCCCGCAGGAAGGAATTGATCAAGAGCTTGTTTGTAATGAGCGCATGCCTCACGGTCTACACCGACAAGGAATGCTTTGTACCCTAGCGGCTCAACGTTCTCTACATAGTGTTTGGCAACAAACTCAGCGACTTGCAAAATCCGCTCCTTGCCCTTTAGGAAATTCTTCAGATTCACTGCTCGTTCAAGGATTTTGTTCAGCTCTTCGATATCAGCCACTCCCTCAGATTCAGCAAGCGACAGGAATTCAGTTTCGAGCGTCTCGTGAGGAACAAGCAATTCGTTCGGTGCAACCTGATAGTATAATGGCAGCGTTGTGCCATCATCAATGCTTTCCGCTATTGAATATTTATGCAGGTAGCCTTTATCGTCTTCGCAACCGAACGTTTTAAAGGTACCTTTGCCGTATGCCGTTTTGTCGACCGGCGTGCCGCTAAAACCGATGAAAGTTGCGTTCGGCAATCCCGCCATAAGAAAGTTTCCTAGGTCACCGGCAGTTGTGCGGTGAGCTTCATCTATGAGCACATATATATTTGTTCGAGTGTTCAGATTGGGCGGCAGATCTCGAAACTTGTGGATCATGGTCACAATGATCCCCCTATAATCGTCGCGCAAGAGTTGGTTGAGACGGGAGATGCTGCTGGCATGCTCAAGGTTGCCAAGACCGAGTGCGGCGAGGTTTTTAAGCATCTGGTCCTCTAACTCGTTGCGGTCGATCATCAGTAGCACGGTCGGCTTGTCCGCCTCAGGCGTGCGGAAGAGCCGATCAGCTGCCTTGATCATGGTGAAAGTCTTACCACTTCCCTGTGTGTGCCAGATGAGACCGCGCGTGCGATTGGGATCGAGGGCGCGTCTGACTGTCGCATCAACCGCCCCGGTCTGGTGCTGGCGCAGGATATATTTGTTCAGTTCTTCGTCCTTCTCGGCAAAGACGATGTAGTCCTTCAGGAAGGCGAGCACTTGCGGGATGGCGCAGAAGCTCTTCACCTTGGCTTCAAGCTTCCCGACCTCATCGTGCTTCCAATTGAAGAGGTTCCGTCTCACTGTGTTCCATGTCACCCCGTAAGAAAACCCGATGGCATCGGTAGCGGTGAATAGCTGCTCTGGGACAAACAGCTCGGGCGTCTCGCGGTGGTAACGGCGGATCTGGTCCACCCCGAGGGCTATAGCCTCGTCCTTATTGGCGTTCTTGCACTCGATCACCAGCACTGGGATGCCATTGATGAGAAAGACCACATCCTCACGTGTTCCGTAGTGGCCATTGTTAAAAGCCCACTCTTCGGTGACTTCGTAAACGTTTCTCGCCGGGTCGTCGTAATCGATCAGGATAAGGTCGCGCTCGCGCTTCTCATCATGGTCGAAGAATTTGCCCCGGTTGCGTAAGTGCTCGACGAACTCCCTGTTGCCATAGATGTCGGAATGCAGATGACGAAACTGCCCGAGCAATGCACCCTCGGCTTCGGCGTATCGCGGATTGAACTCCCGCACCTTGGCATCCAGCAGATCATCGAAGAAGAGCGAATGATTCCTGGCGCGGTCGGCAGGCGTCACCTCCAGATCAAACCTGCGCCGCCACTCGGCTTGCTCGCGGGACACAAAAGTCCAACCGATGTCCTTGGCGTAGGCTAGGATGCGGGCTTGGACGGTTTTGTGTTCTCTGGGTGTGGGCATTGGTTAACACTAAAATGAGTATTTCTGAACAACCTTCGGTCTACTTTCTCGCCATGTTGGTAATGTGCTTTCTGAGATCATCGACTCGCTTATGCAGCGCGGAATCAGATGTTCCACTTCGATCCGCGTAATGAGTTCATCTAGCTCTATATGAAGTGCTTTTAGAGAATCTAAAGTAGCACCATCGCTCCCGAACACCTTTCGCGTCCCATTCGGAACAATCAGTCCATTCCGAACATTATCATTATCAATGAATCGCTTAAGTTCTGTCAACGCGTTCTTTGCTAGAAGTAAATATGCATTCTCTCGAACCAAGAGTGCTTCATTCGCCATATTCCACGCAATCGCAGCTATATCGTAACTCGAAATTTTTAGTTTGGGATCCGCGTCGTATTTCAAAGTTTTTAAGAGGCGAATGACCTTTCGGAGCGTCCCTGTTTGTGCGTCCTTATTGTTGATCTCGTAATTATGCATAAAAGGCAAATTCTTGATGGTAGTAGGGCCATTTGAATCTAAAATCCTAACACCTCTTAGCATCTTAACCTTGTATTGCATCCAAAGCTCAGTATTCCACCAGTTGCCGATGACCACGTCGATTTTCCGCCGGAGGGAACCGCCCTCCAGAGCTATTGATTTCCCGGGCGCAGCATCGACATTCACACCAGGAAACTCTTTCTTTAGGATGTGAACCGCTTCGGTTCGCATTGAGACAAGATCGTCGATTGATTGTTTGTAAGGATAGGGATTCAAAGGTTGAACACCTGAGTCGACGGTGTGAAATCCACCATGAAGAGAAAGCAGATCAATATCGCTATGGATGCGAATATGCGTGTCGCTGGTGACCGATCCCTGAAATTCAAATTCCGCTGCGAACTCGCGCGAGAAGTTTTTTTCGAGCTGATTTCTCACCCGCTCCCCTTCGGCAAAGGTGTTCTCGGTGAACTGTGCGTCGATGGGCGACATGGCGTCCACAAGGTAGCTAAATTCTTGGCCGATGGTAGCCCGAGTGAATGACTCCCGTTTCGCTTCCATTATCTTTTCAAGCGGGATACGGCGGTTCCTTAAACGTTCAAAGCGGTCTGATCGTGCCATGGCTAGTTGAAGAAGGTTATAATTTCGGATTCGCGCGCTGAGAATGAGTCCCGTCCCTTTTGAAGGAGCAGGTTTAGGCGACCAAGGTCGCTCTCCAAGAAGTCCATCGCAAGCGCTGGAGATTCAAACCGTTCGCTCACGCGGACATGGGGAACATGCGGTAGCAATAGCTTAGTTTGAATATCAGTCGTGTTTGCACTGACATTTAGCGTCTTTTGAAGAATTTGGACGGGAGCAATTTTTCGAATATTTCGAGCAATCCAACTCCGTTTTGGCTCAGGATAGTGGCCGACGCCGAGTGTCAGAAGTCGAATGTTCTCCGGCAGAATCCCGAGTGGATTTAAGGCATCGGAAAGAGCAATGAGCGAAGGATTGTTTGCGCAAAAGCCCCCATCACGTGCTTCAATCGTTCCACCGTTTTTTAACTCCAACTTGCATGGTTTGAAAAATGGTGTCGCCGAACAAGATGCCCTGACCGCTTCGGACACCGTGCAGCCAAATCCTGGAACAAATGTCGCTTTCATCCCGTAAACGGCAGCAACCACATTCTTGAAAATCAGGGGCCTTTCATGAGTCCAGTTTGTAGCGACAATACCGATTCGCGTCTTGAAATCTGACCACTGGAATTTTCCGTAAAGCTCATCCGCGACTCTTTTAAGTGCCGCGGACTTGTTGCCTGGGCCTCGGGCTCCAAGAATAACCGGAATATTATCCTCATAAAGTTTGAGCGTCTCAACAGCTGATTTACCCAATCCAATCAGTGAGGCGATTATTGCGCCAGTGCTTGTTCCATAGATCGCGTGGAATTGGGTAGCCAACGGCTTGCCGAGGGCAGCTTCCAACTCGCGAAGAAAGCCAAGGGTGTAGAATCCCTTCGCACCCCCGCCGTCGAGACAGAGAATATTGAAGCGGCTGCCGCTAGTTTCTTTGCTCATAAGGGTAGCTCCAGTTTGTGAACACGGATCTTCGCGGTCATCAGATCGCAAAGGAGGGTGCGGAATAAATGTTGGAATTGACCACACAACTTTCTTGCATATGGTCGAAGAATTGGCTCCATTTTAGCAGTTGGCCGATGAATTCACGGTTGTCGTGGACGTAGGCATGGAGTAGGCTGAACAGCCCTCGTAGGGCAATATCTGCCTCGTAGAAGCGGGAAATGAATTCCAGCACTTTGGCATCTAGCAGCTCATCGAAAAAGAGCGAGTGATTCCTTGCACGCTCGGCTGACGACATATCCGGATCCAATCCATAGCGCCGCTTGGCTTCCTCGCGGGAAACAAAAGCCCAACCGGCGGCCTCGGTGTATGCAAGGAATCGGGATTGGGCGGTCTTGTATTCTCCAGGGATGGGCATAGCTAGAAGTCCCAATCGAGATCTTTGGCTCCGTTGTCAGTGTCGGTTGTTTCGGACTCAATTACAACACCACTCCAATCATCTGCAACCGCATTCCAATTTGGCTCTCGCACCACAGGATTTCCGTCCGGGTCTTTTCCGGTCCAAACATTCCAGTAATCAGGGTCGGCCGACTGCGGCTGCCTCTCTTTGGGCAGGTCATTCATCCGCACCATCACTGGCAACTCAGACGCCCATCCAAGAAGAATGGCGCTCTGAGATGGAAGTGAGGGCAACTCCCGCAGAAGCCCCTTCAAATTATCGGGAACGAGTTTGTGAACCAGTTCTTGGTCGCGATCATTGCTGATTCGATGAAGAAGGAACGTGTTGCATTGCGAGAGAACAGTCGGAGACAACTCGGACGGACGTTGAGACGAAAGCACGAGGCCCAATCCAAACTTCCGCCCCTCGCGGGCAATCTTCTCGAATACCTGACAGCAAATCGAAGCCACATTGGGATCCTCAGCGTCTTCTCGATAACGCTTCACGAATGTGTGTGCCTCCTCCATGACAAGGACAGTAGGGAGCGACTTAGTGTACAGTTTCCGATAGCGCTGGAGGAACTCGAAGCACATCCGTGCGATTACAGATGTCACGAGGTACATGATCTCGGCAGGGACTAGCGAAAGATCGATGATCGTGACACACTTCGCGTCGTCAGGTGCTCGTCCAATGTAGTCCCCGAGCCATTTCTCGAGGGTAATTTCGTCATCATCTCCGATGACCGAACTCATTCGAGTGTCAGCCAACATCGTCCGCATCCGCGCAAGGAGGAACTCGACGTATTGCTCGTTGCCCGTCTCTTGCGCAAGGCCTTCGAGGTAGTCGACGAAGACCTCGCCAGTGAATTTTACCGGAACATCTTCACTCTTGGGTAGGAGGTCGTGCGGGCTTCCACCCATTGAAGTATATGCGGAACGCATTGCATCAACAACGCCGTCGACTTCTTCGGCGGTGTAGATGGGGTAGTCAACAAAGCTACGCCCTGCCGCCACCTTGTGACTCACAACAAGAGTATCCAGCAAGCCATGCAACGCACTCAGATCCGCTTCGATCTGAGTATCATACTGACCGACGCTCGTTGCCCAGAGCGACAGGCGCTCTGTGAAATTCTTCGAATGAGGAAACGCTCGAAAGGGCTCTCCAGAGTTGTTCGCAACGATTGTAGCTTGAAGGATGATCCCAATGAACCTCCTCGCCGCAATCTCCACGTTCTCGCTGACCTCGAATTGTTCATTGCGCATCGATCTCAACGCACGCTTAAGAAGTGGGACTTGCGCGCGTGCGCTCGCTTGAGTGAAGGCGCACCACTCTGCGCTGTTCCAGAACCAAAGCGGCACCTTCAACGGGTTCTCCTCCGCATTCACTTGGAATACTCTCGCAGAGTCGCCAAACGCATGGGCATATTCACCGTTTGGATCAAGCACGACAAATCGTGCATTGGGAGTGGAGCCACGTGCAGACTTGGCCTGATCGAGAGACCAATGAATTAGCCCCGAGACAGAGCAGGACTTGCCGCTTCCCGTATTGCCCAACACGGCTAGATGTCGGCCGAATATCCTGTCCGGATCAACGCAGACTTCCGCGTGTGCCGCCAAAGGGCTAGTGCCGATCTTAACACGCCGCCTGTCTCCCGATTCTACGATTGAACGAAGCTGTTTCTCGGTAGGTAGGAGCACCCCAGTTCCTATCGATGGAAGCGAGTCCGCACCACGCTGAAATCCGTACTCTGAGGTCGGATTCGACTTCTTGCGAAGAGTCCCCAGCGGATTCAGGCTCATTCGCCGGAGCGGGTAAGGAAGATCGATCAAGCCGAAGTCCTGCATGCCCCTTCGCTTAGGGAACGAAGAACGTTCAACTGTCAGCCATTCGATCTGGCCGACCAGGTAGCCGTCGTCGACTGGAATAAGAACGTAGCCGTTTACCCGAGGAAACGGACTAGGAGAACCCGCGTTAAGTGCGACTGAATCAGGAGCCTCAATGTCGAGAAGGACTTTAATCTCGTCAGGAGAAACGAAGTCCACGGTCCCGATGCGAAGACTTCCGGCGTGCTCGAATGGGGTTTCACTCATCGGCGTTCTCCGGTTCGGGAGTTTGAGGAGTAGAATCAGCCTGTGACGTGCCCCACCTCGATTTGAGTAACTCAGCCATCTTGAATGTCGTCCGGTCTATCGCGGGTTTCGGCATGTAATTGTCAACGAGTGTCCGCAGGTCGCCAAGGTGCGGGCCAATCAGCAGCGTTATCTGGGCGTATCGGCCAAGCTTCTCGTAGGTCTGCATGATCCGCCCGAGCGGATCACTATGCGCAATGACGACCAAGTGAGAAGACGGGATCGTCAACATGTCCTCGATTACGCGGTTGATGTGCTCGTCACCGAAACTGTAGCCAAACGTAATCAGGCTGCTATTCGGGCGGCACACTGAAGCGGCAAAATCACGGAACAGCTCGACATACGGATATGCTGCTGTTTCGCGGTCTTTCGCTGCATTCGGGTAGATCATCAGATTCAACGCCTCACCCCCAGTGAGTCCCGGGGCCTTCAAGTAGGGCGCGATATTTTCGCTCCCGAATGGAAGCCCGATCTTCCGAATCTGCCCTTCGGTGCTTAACCAGTCCAAAGAGCCGTGCAGCTTCGTGAAACGCGCGACTCCTTCCAAGTAGCGCGGCTCGCCGCGGATCCCAGGTGGGTTGTAATGCATGTCGACGTCAAGTCGCGAGGATCGGAAGACGGGAGCGAGTGACCCGACAAAACGATCAATGAGGTGCAGCCCTGCCGCGTCTGCTCCTGCTTCTATGAAACGGTCGTAATTCGTCGTGAAAACCTGGAGGCGATCTCTGGTTCCGGTTCTGCTGGCGAAGCTCATGAGGAAACTCACGAGGTAGTTGAATGCTTCCTCTCGTTTGTCGGGAGGGGCGGTTATCAAGCCGTTTTCCCCTTTCAAGATGGAGCCGGCGAAGTTCTCGAGGACGGTCTTCAATTCAGTTTTGAGCGACTCGAGCGGTACCTTGAGGTCGTCATTGCGTGTAGAGAGAATTTCGAGGCCCCGAATCAGTTCGTTCACGATGCGAACTTGATCTTCGATATTCCCTTCCTGCCTACTAGCCAGTTTCGCCGATTCCTTGGCTTTGTCCGAAATCTCAGCGTTGTAGTTCGTAAACGTGGCCTCGCTCATTCCCGGCAGGAGATTCCCAGTGGACAAATGGTGGACAGCGTGTGACAGCCCTGATCCCGCTAAAAGAGCGAGGTGCTCGGATTGGAAAAGCGCCGTTAACCACGGCTCGATTCGCGGGCGAAGCTTCTCGGGGCCGAACTCCACATCAGCGGCGAGCCAAGAGCAGTCCACATCCTCACCGAGTTTGAATTTTCCTCCCTCACCGCCGTTCACAAATTCTACAGGGGCCTTGTCGTCTCGTGTTTTGAGGATGTGTTTCGTGTTCATAAGGTAAGTTCCTGTTCGTGAACGCATGCCTTTGCAGTCATCAGTTCGTGTAGGAGAGTGCGGAAGAGGTCTTGGAGTTGGGTCTTCTTGTTCGCCGCGGCGTTGATTTTTTGTTGAGTCGCCGAAATAGCCGAAGCGATCTCCTCCTGCTCGTCTACTATCGGTGGAATCCCGACTTTGACAGCTCGAAGTTTCGTTGGGGAGGTATGCTTCACCTTGGAGCCAGTTGAGGTCTTTGCGACTTCAACGCGCAGGTGCGGAAGGTTAAAAACGTGGAAGAGATAACGCTTGCTTAGGCGTTTGGTATCCAAGTCGCAGATGAGTCCCAAACGTTGATTGTGGAGATAGCGGTTGCCCTCGGGAACGAACGCCGCGCTACCCAGTAATCCCGATTTCTGCTCTGTCATCGCCACCACGAGATCGTCTTTGGCTAGGACATAATCCCGAGGAATGTCACCTGTGAAAAACTTCGTCTTCTCCCCTTGGTCCCGGAAGCCGCCTTCCTCGTGAAAGTGGCCGGGAGTCATCAGGATGTAGTCGCCTGCCTGCTTGAAGAACTCCCCATTGAAAGCGTAGCCGTGCTTGATTTGGAAGAACTCACCCAATTCCACCACCTCCCAGCTTTCAGGAATAGGGCCGATTTCAGTTTGTTTTTGCGGTTCGTTGCGTAAGCCTTCAGTGAAAAGCTTATGCATGAGAACCTTTTTCAACTCGGTAGTGGTCTGAATGATCCGCTCCTGCGCTTCGATCGCCCGTTGCACTGTCGAAAGAATGTGCGCGATTTTTCTCTGCTCAGGAAGACGGGGAACTCTTACCTCAAAATTTCCGAAGCTGGTTTTGTTGAGAATCGGAACCGTCGTCTTAACAGCGAGTTTCTCGAGCTTTACCCGGTTCTCATGAAAGCTGTAGTATACGAATTCGTTGTCATGCTCATGGTTGCAGATTAGTGCATTGATTTGTTGATTAGTGGCTGACTGGTCATTTCCGACGATCCCGAGTTTTCCTACATTTCCGATACAGCCAACGAGCACAGTTCCTTTTGGAAGAGCTCGGCATTGTTCAAAGCCGAGTTTCGTGAGGGTTTTGTGTGAGGAGCGAACATATTTGCCATTATCAAGATCTGCAGGCGAGATCAGGTTGTAATCGCCGTCGTAAAAGTCCCTGCGAGCAGTGCTAGGAGTGCGTCCCGTGATGATTTCACCGATTTCTTTAACCGGTTTGGTGTGCCATTCGCTCATACCCCAAGCTTCTCCAGAATTTTCTTCAACTTCTTGTCTGCCTCCTGCGAGTCAGCCTCGATGACTTTTAGTTCCTCGACAATTTCCGCGATGGGCCGGTAAGTTTCGGCCTCACTAGTGTGGATGTAGCGGCTAGGTAAGACATTGTAGTCATTCTTTTTGAGCCCCGCAAGATCGACGATGCGGCTGAGTTTTTCCTCCTCCTTCCACCCGATGAGGGTGTCTGCGAGTCGCTGGATGCCGGCCTCGGGGATGAAGTTCTTGGGATCACCCTTTTCAAAGACTTGGCTGGCGTTAACGAGGAAGACCTTGCCTTGGCGCGCTTTCGCTTTGGCCTTATTCAGGAACAACACTACGCCTGGAGCGGTTGTGTTGTAGAAGAGGTTTTCCGGCAGGTAGAGGACGCTTTCTATGAGGTCTTGATCTACGAACCACTGGCGGACGGTCTTTTCCTTGTTTGTACCAGCATTGCCTGAGCCACGGGAAGCAGCACCGGTGTCGAGCACAACTGCGGCGCGGCCATTGTCATTCAGGCTTGCGCAGATGTGCTGTACCCAGCCCCAGTCAGCGGACGATTTGCCGGGGAAACCGGCTCCAGCTGGAAAACGACCCAGTTCGTCGGCGTCGTAGTCAGCCTCAGTGAACCAGTCCTGGTTCCACATAGGGTTGGCAACGACGCGGTCAAATGTGCGAAGCTTGCCGTCCTTCGTGCGGAACTTCGGATTCTTAAATGTGTCGCCTATTTCGATTTGCCCTTCCATGTCATGAATGATCATGTTCATATTCGCCATAGCCCATGTTTCGGGCGTGAATTCCTGGCCGTAGAGTTTCAGCGGTGCAACAGTCCGTTTTTTGCCTTTGGATTGTTCTTCCATTGCGATTTCGCACTTAACAAGCAAGCCACCGGAACCACATGTAGGGTCATAGATTTCCATACCGGGTTCGGGCTGAAGTACACGTGACATGATAGTGCCGACTTCCGGTGGAGTGTAGAACTCACCCGCACTCTGTCCACCACCTTCTGCAAACTTGCGTATCAAGTACTCGTAGCTCTTTCCAATGATGTCAGCTTCAACATCATCAAGTCCAAGACGCTTGGTGCTGACAGCTTCTATAAGGTTTGAGAGTCGATCATCATCAAGGTCTCGCTGACCATGTGTCGTGGCGTTGAAATCAACCCGGTCGATAATTCCTTGAAGTAGCGGATTCTCGCGTGCTATAGACCGCATATGTGTTGTAACACCTTCACCGATCTTATCCGAGAGTTTTCGTATGACAGACCACACCGGTTGCTCGGGATCGTCCGGAATGAGGGGTAGGTAGAAGCGGACGAGCTTATGGTCAGCCTTCGCGAGCTGGAACGCCTTCTTACGCGAGCCAACTTCCTTGGCGATTCGGTTCAGTTCGTCGTCGAAGACATCACAGAGTCGCTTTGTGAAGATGAGTGGCAGTATGTAGTCCTTGTACTTTGGTGCGTCTTTCGCTCCCCGAATCGAGCAGGCAGCATCCCAAATCCAAGATTCTAAGGATTTAACTTTTATTTCCGACATAATTTGATCTCTTTCTTGCCTTTAATCCGTTTTATCGGAATGGTGAACTAATATACGTCGATGATAATTAATAATCCCGGTTACATATTGTTATGAGGCAACACGCCCGCCTCATCTTAGCCATAAAGCAGATCTGAAGGTGTTTCGGAAAACCCGATTCAAGTGTTGGGCTATACAGTGAGAATCTTAGCCCCAGACCGCCTTCATCTCTTGTGCTGCCACTTTATCCGTCAATTTGATGTACTTCTTGAAAGTCTTATAATCCTTGTGCCCGGTTACTTTCATCACCGTCTCCGGTCGCATTCCTTTCTCGAGGGATAAAGTAACAAAAGTGCGCCGAGCAGTATGTGTTGAAACAAAGTTGTGTTTGGGTTCGGTATATTCAATGCGGTCGGCACCCCGATAGCGCACCAGAGTTACTACTTCATCAATTCCTGCCTCTTTGCAAATCTCCTTCAGATAACGATTGGTCTTTTGGCTACTTATAACAGGCATTTTGCCGACACCGTTGTACTTCTCTATCAACTTACGTGCTGGAGACGATAACGGAATGCTAATAATGTCCTTTGTTTTTGTCGTGCGTAGGTGCCATACTCCGTTCTTGATGTCTTCATGTTCAAAAATCTTGGCATCACTGAATCGTTGGCCGGTAAAGCACTGAAAGCAGAACACGTCACGCACTTTGTCGAAGGTCTTATTATCCGAAAAATCGTGATTAAATAGGCGCAGCAATTCTTCCTCAGTAAGGTACACAATCTCGACCTGTTCCGTGGGCACCTTGAATTTTCTGAAATCAAGCGAAGCACAGAGACCGCGTTCGCTCGCCCAATTCATAAACGTTTTCAACGCAGTTACGTACTTACCATAGGTGTTATTGGTTAGCCTCCTGTCTCGCAACATATACGAAGTGAACTTATCATAAAATCCATGCGTAATGGATGCAAAGCTTAATTCGTACTTATGAGCGGCACTGAAGTCGCGAAGATGTTGCAGAATCGTCTTGTGCTTATTGAGACTGTTCAATTGGTAGCTTAGCTTCTTGCTCTCAATGAAATCCTCGTATGCTGTAAAGAACGTCTGTAGGTGTTCATCATTCGTTTCAACCACAAAGACACGCCTGAGCGCTGACTGAATGTCTTCGTATGTCGTTTGCGGCCGCTCGGATACCACTGTCCTATAGATTCGTCGCATCTCGTCTGCGCGTCGACTCAGCAGGCTATTCAGTTCACCTGAACCACCATACGATCTCCGGACTTGCTGCTTGGCGCTGTCCCAGTGTTTAGGATCAATACGTTCTCCCGTGTGTATCTTTAGCGTTTTACCCGGACTTAGGCCGCGCACATATGCAAACAGAATACGTTCTACCTGCTGGGTTTTCTGGTTTGTATCGAGGTAGTAGTTGATAGTCATGATTTATCTTCCGGCAGAGTGATAGATTAGTCGCCCAAGGTGCAGCACACGACTTTTACAATTCACGATTGTTGTCTAGCGAAGGTCAATCGGGTGCAGAAGGACTTTTAAGCATCGAATACATCACGTACAAACTACGTACACTTTTTGAGTTTATCTCCGTGTTTGACGATAGCCAACTTAACAGAAAATGACTTAAATACCTCGTTTTTTAGAAAAATTTGTATGATTGAAGATTGACACCTACCGCAAAATATCGAGGTTCAAAAACCGTCTTCCGCACACCTTGTATCTCACTCTAAAACACGACCTTCGGTCGTGTTTTTTTGTTTGTGGCGTATAGAATGGAAACGCTGGACAGTTGACGCTCTCATGTTTATCCCAATGCTGCGAATTTGCTCTGCGTGAGTCGGCGAGTGTCGTTCACGCAGAGACGCAGAGGAGGATGAGCCGCTGAGCAGGAGCGCTGACTCTGCGGCTCGTCAGTAAAGCACGACTCTGCGGCTCTGCGTGAACGACTCAAGCCGACTCACGCAGACACGCAGAGGAGGATGAGCCGCTGAGCGGGAGCGCTGACACGGCGGCTCGTCAGTTTGGCTTAGCATCGCCAACTTCTCTGGCAGATCCACATCTGGTTATGATTTCGAGTCAGTCGCTGCAGACTTTGGATGATAGTGGTTGACTACTCTGTGTAAGCCTTCGACTAAAGTTGCCTGACCAAAGTTTAGAAGCAGGCCAACTTCTAGCTGCATTAGGCGCAAGTAGCTCAAGAGCTGCTTATAGTGTACGGGTGCAAGCGTTTCAACTGACTTTAACTCCACAACAACTCGCCGCTCAATGAGCAGATCCACTCGAAAGCTGAGAGGAAAGTCCATATCGTTATACTCAAAACTGACCGACTTTTGTTGCTCAACAAAGAATCCTCTAGCTTCTAACTCCTGAGCGAGTAAGCGCTCGTAGACAGACTCCAACAAGCCTGGTCCAATATCAGTATGAATCTTGATTGCTGCATCGATGATCGACCCGGTGATATCATTTACTTGTTTCATTGTTTTTAGGTGTCGTTAGTGATAAGAAAAATTGATTTGTACTCAGTCAATTCAGATTGACTCCGCGGCTCGTCAGCACAGCACGACTCTGCGGCTCTGCGTGAGTCGGCACGTGTCGTTCACGCAGAGACGCAGAGGAGGATGAGCCGCTGAGCAGGAGCGCTGGCTCTGCGGCTCGTCAGTACAGCACGACTCCGCGGCTCTGCGTGAACAACTCAAGCCGACTCACGCAGAGTCGCAGAGGAGGATGAGCCGCTGAGCGGGAGTGTGAGTCTTGGATGAGAAAGAAATGCAATTTGTAATCGAAGCAACGACTAGTGACACTGTAGGGTCAGCTGACTTTTCCAGAGGCACACATGCCACGACCCTGCATGTGGATAAAAAGAAGTACTCAGGGAATCGAGTGGATTGGAATGCTCTAAGCTTGGGACAGAGTGGGAACGCCGGACCAATAGACACTCTCGCGCTCATTTTGCACCAACTACACTGCGTTAACTGCTTCGGCGCTCCCATTTTTGTGACATACCGCACCAACTAGCACATTTCATGTATTTTTGTCTGCATCAGTCTGACAATTGACTGATATCGACTCTGAGTCTACACATCATCATATGAAATCAACTCTACAGGAACACGAACTCGTTTCACTGCTGCAAAGTGGTGATCGTCGTGCCCTGGAGTATCTCTACGACAACTACAGCGCTGCTCTCTTCGGAGTTCTCAAGCGCATCGTGCGCGAGCACCACGCAGCGGAAGATTTACTGCAAGATTGTTTCACCAAGGTGTGGCTGAGCCGTGCTTCTTACGATCGCACAAAAGGGACCCTCTTTACCTGGATGCTTACTATTGCGCGACGCTTAGCTATCGATCGCATACGATCTGGAGATTTTCGCTCGCAAGCACTGAACCAAAGCATCGAAGATTTCGTAGATACTGATGTACTGGGATCTACTCAGTCGTTTGTTCCTGAAACTTCCGACATGCAAGCCCTCGTCGCCACTTTACCGGTGGATCAGAAACAGATCATAGATCTCATGTACTTCCAAGGTTTCTCTCAAACGGAGATCGCTGAGGAATTCAATATCCCACTTGGAACGGTGAAGTCTCGGTCACGTTTAGCCCTAAACTCTTTACGCAAGTTTTTTGGATCTGCAGAATGAGCAACGAAGCGCAACAAATCTTGGATTCTGGTGAACTGGAGCTCTATGCCCTAGGAATCCTCGATCCCTCACGCATACAAGCAGTGGAACGCTGCTTGCGTATGGATGATGTGCTGCGCGCTGAGCTCGAAGAGATTCAGCGCAGCCTTGAGAACTTCGCACTACTTCACGCTGAGGAACCTCGCCCAGAACTCCGAAGCACCATTCTCCAAACTGCTTTTGATGCAGAGACCAGCTCTCAAGATGAAGTTCCGACACTGACGTCGACAGACTCAGCATTGAGAGCAACGCGATCAACCTCAGATGCGAAGAATATCGTTACTGCAAAGCCGCGATATTTTCAATACGCTGTGGCTGCCTCGGTAGCCTGCTTCTTCAGTAGCTCTGCGGCTACGTACTTCTGGTATCAACAGCGTCAAACAGAACAACAACTAGGTGAGGCACAGTTAGAATTGGCTGCACTGAAAACCGAGCAACAAGTCATGGCAGCGCGCTTGCAAGCACATTCAAACAATCTAGCCTTGCTTACCAATCCTAATGTTCGTGTGATAAAACTTCAAGCAACTGCTACTGCACCAATTGGATCGGCTTCAGTTGTTATGTGGAACGTTGCAAGTCACGATGTCTATGTGGAAGGCAACGCGCTTCCAGCGAATAAACCTGATACTGACTATCAACTCTGGGCGCTGATCGATGGCAAACCAGTTGACCTTGGCACCTTCAATACTTCAAGCAACGTGCCTGTTACACATATGAAATCAACAGCACGTGCCGACGCTTTCGCAATTACCCTCGAACCCAAAGGTGGATCGAGCTCACCGACGATGGCGCAACTTTTTGTTCTGGGCAAGACGAGTTAAGAATGCACTTTGATCTTGACCGCTTCTTACGATTGACTTTACTCACCCGGTCTCGACGCTGAGCAGCCCTTCAAAAACAAAGAAGAGTGCAAGGACAACAATCCTTGCACTCTTCTTTGTATATACTCACGAATGACAACTTTCTTTGTAGGTCGTGGCTTTCTTTCAGTATGTCAGCACAAGCTGACATTCAGAACTAATACCAATAGCTACAGGCACTGAGTTAGAGATCCTACTTTGGTGCAGAAGAGAAGCCACTTACCAACTCCACTGACATCCCACTTTCAGGCTCAGTGGTGTACCGGCACTAAAGTGCAAATCAGAGACGGCAGATCCTTCATTCTGCAATCGACTGGTAGTATCAAACTGTGCTTCTTTCCATTCGGTGTTGAGAAGATTTCTGCATTCAAGGGTCAAGTCAATACCTTTAAGCACGGAAACGCTGCAGTTGAAGTCAACAATCGCATACCCTTCTGCGCGAATCGAGTTGTCTTCATTCGCAGGCCGAGAGCTAATGCTGCGTACTCTTACAGCGGCTGAGACTATATCTCCTGTATAGCTACTATACGCGCTCAAGGTAAGATTCGGCGCAAGCGCAATGAAGTTCTGACCCTCGGGCTCATCCCGATATCGACCGCGCGAAACACACAGGTCAGCGCCTACTGAGTAGTTCTTCATTAGCTCACAGCGCAGATCTAGATCTATTCCTATTCGCCGTGTGCGACCGCTACTCTCGGTGTTTCCTGCATCACCAGACCACACGAGTTCTGACTCAAGATCTAACATCCAAGCAGCTGCACAAAGGGCGGCCGACTCATTATGCAAACGAAAGCCAAACTCGGAGCCGAAGGCGCGAGGAATGACGTTCTCCGAGCTATCGCGAACTACTGCACGCGCATCATTCGTGTGAAAGCCAAAGCCGCTATTGAAATACACTGAGCAGGAACTGCTGAGATCGTAGGCTGCATTGAGCTTCGGCGAAAACAGAACTTGCTGTCGCTCCTTGTTGTTCCCATTGCTCAGATCCTCGACCGCAAAGCGAAAGTACTGTGCACGAAGTGCAGCATTCAGTGTCAGCTGCCCTATAAACACACTCTGCTCAGCGAACAAAGCTGCGTCAGCCTGACGAATGTTCGCATCGATACTCGTGCTCAGTCGTGAGCGTTTCTGTGAGTGGTAGAGCGCTGTATGGATGTCATCCATCCGCAAGCTGGCACCAGCATTCAAACTGAATGCGATCGAACCAAGCTCGAAATGTCGCATGGTGCTTGCCGATACATGAGCGATTGCTCGCTCATCGGTCTGTTCTATCATGTCTCCATTCACGGGATCTTCTGCATAAAAACTGAAGTTGCTAAAGAGCTGAAAACGGTAGCGTGTATAACCAGCATTGATTGTCCAAGGAGCCGCGCCATTAGAGTGCAGTGTCCATTGAAGAGTTGCTCGCGAAGTATTACCGCCTTCTAAGCTATCAATAGCACCAAAGTGACTAATGAGTCCAGCGTCGACTGCGCGCTGAGGTATCTGACCGCTCGCGTTCCAATCCGAGCTAAAGAGAAAAGCAGAGCTCTTTAGGGTCCATCGATCATCAATAGGCTGAAGCACCTTTAGGATCGCATTCGCACGTCGAAAGTTTTGTGCTGCATCGAAGTAGCCGCGGGTTGATTGTAGCTCTGCACCACCGTAGATGTTTGTGGAAGCAATACGCGTTCCAAGCAAGGCTAAGCCGCGGTAACTTTCAAACATTCCATAGTGTGCTTTGAGAATATTCTCTGATAAGGTATCTGCAGTATGTATGCGAACCTGACCAGCAGTTGCTTGATCGCCAGCAGAGGCGTAGTAGGGTCCTTTAAGCACATCAATGCGCTCAATTGTTTCTGGTATGACATAGTGCAGGTCTGCATAACCTTGACCGTGTCCGTGCGATACCATATTTACTGGACTATCGTCAACACTGATGCTGATGTCTGTCCCATGATCACAATCGAAGCCGCGAAGAAAGATCTGTTCTGCCTTTCCTCCTCCAGCATGCTGTGCAATCTCTAGACCAGGCACAACACGTAACAGGTCTTGCGATGAACTCACAGGGAGGAGCTTTAGATCCCGCGCACTCAACTGTTGATCTGTAGCTGCACTTCGAACGCGACTTGCTTGCACAATCACCTCTTGAGTTTGGCGTGTACGTGCTAGAGTAGTATCATCATTCTGCTTTGCATCGACATGCAGACTGGACAGTGCAAGCAGTCCGATCATTGAGAGAATCACTGTACTTCGTTTCATTTGAGTTCTGGTTTTGTAGTTATTGTTGACTGGGTTCATCTGTATCCTGCGCGCAAGCGCTCCGGCGGTTTAGCGATGCTCTGCGTGTTGCAATGACTGCTCAAGAAGCGCAGCGCAATTCTTCATATCAGGATCCTGACTTCCTCTTTGTAGAGCTCTTTGTATGTAGGTCTGTGCTTCTTTGTACTGAGCGTTCTGACGGAGTGCCGCTGCCATAGCGTACTGTGCGGTCATGTTGTTAGGACGAGTTCGTATTTCCTTACGGGCGTAGTTCAGTGCCTCTTTCACTTTATAACCCACTTTACAGTATGCCAGAGCACGCTCTGCATCATTGATATGACCAGCGGATTCATCTTCGTCCAACATTGTTTCAACGATGTGCATCAGTGAGTCGCTCTGGGCATTCTGTCCGCGACCACGCATGATCACAGCCTTATTCTCCATAAATGAAACTTCTGGTTGAAGCGCTAAGGCGGAATCGAGCAGAGTGAGTGCGCTCGCATCTTGTTGACGTTCATGCAAGACCATGGCTAAGCCCGCAAGTGCAGCTGGATAGTTCTGACGTTCTACTCTTGCCCTCTCGAAACATCGTTGCGCTTCTTGCAGTCGTCCATACTTGAGGTACATGCTACCCAGAGTTGTCCGTGTCCAAGCCGCATCTTCTGTACCCGCAAGCCCAGCATCGGCGGCCATTGTCATGGCTTGAAGTGCACCTTCTACATCTCCATGGATTTCGCGCAGGTACGCCACGCGGGCGTATGCATCCAGTCCCGGACGCAGCTGCATCATAACATCGGCTGCTTGAAGTGCATCATCAATGTTTCCAAGTTCTACTTCTGCATCACATAGCATTCCATACAATGCAGAGATGTTTGAATGCTCGCTCGTGAGCGTGCGAGCCATCTCGCGCGCTTCAGCAAAGTGATGCAAAGAAAGTAACACGCTGGTTTTCAGAAGAGATGCTTCGAGGTTGCGTTTGTCTTTCGAAAGACAATAGTCGAGAACCGTCATCGCCGCTGGATAGTAGTATGGATGGTCACCACTTACACGCGCCTCTGACATAAATAGCTTCGCGAGCAGCGTGTAGTTCTTCATCACTTCCGGTGATTGCTTGATGTCGTGAACTAACTGATTATATACTTGCTGTTGTTTTGCAAATTCAGCAGGTAGTAGACCAGCTGCTCTGGTGTGCAATGCCGGAACATGGAATTGTTTGTTTGAGTACCAGGCGTGTCCGGCAATGCCTAGCACACACAGTACACCTATGATGATAAAGAGTGTTTTCATCGTTCTGATTAGTTAGTAGGAAAAGGATTCTCAGCTTAATTCTTGTCTTGCTCCCTCAGCGGTACTCGTTCGTATCCGCCGTAGCGAACTACGGCGGATACTTCGAGCATGTAGGGAGCGATCTGGCGCTTGAGGTACTAGGGAGGTACTTCTAAAGTACTAGCGTGAAACGTAGATCTTCTGAGTAGCGATAGGCTTGCCATTCAGTTGAAGCGAGGCTAGGTAGGTGCCACCAACAACATCATCAGCAATTGTCCATGCGGCTGAGAAATCGCCACTGCTTACACTTTGGTCAAAGATGGTTGCCACGTGACGTCCATGTGCATCAAAGATCTTCAACGCCACTGCTCCACCTTGCGACATATGAAAGTTCAGCTGTGAGGCAGCACTCGTTGGATTTGGAAATGAGTTCTTCGTAAAGAAACCTTGAGGTGCTGAAATTCCAAGAATTTCCTCGCCACCTTCAACGTGCGTAACCATCTTTTCTTTGTCGTAACCCATATGTGGTTCTGCCACGTATGGGAAGGTCTTTCTGAAACTCCGGTCGTTCTGATCTGGACCAGCGTTGTATGTCAAAACATTCAGCAATTGCTGGGTAACAGGAGATGTTGAGGTGCCAGGAATGTAATCATCATACCACAGACCAATTGCTGCGAGAGCAACACCTGAGACTGCTTGCAGTTCGATGGTTGTGACATCATCTTCTAGACGACGACCATTAGGGAAGCCATCCATGTTTGGAATCCATTGCAGCGTTGTGTCTTTGTTGAAGCGTGGATCTGTCAAACCAAGCACTGCACATTGAATAATGCCAAGTGTCGAGAAGTCTTTACTATCACGTGGTGTAACTGGCACTGCCATGTTCAAACGCAGTTCGTCACACAATGATGGCAAGAAGTTGTTCATGAAAGGTTTACCGGTCGCGAGCGGGTTGCCATTCTTGCCTGTTGCCAATTGGTAAGGAGCCATGTTTGGAACACCAGTATAGAAGATTGGGAGCAAGTCGACCGAGCGAGGTGATGCCTTTTGCAAGAGGATCTTTCCAAACACATTCGTATCGAGAGCAGTACCCTTTCCACCATTTGTTGCAACCAAACCGTAGAGTCCATCCTTACCATTGCGGAAGTCAAAGCTGCCAAGGGCATTGGATTGAATGCGGAGATTCTTCATGGCTGGTACAGCTCCACCGAACTGGGAATCATCCATGTACAATCCAAGTTCTGGGTTGACAAAGTACTTTGCATAGGATAACTCGCGAGCTTGATCATACGGTGAGCCACTATTCCAGCGATCCTTGTCGCCAACTGGTATCACGGCTTCGTTTGTGAGCGGCATACCGAGACGAGAGATTTGAACCCACTCGCCACTTACATCTGGCTTCATGCCGTCGGTACGAAGGGTTGTAATTTTTGGACGTGAAGCAGAAGCCCAGACACCAATCACGAAGTCGCCATCAAGGATGTTCTTCGCTTGGGTGACTGACTTGTTGTCTTTCTGTAGAGTTGAAATCGGAACCTTAATCGCAATGGTGTGACAGTTAAAGCCTGCAACACCGTCTTGCGCTTTCTCTGCACCAACACCATCACGCTTGCGTGTTTGACCCAGATCAAAGATTCCACCAAGGTCTACGAAGAAGGGATCGTCAACTGGACCACAGAAGATGGTTTCGCCAGTTGTTGCCATCGTGATCGCATCATTCGTGAGCTTCGCATAGGTCGTGTTCAAGCCAGCACCACCTTCGATGGAGCGTGGTCCGATGTACGGTGGAGGCACCATTCCATTAGTGATGATGCTCGTAAAGGTGTTTCCACCATCTGTCGAACGCTCGCAGGTATACGTGGTTTTCAAGTTCTGTTTTCCAAGACGAATGTTGAAGAAAGTTGTAGGATCTTCATTCACGCGTGTAAAGGTGAAACGATAACAGATTTCATCGCCTGCTTTTGTTGCATCATTGTCAACGTGAATCTCATAGCGAATATTCTCGCCGAAGGTAGAATAGTTTGGACCTCCCTCAGGAAGCTCGAATGGAATGTAATTCGCGATGAGCGAGACGTAGTTCGTGTCGTCTGGACAACGAAACGCATAGAGATCTGTATTGTCAGCTAAGGGATCGCTCGAGATTAGTGGCGCTTCTCTGTGTGATGAAGCCCAAGCAATTCCTGCAATGCAGAGCGCAGCCAAGGCTCCCACCAACACATGGCGGTAGTATTTTCTAAACATGATGTTCTCCAAGAGAATGAGGTTATGAATGAATGTTGATGGTTGGTGGGAACAAAAACGCAGTCTTCCCTATCCTGCGTTCTGCTAAAAGCAACCAATCATGAACAAGTACGAGGGGAAAAGGAAAGTGGATCACTGAGCGAAAATATTTTTCTGACTCGTCCGAGGAGATAAGCGGGCCAGGCGCAGCCTGAGCACGGATGATGAAAAATCTCTTGCAGATCAGCACTCAGACGTACTCAATGACGAGCAGTCTTTGCAATGCGTCGAGCGGCTCGCAATACGCTCCATAAGGGCGACGCACCAGTGAACGCCCCTGCAATTGCCCAGAGTACTGAGGGACTGCACCGTTCATGGAGACTCATTGCATAGACAGGATCCCAGCGCTCAGCCTCGAACTTGGATTTGAATGCATCGAGTCCGCGAAAGTTGTAGAAGGGTTGTGCATAGCGGCGAATGCTTCGAAAGAGCAAACGCAGCCAGAGGGCATTGTCGCTGCTGCTGGTGTGTATAGATAGTGGAGATAACCCCATACTCATCATATCTGCTCCACTCAGACAGAGCTGTTCGGCAGCAAAGCGAAGTGTTAGTTCAACACTTCCGTTTGGAGCCTTCGGACTTCGTACATTCTGCTCAACAAGCCAACCATTGCGGTCAACAATGGGGGACAGCACGCTAAAGGCAACAATGTCATGCTGCGTTCGGGCTACAAAGATTCTCCGATCAAGCAAACGATCAAGAGTTCGCGATTCAACCAAGAAGTGCAGCGGTGCCAAGCCTCGCGTATCCAACCAACGATCCAAGCATTCCTGTAAGGCAGGATGCGATGTTGCTTCGCTCGCACTCCACTCTTCCACATACACACCCTTGTTGGAAGCTCGCGCGCACTGAGCTCTCAGTGAGCCCTTGTTCATGAGCTGCTCCAGGAAGCGAGAAGGCTTCCAGACGGGTTCTGCTCCCAACACGACGGCACGACTGCAAGCATCTGCACCCAAGCTCTGCGCTAAACGTGTACCAGCACAGAAGTACCACGCATGAAGTCCACGCGTGACGCAGTATTCCTCGAACTCCTCCACCACTTGTTCGACTCTATCGACAGCACACACAGGAGCACCAGCAACAATACAATACCGTCCATAACGCACAAAGCCAATGACCGCCTCGCAGTACTTCGAGAACCAAAGCTCAATTCCGGGATTCAGTATCTGGTACGCAGCTGAGTTCCACCCAAAACGCATAACATAGCTTCGAGCGCGCTGCAAAGCTGTACTCAGCTCAAGACTCTGTTGCTGGCGCGGAGTGGATTCGTTTAACACGTGAATGCCATATCAGTAGTATCTAATGAGGAGTAGGGTACTGCAAAGCTATTAGCTTCTCTGTCACAAGAGGCTACACATCGGACTGTATGAATCAGAGTAATTCATCCTTAACTTTGCATGTCCATTCATACTCGCTCGACGTCCCAGGAACTAAGCGCTTGAAGAAATCTCTATTCGCCTCAGTCAACCACAACCTATTACTCATCTGCCTCTTTTGGTTAGTGTCAATCATCACTGCAAGCTTGTTGTCCGCCCAAAGTTTTGACAACCAACACGACTGGATCAATGGCAACGCCTTGCTGCAAGGACCTTTTGTTCTCAGCAGCTCTTCTGTCTCTCCTGTTGATTCAGTGACGTCGGATGAGCTCAGCGATCGCGCGCATCAGGCAATGCAGGTACAGGTGGCAACTCATCGCAACCGTAGTTCCGAACTAAGTGTAGATGTGGGGAGCAGCGCAGCCTGTCCAACAAGCGTCTTCCTGAGTCTGAATACCGGATTTGAGAGAAGGAAAGAGCATACGAGTCTGCTCTTCAGTATCAGCGGAGCTTTTATGAGTGTCTCGCGGGACTCAACCAAGGGATCGACAACCGCGCTTGGCGCCGGAGCGCTCTATAGGCTGTATCTCAGTGCCAAACCAGGCACACTCTATCTTGCTGGTCGGGCGACACTTTTGCTCTGCATGGAAAGCGATGAGTCGAAAACCCAGGAACAGACCGCACTGAGCATAGGACCCAGATTCAGCCAGAGTGTAGGCTACCGTTTTAACAACAGCCTAAACCTAGAGATTGGAGTGTATGAACAATGGCTAGCCAAGACCTTGCTCCTCGATTCCGATTTCGGCTTCACAGCTGGAATTGCTGTTCAGTTGTAGCACAGAGCGTTAAACGAGAGGAAATTCGACCTGTTTGCCATCTGCTAGAGCTTGCTTCAAAAGCTAAAGTCAACTGTCATAAAGCACTCTGGTGCTAATTTGGGACGATTCGCAAGACAATTGCGATCAATTCAAGAAGATCAACACATAGGATCTGCGTATGTCTGCTGAGAGCGATAGCAACTACACACCGGAACGTCGCAACGAGCGCGTGTTCTTGGTTAATGAAGATTACGACAACATATGGCTACGTGTAAAAGACAAAGGCATACGTTGGGTGCTCACATGGGTGACGTTTATTGTCACCTTGATCACCGTCATCATCGCAACCATTACCTTCCTCGGATTCAACACCTATGTGCAAGACAAAGCGCTGAATTTGACTCGTGCCTACGTATCGAGTCAAGACTTCAAGCGCGAGGCTTCTGACTCTCTTAGTTCCTTCTTGATCTTCAATAAAGACAAGATCAAAGATCTTCAAGCCCAACTCAAAATGCTCAAAGACAGCATTCGTTTGGTGTCGAACATCACCGTTGCTCCTTACGAAGTAAACCCCTACGGAGCAGCCTTCATCGACTCCGCAGGAACACAGTTTCAAATTGAGTACGGCATTGCAAGTACAGATAAACCAATCAACTTCAAACGCAACTTCTTAGAAGCTCCGCTTGTGTATATAACGGCAACAACGCAGCTCATTCAAACCAGACCGAAAGATGTTGAGAAGCAGAACTTGAAGACTTCTAACATTTACCCATTGCAACTGGATAGCGTGTCGCGCACCAGCTTCATGGTAAAGATCGACTCACGCTACGCACCTTGGGGCTTCAGCGGAACGCAGAACTTTAATTGGATAGCAATCGGTCGTTAAGACAGTGTAGGACTGAGTACTCCAGGTGTCTTTTTCTTACACGCGGCGCTGCGCGCCACTTCGACAACTTCTGTTCGCGAGAAATTCCTAGGCGGGAGTGCGTACTTGCAGAATCTCGATGGTGCTTTCCCCGAAGTGCTTTGTATTGAGGACTTCAAGTCGTGGGTCATGCAACACATGCTCAGCAGGACCATGCTCTGCGACGATAATCCCTTCATCACTAACCAAGTTGCGATCCAGGATAATCTGTAGAATGCCATTCAATGCGTGCATTGCATAGGGAGGATCGATGAAGATGATGTCGAAGCATTGAGTTGTTGATTGCACAAACTCGCGTGCATCCGATAACTCAAGATCTACACACTCATCCGATATACGAAGAGCTTCGAGGTTCTGCTGAATACATCGGAGGACTTTACGATTCTTCTCAACGAAGCAGACCGTCCCTGCTCCCCTACTCAACGCTTCGATGCCGAGCGCACCGCTACCTGCAAAGAGATCGCATACTTCTAGTCCATCCCATTCAACAAGATGATGAAGAATATTGAAGAGCGATTCCCGCGCTGCATCCAATGTTGGACGCACTCCTTCGGGTAAGCGAGCTGGAAGCACGCGTCCACGATATTCTCCAGCGATTATTCTCATCCGCGGTTCAGGTTCATAACAATTGTTGTGGGTAGTTGCTTGGGGTTGTACGATCAGGCATTCCAACTAGCGTACTTCTAGATCCAGGCTTGCGCAGCACGAATCAAAGCCCGTGCTTCTGCCTCTGTCGGAGCTTCAGCAATAATGCGAACGATCGCCTCTGTGTTTGAAGCTCGTAGCTGCACCCATTTATTCGGCCAGTCTATACGCACGCCGTCGCGCTGGTCGATTGTACAAGATGCTTTGTCCTCATCGCTCAACTGAACATTCCATTGAGTTGGACGCACAGCAACTTCTTGCTTGAACTTGATCATTGCATAGTCTTGTCCACGCAACAAGTGCTGCCATTCCAATTCTTCGGTGCTCGCCAGTAGCCATAGCACAAGTGCAACACCCACAAGAGAGTCGCGACCGCTATGACATGCCGGAACGATCACACCTCCACTGCCTTCGCCACCAACAATAGCATGATGCTCCTGCATGGCGCGAACAACGTTGATCTCACCTACCGGCGCCAATCGACACTGAGCACCGTAACGAGCCGCTGCATCAATAGCCATACGCGAGGTGGAGAGATTCACCACTGCGCAAGCATCAGCGCTTGAACCAAACTTCTGCTTGTTTCGCATGACCGCTTCGATGGCAAGCATCACCGTCTTCTCTTCACCAATTGCTTCACCGCGCTCATCGATGAGTACTAGACGATCAGCGTCGGGATCTACCGCAATACCGAGCACAGCTCCGTGTTCAATGACTGCAGCGCGCAGAGCTGAGAGATTTTCTGTTAGCGGCTCAGGCGTATGCGGGAACTCTCCGCTGCCTGAGCAAAACAACTCAACCACCTCAACGCCGAGACTGCGAAGCAGAGTTGGCACAGCTACCGAGCCAGAACAGTTCACTGCGTCAACAACAACTTTTGCCTTGCGAGCGCGGATACGTTCAAGGGATTCAGGATCAAACAAAGGCAAATCGAGAACTGCTTGCACATGGATATCGATTGCATTCTCAATGTGAGTGACTTGTCCCGGCTGCTGTTTCGAACTGTAGTGGAATGTTTTCGCATCAAGAATCTTCCACAGTTCCGCGTTCTGCTGAGCATCTAAAAACACACCATCGGCGGCAATGAACTTGAGTCCGTTCCATGCTGCGGGGTTATGTGAAGCCGTGATGATGATACCACCAACCGCATCGCTACGTTCTGTTAGAAGTTGAACAGTTGGTGTTGGCACCATGCCGGCGGAGTGGACAGGACGTTCGCAGGCTGCTAGCGTAGCGATGACTAAGGACTCCATCCACAATCCCGAGGGACGACCATCACGTCCAACAACAACAGGACCTGGTGGAAGCAGAGCGGAGAAGGCAGAGACGTAGTCGCACACTACTTGAGGACTAAGGAAGTCGCCAAGAGTTGCACGTAATCCTGAGATAGAGCGAATGAGAGGCATAGCAGAGGTCTAAAGATCAATCAATTTCTTTACGTTGCTTGAGCAGTTCACGGTTCTTGAGACGCTGTTCGCGACGGAAGAGAGCGTGTTCGAAGCGACGTTCTTCTTCTTCGTTTTGAGGTTCCAGAGGAGGCACTGGTAAGGGCTTTCCATACTGGTCAATTGCAACAAAGGTTAGAAGTGCGGTTGATGCATGCGCCATCGTACCATTCAAAGGATCTTCACGAACAACCTTTACCCCAATTTCCATAGAAGTGGTGAACGCGCGATTAACACAGGCGTAGAGCTTAACTACGTGACTCAACTTGATCGGCTCGAAGAAGTTAATCTCGTCCACAGATGCAGTTACACAGACTCGGCCGCTATGCTTCATTGCTGCGAGGGCTGCGGCAATATCAATCCAGTGCATAAGACGTCCACCGAGCAGATTTCCCAGATAGTTTGTGTCGTTGGGTAAAACCATTTCGGTCATTTCGATGGTACTATCGCCGACATGTTTCGCGTGCATAGTTATCAGTGCTAATGTGAGACTGCAGCGAAACTACGGCATTCCATCCGTTTGATGAGAGAGTAGCGCACGGATCTGCTCAATATGGCGTCGTTCGTGTCTGGCAACAAACCACAACCATCCGTAAAGACTCAGCTTAGATCGCAAAGGGTGAACAAAGAACAGCGAGCGCAACTGTTCATCTCGTAGGCTTCCTGCTGCGCTGACCAAAAGGTCTCGCGAAACCGACAACTCTTGAACTACGTCGTGCTCAGCACTCAAGTCCACTGGCTGAATACGAGCTGGAGCATCAACTTTCTGCTCCCTATTGCTGAGAAACGTGCTAAGTCCGTCGCGTTCCCTTTCCAACAATTCATCGCTATACGCATCTGCAGATTCACAAACCCGTTCGGCTGATGAGAAAATGCGTGCGATGCCATTCTCCGATAGATACAAGTGGTGGAGAATTTCGCGAGCCGACCAACTCTGGTCTGAAGTACGCGCATCCGGATCGCTTATTCGATGATAGACACGAAGGAGCTCGGCACGGGCATTTGCTAGTTCATGTAGGTAGAGTGAAGTCATACGCAAAACTACGCTTTCTTCGCTGCGCGTATAAGTGATGTATATTGCCTTTATTATTTTTATTCGAGAATTATTCGTGATCGTTTTGAGTAGTGCTGCCTGTCGCGACAGCCGAACTTCTCAAACAGATCTCAATGTGCTATGTCCTTCACTGAACTCAAAGAACTCATCGGTATTATTGGAAACAAGAACATTTCCGATACCGTAGCGCTTGGTCTCAACCGTGTCGACAAAAACGACGCCTGGTTCAGACTGTTCGATGGAATTCGAAGTGAGCGATTTAACACTCAAGAAGAAGCAGCGCAAGAGCTCTTCCAAAGTAGTCCGAGCGACAATAGTTTCAAACTCCTGAAGTCGCGCCTGAAGCAGCAGTTGATTGCTGTACTTGTTGGACATGACGTTTCGCGCGATAAGGGGATGAGTGCCCAGCAACGTGCAGTCTATGAAACGGTAAAAGGCGTCTATGAAGTGCGTTCTCTTATGAGCGCCGGAGCCTTACACGTTTCTCGTAGTCAGGCGGAACGACTGCTGAATACGGCAATAAAGTACGACGTCACTGAGCCTGCAATGCAATTAGCTCGCATGCTACGATCACTGTATGTATTTCTTGGAGATAAGAAGAAGGCCGACTCTTACGCCGAGATTCATCGTCGGTATGCGCATCGTTTTTCTGCTGAGAATCGAAGCGAAGAAATTGTTGATCAGATATTCCTTGAATTCAGCGTGACAACAGATGATCAATCAGTACATAGTGATGAGCTCGATAAGATGTGTACTGAGATCGAACGATTACGCGAGGAGCACCCAACCTTCCTGGTCACCACAAACTTCTTTCGCGTGCAATGTCTGCGTTCCCACATGCAGCGCGACTACGCCAAAGCCACTCAGTATGGTTTGGATGCGATCAGTTATCTGGAAGCACATCCTGAACTGACAAGTCGCAATCGTGTTGCTGAGTTCGGTACGATTGTGATGAATGAGTATTTCACGCTTGGCGACTTCGTGGAAGCAGAGAAGTTGGCAGCACGTTGCTTTGAGAATTACGCGCCCCACTCCAATCAGTGGTACAACTTCCTGTCGTTGTACATCGTGTTGGTCATGCATAGCGGTGACTACAAAAAGTCGATGGGCATTTTTAAGAAGGCTGCCGTGTCCGCCCTAAGTTTGCAACCAAAGTCGAACCAAGAACGCTGGAAGCTCTATGCTGGATACTTGTTGTATTTGCACGATGCTGGCTTCGTGCAGTTTACAAAGTCTGAAGTCGAGTTGCTACGACGAAACTTTGATCGTTCTAAGTTCAGCTTCGCTTTTAATTATGACCTTGAAGTCTATGCGAAGGATAAGACAGGTATGCGACTCTCCGTACTCATCCTCGAGTTTCTCTTTGCGATTGAAGACTCGAAAGTAGAAGACATCCTCTCCATGCAAGAGAAACTCCGTCTGCTCTATTATCGCGTACTCAAAGCAGAGCTCTACCCTCGAGCAAATGCCTTCTTCCATCTGCTCCAGATATTGATGCAAGAAGACTTCAACCCTGGCACGTCGGAGAAACGAGGCCTGCCAGACATGGCTGTGTTGGAGCCACATGGCGACATAAAGCCCTCGCCAAAAAAGAAGACAAAGCACATCTCCTTCACGAGTATGGAAGGTCTGGAGATTCTGCGCTACGAAACTCTGTGGCGTATGATACTTCAGCGCGTCGATCAGTTATCCCTCCATCGTTCAGCGAATTCATAAGCACTGCCGCATGTCGTTTAACTTTTTTCACAAGTCTTCACTTACAGACTTGCGTTCAGTTCTGTAGTGTGTATATAAACTGACACCCATAACAAATCACGCTTTGGTGTGTGAGTTATCTGACACTGTTGAGTAAAAGAATTTTAAGTCCTATCTACTCAACTTTGACACAGCACATCAGCTTTTGACACGCGAGTATCTTTACACTATCCCCCCAACTCCGCATCCCTACACACTTTGCGGCGAAGTCGCGCAAGAGCAGAAACAGATCACGTCATGATACTCGCGAAACAAACAACCGAACATTGACATTTATTGCGATGAACATTTCAGTGATTTTCGTACTAGGTAGTTCGCGCATCATCATTAAGCATGGTAGGATGTCAACAGAAAAAACTTGAGTCCGCATGCATATAACCTAGTGGAGGATACCATGAAAAGATGTGTCTTTGTGCTTATCGTGCCATTTATACTTGTCGCTACTAGTCTCCTGGCATCGAACCCGAATGCACTCCAGCTCGTCGTGGAGTATAAAGATTCCGTAGTGGCGCCACGAGTTGACGGTTTAATCATTCTTCGTGTGATTGCCCCTGAAGGTCACGATAGAGAAATTGAAGTCGATGCGCTATTCTCTGAGTACAGCAATCTCAGTATTAACTGTCCTCAGCCTAAACCTGGTCAAGACCCACGTGTGTATATCCACATCAAGGCTGACACTCTCGATGTTGGACGACACTCAATTCGGTTGTACATACTGCAGGATCTCAGCGACTATGCTGAGTACTACACAGACTTTGAAGTGAAGAACCTAATCACAACAAAAAATGAAGACAGCGAACAGCCTTCAGCTGCTTTTGTAGCAAACCCTCACTACCGTGTAATTCTCACACAGTCTGATGGCTGGCTGAAAGAAAACAAGAATGGTCTATGGCGCTACATACAAACTCCTTGTCGTGCTACGCAGAGCAATGTGGCTGTCGGAGACAAAGATCTTTGGATAGTTGACAGCAGTATGCTCTACCACTATCATGAACAGCAACAATCATGGACTTCACGTACGTGGTCTTCCATCAACGTGATACCGCAAAGCGTACGGCATATGGACTGCGACCCAAGCGGCAAACTGTGTCTGCTAATGAACAATGGTGCCTGGGCTCGCGTATCGGACAGCGAAGCTGATTACTATCCTGTGGTTGACAGCAATGCCCGTCGGGTCCTTGCTGATAACGAGGGAAACTACTGGTTTGCTTCCCCTCTCTATCTAAGCTGTTGGACCAATGGGTTGTTGAAGCGCTTTCAACTAGATACTGCCTTTCCGGAGTCCAATAGAGTCGACATCACTGAACTCTGTATGGATGCCAGGGCGAGAGTGTGGGTCTCAACTTCGAATAAGAACAGATCTCAAAAGTTTGTAGCAGGATATGTGTTAGAGCAAGACAGTATTCGTACAGTGTTCTGGCGTGACTTCGGCCAACGCTTAGACTCTCGCGAGGACGCCTTCGTTCGTTTGATACCAACATCCGATAGCAGTATGTTTTATTGGGCTCAAGACAATGATGGCATGGATGACCAACCTAAAGTCATCCTAACCGAAATAACTTTTTGCGAGACTCTCAAGCATCGTTTTTATGACCTTCTGTTGAGAAAAGTACGGTTCATTAGTCAGCAAAGCGATCGGAATGGAAACATATGGCTGTACAACAGTGCATCCGGTGCGATGTCGCTGTTCAACAAGCATGGCATACAAACGGAAGGAAGCACCCAGGTCTCAGACACCCAATATGAGAGTAGAGCATCCTGCTCCCCTAACCCAAGCACCACAACTATCACCTTTCACTTTCCAGAACAAACCCAAGCATCCGTAATCGTCGTACGTGATGTGCTGGGTCGGGTGTACACCCAATGTGCCGTACAAGCATCAGGCGAAATCCAGTTTGATGTGCAGACATGGCCCGCCGGAAGCTATGTAGCAAGTATTGGCACGTATTGCATCCCCTTCGTGGTACTCCACTAGCGTCCTCCAGTGGAGTTCACCCTCAAAGCCATTGTCGACCGGTCGACAATGGCTTTTTTTTGTTCGATCGCGGTATAAGACCTTGAACACTTAAATGCGTAGTTTTGCCGCTAGCCTCGTTGTGATTAGCACCACTACTCATCTAAAGGAACACCATGGCACAGAAACGTATTAGTATAGTTGGCGGCGGACTTGTAGGATCTCTCATGGCGATCTATCTCGCAAAGAAGGGACATCGCGTGGATGTTTATGAGCGCAGAGCTGACATGCGGAGTGCAGACATTTCTGCAGGTAGGTCTATCAACCTTGCAATGAGTGATCGTGGATGGCGTGGACTTGAGCGCGCTGGGATTATCGACCATATTAAACCCATCGCCATTCCAATGGCTGGCCGCATGATGCACGATCGTGCGGGCAACCTCAGCTATCAAGCCTATGGCGAAAGCCATCAAGCCATCAATTCAGTATCACGTCGAACGCTGAATGTCACCTTGATGGATTGCGCAGACGCATTTGAGAATGTGAATTTTCACTTCAACGAACGCGCTCTCGATGTGGATATCGATCGTCCTTCAGTTGCTTTTGAGAATACCTTGTCAGGCGAGCAGCACACTGTGGAATCTGATGTCGTGATTGGTTCCGACGGCGCTTTCTCAGCTATCCGTGGTCGTATGCAACACTTGGATCGTTTCAACTTCTCGCAATCCTATCTGGATCACGGCTATAAGGAACTCACCATTCCACCTGGACCTAATGGCGAGTTCATGCTCGATAAGAATGCCCTCCACATTTGGGCTCGTCACAGCTTTATGCTCATCGCACTTGCAAACGTCGACGCCACATTCACTTGTACGCTCTTCTATCCTTTTAAAGGCGAACAATCGTTTGAGCACCTGAATACAGAGCAAGACGTCCTAAACCTATTTAACACCGAGTTCGCGGATGTCGTTCCTTTAATGCCGACACTAATCCAAGACTTCTTTGGAAATCCGACTGGCTCTCTGGCAACCATGCGCGCGTATCCATGGGCTTGGCAAGACAAAATCGCTCTTATCGGAGATGCTGCCCACGCTGTGGTCCCCTTCTATGGTCAAGGCATGAATTGCGGCTTTGAAGACTGCGTATGCCTCAGCGACTGTCTGGACGCATACCCTGATGATTGGTCGACGGCATTTGATACGTACCAAAAACTGCGCAAGCCAAATGCTGATGCCATAGCGCAGATGGCTATTGAGAACTTCGTTGAGATGCGCGACAAAGTCGCGGATCCAAAGTTCCTTTTACGCAAGAAGATAGAAGCTATGATGGCTCGCGAGTTCCCAAGTCATTTTGCTACGCAGTACTCCTTAGTGAGCTTTAGTGCCGACACACCATACGTAGAAGCTTTTGAGCGTGGTCGTGCTAATGATGCGCTCTTTGAGCAGATCATGGATATTCCTGATATTACCACAACCTGGCAGAGTGAATCAGTAAAGCAATGTATCGCAGGCATGCTTGGTATTTCGTCCTCTAACTAAACGCACCTATGCATAGTCCCGATAGCTCTCTACTCAATGATAACTCCATTACACGCCTGATCCAGATTGCCCTCAACGAGGATATTGGCTTGGGCGATCTCACTACTGAACTGACTATTTCTCCGTCGCAGCTTGCAACAGCGAATTTTCTGTGTAAGGCAGAGGGTATCATCAGCGGACTCCACATTGCTGAACAAGTCTTTCACATTCTCGGTGAAGATGTGCATTGGCAGAGCGCTTGCGCTGATGGAACAGCTGTTCACAAGGGCTTTGTTGCTGCTCAAGTTCAGGGTCCAGCGCATCTGCTCTTGAGTGGTGAACGAACAGCCTTGAACTTCTTGCAACGTATGTCGGGCGTGGCAACGAAGGCTCATTCATTTGCACAAGCAGTCGCCCATACCTCAACACGTATTCTCGATACTCGGAAGACTATTCCGGGATGGCGTCGTTTGGACAAGTATGCCTCTCAATGCGGCGGCGCGGTGAATCATCGCATGGGACTCTTTGATATGATTATGATCAAGGATAATCATGTTGCGGCTGCGGGAGGTATCGCTGAAGCACTCCAAGCAGTGCGTTCTACCTTTGAAGAGGGCCTTATCAAAATTGAACTTGAGTGCGACAGCTTAGAACAGCTCGAACTAGCTTTGAGCATTGGCGGTTTTCATCGGGTGATGTTCGACAACTTTTCCCTAGACGACACTCGTCGCGGCGTTGAAATGGTGAACAAGCGTTTTGAAACAGAAGCTTCAGGTGGGATTACTCTGGACACCGTAGCCGCTATTGCCGAATGTGGCGTGGACTATATCTCGACCGGTGCAATCACTCACTCAGCAGTTGCACTTGATATCTCCATGGACATCCAACTCCATCTATAGTTCGCATTGCGAACGTGTCAACGACAGGCAACAGCTCTCAGCATTCCACTTCATTGACGAATACACAGGACTAAACACGATAGCGCGTGGCCCTCACGCGATCTATAGTCTATCCGATTTGCGGGAGCAAAGCGGATTCAAGCACCTCTCGAATCTCTAAGTAGCGATCCTCAGTAACGTACCCTTGTTGCAGCGCAAACTCATTGGTAGCAAGAGCGAAGTAACAGTATTGTCGAAAAAGAGAGGGGTGCTCTTTCAAAGCCTCAAGATGTCGCTTAAGAGTTTCTACATCTCCACGGGCAATTGGTCCGCTCAACGGTGCCCTACCCTGATGAGCCATGCTCAGCATAGCACTTTCAACAGCGGTATGAATAATGGGCTGTAAGAACAATGGCGCTGGTATCTGCGCTGCTTCAGCTGCATCCCGAGATGCTGCAATCAATGCTTCCACATAGTTCGAAGCAAACACAGCTGAAATATGATAGAGCGCTTTGTGCGCACGGGCATACTCGGAGAGGATGATTGGGGTGCCCCCAAGACTACGGACCAGCGCGCCGACGCGCGATTCCACATCAGCTTCGCATTCAATACCCCAACTTATGCCGTTGAGAAGTCGCTCGTGAGCGTGGGTAAATGTTTGAAAGGGATGTGCTGCTGCACAGAGCGCGCCTGCGCGCTCACAAGAAGAAAGACACTCTAGTCCTCGTGACCCACTGCAATGAAGAACCAAGCATCCTTCGAGTGCCGGACCAAGAGCAATAGACAACTCTTCTGCCACCGACTCAATCGCAGCGTCTGGTACTGCAATGACGATAATATCTGGAATGCTCTGCGCGCTTTCAATCTGCTTGTACAGCTTAATATCTGGCATCGCCATGTGGAGTTGCGACATTCTATCGGCCGATCGCACAATCATCCATTCCAGAGCTTGCACATGCTGGAGCTTCATTGCGATACTCAGACCAACTTTGCCTGCGCCTACAATCCCAACGCGCCCAGGCAAACCTGTCGAAACGGGATAAAACTCATTCGCAATGTTCAGGAGCTCGTGGGATGACATATCGCTTTCTTCAATCTTCGTGCAAATATCGTGATTGCAGCGTTGCTTGAGGTTTAGCAATAAGGAAAATTGGTAGAATCAGCGCTTTAAATGCACAAACTACAGTTCTATAGGGTGAATTCGATGCTCTGACCGCAGTTCTGACACCTATGAGTGTGCAGACAAACCGCTTCCGAACAGCGTGGACAGGTCCAGTGCATGTCTTGAGTGGATACGAAACGTCGAATTCCCTTTTCTTGTATGTCGCGTAGGTTCTGGATAACCGATATATGATAGCGGCTACGATAACGCTTGTCTAAACGGTGAAGATCTGCGCAGGGAAAGCGATCACAGTCTGAACAGAAACGATCGTTGTTCTGCGATAAGTGTGTACAGTACTTGATTCGACACCGAGCAATGCTAATGGGTTCAGGTGAGGTGATAAAGCGACAGCCAGGGCAAGGATTGTGTTGACGCAGATGCGCTTGACAATAGGCGCAGTTCAAGCCACAAGGGGCAATGAGTTCTTGATTTCGAGCTCTCATAGGTTTGAACCTCCATGAGAAAGATACATGTGCTCATGCTAATGAAAACAAGAGCATGAGCACATGCAAAACTACGATGCTAATCGACTCAGCTCAAAACCTTCTTTGGTGTCTTTGATCTCCCAACCCATTGACAACACCTTCTTCCGAAGCTCGTCAGCAAGTGGGAAGTCACGATCCTTTTTAGCCTGCCAGCGCTGTTGCGCAAGCGAAGTAACCTCAGCAGTAGCTTGTTCAACTTCTACCACAGGACGCTCTGCAATAGTCCACACATCAAAAATATCATTGAGCTCTCTGAAGAACTCCAAGGCTGCAGTGCGTGATTCTGGGTTCAAGTCTGATACGCTCAGAACGTTGAGGGTACTGAACAAGCAAGCTAGAGCTTTCGGCGTATGTAAGTTATCGGCTAATGCTGCAAACACATCTGCACGCAGCTTCGCGAAGGAGACTTCAGCACTGCCCTTTGCTTCCCATACGGTATAAATGCACTCCTGAACACGCGCACGTGCTTTGGCAGCGGCACTAATGCCATCGAAGGTGAAATTGCAGACGGACGAGTAATGAGTGCTCAACATAGCAAAGCGAATGTCTCGAGCATCGAGTCCCCGCTCAATTAAATCATGTAGTGTAAAGAAGTTGCCCAACGATTTAGACATCTTCTTCCCCTCTACCTCTAGGAACTCATTATGGCACCAGAACACAGCCGGATCTACACCATATCCTGCCTTGCTTTGGGCGATTTCATCTTCGTGGTGAGGGAATCGTAGATCCACACCGCCGGTATGAATATCGAATGGTAAACCGAGGAGTTCGTGTCCCATCGCTGAGCACTCAATGTGCCATCCCGGACGACCAGGATTATTGATGCCATTGAGCTCAAAGTCCCAAAAAGGTTCGTCATCCTTCCGTGCCTTCCACAAAACAAAGTCACTGATACTCTCGCGCTCATACTCATCTGCATCAATGCGAACACCTTCACGGAAGTTGTCGAAATCTACTTTGAACAGACGACCGTAACTATCTGCTTTCCGCCAAGCATTGAGGTCGAAATACACACTACCCTCAGCGACATAGGCGAAGCCTTTGTCAATGAGTCGCTTTATGAGGTCTTGCATCTGCGGAACGAACTCTGTCGCTCTTGGCATTGCTGCAAAGTGCTCTCTTTTAATTCCTAGCTGGGCGATGTCGTGGACAAAAATGTGCTCGAAGTAACGCGTAAAAACGGAGAGGTTCTCGTTTGCATTGTCGGTTTGTAGACCCATCTCAGCCAACCACTTGTCGCTACCAACTCGACTATCACGAATAGTTTTATCATCTATGTCTGTGATGTTCATAACCCACTTCACTTCATACTCGCCAACAATGCGTAGCACGCGTTGCAATAAGTCGGCGAAGAGGAATGCCCTCATGTTGCCTATGTGAGCATGATTGTACACTGTTGGTCCGCATGAGTACATGCCTACTTTGCCGGCATGAACGGGGACAAATTCTTCGACTGTTTTGCTAAGGGTGTTATAGAGCTTAATAGTCATAATAGTAGAGACTTGTTGTGACACAATGAATGGAATTGGAGCAACTAACAGGATACACGAACGACGGAGCGATGGGTGTTGCTTTTAGCAACAACAACAACTCGTACAGAGGAGGGTATGGGAATTCGTGTGCTTCATTGTGCTGCAAGATAGTGAAAAGGTGTAAAAACGCAGAAAGCTGTTCTACTGTCCAGCGTTTCCAACAACTCAAGTATCGGCCTTTTGCGTAAAAAATCAATGATTATTGCTACGCAATGGCCAAAGTAAGGTGTGGATCAACCGCGTAGAGCTCCATACACCGGGAGAGTTCTAGACCTTTCACCTGGTTTCGGCAATCTGCACCTGCCCCGATGCTCAACCGTTTAAGAGGATGGCCGAGCACAGTTCGTTTGCGCTCAGAGTATGACACAATTACATTGGAAAATGTCGCAAGTAGCAGCGCGCGAACACATACATTCAAGCTATTTTCGTCGGCATTGTCATTCACATTCACGTAGAGAAATGAAATCAATAGAGATCATCATGCTTCCGGTAGCCGACCAGCAAAAGGCAAAGGAGTTTTATCTCAAGCTCGGCTTTCAACTTGTGCTTGAGGCACCAGATGCACACGGTGGAAGTTGGATTCAGATGGGACTGCCTGGCTCTGACACGACCATATCATTAGCAAGCTTTAGTGGCGTGATTTGCGAGACAGACAACATTGAGTCGAAGGTTGAAAGTTTGTCGGCCAATGGCATCACTGTCGGCGCAATCGATACCACCCCTTGGGGAAAGTTTGCATGGTTAAGCGATCCGGACGGCAACAGATTATGTCTGCACCAGCGCTAGCCTTTGCTTTGAACGCATGTACTCCTGCCATTGCGAAGCAATGGCAGGTAGTAAAAAAGACTCACGATGATCCGCAGCTCTTTGCCTTAGGTATCGCTCTGAACGGATAAGCGTAGATCAATCTGACGCTTCTCGAGTTGCACTTTGGTTATCTGAACCTCAATCTTCTTTCCAAAGCTGAACACTTCTTTGGTGCGACGTCCCACTAGTCGATAGTTCGCTTCATCATGGAAGTAGTAATCGCCGCGCATATCGCGTATGTGCAAGAGTCCTTCCACAAAGATCTCATCTACAAGAACGAAGACACCATAACTGGTCACGCCTGTAATGGTACCGCTGAGATTCTCGCCCATGTGTTGTCGGGCCATGAGCACTTGAGCAAGCTTGGAGGAAGCACGCTCTGCATCGACCGCAAATCGTTCCTGTATGGAACAGTGATCGGAAACCTCATCAAGCATGTCACTCAGAGCATTGATACGAGCTTCGCTTGGTTTTCCCTTCGCGTACTCTTTGAGTAGTCTATGCACGATGACATCGGGATAGCGTCGGATTGGTGAGGTAAAGTGCGTGTAGTTCGCAAAGCCCAGACCGAAGTGTCCAACGTTGTAGGCAGAGTACTTTGCTTTGGCCATGGAGCGCAGAAGCACTTGATTGATCGACATTGCTTCTGGTCGGGTGCGTAGACTCTCAAGCAAGAGGTTGATGTCGCGTGAACTAAAGTTCTTCTGCGGCACATTCACTCCGAGTGCGCGCACAAAAGCGATCGCTACTTTTAACTTCTCAGGATCTGGGTCATCGTGGATGCGGTACACAAAAGGAAGTGTGCGCTTGAGCTTCATACTCTTGGACAACTTCACAATATGCTCAGTCACCGTTTGATTGGCTGCAAGCATGCACTCTTCAACCAAACCCGTTGCATCAGAACGCTTCTTCAATACTGCGCGAACTGGATTCTTACTCTCATCTAACTGAAAGCGAATCTCACTTGTTTCAAAGTCGATACCACCTTGCTGAAAGCGTCGTGCTCTCAACACGTTTGAGAGTGCAAAGAGCTGATGCACAAACGCCGAATGAGGATCGTCTTTGCCATCGATGATCTGTTGCACTTCATCATAGGTGTAGCGTCGTTTAGAGTTAATGACCGTCTCAGCGATGCGATGACTCTTGAGAATCCCGCGAGGCGAGAACTCCATGAACACAGAGAAGGCTAAGCGATCTTGATGAGGTACTAATGAGCAGACGTTGTTCGACAACACTTCAGGCAACATGGGAACCACACGATCAACCAAGTAGTAGCTATTGGCGCGGTCGAGAGCTTCTTTGTCGAGCACACTCCCATCTTCAACATAGGTACTCACATCGGCGATGTGCACGCCAAGTTCACGATTGCCGTTTGGCAGCACACGTAGGGACAGTGCATCATCAAAATCCTTGGCATCATCTGGGTCGATAGTAATAACAAGTTCGTCGCGAAGATCAACACGATCATCAAGCGAACGCTGAGCTGCAGCGGACGCAACAGCTTCTGCTTCGACAGACTTTGGAAAGTGTAGCGGCAAACGAAACTCTTTCATTACGGAGTCGAACTCTACTCGGACGACGCCTGCCTTACCGAGAACCTCGGTAATCTCAGCTTCCGGACTTACGTGTGGATTATCCCATTTGAGAAAGACACCAACGACCTTGTCGCCAGACTTCGCGTTCTTGGTTTTCTTTGGTGGAACCAGGAAGTCCAGGAAGTAGTTCTCTTCGTCAGGAACTAAGAAGAAGAAGTCGCCATCACGACTAAGAGTTCCTGCGATTGGCAACATGTTGCGTTGGAGAATGCGAACCACTTCGCCACGCGGCTTCTTATTCGGACGCAATGCCAGGAGTTTCACTTCTACCTTATCGCCGTGCAAGGCAGTGAGCATGTCATGGCGTTTGATATGTATACGCGGAAACTCCTTGTCATCGGTCTCTACATAACCACTTGTTTCATAGTCGAGCACCAGAGTTCCACTGAAGGAAGTCTTGTCGTGCTTAGAGGCTAACACATACCTGCGGCGAGTAGTTTTCTTGATGTGATCTGAAGCGATGAGTTGATCAAGAGCTTTGCGAACGGAGTCGTGATCTTCTGACTCTGCGGGAATCCCGACTGCCAGACTAATCTCGTTGATTTTCAGCGGAAGTGTGGAGCGCTTAATTGCTTCAAACACACGCGCTGCCAGGTCGTCACTTTTGGACGAGACTGGCTTTTTACTTTTGTTTTTTTTCATGAAATACGGTGCACCGAAGTGCTATAGGTTTTGCTCTCAAGCAAAGACCATCACATTATTGGTTTTCGCACACGCGAGCTCCATGGCTCGCCCGGCGTTGGTGAGGAGACTTTCCGCGTTGTCATCGACAACGGCTTTGGCAAGTCCGATGCTCACGGTTACTGTATAGCGTTTTCTATTGATTTCCTTTACGCTGATGGCAATCTCTTTGCGTAGGCGTTCAGCCCAGAGTTGCGCTTCGCTGTCTTTGGTGCCAGACATCGCAATGGCAATGATGTTATCGTCAACACGCCCAAGCACATCGTAGCTACGCACAACTCTGCGCACCAACGATAGAACGTGAAGGAATATCTCTTCCTTATCGCTCTGTCCTAGTTGATGCTCTATGGCGCTATAGCGGTCGATTGCCACAAGGACGACAACAAGCGGAAGTTTGTTATCGCGAGCGCGCACAACTTCTTCATCGAGACGGTGTATGAATGCTGTGCTATTAAAAAGTCCAGTACCTTCATCCAGCAACGCTGACTTCTTCAGCATCTTCTGGAAGTGGATCTGTTCAAGAATAATACCTGTCTGTTCTCCAATCGTTTCAAGAATGGAGATATCTCGCTCTGTGAGTTGCGAAGCGTGTCCTTCCACAAAGAGCGCACCATAACAGTTCGAGGTCGACTTCAATGGCACGGCAACAAAGAAGCCATTATTCAGCGGTGCTTCGCGTTCGTGGAAGCGACATGTACCCGCTTGAACAGGGCTCACACAGGTAGTGCTTCCGCGAAAAATTGTGCGGCCGACCAATGCGTTTTCCGAGTTCACAACAGCGCCTGCCAAGCTCTCTACCTCTGGATGCTGAGAACTGATGTTATGAATGGTCCAGTTCTCGCGTTCGCGATCAAAGAGCACCACTCCAATAGTCTGCGACTCAACAATCGTAGCGGATGACTCAACCAAGGCAGACGCGATATGCTGCATGGTAGCGCCGGGCTTGTTGATGAGCGAACGGAAGTGCGTGAGAGCTTGTAGTGTGCGAGAGGATTGCAACAGGTCATACTTACCCGTATAGCTCTGCGTTAGCCCACTAATGAGCTTGGTGAAGTGTCCTAATGAGCCAATCGTGATTTCATCATAAGCATCATCCTGTGTTGAATCGGCACACAAGACACCAATCACCGTATGGTTGAGGAACACAGGAACGCCAACAAAGGAAGTTGTTCCTGCTGGTTGTGCGTAGTAAGGAATCAGGTCGGACTGAGCTGAAGGCTTGATCTCTGTTAGAATTTCAGGTCGTCCGCTGCGTGCAATCTGCGACACAATATCGCGTCCCAACGGATACTTCCGCTGCGAACGGAACTGCTCTGCTACATCGGTGATACGAGTTTCAAGCACGAGTTCTTCTTGTTCAAGATTCACCCAGAAGAACGCTGCTGTGCGTGCATTCATCATGGAGCGAATCACCATGAGAACGCGCGACAACAAATAATCAAACTCTTTCCGAGGCTCCTCTTCACTTGGATGCTCTGCATCATCGATCAGATTGGCCATTGCCAACTGAAGCTGGCGTTGACGTGAACTATGTCGGGCATCTGCTTCAACGAAGGCAGCTTGTTCGGCTCCAGTAAACACTTCAGCTGTAGCCACTGTGCTCATACTCTCATCTTCAAAGCTGCTGCGCTCAGACTTTGCAGGTAGAGGCACTGCTTCTGCAAACATTGGCGTCGTGCTCCGCTCCATCTCCACCGTTGCATTATCATTGGCAGCTTCGGCAGATGATTTTTCATCATCGCGCAAAGGCTGCTCCGCAGCCTTTAGCGCCGACTTCGCAACAGCTACTTGAGCTTCCTTCGCTTCTTCAAGAGGTAGAACCAGGTTATCGGCTTGCTCATTTTCAGGAATGGCGTTGCGATCGGACGACTTCTTCTTCTGTTGATCAGTAGGCGAGGTCTTCGTGCTCGCGCTATTGCTGCTCGCACTTGTCTCGTTCTTCATTTGCACCGACTTCTCCGTACTCTGCGCAGAAGTTTTTGAAGTAGAGTCAGATCGTTGCTGCGCTACGGTGTTTGCTTGGGTCGAAGGAGAATCTTGCGAACTATCGCGGCCAGTCGCCTTGGTGACTGGGGCAACAGAGTCTGCCGTTTCGTTCTTTGTGCGCCGTTTGATGCGCATGCCTGAGATCTCGTCGCTAAAGTCTGTGCCAAGATCGTCGTCGGTAACAGCTGCTGCACTTGCAACTTCGTTTTTGAAAGCTGGACTTCGTCGCGTAACGACTGCTGGTTCTGGTGCGGCTTCAGTATCATCAAAGCGCATGCGTTTTGATTCACTACGTTCGCGAGGCTCGCGTGGACTATCTTCATCGCTCATCAAACCTTCGTCGCCACCAAAGTTGGATTCAAAGTCATCAAAGACATATCTAGTGCCGCTATCGTCTTTCTTGACTTTCACGGAAAGCTCAACCGACTGGCTAGGTGCGGGTCTACGTGCTTCAACACGATCTTTGAGTCGCGTACTCAGGTTAAGCACCAGAACTACTCCAGAGAGTAGCGCAATGCATGCACCGATCAAACGCACCGGTAGGTCGTTGAGGAACACAAGAATGAATAGCCCGAGTACGATCACGACGATGTAGATCGTGTCGCCCGGCACGAGGTATTTCTTTAAATCGAATTTTGAGATCATGGTTGATCTATGTTGAGGTCAGGTGTCCGAGTGCTCACAACTGCTGCTGAAGTGAGCGGACGAGTGCCTACAAAGATACAACGCACTCCCTTTCAACGGGAAAGCTGTTTTTGAGAGAAGGTTTTCAGATCGGAGCTTTTCTGTTCAGACGACTCGTTTCAGGTCTTATTTCAAGAGCATGACACTGAGATTGGTTGTCTTGGTCTGCTTGAACGATTCCTTCTTCTTGGTCTGCGGGTTCATCGCCGTGGCTTGCAGCTCCTGTTTGAGTTGGGCGCGCTTCTGTATCGTGTAACCCTGCTCCACGTCGACAATAGAGTTCCCGCTGCCGCTAATGGTACCTTTATCGACGACTACCGGGTATTTTTTGTCTGCCAATGTTATACTCCCAACCAAGCTTGCCCCAATACTCGCCACTTTACGTGAATTCAGCAGTGAAAGCTTGTTGATCTTGTAGTTCATCGACATTGTGGTCATAAAGGCTGGCTGCATCGGTTGTTGTCCGCCCTTGGTCCAGCTCAAGCTAGAATCCAAGGACTTTTCAGGCATAGACTGTTCTTCTTGTTGAATCACCTGCGCATAGTAGATCTGTCGCAATTGCTCTGAAATCTGCGCTTTCTCTTCGTCAGTCACTTCTCTTTGAGCATTCTTAGCAATACGGTTCACAAGGGCGCTCATTCCGCTTACTTCTAGGATACGTCCCAGCGAATCAACACTAACAACAACTTCCTCGCCTATAAGAGATGCCAGGAGTATATAATCCTTGTTCTTTCGGTCATTCGAATCGTTCGAGTTGAAAGAGAGGTCCTTGTTGGCAGATCCGGTACCACGGGATGACTGGGAACTTTTCAGAGAGTCGTAGCGCATGGAGAAGGTCATCAATCCATCACTGTTGGTCTTTACCGTCTTGGTATAGTAGGCCGTGGTTGTGGAAGTCAAGGAGATACTATCATCCTGAACTAATGTCTCAATCTGCTCAAGTCTGTAGCGCAAAGTTTGCCCTACCTTCAACGACATCTTCAAGCTCGACAGCTTTTGTTCTTGTTCTGGCAGCGGCTCCATTTGGTTACTGTCTGCGGCAACTTCAGGTGACTTATTATTCTGCTGTTGTTTGCAGGAGTTGAGACAAAAACCAAAACTAAGGCTAATAACGAGAGCTATGACGATACGTAGATGCATGGATAGGACGAAGCAATGAGACATAAAAAAAACGGTCAGGCGACGCTGACCGTTTTCAAATATCTGAAGAAAGCTGGACTCGGGCTGTGTCTTTTTGCAAATGGCGCTTTGAAAATCTGCAATCTGTAGCCGCTACAAATCGAAAATGCGGCTTTGCTTCGCTCGATACACTCAACTCATCAGCAAGCATCTTTACAAGTTCTCCAGCACTTTGGGCAAACTTTGAGCTCTCAAGCGCAGCACACACACTAGTATGCCAATTGACCTAGCAATTTCCAACTGTAGTGCGATTGCACCTTTTGAGAGAAGATTTCGCTACGAATCTGAGCTTTGATAAGTGTATTAAAGTTTGATTTCGCTTCCGTAATGACACCTTTGCGTGTCATATTCAGCACTTGTTTTCCGTTTCCTTCGCCACCTATAACATTGACTATGCTCTCGATACCGTATACACGAACCGGGGCGGGCAAAGGTTTGAGATTCTTACTCAGCGTCTCTATGGTGTACACACCACGGTTGTACGCACTGATTTGGCTGGTGGCGGAATCATCGCGACAATCCAGACCATCGATTTTCAAGAAGTAGGGCTTCTTCCATACACTGTCTTTCGCGATACGACCGTTCGGCAAGGCACCTTTTTGTATATCGCAATACTGAGCAAGCGCATTCGTGGAAATGCCATTGAACCAGATGAATTTGCTCATGGAATCCAAGTGTCCTTCTCCGTAGTCATTAATGTAGTTGACGAGCCACTCGAGCATTTCACCATTCACGCTTACAGCTTCCCAGTAAGGTGACATCTTGATGTTAAACTCACGGTTAACCGGTACAGTAGCTGCGATAAGGTCTGGAAACTTCAGCTCCATTTTGGTCTTGTTATCATAGCGAATCTCAGCATCGCCGCTACGGAAACGGTAGCGCAAGGAATCGATATTGACGTTGAGTTCGAGAACTCCATCGACTGGATCCTTGAGGGCGCGGAGCTGTAAGAAGTACACTACTTCACGGGTGTAGGCTAGAGTTGAACTATCACTGTAGGTGCGCAACACTTCGGTACTATCGTGGTACTCATACACAAAGATGTTTCCGGCAGGAAAAGTCCACTTCAGACTATTCATTGACGGCAACGTTGATGTACCTGGGCTAAGTTCAATAGGAACCTTCTTAGGCTTATCGCCCGTAATCTGTGCGCTGCTGACAGTAGCGTTGAACAGCAAACAGAAAGCAGAAAGCAGAATAAACGTAAAAGAACGCAGATTCATAGTTGACGGAGTGTTCGTGGACGAGAACTTCATTGGTGCTTGTGTATCAATAATCAGATGAACGTAATCTTGTTTCAGCGTTGTTGAACCAGGAACAACGACCAAGCTGCCAGGCTCATACCATCCCAGAGCTCGTTGCTCTGAATGGCTTTCGTGATGGTCTGTGCGTCTAAAATATGAACTTCAAACTCTTCAGACTCCTCAGGGCGGGCTGACGTTGACACGAGATCTTGGGCATGGAAGACGTGGCAAAGTTCGTTTGAGAGACCATTCATTGGGTTAAAAGAACCAAGAAAGGTCCACTTTCCCGCTTGAAAGCCCGCTTCTTCTTCCAATTCTGCCTTTGCCTGATCCAGTGGATCGGTGTTTGCAGCCAGACCACCACCTGGAAACTCCAAACTCTCCCTTTGATTGAGATAGCGAAACTGACGGGTCATGACGAAGGAGCCTTCTGAGGTTTGGGCGAGAACAAAGACCGAACCATGCGTTGAGGCATACCAGTAATCTGTTTCACGCCCACTTCGCAACACATAGCGGTCACGCTTGTACTGCCAGTAGGGATTTTCATGAACGATTTCGCTTGAGAGGCCGACAAGTTTTGTGAGCATCGTATAGAGAGTATACAACAACGGGATGGCTAAGCATCCCGTCCTTGGATCAATAATCTCTTCGTTTTCTAACGAAGCTTAAGCTGCTGTATTTGCCGCGATTTCACGTCCTGTAAAGAAGAACGCAATCTCATTCAACGCATTCTCAACAGAATCGGAACCGTGAATTGCATTCTCACCTTTGCTCGATGCAAAGCGCTTGCGAATGGTACCTTCGGCTGCTTCTGCAGGATCGGTTGAACCGATGAGTGCGCGAAAATCAGCAACAGCATTTTCTTTTTCTAGTGCAATTGGCACAACGGGTCCACTGCACATAAACTTCACAAGTTCGCCGTAGAATGGGCGCTCACGGTGCACTGCATAGAACTCCTGAGCTTGTGTTTCGCTCAAGCGTGTGAGTTGCATTCCGAGAACTTTGAAACCTGCGCCTTGGATTTGTGCAATAATATCGCCAGCGTTGTTCTTCTTTACTGCGTCTGGCTTAATGATAGCGAGAGTACGTTCCATGATGTATTTGTATGGTAAGAGGTGATGAAAATTTTCAATATCAAGATTATTACTGCTGCCTATTCCTTGGCAAACAATGCCTCGAGATGAAGCAGAATTCCTCGAACAAACTTCAACTCAACTGTTATTGCGGAGCCGCGCTTGTTATTGCCGAAGGCAATAACGCGCATACAGAAAAAGACACCTGAGATGAGGCTTAAACCTTGTGTGTTGTTTATCGACGTGTGCGCACGTGCCTCTATACAAGACAAGAGCAAACAATCGAAACGACAACTCAGTTCGGTACAGCTAGGCAGTTCATTGAACTACTTCTTGGAGCTGCTCTTCTTAGCAACCTTCTTGCTTGCAGCGCTTGCGCTTGGCTTCGACGCGGTCTTTTTACCAACGCCTAGAGCCTTTGCTACGGTAACACCAATGTGAGCTGGTGAATCAACCACATGAATACCTGCAGCCTTCATTGCGGCAACTTTCGCTTCTGCAGTACCTTTACCGCCGCTGATGATAGCACCAGCGTGGCCCATACGGCGACCTGGAGGTGCAGTGCGGCCAGCGATGAAACCAATAACTGGTTTCTTCACGTTCTTTGCGATGTACTCAGCAGCTTCTTCTTCAGCTGTTCCACCGATCTCACCAATCATGACGATTGCGTGGGTGTCTTTGTCATTATTAAACAACTCAACAGCGTCGATGAATCGCGTGCCGATAATTGGGTCGCCACCGATGCCGATGCAGGTGGATTGTCCCATTCCAATATCCGACAACTGTCCAACGGCTTCGTAGGTCAATGTTCCGGAACGAGAAACGATACCGACATTTCCTGGGCTAGCAATGAAGCCAGGCATGATACCAATCTTGCACTCGCCTGGGGTGAGTAAGCCAGGACAGTTTGGTCCGATCAAGCGTGACTTCGAACGCTTCAAAGCATCCCACACGGTGATCATATCATTGACCGGAATACCTTCAGTGATACACACGATCAAAGGAATCTTTGCTTCGATTGCTTCCAGTATTGCGTCGGCAGCCATTGATGCAGGCACAAAAATGCATGAAGCATTTGCACCTGTGGTCTTCACAGCATCCGCAACAGAGTTAAAAACTGGAACTGGCTTGGCAAAGATGTCTTCACCCTTGCCTTTATAATCCGTTCCACCTTTGCCAGGTGTTACGCCGCCTACTACGTTCGTGCCGTAGGCAATCATTTGAGAAGTGTGGAATGTTCCTTCACTCCCGGTTATACCTTGTACAATTAGCTTGGTCTTTTTATTACAGAGTACGCTCATATGATGCCTCAAGGCAATAGTGTTCAATCAAGATCACAAAGGTACGGAATTTCAGGATCGTAACCTTATGCGGAGTAGCCTTTTCAAGTCCCGAACCTTCTCCATCAAAGCAGTTACACCCGATGCTCCACTTGTGAAACTTGCAGGATCTGGTCCAAACTGACTCTCAAGTTGAGCAGCTCGCGGCTTGTTCCCAACAAATGCATCGCCAACTCTGGCACATTAGGCTGGGCACTAGTGCTATTCGCAGCTTAGTCTTTGCGCTGTAAGGGCTTAAAGATGAGAATAGCGCTTATTGCAACAAAACTGGCGAGGCTGAGGAAGTTCATCCAGACTTGCTTTGTAAACAAAGCAACAAAGGCAGGCATTACGTTGGGGGCTGAGATACCAGCAATGGAATAGTGATCTCCAACCAGCCAGTACAATTGCAGCGAAAGCCATGAGTAGTAGAGTCCAAACGGTACGCTCAGTACATACAAAAACATGCACATCATGAGGTAGCCGTTGCGTTTAAAGCTTGATCTCTGCAACCACAAGTAGAGCTTAACACTTACAATCAAGACTGCATAGCAGATCGCGGCATTCACGAGCAGTCCGGAGAGCACACGAATGGTGTTCAACTGCAAGCTTTGGTCCATCTGACGCAGGTCCGAGGTTCCTGTTACGAATAAATCATAGGCCATGGATTGAGCTGCAATGCTCAAACCGAACCAAACGGCAGCAGAAATGGCAGAAATAAATGCCAATATTGATAGGGTGGCTGAAGATTTCATAGATGCACTTCTCGCAGAATGAAAAAACAGGACGGTATCAGCGTCGACAAGGACTGATTTCAGAAGATTCTAGCGCTCAAAAATAAGCTATTCCTTGAGCTCAAGCAGCTATTTCTTGCTCAATTCAGCAGTTATTGGGTGGGAAGAGTCGTATAAAGCCCACGAAAGACTCTTTAACCAGAACTTTTCCTTTTGTTTCCTACAATACGGATTTTTAGCACTCGTCATAGGAGACTGCTAAGTATTTTTGTAATCTCAAGAGCAGGTGCTGGGTCTCGAGTTTGTTTTGCTCAGCCAGATCAAAGAGCAGAAGGGCACCGTGCTTCTCACATTTACATCCATTTTTATCTCATATTCAAGGAGTTTTCAATGAACCTTACACCTCTCCACGATCGCGTTATCGTGCGTCCGGCAGCACCGGAAGAAGTGACCAAGGGTGGTATTATCATTCCAGATACCGCCAAAGAGAAGCCAATGCAGGGCGAAGTCATCGCTGTGGGCAGCGGCAAGCAAGCAGAAGATGGAAAAACCACGGCATTGGTCGTGAAAGTTGGCGACAAGGTACTGTACGGAAAGTATTCCGGCACAGAGATCAGCGTTGAAGGTGATGACCTTCTGATCATGCGTGAGAGCGACATTTTCGCTGTTGTCAATAACTAAACCAAACATTCAATACTGACTATTATTAGGAGAATCATTCATGGCAGCAAAAATCATAACCTTTGATGTTGATGCTCGTGCTGCGCTTAAGCGCGGTGTGGATCAATTGGCAAATGCGGTAAAGGTGACCTTGGGACCTAAGGGTCGCAATGTGATCATCGACAAGAAGTTTGGCGCACCCACCATCACGAAAGACGGTGTGAGTGTTGCAAAAGAAATCGAATTGGAAGATCCAATTGAAAACCTTGGCGCGTCAATGGTTCGCGAAGTTGCATCCAAGACCAGCGATATGGCTGGTGACGGTACAACAACAGCAACCGTACTTGCGCAAGCAATCGTTACTGAAGGCTTGAAGATCGTTACATCGGGCGCAAACCCAATGGACGTAAAGCGCGGTATCGATTTGGCTGTTTCCAAGATCACTGAAGAATTGCGCAACATTTCACGTCCAGTAAGTGGCAAGAAAGAAATCGCGCAAGTAGGAACGATCTCTGCAAACAACGATAGCACCATTGGTAACCTCATTGCCGACGCAATGGAGAAGGTTGGCAAAGACGGTGTTATCACTGTTGAAGAAAACAAGGGTACCGACACAACCATGGAAGTGGTTGAAGGTATGCAATTCGATCGCGGTTATTTGTCACCGTACTTTGTGACAGATCCAGACACCATGGAAGCTTCGCTCGAGAATCCATTCATTCTTATCCATGACAAGAAGATCTCCGCAATCAAGGACATCTTGCCAATCTTGGAAAAGTCTGCACAATCTGGTCGTCCACTTCTCATCATCGCTGAAGACCTCGAAGGTGAAGCACTTGCAACCTTGGTTGTAAACAAGCTTCGCGGAACATTGCGCATTGCTGCAGTGAAGGCTCCTGGCTTTGGCGATCGCCGCAAGGCAATGCTCGAAGATATCGCTGTTCTTACAGGCGGTACAGTAATCAGCGACGAAAAGGGCTACCGCCTGGATCAAGCTGGTTTGGAGATGTTGGGTACTGCTAAGAAGGTGACCATTGACAAGGACAATACGACCATCGTTGAAGGTGCTGGCTCCAGCAACGACATCAAGATGCGTATCAACGAAATCAAGTCACAAATCGAAAAGACCACAAGTGACTACGATCGCGAAAAGCTCCAAGAGCGTTTGGCGAAACTCAGTGGTGGTGTTGCTGTTCTCAAAATTGGTGCTTCAACAGAAGTAGAAATGAAAGAGAAGAAAGCTCGCGTTGAAGATGCTCTGCACGCAACCCGCGCTGCAGTTGAAGAAGGTATCGTACCAGGTGGTGGAGTTGCTTACCTTCGTTGCGTTAAGGTTCTCGACAACCTGACCGGCGAAAACCACGATCAAAACACCGGTATCGCTATCATTCGTCGCGCAGTTGAAGAACCAATCCGTCAGATTGTTTCCAACGCTGGTCTCGAAGCATCAGTGATCACCAACAAGATCAAAGAAGGCACTGGAGCTTTTGGCTTCAATGCATATAACGAGCAATACGAAGACTTGCTCATCTCGGGCGTTATCGACCCAACTAAGGTATCTCGCGTGGCTCTGGAAAATGCAGCATCTGTTGCATCTCTTCTCCTCACCACCGAAGCAACCATCGTTGAGAAGCCAGAAGCTGAAAAGGCTCCTGCTCCTCACATGCATGGCGGCGGAATGGATTACTAAGAAACAGCGAGAGCCTTCGCTCTCACTGCTTAACAATCCTTTATCAGTAAAACAAAGCCCATGTTGCTCAGCAACATGGGCTTTGTTCATTTAAAAACCCTTCCTACGTTCTCTATAAGCCATTCGTATTTTCCGCTGCCCTCTTAGCATGGAGCTACAGCTAGTACAGCTTGATAGAATTTTTTTAAGATCCGTGCAACTTTACACAGGGCTCAGTCTACCTACTCTTTGTAACGACGCTCATAAACTTATGACGCACAAACAAGAGCAATTTCTTCTTCACTTTGAACCGCTACGCGAACGACTCTGGCGCTTCATTCGTGCTATGGTGTTCCGCTGGGATACGAACGAGGCTGACTTTGCACAGGAGATTATGAGTGAGACAATCCTCCAGCTCCTCGAGAGTTTCGATGAAGTCCGCGACCGTCAAGCCTTTCTATCCTACTGCTTCACCATCGCGCATCGCACGCACAAAACGATGCTTCGCAAACGCAGTCGGTGGAACGAACTAGCGCCACTAGCGGAAGACCAGTTGCATAGCTCAGAAGCATCGCCAGAAACTCATACGGACATTCGCGCGTTGTATGAGGCTCTAGATCAACTTCCTGAAAAAGTGAAAGAAGCAGTCATTCTCTTTGAGCTGTCAGACCTGTCACTCGAGAGCATTCAAGAAATCCAAGGCGGTACACTCTCGGGTGTGAAATCACGCGTGAGCAGAGGTCGTGCAGAACTCGCCAGAATTCTCCGCGTTCATGCCGACCCAGTTCAGTCGTCAATCGACAGCTCAGGCATACTCCAACTACTCTGATACACCTGGCAGTCGAACAATACACAAGAACTCAGTTAGCACGAGAGAACACTGATAACAAAGAGCGACATAAAAATGAAACAGAACGAACCAGACCTATCGACATTCTTTCAAAAGGCGAAAGCAGAGCACATTGTTTTTGATCAATCACAACTCCGGAATGTGGTTGAGAAAAGCAGCACTGCTGGATCCCAACATCTACTCACAAAAACTCGAAGGATACGTATGATTACTCTATCAAGTGCTATCGTAGGGTGCGCAATTACAGCACTGTATTTGTTAGCTCCAAGTGCAGAACACAATCAGCTCAGTCAACCTCAACAAGCAACTATTGAACAGCCAACGTCGGGCTCTGGTCCTAACACGACGTCGTTGACCAGAAACGCGCAATCTTCTGGATCAACCCTCGTCGCTAACGTCCTACAACCCTCAGAAAACACTGCAGCAAACAACAACAGTGCCAATGCAACAGCGAACACAGACTCGCGTTTGAACATCGCTGGTACAGAGTACATTCATTTGAACATCGATGAACTCCATGCTTTGGGTCTTGATGTGGATGCCAGTGGCAACCTTATACAGTACTGGAAGACAACAGGAGGCAGTGCGTATAAAGTAACAGTCCTTCGCACGGGAGGCACATCGACAGCTGCACTCAACAATCTGAACGAGATTCCTTCCTGGTTTCCTACCAAGGACGTGATCAGTCCAAGCCTCATCAGCGACGCCGCTGGAGCAGTTCGCTTGCATACAACGCTCGAAGGAAACAGGTCGGCTGAGATCCAGCAATCGAGCATACAGCAGCAAGTGGTACCAGTGATGACTGACCCACGAATGCCACCGATAGACACCAAACAGCTCGTACCACACGCACAGAACAACTCAAGCGAGCCTGAAGTAACTGTTTTCATCTACCCAGATGATACAACGTGGACCGAAGCGAAATCTCGAGCAGCGCTCGCAAACTCAGCCTATAGCAAGACCAAATTGCGTTTTATCCACCTCACGAGAGAAGATGTTCAACGCATGAAAGAACAGACAAAGACAGCGAACCAAGAATTCAGCACACGCATCAACAAACATCAACTCGTGGGAGTTGCTATCCCATCGCATGGCGGACAAGGAGCAAGTTTTGTGGCATGGTATGATCTTAGCAGCGCACTCCTTCAGCGTTTACCTGCACGCTATGCAACTGCGCTAGCCTCATCAATGCAGTCTGTATCAGGTCAAAGTGCTAGTGTTGCGACCAGCGACGCGGACAATGGTCCAATACGTGGATGCCGACTTCTTGAGAACTGCAGAACTGCGTCGGGATCAATTGTCGAAAGCGAGATCTATCCTAACCCAGCTCAATCCGACATCAACATTCGCTTCGACCTTCGCGAGTCACGCGACATATCGTTCAGTCTACACTATCTGGATGGACGCCAACTCACAACACTCAACCAGCATGTACCCTTTAGTGCAGGAAAGCACCAGTACTCACTGGCCTTGCGAAACGTTGAGAACGGCGTGTATTTGTTAGCTATGTCAACAAACCAAGGAGAGCGCACGGTCCATCGTCTTCTGGTGCAACGCTAGACAGCAACAACACAACCACGTAGAGTTCAACAGCTCTCAACCTTTCATATTCTCAATGCACCTTTCTCTTCAGCCTATGTGCTCGCACATAGGCTGTTTTGTTTTGTAACAGAAATGGAGCGGCGTGTTTCCGAGTTGCACCTCGTTTACTCTGAAACCTCTTTCTAGCTCAATGACGGCACATGCGCACCCTCGCAACTGCACTGAAGGATGATCACACAATTTCAGGCTCAGAAAATTTAGTAGTTTGTGCACCTGCTGAACAGCCTGCCTCTCATCGTTAGGTTCAGCGTTAGACGGTAATTGCATTGCTGGGGTCAGCATCGTACAGGGTAGACTAACTGTTGTTTTCATTTTAAGGGACGTTCAATGCGCTTTCTCTACATCTTGGCTTGTGCCATACTTACCACGGCCTCAGCCTGGGCAGGCATCGGTTCTGCTTCATTCGAAGTGTGGTCGGAAGACCCATCGCTGCACAAACTCAGTTCGGTAAGCACCGACTCTGTCGATCTCATCGTACAAGGCAATACAGCAATCATTCGCTGCGAAGTGCGAGAGACCTACAATGGCAAACCAACGCGTCGCTTGCAGATTACTTTGGCTCAATTCAGCGGCATTGGACAATACAGCGTGAATAGCAACTCCACATTCTGGGAGAACTTCAGCACAACAAAGAAATGCGATTGTTTTAATGCAGCAATCAACGCCGTCAAGGTAACCGAGTATGATAGCGTGAAGAAGAGCATTAAAGGAACATTTGAGTTTAAGTGTTTATCGCTGGCTTCAAGTGGAGACCAACTCACCTACAGAATTCGTTCGGGCCTCTTTGAATCTGGTGAACCGAAGATTCGACTTGAGAATACCCCAAAAGACACGGTTAAAATCCCACTCGTGCAAACAGATACCGTAATCGGAATCAGCATTCATGCCTTTGATCCACAGAACGCAGCTCTTCAAGGAGCTACAGTCTTCGTGAAAGATGCATTTGTTAGCAACTCTCCCACATTCACCGCTGCAGGTACAACGAATACAAACGGCTTGGTGATGTACACCACAACCATTCCTTCATCCACACCAAGTGGTGAATACACGATTCAGCTATGTGCTAGTAAAGCGGGTATGAAGTCGAGCGATACTATTACCGTTCTGTACCGCTACGGAAAGCGCTACTATGATTACACCTGTGCAGGCATAAGCATTCTTCGTTTTGATGCTGGTGAAGGCAAGGAATGGAAAACCACCTCTGGATCGCCCTTAATAACGGCAGATGGTCCTGTAACGGTTGGTGGAGTTTTGAAGATGGAGGGAATTACAAAAATCGACACGACACCTGGTGCTATTCGCATCTTCACGGGTGGCAAAGCGCACATCCCAGCTGTGAACTTTCTCGATGGCGTCGAGGACTTCATATTGTATCCGAGCACGGAGACCCACTTCCCCCTACCAGACTGTAATGGCATCCTCAAGTTTGCTTCCAAGAGACTACTCACGAAAAAGCTCCCTGGTGGTATAGACATGACTCTGACGGAGTTTAGTTTCATCGATCGTCCAGATGCAAAAGGTCTGAACTTGAAGATCGAATTGCAAATGGCTAATACTCGGGTTGGATGCACAACACGCGATTCAACGGGAGCTTCAACAGGTGGCGACACTGTAAAGCTCTCCGCCGGTGTTGGAGTCACCACCGCTGGGTTTGAGAACTTCAGTGTTGCTGCATCAAACCTCTCGTTAACACCTGCATTCTGCTTGAAAGATTTTGCGGCAAATGCAGACTTCGTCAACAAACAGTACTACCTGGGTGGTAAGATTGAGTTTCCAGTAAAGACAAACAGACTGGCTCTTGGAGGCGGAGCACTGTTTAAGAACAATGCTTCTAACACAGATGGGGCTATTCATCTAGACAGTCTGCAACTCAGTTTGGAAGTTGGCGAGTGCAAGCCAATACCGGATACCCCACTTTGTTTTAAGAGCCTGGCTCTTTCTGCGAGCGGACTGTCTGGTGCTACATGGAATGGTGCCACCTTCCGCGGTATTCTCACACTTGCCTCAGACGAACAAGTCATTCTTAGCAATCCAAAGTTCAGTTGGTTAAGAAATCTTCTGGGCAGTCCTGCAATTGCTGAGTTCGACGGACTTATTCAGTACCAACACCCGCTCATCTTTACAGGAGCAATTACAACCAGAATGGCAAAGGTCTCTTTCATTTCCGAGGCAAAGCCTTGGCAGATTGAGGGTACACATTCAGCCACCATTGATCTCAACTCAAGCGTGAGCTTGAATGGTAATTACAAAGCTGGTCACCTTGGAGCTGACGACTACGTGTATTCTGCAACAGGATCTTTGAGCTTACAATGGGTCCCTACCTTGGGCGTTTCAGCCGTCGGTGCTGGTGCAATTCGAATTCCAGCCATCGGTGACGACGTAGCTGCTAAGCACCCTTACGCTTCTGGATTGCTTCGTTTTCTCAATCTTAGTGGTGTGATACCAACCACACTTGCAAATGGAACAGCATCCATCTCTGTAAATGATATTGATGGTTTTAAACTTGAAGCCACAGCCGACGTCTCCAGGCACCCAATAAATCTCATTCGTCACTTTGGACGTATGTCTGTGAAACTGGCATACAACAATGGCTTTAGCTTCGATGCGAGCAATGCTCCTGTTCCCCCTAGCCGAACCTTTCAAAAGGATATCAGTATTCAGCGGGTTGCTCCTGCAACAGCTAGTCTGCAGGCAGTAGAGCTCGATACTATTCCCGTTGATGCTAGTATTGAGCGCTTGTTCGTTCTCATCGCAGGAAAGACAACGGCACCGGCGTCAACACTTTCGGATCCGACAGGTACCGCATACACAGCGGCAGATACACTAGCAGGTGTTTACCGCTATGCAACACCTGGAAATGAAATGGTACAGTGGATCATCGCAAATCCAAAAGTTGGGAATTGGACGATACGCCTGACGAATCCTGGTTCTGAGGATAGCGTTATGTACTCTGCCAACCGTAAGACAATTCAGCGCACAGTTAGCTATCAGCAGAACAGTTCAACGCTCAACATTCAATGGGATGGAAAGACGGGCAATACAAAGGATCGAATGAGCTTTTATCTCGCCGATGATTCATTGCATATGAATGGCATCCTCATTGGATCTGCACCTCTGGAGTCGGGATCAACAAGCATAGTGCTTCCATCAACACTTCAAGAGTGCGTGTATCATCTATATTATGTGTGTAACGCACAAGGCCTGCCTATCGATGTTGCCTTTGTTCCGGGTATTGTTCGTGGTAACGGAACCGCTATTGCTGCTCCGCAGAATGTGAGCGCACAAGCCACGTCACGTGGTGATTGTATGGTTCGCTGGAACCTCGTAAACGACAAATCAATACAGGGCTATTCGGTCCATGTTGTTGATGCCAGTGGTCGCGACTCATTGTACGCTCTTGTGTTTGGTGATATCGATCATGCTCAACTCACGATTACAAATCCAGTTGGAAGCAGTATCTACATCTATGCGTTCGACAACAACGCTGCCCGCAGCTGTAAGAGTCAGGCTATGTCGATCGTTGTCTCCGTTGAAGATGAACCAGGCTTTGTACCTGGATTCAACTCTGCGATTGAAGTTGTTCCACATCCTGCAAAGGACATCAGCTTGATTCGTGTTCACTCCAAGGAAATGCTCAGCGCCACTATCGAAGTGTTTAGTCTCGATGGCCGCCTGGTTTCCCAGCTCAAAGCACAGCCAGACTATCGGAACATCCTTGAGGCTAAGTGGGACTGCTCGTCAATTCCTGAAGGTCTCTACCTCATTCGTATACAAACAGCAAGTGGTGTTATTGTCTCGAAGGCCGTTGTCGTTCACTAAGTCAGCCCTTCGTACGCATAGAAGAGGTCCTCGTTGGCACAGCCAAGAGGACCTTTTCTTTTGTGGAGGAAGTCTCTGTTCACAGCGCTCCTCTTTTCCCGACTCTCAAGGCACAAGCCCTTGGGCCATCAACTGAAAGGCTGGCCAGCATTGGATCCTTAGTCATCGTTGTGGCATTATTCATGAGCCGGAGCCATTGATCAAACTCATGGCATTCAAATGACACCGCTTGCTCCATCAATGCGTGTATTTTTGCACTGCGCCTCCAATCAACTTTCTTTTGCTACTGCCCTCTTTGTATGTCTGAATCTACCATTGGTCTTCTGGCCTGTTTTTGTACGGTTATACTCTGGACCATTGGGACATTCTCCTTCACCCAAGCATCGCGTCTGGCATCGGCCACTACCTTGAACCGTGTGCGATTGCTGTATGCCCTGATCGCCATCAGCATCATAACCTGCATTGTTGAAGGCATAGCACCCTGGGACCTTTTCTTAGCGCCTACTGCTGATCAATTTTTGTGGTTTGGCTTGTCGGGGCTTGTTGGTTTTACCATTGGCGACAGTCTAGGTTTTCACGGCTTTAAGATTCTCGGAGGGCGCCGTGCTAGTGTGTACACAAGTGTTGCACCTGCAGCTGCACTTGTTTTTGGAATGTTCCTCTTAGATGAGCATGTGTCTGCGATAGGTATGCTCGGGATGGCTATCTCGGTAGCGGGAATCCTTATGCTCAGCAATTCGAAGCACGAGCAAAAAGAAGTACACGAGGAAGGACACGGCAACTTTTTTCTTGGCGTACTTGTGGCAGTACTTGGTGCGGCGTGTCAGGGTATAGGGCTAGTGTTATCGAAGAAAGGTTTTGGCGATGCCGTCCATACTATCAGCGCCTTTCACGCAACATGGATTCGTCTGAGTGTTGCAACTGTTGCAGCCTATGCATCAGGCATGCTGCATATTCCTTTGTGGCAGGAACTTCGCCGTGTGAGCAGCGATTCGAAACTGCTCAAGCCCATCATTGTTGGAACAATCGTAGGTCCGGTTCTTGGCGTTACTGCGTCGCTTCTTGGAGTTTCCAAAATCGAAGCATCCGTGGCCCAAACTATTCTGGCATTGACACCTGTTTCCGTGACACTTGTATCTGTTGTCTACTACAAAGAGCGCATTAGACCGATCTCAGTTCTAGCGGTAGCGATAAGTCTATGCGGCGTCTTCATTCTGGTGTGGCGCAACGCTCTATAGTGTCATTTTAATACACACGTCGTCCATTCGGTACAACTCGGTCTGGTTTCAAGAGCACAACATTTCCATCGTGATCATCCACTCCCAGACAGAGCACTTCGGAGAGGAATCCGGCAATACGTTTAGGCTCAAAGTTGACAACCGCGAGAACTCGAACTCCCACGAGCGAGTCAACATCATACAGTTGTGTAATCTGAGCACTACTTCGCTTCATCCCAATCTCTGGTCCAAAATCCACAACCAGCTTGTACGAAGGCTTACGAGCCTCGACAAAGATCTCCGCACGAACAATAGTGCCTACTCGAATGTCGACAGCTAGGAACTGATCCATTGAGATACTCATAAGCTTCAGAAATCACTTTCAACGAGTGATGAACAATCCAATCGCTCCAATCAAGACTTGGGCGTTCCCTGAATGAAGCGACTTCTGCAAAATAGAAAGCCGCTGCAGATATACCACAGCGGATTAAAGTACTGATTCACGAAGACTATACACTTGAGGGTGCCAGATTTGAATACCTTCATGAGTCTTTTTAATACGTGCGGCGCGAAGCGCCACACGTATTAAAATGCCAGTACGACGACAAAGAGGATTCCAACAACTGCCTGTAGCATAATGGTCTTCACATTCGATCCCACAAGACTACGCAGCATGATGTGTTTGCGCATATGATTGACAATCGAGAAGCCCAAGAGAGCTGTCACAAGTGCAGGAAGCAGGAGCAGAGGTTTTTCTACCAACCAGGCGAGCAGGACATTGACGACTACAGCACCTGAGAGAATCGCGGCATACATCATTGGTGTTGCTTGTTTACCGAAGGTCACCACTAAGTGATTCTTGCCGGTCTTCGCATCAGATTCCGCATCTGGAACTTGATTGATCAGGAGAATGTTCGCGGTGAGCAAACCTACTGGCACGCCAATCAAATAGGCCATTGGAGTAATGACTCCGCTCACAACGTAGCACATGCCTGCGGTGATCAGGGGTCCAAAGCTCAGGCCAATGAAGAGTTCACCCATACCGCGTCGCGCAACCAGACGCAGTGGTGGAGCAGTATAGAAGAAGCCAGAGAGCGCACCCAGAGCTCCGAACAAAAAGACACCGCTGCCGATAGTCATTGAAAGGTACACGCCAATCGCAGTTGCAATAAAGAGTAAGATGTTTGCTAATTGTAAGGTGCCAGAGAGCGTAATGAGTCCGAGCTCAATAGCACGACTGCCGCCGCTATACTTTAAGAAGTAAGACGTATTCTCTTCATCTGTGCCACTTTTCACGTCGAAGTAGTCGTTATAGACATTAGCCGCCAGGTGAAGAAGCGCTACACCAATGATAGCCAAGGTGATTTGTAGAGCTGTTGCATGCACACCGGGTAGACTCAATCCGTACATCATGCCAATGAAAGCTGAGAGCAGCGATGCACTAAGGAAGGGGGCGCGAGTGATGACAAGCCAGGAGATAATTCTTGTTGCGGGTTTGATCTGAACATTCACAGGATAGTCGAGCGGTTCTGTTACTCCACAGAATCCAATCTGTTGTCCATCGCGAAAAGTAGGAGTGATTCTCACGCGTGCTGGAAAGCGAGAGCCATCCTTGCGTACGAATTCGGTCTCCGTGCTGAATTCGCCATCGCGAATAGCAGAGGCTAGCCAGCCTTCTACATTCTGAAGGACAACGAGTCCTGGTGAAAAAAGGGATACACGTTTCTTATTCACTACTTCAGCGCTACTATAGCCAAAGATCTGTTCTGCGCCGGAGTTGAAGGTTTCGATCACACCTTCCATGTTGCAAGTGATGGTACTTTTAACGGCCATGGGAGCTCCACTGAGATTGATTGGACATGCGTAACAACATCTATGTTCTGTTGAACGCAGTCATTTACTCAGCGTGAGCGCTTGGAGGCGAGAAAACCTTCGCTCAGACGTTTCTTTGTTTTAGCAGAGAGGAGACGTCGTAAAGAAGGACTCATTAATCCAGACCCAATCACGGATTGTCGGAACTTGTAGGCATCGCGCAAGGAATAGGTTTTCCCATCCAACACCCACTGAAGAAAGATACCATCGCTGATACCCAGTTCCAGACGTGCAAATGACTGCACTTCCACCTCCGTGAATGCATGCAGACTGATGAGTTGCTTTGTGAGCTTTGCACCAAGTCCTGCAAGTTTCTTCTTCATTTCACGGATGCGTTCAATGAACTGAGGGTCGGTAGAACGTAAGGCATGAGCCCAAAACTCTAGTAGTAGAGAGGCGTGATCCGCATGTCGTTCGTAGAAATCAATGGTCGTGTCGATGAGCGCATCCGCAGTGGCTACTGGATTCAACATGGAACTCCCAGCCGCTTCCATAGCCTGCTCGTACTCATCCATCCATTGTCGGTACACAGCCAGAAACAACTCGTCCTTTGTAGCAAAGTACTCATACAGCGTTCCCTTCCCAGCATCCGCAGCCGTTGCAATGTCTTGCATCTTTGCCGCATGAAAACCTTTTTGCGAAAAGACCTGTACCGCGGCCACAATCAGGAGCTCGCGCTTCGATTGCTTGTGTTCCGTATTCTCTTTGCGTTTTGCCATTACACCAGTTGAATGGCCACCACGACTCTCCACCTTCTTATTGCCGTTCCCGACCGACCCGTCGGTCGGTTCAATATACATCAGATCGTGTGGATGGCAAGCGCAGGATTCTGTCGAAACAAAATCCTGCGCCGGAGGTACACACAGAGCGACTCAGAGAGTAGTCTAGTGGCAGATAGTCGAAATTATGATTGTAGAACACGTTGAAAAATGGCGAAGCAAGCTCCCTGTGGATCAAGAAGAATGCAGAATCGGCCCATATCTCCTGCAGCTCCTGGACCGAGCAAAAGTGTACCGCCAGCTTCTTGTGCGGCTGCTGCTGTTGCATCACAATCACTCACCATAACATAGGGCATCCAGTTGGGCGGCACGTCAGGTATACTCATCATTCCTCCAACGCGTTCTTCACCTAAGAACCATTCGGTATACCCGGGACGATCTTGAGGAGTCCATCCGAACAGCTGCGTGTAGAACTCCTTCGCAACATTCGTGTCTTTCACTGCCAGCTCATACCAGCAGAATGCGCCAGGTTCATCAATGATGTCAGCGCCAAAGTGAAGACCTTTTTGCCACAAAGAGAAAACCGCACCGCAGGGATCTTGCAGGACAGACATGCGGCCTACGTCCATGATATCAAAGGCAGGAGCTAGCACAGTAGCGCCAAGGCTTTGAGCTTTTGCAGTGCTATCGTCGACAGATTCTACACTGATATACAAACCCCAATGCGGCGGTGCACCGGCAGCAATTTGTTCAGCGCTCAGAGTCGACATACCAGCGACAGCTCCGCTACCTTTGAAGAATGAAGTGTAGACGGAATCAGGGCCGCTGGGAGAATCACTTGTTGTCCAACCAAAGACCTTCGCGTAGAACGCTTTTCCTGCCTCTTGGTTGTTGGTATACGCTTCGCACCAGCAAAAAGTGCCTGGGGTATACGATTGTACTGTTGGCATTGGTATTTCCTATAGTAAAAGAACAAAACTGCTGATTGTTCGCGCGGATACACAAATCCTTAGCAAGGAGATCTCGATATATACTACCGTCAATGTAAGTCAAAAGACTAGGTGCGTGATGCACGGGCTTGCGCCTGCACTTTGTTTTTCAGTCGCGTAAGTGCTTCTACCAACTCATGCTCATGATGAAAGGAGCTCGTGCGAATACGCAGCAAACGGCGTCGAGAATTCAGGCGAATCTTCACGAGCTTATACGCTCCGCGAACTTTAATGACCTTCTCGCGCCCAATGCTCATGCGACTAATCTCACTCAGCAGCAAAGTTCGCTCGCGAAAGCGATTACGCAATGTTATACTATCGTCACTAATAATGAGACTTCGCTGCATGAACCAACTCAAGCATAAACCAAGAGCAGAAAAGACAACGAAAGCAAAGAGCAGAATGAGTAAGGGATCTAAAAGCACAATCTCCATGCGTCCACTACTCAAACCCTCTTTCAATCCGCGGATGAGTGCATAGCAGATTAAGGCCACCGCATAGAGCGAGATGACCTTCCAATAGAAATCCAGACGATAGGTGAATTCGCGCTTCATGATTCTTTCGTATCGATCAAAGTGGGCAACTGTTGTCCACGGACGCAGGCACGAGGTTGCACACGAACATAGCACTCGACCGTTCCCTGAACAACAGCTCCGAGTGAGACTAGCGGACTTCCGCTCCAATTGGACTAAAATCCATAGGACTAATGAGTGCTAAACCTGCCTCAGAATTAGCAGCCAACAACATTCCCTGCGACTCCAAGCCCATAAGTTTCGCTGGCTTTAGGTTCACCACTACAACCACCATTTTACCAATAATATCTTCCGCTTGATAATGCTTTCCGATACCTGCTAAAATTTGTCGTTGGTCTGCACCAGTGTCTACCAATAACTTCAAGAGTTTATCAGACTTCGGCACACGTTCGGCGGAAAGAATCTTCGCCGTACGCAATTGCACTTTCTTAAAGTCATCAATACTAATCAGATTGTCCGCAACCATCGTTTCCGTATCAACCCGAGCAGATACTGTCTCTGGAACACCGAGCTTCGCCTGCAAATCCGCAATAAAGCTATCTTCAACTCTGCTAAACAAGATATGAGCCTCGTTAAGTGAGCGACCTGCTTCTAGCTTTGGCAACGGGATAGTCGACCACACATTCTCAGCACGCACTCCGTTTTGGGCCTCACCTGTTGTAGGACTTTCAATATTGAGAAGTTCCTGAATACTCTGTGACACGTTGGGCATAATTGGCGCAAACACTAAAGCCAACGAACGTAGTGATTGTGCGCAGATGTACAATGTTTTGGCACATTCATCACGATCATTCTTCACACTCTTCCACGGCTCGGAATCATTAAAGTACTTGTTCGCAGCTCGCGCAATATTCATACTCTCGCTTAAGGCATCCCGAAAACGAAAAGCACGATAATGCTGATCAACGAGAGCTGAGCCATAAAAGAGTGCTGCAACAAAGGCACTATCTTTCTCAGTGAAGTACCGCAAATGCTTTGGTGCATATCGCTCGGTTGCTTCTGCTGCGCTGAGCTTATCATCCCGTCGAAAATCTTCCACGAGTAATTCCCAAGCTTCATTGAGGCGTGCGTAACGCTCAGGTAGTTGGGGAACTGCAGACTGGAAGTTGGCTTTGATGAACTGCGCGCTGCGATTGACAAAGTTCCCAAGGATAGCCGCTAACTCATTGTTTGTGCGAGTCTGATAATCCTGCCACGAGAAATCACTATCCCGAGTTTCAGGAAAATTCATAGCAAGTGTGTAGCGCAAAGCATCACGTTGAGTTCCAAGTGGAAGCTCAATCATAGCATCACGCAAGTCAACACTCCAGTTTCGTGACTTCGAAAACTTCTGTCCTTGCAGGTTCAGAAACTCATTCGCAGGAACATTCTCTGGTACCACATAGTCCTTCCGTGCCATGAGCATCGAAGGAAACATCAGTGTGTGGAACACAATGTTATCCTTACCAATGAAAGCAATGTACTCTGTTGGCTCAGCCTGAGCTTTGGCATCAGAGCGGATCCACCATTCTTTCCAGACATCTGGCTGATGATGCTCCTGACCCCAGGCTTTCGTTGCTGAGATATAGCCCAGTACGGCGTCAAACCAAACATAGAGCACCTTACCTTTGGCGCTGTCCAGAGGAACCGGAACGCCCCAGTTGAGATCACGAGTAATTGCACGATCCCCAAGTCCTTGCTTGAGCCAGGAACGTGATTGCTGAAGCACATTATCTTTCCAATCGCGGGCGTGCGACTCAATGTACTCTTCCAACATCTGCTGAAAGTCTCCAAGAGGATAGTACCAGTGTGTTGCTTTACGCACCACGGGAGTCTTTCCACTCACCAAAGACTTCGGATTCTTCAGCTCAAGCTGATTATAGTAGGCTCCGCAACTGTCGCATTGATCACCACGTGCACGATCTGAACCACAGTTTGGACATGTTCCTTCTACATAGCGATCGGGAAGGAACATTTGAGATTCTTCATCATAAAACTGATCTTCTTCCTTCTCGCGCAGAATACCCTGCTTGTAAAACTCTAAGAACCATTCTTGCGAAAGCTCACGGTGTGCAGGAGCAGAGGTGCGACCGAAGGTGTCGAAGGACCAACGAAAGGCCTGAAATGCTTCTGCATTTGCTGCATGGTAGTGGTCAATAATCTCTTGAGGAGAGACCCCTTTTTTCTCTGCAGCAATAGTAATTGCCACTCCGTGCTCGTCGGAACCGCAGACGTACAACACTCGTTCACCGCTCAGACGCAGAAAACGTGCAAACATATCGGCAGGCAGATACGCTCCGGCGATGTGACCTAAGTGCAAATACCCATTCGCATAGGGTAAGGCTGATGTTAAGAGATACTTTTTCATTCGTAAACAGTGCTTAGTGGCAATCAATGCCGTCAGCAGGTGATTTTTTAGTAGCGCGGCGCAGCTCCGCTGCGACGCATGAAGAGAAAGACATTGAACGACGAATACTGCGGCTCTTTATCCACTGGAAATTTAAAGCTACGCCTGCCGAAAATCATCGCTAACTCAAGAATGGGTCTGTTAGACCCTCAGTCAATTCCATTTGGCTCGCAATAAACACGCAGAAGACCTATGCGTCATTCTCGATAGAATTTGCAAAGATACATCAGCTCTGGCGAGCGACAGGTGCAACAGACACGAGTTCTGCTGAAATGCCGTCTATTAAGGGTAGCCGTCCATCGCTTGCGGACTTCAGGGACTCGTTAAAGAAAAGGCGCAAAAAGGCCTCGTGGGAGCTGAAATTCGTATTTTGTTGAGAGTGTTTTTACACCGCCCTACATGACCTTCACCCTGCGAATACTTCTGTGCTTTGTTGCACTGTGCGTAACTCTACGTTCACAGCAAGTATTCGTGCAAGACCTGGATTTGCGAAACTTTCCGCAGCTGCATGCTCGACTGTACGCATTCGATGCAAAGGCAGACAATATTGCACTGCAGCCGACAAAAGACCGCTTGGTCTTCGACAACCTCACTCGTCAAACACTTGGAGTGATTAGCTGTCAGGGCAGCGTTCCAACTTCACCTGTTTCGACCGTTTTTGTCTTCGATGGCAGCAAATCTCGCTTGATTCCCCGCTATCGCAGTGCAGTTCAAGCATGGAACAAGCGTGTAGGACCTTCTTCTGAATCGGCTATCGTTGAATACGGCTATCGGCCCTATTTGGTTCGCGACTTTTCACCCATTGCCGATAGTCTGGACTTCGCTATGCGCCAGTTAGTGCCACTAGAAGGCAATAACATTGGCCGTGCTCTCAGCGATAGTCTCTGTGGCGCCTTTGCTGTTCTTTCGCGCGCAAAGTACAAGAAGACTATCGTGCTTCTTCTCAGCGCTCATTCGTCGCTTGACCTGGCATCGCTACAGACCGAGCTTGCGAGAAGCGCAACACGACTGCATGTGATCTGTATTGGCATGAATGCTAACAAAGAGCTGCGCAGTCTTGTGAGCGGAAGCGGAGGAATTCTTGTCGACAACTGCGCTGATGAAAAAATCACCCAAAGCTGTGAAGCACTGGCTCAGATATCGGTGGGTACCAGCTCTTGTCAGATTGACTGGAACACAGATTCTACCTTGTGCACCAAGAACCGAAGTGCACGCTTTGATGTAAAGTCGTTGGGAGTTGTGGCAGATGTAGCCTACACACTCAGCGACAGCCTACGTCGACATCTTCGATTGTCTCCAATCCTCATCGATCTTGGCCCTGTTCAAGCTGGCAGCAGTATCGATACATCGTTCTCTATCAAAGCACTGGGTGGACCAATCACAATAAGCAGAGTAACGAGTAACAATCCAGAGTTTGAGGTTCGCACAAGCGCAGCTGGCGTACGCATACCTCGCGATTTCGTCTTCAACATCAACGTTCGTTTCAGCGCAAGTGATGACTATAGGCGCTATGCGAGAGTAGTGGTGATTAGCGATGCCTGCGACACCGTGGAATGCAACCTCGTCGCGAATTCAACACTCAACCCCGCATTTAGTCCACTGCTTGAGAGCTTCGTCAATAACGAAACGGTGTATGCTGGATCGCATCAAGTTATCCGCTGGATAGGTGTACCACCTCCGGATTCCATCATTATTGAGTTTTCGAGCGACGGTGGCAATCGCTGGAACAAAGTTACAAGCACTGCTAGTGGCTTGAGCTATGTGTGGACCGTTCCCGATGTTCGCTCGAAGCTCTGCTTCTTGCGAGTAGCCGCGCAAGGACAAGATCTCTATCACTACTCGAGCTCGTTCCGAATCATCGGATCTGACATCAACCCTCAAGAGATTCTTTGCGGTAAAGTTCGCATCGCAACGCAACAGAATGTGATGAATACCAACACATTGTGCAATACGAGCACCACACTATTGCGAATTGATAGCGTGAGTAGCCTGCGACGTGAGATTGAGATTGCATCGGTCTATCCTTTGTTGTTAGCACCAAACTCTTGCACTGATGTAGAATTACGGTGTTTGTTGCGCCAACCAGGACTCTATCGAGATACCTTCAACATCTACAGCAATCATGGCGTTATACGCTTGCCTGTGAGCGCTATTGGTCAAAACGTCTATGCAACTCTACCTGAGTACGTGAACATTGGTTTGATTCCAATTGGAGTGACTTTTGATACACTAGTACACTCTGCGATATGCAAGACAGGGCTTAATGTATTGAAAGTCCAAACAGCTGTGCAGGACTTTCCAGACATTGCGCATTTCGCTATGCCATCGCAGGAGCTTAGCGCGGTCTTGACTACTGAAGATCCGTGTAAAGCGTATCGCTTTCAGTTCTTCTGCACACAAGTACATCGCTTCTCCTCGCGTGTGCGGGTACAAACTGATTCCGGAGTGTACGAATTCGTCCTCTACGGAGAAGGCATTTGTGCTCCTCCTGAACCACAGTATGGTATCGAGATTCCGGATAGCGTCTTCTTGTTGATCGGGGGTTCAGTCGACATACCCATACGATACACACCTGCTCCCTTTGCTTACCGTCAAATGAAGCGTCCATATAGTATAACGCTTCGATTTGAAAACAGCATTTTGTTTCCGTCGGGCGATACACCACTTGGCGACATCGACGGTACAGATCGGGTGATCACGATCAGACGCAATGGATTCATTCAGGGCGACACTTTAGCAATGCTTCACTTTCAAGGAGCGTTAGGCAGAGTGGACCATACTGTCATTCGTTTAGAGTCCTTCACTTGGGCTGATGAATGTTCCTACAGACCTCCCCTCAAGTCTGGCCGTGTGTTCCTTAGTAACGTCTGCCGAGCAGGCGGACTACGCCAGTTCGTTCTCAACGACTCACTGAAGTTCAGAACCATACAACCCAATCCAGCGCATGAGGTAGCAACCATCAGCTTCAGTCTGCGAGAAAAAGGTCCTCACTCACTAATCCTGGTTGATGTTTTTGGTCGCGTTGTTCAACAGGTCTTTGATCAGGAGCTAGAGAGTGGTGAGTATGAGAGTCAGCTTGATCTTCGTGCATTAGCACCTGGCGACTACTATGCCGTGTTTATTACCCCAACAGCCCGCATTTCCACACTGGTTGGGGTGCTGCGTTGAGAAGTATGTGCGCACGCTGCATTCTCATTATCCTGCTGATCGGCACTGCGAACCTTTCACTCTTGGCAGATGATGTTGACTCCAACAAGAGATTCCGCTTCGGTGCCTTGCTTGGAGGTTCCGCGAACTTTCATGCTGCCAGTTTTGGCGCTCTCGCCGGTTTCCCTTCCTGTTGTCCTCAATACACTTCTGGATCGGGCTTAGCACCAACTGTAGGAGTGTTTGCAGAGATTCCGTTGAGTTCCTCTGTGAGCCACATGATTCGGGCAACTCTGTCGGATCTGGGCGCACAACTCACAGCATCGGAGAGCATCACAACCATTGTCAACAACCGACTAACCTTAGCACGCATTCAGCATAGCGTCAATGCCACAATCAAAGGCATTGGCATAGAGCCCGACATGCACTTTCGTCTTGGGTCGTCGTTGGGATTGTATGTGGGTTTGCGCTGCGAGTTCTCGTTGAAAGGAGAGATCTCACAGAAGGAAGAATTAGTCTCTCCTGAGGTTGGGACCTTTGAGAATGGCAGACGTATACGTAATGAAGTCCAAGGACAAATCTTCGCGCTCCAGCCAATCGTTGCATCAGCAGTAGGTGGAATTCGTTGGGAGCTCCCAATGAATCGCGACGCATCAGTACTCCTAATACCTGAGCTCGCCGTTTCCTTTGGTATTAACACGATCACTGCAAGTGAAGAGTGGAGAGTGCACGGCGTACGCCTTTCGGCAAGCATCGCCTTCCAATCTCCACGTCCTCCCGCCACGAGCATCAACACCGTTGATGCAAAGCCCTTAACAGCAGAGCTGAGCGTACTACCCTTTGATGGGCAGAATGAGTTGGTTGGACAGAGTATTCTCATTGAGGAGTCTGAGCACATCGAAGTACAGCCTTTGCTTCCATTTATCTTTTTCGACCAACAAAGCGAAGCCTTGCCTGCTCGATATGCTACAAGTACCGAGAAAAGCATAGACAGCTTTGAAGTTGCTCATGCAATCCGATCTAACGCACTCTCATCCTACTATGGCATTCTGCAAATCGTCGGCAAGCGTCTTCGTCAGCACACAACAGAAGCAATCACTCTGCAAGCCTGTGTTGATAGCTCCGAGCAGCGAAGTGCAGATTTGGCTAAGCGTAGAGCTGAGAACATTTCACGCTACTTGCAGCGAGTTTGGGGCATTGATAGAGGCCGTATACGTATCGAGATGAAGACAGCAACGCTGCTCAGTCCGGAAGCAGATGCGAATGCAGAGGCAGCGCAGAAGCGTCGTGTGGAATTAGCCGCATCTCCGTTGATCTTAGCACCACTTCAGTATCGAGATACTACACGCAGCATCTCGCCGCGGTATCTGCGCTTACGTCCAGTTGCACGTGGAGGCGAGAAGGTTGACCGATGGGATATTCAGCTCACGCAACAGAACGAGTTGATTAAGTCGTTCACAGGCAATAACACGCTGCCCTTTAAGTTGACTGCTGATTTGGTGGAGAGTCCATTCCAACTTCGTAGCGACTCCATTGCCGCCCTCCTAATCGTTAACGGCCGCAATGGCGGTGCTGCATCTTCTTCGCTAAAATTGGCAACGAATGTCATGAGCCTGAGCAGAAAGCGGATGGAAGGCATGAGCGATACGGTGCTTTTGCGTACCCAAGTGCTCATGCTCAAGCACTCATTGTTGGACTCATCAGAGTCTATGCAAGTCACTGTTTTGAAGGCACTCTATGATGCCGAAAGCACAGTGAGTATAACCGACTTCAGTTCAGCCTATGCAGTCAACACCGCCTTGTTACAACAACGTCACAAATTCCTCCAAAACGCAACTCGCTTGTCCAGTCCAGCAACACCGCGCTATTCCAATACGTTTCCCGAAAGTCGACTCTACAATCGATCGGTTGAAATCACCATGCGAAGTCGGCGCTAAGCCAAACTCCATCGAGTTATAAGCCATCACGGCGAATCGCCTTGAGTGCTTCGCGAACACTTAAGGGAGCAAGCTGATGGCGATCGAGAAAGTCTCGAACATAGTCTGCATCAGTGTACGAGTACTGTCGCAAAGCCCAACCTATTGCCTTTTGCAGGAAAAACTCTTTTGACTTCAGATGTGGTACAATGGCCCGTTCTAACAATTCAAGGTCTGTTGTCTTCTTGTAGCTTAACTGGAAGATGATCGCTGTACGGTTGAGCCACATATTGTCATCAGTTATCCATGACTTCACGCGCTTCAAGCGAGTCTCCGGATGCTGTTTGAAAAACGCTCCAACCGGATGCGAAGCAAGAAAATCAACGGTATCCCACCATGACTTGTGGACAATACAATACTCATACAAGTTGATGTCTTCTTCACGCGAGCGCTTCGCGCTTCGCTCCATTAGGTCCATTGCACTGTGCTGCATCTCCCGCTGCGGAGCATCCCAGAGCTCTTTGACGACCGATTCGAGTTGCTCCGGACTTGGCAATCCAATATCCTTGACCAGCTCACCTACCGCCCTGCGTCTATCTGGAGCTGGCACGCCGAAGAACTCATACTGATTTCGCATATATGCTTTTGCCCCGAGAGCGCGCTCAGGATCTGCCAGACTTTGAAGCACATCATGAAGGCGCAATCCAAACTCTGATCGTAGTCCACCTGCCTTATCCCCTTTCATTGTGGAACGAAGGCTCTGAGAAACATTGCTGGGCTTTGAAGCCGTCGCAGCATCCTTTTTCTGTGTTTTCATAGTATCCTCTGATGGTATGGGATGGAGATGTAGCTCCGTATTTGCGCCGCCGCTAGAGTTCTTCAATGTGAAGCCTTAGTCGCGAGCTTTGAATTATACACTTCTTGACAAAAATCATGTACTCATGGGTATACGCATTAAGATAATTTTGCACAGGCTCAAGGCAGCGCAGGAACATGCAGCTGCTGAGTAGTATTCACCTTTTTCATCCTTCTCATCAATATTCCATACACCATGAAAACTTTCATTGCTCTGCTTGTATTTGTACTAGGCGTTCAACTCAGCGCGCAAGTGAAGACCGACACCTTGCACGTTTCAGGGAACTGCGGTTCTTGTAAGAAGAAGATTGAGTCTCCTTTTAAACATGCTGAGGGAGTAGAAAGTGCATCGTGGGACAAAAAAGCGAAGCTGTTTGTTGTCCGCTACGATAGTGCTGTCATCACTCTGCAAAAAATCAAAGAGATGATCGTCGCGCAAGGATATGACACAGAAGACATGATCGCGTCTGAGGAAGTCTATAACAAGCTTCCAAAGTGCTGTCAATACCGTAGTGGTAGCCACGATCACTAATAAACACTGAGCCTTTTGTGCTGCTCAGTTCGATACATCTCATGCGCTGCGACAATCGTCCCAGCGCATTTTTTATGTCCTTCGTTGCCAAAACCGAATCTGCTCTGTTCACCCTGAAGCGTTTAACTCCCTGTGTCTTCATATCGTCGAAGAAACTCGTGCACTTGGCGCTGGAACTGTAGCAGCTCAGTACTGTTCTTGCGTGTCGACCAGGTACGGAGACAGTGTAAGGCTTCCGAAACACTTGCCTTCGGACTCAGACTAGCTCCCAGTTGCATCAACTCAACTCTCTGCATGTTGTATTCTTGCTCAAAGAAATTCGGACATGCTACAATGGGCACTGCATGAGAAAGAGCCTGATAAATGGTGCCATTACCTCCATGACACAGCAGCACATCAACCTTGGGGAGAAGAAGGTTGTGATTGATAAAGCGTCGCGAACGAATATGCGGACCTTGCAGCAGTTCTGCATTGCGTCCGCTGACAATGATGTTGAACTCAGCGCATCGTTCGTCGCAGAGCCACTGGAAGTGCTCAAGTTCTCCTGTACTTCCAAGCGACACCAGAATGTTCTTTTTGCTATCACTCAACAACTCGCTCAGATCTGAATCTTCGTCTCGCTTGTGATAGAACAGCGGACCAACGATCATCGCATTGCTTGGCAATTGCTTTTGTGGAAAGAGCTCGGGAAGATCGCAAATGAGCGTGGTCTGCCCTTCCAGTTCATCAAGGAACGAACGACGTTTCGTCAAACCATACTTCGAGCGAAGAGTCGCAAATGGGCGATGAGCCAGTCGAAGGAGTACATGCTCGCCAAGCTGAGTTGCCGGTTTTCGTATCCAGTTTGGCAGAACACGAAACAGAGGAGCTAAGGGATGAATTGAGGGCAGAGGACGTGGCACGGCGTAGTACTTCGTCATGTAGCCATTCACAATTTTCACGCAAGGAACCTGACAATACTCGGCGGCCATATTCAGGGTCATCGACGCGTCGCCCATCACCATATCAGGTTCATATTGTTCTATCAATGCAATCTGCTGACGGAGTACTCTCTCGAGTTCTGCTTCACTCATCCAGCTGAAGTCGAAGCGTGTTGAGTACTCAAGAATGATATCCGCATCAGTATCATCGTAGTCGAAACACGGCCATTGATCAGCATGCAACCAAGAGGCATAGCGCTTTGAGTGTGCGAAGATGAATTCGATATCATCCCGACACCAACTAGCCAACTGCATGCAGCGTAGGTAGTGCGAAAGGAAGTCGAAGGGAAAAACGAGAACCCGAGGTTTCGATCTACCGCGCGATGCTTTGCTTGTGAAGACCGCGTCGAAGAAAGAATTCATAAAGAGAAGTATTGAGCAGGAGCATCAGCATACCGTAAAAGACATCTTCTACAGGTATCGTTCCTAAGCGTATTCCCAGATTGTGTGAGTTGTCATACCAAACCACCGGCTCATCCAAGAGCGTTCCAGTTAGTATTCCATTCACCACAAAGAAAGGGATAAGAATCACAGCATAGGATCGAAGGAATGCGCCGAGCCACGCAGCTTTGCTGCGGGCGAGCATGAAGAGAAATCCACCGCAGAGAATAAAGGTGACCGATGTGTACAACCGAGTGGAGTAGAGCATTCCCAGCACAAAAAGCAGAACAACCAATGCCCAACTAATGACTTGTGTTGTGCGTGCAGATGGTGCTGGCGCACCAAGTTCATTCAAGCAGTGATACGTAAAAAGAGATGCATACGGAATACACACGAAGAAGAGGACTTCTTCCAGAGGTAAGTTTCCTAGTGAGACGCCAAGGAGATAGCGTTCGTTAAAGCCCCAAATAGCCCAATGGGTGTAGAGCATATCCCAGAGAACAAACAGTGCTGCGCTGATGGCACATGCGGGCCAAAAGGCAAACCAACGTCGCACGAATTGAAGACGCGGGTGGAAGCTTGCCAGGAACGGTACAAAGACAGACGCGAGGTTAATGAGAAGATAGGTGCTATGTCCCATGTGCCTCAAGCTTGCGGAGGTAAGGAAGTTATGCGATCATTCAGCGAATTGTTTGCTGCTTCATGGTAGTACTTAATTGGAACCCACAACATGCCGAAGCACTCACCATCTTCCTTGGTCAAATGTTTGTGGTGCATCTTGTGTGCGCGCCTGATTGCACGGAAGTACACCGTGTTTGCGTTGCGCAGCCAACGAAATCGTTGGTGAATGAAGACGTCGTGAATAAGGAAGTAGGCGAAACCGTAGAGGGTAATGCCCAGGCCCAGCCAGAAGTATGGAAGATCGAAACCTTGAGCGACACCAGTACCAAGGAGTAAGATACCAGGAGTGGCAAATATCACGAAGAAGGCATCATTGCGTTCAAAGAATCCCTGCTCACCTTTTGTATGATGGTCTTCATGAAGAAACCAAAGTGGGCCGTGCATGAGAAAGCGATGTGCCAACCAAGCAACGCACTCCATTGCTGCAAAAGCAGCTAAGAGATAAAGCGTATTACTGAGAATTGTCATAGAGAGTTAAAGCGTTGCTCCAATGCTTTGGAGCGATATGAAAAAATGTCTTCAATCTGCTTGCGCACAAACAGTTGGTGTACAATTCTGCCGAGTAGTCCGAAGGGCAGTCGGTATTTCAGCTCGTCGATCATTTCCACGCCTCCAGATACCGCGCGGAAACGATGCGTGTGTATCCATTCGGCGTAGGGACCTTTGAGCTGAATGTCTGTAAAAACATTCGGTGCTTGCACATTTGTGATCTTCGTGACCCAGGTGAGTGGGATACCAAGAACAGGACTTACTTTATAACAGATCAACATGCCTTCGCGGGTGATACCTTCTTCAAAACCAGACAGTATGCGAAAGTTCATGTGAGGCGGAGTGATCTTCTCCAGATTCATGGGTGAACTGAAGAAGCTCCAGGCTTCATCGAGCGAGATGCGCAAAAGTTGCTTTGTCTGCAACTCATAGTATGGTGATGTGGGTTGTGCTTCCATGATATGCTTCTAAAGTCAGATTGACGATTAGTATACTGTGCGCATTGTCGTACGGACCAACTAATCAGAGGCGGTCACCCGTTTGCGCTCTGAGTCGGTACAACACTCGCTCGACTTCATGAAATTGACAATACGCTGCAGAAGATCCTTATCACTGAGCTTGATTCTTTGGGCATCGACAAACTGAAGCAGACATTTTTTGTCTTCCTCAATATGGTCTTTATATCCTAATAAGGATGGCGATTTTACCTGTACCGCAAAGCGCAAGAACCGTAGCTCTACATTGTGTGGTGCAAGGGCAATAGCACGTTCCAATTTCTCCTTGCCGCGCCGAAAGTACTTCAGCTTGTTATAGGGGTTATACGAAAACTGCGCCTGGAGCATATCTGCCATACCGCGATAACCGAAGTGTAGAGGATGTTGCTCTGTCAGCGTCTCAACCATATCGGAGAATTCATCTGCTGCGTCGGATGATTTCGCTGCTTCGTGGAACTTTGCTCGCAACTGCTCGAGACTGACTTGTGCCGATTGCGAGTGAAGTTGCACGAATCCCGTACAGATCAACACTAGCACCAAGATTTTCATAACCAGTTCAGATAATGTCTGACTAAACACTGTACCAGAATACGCATTTTTTGCCAATCTGCTATGCGAATACGTCGGTTCATGAGCTCCTCAGCTGGAACCTTTCGCACTTTCCGGTAGAGCTCATAGTAGTAGCTATACGCCAGATAAACGCCAAATCGGGCATCTTTGGGCAGTTTCAAGACTCCTTTGAAGGCTGATGCGAAGTCGGAAGCGATGTCTTTCTCGATCTCACGCTTCGCTTCCTCGTCGAAGCGGGCAATGTCCAAGCCAGGGAAATAGCTTCGGTCGAGTTCCATGGCGTCTTCCCGTATGTCACGCAGAAAATTGATCTTCTGGAAGGCAGCGCCCAAACTCATGGCTGCCGGACGAAGCTCATTATACAGCTCATCATTGCGCTCACAGAACACTTTCAGGCACATCAGGCCAACAACTTCAGCAGATCCTAGTATGTATCGCTTGTAGTCATCCGCTGAGTAGTCCACGGGTTGCAGATCCATTTCCATGCTCTGCAAAAAGGTGTCGATCAGTTCTTGTGGTATCTGATACTGACGAACAGTTTTCTGAAAGCTATTGAGGATAGGATTCAGGCTTATACCTTGATCGATCGCCTTGGCTGTGTCCGCAATGAAAGAACGAAGGAGATCTTCCTTATCATAATCATGAAAGGTGTCAACGATCTCGTCGGCGAATCGAACAAAGCCATATATATTGAAAATGGCTTCGCGGAAACGCTTGTCAAGAAAGCGAATACCGAGCGAGAACGAGGTGCTGTACCGCAGCGTTGTCATTCTGCTGGTATCGTATGAAATATCATCAAAGAGTTCTTTAGTGGCCATGTGTCTTGAGATAGTCTTTGTGAATTTCCTGTGCTGCTATCTGTCCGGAAACTAATGATGGCGGAACTCCAGGTCCCGGCACCGTTAACTGTCCGGCGTAGTATAGATTTCTCAGCTTCTTTGATTGCATTGATGGTTTGAGGATAGCTGTCTGACTCAGGGTATTTGCCAAGCCATAGGCGTTGCCTTTGAATGAGTTATAGTCGCGCACGAAGTCGCTATAAGCATAGTCTCTCCGTAACACAATGCGATGCATGAGTGACTGCCCGCTCCGCTCTTCAATGCGCTTCATCACCATCTGGAAGTAATGCTCTCGTATCTCTGGGGTGTCGGCAATCCCAGGTGCTGTGGGTATCAGAACAAAGAAGTTCTCACAGCCTTCAGGAGCAACAGTAGCATCGGTCTTCGATGGAACACAGAGATAAAAGAGCGGGTCGCTTGGATACTGCGGTGTATCATAGATCTCGGCTGAATGTTTGTCGAAATCTCTGTCGAAGAAGAGGTTGTGGTGAAGAAGTCCATCAACCCGACCCTCAATTCCTACGTAGTAAATCAAGCTTGACGGAGCAAGTGTTCTAGAAGACCAATAGTCTGCTGTGTAGCTCTGATACTCTTTAGGTAGCAACTGTTGGTCGATGTGATGATAGTCTGCAGATGCCAGCACAACATCTGCTTCGATCTCACCTTGATTTGTGCGAACAGTTCGAATAGCTCCATCAACGATTCCAAAACCTTGCACTTCGCATCCAAGGTCAAACTGCACACCCTGTTTCTTGGCTACGCTTACCATCGCTTCTACAATTCGGTGCATGCCACCTTTAGGATACCAGGTGCCTAGTATCATGTCGGCGTAGTTCATCATGCTATACATCGCCGGAATATTCCGCGCATGTGCGCCGAGAAAGAGCACGGGAAACTCGAGCAGACGTATGATACGTGAGTCTTTGAAATGCGAACTGACATAGGAGTGAAAGGAGCGAAGCATGTGGAGTTTAAACACCGCGCCGAAGACACGTCGGTCAGCATATTCCATCAAAGAGCGACCAGGCATGTACACCAGATCTTGCATTCCCACGCGGTACTTATACTCGGCTTCTTCAAGAAACTCGCGCAAGTGTACTGCGCTACCCTTTTCGAAACTCTCGAACAACGCATAGAGTTCATCAATGTCTGAGGGAACATCAACGCATTGCTCGTTCTCGAAGAACACGCGGTACGAAGGGGAAAGTCTCTGAAGCTCATAGTAGTCTTCAACCTTTGCGCCAAAGTGCGCAAAGAAACTCTCAAACACATCAGGCATCCAATACCAGCTTGGACCCATGTCGAACATGAAACCTTGCTCGCTAAAGGTACGCGCACGGCCTCCGGCTTGTCTGTTCTTATCAACAAGTCGCACATCAAAACCCTTTGATGCGAGATGCGATGCAGCCGACAGTCCGGAGAAGCCAGCACCAATGACTACTGCTTTTTGCTGTGAATCTGTATTCTTCATGACGATGTTTTGTGATTCCTCTACCCGTATCCCCTACCACGGCTTAGAAGCGGTTGCACATTCCCAACCTTCAGGCTGCATTGTATCAAACTAATTTTGATGTTTCGCTCTTATTATCTAAATCACTATAAATCAGTCATCTACGTGAATTGTCAAACGATGCCATTGAAGGAGGAGGTGCTTTTTTAGTGTACGGATATTTTAATTTGTTGCGCTTATCTACGAAAGAAATTTTGAATCGAATTGCAGCTATAAAATTCTTCAATCATGGAGGAGATTTTATGTCTCAAGCCAAGCGTATCTTCAGACTTTTTCACTTCATGGGGTTCCACACATGAGTCTAGGTCTAGGCGACATCGCCCCGGATTTTAGCGCCATGAGCACGTATGGCGTCATCAACTTTCACGAATGGATAGGAGACAACTGGGTCGTCTTCTTTTCACACCCAGCCGACTACACACCGGTTTGTACAACGGAACTTGGAGAAGCAGCACGTCTGCACGAAGAGTTTGCAAAACGCAAGGTCAAGGTCATTGCCCTTAGCATCGATCCCCTACACATGCATGAGTCGTGGGTGAAAGACATCAACGAAACACAACGCACAACAGTCAACTTTCCCATCATTGCAGACGAAGATCGCAGAGTCTCACAACTGTATGAGATGATTCATCCAAATGCTAGCATGACGTTAACAGTGCGATCGGTGTTTGTTATTGGACCCGACAAGAGAATTATGCTAACCTTATGCTATCCTTCTTCAACTGGTCGCAACTTCAACGAGATTCTACGTGTGATCGATTCTCTTCAACTTACTACTAAGTACCCTGTGGCGACGCCTGCAAACTGGAGCAATGGTGATGATTGTATCATTGTTCCAAGTATGAGTAATGAAGAAGCGCAAGGTGTGTTCACGGAAGGCTGGACCGAAGTACGTCCGTACTTGCGATTCACAACGCAGCCAGGCCAAACAAATCGCAACGACTAGCGTCAAACTGCTCCCTCGGTGGTGCTACAGGTAGATAGCGCTTTGGAGTTTAGTGTATTCTGGCGAACAGACCTCACAGAGCAGCTCTGCACTCCTTGAATGACTTCTATACTCAGGCATACCCGAGCGCGCTGCGCACGCTCAGGTATGCACTGACTATTATGACGGTTCTCGTTCTACATCTTCTACGACATCTCCAACGCGCAGCGTAGCTCCTACCTGCTGATGAATGAGGTACGATCCAAACACCACACGATTATCTGCACTACGATATGAGGCCAGAGTTCGCAAGGGCTCCTGAGTACTGTCTGCCGAGCGCTGATCTATAGTGGTAATAACACAGCGACTGGTTGTTTTCGATTGAACGAACTGCGTTTGTCCAATTCTGCAGCTTCGCAGTCGGTCTTCGGCATAAGCTTCCAGACCATCAACAAGGATGTTCGCACGAAAACGATTAGCGCTCACTGCTTGATCAAGACGTGAATTTAGATCTTGGAGGGACTGCATGTTGACGAGGTGTATGGGTTGTGAGTCGCCAAAATGCATACTGACTTGCCGCTTAACGAGCGCTTGATGATGTGCTTCAACTCCACGCAATGTAGAAGCTGACATCCGCACCAATTTTAATGTACGCTGAAAGCAATGAGCCAAGAAGTCTGAAACTTCCCTACCTTGATCAACTGCAACACAGCTATCCTCCCACACCCTAACTTCAAGCGACTGCTCGGGCTCAGAATGTAAAGGAATATGACAACGACCAATGTTTGGGAAGTTGAGAACGAGCTCAGTGCTGGTTAGTGAGGTTGACATAAGAGCCATGCGCTGCTCTTCTCTTTGCGACACAAAGAGTCCTTGCTCATCAACAACCATCCACTCTCGATCATGCACAAAGCCACGTTCTGCAAGTTGTACTTGACTCAACGAGATGCCTTGAAATGACTTTACTGGATAGACGTTCAATCCGACAATGCGTACTGATGGTGTCATATGCATTAGGTAGAATTCACTACTGATCAGTGTGTCACACGTGTAAGCGAAGCTCTCTGCCTACTAATGTTTGCTCTCGAGAGAATCAGACTCTTATTGCAGATATCATAACGCGTGCACTTCAGCAGAACGAACAATTCAATACTAATTCAACGAGGCACTACTCAGGTCTCCTGCTTTGCGCTCACCAATTTGTTGACGCCACATAGCATAGTACAAACCTTTCTCGTCGAGAAGGTTTCGGTGCGTCCCTTGCTCAACAACGCGACCTCGCTCTAGAACGTAGATGCGGTCTGCATGCATAATCGTGCTCAAACGATGGGCAATCATAATCGTAATCTGCTCTTTGCTTTGCGATATACTACGAACTGTTTGTGTAATCTCCTCTTCAGTCATAGAATCGAGTGCACTCGTTGCTTCGTCGAAAATGAGCAAGTCTGGTTGACGGAGGAGTGCGCGCGCAATAGACAATCGTTGACGCTCACCACCACTCACTTTCACGCCACCTTCGCCAATAACGGTATCGAGTCCGCGATCAGCACGCGACAGCAGCGAATCGCACGCTGCTTTGCGCAGTACATCAAAGCAATCGTCATCCGTTGCACTTGGATTGACGAACAGGAGATTGTCGCGAATGGAACCACTGAACAGTTGAGTGTCTTGCGTCACAAAACCAATTCGATTGCGAAGCACATCGAAATCGATACTCGATGATTCGACATCGTTATACTGGAGCGAGCCTGATATAGGTTGGTAGAGTCCTACCAAGAGCTTGACGAGTGTCGTCTTGCCTGAACCAGAAGGTCCAACAAAAGCAACTGTCTCTTTACGGTCAACATGAACCGTCACCTGATCCAGTGCATTGTGCGACGCAGATTGATGCTTGAAGCTCACCTTATCCATACGGATGGTCTCAATACCATGTATCATCTGTGGATGCTCAGGCTTTACTTCAACTGGCATACTGAAGATCTTCTCAAGATTATTGAGAGATACCTCAGACTCACGGAAGATGTTGATGATGTTACCGAGTTCTTGGAGCGGACCAAATATGAAGAAGCTGTACATGAACAGCGAGAACATTTGTCCAATCGTGATCTGCTTATCAAAAACCAAATAGAACATGAGAAACAGAATACAGGTGCGCAAAAAGTTCACAGTTGTACCCTGAATGAAACTCAGACTACGGATATAACGCACCTTCTTAAGCTCAAGATCAAGGATCTTGTTCGTAACGCCATTGAGTCTCTTGATTTCTTGTCCAGCCAAACCCAACGACTTCACCAACTCAATGTTCCGCAAGGACTCTGTTGTTGATCCACTGAGCGCTGTAGTTTCACTGACAATAACCTTCTGCATCTTCTTAATGCGCTTGCTCATACGCGAGCTAACCATCCCAATCAATGGAACGGTGCTGAAGTAGATGAGCACAACTGCCCAGTGCACCGTAAATGCATAGATCGTTACGAAGAGAAGTCCGATGATCGAGGTAAACAGCACATTGATCCCAGCATTCACCACTCGCTCTACATCAGTTCGCGCCTTCTGAAGTATGCTCAGGGTCTCGCCACTGCGTTGATCTTCGAACACAGAATAGGGCAATTGCAATGAGTGCTTCAGTCCGTCAGAATACATCTGAGCTCCAACCTTCTGCACGATGTAGTTCACGAAGTAGTCTTGAAAGTTCTTGGCTACGCGAGAGACAAATGCAGCGCCAACCGAAAGGCCGAGAAAGGTGAGAATCTTCGTCACAAACTCTGACAATACCAACTTGTCATACTTCATCACGACATTGTCGATCGTGAGACGAAAGACGTACGGATCCAGAAGCGAGAATGTCTGGTTAATAGCCGCTAGCAAAAGTGCCAGAAAGACCAAGGATTTGTACTGACGGAGATAGGAGTAAAGAAGCTTCATAGGATAGGAAGTGCTGTGCTAAGAGAGTGGGCAAACATAGCGCATTTCTACACTATAGGAATGCGATCTGCCATGACGTAGAAGGATGGTCGGGTATTTTGAAGGAGCAGACGAAAGATGTACACGGACTGCAAGTTCGACACAGAGAATTGAGAAGTCGTCCAGTAGAATGAGCAATAGTGCAATTCCTGGTTCAAATCTGCAGGGTAGCCTTTCGTGAATCGCGCTCACGACTCGGAGCGCAGACTCCTGTGCTCTCCTCACTAATACGCGATTTCAGGACAGCTTGCGCTATTTCGCCGAGTTGTTGCTTGCGGGCTGAGAACTTCCTGGTTGAGGCGCGGCGCGGCGTTTCCCAAAATAGGAGCTGCAGATAATCTTGTCAGAAAGCACAAGAGCTTGGTTCAGATCGCTACTTTCCTTCTGAACAGATTCTGCATCGCCGAGACAGCTACCATCGTAGAGTATGCACGCCTTCCTCTTGGTGCTCAATAAGTTTTTCGAAAAGCTAGCGTTCTGCACACGTGAGGCGTCAACGCCAAGAAGTGAGCAGAGCGTTGCGAATACATCCACTTGGCCACCGAACGTATCAACGCGTCGGGCCTGCATACCCTTCGAGTAGATAATCAATGGCAAGCGTGGTTTCGGGTCTAACCACCATGACTGTGAGGGTTGAAAGGCTTGCACCCGATCGTTATAGTACTTGTGGAGTGCGCTGTGATCGCCATACAGCACGACCACCGTATTCTCAAGCATTCCGAGTGAGTCCATTGCATCAATCATTGCTCCAATATGCTTGTCTACGTAATGAACGGTCTGCAAGTACGATCCAATGATCGAAGATTGCAACTCCGGACTCAGACCTAACTCGTGTTTATCCCGAGGAATAATGAAAGGACTATGCAGACTTTCAGTGACAAGAAAGGTGTAATAGGGTTGCGGGAGTTGACGTATGAATTCCAGGCTCTGGAAGAGAACAGAGCTATCGCTCTGCATAGCTCCGAACATATCATGAGGCTGAAAGGAATCAGCATCCAAACATTGCATAAAGCCCATGCTCGAAAGCGCAACCTTCCAGTTGTAGTAACTGGCTTTGTCGGCCTTAATCGCCAAACTCTGGTAACCCTTCTCGGCAAGTAAATGCGGAAGTGAGTTGTAGGTGTTCGTTCCGAAACGGAAAAAGGCGCAGCCTTTGCGTGGAGGATAGAGTCCGGTATTGACCATCAAGTCTGCATCAGAACTGGTACCATTCCCTACTTGTTCGAAGAAGTTCGAAAAGCTCAGAGATTGCTCTAAGAGTGTATTGATGCGCGGAGTGATGACCTGTCCGTCAATCGACTGACCAAGCACAAATGCCTCCAACGACTCTATCTGGAGAATCAGTAGGTTCTTGCCTTCAAGTGCCGACGCCAACGAAGAAGTGTCGGCTTCTCGATGCGCTTGAAAGTACTGCACAATCTCTGTCGAATCAGCCGCGCTCAAACTACTTCCCTCATTGTCACGAAGGTATTCATAAGCATCCCAGGTGTGGAAGCCAATGGGAGAGAGATTATGCATCGTTTTGTTCTGCACAAAACAACTATAGAACAAAGGGTTTTCACGATAGATCTCGTGCAGATAGTCAGCAATGGCAATCGAGCAGACGGCAAAAACGATGAGACCTTGGGCGAGCTTTACCTGTACCTTGTGATGCAATAGCCGCATGCTCTGATCTCGGAAAAGCCGAAAAAGAATGAGGATATCAAGAAAGTAGAGCAGATCCCTCGTACGCGACATGGATGCTATGCTGGCGCCGAGACCCTGTAGATTGTCGGATTGTTGTACGGTATAGCACGACAAAAACATCTGAAAGCCACGGTAGTACCAGGTATCGAAGAGTAAAACGAGGGACAAGGCGGAGCTTAGCGTCATGAAATACCAGAAGGCAGGCCTCGGTCGCAAGAAAAGTCCAGGACTGAACACAACCACTGTGAAAAGCACCCACAAAGCGCCATACATGAGTGCGAAGTACCACCGTTCATTAGCGCTGATTGAATCACAGTTCGACAGAAAAAGCAAGGTCTTAAGGCTGGCTAAGAGCACAAAACTCAGAAACATCCCGTGCTTCTCAAAAGTTGAAAACAGCGTTGATGGAGTTGTTTCTGTTGAAGGAAGCTGCATACAGGGCAGAATTGTTATGGCTCAGGAGTTATAAGGACAATTTCGCAATATTCCAGCATCTAGCCCTATCAACCGACAAAAGCCGAATCGTATTCGGCAGGAACTTGGGAACAAGCATGGCGCAGCGAAGCATTCCGCACAAATTTCCCGAGAACTGAACAAGTGAAAGGGAAGCCTACAGCTCCACAAGCTCGAAAGCATATGCCGCGAATCGACCTTCCTCATTAAATTGCTGTCCGGCTCAACTGAGCACTCAATCACAAAACGAAAGCAACCGTGGACACATCAGCCGCATTTGGATTTGGACTAAGCGAAGAACAAGAAGCAATTCGCGCAGCTATTCGAGAATTTGCAGAGAACGAGATTCGACCTCATGTCTCGTACTATGACGAAAGTCAAGAGTTCCCTCACGAGATATTCCGCAAGCTTGCTGATCTGGGTTTCCTCGGCGTTGTTATCCCTGCTGACTACAACGGTTCTGGACTTGGCTACATGGAATACGCGATCACCGTTGAAGAAGTCGCTCGTGTATGTCCAGCTATTGCACTTGGCGTGGCAGCGCACAACGGTTTATGTACCTCACATATCTTTCGCTTTGGATCGGAGATGTTGCGTCAGAAGTATGTGAAGCGCTTAGCTGCTGGCGACACAATGGGTGCCTGGGGCTTAACAGAACCAAATGCCGGCTCCGACGCAGGCGGAACGCAGACTACAGCTCGTCGCGAAGGTGATTACTACATTCTCAATGGTTCCAAGAATTTCATTACACACGGAAACGTTGGTGATATCGCTGTCGTGATGGCAATGACCGACCCATCAAAGGGCAAGAAAGGCATCAGTGCTTTTGCTATCGACAAGAGCATGGAAGGTTTCTTCCCTTCCAAGAAAGAAAACAAACTTGGTATGCGCTGCAGCGACACAGCATCGTTGACCTTCGACAATGTAAAAGTTCCTGCCGATCACCTCATCGGAAACGAAGGAGAAGGCTTTGTACAAGCACTGCAGATCCTTGATGGAGGTCGTATTTCGATTGCCGCTCTCAGTGTGGGCTTGGCTCAAGGAGCCTTCGAAGCAGCATTGAAGTATTCTCGCGAACGCATCCAGTTTGGCAAACCTATCGGCGACCAACAAGGAATCATGATGAAGTTAGCACGTATGAGCATGAACATTGATGCAGCACGTGCGCTTACCTATAAGTCGGCTTGGATGAGAGATGAAGGACAAGCCTTTGGAAAAACGGCATCACAGGCAAAACTTTTTGCGTCCGAGATCTGTGTGAATGTGGCTGAGGAAGCCGTACAGATTCATGGAGGTTACGGATACATTAAAGACTTTCCGGTAGAGAAATATTGGCGCGACTCGAAGCTGCTGACTATTGGCGAAGGTACGAGTGAAGTTCAGAAACTGGTTATTGCCAGACACGAGCTATCCTCATTGCAGTAAAAGCAGATAGCTTCTACCATCAATCTCTGGTCCTCTCTTCTTTTTTTGTTGATTATTTCTGCTGTGGGCTGTAAGTTGTTAGCACTGCAAGGGGAAACACGCACGCCAGATTCGCAGAAAATTTAATCGAATTTTCATTATACTACACGATGGGGGTAGGATATGTCGCGCAGTCTCAACAAAGTGATGCTTATCGGCAACGTTGGCAAAGATCCAGACGTAAACTTTACTGCCGGCGGAATACCTGTTGCACAGTTTCGTTTGGCAACAACAGAATCGCGTAAAGATAAAGATGGTCAGTACCAGGAACACACAGAATGGCATACAGTCATCGCATGGCGAGGTCTGGCAGAGATCATTCAACGTCTAGTGCACCGCGGATCCCGCGTCTACATTGAAGGTCGCTTGCAAACTCGCATCTTCGAAGACGCCAGCGGAAGTAAGAAGTACTTTACAGAAGTCGTTGCCGACAACATGCTTCTTCTCGACGGCAAACGAAGTGAAGAGAGTACGGGAGGCGGAACTGAGTTCAACCCAGGCACCGCTCCAAATGCTTCAAGTGGTGAAGATGATATTCCCTTCTAGCCTGCACGTTTAATAGACTACAACACGCCAAGTACTGTTTGGCTTGGAATTCTTAAGCCCTGATTTCTTCGGGGCTTTTTTGTGCCTAGAGCTGCGTGTCGTAGTTTGGCAGCCGTCACCGCAATCACTATCCAGCATGGCCTCCAACGAAAGTATTCGAAAAACTGAAATTCGCGTCGGTATCGTCGCAATCATCGGCGTTATCCTCCTCGTCATCGGTATAACTCTGGGCCGTGGCTGCAGCGTCTCCCCCTCTGTAAAAACAATACCTATCCACTTCTCAAGTGCAAGCGGCATCGAGAATACCGCACCAGTCTTTGTGAACGGGTTGAAGCGAGGACAAGTGAGCTCTGTTAAGCCAGACACCAACGGCGTACTGATTGAAGTACTTATGGATGATGTTTCGGACTTACGGAGCGACGTCAGTGCTCGCCTCACCATTCTGGAACTCACCGGTGGAAAGAAAATCGAACTGGTGACGGGCAAGGCTAACAGTCCTTGGAATGGACAATTGATCAATGGTCAGGTTGCTCCAGACTTTGGCGAACTGATGACCTTTATTGGCGAGGTCTCTGGTGACGCCAAAACTCTACTCCGTCGCCTCGATACCATCTCAACCTCACTCACCAAACTGATGGCTGATGGGAAATTCGTTCAAGACTTGAAAGAGACGGCTTCGAATGCAAACAGCTCTATCGCTTCGCTTCGTCAGATTCTCGATGCCAACCGCGGCAACATTCAGACGTCTATTACAAACCTCCGCGTCCTGAGCGAAGACCTAAAGCGCCTAGTTCAAGAAAACGATACGAACGTTTCCAGTCTCATTCGCAAACTCGACAACGCCGCGAGCAGCGCTCAGAAAATACTCGTCAATGCTGACTCCACTCTCACGCGCGTTGACCACCTCATCTTTGATGTCAACGATGTGGTCTCGGAAATCCGCAAGGGTGAAGGTAGTGTTGGCAAACTTATCTACGACAAAAACATGGCTGTCAAGCTTGACTCTGCCATGAGCAATCTGCAAATCCTCGTTGATCAAATCAACAAGCACGGCATCAACGTCAATGTTCGCCTGGGTACCAGACCCTAAGCTTGTTACAAACATGCAACACTCATCTGCTGGAGATTTTTCAGTATGGCGGCAGCCCTTCGGGCTGCAACGCCAGCTCCTCAAGCCCATTGAATACTGGAAGAAACACTTCGTTGATCACACAACTGCATATGCCGCGCCCTATCTCTTGATTACACGACCGCGACTCATCACGCCGTCACAGTGCAGTACGACTGTGTGAGCACCAGATGCTAATCCTTCAAGGCTGATAACAAGTGGATCAGAGGAACTACTTCTGATGACCTTCTGTCGTTTTTCAAGTACACCGATTGCATCATAAAGCTCTACATACAGCTCTGCTCCTAATTCGCCACCAATCAAGGCTATTACTTGCTCATCTGCTGGATTCGGGTACAAGCCAAGCAAGGTTCCTTTGGATTCAAGAAGCACGACGCCTCCACCTACCCAACAGGCTTGTATATACACAGCGCCAGGGTGCTTTTGTACATCAATGGTGCAAGAACGATTCAACCAAAGAGAGTCAATAATGACCTCAGACATTCGATCAACACTCAAGAGTGCAGTGAACTTTAAGAAGCTGAGCGTGTCTGACTCGGTGACCTCTCCTGATACCTCAAACAAAGTCCAGTCCTGATCGCGACCGCTCACTTGAAGCGGGATTTTTGGTAAGAGGACAGAACTACGGCAGCGTCCATATGCGATGAACGACGCACCTTTCAATAAGCGCTTGTCTGCCTGCAATACAAGTGGAAGATAGAACACCTTTCCAGCTGAGATGTTGAAGGAGTCTGGTAAGACGAGAGAAGCGCTGATACGTTCAGCTTCGCGTATGCGAACAGTATCGGAGAATACCTGGCAACCATGCTTATCAATCGCTTCGGCATAGTAGCTGCCCGGCTGTGTAATCCGTACACTCGGTCCTGAATCACCGGTTGACCAACGGACACTTTGAAAGCCTTCGTCAACTCGCAGCTGAACGGAATCTCCCGGGCATAGCTCGTTCTTCTGAGCTTGGATAGAAAGGGTTTCGGGATCTACAACCTCAAGGTAGACGCTATCCTGAGCCACACAGCCATTGGTGTCGTACACGGTTAGATGATAGACTCTGGATTGTGCGGCGTCGAAAAGTGGTTGGAGAATTGTGTCGTTCGACAAACCCGCTGCGGGTGTCCATCGCACACTAACACCGCCTTGAACACGTGCAGAAATCTGTTGGCTCTTGCCTCTACATACGATGGTGTCGACCCCAGCATCAATGTTCAGATATGGGATGGCGGTGAATTGAATATCGTCAATGCCGAATCCAAAACTGTTGGCAGACTTGCTGATGCACTGAACTACTATTGCGAGTTCCACTTGGTCATCTGCTTGTGGCTGGTAGTTCCCGCCCAAGCTGAGCCAGCCGTCGCGGTAAGCAACATTCTGAAGTACTGCAACTGTATCAACGCGTCCATTCTGAGATGCGACCAATGCAAATCTGAGCGAGCAACCGGTGGTATCAAATCGCGGAATCTTTTCCGTGTTCTTCACAAAAGCTTGGAAGAGGTATTGTCGATTCTTCCAGACAGGTACTGATTGAATCCATGCACGCTGAGGTAGATTGGGAACTGTTTCGCCGTAGAGCAAGAAGCCTCCTACGGTAGAGTGCGACATGCCTTCCCAGTTTCGATTCCCATACGCTGCACTCCCCTCACTCGAGAGTTGCCCAGGTTGAGAAACCACATAGGGGCAATTAGAACTAAGCGACGCACGGAAGTCCATATCCGTTGTGTACTCAACAGTAAAGCACTGTCCTCCCGTAGCAACTGCATAGAAATTGCCATTGCGCACCACATTCGAACAACAATCATAGAAGGCATTTGTCTGAATGCGAACAGTATCTCGCAGTCCTGAATTCGGATTGTCTCCTGAACGAACAATGGCGCGAACAATGTAATACTGCTTTTTTGCGATCAATCGACGAAACTGAAGAATGGAGTCGCGTCCAGTGATGATACGAGTACTTCCATCCTCGAAGAGGACTTCGGCAATCAGGGAATCTCCGATTTTTGAGGTGATCGTATAGGTGATCGTACCACCAAGGCAGGCGTATTCCGAGCTGATCAGTGTAGTCACACCAGCGGCAACAGCATTGTCCACAACGGGCACCCAGTTCGGCAAGCCAAGCGTTGACAGGCCAGGCAAAGCTATAGCGCTGTCGGAGAAGACCGGGTTCGAGGAATCTGGATATGAAATTGCTGCAAGGCACTTTCTAAATAGAGTGGCAACGTACATCTTGCCATCGGGGGCTAGACATAGTTGTCCGAAGAAACCACTTTTACTCTGTCCAACGAACTCTCTGGTTGCAGCGATGTTCTGAGAGCGCACATTGAATCGAACAATCGTGTCCCTTGGGTTTTGCACGAGATAGTTCGCATACAGATACTTTCCGCTCGCTGAGAATGCAAGCCCATAACCGTAATGCTCAGTATTGAACGTCAAGGTTCGAACATTTGAGACTTTCCCTGCTTTGTTATCAAAATCGAAAATCTCAATATCCTCTCCATAGTTTGCGCTAGCTATGGTTTTTCCGTCTGGGCTCACACTCATGCAGCCTTGACTTGAGAAAACTCCGTAGGTCTTATCGAGCTCTTTACCTACGGCGGAGAGAACAGGAGTTGTATTGAGACCAGCGGAGCTAAGCATGTATGCAAGAAAGCCAGCGTTTGCCTGACCGGTCTTTCTGAAAAGCACCCAGTAGTCTCTACCATTGGCTGCAGCTGTTGCACTGAGTTTCTCGGATACTCTAAGCTGCGTAAAGTTTGTGTCTCTTTTCACAATCTTCCCAAGCCCGCCATTCAACGCCATATCTATGATAAAGTGTCGACCCGATTCTCTACCCTGCACCGTGGTTGTAAACAGATGATAGTATCGAAGCGAACCAGGCTGTCGTAGTATCAGCGCTGACTGCGCACTCGAGGAGTACTTAGGGTTTATTCCGCGTTCCATCTCCATGTGATTTCTGTTCCAGACGGTGTTTCCATCTGTATAGAACAAAAGCGCACCACTGTAGGGATGACAAGCGACTGCGCAACCTTCGTCGTGCGAACTCATCCCATCAGTTAACACTCTCGGTGGGCTACTCGAAAAGTCCAAGCCTTGTTTAGCGCCAAAGTACCAGCGCTCATTTGATCTATCCTGTGCCGCGGAGAACGAGACAAGTACGAGCATGAAGGCAACGATTTTCAGAACCATGGTGTACATATCACCTTTCGAGGAAAGCGTAGAGAATCGCGTATTCTACAATGACCCAATATGGCGGTTTTTGTCTCCACCAACACCTGCTCACCTGAGAGCTACAGCACAAGCGAAGCTTGTGCATAACAAAAAAAAGGCTAGAACATTAGGTTCTAGCCTTACGAGTCGCAAATGCTGCAACTTCATCTTTCACAATTCTCTGTTCTGGAACACTCGCAATGAGCTACAGAACTGTTTACTCTTCGGTGGAGTACTTGTTTGCGCCCAGCTCAATCTCGACTGGGTACTTGCCTGTAAAGCAGGCTGTGCAATAACCAATTCCTGCCTCTTGAGGGACCGAATCCATCAGCGCTTTCACCGAGAGGTATCGAAGGGAATCAACACCAAGTTCCTTACCAATAGCTTCTTCATCAGCGTGGTGATTTGCAATAAGCTCCTCGCTACTCGGGAAGTCCATACCATACTTGCATGGGTGTGTAATCGGTGGTGAGGTAATACGCATGTGTACTTCACCCGGCTTGGCTTCGCGAACCAATTTGACGAGGGCTTTGGAGGTCGTACCGCGGACGATGGAATCGTCGATGAGTACGATTTTACGTCCTTCAATAACTCCCTTCACTGCATTAAACTTCGTCTTGACTTTGAACTCGCGAGAGTCTTGTCCCGGGGCAATAAAGGTGCGCCCTACATAGTGACTACGAATCAAGCCGATCTCATAGTTTGTTGGAATTCCATTCTCTTTTTCGTTCACACGCGCATAGCCTAAGGTGGCTGTATTGCCGCTATCGGGAACCGCGCAGACGCTGACGTTCTTGTATTCGTTGTTGTGGACTGGACTCTCCAGCGCAAGGTTCTTGCCCAGTTTTCGGCGCACCTTATCAACGTTATTGCCAAAGATCTTACTATCAGGGCGAGAGAAGTAGATGTACTCGAAGATGCAGTGACGTGCTTCGGGTGTCACATCATCGATCAGGTACGACTTGATTTGACCATTCTCTACTGTATCGTTGTCAATAACGATGAGCTCATTGTGTTGCACATCTCGTACATACTCAGCGCTAATGATATCCAGAGCGCAGGATTCAGAGGCGACGACGTAGGCTGTGCTTCCATCGGCATTTGTGATTTTGCCAATGCAGAGTGGTCGGAAACCGTAAGGGTCGCGTGCTGCATAGAGAGCCGTTTCCGTAAGTAGAGCCAACGAATAGGCACCGCGAGCTATTTGCAGTGCTTCACGGATTTGCTCGAGTTGACTTTCCTTACGACTTCTAGCGATCAAATGAAGAAAGAGTTCGCTATCCGTCGTGGTTTGGAAGATAGCGCCTTCTTCTTGCAAGGCTGCGCGCAGAACGCGAGTATTTGTAAGGTTTCCATTGTGAGCAAGGGCGAGATTTCCTTTGCGGTAATTGATATGGAAAGGCTGGATGTTCGCTGTGGAATTGCGACCGGTTGTACTGTAACGGTTATGACCAATGGCTGCACTACCACGCAGCTTGGTCGTCAAGACCTCACTATCGGAAAACACATCCAAAACCAGTCCTTCGTCCTTATGGGCGGCAAAACGCTGTTTGTTGCGTTCATCATCGTGATAGCAACTCACAATACCAGCGGCTTCTTGACCGCGGTGCTGCAGAGCGTGCAGTGCGTAGTAGGACATAACAGAGGCTTGTGGGTGGTTAAACACCCCTACAATTCCGCAGTTGCACTGCGGTTTATCCAGAGCTTCGAGGTATTCAGATATCATAGAATGGTGTCCGTTGTACGGAGTGTAAGGCGATAGGAATGTCGCAATTTACGGATTCATCCGTCACTGACCTGATCAGATGCAATCAGGGCTTCATGTTTGTATGCCGGGTCAGTCTCCAAAGCCTCGGAAGTCCTTCGCCTACAAGGCGGATGCATAGTCTGCGTATATTTGCAGTCTATTCCTCATCTATCCTGAAGCACATTATGAGACGTGAAATTCGCACCTGGTGGAGTCCCCGCTTAAACAAGAACATGGAAATCGTTGCCTACGGCACCTACGGATTTGCCTTACTGCTTTTTCCCAGCGCAGCGGCAGACTACCTAGAATATGAGCGATTCTATCTCATTCAGTCGATAAAGCCCTTCATTGAGGCAGGAAAAATCAAAGTCTATTCGATCAATTCGATCAACAGTGAAAGCTGGCTGAACTCGAGTATGAAGCCGCGCGACAAAGCAATTCGTCACCAACAGTACAATGGATACATTTCCGAAGAAGTTGTTCCCTTCATCTACAATGACTGTAACGGTCGCGTTCCTATCGTAACCAGTGGTGTATCACTAGGTGCATACCACGCAGCGAACTCGCTCTTTCGTCGACCAGACCTCTTCGACGGCACCATTGCTATGAGCGGCACCTATAACTTAAAGATGTACACAGGGCGCTATTGGGATGAGAATTGTTTTTACAATTCACCTGTGCACTACTTGCCAGGAATGAACGACAATCATTGGCTACCAATGCTTCGGCAGAAGAAGCATATCTATTTTATGACAGGCCAGGGTGACTATGAGCATCCACAGTCATCAACAGATATGGGTATTCTTCTCGGTCAAAAAGGAATCCCTAACTACGTAGATGTGTGGAACAAGAGTTACATGCATGATTGGCCAACGTGGCGCGACATGTTGCCAAACGCTTTGAACAAGTGGTTTGCAAATGGCATTTAGTCTCAGTACGTCATAGTTGGTCTCCGCAGCCTTCGGTCGGAGAACAATGCATACGTCTGAAACTTTCTTCGTCCAATGCCTTCTTCTCGCTCACACGCGGAGCAGAGAAGGGTCCTCGGCGGCATAGTGTTCTTGATACCACAACAATCCATACTTCATCACACCAAACGGAGTTTTTCGCTTGAGAATCGCTGTACCTGATAACGTATTTTTTCAGCCCCTTGTTGAGCGGTTGGAACACATGGCAAGCCTAAACAATCTCCAGATACGACGTGTCAGCGAAGATGAGTGTGCCCGACTTCTTTTAGCAAACATGGTGGAGATTGCCCTGTTGTCTCCTTTGGGGTACGGCCGAGGTGTCACCAACAGCGATTTCCGCATCATCCCAAGTACAGCATGTTTACTGCGTGGATGGACGCATACTGGTTCCATCATCTTCGCGCAGCATCTTGGTGATGTCCATGGAATGGCGTCCGCACATCCTACCGACTACCTCATGCAATGCGCAGCTATCATTCTTGATGAGCAGTATGAAATCACTGCTGCGATAGAATCCAAGGTAGGAGATGCGAAACAGCTCCTTGAGACGAGTGAAGGTGTGCTCTGCTGGCAGAAGGATGAAGGAGATTTGCGTGGACTTGATATATCGGAAGAGTGGGACATGGCTTTTGCCATGCCTCTGCCAATGGCGATGTGGGTTTGCCGCGCTGAGTATCTCCTTGATGCTGGCTCAGCGCAACCCGAGCGTGAGGCTTTTCTTTTGCAGCTAACCCGTTCATTTGCTGCCGAGCAACTTCCCGACATGGAGCAATGTCTGGAGGCAGAAGCTATAGCCGACACCGATGCGCGTGAAGGCCTCATTGAATGGAAGTGGTCGGAGGACTTTGAGCAGGCTCTGGATCAAACTCTGCAGCTACTCTTCCAACGCACTCTCCTTCCTCAGATTCCAGCGATCAAAGTAGTTGGACGCGAACAAGAGAACGAACTCTCAAACGAAGTAGGCCTCTCGTAAGTAGTCCGCAAGCATGGCATACTTTTCTCACGCTGTTGCCTTCTGTCTTACGTCCCGTGTTGGAATATTTTATGCGCACTATTCATGACCACTCTGTCCAATTCCTACTATCACAAGCATTTCGCCTGCTTCCCCTTCTTTTGATAGTATCACAAAAGAGATAATTAGCACCGCTACTCTTGATTAAAGGCCATGGCGTATTGGTAATTTGAGCGCGAATGATGAAACGGCTCAACACATTCCATGTATACCAAAGCAACATCAAATTTTCCTTGAATTCGCACTAATAAAAGCCGCATCGAATCGTTATTGGGAAGAATTTTTCTCTGAGCATTCTACAAACGACTACGCACCAGACTATGTCCGTAATTGATTCACCGTATGCCCTCTGCTCTGCAGCAGCCTCAATTCTGCGAGAGCACAACATAGATGTTCTTGTTGCAGATCTCGTTGCCGTCGTTACTCCAATGAAGAGAAACGATGTTCATCAGCTAGAATTAGTATCCCAGCTCTTACAGAAGTACGGTTTAATCTCTCGTTGGACTGGAATTCAGACTCTGAATTCCAATAGCGCAACAACACAGGTGTATGTGCAGTTGAAGGATGGCGACATAGCTCGTCTCCTTCGAAGAGATACCACTACGGGAAGTTATACGATCTTTAGTATGCTCAATCAGAGTGAGCGAGTAGTTCCTCAACAAGAGATTCTGAGTGGTGTGGCAAACAAGGACGCTTTGCTCATTGAAGGTAGTATTCGCTCCGTGTTTGGTAGCTCGTATACAATAGCACAGGGAACAACATCAGCACACGACGAAGACAAGCACAGACACCTAACAGCTCCGGAGCTTCTCCATAAACTCTGGGAGTTGATACGACACGAGAAGCGCGATATCGTTGTTGTTGTTATTTACTCCGTGATCATGGGATTGCTTTCCTTAGTCGTACCACTTGCATCACAATCGCTCATCAATGCAGTGTCACTGGGAGTGTACAGCTCTCAACTTGGTTTGCTCTGCTTAGGCGTTGGCTTAGGCTTGTTATTGTTGGGTGTCTTTCACGTCTTAGAACTCAGCGTGGTTGATGCATTACGTCGACGCATCTTCATCCGAACAGCCTTTGAAGTTTCATTCAGACTTCCGCGCATTACCATGCGCGCACTTGATGGCGAGTATGCTCCAGAATTAGTAAACCGCTTCTTTGATGTAACCACAATCACAAAGTCGCTCAGCAAGTTCTTGCTTGACGGCGTAAGTGCTATACTGGTGGCACTCATGGGCTTGGTGCTTTTGGGTGTTTACCATCCACTGTTTCTGCTTTTCGATATTTTTCTCATCAGCTTCATTGTTGTACTCGTTTTCCTTTTAGGGCGCGGTGGACTCCGCACTTCTATTGAAGAGTCACGAAAGAAGTATGAAGTAGCGCACTGGTTGGAGGAGATTGCAAGGTGCTTACCCGCTTTTAAGCTCAACGCCAGTCCACATTTCTCGTATGAGCGTTTAAACAATATTGCGGAGCAGTATGTGCATGCACACCGCGCGCACTTTCTTGTCATCGCGCGTCAAGTCGCAGGTTCTGCTTTCTTCAGATCCGTTGCAACGGTTGGAGTGTTAGGCTTAGGCGGCATGCTTGTTATCAATCGCCAACTCACCCTCGGCCAACTGGTTGCTGCGGAACTTGTGGTCATAGCGCTTCTCGGTTCCATCGACAAGCTTATCACGCAGTTTGAAGATTTCTATGACCTTTTAACCGGCATCGACAAGCTGTCTTCTATCACAGACAGAGAGATGGAGCGACTCGATAGTGATCGGACATCCATCCAATCTGGTGCCCTTGAAGTCGGTGTGCATCATTGCTCTTTTTCGTACACGCATGGTCAGCCCGTGTTGCGCGACGTTTCCCTGCACATTCCTGCGGCATCGCGCATCAGTCTTATTGGCGAAAACGGTTCAGGAAAGACAACCTTTGCAGAGTTACTGGCTGGCCTTCACCAAGCTGATCACGGAAGCTTTGAGATCAACGGTATAGATATACGACAGCTTTCATTGCATTCGCTACGCTCATCCATCAGCATTTTCTCTCGTGCGAACTACCTCTTTAACGGCACTCTTGAGGAGAACATCACTCTCGGTCGGAATTTCAGTTTCGATCAGTTCTTATGGGCAGTTTCGATGGCAGGTCTAAAGGAAGAAATACGCTTACTACCCGACGGTTTGCAGTTCCGTATTGTATCAGAAGGAACCAATCTGCCACACAGCCTTGTTCGTCGAATCGTACTAGCACGCTGCATAATTGGAGTACCAGGTTTGATTATTCTGGATGAAGGACTCGACGGAATAGAGCGCAGACTCAAGAACGAGATAGTTGATCGCTTGTATGCAGACCAACGGTGGAGCATTCTTGATATCTCGCACGACGAGGAACTTCTACGTAGAGCAGATCTTGTATACACCTTGGAAGAAGGTAAGATCGTGGCAGTTGGTGAAGTGTCAAAAATGTGTGCAGATACACAGTCGATGTTCTATCGATTGTTTCCAGATCTGCGGAGTCAATAAGCGTAAAGGTATCTCCTTCCATTTCTGCAATACCATCAGACTATTCAATCTATGCATCAACCTGAACAAGCTACTGAGTTAGAAACAAGCGCCAAGCGACTGTCGGTGTTATCATCGCTGCACTTGGTACAATCTCCACGCGTTGCCTTCCCTTTGGCACTCATCTCTGTGTGTGTGCTTGTCGTGATCATCCTGACACTCATTTGGGTTCCTTGGCAACAAACCGTTGCAGGTTCTGGTACGGTAACCTCTTTTGTACCCTCTTCACGGGCGCAGACAGTTGAGTCTGCCATAAGCGGGCGCATCGTTCGCTGGTATGTTCATGAAGGTGCGATGGTCCGTGAAGGCGACACGATTGCCTTGTTGCAAGACATTAACGTCAACTTCATGGATCCAGGATTTATTGATCAGATGGAAACATCACGAGACAACATTCTGTTGGCACAGGATGCATCAATAGCCGCAGCACTCGAGCGAACGAATCAAGCAGTTCAAGCACTCGAAGCTTCGCGTGCCGCACTGGATGCTGCGAAAGCGGAGTTAGCGATTGCACACACGCGTTATGATCGAGCGAAGCGACTTTCAGACTCTGGGCTTGTTTCGCAGCGCGAGTTTGAATCTGCTTCAATAACACTCACGAAAGCAACGAACGATTCCCTTCGATTAACAGCCATGCTCAATTCGGCACGTCAGAACCTCCTTGCTGTACGCTCAGAGCAAGAGCGCGTGGAAAGTCAAGCTCGTGTCAGCATTGCAGAAGCAGAACTTCGATTGGGAAATGCAAAAGGCAGAAAGAGCGCGAGTGCAGTTCTTTCACCTTCGAATGGTCAAGTTACACGCATTCTGAAAGCGGGCTCAGGTCAGACAGTGAAGGAGGGTGAGAAGCTTGCGACGATCGTGCCTTTCTCTTCAGACATCGCAGCGGAGATTTATGTGTCTGGCATGGATGCGGCGCTAGTCGACATCAATCGTGAGGTAACCCTGCAGTTTGCGGGCTACCCGGCTTTCCAATTCTCCGGCTTTCCAAACATCAGCACAGGAATCTTCCGAGGCAGAGTTGCTGCTGTTGATGCTGTTGATGATGGAAAAGGAAAGTTTCGCATCCTGGTTGTACCTGATACAACGCATGTACCATGGGCTCAACGCCAATACCTACGTCAAGGTTCTGCAGTGACTGGTTGGGTACTATTAAATCAAGTATCTCTGGGATACGAAGTATGGCGTCAACTCAACGGATTTCCACCGCAGTTCCCTGTTCAAGCGAAGTCGGACGCCAGCTATGAATCTGAAACAAAGTAATGACGATGCGAAAACTCTTTGCAATTCTCTTTGTACACGGTGTTCTTTGTCTATCGCTCCACGCGCAAGACACGCTGACGCTTTCTCGTTATCTGGAAACCATATCGAATACACATCCGCTTCTACGAGCTGCCCAGCTGGAGCTCGAAGTTGCCGATGCAGAGATTCTGCAGGCTCAAAGTTCCTTTGACCTCTTCCTTAAGGGAAAGGGTGAGTGGAAGCAATCTGAAGGCAAGACGAAAGTGCAATTTCTTGATGCCGGAGTAGAATATCCACTTGCCACCATGTTGGGTCCGAAATTGAGTACCAACATTCGCAGTGGCGACGGAACGCTTATCAATCCGGAGAACTCAACTTCAGGCGTTGCAGAGCTTGGCTTGGGGCTCAGTTTGCAATTGTGGCAAGGCGTGCAGACAGACTCACGTCGTACTTCACTGGAGAAGTCAAATCTTCGACCAGAGCTGGCGCGCATTACCATTGAGCAAGAGCGCAATGCACTGCTTCGCTTAGCAGCAACGCGATACTGGGACTGGGCTGAGTCTGCAGAGCAACTGCGAACCATGCGCGAGGTTGTGGGCTTGGCTGAGATCAGATTCAAACAGATGGTCGCAAGAGCAAAAGCAGGAGAGATTCCTCCTATCGATACAATAGAAGCTCTTCAAGAGTTAGAGCGTAGAAGAGGTGACATGTTCCGATCAGAACGTCAAGCAGAGCAAGCGTCCATAGCAGCTCAAGCTCTCTTGTGGAACAATGGTACGCCTAGTTTGATGCAGTCTACTGTTCAGTTTCAATCATCAGTTCCCATGAGTCTGCCCCAACGTGAAGGACTAACTGATTCGCAGCGCGAGCTGGATCGGCAGTTAGCATTGCGACGTCGGCCCGAGGCACGACGTATAGAAGTGCAGCAGCAGTCTAGCAACCTCGATCTGCGATTAGCGCAAGAGATGAGCCGTCCCTTCATTGAAGCTCAGAGTCAGTACATACTCGGCACCCAGTCAACGGATCCCACAAGCACTTGGAAGCTAGGTCTCAACTTTTCTCACCCACTCCTGGTTCGATCAGCAACTGCTCAGGAGCAATTAGCGTCGCTCTCCCTACAGCGTCTGCAGTTTCAACAACTCAACGCTACACGTCAGATCCAAGCTGACATCAACGACGCGCTCTCTGCTTTAGCCAAAGCTGAAGAGCGTATTGCAGCAGCGGAGCGTGAAGTGCAAGCCTCCAATTCTCTTCACCAGGCTGAACTCAAACGATTCACCGCTGGCGAGTCCAGTCTACTCTTTGTTAACATTCGAGAACGTGCGCTCGCAGAGGCGAGAATTCGATTGATTAGCGCCAGAGCTGATCATTTTCGGGCTATGGCACTCTACCGTTGGGCCACCCTAAGCTGGTAAGTGACACTGTTTCAAGCTGCATGTACTGAGTCTATGATAGAGCCTAGCTCAAAGAGATGTGCGGGCAGAAGTTCTTTTTCTATAGTGACCTAACGAAATGAGCCGAAAAATGAGAGAAATCGGCTCTTCTTCACCCACCTTCATGGCAACATTGTAGGCCTGCCATGGAAACCCCATTCATGCACATGGTTTCGCAAGAGCTTCGCTGCGATCTTTTTTCCAGAAAAAATGTCTCGTAACAGTGTTATTTTTATAGGCTCTATACTTTCTTGTGCTTTTTTTCCACACTCGACTGTAACGGAAACTTGCTTGCCTTGTTATTCTTTTTTAAGCTTCAGCGAGCCACTCAATTTCTGAGTTTGATGCTGCGGTATAGTGGGGCAATATCCTAACCAAAGAACACACTTCGTATCTCAATCAACCTTTTTACCACACTTAAAGGACAGCATATGCAGACAATGCGTACTCTTTCTTTGCTTCTTATCGCTTTCTTTGTGAGCTTGGGCTCTCAGAAAGCATTAGCAGCAGTTCCGAACCCGCCAACGGAATTCAATACGGGTTATGTACAAATCTCGGGCACTGAGCTTTTCACAGTCAAGCTCATGTGGAACGGTTCAACGTCGGATGATACTTCGAAGAAGGCGTTAGGCTATCTCATTTACATGGCCGACACCGCTACAGAGGATGAGTCAATGTTCCGACTCATCGATACCGTTACCGAGCCATACTCAGGCAATACCTTTCGCTATATGCTCGAGCGTCTTGGCGCTGGCACCTACACCTTTTTCATTAGAGCATACAACAACTATGGTGTTAGTTCAAGAACCGCCATTAAAGTAGTGAAGTTGGTAGTCAAGAATACTTCTGCGTCATTGCGCTTTATTACTGAGCCTGGTAAAACCGTGAATCGCGGTGGAACCTATGTGTATGAGTCAAAAGCTGTCTGTACCGACTCGAGCAAGAACTCCCACATTCGCTACAAAATCATCTCTGGTCCTGACGGCATGACCATTGATAGCATCACTGGCAGAATCACCTGGACAGCTCCAAACGTCAACAAAACGGTAACCGTAAAGATTCTTGCATACCTCGACAACGATGATTCCATTAAGGCAGACCAAAGCTGGACCATTACCGTTGGTGAAGGCAACAACAACAATGAGGGTGAAGGCTGTGCTCTGTTCTTTGGCTCTGTAAAAGACACTAGTGGCAACGAAATGAACGGCACTGTAAAGATCTTCCGAATTGACTCGAATGGTCGTTTGATGGATGGCGTTTACATGGTAAACGTTGTCAATGGTCGTTGGACACGTCGTCTCCCAGCTGGCACCTATGTACTTCGTACACAAGGTGAGAACTTTGAGTACGAGTATTATAACGATGCAAAAGAGCCTGCACAGGCAGAACGTTTCACCATCGAGTGTAACGACACAATCGAAGTCAATTTCGAAGTAACTCCTCTGCCTAAGGAACAGAAGTTTGTGTTCCAAGGTCGTATCACTGACAGCCAATCAAACAGTGGCCTGCAAGGAACTGTCTACTTCTACCCAATTGTCAACGGTGCACTTGGAACACCAATCGTAGTGAAGACCAACGCTGAAGGATACTACGAAGTAGCTCTATCCGGTCGTTATAACTACTATGCTAAGGCAATGTCTGGCGATGACTTCTTACCACTTTGGTTCGAGAACGCATCAAGCTCTACAACAGCAACAGTATTAGTGGCTGACGGCAACAAGAACAACATCAACTTTGCTTTGCCACATCGTCAGAGCTACAACAATGGATTCTCCGGGCAGCTCATCGACTCAGCAGCCCATGGCGTACCAGGTCGCGTTGTTGCTTTCTTGATCGCTACCAAGAACAACGAAAAGTATCTACAAACCATCCGCTCAGTTGAAACAGATGCAAGTGGCAACTTTACGATCAACAACCTCACACCAGGCGATTATGTGCTTCAAGGAGTACCTAATAGCCGACCATTCGTTCCAGGTTACTACCGTGCGAACGAGTACAGTGTGTTCAAATGGGCAAATGCTACCACTCTTAGCTTAGACTCTACCACTAAGACCAATGGTTTGGCTATCAAGCTTCGCGCAGGCGAAGGTCGTCGTGGTATCATCAAGCTCAAGGGTCGTGTAGATGGTGATAAGCAAATCACCAAGGGTCAGGACAACCAGATCCAGAATGTCAATGCTCTTTCAGGTGCTTTGATTGTTGTTTTGGACAACAACAACGTCCCTGTTGACTACGCATTCAGCGGTGCTGACGGAAGCTATGAAGTCAACGAATTGGCTCTTGGTTCAAACACGGTCATTGTGGATCGCCCAGGCTACACCTCTTCAACCCAGAACATGAACTTCAGTGGCAGCAGCTTTGTCGTTTCCAATGACGTAAAGCTCCAAGCTCTGGTTGCCAGCGTTTCTGAAGAAGCTATTTCAAACTCACTCATTAGTCCAAACCCTGCTTCCTCAAGCGTATCACTTAGCTTTGAGTCGGCTGGTGGACTGGCATCAATCAGCATCGTGAACAGCTTGGGTATGGAACTCAGTTCAGGCACCCAAAACCTCGTAAACGGTCAAAATACTGTGATTTTGGACGCTTCGCGTCTGGATGCTGGTACGTACTTCGTACGCATTAGCCAACAGCAAAAGGTATCCGTACTGAAGTTTAGCGTCATCCGCTAAGCCCGGTAATTCTTGTAAAAGCCTGCATATCACGGATACGCAGGCTTTTTTATTTAGGGGACTCAGCAATTTCACGCATTGCTATCGAGCCAAAAAAGCGTAAATTTGTAGTCCGAACATCCATAACCCCGAGAGGATTAGTATGGCAGAAGCCGAAGAGAAGAAAGAAAAGAAGCGTACCCGTAAAGCCAAGTACATTACCATTTACTCGCCATTCCTCATGCGCGAAACAAAGCACGAGTTGATTGGTGAGCCAATGGAGCAGGAAACAGGCAGAACACAGTGGGCACGTTGCACGGTCAGCCATCACTCGCAACTCATTAATTTAGATGCGATTCAGGCTCAGCAAGACAAGAACAAGACCTTTGACATTCGCATTTCGCGCGAAGACTCAAAGCAGTATTCACCGAAAAAGGTATTCGACGTCGGTGATGTGATTTACCACAAGATGTGGGACGATGTTGGCATCGTTCGTGCTAAGGAAGTTATGACCAACGGCGGAAACGCGATTGTTGTGTTGTTCGAGAAAGCCAAAGAAAAACGACTCGTTGAAAATTTGTAATTAATAGTATTCACTTCATCAAGGATTTTTTGTGATCGGTGTAACGATACAAGGAAACGAATCAATCGACCGCGCTCTGCGTCGTTTCAAGAAAAAATATGAGCGTAGCGGTGTGCTTCGTGAATTCAAAGCCCGCGCATTCTTTGTGAAACCATCCGTCGATAAGCGTCTGGCTCACATGAAGGCAATCCGTCGTCAGCAACGCCTGCAGATGGAACTCGAGTAGTCTCTACTCGTTGTCGGCATAGTTCTTGCAAGAAAGCAGTTTGTGCAGCAGCACGAGCTGCTTTTTGCGTTTTGAACCTTTGCAATGCGTTTGGATATCTATGAATGACATGAACGACTTTGTTGATGTAGTGGGCCAAAGTCCCACAAAAAGCCAGTTTCCAACTCTTGGAGCTGCCATTATTGTCAAGAATGCTGAAAAGACAATCGGCCGCACTCTCGGCTCGTTAACAGGTCTGGTAGATCAGATTGTTGTCGTCGATACGGGCTCTACCGACGGCACTGCTGAAATCGTATCACGATCTGGTGCTGATTTGTACTTCAAGCGTTGGGAAGACGACTTCTCGAAAGCACGTAATCATGCATTGGGATTCCTTCGCACCGAATGGTGCCTAATTATCGACGCCGACGAACAATTGGATGCACAACATTTTGCCGCTGTTCGCACACGCATGGATGATGCTGAGCTTGGCGGACTCCAAGTATGTATCCATAACTCCCTTTCAGAAAACAGCTCAACGAGCATAGACCACCATTACACACGCATATTTCGTCGTCACCCTGCCATTCGCTTCCGCGGCATCATCCATGAACAAATCGCAGAGTCGATTCGCGAGTGCGGCTTACGTATCGATGAATCAGAAGCAGAGATCTATCATGATGGTTACCGACAAGTGACAGATGAGAAAACAGAACGAAACTCTTCGATGCTCAAGCGCGAACTGGAACGCGATCCAGATGATGTGTGGACGAAGTACCATCTTGGCCTTACAGAGTTCGGAGCTGGCAGATTACAAGAAGCTTTCAGTTTATTGAAAGAACTTCGCATCTCGCCCATGCTCACCGTTGAACAACAAGAAACTGCGACGATTCGTTGCGCTCAGTGCGCACTTGCAGAAGATAACTTTATGCTGGTTGAAGAACTGCTCATGCGTCCCTGCGTTGACTCAGAACGCGAAGGGCTACGACAATACGTTCTCGGAGCTGCTTATTGCAATCAACTGAATTTCGCAGCTGGTTTGCGCAGTTTTACTCTAGCACGACAATCCCAAACCCGTCTGGTTGATCAAGAAGTTCTACAGAAGACCATTGAGCAAATCAATAGTCTGCGTCGTCACTAGACGCCTCTCCATTTTCTCCTTGCTTCCCACACACTTCCTTTGTGTGGAATCATCTCCTGTGCCATTTTGTTGCTTCTGTAGCTACATGAAGCTGCACGAAAAGCCAAGGCTATGCGTCGATGCTTCTTCACACAACTACTTCAACTCATTATGATGAAATCAACCTTTTTCACTCTCCTGCTTGTTCTTGCTATGACCTCATTGAATGCCAATGCTCCCGCAGTCAACTTTCACAGTTTTTCATTGAAAGACATCGATGGACACGAACTTCCTCTCAGTAGCTTTAAAGGTAAGGTCGTGCTTGTTGTCAACGTGGCTTCGCAATGCGGCTATACCCCACAATATGAAGGCTTGGAGAAGCTGTATCGCCAGTACAAAGACAAAGGTCTGGTCGTGTTGGGAGTTCCTGCCAACAACTTTGGCGCGCAAGAACCCGGAACAAACGCAGAGATTAAGAGCTTTTGCAGCACGAAGTTCCACGTGAGCTTTCCACTCGCTTCCAAAATCTCTGTTTTAGGCGATGACATGGATGCCCTCTACCGCATGCTCACTGCAAACCATGGTCCTCATGCACCTGCTGGCGATGTACACTGGAACTTTGAGAAGTTCCTGATCTCAAAGAACGGTGAAGTTGTTGGTCGCTTTGCACCGAAAGTAGGTCCAGACAACAAAGACCTTGTATCGGCAATAGAAGAAGCACTCAAGTAAACAGTCACGGTAATGAGGTAAGGCAGAAGTGATGTGTGTTCATAGTCTTTAGCACTTGGTCGCGAACACACCATTTAAAGCAAAGCCTGAAGGTCCCTGACACAACACTCTGAGTGAGAAGCAAAGAACTACCGTAGATGGAGTTTCGAACAATCAAGAAGTATCCAGGCAATCAGAACACAACTGGTTGCCTGTGTTGTTTCATGTGCAATTGTAGCTGAGGATCTGCGAAGACTTGTTACTGACGATGGAAGCGAGGGTGCAATGATAGCTGTCGAATTGTGCAGAGAACGTCTTGACACAGGCCTACTCTGCTGAGTGCTGAGGGCAATGCGCAGCATTGCCATGAAGAAGAATCTTCTTGATGACGAAAGAGAGAATCAAAAATCAAATGATACGAACGGTCGGCTTTGCTTAGGCGTTGCCGTCGGTTTGCATATCCGTGAAGGCTTGCTCTTTGGTATCAAAGAATTCGAAGAGCCATTCCATTTGAGAAATGCGAAGGAGATTGCGGACGGTTTCGCGGACGCCGACGAGAATAACCGGAGCGTCGTGGTCCTTGAGTTGACGGTGTGCGAGAAGCAGACAGCTAAGACCGGTGGAGTCTGCGTAATCAACTTTGGAAAGATCGATGACGAGGGCGTCAATATCAGGCTGACATACAATGAGCAGCTCCGCTTTGACATCGGGAGCAACCGTCGAATCCAGGCGGTTTTCCTTTAACGTAAATACTACGATGTTATCGTCTTGCTCAATCGAAAATTTCATTGTTCACCTCGTGATCATCAGTATATGTCCAGAGCAAAAATAGAACATTTCCGCTTTAAACAATGGAAAGGTGTGAGAGTTAATAAGATCATTAATACCTAAACCTTAGGATCTTCCCAAACAGGCATTTCCAGGAAGAAACTGGCACCTTGACCAGACACACTTTCCAACCAGATTTTGCCTTGCATGTGCTCAACCAGTTTTTTGGTGATGGAGAGTCCAAGACCTGTTGAGCTTTCGCCTGCTGTTGGTCGAGCCGAGAGTCGAGCAAACTTTTGGAAGAGCATTTTTTTGTCTTCATCTGTAAAGCCGGCACCTTGATCACTCACTACTGTGCGAACCACGCCAGGTTGAGCTGAAATCTGAATGCGCACCTCTTTACCACTTGGTGAGTATTTCACAGCGTTTGAGATAAGGTTATCGAGGGCTTCTTTCAAACGGATGCGATCGGCGAGCACAAAATGGTCGCCTTGCGCTTCGGCGATGAGACGTAGTTGTTTGTGGTCGAAGTGTGGACGGTAATGATCGATGAGATCGGCAACGAGTTCAGTGAGATTTACTCGTTGAATATCGAAGTTCAGCTTTCCACTTTCAAGTGCATTATTGTCGAGCAGGCTGATGATGAGATTGGTGATATCAGTCGACGCATTGATAATGCGGGTTGAAGCCGCCTGCATGATCTCGTCATTCTTTGCACCCGGATAGCGCTTGATGCCTTCGGCAGCAAGACGAATGCCTGCGATGAAGTTCTTGATATCGTGAGAGACCACGCCAAGCAGATCGTTCTTATCCTGGTTCAACTCACGGAGCAACGCATTCGCTTTCTCAAGCTCCATGTTGATTTCGTTGGTGACGATTTGCTGCTGCTCGATATCACTATATGCGGATGCCAGAGCATCTGATTTCTCTTGCAACGACTTAATCGCATCAGCCAACTCAACATTTCGCAGGCGATAGATTTCTCGGTCGCGAGCTGCTCGTTCAATGTTGAAACGGATCTCCATGACGGAGAGGAGTTTCTCTTTATCGCCAGCAAGAATCTCGGCACGGATACTGGCAGCTTTCTTGTACGATAGCAGCGCTTCTTCAAACTCCTTGAGCGCCTCCAAAGAATGGGAGGCACATTCGTGGAAGGTGGCTTCATCGCTGTGAGCGCCGATCGCTTTGGCGAGTTCTATGCCATTGAGGTAATAGCGAAGAGCGCGTTTGTGTTCTTTCTTGCCACGATAGATATCGCCGATGTGCAACATCGTTTCCATTTCATCGTGTCGGTCGTTGATATCCCGAGCAACGCGCAGAGCTGTGGCAAAGTACGAGAGAGCAGTCGGCGTGTTGTTTTGTCGGGCGTGTAGGCGACCAATGCTGATAATCGTCGCAACAAGAATCTGCTGATCATTCAGCATTCGTGCTTTGGTAAGCGCTTCAGCATGAAACTCATGAGCCTTCTCAAAGTCCTTTAGTTGAGCGTAGGTATCACCAATATTGCAAAGACTTTGAGTAATGAGACGATCGTTTTGTGAGTCTCGGAACCAGGACAGAGCTTGCATCACGTACTTGAGTGAAGTCTCTAGGTGTCCAAGTCGTGCATAGAGTCCGCCAATGTTATTCGCCGTAATCGCAATCCCATTGCGATCTCCAATCTCTTCTTGCAGCTCTAGTGCTTTCAGCAAGTGTTCAAGAGCCAAGTCATATTGACTAACGATTTGATAGGTGGTTGCAATGTTTGAGAGCACACCAGCCATACCGCGCTTATCACCGCGCTCTTCAAAGATGTACTGAGCACGACTCAGGTACTCAAGCGCTTTATCGTGTCGTGATAGTCGCGAGAGAATTCCAGCAACCATTCCACACAGCGAAGCAACATGTTCTTCCGCATCATCACTTTCATAGTGCTTGAGCGCGAGTTGCATTTCGTTAAGGGCTTCTTCGTACTGCGCGAGGAGAAGGTGAGCGCGGCCGGAGTTAGACAAAGCTTCCGCTACCCCGCTACTATAGGATACCTGTGAGGCAACCTCAATAGCGTGCTTAGAATATCGCAGAGCCGTCTGTGGATCGACAGAGCGCTTCCTCCGTGCTTCCGAATTCAGAATGTCAACGCGCTCAAAATCATTTTTCGCGTTGGCAAGGAGTGGCCCAATCTCGTCATCCGTGACGCTCCCGGTGGCCATTGCTTCCAGAAGCATAAATACGAAAAGGGGGTCTTAACTAAGGACTGTAACGACATATGCTGCTATGTCGCACAGCTTTGCTGCATTGCGAAGATAGGGAGCGTTGCAGGCAAAGCCAAAAGGAAGTTTTACATTAGGGACTTTACCAGATCAGGGCTTCAACTGCATCGCGGGCGCGGGCGAAGGCTTGGTTCAGACTTGAGCCTAGCGCAGTGAGGTGTCCGAGCTTTCTACCAACTCGTGAATCCTTCTTCCCATAAAGGTGAAGCGAAGCGTGTGGATGCTTTAGCGTATCCACAACGCTATCTGGAATTCCGCTGCCACTGCGCTCGCCAAGGATATTGATCATGGCTGCACCGCCGCAGATCATATCGGCTGAACCTAAGGGAAGATTGCACACAGCCCGCACACAATTCTCAAACTGCGAGGTCGTACAGGCTTCAATGGTGTAGTGTCCGGAATTGTGCGGCCGTGGGGCTATCTCATTGAACACTATCTCATTGTCTTCCGTGAGAAACAGCTCTATACCAAACACCCCAACTCCATCGATGGCCTCCACACAGCGCAGTGCGATGTCCTGCGCACGTTGCTGCAACTCTTCTTCAAGCGGAGCCGGCGCTAACACACTTACGCAGATGTGGTTCTGCTGAATGGTTTGGGTGCAGGGATAGACCATGCTCTCGCCACGACGATTACGGGCGACGATAACGGCAAGCTCTTTGGTGAAGCGGACGAATTGCTCGGCCATGAGGTCGCGCGGTGAATCACTATTGCGGAACTTATTCCAGGCGCTGGTGCAGTCGATTGCTTGTCGGGCGGTGACATTCCCATAGCCATCATAGCCAAACTTCCGCGTCTTGATCACAATTGGATAGCCCTGTTCCTGTGCAAAGGCTTGCAGCTCTTCTGCACTTTCTGCGGCAATGAAGTTCGGTACAGGAATGCCTGCAGCCTTCATTGTTTGCTTCTGTGTGAATTTGTCTTGCACCAAAGTGATTGTCTTGGAGCTCGGAAACACAAGTCTGCGCTCTTCAATGCGCTGCAGGATAGCAGGATCGATAAACTCATTTTCAAGTGTCACAATGTCACTGGCGCTAATAAAACGATCCAACTCTTCCTCGTCGTTCCAGCCATTGCTAAACTCATGTTTAGTCATGCAGCCCGCTGGAGAATCCTTGGCGTGTTCAATGATGGCTACCTGCAAGCCCATACGATAGGCTGCTTGCGCCGTCATCTTGGCGAGTTGTCCGCCCCCAAGAATACCAATAGTCAGTGCGCGTTCAGGATGATAAATGGATGGAAGCATGAGTTTTTGTTCGTGAATTCTGAGCTCTTCGTCTGAATGAACTCAGGGAGATTTTTTGTTATGGTTCAGCCTGCGGCTGCCCCTGAAAAGCAAAAATACCAAACTCATCTTCTGTGTAGATTGGGATATGTTGAAGCCTTCACAAACCAGGGGAACAGTGCAGTTGGAGTCAGCTCGGATTCGGACCTTTCGCCGCAGTCTGCTACGATGGTACCAAGCCCACAAACGCGAGTTTCTGTGGCGTGAGGACTATCCAGACGCCTATGTGGTTCTGGTTTCAGAGTTTATGCTGCAGCAAACGCAGACTTCCCGGGTACAGACCTTAGCCCCACTTTTCCTTCAGCGCTTTCCAACGATCCAGACCCTAGCCGCTGCAACTAACGCGGAAATGATCGTGGCTTGGCGTGGTTTAGGATACAATTCCCGCGCTCTTCGTTTGCGAGACTGCGCGCGGGCTGTTGTGCTTGAGCACGGCGGACAAATTCCAGCGAGTGAAGAGCTGTTGCTGAAGTTGCCAGGTATCGGACCATACACAGCCGCTGCGCTCAGCGTTTTCGCTTTTCACCAAACGAGGGTTGTGATCGATGTGAACATTGAACGCGTCATCTCGCGCGTGTTTGCAGATGAGTTGGAACTGAGCGGGAGGCCACCTACTGATCGAAGGAAGATAGCGGAGCTCTTGCAGCAAGTGCATGATGCCAAGCATATCTCTGCGTTCTATCAGGGACTCATGGATGTGGGTGCGCAGATCTGCAAGGCTCGCAGCACGCAGTGTACGGAGTGTCCACTAGAACAACTCTGCAGCTCTGCCCATCGAGTCGTGTTTCACGAGAAAACGAAGCGTGCTGAACCATCGCATCGGTCAGAGCCGAATCGCATTTGGAGAGGTCGCTGTGTTGAACTCTTGCGTCACTCTCCAAAGCATCAGAGTAGCGTGCAATCACTTCTGAGCAAACTGATTGATCAGCCAGATGCAAACGATGCAGAGTGGTTTGCGACCCTTCTCAAGAGCTTAGAGCGAGATGAAATCGTATTGCGTGCAAAGAGCAGTGTGCGTCTACGTGACTAGACATGACTAGACATGACTAAACCTGACAAGACCTGACTAGCGCATGGGGCTATTCTTGTTCAGGATTCTGAGTTTTCTTGTAGGCTTCGGCAAAGATTTCACGCAGAGCTTCTTGCACAGCTTTGGGGACGAATTCGTCGAGGGCTTGTCCGTAGCGACCCAGTTCCCGAATAATCGACGAGTTCAAAAAGGTATAGCGTTCATGCGGCATGAGGAAGATGGTCGACACATTCGGCTCCAGCTTACGGTTCATGAGGGCAATCTGAAACTCATACTCGAAGTCTGATATAGCGCGCACACCACGTATGATAGTGGTACAGTTGTGTCTGCGTGCAAAATCCACCGTCATTCCTTGGTGAGCTTCAACCGTAGCATTTGGCAAGTGCTTGAGTGCATCGCGAGCCATTTCCACACGCTTGTCCTCGCTAAACAACGGCGTCTTTCTTGAGTTGATAGCGATGACCACGATTACTTTGCCAAACATCGTACATGCTCGTTCGATCACATCCACGTGACCATTAGTGATGGGGTCGAAAGAACCGGGGTACATTGCAATGGAGTTCATGGGAATTCAGAGGCAGATAATGGATTGCTGTGAATTGAGAGCGAAGCAAGAAGCGCGCCGACTTGTATTGAGCAACAAAATTGCAATAATTGGCCTATATGCTGAGCAGGAGGTTGTATTTTGAAGAAAAAACACTCGGAATATGTCTCGCATTGCCATCATCGGACCAGCCTATCCCTATCGTGGCGGACCGCCCTTAGTTGTTGCGCACTTATATGAACTGCTTTCAGCGAAGCATGAGGTAGAGGTCTTCAGTTTCACCAGACTCTATCCCTCGTTCCTTTTTCCGGGTACTCGACAAGAAGACATCTCTCAGTTTCCGGCCAAAGTGCATCCGGTACGACGCATCATCGACTCTATCAACCCACTCACTTGGCTCCGCTGTGCACGCGAGATCATTGCCTCGAAACCAGATCTGGTACTCGTGGATTGGTATCAACCATTCTTTGGCGCTTGCTACAGAGTCATACTTCGTGCCTTGCGCAAACACAACATTCGCATTGTGTTTCTGTGCGAGAACGTTGTTTCACACGAATCACGGGCAGTTGATACCATGCTCACACGCATGGCGTTGGATATGTCGGACGGATTCATTGCCTTCTCCGAATCCGTTGAGCAAACACTCCGCAGCTGGTATCCGCAGGCTCCCATTGGTAGAGCAACGTTGCCACTGTTCTTTACGCGTGAGTCGGCACCCGTTCAGTGGACACGCGAGAGTGCTCGCGAGCACTTAGACCTTGACGACAAGCGAGTACTACTCTTCTTTGGCTACATCCGCAAGTACAAAGGTCTACGAAATCTCATTGCCGCTTTCGACGCCGTCCACACCACTCATCCTGATAGCTTCCTCCTCATTGTTGGCGAGTGCTATGAGAATTCCGAGGAGTACCGCACACTCATTGCGTCCTCAAAAGCTAAGGACAGCATTCGTTGGGTGAATGAGTACGTGGCAAACGAGGAGATATCGCTCTACTACAATGCAGCGGACCTTGTTGTTCTTCCCTATATTTCTGCAACTCAATCTGGAATTGTCAAAATCGCTTTCGGCTTTGAGAAGCCCGTTCTTGCAACAGAAGTTGGCGGCTTGGCGGAAGAGATCGGCAAATGGAAAGCTGGACGTATTGTTGCACCAAATGATGTGCAACAACTCAGCAGGGGAATCAGCGAAATGCTTGCAGAACCAAGTTTGGAGGCCTATGCTCAGGGCGCACACAATGCAAAGGAAGCAGACTCCTTCTCGTCAATTTTACCTTTGATTGAACAATTTCTCTAGTGTCGTAGCTCAGCAGTACCGAGTGACGTTGTTGTCAGCCAATCCTGCTGTATTTTCCCCTATTCCCTTCACTTGACTGAGGATGCAGACAGTGTTTAATTGGAACGACATAGTCCTTCACCTTGCCTATCTCCTCTTCGCCGTTGCCTATGCGATGAAGGATGTGTTTTGGATGCGCATTGTGCTCATTGTGGGTGCAACAGTAGACATCTACTATCGCATCTACCTCATGCCAGAGGTTGGGTATACCGACATTTATTGGTGCTTTGGTGACATTGTCATCAACCTCTACCAGTTCATCATGCTGTATCGGGAACGCAAAGGTCTGATGTTCAACGATGAAGAAAAAAGCATCTACAACCTCGTATTCTCCAAAGTCCCACAAATTCAATACAAACGTCTGCTCAAAGTAGCGGAATGGCAAAGTGTGGCTGAGAACACGCAGCTGGTTACACAAGGTACAGACTTGGAAACGCTCATGATCATTTCGGATGGCGTTGCCAATGTTGAGGTGGACGGGAAAGTCCTTACCTATCTCCGCGCTGGTAACTTCATCGGCGAAATGAGCTTTCTTACTGGCGGATTGACTACTGCGAATGTTACAACACTCACCCCAACTCGTCTGCTGGTTTTCAATCGCGCCCGCCTTCGTGAACTTCTGAGCAAAGACGAGGAGATTGACCGCGCTATGCACTCTGTGTTTAATGGTGACTTATTGGCAAAACTGACAAAGCACACCTCGTCTACGCAGTAAGCTCCGCACATTGTTCACTATCCTTAGCCGCGCTCTTCACAACAGCACGCTTATTCTTCTTTGCGTGAACGAGCCAATATCATCATCTCACCGCCTAACATATCTCAACGAGGCTTGTGTAGGCTTCGCACTTCGCTCATTGTGCTGGCTTTCAGAACAGAAATCTGCTGTCATCCCTGTCTGCGTCCCCTCAACCAGCATTCTTCCCTTAAAGAAGCATGCGTAGTCTTCCTAATGGAAGCACTGTCCTTGGTTGGTCCTTTGCGGCCCCTATGCGTCACTCAAGTTCAGGCAGAATCGGCCTTTATCGAGTCTCACAGCTCCAGACAGAGGCGACCGCTTCAGCAAAGTGGCGCTTTGCTATCGGCCGTTTGGCATAAAACTTGAGGATATCTCTTTGGATTGAATCATTTTTTTTCAAAGCACGAATTCTGACACGATAGGCAGGGAGGCTTTTATGGCAACGAACGACTATCTCTTTGGCGGCAATATGCCACTCTATGGTTCAGCGATGGACGCCTACGCACTGCGCCAGCGAACCATTGCTCGCAACATCGCCAACGCCACCACACCGGGTTACCGTCCAGAACGCGTTCGTTTTGAGGAAGAGTTTCAAGACGAGCAACTGCAGCTCCGGGGACTGCATGGGGAGTCTAACTACGTTCAGATTGGACCTCAGAAAGCGAACGAAGTTGAAGCACAGCGAGAAGGCGCACCGATTCCAAAGCCTGAAGTGTACTTCGCCGGTGAGTCGAGTGTGAACGTTGACAAAGAAATGAGCGAGCTGGCGATGAATCAAATTCGATATCGTTTAGCAACGCGTTTTACACAGAAATACTTCCAAGGATTGCAAAGTGCAATTCGTGGTACATCGAATGGCTAACATTATTCTTGAGGACTGATGTATGGAAAACATATTCTCGTCTTTTGCCTATAGCGGACAAGGTTTGAGCGTTCAACGTCAGCGCTTAAGCGCCGTCGCAAAGAACATTGCCAATGCAAACACAACCCGCGATGAGCACGGCAAAGTGTATCACCGTGAACAAGTGATTGTACAATCCGACAACAAAGGTTCCTTCCGCAGTCTCTTGCAAAGCGAATTGCCGCTAGCAAATGAGGTGCAAGGACATGTTGGCGGTGGACTCGATCCTTATTCTGCACCTGACCGCAACACCGTTCGCAGCGTTATCGGTAAGGATGGAACAGCGCCTCGTATGGTCTATGATCCAACTCACCCGGATGCAGACGACAAGGGTTATGTGCAAATGCCGAACGTGAACATCGTAACAGAAATGGTTGACATGATCAGCGCGCAGCGTGCATTTGAAGCTAACACAGGTGTCATCAATGCTGCGAAGAATATGGCTAAAGATTCCATGGATATCTAAGAGTAGAGTCGGTTGATACCAGAGTTCGACAGTAGCGTTCGACAGTACAATTCAAACACCAAACATCTGAGCAAGGAATGCCATGAATGTAGGAGCAACACAGATTAACGTACAGTGGGATGAGATTCAGCGAGTGGCTACTGAGCGCAGCAGCCAACGTCAGCAGATGCTTGCGAAGCAATATGGCGCTGGCTCGAATGCTCAATCCATGATGAACTCCTCGAACCACGAACAAGACGAGTCACAACGCGCTCAGCGGGTTGTCTTCACCAAAAACGGCAAGCTCCAGCAGAACTACGTACCCAAGGGAACGCTGTTTGACCGCGTAGGATGATGAAATCCCTGCGAACTCTACAGGCAGCGCTAGAATGTTAGAGCTACGAAGCAAGAGAAGCACAACAACGAACACTAGAAGTACCGATACCAACAAACAGTCTATTCACAACAGCACTCACGATCATGATGAACATCCCCGATTTGCTTTCGATGCCCCAGCCTCGTATGCCAATGAATGAAATCAATGGCGGCGAGAATATGACGCTGAACGACAAGCTGTCTGACGACGGAAGTCAGAGCTTCACACAAACTCTCAAGGGTTTCATTCAAGACGTCAATGGTCTGCAAAAGGACAGCGCTGGAAAGAGCGAGAAGTTCTTGAAAGGCGAAGCAGTAGATGTGCACGATGTCATGATTGCTGCTGAGAAAGCAAAAACCAGCTTTCAGTTGCTGATGGAACTACGGAACAAAACTCTTGAAGTGTACAACCAAGCAACCCGTATGCAGGTGTAGTCAGTATGAGATTTTCTGTTAAGCGGGGCGCTTCGCGCCACGCATAGTCAAAAACATCCCTGTAGAGAACACGAGAAACTGATAACGACTTACGAAGAGCACGAGAATGGCAGAGAATAAACTACTCGAACAAACAAAGACCTTCCTAGCGAAGCTGAGCACGGCACAGAAAGCCTCGATCGCTGTGGCAATCGTTGCCGCAATAGCAGGCTTGAGCATGCTCGTCTTCCATAGTTCTCAACCAACTATGGCTGTGTTGTTTAGCGAACTTGAACAGAAAGATGCCGCAACAATTGTGGACAAACTCAAGGAGCAAGCAATTCCCTATGAGTTGAGCAACAACGGCACAACCGTACTTGTGGCAAGCGAGAAGGTTTATGAAACTCGTTTGACCCTGGCAAAAGATGGTTTTATGCCGGGCAACACGATCGGTTATGAGCTCTTTGACAAAACCAATCTTGGGATGAGCGACTTCGTTCAGAAGTTGAATTACAAGCGCGCTATGGAAGGTGAGTTGCAAAAGACTATCTCTTCCTTCGATGAGTGTCAGAAAGTGCGCGTGATGATCGTCATGCCAGAGAAAACACTCTTCGAGAAAGACCAGAAGAAACCAACTGCTGCCGTGCATTTACACTTAAAGAATGGTCGCAGCATATCGAAGCTCAATGTTGAAGGTATACAGAATCTTGTCGCCAGCTCTGTTGAAGGCATGGCACCGGCAGACGTGAATGTCATTGATCAGCGCGGACAAATCCTTAGCGAAGCACGCAAAGAAAGTAACTCGCTAGCGGGTTTAAGTTCAACGCAGATGGAACAACAGCACACCGTTGATGAGCACATGATCCGAAAGGTGCAATCATTGTTAGACGGAGTGTTGGGACCAAACAAAGCGATCGTACGAGTAAACACGGAGCTCGACTTTACACAGTTAGAACGCACAAAGGAGAACTTTGATCCAGAAGGACAGGTGGTCTTGAGTGAAGAGAAGATTAATGAGTCACATAGCGCCAAAGACACCATCGATTATCCTCCGGTAAACAACGAAAGTAGCGTTGGCAAAGTTCGATCTAACTACCTGAACTCGAAAGTAATTGAGCACTTGGTAAACGCAGTGGGCACCGTGAAGCGTTTGTCGGTCAGCGTTATGGTTGACGGCACAAACAAGATCACGGAAGTCAATGGCGAGAAGAAGCTGCAGTATACTCCACGGAGCGATGAGGAGATTCAGAAGATCACACAGATTGTTCGCAATGCAGTGGGCTTTGACCCTCAGCGCAACGACCAGATTAGTGTGGTGACGATGCCTTTCGATCAGACGGCTTTAGAAGAAGAGATCAAGACTCCCGAGACATTCTTAGATATGTCGCCAAAAGACATCATCGAGAAAGTCCTCATTGTCCTTGCAATGCTCATCGCTGTCTACATGGTGCGCAAGCTCTTCGCTTCGCCACAAGTTCAGCGTCAGATCGAAGAGATTCTGTCGCCGCCGATGGACAAGATCGCAGCAAACTCTCCTTATGCCATGCAATTGGGAGCACCGGGTACACCTGGCTATACCGTAAATCCAAGTGGACAGCTAGTTGCCAACACGCAACGCAAGCCTGCCGGGTTACTTGAGGAAGGTGCAGCACCAACAAAAGAAGAGATTATTGCTCGAGCGCGAGCTCGCCTAGATTCTAAGGCACAGAGTTTGATGAGTGAAGATCAGATCATCCACGATGAGATGCGGCACAGAGTGCAGAAGTTCTTCGAAAGCAACGAAGCGGAAGCACTGAAGATTGTGAAGCTCATGATGAACAAACCAACGAAATAGCATAACAGAGTAACGACAATGGCTATACAAGACACATCACAAGAAGTAACTTTTGAGTCCCTATCTGGCCGACAAAAGATTGCCCTCCTGCTTGTTTCCCTCAATGTGGATACATCCGCACGAGTCTTCCGTAATCTGAACAACGATGAGGTGGAGCAAGTGTCGATGGAGATTACCAATCTCTCCGACGTCTCACATCGTGTCAGCAACAGGGTCATCGAAGAGTTTTATGGCTTAATGATTGGCCAAGAGTCCTTCAGTGAAGGTGGCTTTGACTATGCACGGAGTATTTTGGAAAAGTCTTTTGGCATTGAGAAGGCCAGAGAGATGATGGAGAAAATCAAAATGCTCACAACCGTTCGTGGTTTCGACATCCTCAAGAAAGCCGACGCTCAACAGCTCGCTTCTTTTCTCAACAAAGAGCACCCCCAAACTATTGCTCTCCTTCTCTCCCATTTGCCAACAGATCAAAGTGCCGATGTGATTAGCGAGTTTGCAGACGAGCTAAAGTCAGATGTACTCATTCGTATCGCCTCGCTCGGTAAAGTGTCTCCAGCTGTTGTACAGCAAGTAGAGCGTGTGGTCGATGAGATTGCAGAGCAAACGCTTTCTCAAAACATGGCAATGGCTGGTGGCGCTCAACTCGTTGCGAGTATCCTCAACAAGAGTGCAGTGCAAACCGCCAAGGGCTTAATGGAGCAGATTGAAGGCAAGAATGCGAACCTTGCAGCAGAGATTAAGCGCTTGATGTTCCTTTTCGACGATATCATTCAAATCGACGATCGTGGAATTCAGCGTATCCTTCGGGATGTTGACAAACGTGATCTGGCGTTGGCGCTCAAGGCGAGTGACGATCGCATTCGTACGAAGATCTTTAAGAACATGTCGGAACGTGCAGCCGAAGTGATCAAGGAAGACCTGGAATTCATGGGTCCGATCAAACTCAAAGAAGTGGAAGCTGCACAGCTCCGTATTGTGGACGTCATCAAACGTCTGGAAGAAAAAGACGAGATCAGTATTGGTGGTCGTGGCAAGGAAGACGTATTCGTCTAAGCTGTTACGGTTTGCGAGAGCATGCATTGGCAAGTTTCACACGACTCCCATTCTTCGCAATACTGACCAGAGAAGTACATCAAACTCCGGCAGTCTGCAAGCCAATCACTTTGCTTTTGATTTGCTTGCAGGCTTTGCCGGACTTTCTTTTTTCGGAGCAGACTTCGCCGAAGAGCTCTTTGCAGCAGCCTTGTGTACACCTTCTGTTTGGGTATCAACGCCAAACTCCTTCATCACCTCATCCAATCGCCCTTCACTCAAGCCGAGCATCTTAGCTGCGGCAGATTGATCATTGGCAGCTAACGCAAAGGTTTGTGCAAGAACCTCGCGGACCACATTCGCCAGAGGAGCACCTTGCTTGGAGATACTCACACTGTGTGAACCAGGTGAAAGTTCTGTCGTCGAAATATTGCGTGGACTCTTTTGAAAAGCATTCGCTGGCGGCAGAGCGTCCATTCGCAGAAACGACAATTGCTCTTTGGTGATCACTGGTCCTTGCTCGAGCAGCACAGCACGTTCGATAGCGTTGCGCAGTTCGCGGATATTCCCTTTCCAGACGTAGTGGTCGAGTATCTCGGCAGCACCTGGCTCAAAGCCTTCGATGTTCTTCGTAAACTTCTGATTGAACTCTTTTATAAAGCTGGTCGCCAGGATGAGCACATCGCCTTGACGTTCACGCAGAGGTGGTAAGTAAATGGTGGCTACGTTGAGACGATAGAACAAGTCCTCTCTGAACTTCCCTTCCTCAACCAATCGTTCCAGATCGCGGTTTGTGGCAGCGATGACACGAACATCAACCGACACTTCCTTAGCTCCACCCAAACGATAGAACTTGCGCTCTTGGAGTACACGAAGAAGTTTGACTTGCATATCGGCACTTAGCTCACCCACTTCATCAAGCAGAATGGTCCCACGGTTTGCCTGTTCGAAGCGACCCTGCTTAACCTTTTCAGTAGCACCAGTAAAAGCGCCGCGTTCGTACCCAAAGAGCTCGTTTTCTGCAAGGTCCTTAGGAATTGCACCGCAATTCACCGTGATAAATGGTCCTTTGTGTCGCTGCGAATGCAAGTGAATAAAACGCGCCATCAACTCCTTACCAGTACCGGACTCACCCAAAATGAGAGCCGTCGTATCGCTCGCACCGGCAACGATTTTGGCAACTCCAAGTGCGTTGCTAATCGCATCGCTCTTTCCAATAATCTCACTAGGCTTCTCGCTTTGCAGCTCTTCTTTCAGGAGTTTTACTTGGCGACGGAGGTCGTAGTTGTGAAGAGCGCGTTCTACGGCGACTTCAAGCTGATCCAAGTCTATTGGTTTTACAATAAACTCTTCAGCACTGGCTTTCATGGCACGAACTGCGATCTTAATATCGTTGAAGGCGGTCATCACAATGACCGGAATGGTGATTCCCTCTGCACGCAGACGCTCGAGAATGTCTAAGCCATTGGCGTGTCCGAGGTAAATATCCAGCAAAATCAAATCTGGCGATACGGTATCTAAGTCTTCGATTGCCTTGTTTGGGTCGGTGAAGTGCACAACACGTTCGTAGCGAGACTCCAAAATCTCGAGAATTGTTGCTCCCACTAGCGGGTCGTCTTCAATAATGGCAATTGAATAGTTGAGTTTAGCCATGGCTATGCACATTGTGATGATACGCAAAACATGCTGTCTTTTTTGAAAGCAGCATCCCAATCCAGGCAAAGATACGCTCTCAGGCTCGTTTTGACGAGAGATAGACGCAGCGATGAGCGAAGGGTATCGCTCTATGTGCTCGGGAGTTGTCTCGTGGAACAACTGCAGTGCAACAACACAGTGGTTTATCAGCCTTCCTTCGCTATGCTCATGAGCTGTTCAGCTAGGTTGCGCAACACAAATACTCAGCTCAGTCGCATTGCAGCAACTAGAGCCATCGCAATACATGAACGCGACGCAGCTATACGAACCGTGCATTGGACTGATTCTCTGTCAGCATCACGGTAGTTCACTTATCATACACACAACAGCTACTCTCAACTAGGCTTGCTGCAGATCTTTGTCTTTTATTGCCGTGAGCGAATATGGAGCACATTGCAAGTAGTAGTCAGAGGCATTCGGCGCTGCACCTTCTCTTCATCTCTACAAGGAGATCTGAATATAGCTCTGCTGTTGCAGCTGCGGTAATCGCCGATATAAAGAGTGTGGAGTAGCACGATGACTGTTACGCCTACAATTGCGCCGTTGGTCGACGAATTGATCACATTTTAGCTGATTAGCAATATCGCGGAGATTGATAGCTGATTGAGATTACTGAAAGAATGCACAGTATCAAAGCGGTGCACTGGAGCGAAAGAGGGACTGAGAGCATTGTGAAGCATTTCCTTCGAACTCGCTTAAACACTACGATGTAGCGCCATACGTCTTCTCACAAAACAAGTTGTCTCTATTGTGTGTGAATGTTCATTGAGAAAAAAAAATCACCGTACAGTTGCGATTAAGCCTTTTCCGCAGCGCTTTCACTTTCCCAAATTCATACGAATGACTAACTTGCATTGAGGGTTCCACATTTAATACACAACACACATGGCTCAAGTACAAAGCCCAGAGCTTGCATTGGTTGATTTAGTAAAACAACGCGATGCAATTACAGCTCAAATTAATTCACTGCTCCACCAGATTGTCGGTGGTGCGGTTGTCAGCGCAGCTCCGGCTGTCGCTGCAGCTGGTCGTCCTGCTGCTAAAGGCAGAAAGGCAAAGCGCCGCGGACGTCCAGCAGGTTCAAAGAACCTAAGTACAGTTGGTGCAGCTCCTTCGACGAGCGCTGCTCCAAAGAAACGCGGTCGTCCAGTTGGTTGGAGAAAGAATCCAGCAGCTTCGGCAGCAGCAGCTCCGGCAGCTGGTGCAGCTCCTAAGAAGCGTGGTCGTCCAGTTGGTTGGAGAAAGAACGCAGCAGCTCCGGCTGATGCCGCAGCTCCTAAGAAGCGTGGTCGTCCAGTCGGTTGGAGAAAACCAGTAACAGCTAACGCTGCTATTTCTGGTCCAGCAAAGCGTTCAGCTGGCAGACCAAAAGGTGCTAAGAACCGTTCGAAAAAGTAATTGATACTCCATTGTGTCGTCGCTTTTTTAGTATTGTTTATGAGGACAAACTCTCGATGATTTCATCGAGAGTTTTTTTTTGATCTCTTACGAAGCCTTCGTGACGGACATCTGTCGTGTGCTTCATGGCACTGATCCACTCTCAGACTTCTCGCAAGGGCTATACAATACAGCATGCAACTGTTGAACGCCATTCTCCGACCCCACATTACGCCTGACATCTGCGATACTGAAGGCAAGAGCATCATCACCTTCTGGATAAGGACTGTTTGTACAGTGCATTCTCAAGCAATTTCTAAGCAAGAGCCGGGCACAGTCCAAGGATTTCGAACGCGGCACAGCGCTTAGCGCTTGTCACCCGTAGAACTGGTGTTCAAACGAAACAGGAATCTTAGCGTTTCCAGGCGGTGCTTGTGAATCAACAATCAGCGTGGGAATCGGAAGTTCCGAGGGTGGAAGTGATATGCGAAAAGACTCGACCGAGAGAATTATGTAGGCGATCTGTGTGTAACGAGGATTTCAGACACCCTATTCATCAAGGTGGGGCGGAGTTGTTCTGAACACATAATCCCATAGAGGATTACTCACACCATACGCTGTGTGCTCATCATTGTAGTGATGACGCAGGTGATACTCTTTAATCCACTTTGCTACACCAGACCTCATGGGAAAGTGGTGAGCTGCATAGTGTATGCTGTCATAGCACACATATCCGTAGATAAACCCCGCAAACAAGGCATAGCCTGGCATTCCAAACAGTGAAGAGTACACGAAGTAGAACATCGTTGCCAAAGGCACGCTGACTAACAAGGGCATTACCAATCGTGTGTGGTCACGTGGATAATCATGATGAATGCCATGTACCCAGAAATGCATCTTTTTACCCAGCTTCGAAGTCGGTTGATAGTGGAATGCCCAACGGTGAAGGGAGTACTCGAATAGAGTCCACAGTACCAAACCAAGGAAGAGGTAAAGAATTAGAGAGGGTGTGCTTAGAGTCCCAGAGGCAAGATAGAGTATGTAACTCGCGGCTGGAATGAAAACAACAAGCGGCGTTGCAGGATGAATGTGCGTGAAATACTCAAGAACCGGGTTCTTGAACAACTGCACAGTCTCGTCGCGATTCGAAACAAACATACCCATAACGAATCTTGAACCTAAGAAATGGTGAAATTCAGAAGCGAAATTAGCGTATTTCTACGGTGCAGCAGGAGCAATACGCTGCTTAATTTTTCGAAATATTGGAAGCCTGAGCACACTACTCCGTCTTCCACTCTCTCATCCGCATTAACATCAGAATTCAGCGTATGCTCTTCAGTACAACCTTCGAAATCCCGGGACGGGTCTGTCAGAGCCACCGTGGACTCGTCTCCAGTGAAATCGTTTGCACTGTTCCGCTCTTCAAAGAGATGTTTTCGCGTCTGAAAGATGTGCTTGGTGGACGCCTGTATAGCTTTGAAGGTTTAATCGCGCGCTCACGACAACAAGCCCTCGACGAGCTCAGCCGTCAGGCTGAGCATCTGAATGCCGACGCACTTGTCGGATTGTCTCTCCAGCATCAATGGATGGGACGTCCAGGGTCCGTACTCATGCTCTGCGCTACGGCAACTGCCATCAGTTTACAAGCTGAGTCTAAAAAAACAGATGAACAGCAGTCCCAGACGTAGCACTGCCGAGCCTAGCTCATCAGAGAGAACTAGCCCCTGCGCAATCGAAAAGGAGTGAGGAGCGCGATAGCGCTCAAGAGAAATCACTAGGATTCTACTAGCTCGAACGAACGGCTACGCGCCATGTTGCGCTATGAATTCTTGTATGATAGCCACGCCAGCACTCAAACCCAGACGCTCAGCTCCAGCATCCAGCATCGCCTGAGCGTTCTGTAGACTACGAATGCCTCCAGATGCTTTGACTTTCACGTTCTTTGCGACATTTGCGCGCAACAAGGCAACATCCTCAACGGTTGCGCCTGCGGTTGAAAAACCAGTAGAGGTTTTGATATAATCTGCTTGAGCTTTGCTAACCAGTTCACACGCAATAAGCTTTTCGTCGTGACTAAGCAGACAGGTTTCAATGATCACTTTCACTGTAGCTCCCAGAGCATAAGCAGACTCAACCACTTCTGTCAAATCGAGCAACACCTCGTCGAGCTGACCATTCTTCAGCGCAGAAATATTCATAACAGTATCAATCTCGGTCGCACCGCGCGCAATAGTTTCACGCGTTTCGTGTGCCTTCACCATTCCAAATGTTGCGCCTAAAGGAAATCCCACAACCGAGCAGACTTTCACTGCCGAGCCGTCTAAGAGTTGGTTTGCATCATGCACGGCACTCGGCAGAACGCATACACTGGCAAAGCCATAATGCAGAGCTTCCCGACACAGCTGTTGAATCTGTGCAGTAGTATAGTCTGGTTTGAGAAGTGTGTGATCGAAGGTTGAGGCAAGTTGTGAAGCGTTCATGGTACGTTCAAGTGGTGAAGAACAACTGAGAAGAATGGATACTGATGGTCCTGTGTATTAGAAGCGTATGGTACATTGACTTTCGGTTCAATACGCACGCTCAACACAAAACACCACGGACAATCTTCAAGCAATATAATCTACGCGATGGGTAGGAACCGACAGGATCTCAATCACATTTCCTGCCACTCCAATACGAATGGCCGTCAAGCAATTGCCCTTGTAGGCTCCGGTGTCTATGTTCCATACGTTCTCAGCCTCGCGAAACTCTGGACTGGCACAGGGCGTGTGGCCAATCACTTGTAGTTTTTTCATGTGTTTGAGAGCACTGCGATTCCACAACACCCCTCTTGGATTCGATTCGCGCCATGGGTCCGGAGTTTCTGTTACCCCTGCATGCGTCACAAGTACCGTTGTAGTTTCCACAGATAACGGCAAGGATTTCATCCACTGCACATCTTCCCCGAACACTCGCTCGCTCTGCCTGTATTGCTCCATAGTGTTTGCACCACCCTTTTCCAGCCAGCCAGCATCAATTCGTGTTTCTAGATACATCTGCGCTTCGAACTCGTGGTTACCTTTTACAAAGTGCACACGATCATTGTAGCGCTCTTGAAGATTGCGAGCCAGGGCTATGCAATGCGGACTAAAATTTCCACGATCAATTAAGTCACCCAGCTGCACCAAGTGCTCTTCACGCGGCCGCCAGTACTCCGAAACGATTTCTCGAAAGGTATTAAAACAACCGTGTACGTCTCCGATGACCAATATCTGTGCCTCTAGCATACAGCCAGTCCCTCTTGTATAATCGAATTCCCTGAAGCTGCGCCTCAACCCCTGAGTGCGCGAAGTAGTAATGCCTAGGCAAGTTAGCACTTGATAGACTGCAAACAAAAGTTTAAGACCTTCTTTACGAAAGGGATTAGTACATACCCGAGAGTTTTTTTTGTCAACGCAGCGCTGCGCGCCGCTCGTACTCCATTAATTCTTTGGTTGTAAGAATCGAATCTGTAGTAAGGAGAAAAGAAGAAGAATAAAAAACACGATATAGGCAAAGGCTGAAGCATAGCCAAGCATATCCGTTTTCTCGAATGCATTGCGGTACACTTCGTACACCAAGGTTGTCGTTGTGCCTTCGAGTGGTAAGGGACCGCCTTTTGTCATGACATATACTTCCACAAAGACCTGGAAGGACTTAATAGAGTTCATCACGAGGACGAACAGAAGGGTTGGACGCAAGAGCGGGAGGGTAATACGACGAAACTGCATCCATGAAGAAGCGGCGGAGAGCTCAGCTGCTTCGTATAAATCGGCTGGTATTGCTTGTAAACCTGCCAAGAAGAGTACCGTATAGTAACCGACCGACATCCAAACGTCCATAGCCATAATGGACAACAAAGCTGTCGATGGTTCTAGCAGCCAGCCGCGCTGAACGGTGGGCAGGTGCAGCATCTGTAAAAGCGCATTGAGTTGTCCGTCACGCGCATACAGATTGCTAAAAATCAAAGAAATGACCACCAGCGAGGTTACCGTTGGCACAAAGTAGCTTGCCCGAAACAGGTTCTTCCAGCGCGTTGACGGTCTGTTGAGAGCGACTGCTAAGGCCATCGCCAAGACCGTGGTCACGGGAACGGTACCGAAGGCAAAGATGCAGGTATTCTTCAGTGAGGTATAGAACAGTGGGTCGTTAAATACTGCTATATAGTTCTCGAACCCAACCCACTCACTTCGCGCGCTCAGCGTGTAAAAACGCGTAAAACTGATGTATAGAGCGTAGAGCAGCGGGTAGAGCCAAAAAATGCTCAGACTCAGAATCCATGGCGATAACAGCACAGCGCTGCGTCCTAGTTCACGCGTTTTTCGTGCCTTTTGCAGTGCAAGAATGTTCTCAGTTTTGGCCACAGAACTCCCCTAGCATAAGGAATAATAGCTCGAGTGGCAGGCCAACAATGGTGTAGTAACACCCTTCTATATGCTCTACAAACACCGCTCCGTAGTCATCTTGGATGCCATAGGAACCCGCTTTATCCATAGGTGAGCCTCCGGCAATGTAGGCAGCAATTTCAGTATCCGATAACTCGCGAAAGCGCACTTTCGTGCTGCTTTGGCGAAGCATATGGGTATTGGATCGTACTAAGGCGACTGCGGTGATGACCGTGTGGGTTCGCCCGCTGAGCATGCGAAGCATGCGATGAGCATCAGCGGCATCGATGGGCTTGTTGAGAATGTGTCCGTCGCAGACTACTATCGTATCTGCCCCAAGTACTATCACATCGTCAGCTCGAGATTGGGCTACGGCCTGAGCTTTTAAGAGAGCCAGATGAGATGCGTATTCTTCTGGAGCCCGATCGGCCGCCAGGGACTCTTCGTCGACATGAGCAGGGCAGACTTCCGCATCCAGGCCGATTTGGGAGAGCAAAGCCAGGCGTCGAGGCGATTGTGAGGCCAGCACAAGAGGAACCGGCAGATGCAAGAGTTCGTTGAGTTTCATCAGCTTTTGCTCTCTGAAACGTCGTTTTTCGTCTTTCCAGCTTCAAGATCAGCAGCGCCGCTGGATTGATTTGCTCCGTCGTGCTCAACTAACTGTAGCGCATACAGACTACAGGTTGATGGAACCGCATCCGTTTGCAGCGGCGGAATACCGATGTGCAGGAAGTAGTCGCCATCGGCAACGAAATCTGGAACCAAGATCATTTCTGTGATCGTGGCATTCAAGCGTGGGGCATATGGGTAGTTCCAGAATTCATGATGGACTTGGAGTGCACCGCCGTCTGATTCGCGGTCAACCGAGGGGACATCCAGCAAAAAGTGAAGAATGCCATATTCTCTCAGCAAAGTACCCATGCCTTTTTCGCAATACGGAGGGTTTGTTCCCGACCATTGACGTGAGATTTTCTCCTGATTTGGTATGTCGGTTCGCAGCACCAGGCTTTGTCCCTCAAAACCTTCCAGAGCTTTACTCACATCATCAACCCGAAGAATCAAGTCACCATCTAGCTCTTGCGCATGAATGGTGCAGACGCGGGCTACTGAGTGAAAGTCTCGTAGGCTATCTATAATATAGGTGGCTTCGCGAGCGATATGGCCAACGCATTCCGTATGGGTACCATTGCCGTGGGGGGCAAGACGCAGGATTTCGCAGTTACATGGACCCCCTTGTGCAACGCTGCCTGTGAAGCCCGGAACGCAAAAAGGATCAAATTCTGCGGCTGGCAAAAAATAGGCATTAGGATTGCTATAGTCTCTGTGTACTGGCAAGGAGATGCTAATCGGTTTGGATAAATCCACCGAGAAGCGTGTGCTTGCGTAACGAATCTCTGCTTTCATCATGAAGAATCATTGGTGCAGAACAAAAATACAACCTTCGCACAGCCGCGGAGAGAAGCTTTGTTCGACCACTGAGTGGCGATGGAAAAAATATTTTAAAAAAGTTCTCAACTTTCCAACTGCTGCTCCGATAACTGTCTAAGAGTACAAAAAAGACTCGGTACGATAGTTCCATTCGACAGGTGATTCAGGATGAATCGAACTGCTCTCGGGCAGATTCCCCTGGCGAATGATTTCAAGGATGAACAGAACAGTATCACAAATGGTTACATGGAGGTAACATGCCATCAGCAATAACGAATGGTGCGAAAATTCGCACGAACACCCCCGCCGAGAACGCGTATAACGCGCTTGATTCCTCGAACCGCAGTATTGCCAATCACCAACTTCGTTTGTCGACCGGAAAGCGTATCAACTCCGCGTCAGATGATGTTGCAGGCTACATTACGACCCGTGCCCTCGGTGCTCGTAGCGGATCGTTGCAAGCAGCATTGAACGCCGTGGGTGGCGCTGCCAATGTCGCAAATATTGCGCAGGATGGTTTGGACAACATCAACACCTTGGTGACCCAGATCAAAGAGTCAGCCTCAGCAGCAGCCTCAGGTGCTATCGGCACCGACGAAAAGGTAGCGCTTGCAAAAGCCGCATACCGATTGGCACAGCAGATTCAGGCGGTGCTGGATTCAACAGTCTTCGGTGGACAACAACTGCTCACTGGAGCCTTCTCCTCTGAGTTCGTGATTGGATCACGCGCCGACAACTCCTTGCTTACCCTAGCAATCGACTTAACGACTGGCAATACAGACTTCAACGTTGGCGGCGCAGCCTTCGACTTGAATTTGAACGCCGCAAGCTTTGCAGGGATCACAGGTTTGGATCTGCAATCGCTCAACAGCGTCTCTGCAACCAGTCTTGGAGTGTTCTCATCAGCCAACATTCAAACAACTCTTCAGAGTTTGGCCGATGCTCTCAACAATGTCAATAAAGTTGCTTCTTATATCGGTGGAGTGTCAAATCGACTCACATCACAAGAAGACAACCTAAAATCTCAGCTCACGAACTACAGCGCAGCTATCTCTCGTATTGAAGACGCAGACGTGGCTCAAGAACAGCTCAAACTCGTGAAAGCACAATTCTTGCAACAAGCTTCCTTGACCTCGCTCACGCAGGCAAATCAAGCTCCGCAAGGCTACTTACAGCTCATCCGTGGATAAGCTCGATAGTTCTTCGGTGATGCTTGTTCATGGTTAAGGCAGCTTTGTGATACTGAAAATGGCAGTGTTTTTGCCATGATTCAAGCAGCACTGAATGCAATACAACAGTACTTGAAAATTAGCCGGATAATCCTCACATCAAGAGCCTTGAGCAAGGTGTGTGACGACGGACAGTTTGTGGTGAGCTGTCCGTCGTACCCGGTTTTTCCGACAGTCTGTCCTACTCTCAACTGAAGCCCTCAGCAAATTTTCGCTGGTGACTTCAGTTTTTCTTTTTTCAGGCCGACAAATCAGCTATCGACTCTACGGAGTCCGATGAAGGCTTCCCTCTGTTGGAGCGCAATACCCCCACTGCTTTCTGGACCACGTGAAGCACTATCGTGATCACCACACGCCTGCTTCATGATTCTAAGCAGCTTTGCCCTCACCTTCATCACAACGAAACAACACATCCCGCCCCAATAGCGGGATTTGTTGTTTATAGTCACTCCCCTGCCCTCTACTCTCTATTTTTGCGCCATGGATCAGTCTGAAGCGCAGAACATTCTCATCAAACCTATCGGTGTTCTTCACACGCCTTTTCGTGAACGCTACCTTGCTCCTTTGCAAGCAGAAATGGAGAGCGACCAATATTCCACCATTGAACTCCACGAACACTGCAACTACGAAACAGCTTTGCGAGATATCGATGGCTTCTCGCATATCTGGGTTATCTGGTGGTTTCACGAGGCGAAGTCCTGGAAACCTGTGGTGCAAACTCCTCGAGATGGAACGAAACATGGTCTCTTTGCAACTCGCTCTCCCCATCGTCCAAACCCTGTAGCTATCTCTGCAGTTCGTTTGCACGAAGTGAAGGGTCGCTTTCTTCGCATCTCAGGTGCGGACATGCTGGAGGGAACTCCAGTTATAGACCTCAAGCCCTACATAGCGCAACACGATTCTTTCCCAGATGCCACCGAAGGCTGGACAAACTCTCCAACCTGGAAGATGAAGTATTCTCTTCAATGGTCGGAACAAGCCCTACAACAAGTACAGTTCATCAATGAGCACTGCGCCTACAATCTCTATGACTTAGTGCAGCGTCGATTACTTCTCAACCCTTTTACCACAAGCTCTAACCGTATTATTCAACACAACGACACTCAGTTCACTCTGGGAAGTCGTGCATGGCGCATTGACTATGAATTGCATTTTGCTGAAGTCAGGGTTGTGTCTATCCGTTCCTCTTACACCGCACAAAACATCAATCAAGCCGATATTGAGCTTGACTCGCAGGATGCGGCGGCTCATCGCTTGTATCTCCAGCTCTTTGCATAGATCGGTCTTGAGCTGTGCAGCTTCGCTGCACGTGTATTACTATCACTCCAACGATCCTTTGGGAAGCCGAAGGCGCTATGAACCTTACTTCAGCGTGATTGGTTCAGTTCTCAATTCTCTTCTGTGCCCATAGCTTGTCGTCGTATTTTGCGCACGCACTCGTTGCCAGAAACGTACACCAAGAATACACCACATCTAAGAAGCTATGTCTACCTCATCAGATCTCATTCAGCGCGAGCACAAAGTCATTTATCAAACCTACAAGCGATTGCCAATCGTCATTGAGTCGGCAAAGGGATGTCACATTCAAGCCAAAGACGGCAAAACATATCTCGACATGCTCAGTGGTATTGCCGTGAATGCACTGGGCTATGCGCACCCACGACTCATCGCTGCGGCTGAAGCTCAGTTACATCGCTATTTGCACGTGTCGAACTTCTTCTATCAAGAACCACAGATACGTCTGGCTGAATTACTCTGCGCCCAAAGCGGCTACTCGAAGGTTGTGTTTACCAACTCTGGTGCTGAGGCATGGGATGCAGCTATGAAGTTAGCCAGAGCTTATGGTAATGCGCACGGCCACAGCGGCGACGTGATTGGCTTCAAAGGAGGCTTCCACGGTCGCACCTACGGCGCACTCTCCGTTATGGACAAAGAACTGTACAAGAAAGGTATGGAGCCTTTCCTCCCAGGTACCCAAGTCATCGCCTACAACGACATTGAGGCTTTACGCGCGACGGTAAATGCAACAACCTGTGCAGTGGCATTGGAATGTATACAAGGTGAGGGTGGTATTAGCCAGGCAGATGATGAGTTCATGAAAGAGCTCGTACAATTGCGCGAACAGTTTGGCTTTGTTATTATCGTGGATGAAGTGCAGACAGGCGTTGGGCGTACTGGTGACTTCTTTGCCTTTGAGCGCTATGGCTTTCAGCCCGACATCATCACCATGGCAAAGGGTTTGGGTGGCGGACTCCCCTTAGGCGCAGTGTTAGCTTCAGAGAAACTCAGCTCGGTATGGCAGCAAGGACAGCATGGAAGCACCTACGGTGGGAACGCACTAGCCTGTGCTACTGGCATCGTAGTTCTTGAAGAGCTTGCTAGTGGCTTGCAACAGCACGTACGCACAATCTCAGCAGAGCTACGTTCAGGATTAGATCAGATTCACAGTGAGTTTCCAGAATACATTTTGCAAGTCCGCGGTCGAGGTCTGATGCTCGGCTTGGCTTTATGTGAGAACTCAACAACACTGCGAGACGCGTTGATCGATCGCGGGGTCATTACCAGTGCTACAGCCGAGACCGTGCTCCGCATTGTTCCGCCTTTTGTCATTGGCAAAGAAGAAGTAGCGGAGTTCCTAGATAAACTGCGAGAGAGCATTCGTTTCTGTTTAAAGAAAACGCCAACAGCATAAACCAAGCTAAGTTGAGCATAGTCTGAGCATCAACTCGCTGTTGAGACGGCTCACGATTCAATGAAAATGGAATACACTTTTATCACTAATAAGTGGAGACTCTATGTCAAGATTCTTAGCTACCAAGCTTCAGCGCACAATTGCTCTTGCCTTATGTTTTCTTGCATTCCATAGTTCGCAAGCAAAGGCAACAAACTTCGGATTGAAAGTTGGCGCGTCGATTCCCCAGTGGTCGCTTGCGGCTGACAAAGCAAAGTCTGAAGATTACACCATTAAGAACTTGAGTGACTTTAGCATTTGCGGTATTGTCTCGGTGCCACTTACTGACTACATCAGCTTACAGATTGAACCAGCTTATTCACGACAAGAGTTCACATTGGAGTACCAGAAAGCTGCGTTGCAGTCCATGACCAACATGCAGTTCCCAACATCACTGCCAAACACTTTGTCGTTTACTCACGACTTCGTCAACATTAACTGCCCAGTCCTGCTCAAGCTCTACCCCACAGATAGTGGTGTTAGACCCTACATGTTGGCAGGTGTCGTGGCAGGCGTTAATCTCTCAGCAACTGCTACGGCGAACTTCGATACCACCAGCATGAATCTGAGCACGCCCATCGAAGTCAAACCCGAAGCTCATGCCATCACCTATGGCCTTCAAGCAGGCGCAGGCATCGAGATCCCACTCTTTGCATCTATCCGTTTTGTTGCTGATGCTCGCTACAGCTTTGCACTCAGCGATGCAGCATCATTGACTGCCTTCAACACAGCGCTTGGTAGCGTGAAAGCGTCTCATTTTCTTTTGCTGGCTGGTGTTGAGTTGAGCTTATAAGAAGAGTCCAGCAGGACACGACATGGTTGATGGAAGGTGTCACAAGAATGAGCGACAACAGGATACAGACTTGCACAGTGTATCGTGCGCTGGGAATGCGTGTGCGGACGATAGTCCTGGATAGAAGTGTAAGGAAGAACTTGTAATGACCAGCACACTATTCTACTGGATAGGTCTAGTGCTGCGTTGTTAGCTCAGCGATCACTTTCTCCAGTGCCATTCCTCGAGAACCTTTGAGCACTAATACGTCCGCTTCCCTCAGTTCTTCATGCAGCAGCTGCGCTGCTGCAGTATGCGAAGCAGCGTGTAGATGTCGGGCTTTAGGAGTTGACATTGACTCCTGTAGCTCTGCGGAAGACTGAGTTAGATATTCAGCAGCTGCGCCCATCTCATCTCCTAGAGTCACAACCAGATCTGCAGTCACGAGAGCCATCGCCAGAATATCTCGATGAGCTTGTGCTGTTGCATCTCCGAGTTCGCGCATGTCACCGAGCATAGCAACCCGACGTCGCGCTGGAAAAGCTTTGAGCGTTTGCAAAGCCATGCGCATTGAAGATGGGTTGGCGTTATAGCAATCGTTTAGCAAGTGCACGTGTTGAGGCAGGGCTAGGTCTTGAATTTGCATTCGTGCATAGCCATGAACTGGAGCTGGAGTGTATGAAGCCAGAGCTTCTGCGCAGAGTTCTAGACTCATTCCAACAGAGTTTGCTACTGCCAGAGCAGCTAGTGCGTTGAGTGCCGAGGCAAAGCCGACCGTTTGGAGTTGCACGGTCGTTTTCGCATGTGGACATTGAAGCGCAATGCTAGGTCTGAGGTGTGCATCGAAGGAGATTGCACCATACATATTCAAGTTTGATGCTTCTTCTGAGCGCGTACCAAAACGATAGCATTGTGGCAGGGTGTTCGCGTACTTCCTCAGTCTGTCGTCGTCCATATTAACTATACTATGCACCTTCTGTTGAGCAGCATAGCGATAGAGCGCTGTTTCCTCCATCTCTACTCCATCAAGATCACGCAGTTTCTCCAGGTGCTCTTCGCCAATATTGGTGATGAGTGCGTGTGTGGGGTGGACCATTGCAGAGAGAACTTCAATTTCACCCGGTTCATTTGTCCCTATCTCGATCACCGCTGCTTCATGAAATTTCGTGAGCTGAAGCAAAGTGAGCGGAGTGCCAACGCGATTGTTGTAGTTGGCTTCGGTTTTTAGGGTGAGGAATCTTGAGGACAAAACATGCGCGCACAGATCCTTCGTAGTCGTCTTTCCGTTAGCACCTGCAACGGCTACGACAGGAATGGCAAATCGCTTACGGTGATAGCGTGCTAGATCTGCCAGGGCAATCAACGAATCTTCTACCACGATGCGAGCGAAGGCCGGAAAACTACGTCCTGGTCCTGCCTCCCACTCTGGAAGCCACCGTTCTTCAAAGAGCACAGCAACGGCACCTTGTTCTATGGCTGATGCAATGTGATCATGCGCATCGAAGCGTTCACCTTTGAGGGCTACAAACAGACATCCGGGCTGGAGACTACGCGTGTCGGTACATACACCGATCGAGGCATAGTAGTCAGGGATCTTTGCTTGAGTAGCAAAAATGTTGTGAAGATCTTCAGCAGAAAAGGCCGCAAAATTTGTCATACGATGGAATACAGCTGCCGAGTGGAACAGTTCGTTGACCAAGAGCACACAAAATACAACAGCCGTTGTGCTTGTGGCACAACGGCTGTTGAGAGAGATTCTTCGAAGTCTGATAAGTGCCGGAAAAAGCTAGAATCACAGCACGTTCAGGTCAACAAGAACTTAGCGTTGCAGAATCAACTTACGAGTGGAGACTGAGGAACCATTTGCAAAGCGGAGGAAGTAGCTACCTGAGCTCAAGCCAGCAAGTTTCTCTGAGCTGAAGTCCAGGTTGAGTGTATTCTCACCAGCAGTGACTTGTTCACTTGGGAAACGCGCAACGGTGGCACCAGTTTCATCGCACAGACTGATTTCTACAGTGCACGCTTGTGGTACTGTGTAGCGAAGTAGCATTAAACCCTTCACTGGGTTAGGAGAGAGTGCGTGAACAACGAGAGCCTTGTCATCATCAACACCATTGACAATCTCACCAAGGATGAACCAGTTTGGAGCGCTGAATGGTCCCTGAACGAAATCGTTGTGGAAGCCTGCAACGCGCCAGTAGTAAGGAATATCGTTTTCAAGTTTGCCATCAGGATCGCTCAGCTTCCATGTGGTATCGGCGACCTCATAGTTGTCCATGATGACATTCGTGAACAGCGAATCATCGCCAATTTCGAACCAGTACTTCACGACACCAGGCTCACTCTTCGTCCAGCTGAAGCTGAAGTTTTTGTCTTTGATGCGAGTGGATGAAGTAGGCGACAAAAGCTTCACGCTATTTGGTAAGATTGCCGCATTGAAGGTAAATGGAGGAACGAATTCGCCCCAGCCCAATGTGGTGCTCTTAGCACGGACACGCCAGAAATAGCTGCTGTCTTGCATGAGTTTGCGGAGCACGAAGCTTGTGTCTTTCGCTGCGATGGTTGAGTCGTTCACCACGAACTTCTTGAAATCGTCCGTCAAGCTCACCTGCAAATGGTAGGTGCTTGCTGTGGCGTTTTTCTTCCAAACCAGACGCGTGGTATCAGTAGTGACTTGAGCCTGATCTTCTGGGGTCATGAGAATAACAATCGGAGTTGAGGCTTGTCCGAAGTCCACTTTCACATTCGCGCCGCCTGATAGAGTGACAGCTTTTGCATCGGAAATGCCATTACCTTCAGCCGTAACGAATACTGTACCAGTGGTCGTTCCCATTGGAATAGCATAGCCACCCGAGGTAGAAGTCACTGCATAGTATGAGCCTTGAGAAGGAGTAATTTTCACGCCTTTCAAGCCTTCGCCTGGATCATATTGTTTGTTGTTGTTTTTGTCTTTGAACACCACGCCGGTGATATAGCGTTCTCCGCGGGTTGCAAAATCTTCTGTCACCACCCAAGGACCTACCGAACCACTACCTGCATAGACGCCGATACCAATTTCCGTATAGATTTGATCGGTAGGGCCAAAGTTCATTGTGTTGTGACGGTGACCCAATCCTTCATTTCCTGTTCCCCAGTCAACAAGAAAGCCACATTCAGCTTCCCACATCGAGTGTGCGTAGGCAAAGATGTTCTCACCATAGTTGCTCGTGACATAACCAGCTTTGGTCAAACGTTGTCCAGGGTTCGATCCATCCGAACCAGTGTGGTCTTGAAACTGATGATCGCGCATGTCTGCACTATGGACACGTGCTGCATCAATTGCTTTTGGGTGAAAGGCAAGAGGTGGGCGTGCTGGATAGGTCTTGAATGCTGCACGAACAGCAGCCTTATCGACGTGCCAAAAGTTGTAATTGTTCACAACCCAGGTATCCGTGGTGTTGAACAAAGAATCTCCTTCAGCGGCTGGATTCATACGTGCACGGTTAATTAACTCAAGTAAGAGCTGTTCTTGATCCGTAGGATCTCCGTGACTGTATTGAGTTTGTGCCTGTGGTGATTGCAGGCTAATGACACCCTTTGCTGCAGTGCGCTTGGGCGTTGGAACTGTCTCAGTACCGAGAACCGCATCACTGTGCACCATGGGTGCATGAGGTGCCGGAGCTGTTTGTGCCAGAGCAGCGCCAGAGAGAAGCAGAGCGCAGCAAAGTAGGCGTAACATAGTAGACATTGTACTCCCTGAATGATAGAATAAATAATGTTATCGTCGTATTAGACCTCAGCAACTTCCGTTGAGACGACTGCCAAAACAGGGCGTCATTGCCTCAGGCTCCACTGCCAAATACCCAGAACAATTAGGTAACAAGCAGATTCAACGTTTGTCAGCATTGGACTAGAAACTGCTCCAATTTTGGTCAAAGAAAATGAACAGAAGTTCTTTAGAGATCGAAATTTACGACACAGTTTGAGTGTGGAGCAAGTGTTGTACACTATTTTGTAGCTCCACTATTGTAGCTACACCGAGAGCACCCATGTGTGCCAGATTTGCGATGCGATACGTCTGCTGTTTCATATTCCTGTACCTACCCATAGCCATTGGTGGACTTTGCTCATGCTCGTCTGCCTTTATCAAACACATTCCAGCCCAACAGGTTTCAAAAGCACTGACAGATTCTGTAAACCGGCAGCTGGCTCGTTCACGAGTGACAGTATTCACGAAAGACCGTGAGTATGACCGGAAGAGGGGGCTTGTCAGCTTGCAGAACGACACCCTACTTCTTCGATCGTCCGTGCTTTTCGACACTCTTCGGATCAGTTTAGACTCGGTTCGACAGTTCAATTGTTATGAGAATCTGCCTGTCAGTACAATTGCAATAGCAACGGTAGGAGGTGCCTTAACCGGCTATGTAGCCTCGCAAACCGGCTCTAAAGACCCAAATTCCGAGCTTCCGGTAGGTCTCAGCGTCATAGGAGCGATCATTGGCGGCTTTTCTGCGTACATAGCCGACCGAGAAACTATCTATCTCATAGAAACTCCAGTGCAGCGTGAGAAGCGAGAGTTGCGGGAGCAGCAAGTACAAAAAGAGCAGCGCGAGCAGCAGAATCGTCTTCGCAAGGGCAAAAAAGCAGAGCCTCAGGAGCCACTTGGACCTGAGCCCATAGCGCCGGAAGCCCCCAAAGAACCCTAGAATTAAGCTTTCAGCGAGGCTGAATCCATCTCGAGGAGAGCGCACGCGAAGCGTGCAAGCTCTGAGCAAAAGGATTCAGAAGAGAAGGAATCAACCCCAACCCAAGCCATTCCAGAGATGTTACCGGAGCCTGTATCAGTGTCGAACGCAGACCTCTGCTTCTCTAGTCTAGGCTTCTAGGGTCGATACTTCCCACGTCATGGCCACTTAGCAACCAGGCCAAAGCACTGAGTCGCACGCAAATTCGAGCCCTTTATCCGTTGTTCTACAGAGCTTTACAAGCACGGATCCTTGTATCTTTGTGACTGTTTCGCTGATGTGAGTTCGCAAATAGCTTCCACTATTCGCTCAGCTTATGCGTCAGCGAGCTGACCAAAGAAGGTTTTTAATTTTACTCTTTATTCTCTTTCTCACATGAACGTTGATGCAATGATGCAAGCGCCGGCACGTGTTGCTGCTGGTGAATTCGATCACAAAGAATCGAAGTATTGTGTAAAGGATTTATCCTTGGCTCCTTGGGGTCGTCGTGAAATCCACCTCGCCGAAGCAGAGATGCCAGGTTTGATGACCTTGCGTGAGCGCTATGGTAAGTCCAAACCATTAAGCGGTGCTCGCATAGCTGGTTGCTTACACATGACCATTCAAACAGCAGTCTTGATTGAGACGCTTGTTGAACTTGGTGCAGAAGTAACCTGGTCATCCTGTAATATCTTCTCAACGCAGGATCACGCTGCAGCTGCTATTGCTGCTGCTGGCATTCCAGTGTTTGCGTGGAAGGGTATGAACGAAGACGAGTTTAACTGGTGCATTGAGCAAACACTGAATACCTTCAGTGGAGGTCAAACCCTGAACATGATTCTTGATGACGGTGGCGACTTAACGAACATGGTGTTGGATCAGTACCCAGAACTCGTTGCAGCGATCAAGGGATTGAGTGAAGAGACAACAACCGGTGTTCACCGTCTCTACGACCGTGTGAAAGCTGGCACCTTGCCAATTCCTGCTATTAATGTCAATGACTCAGTAACAAAATCAAAGTTCGACAACAAGTATGGTTGTAAGGAATCGTGCGTTGATGCTATTCGTCGTGCAACCGACACCATGCTTGCGGGCAAGGTAGCAGTTGTTGCGGGCTACGGTGACGTAGGCAAAGGCTCAGCTGCTTCACTTCGTGGAGCTGGTGCGCGCGTTATTGTCACAGAAATCGACCCAATCTGCGCTCTCCAAGCTGCGATGGACGGTTATGAAGTAAAGAAGATTAAAGATGCAGTGCCTCGCGCAGATATCATCGTAACAGCTACAGGCAATTGCGATATCATCACAGGCGAGATCTTCAAGCTCATGCGTGACAAGACCATTCTTGGCAACATTGGTCACTTTGACAATGAGATTGACATGGCATGGTTGAATTCCAACTACGGTTCAACAAAGATTGAAGTAAAGCCACAGGTAGACATTTATAATGTTGACGGCAAAGAGATCATCATCCTTGCAGAAGGTCGCTTGATGAATCTCGGCTGTGCAATGGGTCACCCAAGCTTCGTGATGTCCAACTCCTTCACCAACCAAACCCTTGCACAAATCGAACTCTGGACTAATTCCTCAGCGTACGAAAACCAAGTGTACATGCTTCCAAAGCATTTGGATGAAGAAGTAGCACGTCTGCACTTAGCAAAGATCGGCGTCGAACTTGACGTCCTTAGCGAAAAGCAAGCAAGCTACATCGGTGTTCAAGTAGAAGGTCCATACAAGCCTGAATACTATCGCTACTAAGAGTATCGTTTACATTGTTTTTTAATCCTGCTAGCGCTTTGCGCTAGCAGGATTTTTTTTGGGGATTATCGATCGTACATGCCGGCATGGTGTGTTGGCGTTCATTGACATTCATTTACATTCTTTGCCAAGACGCGTGGTTTTCGTTTGCGCCGAAGGCGCTGGTGAATGTGCGTTAGCGTGTAGAGACGCAATTTATCGCGTCTTGGTAAAGAATGGTATAGATAACATCTGTGCGTTAAATGGTTGCATCGTCGCATCGTCGTGGTGCGTTGCCATTCTTTGTCATTCTTTGCAAAGACGCGATGAATCGCGTCTCTACAAAACACACCTGTTTTTGCTTGCGCCGAAGGCGCTGGTGAATGAGCGTTAGCGTGTAGAGACGCGATTTATCGCGTCTTGGTAGAGAATGGTATAGATAACATCTGTGCGTTAAATGGTTGCATCGTCGTGGTGCGTTGCCATTCTTTGACATTCTTTGCCAAGACGCGATGAATCGCGTCTCCACAAAAACACCTGTTTTTGTTTGCGCCGAAGGCGCTGGTGGATGAGCGTTAGCATGTAGAGACGCGATTTATCGCGTCTTGGTAAAGAATGGCAAATGGTGTAATGTAGCATTAGCATTAGCATTAGCATTAGCAGAATTGTGTTGCGATGACAGATGACACTGATCATCGTTTCTACACTATTCATTCTCTTGGTATTTAAATGTCCTTCTCCAGTCATTCGCACGTGATTCGTGTGTGATTCGCGTGTGGAGACGCGAGGCATCGCGTCTCTACTGGTTGTGTATTCTTGGGATTAGTATTCAAGAAATATCGGCGGGTTATGGAGATGACATCGCACACCTTGCATCACGACGTCGACATGCACAGTAGAGACGCGATGAATCGCGTCTCAACACGCGGAAGGCAAAGAATGGCAAAGAGTCGCAAATGGCGTAATGTAGCATTAGCAATAACAGAATTGTGTTGCGATGACAGATGACACTGATCATCGTTTCTACACTATGCATTCACTTGGTATTTAAATGTCCTTCTCCAGTCATTCGCACGTGATTCGTGTGTAACTCGCGTGTGGAGACGCGATGCATCGCGTCTCTACTGGTTATGTGTTCTTGGGATTAGTATTCAAGAAATATCGGTGGGTTATGGAGCGATGTATCGCTTCCCTACTGGCATTGTAATCTTGGGATCAGTATGCAGACAATATCGGTGGGTTAGGGAGCTATAATGTTGCAGCTAACATTCCTCATTCACGAAAAATATTCGCAGGTTATCAACCAAAGTCTTGCGAAGTTGAGAGAGTGGTTATACATGGAGCTATACAATGAAAGTCATCCTACTCTTTTTATGCCTGTTAGTATGCACTAGCGGCGGTACTGCACAGATACGTTCGTGGACGAATCCATTTGCGGACAGCTCGAAAGTTTGGATCGATGCATGTGCTAGTGGATCACAAATTGTCAGTTGTACCAAACGCGGAGTAGCACTGTATGACATCAACTCCTTCAGCCCATTGCGGGTCATTCCATTTGATTCAAGCTATGCTGCACTAACGGCAAAGTACCCAAATGTTCTTGACATATTTCTAGACACAAACGCAAGTCGAGTCGGCATACTCGTTACTGATGGCCCGTACGCTGGTCCATCCATTTCAGGAGGCGCTAGCCACACGCGCTTTGTGGTGTATTCACTGCTGAATGCCTCGTGGGACGTAGACTCGAGTACTGGCGACTACCCATCTAATGGATCTCTCATTGGTCATGTTGACCATCAGTATCGCCATGCCGTATTAGGCGGGTTCCACTTTTATCTTGATTCTCAGCCAGCCTATCATAGCGACGGCTACGGTGTTATCTACTATCCTGAACGATCACCAGCGCAAAGAAAGTCGAATGTTCTTTTGAGTACCATACCCGTGCGCTATCGTCCAGACCTAAAGTATGGCATTTCGTGGGCTGCAAATTTTTGGGGACAGATCTCAGGACATTCAACTGGCACCACGGTAGACTATCTTTTTATACAGTCCGATAGCGCTGGCGGACGAACAGAGATTCCACGTGCGTACGGCAATCAAGTACAGAGTATATCTGACGATGCTCGATGCGTTCAGTACGAAAACAGCATGTACGACTGGGTTACAAGAATCCACGTTCGCCAAACACCAAAAGGTTGTTTAGTCGGCGACCGTTTTATGCTCTGCCTCTCCGACTCTGGTAGAGCACTTCAATGGTTCGATGTGCAAGAAGCACGCTATGCGGACACACTAGCACGTTTCAGCTCTGCTGTGAAGAATTACTTTCTATGTAATGATCGATCTAAGATCATAGCATGCACCCGCGATTTCGTCTATGCAATTCCACTACCCAGACTCGGCAATCTTGGTATGAGTGTGCACATGCGCTGCTCTACTACTTCTCCGAATATTGGCGATACCGTACGCTTTACAAATCTCGCTTATCCAGTTTCGGTAGGACGCTATGTGTGGACTTTTGGGGATGGCACTTCTGACACATCACGTTCATCCACCCACCACTACCGCAGCGGAGGAAGTTACCGTGTTCGACTAGGGGTTGTACTCGCGATTGGTGACACCGCCTGGGACACAGACAATACCATGATCTATGTTAAAAACATAGCTTCATTGCGTGCCTATCAACGTTTTTCAAAAGGTCCAATCACAGCTTTGTCATACGACAGTGCACATCACCGCTTCCTTGTTAGCACTGACAGTGGCAGGGTCTATTCACTTCAAGCACTAGACGGTCAGTCGAGACTATTCGCCCCTGAAACCGACAAGCGTACCGTCGCAACCGCAGCAGTCATGATGCCTGACCAAAGCACTTTACTTCGCTTTACAAAGAGTCGTACAGACTCGGTGTTTATCATGGGCAGGAACATGTATAGTTCGTGCTATGCAAGCAAGACTTTCGACAACATTGCTATGGAGGACACCTCAACGCACTCGTTGTCTACTCTTGCTCGTACTCGTTGTTATGATACCTATGATGGTGGCAGTTTAGATAACACTCTTTGGTATATCACTCGCTACGACACCATAGTTTCGTCGCCCAATATCTGCTTCTCTCCAAACAAACAATGGTTACTGGTCGCTTCCAACTACCGCTCATACACGCTGCGTCGATATGATCAGAAAACCGATCGTGATATCAGATACAGTGGCGTACTTATGCATACAGGCAACTTGTATCGCTACAAACTCGGTAGTCCATCGGCTTCGTACCGTGAGAACAAAGCAGGAATTGATAGCACGTACGGATACTTTATGTATCTAGTGTACGACTCTACATCGCGCGCAGTGTACTCGGTCTGCATCAATCAAGCAAGTACGCGTTATCTCGCAACAGAGAACGTCGATATGGTAACAAGTCGCAGCGCCTCACTCCTCATCGAATACGATCTACAATCTGGTGCCGAACTTCGTCGTTGGAATGACAGTTCTAACTGTGTACGCTACACTCTTGACGGCACAGGATACATTAGCGCGAGCGGTATTCACAACCTAGTAGATGGCAGCCTTACTAAGCCTCTGTCATTTGGCAATCCCCGCCAATTCGAACTACTTCCCAATAAATACCACTTATTGGTCATGGGCGATGACTCAGTCCTAGCAAGCATTTGGAACACCGAAAGTGGCAGCGCAACAGAGCGTTTTATAGTTCCGTCGAAGAAAGCCCGCTGCATGGCTCTTAGCCATGACGCGTCGATTCTAGCTGTGGGCACAAGCGACGGGTCAGTCTACTTGTTCAACATGCCCAATTACATAGCCAATCCAGTCCAGGAACACCTTGATCCAAGCCCTGACTTCAGTATCAGTCCTAATCCAGCTCAGGATAAGCTCTTATTCGTCAGCAGCGAAGCTGCTGACTACAGGATAACCGAATTGTGCGGTCGCGAACTGATCCGCGAGTCGTGCAGCCAAGGCGGAGCAAGCATCGACGTTAGCTCTCTCGCAAATGGAACCTACCTGCTTCAGGCGCAAATGGGTGGGTTTTGGAAGACGAAGGTGTTTGTTGTGCTGCGGTGATTTCAAGTTAACGAGAATTTGTAGGGGCAAGCACACTACATCACATACGTTTATCACAAGCGCTGAAAGCGCTGATGAGTAAGCGTCACCGTGTGGAGACGTGGTTCATCGTGTCTTGGTAAAGAATGGTATAGATAACATCTGTGCGTTAAATGGTTGCATGGTCGCATCGTCGTGGTGCGTTGACATTCTTTGTCATTCTTTGCCAAGACGCGATAAATCGCGTCTCTACAAGACGCCTGTTTTTGTTTGCGCCGAAGGCGCTGGTGGATGAGCGTTAGCGTGTAGAGACGCGATTCATCGCGTCTTGGCAAAGAATGGCAAATGGTGTAATGTAGCATTAGCAATAACAGAATTGTGTTGCGATGACAGATGACACTGATCATCGTTTCTACACTATGCATTCTCTTGGTATTTAAATGTCCTTGTCCAATCATTCGCACGTGATTCGTGTGTAATTCGCGTGTGGAGACGCGATGCATCGCGTCTCTACTTGTTATGTATTCTATCGATCCGAATACAATCACTCTCGCTGCATTGGATATAAACTATCGCACACCTCCCATCACGACGTCGACATGCACAGTAGAGACGCGATGAATCGCGTCTCCACACGCGAAAGGCAAAGAATGGCAAAGAGTATCCTGGGGGTTTAATTCGGCTAGGGGTAAAGCGACATGGGGCATTCCCATTAATTACCATTCTTTACCAAGACGCGATGAATCGCGTCTCTACAAAACACACCTGTTTTGTTTGCGCCGAAGTCGCTGGTGAATGGTCGTTACCGTGTAGAAACGCGATTCATCGCGTCTTGGCAAAGAATGGTATGGATGAATCTGTGCGTTAAATGGTTGCATGGTCGCATCGTCGTGGTGCGTTGCCATTCTTTGTCGTTCTTTGCCAAGACGCGATGAATCGCGTCTCTACAAGATTTCCCTCTTTTGTTTGCGCCGAAGGCGCTGGTGAATGAGCGTTACCCTGTAGAGACGCGATTCATCGCGTCTTGGTAAAGAATGGCATAGACAACATCTGTGCGTTAAATGGTTGCATAGTCGTTCTGCGTTACCATTCATTGCCATTCTTTGCCTACACCACAATCCTTCACATCTCGAACATCAGTATCAACAGCACATGACATCACAAGGTTCCCCCACCGGTCGCGATAGTGTTTGTCCCTGATCGCCTTCAACATTCGTATTTTCGCGCTGCAGCTTATTCATCGATCTGTGTCTGATCCAGACACTTTCACTCCCGTGAACATTCAACTTACTCCCAAGCTCCTGACGATACTGAAGCAGGGCTATAGTCGCGCAACCTTTTTGAAGGATCTCAGCGCAGGACTCATCGTGGGCATTGTAGCCCTTCCTTTGGCAATTGCGTTTGCGATTGCATCTGGTGTGAAGCCTGAGCAGGGCTTGGCGACCGCAATTGTTGCTGGCTTTCTGATATCTGTGCTAGGTGGAAGTCGTGTTCAGATCAGCGGTCCAACCGGAGCGTTCATCGTTGTTATCTATGGCATCGTCCAACAATATGGTTACGAAGGCTTGGCTGTGGCGACTTTGTTAGCCGGCTTGCTTCTTGTCGGTGCAGGCTTAGCGCGGATGGGTGCCTTGCTCAAGTTTATTCCCTATCCGCTCACAGTTGGTTTTACGAGCGGTATTGCCTTGATCATTTTTAGTGGACAGGTGAAGGACTTGTTAGGACTGTCTGTCGAATCAGTGCCTGCGGGCTTTATTGAGAAGTGGGATGTCTATGCGCAGCATGCCTCCACCATCAACCCCAGCGCTGCGCTCGTGGCACTGTGCTCGCTTGCCATTCTTTTAGTACTGCCTCGTTTTGTTCGCAAAGTGCCAGCAAGCTTAGTTGCGATTATTGTTATGACTGCCCTTGTGCAGCTACTGCAGCTTCCAGTTGAAACCATCGGCTCTCGATTTGGTGCGGTGTCCAGCAGTTTGGCAATGCCCAGCCTTCCCCATCTCTCGCTCGACCTCTTGCGTAAGATGTTTAGTCCAGCGATCACCATTGCATTACTCGGCGCAATTGAGTCGTTGCTGTCGGCCGTTGTTGCCGACGGTATGATGGGCACCAAGCACCGACCAAACATGGAGCTCATCGCGCAAGGTGTTGGCAACATTGTGTCGCCTCTCTTTGGCGGTATCCCCGCAACCGGTGCCATTGCCCGCACAGCAACCAACATTCGCAGCGGTGCGCAAACGCCTATTGCGGGAATGATACATGCAGTGGCTTTGTTGTTGATCATGTTATTCTTCGGACAATGGGCGGCGCTTATTCCCATGCCCGTTTTGGCTGCTATCCTTGTTCTTGTTGCCTACAACATGAGTGAGTGGCGCACTTTCAAGAAGTTGTTGAAGAGTCCAAAGAGCGACGTCATCGTCATGGTCTGCACCTTCGGGCTTACGGTCATCATCGACCTCACCGTTGCTATACAAGTAGGCGTAGTTTTATCAGCCGTGTTCTTTTTGAAGAGCATGTCGGACGCCACCCAAGTCAACCTCATCTCCTCATCACTTCGACAGCAAGAGCACGACGCAAACATCGAGCAGTCTGATATGCGTGATGTCGTCATTCCGTCCGACATGATTGTCTACGACGTTCAAGGCGCTCTCTTCTTCGGTGCCGTTGAGCAATTCAAAGAGACCATGTTGCAGATTCACGAGCAACCCAAAGTGTTTGTGTTGTCGTTGAAGAGCGTATTATCCGTCGACGCGAGTGGCTTACACGCAATTGAAGATCTCATGCTCTCAACGCGCATGAGGGGCATACACTTTGTTGTGGTTGGTCCGCACGCCCAGCCATATGTCGCCATGGAGCGCGCAGGACTCCTCGACGCCATCGGTCAAAGCAACGTCTTCGCATCCCTTGCGGAAGTCGTAGCGGATACGCGTTTTTCGGAGGCTGGGAAATCGTAGGAGTTGTGGGACAGGCGATAGCCTGGCCCTCGAGTATTATTATCTCTCGCATTCTCCAGCAGTGCTGCCTTCGGCAGACTCATTGTGTGGATCTTCAAATGATTTTTCATACACAGGCAGCCTGCGGCTGCACATCTGCTGATGGAAGTTCTAGTGTTGTTACAAGCAGCAGGCAGATGGTACTGCAAGCGCACAGTGGTTTCGACGCAGATATTCAGCAGAGCTCACAAGGCTTAAGCCTTTGCGATCCTGAGTGGTAAAGGCAGAGTGCAGGAGGTGTAGAGAAGAGTGTGGGCGTGCATTTCCTTGTATTTTGTGGGGGCCACGACAACCCAATCAGGAAGAGTAGTATGAAAGAGATAATGGTTTATCAGAGTGCGAATGAGTCATCGAGTTTGAGAACCCTAGTGCAGATGCTATGGCTTAGTGGCATGCGGTCAATGCTTGTGCTGCTGTGTCTGAGTGCATGCACGATTTCCCTGCAAGCAGGTTTGTTCGACGATTTAGATCGCAGTTCAGATACCGAGTATCTGGTACGTTTATCGAACGGCGAGATCTTGTTGGGTTCGGTTGTGGATGTGGTTGAGGACAAGACAGAGGGCATGGCATTGAAGCTCAAGACAGCAATAGGGGTGGCAAAGATTTTCGAGTGGCAGGTATTGGAGATCGTGTTGGTGGATGATGCCTATCGACAATCCAATCGCGTCTTCTTCTTGCCGACGGCAGAGCCAATCTCCAAGAACCATTATGTCGGCAATACCGAATTGTTCGTCTGGACAGCCGGCATCGGCTTTTGGGATTACGTCTCAGTGAACATGATGCGTTCCACTTTACCCTGGATAGAATCAAGGTATCAGTTTAGTCAGTTAAACGTCAAGGCAAGCATATATCGTCAAGAGTACGAGACCATGAAAGGTCACATGAACCTCGCGGCGGGCGGAGTATTAACCTGGTTGAACGCAGGGAATCGTCTATCGGATTTGTATCTCAGCGCTACCTATACCCGAGTGCGATCACGATTGACGGCCATGGTATTCATGAACATGTCGAGCGGATCAATGACCAACGGTCTGGACGGCTTCCCAGTGTACGCAGGCAATTTTGGCAGTGTGATCGTAAACTATCCAGCGGGGGCAGTAGGTTTTGCCTTAGGCTTAGACACCCGATTACCGGGCAGACAGGACCTACATGTGATAGCCGAGCTCTGGAACGGCAATCTTTCGTCGGCCAACAACACCGCCTTTCTCCTAGGCCTGCGCTTCGCCAACAGCAGCATCTCTATGGATTTTGGCATGTTAGCGCTCACCACCCCTACCGTCATCCCCGTAACCAGCTTCAGTTGGACACCTTTTTAGCAAAACATTTTTTCAGGTAGCGTACGCGTCGTATTTTTGTTTTCTCTTTTTGAGGCGCTTGTTCTTGGACAGTCGCCACCGAAAGCAAATGGTCAGGTAGCTCAGTTGGTAGAGCAAAGGACTGAAAATCCTTGTGTCGGGGGTTCAATTCCCTTCCTGACCACTTTTTTTAGTACTTAAGTACTATAAAAATAAAATACTTAGACCTCACTTGTGTACGGAATCAGGTGGGGTCTTTTCGTTTGCTCCGTACCCTTATTTTATTAGTACTTACGTTCATTGGTATTACAAAAAAGCCACTACTTTTCAGCCACTACTTTTTAAATGCTGTGAATGGGGGCTGCAATGACCAATTCACTGCGCAGCACGACAACCAGTAGGTTAAAGTACTCTGTTCAAGCTCACCTTCGACTACAGAAAGGACATTCAAGAGGTGCAATAGTTTTCGTTGTATACCACAAAAACGAACGGTTGCGCTTTTCCTTGGGTCAAACTCGAATCGAACTGTCTGATTGGGATGCGAAGCGTCAACGGGTAAAAATCAGTTCACCCGATTCACAACGAATCAATAATGCTATTGATGAGATGCTGCTTCGTATTTGTCAGCACTTTGAAACTCTCGGGCAAACAAATAGTTCCAAAACTCTTGAAACGCTGAAATCAATTGTATTGCCTAGTAGTCAGCAAGTCGCAAAGGTATCCGACAAAGAAGGGATCATCAAGCTCTTCAAGAGATTTATGCACGAGCATTCAAACAAGGGTAGGCAACTGTCCAAGAACACGCTGAAGAGCTATCACGTCGTCTTGAATTCATGGCAGGAATTCGAACGCAACCGAGGTTGTCGATACTCGATCAATGATTTCAGAATGACAGACATCGGAGCTTCACACAGTCGGAAGATATTTGAGTGTTACCAACGCTATTTGATTGAAATCGGGCCGTCAGGAGTGCCATGTACGGATAACACGGTCAGAAAGTACGTGAAGATTTTGTCAACATTTCTTCGATGGTGTGAATCGGATCTTAACATGCCGTTGGTTCGCAACGTGAATGTAAAGGGTGAGATTGTTTCTAAGCACTCTGTCTCTCTAACACAAGAAGAGGTGTCACTTCTTGAGACCTGTCAACTGAAATCAGGATCCAAGCTGTTTCACGTGCGTAACATGATGATCTTGGCTCTCTACACGGGTCTACGTCACAGTGAATGGACATTAGTTCTGCCTTCATTATGGAGGGAACCATCACAGCTTATAACAAGTCCAAAAACAGGAAAGAGCGTTCTAGTTGTTCACCGCGATGCTGTAAGAATGGTTCTTCAGCAGTATGAAAAAACGGGCATTCCGTTGTCGATAAGAAACATTCAGAAAATCAACTGGATATTCCACCTATACTGACCCACTAGTTCCGCGCCAAATTAACCCACCCTTTCGCTGGCGAAGCCTATGGTTTTATGACGATAAAAGTTGGTGGAACAAAGGTATGTATTTAGCTTCAAATGGCATCAAGGATCAGTCCTCGGTTTTCACCTTCCTTCTTAGTGATTCACCCTTCAGTTCCAGTCTGTGCGCTTGATGGATTATGCGGTCTAAAACGGCATCAGCTACAGTGTTCTCTCCTATAACATCATGCCATGCAGCAACTGGTACCTGCGAAGTGATAATAGTTGACTTCTTGCCGTGTCTGTCTTCAATGATCTCCATAAGTGCAGCTCGGTTTTGAGCGTCAAAGGGCTGGATTCCAAAGTCGTCTAGGATGAGCAAGTGTTGTCGTTCCATCTTAGCTACTTCCTTAATATAGGATCCGTCTGCTTTAGCGAGCTTCAGCTTACCGAAGAGCTTTGCTGTGTTGTGGTACATGACTCTGTATCCCAAACTGCATGCGTGGTGACCAAGGGCTGAGGCAATGAAGCTCTTACCAATGCCGGTACTGCCTGTGATGAGGACGTTCTCGTGTTTCTTGATGAAGGTGCATTCTGACAAGCGTTTAATGAGGTTCTTGTCGATGTTTCGGTCTTTGCTGTACTCAAGATCCTCCAAGGCTGCTTTGTAGCGGAACTTTGCGTTCTTTAGCCCGCGCTCTATTGTACGGTTCTGACGGTCATCCCATTCTGAGTCGATCAGTTGCTCTACCATCTCATCGGGTGTTAGCTCGGCTCGCGTGCTGGACTCAAGACTCGTCTCAAAGGCACGTGCCATACCGTAAAACTTCATCGTACGCATTTTCTCTAAGGTTGTAGTATTCATGGTTTTGGTTTGTGTGTTAGTTGCAATTCTGCTGTCACTTAGTTGTAGTATGTGCGCCCACGGATGTTCTCGTGCTCGGGCATGTCAATGAGATCCGAGTCATCGCTAAGACTGGCATTCTCCAGACCGTTTGCTAGGATCATGAGTATTGTTCGATAACTGTACATGTCGAAGTGCATTGCCCGCTTGCATGCTTTGCTTGTACGCTCAGCGCCAAACTTCTTGGCTGCGTGCAGTATACCGGCACCTAAGGTCTGTGCTTGTTCTGGGTGTGAAGCACGTGCAAGTATCTGAGCCACATACAGTCTCACATCCTCACTGACCTCTTTAGCTCGCTGTAGAAGCTTCTCTGGTGTCCTATCGGCCATGTACTTGTGCGATGCTGGCTTGTGGTCGTCGTTGGTTGTATAACTATGTGCGTTCAACTCACGCTCATGCGTTGCCACACAATCGCCGTCAAAGTAAATACTGACCACGGTGACTGAGTAACGCACCTTCACCTTCTTGCCGACCAAGGCATAGGGCACGCTATAGTAGTGTTCATCGGCAGCTATACATACATAGCCTGTCTTGCTTACAGTTGCGTAGAGCTGCTTTCTGAGCTGGTAGGTATGCACTGGCAGGGGCATCAGTGTCTCGCGTTCAGCCGCATCAAAACGCTCCTGGCGACTGTACTTGCGGCCTTGGAACAACCTCTTGTTGTGCTCAGCAAGTGCCACAAGGATGTCTGCATTGAGTTCCTCTAAGCTTTCATAGAGCTTTGCTCGAAGCTTTGTAAATATCCGCATGTAGGCAATCTTCACCGCACCTTCTACTAGTGACTTGTCCTTTGGCTCGTGCGGCCTAGCCGGAAGAATCGTTGTTCCGTAGTGATCGGCAAAGTCCGCAAACGTCTCATTGAGTATTGGTTCGAACTTGCTGCCTTTTGTAACGGCAGACTTCAAGTTGTCTGGTACTATTGCCTTCGTAACACCACCATAGAAGATGAAGGCTCGCTCACAAGCGCCGATGAAGTCTTCCTTCTTCTGGCTCATCACCGCCTCCACATACGTCATCTGACTTCCACCAAGTATTGCTACAAAGACCTCCACCGGTGTCTCTTCTCCAGTTAGCTTATTGGTCAGACTTAGTCTATGCCCCGTATAGTCCACAAACATCTTGTCGCCGTTCTTGTGGATCACACGCATGCTTGGGTGAACGCGCTTCTTCCATGCCGCAAAACGATGACAAAAGGCCGAAAGCCCTAAACCATCCGGATTAGCCAGCTTATACTGATCCCACGCCTGCTTGCGCGTTGCTCCTTCCTTGCGAAGACCTGTCAGCATAGTGGGGAACAGATCATAAAGCGTTGTTAGTACTTTGTCTGGGTCTTTAAGGATATCAACTACAAACAGCGTGGTGAGCTCACTGTCGCTCAGGTTTTTTACGGCCTCATAACTGAGACCGCTCTCATCAAACTCTCGTAGATACTTACGCAACGTGTTACGGGCAACACCGGTCTGTTCTGAGATCATTCTCAAGCTTCGGCCATGCGAATACATCCGAAGAATGTGTCGTATTTTACTCATGCTAATTGGTTGGTTAGCCACTCTGTTTCCTAGTTGTCCGTGATTGAAATCCTCTCGGAGAACTTAGCTCAGAATGGGTCCTTCATCGCATGTTTTGCAAGGGCTAGCCAGGTGGGTCAGTTTGAGCCGGAATTGGTGGGTCAATTTGACGCGGAATGGTGGGTCAGTTTGAGCCGGAATTACTGGATCAATTTAGGTGGATTTTCCACGCTTGTGACCTTCAATAAATCAACCATGCTCATTTCGTCAATAACTAAGTTATTGATCGATGCAATTGCAGATTTCGAGATTCGATCAGATTTAACATCCGCTAACCATTTATCTATGGTTGAAGCTTCCACGTCTTGATAATTCGTATCTGATTTTAGCCTAAGTGCAGCCTTTCCCGTTGGCGTTAGTAGAAGATAGTTTTCACCCTGATCTTGGAGTTCTTGCAGAATATTCAATAACTCGTGTGATTTGCCGCTACCTGGGCCTCCAGCCAAAACGAATACACGCTGCTTAAAGATATTGGCGTACAGATTAGTCCGGTCAGTACGATAATCTAGTTCGTTAAATGAATCATCAGCTGTAGCTTTAATGCGGTCTATAGATGTGTTGATGTAGTCATTTAGCTTTCGATATACAACATCATTTGGCTGAAGCAGCATCATCTCTTTTACCGTATCACCAAGATCACATTCAGCTTGATAGATTGAGTTTTGGTAGTAATACCTAGTGTCATTTGCATCAACAACTTTCAATTTTGTCTTATACTGCTCGAAGAATCGTTGACGCTCAATATCAAACTCCTTTAATATATTCGGCTTGAGATTAAACTCGTGCGATTTATAGAAAAGGGGATATTGCCTAAGAGCATTCTCCAACTCGGAGGCTTCCTCAAAGCAATTACCAGTCTGTTCGAGTGACCTTAAATAATCTAAGATAATACAACGTAAGCGTCGGTTGTCGGATACAATCATACGTCGCTGAAAGTCTATTCGAGGCAATCCTTTCGGATCTGGGAAAAATGCGATATCAACTTTAAATAACTCTATAGGCGCATCCTTCTCCTCTCCAGTGACTATGTTCTGAGAGTTTGTTTCTGACACATATTCTTCAACTAAAAGATATGGGTTATCGCACACTTCTGCCAACGGTGTACGCTCTGTAAATGGCACTTCATTTTGATCGGTATCATATTTACAAATCTTTCCAAACAGGATTCTTTCGAATTGATAATTCGATAAATTCAACATACACAATTGTAGGAATTGGTCTATTGAAATAGCCCTTTCTTGAAGCGAGTCTCGCAGTGCGCTAAATTGACCACGATATTTAAGCAGAGTCGCGTCACTCCTCGGATTAGATATTAAGTCTTTCAACTTCTCAGTTAAATCATCTCCATCAAGATTCTCTAGGCAATCAAATATTTCTTCAAAAGCGTCATCGTCCTCAGTTAACAATCTTGACAACTTCAAGAATCCCGGGAAATAACCTCTTTGTTCCCAGCACTGTTTGCTCAGTGATTCAACTTTTGATATGCGTTCCTGAATATCCGCAGGTGATATTACTCCATCGAGTGAACAATCAATGAGCTTTTTTCTCATTTTGCTTAGAAGGTAGATAGCCTCATCGTCATCGATGTCCATTGCAACATATTTGAAGCAATGATTGAGTTCAGGTTCATCGATTGCAACTTTTACTTTATCCAACCAACGTTGAGCTGCTGCAGGATCGCTTTCGCCCTTTGATTTCCCAAGGTACTCATGATACGGCATCATTACTTGGGTGGTTTCATCAAAGTTGAATTGAAGTGCCCAATTTTTACTTGGAAAATTCTTATACTTCTCATGTTTGCGTCTATTATCAATGGCTGATTGCGGTCCAAACGAAGAGGTGTCCCCAATACGGTCAATAACAGCTGCGCCAACAAGTAAATACTGCCTTTCTTCGTCAGTGAATGGGTTACTAAACTTCGCATAGATAAATCCCACGCTTTTCTTTGGTTTTATCTTCTCACGGAAGTACTCTATTCTAACATTGTCGAGGTTTGAAGGATACGAGCCTTCGGCTCGAAGCTCTTTCGCGGTTCTATTGAACGAAATGCCAAAGGGCCAACTATACATCGACTGCGGTTCCAACTGTTCGCTAATCTTCACAAGCTCAGGTGCTGCTGGATTATCGTGCGTGACCGGAATCCGTTTCGAACCGTTGATATTAATGCTCCAAAAGCATGGTGGCACGTAGTCTATATCAGTAAGATTTTTACCAGCATACTCTTTTTCTTTCTGCAAATTCTCTGCCTTTCGTTTGCGGATTCTATCAGAAAGAAGTGACTGATATCCGCAACAGAAATGATTTGCTTCTGGATCTTTGCAAATAGTACCATTCCAATTGTTATCATGCCAGGCTACTCTGAGAGTGCAATGCTTCAACTGCTGCCTAAATAGCCCTCTGGTCATTTCCACGCGCAATTCTTCGCTTGAATCTTTTCTTCTCTCAAATGCCTCAATTGACGACACTACATTCATAGCCCAACGCATTTGCTTGGGAGTGATTCTGTACGTTGTGCCGACATGTGAAAGTCCGATTCGCAGTGCTTTTAAGTCAAACTTCCTCCAGTTATGGCCCTGGTTCGCGATTGATATATACTCTTCCCATTGACTCACAGTAACACGTGAAAAATCGAATTCTAACCGCGCAATGTCATCAGGGTCGTTCAGATTATAGCTCATTGCACTCTATTCCTCTTAGTGATTCATGACTAATTATGAGTCCTATAAAATACATGCGATATCATTTGCGTTTTATACTGAAACCCGTGCAGTTACTATCTTGCTTCAAACATCTTGATACACACAAAAGATTCGCGAATTTGCCCACGAATTTACGAATCGAAAGCTCAGTCCTAGAGGTACATCCACACAATCTAATCAAACAATTCCGGGACCAGTTGCCTCGTGTTTCCGCTTCTAGTAGCTCAGACGATCGGTGTCGTAAGTACAATCACATCAACATATTTACATGCCACATACGTAACGTGCCGAAAGCTATATCATGGCTCACAGTACCACGGAATCGGTGTGACTGACGTGGAGGATTGTGCAAGCGTATCGCATAATCGCAAGATCACGTAGTGCGGTCTGCGCAAACTTGGAACCCCGTGTGACTATTGGTTGACAATCAATTCTTGTTCTCATAATATGGAAGACTTCAAAGCAAATTGCAATAACTGTGGCTACGAATTTACATCAAGTCAGGATATAGGCCTAGAGTGCCCAAAATGTGGTCAATTCGACCGTAACCTAACTGTCAGTGAAACGCTATCGCCACGGGAAGGACTAGCATTAACCGAGGTGAATTCTGAGCTCTCGCCTCAGACAATGGACTTGGTCGATAGACTTAAGCAACAGTTTTCCGCGAGTGAGCCAATTGCACACACACTACATACTGAACCGGGGAACTATGTAACTACTGGAGGAAACTGCTCTGCCTCAATCTATAGCCGGAGAAGTGGTCGACGAATCTTGGTAGACCATGACTACAAGAATGCACAAGATTGGTTTGTTAGTTTCTCTCAAAGGAGATGTCATTGCTTTCAATTCGAAGAGAGGCTAATAACCTCCCTGCAGCAAAGCACATGGGATTCAAAAGGTTTCCCTTTGTATAGAGGTCGGCGGTTGGAAATCAAACCTAACGACGTTTCATCCCTAGGGCCGCCGCCTTCGAACAAAGCTTCATTAGGGCGGTACAACAGTGCTGGCGAGGTCCGATTGTATTTAACTTCAGAAGTGTTCGCTTTACCCCTTGAAGTGCCCGGAGCTCAGAATTGTCCAATTTACTTTGTCGAATATGAGCTTGACAAGAGTCTTGCTATTGCGGATGCTAGAAATTTTGGAGAAGATCATTTTTCCTCGGCAGTTTTTCGTATGATAGAAAACTTCGCACCGGAGGATTACTCGGAGTTCGGACACTATATAGTCAACCTGATCTCTAACATCTACGACGGTATGATAGTTCCTGGAGTGCATGGCGACGAAGACAGGCGCTACTTCAATGTAATTGTCTTTAAGCCGGATCGGTGGACAGATTGGATCGGCAGCGAAATCAAGAACATATAGTGCCTCAGTTTCATTTTTACGAGTGGGCTACTCGAGGTTCAGACACATCAATAATCGAGTCGTCGTCAATTCTACAGAAATTTTCAACTTATAATTGTCCAGAGGTCGGCGGAGTCAAATATGAGGTCAATTGAGATGATGCTTACCAAAGCAGTTTTAGTGAACACGCTTCTTCAGTTGACTCACTCTCGCCGAATGAATGATAGTATCACTTTGTGTTGAATAATCACGCATTTGTGTGTGGCTCAGGTGCGACAATAGCTGGGGCGTTTCCACTTTTGTCCTTCTACATTCTACTTAACATGCTTCTGCACTCGTTCTTGTTTCGATTGAAGTACGTGGCCTTCCCACCACTACTAAACTCAACCTAACCTACTATTGCTAACTATAGCCTCAATGTGCCTCTTCACATATTCCAAAGCCTTGTGAGTGCAATAACCCTGATAAGGAACAGAGAAAACTGGCCCTAACAGCTTCGCCAGCAACGGTCCTGGTGTAGAGTGTGTATGAATTTTGAATTCCAGTCCTCGTTCGTTTTCTTCCAAAACAAAGGTTGAACTCCCCTTTTCAACATGCCCCTCCAACGTTTCATAACTAAAGCCTCTTCGTTTTGGCTCGTCTACTATCTCACTGATCCGCACTCCAAAAATCACTTTTTGTGAGAACTGAGGTGTGGGTGGGAGGTACACTTGTTGCACAATAGTGTCGCCTACTTGCATTTGTCGATGATCAAGATTCCATTCAGCGAGTGAGTTCATGATCGAGGATGGAAATATGTCACAGTCAGATAGGAATGTACGATCTAGTTTGATGGGTGTTGTTGTGCTATCAATAGTAATCGTCGAGGACTTTGCTGCCAAGCGGTCGAGGTCATATCTCATGACGGGAACATGCTTGAGGCGATCAAGATGTTTCAGTAGCACCGTTGTTTGATCTTTTATGAAAACTCTCATGCAGTGGGTTCGGATGAATGAACTCTATGAAGTTGGTGGCAAATCTCCAGCACTGTTAACTATCTTCTTCTTCACTTGGGATGAGAGCTGTCGCATGTGCATGCTCGCTTAGAACTTATCTAAATGCCAGCATTGTTTGGCGCTAACACAGCCAAGTGTAACTCAACTTAACCACATTGAATTCAAAACAACAAACATCGTTTTTGAGTAAATCTGATGGGAATTCAATTCCCGCCAGACCAAAATACAAATCACCTGTACGGAGTTGTGTACGGAGTAAAAATGAACGGAGCTGGAAGCCTCATGAAGACTAGCTTCATTCGGGTGGCCCTAACTCCCTCCCTGACCATCACACGACGACAAGATAGTATGTCCGCATCATGCCCTTACCTTTGACCTCAATCTCCCCGCGCTCCTCAAAAACAAAGGACTCATCTCTGTTCTGCAAATGATAGGCAAACTCTTCACTACAGTGAATTTTACCAGCCTCGCCACTCGATTCCATGCGGGCAGCAAGGTTAACAGCGTCGGAGTAAACGTCGTAGACAAAACCCTTTTCACCGACGATACCAGCGAAAGCCGCCCCAGTGTGTAGACCCATGCGCAGATGAAAGACGCTGTCCTTTGGCAAGGACTTACGTATTGCATCTGGTAACTCAATCCCACTCATGAGTTCTCGTGCAGCACTTGCAAGACGTTCTGCATGATCGTCGCAGGCGATGGGCGCACCGCAAACAGCCATGTAGCCATCGCCGATGGTTTTGATTTTCTGACAATCGTGTTTTTCCATAACCTTGTCAAACTCGCCAAACACATAATTGAGAAAGGCAAGCACAGTCTTTGCAGGCATGCGAGCGGCGATAGGGGTGAAGCCGACGATGTCGACAAAGAGGATGGAAATGTGTTGAAAGTAATCTGCTACGCGTTCTCCCTTGAGAAGTCGATCAGCTACTTGTGATGGGAGGACTTTGTGTAGCAACGATGTAGTTGCTTCGGCGGCTGCACGTTCTATAGCCAGCTGTTGATCGCGAACTGCTTGCTCCGCAGCTAGACGTCGCTCCATCTCCGCAGCACGTCGTTGCTGCTCAATTTGCTCAACTTTCTTCCGTGCTTCTTCACTCTGAACTTCCTTGTTGAGAGAATGAAAGAGTTTGTAGTGATGATACGCTTGGTCAATGTTCCCCATTAACTCGTACGCGCGAGCCAACTCTTCATGAGCTTGGTACTCTTTCGCCTTATCTCCGAGCTCGTGTGCCAGAATAAATGCATCCTCAAGGAGTTTTGCTGCCTCAACTGCATTCTGTTCTTCGAGCTGCAGCTTGCCTAGTTCAATCAAGATGTCGGCAACTCCTTCATTAGTCCCAATTTCAGACCGACTTAGTACCAGAGCCTGCTGCAGGTACTCGCGCCCTTTGTCATGCTGCTTCAATGCAGCATAAACGCTTCCAATGCCGGCAAGAGAATAAGCACATTGTCTTCGATCTCCAATCACTTGAGCTAGATTTAGCGCTTGCTCAAAGTACTTAAGCGCTGATGCATGATCACCCAGTAACACATACGCTTCCCCCAAATTAGCCGTCATACTAACAACACCACGCTTATCCCCCAGCTCTTCATGCATGGAAAGAGCCCGACTCATACTCTCCACTGCCTTGGGGTAGTCAGATAGCTTTGCATGTACAATACCTATCCCTCCGGTTACGATAGCAATGCCCTTCCTGCTTCCTAGCTCCTCATACATTGAAAGCGCCTTGCTATAATACTCAAGCGCCTTCGGATAGTCGGCGAAACTCGCATACACATTGCCAGTATTTCCGGTCACGGTAGCCGCCCCACTCTTATCACATAGCTCTTCATACATTACTAATGCGCGATTATAATGCTCCAGCGCATTCGAATGGTCTGAGAGACGCTGATGCACATTGCCAATATTTAAAGTCACATTTGCCATGTTCAACTTCGCCCCGAGCTCCTGATGCATGGCAAAAGCGCGGCTCAAATACTCAAGTGCCTTGGGGTAGTCTGAGAGATTATTGAATACATTACCAAAATTTGCGGTGACGCTAGCTATGCCAGCCTTATCCCCCGCCTCGGTATACATGACAAGAGCGCGGCTGTAATACTCCAATGCCCTCGGATAGTCAGAGAGATGGTAGTGCACGATTCCAATAGAGTTGCCTATTCTGGCTTCTCCAGAGCGGTCACCGACGGACACTGAAATGCCGAGCGCCTTTTCAAGTTGTTCCAGTGCAAGCAAATAATTGCTGCGATTCGTCTCTAAAAGACCTAGCACATGCAGTGCTCTTGCGCGCTCCGAATCTGTAGTCTGCGCCTCCAGAACCTCTCGCAGTACACTCTCCGCATGATTGTAATCGCCGCGCTGACGGGCATCTTCGGCTGCTTTGAGTTTCTCGTCAATCGACATCACGCTCTCTCCAAAAAGTAAGTCCTCATCACTCCCTTCCCCTTCACTTCAATCTCCCCGCGCTCCTCAAACACAAAGGACTCGTCTCTATTCTGCAAGTGATAAGCAAACTCTTCACTACAATGAATCTTACCAGCCTCACCCGTAGCTTCCATGCGGGCAGCGAGGTTAACGGCATCGGAGTAAACGTCGTAGACAAAGCCTTCATCGCCTACAATTCCGGCAAAGGCAGAGCCTGTGTGTAATCCCATGCGAAGGTGAAAGACACTTCCTTTGGGAAGTGTCTTGCGAATGTCATCAGGAAGTTGAATATCTGCCATGAGTTCGAGAGCAGCGCGTGCAAGTCGCTCGGCATGATCTGAGCACTCAACCGGCGCACCGCTTACTGCCATGTATCCATCTCCGATGGTCTTGATTTTTTGCACACCATGTTTCTTCATGATGCGATCAAACTCACCAAAGACGTAATTGAGAAAGGCAAGTACTGCCTTTGCTGGCATGCGAGCGGCGATGGGGGTGAAGCCTACAATGTCGATGAACAGGATGGATATGTTTTGGAAGTAATCTGCGACGCGTTCTCCCTTGAGAAGTCGGTCAGCTACTTGTGATGGGAGGACTTTATGTAGCAACGATGTCGTTGCTTCAGCGGCGGCGCGTTCTGCTGCTTGACGTCGCTCCATCACTACCACACGGCGTTGCTGCTCTACCTGTTCCGCTTTTTTTCGTGCGTCTTCACTCTGAACTTCTTCTTTGAGTGAGTAAAAAAGCTTGTGGTGTTTATATGCCAGATCTATGTTTCCCAACAGCTCGTACGTACGAGCCAGCAATTCATGAGCTTTATACTCTTCTAACTTCTCGCCAAGTTCGTGTGCCAGGTTGCAGGCTTCCCCAAAGAGTTTTGCTGCTTCAGCTGCGTTCTGCTCCTCAAGGTGTAGTCGACCAAGTTCAATGAGTAGAATGGCAACACCAGCATTAGACCCAAGCTCAGTTCTTCGAAGTTCCAGTGCCTGGCAGAGGTACTCGCGCGCTTTGTCTTGCTGCTTCAAGACTGAATAACAGCTGCCAATCCCTGCAAGGCTTTGGGCGCATATGGTACGATTGCCAATATTCTGCGCCTGATTGAGCGCTTGCTCAAAGGAGAGAAGCGCTGAATTGATATCTCCCTGAGACTTGTGCACATCCGCAATGTTTGCGGTAACAAGAGCCGCGCTACTCTTATCCCCTAGCTGCTCGTGCATTGCTAGCGATTTGATCATATACTCCAGTGCCATCGGACAGTCGGAAAGCATATAGTAGACAAGACCAATATTCCCCAGCGTGCGAGCAATAGCGTTCTTTTCACCTAGCTCTTCATGAATAGACAGAGCCCGACTCATACTCTCCAAAGCATGTGAGTAGTCGGAGAGACTCAAATGCACATTGCCAATGTTTCCGATCACGAGAGCCACACCACTCTTATTCCCCAACTCTTCATATATCGATAGTGCACGGTTCAAAGATTCCAGTGCCTTCGGGTAGTTGGAGAGATGCCAATACACTGCACTAATGTTACCAGTCACGACAGCTACACCTTGCTTGTTCCCAAGCTCTTCATATGTAGCAACTGCCCTGCTGAAACACTCCAGTGCCTTCGGATAGTCTGAGAGATTGAGATACACCCCACCAATGTTATCGGATACGCGAGCTGCGCTACTCTTGTCCCCCAACTCTTCATGCATGGAAAGCGCGCGAAGCAGATACTCCAATGCTTTACCATGATCTGAGAGTGCTAGATGCACAGTGCCAATATTAGCACTCAACGTAGCCACGCCATATTTGTATTCCAGCTCTTCATACATAGAAAGAGCACGAGTCATTAACTCCAGAGCTTTGGGGTAGTCGGAGAGTCTGTTATACACATTAGCCATATTTGCAGTCGCAGCAGCAGCGCCATTCTTATCCCCCAGCTCGTCATGTAGGGCAAAAGCTCGATCGTAATTCTCCAATGCCTTCGAATAGTCAGAGAGGTTCATGTGCACAATTCCGAAGGTGTTTCTTGCCTTCGCTTCTTCTTTGCGGTCGCCGATTGATACTGAAATGGCAAGTGATTCTTCAAGTTTTTCCAATGCATGAGTATGCATGCCACGATCACTCGCAATGAGACCCAGCACGCGCAAAGAAGCAGCTCGCTCGAGTTCTGTTGTTTGCGCCATCAGAACCTCTTGCACAAGAAACTCTGCTTGGCTGTAATCACCATAACGCTCCGCTTCCTCGGCTGCCTTAAGTCGCTGCTCATTGGTCATGGGCCGTTCTCCACTGTTGTTATCTCGTCGCACCTATCCCTGATGTGTTGATGGTGGTGCGCTGCCTTCGTTGTACTCTTCCGACTCTAAACTATGGCTTTTACGATAAATTCTCTCAACACTGTGTCTCAGTGCTGATCCGCGCACTTAACTGCTCACTGTCCTCGCCTAATCACATTTTTGGCGCAAACGAGTTCGAATCTCTCAGATATAGCAGCTCCTATATATCGAACCGTATGGCCGTGAATCGTACTGCTCGTCTTGACCTTGCAAGAGATTTTTCTCTATCCGTGGCTTCGCCACGGATAAGCTACGGAGAGAATGAGAGGGCTCACCTGGACGGCTTTGCATTGTACGCTGTCATGAACTCGTGAGCGCCTGGAGTGCAGTTCGCTCTTCAAGATGATGACATTCAGCCTAGGTCCGTCATCATTACATACGAATTTTGGACATTTCAGCTGGTCGTCGTGCTTTGAGTACATCGGCACTTTCACTCTTTGCAAAGAGGCTAGCTTTCAGGTTCTTGGAGAAACAGCTGACAGCATGTCAGACAAATGGGAGGAACTTGGGTGAATGCACCTGAAATGACTAGGAACATATTGAAGACTCTTGTTGGGTGCTCACTTGTGTTTGACCTTTGCATCATGCCTGAACGATCTGGAAGTCAGGGCAGCTAGGATTGCGGTGAAATCTTGCCTAAATTGTTTTAAACCACTTAGAGCATAAAACGTTCCGTCAGCAAGTACTGAAGAGCAGTTCGTCTGGTAGCGCATTGCGTATTTTGTTACGACCGCTAAGCGTTCTAAATGTGGCGGTCATAACTCGGTCAACTTGACGACCCGAAATCTAGAGCATTGGTGCAGACGGGCTTAGGATTCGCATCTAACGACGGCAGTAGGTACCTTAGGATATGCACTGAAGTAGATTTTTACAACTGATAACCAAACAGTCAATCGATACATAGTAGCACTTTTAGCTGAGAAGGGTCAATCGAAGAATTTATCCCTTACTAAACCAAGTATCTGAGCATTTCTCTCACGTACTTACAAAAGGACCGTCACATGAGTACTGCAATAAAAGCTATCTACCTTTTGACCTTACTAGTGCCGCTCTTCTTTCAGTCGTGCGATCTAGCCACAAAACCTAACCAAGGTGCTTGTGCTAATGGCTTTATCGAGGTTAGTCAAAGTTTGATACCAAAAAACACAGCCCTCGTTTATCGCCCTTTTGTATATCCTTTCCCAAATAATACTGACATGTATTACTCTTATGATGGTACCAAGGTCAGTTTTGTCCAGAACTATGAGTTGACTGACATTTGTTGCAAGGAACATTTGAAAGTGAACTTTTGGTGTTTGGCCGATGTATCAAGTAGCAGTGTTCCTGTAACGATGTCAGGGGAAATCTTTTGGAACCCAGGTTTTCCGTCAGTGACAGGCAGTAAGATTGTAACGCCTGGTCAATCTGCATCCTTGGATCTCGAAGCAGGCTTGTATCAGAAGTTCAAGGACAAGGCTGGATCAGCAGATCTTAGCTTAACTATCGAATTCGAAACGCGAGGATCTATCGATCTTGATATTGCTTTTCTTAAGGATCGTATTAAGGAACTTAACATACAAACAAAAGCTTCGCGGTGGGCTCCATAATAGCTTAGCGGCCTTTTCAAATTGTTTAGAAACCCTACTTCGATGCCCATGGTTTTTGATCGCAATTCCCAACAGTTATTGTAATCGAGGTTTCAAGATCGAAGCAGTCGTTGCCTCGTTGAGTATGCAGCCATGGTCAGGGGCTCATATGATATGAGTATAGATACATGCACCTGCTGAGTTTACTTGTTCGGCGGCAATGCCCTCAGAGAGCGTAAGAACTTGAGCAATCACAAACAAATCTGATTGAGCCAACAACATGACCTATGTGAGATCGGATGAGAGCACTCTTCTGGATTGAAGATTATCAAGTCCAGTTCAACACCAATGGTAGATATCTCATGAAGCTCTCAAACGAGATGTATGAACGCCATTTATCGAGTTCGTGGTCAATCATGTTTGCTTGTGGATTGACTTGTCAGTTATACGCGCACTAAATCACCTACCGCACAAGCGATGAGACTAGTGATGTACTACAAAGCGCTCGAAAACACACTCGTTGTTATGGAGAATGCGACACATATAGACTCCAGACTCCAAAACCGATGTGTCCCACTCAACAGTGTGAGTTCCAGCAGTAACAAAGTCATCCAGCAGAACCCGCAGCAGTCGCCCATGCGCGTCGTAGAGCTGCACGCTCACTTGACCTGCAGATTCTAATGTATATAGGAGCGTCGCTCGATCATCGCTCGGATTTGGCTGCAGAGAGCTTATCAAGCAAGAAGGATGAGAAGACTGCACTTGTTTTTTTGAATCATCACCGACAGAAGCCAGAATATCAGACAGTTCTGCGTACCATATACCCGACTCTGTACTGGCATAAATTGTTGTAGCAGTGCTGTAGACGGAGTTGATCTCCTTAACTGGTAACATTGAGCTAAGTAGTACCCATCGACGAAGAACGGTATCGAGAATATGGATTTGATCTCTTGTTATTCCAAAAACGCGGCCATTGCTGATAGAAAGTGACTTAAACCCTGGTGCCGTCCCATCATAAAAGTCAGACCAAGTCAACCCTTGGTCACGTGAGATTTTGGTACTTCCGGCATCGCACAGATATAAGATATCTCCTTGAAAGAAGATACTGTAAACCATTAGATAATTGTACCCTTTCCTCCAACTTGCTCCTTGATTGGAGCTAAAGTACAAAGAGCCTTCGTCAGCGACACATAAAACTGATGGTCCAGCGCAAACAGCTGTAATGTTACGAAATCCGCTCCATCCAATTTCTTTCCAGTTTTCACCATCGTCCGTCGATCGCCATACCTGACTACCTCCAGCTGCGTAAATCGTGTCTCCTCGAGTATCAATCGCTCCAGGATATACTGCTCCTATTGGCATTGGTTTCCAGCTCGGTATTGGACTTGTTTGTCGATACAAGCCGTTGTAATAAGTACCAACGTAAACAGATTGCTTCGTGGTAGCTATTGAGTGCTGCCAGTCAGCCAAACTATCGTTGTTTTCGCGCCATCCGTCTTTATACAGATTATAAATGCTTCGACCTGTACGTGCAATTAAGCCCCCATTAAAACTCCTCACTTCTTGTACCGCTGTTTTCTTCAAGCCTTCGCTTACCCAATACCAGTAAGTAGATCCAATAGTCTGAACAAAGATGCCATCATCACTTGTACCGGCATATACATAGGGCGGGCTCACACAAAGAGCCGAAACATTCTGCGATCGAATATTAGTGTTGATTTGTTTCCAAGTGTAACCACCATCATTAGTTGACCACACGCCCGCATCGGAAGCACCCATATACAAAGTCTTTCCATCAGAAGCGACTTCCTTGGCGTGAACGTTCATGTATACCGTCGGTACTGATGTCCAATAGGTGCCGTCATCATAAGAGACAAACACCCAACCAGAACGCGCGCAGAACAAGTCAGACTTGACGTATGCGTACGAAGTGATCCTCGACATACCAAGATCGGTCGTAGACCAGGTTACACCGCCATCGCTAGACAACATTCTGCCCTTGCTACAACCAACTAGTAGCTGCGTTTTCGAGACAAATACCGAGCTAAAGGCCAACTGATTAGATCCACCGTACGATACCCAGCTGTTTCCACCGTCTTTCGAAACCAAGATCGTATCTGTTTCGGCAGCCATAAGTATCGTTGAACCTCTTACCGAGAGATACTTATAGTTGCCGCCACGAACAAGCTTCCAATTGCTACCGTCATCTGTTGAGCTAAACAACCCATCACCCATCACAGCATAAACTGTTTGTCCACTGGATACAATCGCAGTTGCTCTCTTCTTTTTTAATACCGGACTAACATTTCTCCACGTTTTACCTTCGTTCGTTGAGCGATAGACGCCTTCATCTGCTATTGCAGCGAACACAGCATCGCTCGTAGTGCACATTGAACTGACATTGCCACCATAAGGACCGTCTGTTTGTCTCCATTGCGCTACAACGCTACTGAAACACATAAGGAATATGAAAACGTGGACTAAGAATTTGATCTGCATAAGTCAGGAACGATATACTGACATGAAGTACTGAACATGAAAGCTCTCCGTGCGACAGAATGCGGGGCTTGCTTTACTCACAAAATACGCAGGACTATCGAGTTTCAATTGTATGTAGATTCGCTATCAATAGATCGCTTTTGCAATTGATGGTTAAATACTCTGTTACGACCTACCAACCCGCTCAAAACTTCTATCAGTGCCGGCATACTATGAAGTCATCTGCCATTCTGACATAGAAAGTACTATTGAAAGTGCATCAACACCTAGTAAGTGGCGTTGTCATTTACTATTGAGCACGAGGACAAGATTAAGAGTCCTAAGGGAAAACACATCTTGTTCCTTCTCGCACTGCTTTGTGAAACTAGGTTTTCGTGTGAGCCTGAAACTTCCAGCATTCTGATGATGCTCACTTATGCTTGTACGTGCGCCGGCGTTTCGAATGATCCGACTGTAAGTGGAAGTGTCGACGCTGAACAACTGTCAGTTCGGTTCTATATTGACGAGGCGGCTTTGCATCTAAGACCGTGCGTACTCAAACCAACCAGACACTGCAGAATCCGTTCTCACTTCAAAACCTACTTCACCCTCTCAATCCCCACCCTCCCTACACAACCCCTCTGCGTACTCAGCCATAGTAATGCACCTGAAATCAGACATCAATCTTCGCAAATTCTGCTCAGCACTTTTGAGCTTGTGATAGTGCAGGAACTGCGAGAAGAACTGCATGGACTGTACTGGTTGGTCGGGATCGTACTCCCACGGATGACAATAATACACTGGCAGAAAACCACTCTCTTGATAACGCAACAAGTTGCTTTTTGAGAACCAGTAGGGATAGATGCGAGCGTATGCGCCGCCGGAAGCGGGGATGCGCAGGCCTAGGTGTCGTACTGTTGCTACGGGGAGCTCTAGTAGAGATGTGGATGCAGAGCCGCGTCTGTATGGATAGGGCGGAGCGTCTGCAATGCCATAGTGATAATGTCGAAAGGGGATGATGGAGGAGTCGTATTCAAAGCCAAGACTCTCCAATACTTCTATTGCCCACAACGATTTCTTCGTGATAGAAAAGAAAGGTGCTCGAAAGCCGCGCATGCGTACTCCGAGTTTCTGCTCAATCCAATCTTTAGCTTCAGATACTTCCGAATGGAAGCGATCGGGTGTTGAGTTGTAAATGAAGGTATGGTGGTGACTGTGTAAGGCTACCTCGTGTCCTAAGTCCTGTGTCATCCTCAATAAATCAGGCCGCTGCTTCGCAGCATCTCCTAACCAAAAGAAGGTGCCTTTCATATTGCGCTCTGCTAAGAGAGTCCAGATTTTCTCCAACCCGACTTCTAGTCTATCCGCCAGCGAAGCTGGCGCTGAACGAAACGACACACCATGAAACCAATCTTCGACATCAACACTGAAGACGATGGTTGGCGCGGTACAGTTAATGTTGTTACGCAACGGAGATGTCGAAAGTAGCTTGTGGTATAGTGTCTCGTTGCGCATATATACTTAATTCTCTAAGGTATATGAAAGACGAATATGCATGCGCCGCGACATATCAGCAAGAATAACTACACTTGAATTGATTATTATCCATGTTGGAAAATGTCTCGTGCAAAGATTTTATAACTGCGACATATGCATCTTCCGCAACTTTGCGTCGTACGGATATCTTTACTTCACTATCGTTCCCAACCCATGACAAAAGAACTCAAGCTTGAAGGTGCTGGTCTCTTCGTTCTGTTCATAGCTGCTTACGCCTACCTCGGAGGTGGGTGGGGTCTCTTTCTCGGGTTATTCTTCGTGCCCGATGTCTCATTTCTCTTTTATCTGCTGAACACCCGAGTCGGTGCTGTCGCATACAACCTCACGCACCATCAAGGATTATTCGGCGTTCTCGCCGTCGGCTTTTGGTTCGCCAATCTGCAGCTTGGTGTATTGATCTGCATTGTTGCACTAGCACACTCTGCCTTCGATAGAATGCTCGGCTACGGCTTGAAGTTTCCAGACTCGTTTCAGCATACGCATCTTGGGTGGATTGGGAAGGCTGGAAGAACGGAAGCAGTCTAGTTGCTTTCGTACTTACTCGAAAAATTCAGCGGTCACATTAACGAGCTAATGAATCTATAGCTCAACCGTACGAGAGCACGGACCTTTTCTATATGAAGGTGTACTGCGAACTCATTGACAACATTGGACTGTTGTTGCGAGCATCTGCTCGACATTCATAGTGCTATCTTCGCTCTCATGCAGCACCGTCAGTTTCCAATTTGTCATCATGCCACACGTACGAAGCCTCGATGAACTCAGTGATGCAGAGCGCGGACAACTCTTTCCGATCTCCTTGGTAGACTACCGGTCTGAGTGGTCGCAACAGTTTGAACAAGAACGTTTACGTTTGGAGTCTGCCCTCGGCTCATCAATTGCACGTCGCATAGAACACTTTGGAAGCACCGCAGTACCAGGTTTGCGATCTAAAGACATCGTCGATATCCTCATCGAGATTCCGCCACTGACACCAGAGTTGAAACAGCATATCTGCACGATCATGAAAGAACACTCCTACCATTTCATTTGGCGCAGCGATGACGACATTCCCTACATGATGTTTGTCAAAGGCTATACCCCAAGCGGATTCGAGACCGAGGTGTTGCATGTTCACATGGCTGACGCACAACACAGTCTGTGGCAGCGATTGTACTTTCGAGATTATCTGCGCGAGCATCCCACGACAGCTCAAGACTATCAAGAACTCAAAGATTCTCTAGCCGCAATCCATACCTTCGACCGCGATGCATATACGCGAGCAAAGAGTGAGTTCATACAGCGCGTTACTGCTCAGGCTGTATCTGAGTCGCAGTTGAACAACAAGTAAAAGTTAGAATCAAGCGATGATGGTTAGCGGAACAGACGCGGAACTACCATGCATTCTTCCATCTCGAGGAGACGGCGCGCTCTGCGCGCAACGTTTGAGTCAATGACAAAAACAGGTGGAGTAGAGACAAGTGGTGAGTTGATTTGTTGGCTAAGAAACCGCATGCACAATAGTACTTGAAGGGACTTTACGTCATTTGTTCTACTGCCGAATTATCTATTCGTTGACTTAAACTTCTCAGCTCTTTCTTCTAAACGCCTCAACACAATTGCGGTTTGGGCGTCAACTCCTTACTCACAGTCTCCCTCTCACTCCCGCACAACCTTCCTCCTCGCCATCCAAGCAGCTCCCACGGCAATCAAGCAAGGCAGCCACACCCATCGGAGTTCGCTCAGGAGTACTTCTATACCTCTTGAGCTGAAGAAGGCACTTATCTTTATTGGAGATACTTTGATAACCTGCATGGCAAAGAAGTACCGGGTAGGATCAAAGGGAGACAAAAATGCTACACCCAAACCACCGGTTGTAAACGCATCTAAGATCGGATGTGTTGCCATAGCACAGGCAAAGAAGAGCCATAGTCGTAGTGATGATCTTTGCACCTCAACGTATCGCTTGTACCAGATCATTGCTACAAAGCCGACTAATGCGCTAAAGATGAGCGAGTGAAAGAAACCCCGGTGACCAAGAAGATCTTCATACTTAATTCCGAATCGAAAACCGATAACGTCGGCATCTGGTAACATTCCGAGCAGTGCGCAGCAGAGCCAAAAGCTCTTGCGCGACACTTTGCCATAACACACATATCCAAGACTACAGGATGCCACCGCATGACTAAAGATCGACGCCATGATTCTATTCCCTTACTCTTTTGTTACTAGCAATCAGATCCGAGCGCGAGAAGAGAGCGAATCACTATCACAGCTTGAAACTCACCTAACCGCTGTCACCTCAACCCTCAACTTCCACCAACCCCAGCCTCCACATCAGCTTCCATCCCATCTCTTATAGCCAGTGCTAAGACCTCAATATCAATATCCTTGAGTGCTTTAAACTTAATGCAATAACCAGTTACACTTGCCTTTCCCAGCGACTTCCCATAGGTCGCAGCCAAATAGCTTTTGTCTTTAATGGTCATGATATACACCGATATGCCAGTAGTATTTGCGCTTATTCCGACACGATAGAACTCTCGGCTCTTACCGCCTGCCGCACGCATCGTGAACGTTCCGTAGCCAATGTTTGGGTTCGAGACGACCTTGCCCTTGGCGTCTTTACCATCAAGAAACCATAAGACACACTTGGGATGCTGCTTGAGCATGAGCTTATGCAAAGTCTGCATGTCCGATCTCTTTGCTTCGGGTTGACTTTCTATGTATGCTTTAATCTGATCTTTGGCTGTCATGGCATGCTTTCAGTTCTTGTACTCGTTTGCACAAATTAGGGAGTGTGATGCGAATGGCCTGCCAGGGCTTAGATCTTTTGTGTTCTAGCAAGCAGAATGACCATCGAGTGGATCGCAACGGTCCTTCGACTCCGCTCAGGAACCTGCCATTCTTGTGTTGCATATGCAGTCCCGGTGGCTGAGCGGAGCCGAAGCCCTGACGTCAACGGTCTTTCGACTCAGCTCAGGGTCCTTGCCATTCTTGAGTGTATCTACTAACCCGGTGGCTGAGCGCAGCCGAAGCGCTGACGTCCACGGCTGAGCGGAGGTAATGCCGAGTTGCAACCCATTCACGCCCATCGTAGTTTGCGCTCCTTCAATTGCCAAGCCTAACACAATCGCCATGAAACGAAAACCGCACCGCTTGCTCGTGTTACTGAGGACTTTGTTTGTAGTTGTGATGATTGTCATGTTGAACGCATGCAGTGCCACGCAGCCTGTGCGAGTATTGCGCGATGGACAAAGTGCGTTGACGGGATCTCTGGGTGGACCTGTTGTTCCTGGAAAGAGTCCTCTTGGCTTCATTCCCTATCTCAATGTTGGATACCTCTACGGCTTGAGTGATGAGATCACTCTGCAAACGAGTGCACATGCCTTGCCTGCTGTGTTTGGTACGCTTGGTCTTGACCTGGGTCTGGCAACTCGCTTGTGCAGAGAGAAGTCATGGCAACCTGAACTGACAATGAAAGTGCAAACACTGCTCTTCACCGATTTTCAAGCCGCACGGTGTTATCCTCTGCTTAGTCTTGTGGGGAGCTATGAGATTGGAGAGCGCTCGTTGTTTTATGGTGGACTAGAAACTGTCTTTCAGTTTAACGACTCAAAGCTCTACTATACTCCACTTCTAGGCGTGCAATTGCCTCTGTCGAAATCTACAACGATCCAAACAGAGTGCAAGTGGATGGCCTCAAACATAAATACCAGCAGTGGCGTGTTTGAAGGTTTAGGTGCGATTTCTTCTCATGGTGCTTTTGGAATCTTCGTAGGACTCAACTATGCGCTCTAAACTCTGGCGCTGCTTCGCAGCCTTCTCGCTCCTATCAATCGCTCTGCTTTTCAATGCCTGCATGAAGATGGATAGCTTCTTGTTCAACACCAAGGAACTCTCGTCGTACACTCTTAGCCACGCGATCATACCTGATAGCGCTGTGGAAGAACTCAACTTCGACTCTGAAGGCAACAAGATTTATGGCTTCTATGTTCGCTCGAATGGCAAACACGCAGATATAACAGTGCTGTATTGTCACGGTAATAAACAAAGCATCGATCCATACTGGGAACGTGTTGAACTACTTTATGAAGCAGGCTTCAACGTGTACATCTTCGACTACCGCGGTTTCGGAAGAAGCGAAGGAACATCTTCAGAGTCTTCCTTACTAAGCGATGCGCGTGCCGCGCTCGCAGCTTTGCGAGCCCACACATCAGTTGCCGACTCATCACTAGCGATCTATGGATTCTCTCTCGGAGGTGTTCCCGCTGTCGATCTGGCTGCCAATGTTGTGCAACCTCGCGTGCTCATTACTGAGTCTATCTTTGCTTCTGGTGAGAGTCTGGTACAAAGTGGTACACTCTTAGACATTCCCGGACACTTCCTTCTGGAAGGCACATACTCAAATGTTGATGCTGTTCGCTCAGTACATACTCCGCTACTCATGCTGCATGGAGATAGCGACACCTTTATCAACATCGACAATAATGGACGCAAGATCTTCGCCCAAGCAAACGAACCCAAACAGTTCATCACCATAAAAGGCGCTGACCATACGGATGTACCTGCACGCCTCGGTAATGCGAACTATGTCTCGTTGATTGAGAGTTTTGTGGTGAATCGTAAGTAGTGCCTCGGTGGCTGAGCGGAGTAACAACCCGGTGACTGAGCGGAGCCGAAGCCCTGACGTCAACGGCCCTTCGACTCCGCTCAGGAACCTCCTTCGACTCCCCTCAGGAGCCTCACCATTCTTGATCCCGCATGCCCAGTGGCTCGGCGCAGCCAAAGCATTGCCTTTCCCAACCATCATCACTATCTTCGAGTATTCTTCCATAAACGCACTCTCCAACTATGTCAAAACTCATTGCCGCTATCAACATCACACTCGACGGCTACTGCGACCACACTGCCGGCATCGCCGATGAACAATTGCACGACTACTACACAGCAATGCTGCACACTGCAGGCGCTTTGCTCTACGGTAGAACGACATACCAGTTGATGGAAGATGCATGGCCCGCCATGCTCGTGCAACCAACAGGCAACAGTGCGTTGGACAACTTTGCAGCTGCGATCGACAAAGTACCCAAGATTGTATTCTCGAGAACGCTGAGCTCTCTAAACTGGGCAAGCGCTCGTTTAGCGACGGCTAGTCTGGAGGAAGAAGTCATGCAACTCAAGCAGCAGCCTGGACTGGATTGCTATGTTGGTAGTCCTAGCTTAATCTCGACGCTGACGGAAAGCAGACTTATCGATGAGTATCAGCTCTGTGTGCATCCGGTCATTCTTGGCAAAGGTCTACCATTGTTCCGCAACCAAAGCGAGCGACTTGTGCTCAAGATGCTGAGCTACGAACGTTTCGACTCTGGAGCTATGGTGATGAGATATGTAGCGGCTTAACCGAGCAGAAGTCCGCCCTCAATGTACAGAGTGTCGATCCCATCACGAGATCCAGGACAAACAACGCTTCAACATGGCGCAGCGCTGAAAGCGCAAGCGTTGATCATGAATCATCTGCAGATGTCTTTTCATCAACCGCCTCGCTTCGCTCGTCGCTGGTGTTCGAATGTGCAGAGACTAACCAGAGAGCTAGGTAGGATTGAATGAGCGAGATGCACTCTGCGTTGTAAGACTATGTCGGAGTTGTGTTCGCGGAAGCACACTACACTGCACCGCTGATCTTTTTCCAGACACGATCTGGTAGTATTGGTTGGAGCATTTGTCCAACATAGCTTGTGGCAAACTGTTCATGAATACCAAAGGACTCTGGTTCGTGATCTGGACAAGTGTAGGTACCGAAGATGCGATCCATTAGCGGAAAGATGTTCGCGTAGTTACCGCGATCGCGCTCTTTATCGTGATGCCAGTGATGGAGCTCTGGCGCGCCAATGAACAAGCGTAGCCAACCGATGGGCATGCGTACATTCGAGTGAATATAGATTGCCCAAATGCCGCGGAAGGCAACAACCATCGAGAGTACGCTGAGATCGAAGCCGAGGACCATGGCGGGCAAGTTGACTAATGCGACGGTATAGATTGAGTCCAAGGGATGCTCACGATGTGCCGCCAACCAATCTAATGTTTCAGCGGAGTGATGCACTTTGTGGAAGCGCCAAAGAAAGTTGTTTGTATGCTGCAGACGGTGTCCCCAGTAAATCAGCATGTCGCTCAGCACTAAGACTTCAATGGCTGCGAGCCACTGAGGCTGTGCACCAACGGCAGTTCTGAAGCTAAGAGGCAGGAAGTTCTCGATGGAGTTGTTCACGTAGTCAAGACAATTGAGGACGATACCACTGAACAAGAGATATTGTCCAAAGAAGTAGCAGGTATCAACCAACCATCTCGAGCGAAACACTCCTTGACCAGCCTTTGCAGGAAAAGCCTTCTCCATAGGAATAAACACTGCGGCTAAGAAGAGCAGGCTAGCACCGGCGGCGATAAACTGATTGGGGAACTGCATAGATACTCCTAGCGTGGCGTCTTCGTTGTGTCAGTTTTGAGTTTCGCACTATCCTTCTTCGTCTTCTTCGCTTCAAAGATCTGTCCAGACTTCGAGCTATACATTCTGAGACGTGCCCATTTTTCCTCTTCTGCTGCTAAGGAATCAGCTTTCAATTTCTGCGCGCTGGTGTCTCGCTTCATTGGCTGTCTGCTCGTTGAATCTTTCGATTCAATTCGATTCGTATCGGCTTGCTTTGCAACGCTTACGCCTCCATTTGGACTCGACAAAGACAAGACTTCATCGTTGCTAAATAGCCCGTCCAGCTTCCCACCTCGATAGAGCAAGAAGAGTACGATCAGTGTACCCATGTTCAACAGCGCGAGCGATTTCTTGAATGTGCTTCTCATAGTTTTGTTCTCAAGTGTACTATTGTTCTTGTGACATGTGTACAGACAACTGAAAGTGGACTGTAGTTACAATGTGTTGGCGCTGAGCACTCTAGCGTACGACACGCTATGCTCTCGATCCGTACGGTTATCGTCTTTGACGAAGTCTATGTCTCAAGAAGAGAAATAGACGTACTCTATAGGTGTGTAAAGAGTATAGGTCTTAGCTATGCTTTGCGTAGAATCTTTTCCATAGTCTTCCCCTTTGCTAGTTCATCAACAATCTTATCCATGTAGCGAACCTTTTGCATGAAGGGGTCTTCAATATCCTCCACTCTATAGCCGCAGATGAGTCCTTTGATAAGACCAGCATTAGCATTCAGCTTCGCCTGATCGAAGAACTCTGCAAACGTGGTTTTCGAATCAACGAGTTGTTTGATCTTTTTCTCGTTGAAACCTGTCAGCCACTCGATCACTTCATGCAGCTCTGCAATGGTGCGACCTTTGCGCTCAACTTTATTGACATAGTGCGGATACACCGAAGCGAAAGTCATTTTCGCTACGCGTTCGGCCTGTTTGGATGGTTCAGTCATTGTTACAATAGTTTTATGTAAGATCTGAGTATCGTTAAGTACAACTACTGCTCGAATACCGTAGACGTGTTATCTGCTTGGTACTGCGTGTTCAGTTCAATACTGTGTGACAAAACAAAGATACTAAGACGTCAAGCCCAAGCTCCAGCTGTGTTCTGCAGTTTGGTCACCTGCAGATTACTTGTGCACGACAAGAGGTAGAGCAATACTCGAGCTACTTGTATGTACCAGAACCGTGTATGCGCCTGAGCACAGGTCCTTCGTGCTTAGACTAAGACTCTGTGATCCACCTGTTGTAGCAATATAGTCCGAGCGTTGTACGATGTTTGCCGCTGCATCAATGATAATGAGATCGAACTTCTGAGCAGACATGCATTCAAATTCAAAATGTGTTTGTGTTGTACTCGGGTTTGGACTAAGACGAAACTGATGAGCAACCACACTCTCCTCCTCGACCTCAGTATGTGTTGATGAGACTGTTGTTGCGTAGATGGAGCTTCCAATAGTTCCTGCGTAGAGTGACTGATTGTGGGCAAGTAGACGGTAGACAACCAAGTTATGCAAACCCTTGTTGAGAGACGTCCAATGCGTCCCTTTGTCAGTTGTGCGCCACACACCTCCGGCTTGCGTTCCAACGTAGAGTGTGGAGTCGATAACTGCCATATCGTTCACTTGCCAATTTGGCAAGTCACCGTAAGCAACCTGCCAAGTCGTGCCTGCATTCGTTGTACTATACACGCCATCACCTTCTGAGCCGATGAAGAGTGTTGAGCCGATACTTGCCATGCTGCGAATCTCGTTCGTCAGAGAACCAGGGCTTACATCGAACCAGCTATTGCCATTGTCGTCGCTACGAAAGATCTGACCATTTGTACAACCCAGCATCAGACTCGAACCCATAGTATAGATCGTACGAGTATTCATGTTCTCGAGTCCATTGATACACTGTTCCCAGGTCTTCCCGCTATCAGAGCTCCGGGCAACGCCAGCTTCGTACATGCAGCAGAAGAGCAGCGTGTCTTTGACCAGAATATCAAACAGCTTCGTTATGTACCGCTCGTTAAGTCCGGTGTTGAGCGGCTGCCACGAATGACCCGTGTCAACACTCTTATACACATCATAGACACTGACCATGTATATGGTTTGTCCTTGCGCTGCAAAGGCGCGGATGTTTTGTCCTGGCAACTGGCTATCCACTTCGTCCCAGGTTCGACCAAGGTTTGTGCTGCGCGCAACACCGTAGCCATCGCCGACAATGCCTGCAAGCAAAACAGAATCCTGCGCATACATTGCGCCAATCAGTTGAGTGGGAACACCACAATTGACCCAAGACTTCCCGCGATCGGTACTACGATACATGCCACTGCCCCAATTGGAACAAAAGCTAGTAGTAGCGTCCGTGGTAATGGCGTTGATCGTCTGGTACTTGGGAAGATTGGTGTTTTGCGTCCAGGTTTGTCCTTCGTCAGTACTCGTGAACATTCCATAATTCGTTCCAGCAAAAAGCATGTTATCTATAGCATAGACAACCTGTGTTCCTCGATCAATCAAACCTAGTGAAGTCCAGGTGGCACCAGTATCAGCGCTGACAAACAATCCCTCAAAGCGAAGGCTGACATAAATCTTGTTGCCAACACAGCTAAGAGAGACAACTTCCTTGTCTGGAAATCCAAGTTGCGACCAGTTACGTCCGGCGTCAGAGCTTTTCCATACGCCAGCTGCTTGTGTAGGGCAGTACATCATGGAACCATTGAAGCTCAGACTAAATGTTGTTTTCGCAACATCAGAGTTCGACATCATCTCCCAGGTTTTTCCATCATCAGAGCTGCGATGCACACCAAGGCCTTGAATAGCAGTGTACAAATACGAGCCGTGCAAGTACAGTGGCATTCCGGCTATAAACTCAAAGTCACAGAAGGTCCAACTCTCGCCATCGTTGGTAGTCTTATGAATTCCGCCATTCTCCATCGTAGCAAATAGTGTAGTTCCTTTGTACGCCAAAGACGTTGCGCCCTCGTAGTCACGTCCGATTGTTGTCCACGTTTCACCTCCATCCGAACTTTTGAAGATGCCACCACGATGTCCTGAGAGATCCCTACTCGTGCTCACATAGAGTGCGTTGCCACGTTGTACATAACTCGTCACAAAACCACCGTAAGGTCCTGAGCATTGGGTCCAGTGATCATCAAGCGCAAATGCTTGAACTGTTGCAAGCAGGAGAAGCCATACAGTTATTGATGTAGCAATAAACACTCTCAATGCGATAACCTTCAAATCGTTGTGTTGGAAATATACTGAGGCTTGTGTTAATCATGGTGTTAAGGTGTGGATTGCAGCGGCCCTTTGGCACCGCTCAGGGTCCTTAACTGGATCAGGGACTTACTACACTCGGTCGCTGAGCGCAGTCGAAGCGTGGGCGATGCGCGCAGTCGAAGCGCGGTCGCTGAGCGCAGTCGAAGCGCGGTCGCTGAGCGCAGTCGAAGCGTGGTCGCTGAGCGGAGTCGAAGCGTGGTTGGGCAGACTCTCGAACGGATCGCAACGGCCCTTCGACTCCGCTCAGGAACCTTGACTGGATCAGGGACTGTTACACCCGGGCGCTGAGCGCAGTCGAAGCGCGGTCGCTGTGACTCTCGCGTGGATCGCAGCGGTCCTTCGACTCCGCTCAGGAACCTTGACTGGATCAGGGACAGTTACACCCGGGCGCTGAGCGGAGCCGAAGCGTGGGCGATGTGACTCTCGCGTGGATCGCAGCGGTCCTTCGACTCCGCTCAGGAACCTTGACTGGATCAGGGACTGCTACACCCGGTCGCTGAGCTGAGCCGAAGCGCGGTCGCTGAGCGGAGCCGAAGCGTGGGCGCTGTGACTCTCGCGTGGATCGCAGCGGTCCTTCGACTCCGCTCAGGAACCTTGACTGGATCAGGGACTGTTACGCCCGGTCGCTGAGCGGAGTCGAAGCGCGGGCGCTGAGCGCAGTCGAAGCGTGGGCGATGCGCGTGGGGATCACAACGGCCCTTCGACTCCGCTCCGGAACCTTGACCATTCTATCGCTGTCGCTCGAAGATTATGTTGTCGTTGATAATCAAAGTTTCACTTCTTATAACGATAGTGACCAATGATCTCGAAATCAAAAAGACAGTCTTCCAGCACTTGTCCTGCGCCAATGTTGTGTATGATTTGATAGCGCGATCCATCAGTTGATTTGATTTTAGACACGATGCCGATGTGCGTGAGCTTTCCACCCAATCGCCAGCAGACAATATCGCCGGGCTCATAGTCGGTTGCTTGTGTCGTGATTTTGAGAGTGCTGCCATGTCTACCAAAGAAGGTCATGAGATTCGGCACGCGACGATGATCTATGTTTTTGTCGGGAGCGCGCACGCCCCATTTCTTAGGATACTTCGAGAAGTTTTGCTTCATGTCTTCATGCACTTCCTTCTGCAAGTCCACTCCAAACTTTCTATATGCTCGAATAACTACATCTGTGCAGACTCCTCTGTCCGCGGCTACATCACCATTTGGATAGCGAAGGATTGTGTAGGCAGGATCGTATCTAACAACCTGCTTCGTTAGTGTGAATGCAGAGTCTGCCAGTTCGGCATAGAACTGCGTTGGACTCTGTGCTGAGCATCTGCTCAGCGTAATGAGAAAGAGTGTTAGTCTCAGTACATGCATATCATGTATTGCTTGTCTGTTGAGTATACATTGGAGTTGGAAGTCCCTCAGCTCTATTCTTGATGTTGACAGTCGTGCAAGGACTTCCTTGCGATTGTAAGACCTTCGTAACGAGGATAGCGTGTGGATCGTAGCGGTCCTTCGACTCCGCTCAGGAACCTTTCCATTCTTGAGTTTTCAATCTCGGTCGCTGAGCGGAGTCGAAGCGCGGTCGCTCTGACTCTCGCGTGGATCGCAGCGGTCCTTCGACTCTGCTCAGGAACCTTGACTGGATCAGGGACTGTTACACTCGGTCGCTGAGCGGAGTCGAAGCGCGGTCGCGCTGTGACTCTCGTGTGGATCGCAGCGCTCCTTCGACTCCGCTCAGGAACCTTGACTGGATCAGGGACTGTTACACTCGGTCGCTGAGCGGAGTCGAAGCGCTTGCGCTGAGCGGAGCCGAAGCGTGGATCACCAACATTCTGTCAACACTCTCTTCATCGATCGCCAATTCGCCACTACGTGTGCGCTACTGGTCACGAACTCTTGACCTCCATCGTACAACACTGTACCACCTTCTGTATCACTATACTTGTTCCACAGACGTAGAGACTTGAAATGTTGATCTTGTGAGGTTTGAGAGGATTTAATCTCTATTGGATAAAGCTTTGAGCCCGAGTCGATGACGAGGTCTATCTCGACACCTTTGTTGTCACGCCAGTAGTAGACTTGGCTCGAAGAGCCGCTATTGTATTTCTGTTTTAGAATCTCGCCCACCACTAGGTTTTCAAAGAGAGCGCCGCGAAAGTGTGAGTTCTGAAGCTCCTCTTCTTTTCGAATACCGAGTAGTGAGCAGACGAGGCCTGTATCCGTGAAATAGAGCTTCGGAGTTTTCACTACACGTTTGTTGAAGTTTCTTTGATGTGGCTGGATGAGATGAACTACGTACGAGCTTTGGAGAATGCTCAACCATGCCTGTGCAGTTTTCAGATCAATACCACATTCATTGCTTAGTGCGCTTATAGACAATTGCTGCGCTACTCGTCCAGCGCAGAGTTGTAAGAATCGAGTGAAAAGTACAGTGTTTTCAATGTTGCGAAGTTGCTTGACGTCGCGTTCTACATAGGTTCTGATATACGCTGGATACCACAGTTCAGGCTTGCGTTTTCTATCGTGAAGCTCAGGATAAAAACCATCGAGTATGATCTTGTTTGTACTTCGATCTTGCGCATTCACAGATAAGAGCTCAGAGTATGACAGAGGCAACAAGTCTACATAAGCAATTCGTCCCGCTAGTGACTGCGTCACTGATTGCTGAAGAAGAAAGTTGTTGCTTCCGGTTAAGATGAACATCCCATCCCTTCTGCTCTCGTCCAGTATCTGTTGCAGATAGCTGAAAAGCTCCGGAACTCTTTGCGCTTCATCGATCACCGCACCGTCCCTGTACCTGCCGAGAAAAGCCCTCGGGTCACTGGTGGCGAGCAATCGCTCATCCGGGTTCTCCAAGGAAACGTAGGGCTTTTGTGCAAACACACTCCTGACAAGAGTAGTCTTTCCACTCTGTCGAGGTCCGACAACAGCTACAGCTCTGAATTGAGTAGCGTATAGTCGCAATAGTTGTTCTGCTTCTCTGGGTATCATTTTGTCTAAATATTGGTACAATTTAGGGATATCTATACCAATATTGTACCATATTTATGCCTGCTCTTTGTAAGAAATGCTGTATTCTGTGCTGTGAGGGTGCATCGCAGCGGTGCCTTCGACTCCGCTCAGGGTCCTTGACTGGATCAGAGTTTGACACACTCGGTCGCTGAGCGGAGCCGAAGCGCGGGCGCGGTGACTCTCAAGTGGATCGCAGAGCTCCCTTCGACTCCGCTCAGGGACCTTTCCCATTCTTGCGTTTACAATCACGGTCGCTGAGCGGAGTCGAAGCGCGGGCGCGGTGACTCTCAAGTGGATCGCAACGGCCCTTCGACTCCGCTCAGGGTCCTTGACTGGATCAGGGACTATAAATGGTTCTGGCAATTGCTACTCTCGGTCGCTGAGCGGAGTCGAAGCGCGGGCGCGGTGACTCTCGAGTGGATCGCAGAGCTCCCTTCGACTCCGCTCAGGGACCTTTCCCATTCATGAGTTTGCAAGCCCGGTCGCTGAGCGGAGTCGAAGCGCGGGCGCGGTGACTCTCGCGTGGATCGCAGCGGTCCCTTCGACTGCGCTCAGGGACCTTGACTGGATCAGGGACTGTTACACCCGGTCGCTGAGCGGAGTCGAAGCGCGGGCGTTGTGACTCTCAAGAGGATCGCAGAGCTCCCTTCGACTGCGCTCAGGGACCTTTCCCATTCTTGAGTTTACAATCACGGTCGCTGAGCGGAGTCGAAGCGCGGGCGCGGTGACTCTCGAGTGGATCGCAGCGGCCCTTCGACTCCGCTCAGGGACCTTGACTGGATCAGGGACTGTTACACCCGGTCGCTGAGCGGAGTCGAAGCGTGATCCCTGCAAAGTCGAAGCACGGTTGCTGAGCGCAGTCGAAGCAAGGTTGCTGAGCGGAGTCGAAGCACAGGACTATCGATGCTGATCTAACAGCACTTCATTGCCATCGGGATCGCGGAGTACGATGTACGCTGGACCTTTTGTCTTCTCATCTGCTGTGAGGTCGAGTGTGATTTTGTTAGCCAGGAGGTGACGTTGGATGTCGCGAACGTCGACGAAGTTGTCGACGTTTTTTGCGTTTTCATCCCAGCCTGGATTGAAGGTGAGAGTATTATTCTTGATCATTCCCTGAAAGAGTCCGATGAGGGCGTTGCCATTCTTCATGATTACATACTTATGCTTCACATCTCCACCGAACTTCACAAAACCGAGTTTCTCGTAGAACTCTTTTGATACGACAACGTCTTTTACATTGAGGCTCATGGAAAAAGCGCCTAGGCTCATGGGCTTTGCTTCATTGGCTGTGCCTTCGCTGGACCCTGTGCGTCCTTCAGATGGACTTGCTTGTTTGGCAAGCACAGAACTGAGATAGAAACCGCAGCAGAACACTGCTGAGAATGCGACCGCGAGAATGGTTGTCCGCTTCATAGAGGTATCAAGGAGTAGTTGAATGATAGCACAACACTGTGCAATGAATTGTGTTGAAAAAGAGCGACCGGTCATACACTTACTTCTTCGTAACAACTCATAAGGTCGGCATGCAGGTGTGAGCAGCATTGCACGTCGTTCATTTCAAGATGCTAGAAGACAGTATCATAAGCCTTAGTCTTCTTCAAAATAGCACGTTTCGCTTTAGCCACATTCAGGCTTGTGGGAATCTTCAGGTGATCATTGTAAGTCCGATTTCTGTTGGCAATCACTCGTGAAAGCGAGTGCTGATCATGATCACTTCATTCTGAGGCGATGAATGTGGTGGCATCGCAGCTGTGAGCGACCTAGTGTCGGCACACTTGCGACAAGACCGCACGAAAAACGCAAGAGTAGGCTCAACTGAGGAGGATGCAGATATGGGATTGAGGATGGAGTCTTGGCTAGAGGCAAAGAGAGCTATAGGCTTCTGATCAGAAGCGCAGGAGAGATTTGTTTATTCACTCAACGAATGCCAGTGTACCGCGCTGCTCGTTTAAGCGCGGAAGCTCGAGAGCAGAAGTGACTACTCTCGAGCCCTCGCAACCTTGTCGAGAAATTAGGCTTTGGTAATACCCTTGGTTTCTCTGGCGTGCTTGATGAACTCTTCCATGAAGGTGAGTGAGTCAGGCAGATTCAAGCTCATTTGAGCTCCACCAGTGATCTCAAGATCGATATAGATCTCGCGTTCAGCATAGTTGTACTCGAGATGGATATCATGAATGTCAGCGAGGGGTATGGAGTGCTTTCCAAAGTGAAATACGGTCATAAGGCGCTCTTAGTATGGTGAGAGATAGGAACCACAATGACAAGACTAATTTGTCTCATTCATTTCAATGGCAATTTATTGAAGAAGTGTACGCAAATGCAAACCTGGGTCAGCTAAGACACTACTTTTTTTGGAGGGAGATACTGAGCGCCTGTGAACATAGACGCACAGTTGGATAGATCTTGTCGCAGATCAGCTAAAAGAGCAGGGCTGAGAGCAAGCCTGGTTCTGCTCAAAACAAGGCGTACAATGGCGTTTTTGCTTCTTTTCACTACAAAAGTAGGCCGAGATTTTGCTAAGCGCTGAGCGAAATCTGCTGTGTTTGATTGTATGAAACGACAGTATTGAAGTTCCAATGTTCATGTTGAAGATCAACGCGACTACCGGAGTTTGGTAGGATAGTACTTCAGTTGCGGAAGCACGCCTTCCCGCAAGTACTGTGTGAAAAACTATCCTGCGGTATGGGTGTTTTGCAAAACGATATTCTATACGCCAAGTTCACGTAGCTCATATATCCCATTGCAGAGCCGCGCCGAATCGTAGCATGGAGAGAGATGCCATGCGTCCATCATTAAACTGCGAGTTAAGTCCATACTCATAGCTGAGCGAGGGAACAAGACTGAGAGCATCATCGAGGGCAATGGAGTACTGCAGACCGAGATTGAGGCCCAAACGTAAGCTCCTAAACTGCCCACTGCTCGCGTCATCATAAACTGCTTCGCGGTCGCCGTTGAGAAAGGAGGAGGGCGCCGTTGCCATTGGTCCTAGCCACTTCTCAAAAGAACCAGTTCGAACAATCAAACTATCCGGGAGCGATTTCCAAGTCAGCGCTTTAGGACTGACAAGTTGAATGCTATTTGTTGACTGATGGGACAAGAGGAAGCCAAACGCAACTCCAATTCGACACCGTAGGTTCTTCGATACCTTCAATCGATACTGTGGTTCTACAAACAAATACTGTACTGTTTGAGTGTACGAAAATTGGTCTGTAACCATAACAATGGTATCAACGACATTCCCTTGCGCACCCAAGTAGCGGCTTGGATAGATCCACCCTGGCTCGTGCCGTGTATGCTGTACATCACCTGAACTACAAACACTAAGAACAACACTCTCGTCATCGCTGAGATGATATCCAAAGCCGGCACTCAAATGATCAAAACGGAGTCTAGCGAGAGCCTTGCTCAAATTAATATCCGGATCACTTGCGTTTGTTGCACCCCCAGATTTGGTTTCACCACGAATAGTGTAAATAGTAAAGCGCGGACTATACTCAACAAAAAACTGCGCATGAGCAACAGAGAACGAGAACGCACCAATACATACTCGAATCAAATATGTCCGAAACCTGCTCATACAACTCCTTGCAATCTCTTTAATCGTAAACATAGGATAATTAGTTTAAGCACTTGCTCTTTGCAATATAGCGTACCGATGTTACTGTCTTCGCAGTTTACTCATGTACAAATACATTCACTTCACTCGTCACTACTTTTTTTTTCATGGAACACTGCGCTTGTATATTCACACGTCTACTGGCTGACGTCTCACATTCATAATAGCATATGAAATCCTCAATCTTGTTTTTCTTGCTTATTAGTGCTTTCTTAGGACGGACTTCTTGTCTACTTGCTGCTTCGCAGCAATGGACTCGAGTAGGCAATATCTCTGAACAAGCAGAGCTGATGACGGATGCAGTGCAGTTAAGCAACGGAGATCTTGTTGGTGCAATGTATGATGGCAGGTTACTCCGCTCGACTAACGAAGGTTTGAGTTGGTCTGTTTTGCACAAAGCACTTGTGTCGGGAACGGTAACGAGCCTCTTAGCCGACAACAGCAATACTCTCTATGTCACGATAGATAATCAGGAACGAGGAAACTCTAATAAAGACGTGTACTTCCGAAGCAATGACGGAGGACGCACGTGGTCGAAGCTCAACATGAATATCCCTGGAATGGAGAAACAATATTATCTGCGTTTGTATGTACAGAAACTCAGTGGTTTGCTTAGCTGCGCAACATCGGAGGGAGTCTTCGTATCAGTAGATAAAGGTGAGAAGTGGAGAAAGCTCGCATTGAAAGGTACAACGACGACGCAATTCACTTTGATTCCGTGTCCGCAAAGTGATCAGCTGTTTGTTACATCTTTTGGCGATAATCAGATTTATCAAGTCTCGACTACTGGCGAAGTCAAGGCTTTAGGAAAACTTAAGGGTAGATCAGATGTTGCACACTGGACACCAACCTCCTTTCAAAGTTTGATTCTTCATTGCAGCAAAGAGATATGTGGCTTAACGAACAACCCACCGTTTCTCTTTCGCAGCACAGACGCCGGACTCAGCTGGGATAGCGTCAACTTCAATCTTCCCATCACAGGCTCCAAGAATCGCGTTCTCAATTGCTGGTATGACCCACTCGGAACACTATACGTTTCGCATTCGAATGGAAACTGCTACACGCTAAAATCTGGGTCTTCATCCTGGGATAGTATTCAAGTTCCAACACCTGAAAAGAAGATCTTTAAGTACCTTCGCCTTAGAACAGGTGCTCTCTTAGCACTAAGCTACGCTGGCAACACCTTCACTCGTGATGCAAACACCCTGCAATGGAGCTCCGCTACAGTCCCAACTCGTCAGCGCTTTTGGAGTTTGGATAGAATTGGAGATGTCATCGTGGGAAGAACCTTATCTAAGAACTACGGTGCAACTGCCAATAGTTTACAGTTCAGTCTTTATCAACCACCACTCGCAAGAAATCCTACTAGTAAGTACATCGTGAATGATAGCGTTGCCTTTGTAACGCAAGGAAGTTCATTTGCGTACACTTCAGACGGTGGATCAAACTGGTTGACAAGACCATTCTTTTCAGACTCGTCTTCTGTCTCTGTACATGTAGGCGCAGTTCATGGTCAGACGATCTGTTTCGTCGGCTGGGTAAATAGTCGGGAAAACAAAGATCACAGATCAGATATGCAGATGTTGGTTTCAACAGATGCTGGTCTGCACTGGCAAATTGATTCGACGGCTGGAGCAGAACGCGTTTCTATGGTTGATAATATCCTCGTGCATGATAACCATATTATCATTGGAACCATAGGTAGCGACCGTTTCCTACACAAGACAGTAGGCTCAGAGAAGTTTACGTATTATGACCCTGAAATGGACTACTTAATAGGTTCAAAGACATGTCATACCATCAGTCAAGTCTGTTGCAATCCTTTGTTCTTCAACAACGGCGATCTGCTCTGCATCCGCGACTCAGCGATGTACATCCGCAAAGCCAACGCGAGTAGATGGGCACCCCTCTTCCATCAGCCACCAAAGAACGACTGGACCTCGTTGCAGAAAATAGTCGTGCACAAGAACACAGAGACAGCTGAACTCCTTGTCCTATCAGATCGTTCAAACCGCATCTGCATTTCAGTCGGCGGAGCTCCGTGGAGAGAAATAGAAGGCGACGATAACTCGAAAAGTGATCGCTATGAGAGTTTCGTTGCAGGTAACTATAACGATAACTCTCTGCAGCTCATTGCTAATAGTGCAAGTGATGGCTTGTGGTCTACGACGGTTAACGGACTCTCCTTATTCGATCAAAGCAAGCAGACATCTGATGTTGAGATCCGTCCCAATCCAGCTTCACAGGCTGTTGTGGTGACCTTGAAAGATCAGAACCCAATAATCTCCACTGTTCGAGTGCTGAACATCGATGGTGCGGAACAAGAACTCAAGACGCTGGCGATTCAGAACAATAGTGTGAGCTTTGATTGTAGCGATTACCCTTCGGGCAACTACGTACTCGAAATTCAGTGCGCTGGTAGCTTGATAACCACAACCTTTGTTGTGCAACGATAGCAGAATCTCAGCATCCAAGAATGGATGCCAACAGAAGATATCCGCTCTCGAGTTCTCTACGCTTCGGAATCGGCTGTTACACTTTTACTGTCTGCCGTCGCTTGCAGATCAATTCCTCGCGAGTAGTGCATAATGACAGCTAGAATAACGAAGAGCGCGAGGCTGCCTGCCAAGAGTGCGTAGTCTTGGAGTTGGAGAATGGTGAACAGCAAGCTGTACAACAGCGTAAGACATGCAGCTACCATAAGCGCCAAGTGTCGCTTGCCAAGAACGGAGTTAGAATACCAACTTATGATCGCTATAGTCATGACAGATGCTATTGCATAGGCGGCATTGAAGTTGATGTGTTCCGTCATTGAAAGCAGCAGTATATAGAAGATGCAGAGCGCTAATCCAACGAGCAGGTATTGTAACATGTGTACGCGTACTTTATGTCGCAACTCAAGAAAGAGATACACAAGGAAGGTTAAACCCACCAACAAGATGGAGTACTTGACGGCACGCTCCGTTTTGCTGTAGTTATCAACTGTTGTTAACAAACTCATACCGAAGGCTGAATTGTTCAGCTCGTACCTATTGCCAGCCCAGCGTTGTGGGTAGTTTCGATTGACGTTTAAAACAGTCCACGTGGCGCTACATCCTGATGCATTGATCTCACGTTCATCTGGTAGAAACGCACCAATGAAACTTGGATCTGTCCAGCTTGACTTCATTTCCACATGAGTGCGTTTTGCAATGGGAACGAAGTTGAGATCGCGTGAGCCTCTGAGTTTCAAACGACACGAGAACTTGAGTTCTTTCTCTGCCGCTGCTTTGCGGTCAATGCGCAGCATTGCCTGAATTCCGTTGTGTACGATATCATTGCTCTCAACACCTGGGTTAAAACTGAGCGTTGAGTCGTTCCACTTCAGCATTACATCATTCTCAATTCCTCGCAGGTCTGAGACTCCGAGGCTGATAAAGGCTTGATCGTATAAGATGTCTGAAGGACTAATGTTCGGATCAATAGACATCAAGTTTGAAAAGCTGCCTTCCAGTTGTAGCTCAGATCGATACACCGCAACTTCATAAATACCACGATAGCGCTTTTCAGGTTGAACCGATGTTTGAATACTCAGCTCATCTGGAAGAATATGAAAGTATGCCTTCTCCTCAGTCCTGACCTCATTCTTATCTACGCGATAGCTACGATATGGAATACTAATGATAGGTCCCACAACGGTCTGTGCATCTGCCCACTTTTCACTTATCTCAGAGTACGCGCTTTGTTGTCGCGCCTGTCTCTCTTCGACCAATCCGATAATCATAGTCAGCGGCATGAGCAACGCAACAATGAGCATTGCTATAACCAACACTTTCACGCCAATACTGCTGCGAAAGCTTTGAACGAGCTCACCGAAAATGCTACGTGGTGCTGGAGATTCTGATTGCATGATGAATGTGTGTTCGTGAACAAAGACTGAGTGACGCTGGCTGGCTGTTCTTCATTGTGATCGCATTTCGGAAACTACGTCGACTCTAAACACTTCCTTAACACGATGACATCATATTCTCGAACCGCCGCTTACAAAATACGTTGCTGAGATCTTTGAGTTTGAGGCAGAACAGCATTGGCCTGTCATCTACATGCAATCATATACCATTGCTCCTTGTTCAAGCGCAGTCTGGGCTGCGACCTCGCTGCATTCAGTGCGAACAGTTTCTTCCTCTTCCTCTTAAGCTGAAGTAGCCTGATAGCAGTATCCAACCTACCGTCGAGCCGCGTAGCATTGTCATTCTGCAAAAATTAACAAAGCTTATGCTTTCCGGATCTATCCAAGATATACTGAGAGGAGCCGAATAAAACCTCTGATGGATAGAAGCATGGTTCAGTAACGGAAACGCGTAAACGCTTGCTCTCCTGACGGATAAAGGCGGCGCGCAGCGCTGCCATGAAGAAAAGACTATGCTGAGATGACGGCTTATCGCGAGACTGAGCTGTTATAAGTAGCGTAAAGAGAGAGAAATACGAGCTTCTTGTCCTCTGATTTCAAGCGCTCGCTCGCTATATTGTCAACTGTATTCACTCACTTTATCATTATTACATGAAGCAACTCCTTCTTGTTTTGGTCGCAGCGTGTGTATTCGCTGCTTGTAAGTCCTCCACCACACCTACAGACACGACAACGTACCATAAGGTCACATTACATGATGCCTTTACTTTCGATAACTTTAGCGTAGACGATGCAGGCGGAGTCATCGCCGGCTCCCGTGATACGACTGTGCACATGATCGATGCCGTTAACCTAACAATGGATGGCAAGACGAGTGTTTTCCGCGCTATTGAAGTAGCAAGCAACGGAGTAGACTTTGATACTACTTATTACTCCTACGAGTCCAACAATGATCTTTCGATGATGGTATTGTCCGTTAGCCAAGAAAAGAATCTCTGGGTCAAGCTTCCAACAGCTAGTAGCGGAGCGTTTACCACAACTTTCCGTGACACCACCACCGATAGCAAAGGCGACATGAGTATTGAGAACGACACGATTATCGCTACCTCTATGGGTGACGAAACTATGAGCATTGCTGGTACAAACCATACAGTACGCAAGATTAGTCTTAGCTTCAGTATGAGCGTTAAGTCACCAAGCAGCAGTATTACGTTTAAGCAAAATGGAGTTGGGTATTATACACCAACATTCGGTTATATCGCCCGTCTCACGAATGAGAAGTCGGTCTTTGGCCCTGCAAGAGATCAACGGATGATTGGTCACGCTGTAAAGTAGTCGGCAATTCCTTTCATGAGCTATACTTGAAGAGAGTCTCAGCATCGCTGAGACTCTCCATCAAGTCCTCCCGAGTACTTCAGCGCACCTAGAATCTGGCTGCCGAACTCTCTCCCTCCTCAATTCCCTCCTGCTTTTGCACACTGCACACTAAGTAACTCCTTTGCCCGTATTTTTGTAACTGTACGCACGCGCGTTTGGGATGGTGATTGCTTTGCTTTTCATTGAAATCATCTCCCGGAATCCACTTCCATTTCTAAATCTGAAATCAATTCTCATCACTTTAGGAGTACGTTAATGAAAGCAGAATGTCCCCACATGGCCAACAAAAACACCTCAGTTGGCACTCGGTCTAACCGAGATTGGTGGCCAAACCAGTTGAACCTAGATATACTTAGTCAGCAGTCAGAAAAGACAAATCCTATGGCATCAGACTTCAACTACGCTGAAGCCTTTGCCAGCCTTGATTTAGCAGCCTTGAAGAAGGATCTTACAGACTTGATGACGGATTCGCAAGACTGGTGGCCAGCCGATTTCGGACACTATGGCCCGTTCTTCATCCGCATGGCATGGCATAGCGCTGGTACCTACCGCACAGGAGATGGCCGCGGTGGCGCTGGTAATGGTAGCCAACGTTTCGCTCCTTTGAATAGCTGGCCTGACAATGTCAATCTCGACAAGGCACGTCGTTTACTCTGGCCTATCAAACAGAAATACGGCTCCAAGATCTCATGGGCTGACCTCATGATTCTTACAGGCAACGTCGCGCTTGAGTCCATGGGCTTTAAGACCTTTGGTTTTGGCGGTGGACGCGTCGACATTTGGGAACCTGAAAAGGATGTGTATTGGGGAACTGAAAGCAAGTGGCTTGATGATCAACGCTACACTGGTGATCGCGACTTAGAGAACCCACTAGCAGCTGTGCAGATGGGATTGATCTATGTCAATCCAGAAGGTCCTAACGCAAATCCTGATCCACTACTCGCAGCTAAGGATATTCGCGAGACCTTTGCGCGCATGGCGATGAATGATGAAGAGACAGTTGCGTTGATTGCCGGCGGACACACCTTTGGCAAGGCACACGGCGCTGGAGATGCAAAGCACGTTGGTCCTGAACCTGAAGCTGCTGGCATCAGCGAGCAAGGCTTTGGTTGGATGAGCAGCTTTGGTAGCGGCAAAGCCGGAGATACGATTTCTAGCGGTTTGGAAGTTACTTGGACAACAACGCCAACAAAGTGGTCGAACAACTTCTTCGAGAACCTCTTTGGCTTTGAATGGGAACTGTTCCGTAGTCCTGCAGGCGCTCAGCAATGGCGACCAAAGGATGGCGCTGGTGCTGGATTAATGCCTGATGCACACGACTCGTCGAAGACTCATGTACCAACCATGCTCACAACTGACCTCAGTCTTCGCTTTGATCCAGAGTATGCAAAGATTTCACGTCGCTTCCTTGAGAACCCAGACCAGTTTGCGGACGCCTTTGCACGCGCATGGTTCAAGCTGACCCATCGCGACATGGGACCTCGTTCACGCTACCTCGGACCTGAAGTCCCAACAGAAGAACTCATCTGGCAAGATCCTGTACCAGCACTGAACCATACTCTTGTTGATGACGCAGATGTTGCGAGCTTGAAAGCGAAAGTACTAGCATCGGGTCTCAGCGTCTCTGAGCTCGTCGGCACTGCTTGGGCATCAGCATCAACCTTCCGCGGTTCCGACAAACGTGGCGGCGCTAATGGTGCACGCATCCGCCTTGCTCCACAGCGTGATTGGGCTGTGAATCAACCTGCACAACTTGCTGGCATCCTTGCAAAGCTTGAGAGCATTCAACAGGAATTCAACACAGCACAGTTCAGCCCAGGTCGCACTGACGCAACACAGGAACAAACAGATGTTGAATCCTTCGCTTTCCTCGAACCCGTCGCCGATGGCTTCCGCAACTACCTCAAAACAAAGTACTCAGTGCCAACAGAGGAACTCCTTGTTGACCGCGCTCAATTGCTTACACTAACAGCTCCTGAACTCACTGTACTTGTTGGTGGTTTACGCGCACTACAGGTCACCGTGAACCAAAGCAACCATGGCGTTCTGACAAACACACCAGGCACACTCAGCAATGACTTCTTCGTGAACCTCTTGGATATGTCGACCGAGTGGAAAGCCCAAGACGCTTCGAACGAACTCTTTGTCGGTAGCGATCGCAAAACAGGAAACACGAAGTGGACAGCCACCCGTGCTGACCTCGTGTTCGGATCAAATTCTATCCTCCGCTCTATCGCGGAAGTCTATGCCAGCAGCGACGCCAACAATAAGTTCGTTTCTGACTTCGTTGCAGCCTGGACCAAGGTGATGAATCTGGATCGCTTTGATCTCTAAGCTCTCTCTGCTTGAGACTTTTTACTACGTGTGGGGCTAAGCCCCACACGTTTTTTTATGCCCAACACAAGCAAACTTTCCCTCGAAACTCCCCCTCCCCTAGGCTCGCTCTGTCCAAACAAGCCTGATTTTCTGAGCATCCGCTCCGCCTACAAAGCGGCGCAAATGCCTTAAAACGCGGTTATTCCTGAGACCAGCCTCGAAATCTTCGATTTTTACATTGTTTTTCGTCAAAGATTTACTAGATTAGTAACGTACTACTTTACTACGTGATTATGAAAAACATTGAAGACCCTACTCGGGTACCTCATACCTTAAAGCACAAGCCAGTGATGGTGGTTGATAACTACGATCCGATTGATGGACGTCATGCCGGGAATACCGATGCGAAGGGGCTATCGATTGGTCTTGCTCAATGGAGTGACCGTCGCAACTATCGCGAGCTCTCCGCAAAGATTTGGCGATACACAGGAGAGAAATGGTCGCGACAATCTGAAGAGATGCCGCTGCATCGTGTTCTCGATCTGGCAATACTGATTTGCAAGTCGAAGGCCTTCTTTGCAGAGCGATATCGCAAGACGACTGAGGAGCACTTGAAGGCAGAACGCATATCTCAGGTTGCGGTGCAAGGCGCAGCGATGAATATCGGCTTATGTAAGGACAACACCCATCTGAGTGAAGACATCGAGATCTTCGATGAGCAACTTCGCAAAGACGATGAGTTCTTGAGCGAACGTCTACGCCGTTTAGCTGAAGCTCTGAAGGAGTTGGGTTACTAAGAGGCACACTGATACTTTAGCTTCTGTGGAGCTAGCATAAACAACAATGGCTGCGCTTAAAAGCACAGCCATTGTTGTTTAGAGAAACTGTTAACAGTACGTACGCTAGTTGACAGATTGTTTGTACTTCGACAAAGTTGTAGCAATAACTGGAAAGGAGTCGAGGATGGGCAGTACATTGAAGGTGATATACTGAGCCTCTTCCAGGGAACCAATGTCTGCAAACTTATCTGGGAACTCAGGCAGTGAGGCCGTGAGCAAAGCTTCGATCATAAATGGATTGCAATCATTGAGTCCGTTTGCTAGTACTTCCAAGTCCTCTTCTGGAAGCTGCATAATGATACCGCTCAGCAGTGCATTCACCAGGTGGAACGTGTCTTCCGGATCAAAATACGTTGATGCCGCTAGTGTGTACTTTTCCAAGTTGGAGCTAATGAAGTAGTAGTGACAGAGCAATGCGGAACAAGCAAGTGGATCGGAAGTATCACAGCGCAGGAGCTCTTCGAGTAGGGCTACTGCTTGATCGAGCTTATCATTTTCGTCCATGACTGTGGCGAGATCGTCGAGACAGCGCAGATAGCTATGAGTTTCAGGATGTGACCAAAAGTCTCCGCCATGTTCTTGCATGAAGGTACCGCCAAAACGCTGACGACCAATCTGTACAGCACGTTCCAACCACTCTTGTTCTTCCTCGATGGTTTCCACATTCATCGCCATTTCTTCCAAAGCAATCATACACTCTGGGTCTAGCACCAAAGCGTCGTTGAGTAGTTTGATCGCATCTGATTCTTCTTCGCAATCCATTGCTTCGAATACGATGTCTTCTGCTTTCTCTGCATTCGTCAAGTCGAGAACTTCGTAGCCCTCAGCTTCCGAATCAACCATCGACTGCAAATAGGTTTCGATCTGCTCTTCAGATTCAAAGTTCTGTCGAGCGATTAATCGCTGCACTTGTGCCAAAGCTCTCGACATCTCACCACGTGAAGCATTGCTTTCGTCAAATTCTTCTTCTATCATAACAGTATTTCGATTGTGTGAACTCTGTAAATCAACGATTGATTTACAACGCATATACGCCGATTTGTCTTGGCAGCGTCCAAAAACAGAACAAAGCTCCTCATGAGCTTTGCTTTGCTTCTTACAAACCTACGGAGAAGTTCAGTCTGAAGACGTAGCACAACTCCATCGAGTCTACTTCAACATGAGCAGTACGCAATAATAAGCCCACAGAAACCAGACTTCCCGCGTGCTCTTTTGAGAGTTGCACAGATTTGTGTTCTGTCGTCAGCTGAGAACCCATGGTGCGTTGTAGCACATCTTACATTCACATGAAGAGGGCTATATTCTCTCGATTCCAATGGCATCTGACGCCTTACTAGGGTATTTCTACCACCACGATATGCTTCAGTGCATCGTCTACAAGTTCAATGTGAGCCTCTGGTAGCACAACACCATCAAGATGTAGTAGCGACTGTTCGCGATCGCTGCGAATAACTTTGATCGAGTAGACGGTGTTGCCGAATCGATACTGCAGCGACATTTCTGTCCATGCCTGCGGCATGGACGGACTGAGTAACAAAACGTTGCCGCGGCGTTGAAGGCCGAGAAGCGACTCGGTAATGAGCACTGTGAGCCAGCTGGCGGCTCCGGTGTACCAGGTCCACCCTCCTCTACCCAAGTGTGCATCTGCAGCATAGACATCAGCTGCAAGCACGTAGGGTTCCACTTTGTAACGCATCATACTCGACTGAGTCGACCCGTGGTTCACGGGATTGATCATAGACAATAACTTCCAAGCTTGTTCACTCTGACCAAGACGTGCCATAGCCATAATCATCCACACTGCTGCATGAGTGTATTGTCCGCCGTTCTCACGCACACCTGGTACATAGCCTGCAATGTATCCAGGATTGTGCTCCTTATGATCGAAGGCTGGTTGCAGCAGTTGTATGAGTTGTGCATCCTCCCGTACAAGATGAAGGGCTGCTGATTGCATGGCAATCTCTGCTCGTGCAGGGCCAGCAGCACCAGAGAGCACAGACCAGCTTTGTGCAATGGAGTCAATACGACACTCAGTATTCGCAGCTGAACCGAGCACTGTGCCGTCATCAAAATAGGCGCGGCGGAACCAGGCACCATCCCACGCGTGCTTCTCGATGTTTAACTGCAAGTTGCTCGCTTGTTGCTCACACACAAGAGCGAAGGCTTCGTCGGCATGCAGACGAGCAACGACGGCAAATTTTTGTAGGGTGTCGTACAAAAAGAACGACAGCCAAATACTCTCGCCTTTGCCTTCAATTCCAACTTTATCCATTCCATCATTCCAATCACCAGAACCAATAAGTGCTAAGCCATGGCTGCCGTAGTGAAAGGCGTTGCGAATGGCGAGCACGCAATGTTGATAGAGAGATTCTGATCGAGTAGAACGTATGGCGACATCATAGTATGACTCTTCGTCTTGATTCAAGCGACGTCCATCAAGGAAGCTTATCTCTTGATTGAGAATATCAACATCATTGGTTGTCTGCACGTACTTAGCGCATACAAAGGGCAACCACAGATAGTCATCAGAACATCGCGTGCGCACTCCTCGCTCCAATGGTGGGTGCCACCAGTGTTGCACGTCTCCTTCAATGTATTGTCGAGAAGCACAAAGCAGTAACTGCGTTCGCGCATATTGAGGATGCACCTGCATCACAGAAAGAACATCTTGCAGTTGATCGCGGAAGCCGAAGGCTCCGCCTGATTGATAGAAGCCACTGCGCGCCCAGAGTCGACTCGAGATAGTCTGATACAGAAGCCATCCGTTACTCATCACATTGAGGGCAGCATCGGGAGTGTGAACCTGTAACTGACCTCGTGTTGTAGCCCAGTAGTCTTTCACTCTTTGCAATGCGGCATGAACCACCTGTTGTGATTTTCCACTCGCAATGAGCTTCAGTGCTTCTGCTTTGTCTCTGGCTTGACCAAGACAGAACACTACCTCTTGTTCTTGACCATCGGCTAAACTCATGCTTACTTGGAACGCAGCGCAAGGGTCCAAACCGGCGCCAGTGCGACCTGAAAGGCGCACACGAGAGAGAGCGGACGGTTCACTCAAGTCTCCATTTCGCCCGATGAACTCTGTTCGATCAGCAGTGAATGTTCGATTTACGCCGTCTGTCCCATAGAAGGCAACACGTCCTGCAAACTCAGTGTTGTAAGGGTTACGAGCGAGAATGGCACCACTCTGTGCATCCAGCTCCGTAAGAACCATGCGTGATGTTTTTGCACGATGATCGCCGAGCACCCATTCTGTGTACCCAGTAACGCTGATACGACGAGCTCTACCAGAACGGTTGCGCACTTTCATGATACTGTACTTGATGTGGAGTTCTAAGTCAACAAAGACGCACAGTTCAGAGTAAATGCCAGACTCTTCGTGTTCAAAAATGGAGTAGCCAAATCCATGACGGCAGAGATAGGGAGACGTGCTATTGGTTGGCAGACAGGTAGCCGACCAGTAGTGTCCACTTTCTTCATCCCGCAAATAGATCGCTTCTCCACCTCGATCACTCACCGGGTCATTATGCCAGGGCGTTAGGCGCATTTCGTGCGCGTTCTCGCTCCAGGTGTAGGATTGTCCGCTCTCAGATATCACTGTGCCAAACTCACTATTCGCCAGAACGTTAACCCAAGGGGCTGGGGTCATAGCAGATGGACGGATGAGTATGACATACTCGGTTCCGTCTTTCGTGAATCCGCCGCGACCATTGTAGAACTGTAGGTCCTCTGGCAAGCTGATTGACGACACCCCAGGCTGGTGTGTCTTGGAAAGTGCTAAGTATGGAATCGATACTTTGGGCAGAGCTTTTCGATTCACGTGATCGCTCAGACTTCCGCCGCTGGTACTGATTATTACTCGCGCGACAGTTTGAAAGAGGACTCGATCCTCGTTTGACATTTGTTCTGAAGCTCGTACGTAAATGGCTCCAGCTTGATCGGCGGCTTGCGAGGATATAAGGCCGGCTATCTGGTTCTGCAGCTCTTGTCGATAGCCACTATGAGTGTCGTTCCATATAACCACATCAACATGAAGTCCTTTTAGTCGCCAATAGCTGTGGGCTTGTATCAGTTGGTGCACCAGTGATATGTCGGTGTGTTCTTCAATCTTCAGAAGTACGATTGGTAGGTCGCCAGAGATAGCATAAGGCCACAGGCCTGACTGGCCTCTGTTGTTATTACACAGCACAGAGGAGTCAGCTCGCAATGCAGGATTCATGAAGAGGATGGAGTTTGCCAGACGACAATACAACTGCGCAGAGCTTTCACTCGCATTGATCTGTTGCAAGACCACTTGATTGTGTGTCCACGCCAATTCGAATGCTCGATCCTTGTGGTGTGCATCCTGATATTTGTCTACTAATGCAACGCAGTGAGCCCTGCTTTGGGCTGCACCATACACCATGTCAACGATAACCGTTTCATCTGGTGCTAAGACAACACTATTCCGAATGGCCACTATGGGATCGAGCACCGATCCGTCAGTTCCTGACAGATTCGCTGAACTTCTCATGGCATCTGGATTGGCCACTGTTTTTCCCCGACCCAGAAAGCGCATGCGGTCTGTTTCATATGAAACCTCACCCACGCTTTTATCATGGACCTTCATGAGGAAGAACATCCAAGGCTGTAGCTCTGCGTCTGAGCGAGGTCTGCGCGTACAAAGCACCGCATGGCGCTCTGCGAGAATCTCGGTTTGCACAAAGAGGTTGCTAAACACAGGATGTACTTCTTCACTTGCAATGGGAGCTAACACAACTTCTGCGTAGCTGGTGATGTCGATGTGTCGGAACGTAGAGCTACGATTAGAAAGGTGTAGTCGACGTACTTCAATATCGTCTTCTGGCGACACAATGATCTCTGTCCGCGCATCGATGTAGTGATGTTGTATACGAAAGTCAGCACGGCCCTGACTGAATACTGCCTCAAATACAGAACCTTTCTGAAGAGTTGGCTGGTACGTTGTTGACCAGAATTCTCCATTATCAAGATCACGAATGTAGCAGAAGGCTCCACTACTTCCCGTTGTACTGTCTTCACGCCAGCGAGTGATTGCAAGATCATTCCAGCGGCTGTAGCCACCACCACTATTAGTGATCATGAGATGATAGCGACCATTGGATAGTAGCTGGATCTCAGGGATTGGAGTGTTAGGCGTTGTGATGAGTCGTATCTCGGGTTCCAGGGTTGTGAGTTCGAGCTGCTCATTGCTTGCTGTGTGCGCAAAGATCGAAGTGACTTTGGGTATGCGTTCTTGCAACAGAAGCAAGGAGGCTTGAAACTGCGGTTCCGCTTCAAAGCGCCGTTGCATTGGTCGATTGCAGACTACGAAGAGCATAGAGAGAAAACTCATGCTTAGATGATGGCTCATGTACGACTGAACGATCACTTCATGCTGTCCGCGTGGAAGGCGTGAAGCTGTATAGTCGATAGCTTCGTAGAATCCATAGTCACCGCTAAAGCCACTACTCGACATGCGTTCCAAGTTGTCGCAAGCTTCATCGGGCGCTACCATCAACGCCAGCGCGGTAGCGTAGGGAGCAATCACCAGATCACGTTCCAAACCTCTCTTTATACCAAGACCAGGCACACCGAATGCTTGGTACTGGTAGTTCATAGAAGAGTCGATCATGTTGTAACCAGATTCCGAGATACCCCAAGGAACATCACGGAACTTACCGTAGGCAATTTGTCGTTCAACGGATGCGATGCGAGTTTGATCTAAGAGTGTAGCCTCGAAAGAAGGCATCACGAGAAATGGCATGAGGTATTCGAACATAGAACCGCCCCACGACAAGAGTATTGAGCTTCCTCCTGAGTTCGTGAGCAATCGGCCTAAAGCAAACCACGCGGCTTGAGGTATTTTTCCTTGCGCTATCGCAACAAAGGTACTGAGTCTCGCTTCGGATGCTAGTAAGTCATAGAACCCGTTGTCACAACGATGGTCATCTGTATTGTACCCTATGGTTAACAGTTGTTTTGTGGTGTTGTAGAGAAATTCATACTCAACTTCAGCCATGTCTGCACATTGCTCAGCAAGGTTCTCCAAGGCAAGGATCTGACGGTGTACTCCTACCACAGCCGCGGCTATCTCTTGAGTTCTGAGAGTCTGAAAGTCAGCGTCATCAACACTGAGCGCCACCTGATTGAGAGCCAACTCTACGGTCCAAGAAGCTTGACGTTCTCGCTGTTGTTGGGCTAGAACTGCAAGATCTCGCAGACTTGGGAGCACTCTGTCGTGATCGCTTGCAGGCGACGTTTGTCCATTGTAAGGATCCTCTTCTGTCTGCGAACGCAACATCCACGGCACCAACTCTTCAAGATCATGCTGGGCTTGATGTATGCTTTGCCTGAGAGTATTAGTCCACCGTACTACCATACCAGCCGGGTCGGGTGTCAACCTTGGTAATACTTGTTCACAAGCAACCGACATACTGGAAAGACACCGAGCGTACTCGCGGGCGCTTCGTGGCGCTGCTTGGAAGAGCGCCACGAACTCTTGATACAATGCATTCATCGGTGCAATGTCGCTTTTTGCTCCATACTGCATAAGTACTCGGGTTGTGTCGAGTATTCCTTCAATTGTTGCGGCCGATAGAATAGGTGCATTGAGCAGCTCGAGAATACCTTGTCGCAAGGTGAGTAGGTGTCCGCAGAGATTTCCGCTGTCAACTGTCGACACATATCGAGGCCAAAGAACGCGCAAGGACAGAGTGTCATACCAATTGTAGAAGTGTCCCTGGTAGCGTTCCATCTTCTCCATAGTACCCAGTGATGCCTGACAACGTTCAATAAAGATACTCGTTGAGATATATCCGAAATCATGAGCAGCCAAGTTGGCGAGAAGGGAGAGTCCCATGTTTGTCGGCGAGGTCCTATGAGCAATCACAGGCTGAGGACTCTCCTGAAAATTATCTGGTGGAAGCCAGTTCTCCTCAGCTCTCACAAACACTTCAAAGTACGCCCAGGTTCTTCGTGCATTCGTTCGTATGAACACTGTCTGTTGTGCACTGAGACTTTCGTAGCGTTGTGGAAGGCGTATGCTCAACCACCAGCTCAAGAGTGGGCAAAGCATCCACGACAGCAAGATTGGTCCAGCTGCACCAAGAGCTGCAATAGGACTTGCTATGATATAGAGTGAAGATGCAAGACCAAGCGCAATCTCAATCCACATTGATCGGTGATAGGACCACACGCTGTGGTTCAAGCTTCGTTCTACATTAGCCGATGCAGTCCACTCGAGGAGGTTCTTACGGCTAACAATTACTCGCCACAGTGTTCGAACAATGGCATCTACACTGAGCGCTGCTTCGTAGGGTAAGCACATCATTCGAAATCCAACGCGCACAATCGTCTGCCAAGTCATCGTCAACGAAGCATTTATGTGATGTGCCAAGCTCAGCTCATGAGGTTTGCGAAGCGCAAACCACAGTGTGTTCATTGCATCTGGGAGAATGAAGATCCCAGTGAGACATAGGGTCCAGGCAACAACAGAATGCATCGTCAGCCACGAGGCAACGAGGAGCATCGTGAATGCGAGAGGCACGAGACTTCGGCGGAGGTTATCGAGAATTTTCCAGCGCGACAAAGCACTCAGGCTGCTTCGTTGCCAACGGCGCGCAGAGTCGGGCACATACGGCAGGCACCATGCCGCTATCTGCCAATCCCCGCGAATCCAGCGGTGCCGTCGTTGCATATCGCTGAGATAGCGCTCCGGATACTTTTCAAAGAGCTGCACATCGCTCAGCAACGCTGAGCGTACATAGCAACCTTCTAAGAGATCATGGCTGAGAATTGTATTGGTGGGAAATCGATGCTTCAGTGCTTTCTCGAAGATGTCTACGTCGTAAATCCCTTTACCGATGAACGACCCTTCGGCGAAGAGATCTTGGTACGTGTCAGATGTTGCTCGAGTGTAGGGATCGATGCCAGGATCATTCGCGTTCAATCGTGCATACAACGTGGTTCCGCTACCAGGCAGCGTGGTAGACAATCGAGGCTGCAGAATTCCATAGCCATCCACAACGCGTTGTTGAACGGGATCATAGACTGCCTTGTTCAAAGGATGCGCAATAGAGCCTATGAGCTTTCGAGCTGTGTCGCGCGGTAACTGTGTGTCAACATCCAGAGTAATGACATACACAATGGATGGAAGCACCGAAAGATCTCCAACGGTAGTACTGAAGCAACCTACTGAGTTCGATCGGAGGAGTCCGTTCAGTTCCTCAAGTTTGCCGCGCTTTCGCTCATAACCCATCCATAGCTTGTCTCGTTCATTCCAGCGTCGTGGCCGGTGAAACAAGTAGAACACACTTTTAAACTCTTCTGCATACTTGCGATTGAGCGACTCAATCTCCCGAACCGCTACTGCTACTGCTGCGGAATCAGACTCATCCGTCTCGTTGAGTGAGTCTGGGAAATCTGTTAGTAGTGCGAAGTACAGATTCGCATCTTTGTTCGCCAAGAATCTCACTTCAAGCGCTTCTGCCATACTCTTGATGTCAGCTTCAGATCCGAGCATCCCTGGTATGACAACTAAACTCCGCGAAGCCTCTGGTATACCGAGCGAGTAATCCAGACGTGGAAGCAGCTGCGGTTCAACGAGAAGAGAGCTTAGAAAGTTCACAACGGTAACCGCGAGTTGCGTTGTGCAGAAGAACAGAAGCACCGCAATGATCGCTTTTAGGGTCGATGTGGCACGAAGGTCGACGAAGAAGTACATGAGAAACAGGCTCAGCGATACACTAACTATAAGTATCGACGCACTATAGCTAAGCAGGGCATGACGTCCGAAGAGATGTCGCAATCTCTGCCTCATCCCAACTTGCATTTTCGCCTGTTGCTCTGTTTGCGTAACCCCTTTGTCGATGAGATAGTATCCAACGTGGGCGCAGCGTACTTCCGGACGGTGTGATGCTGCACAGTTTGTGGAGAGGTCAATTGCTATTTGAGCAATCTCCTCTTCAGACACAAGCGAATGCTTTGCAATGCGCTCAACAACATGACGATACTGATCGCGCGTAGAGAAGTCCATGTTTGCATAGCATGCATCTCGTCGGAGAATCTGTTCAACATAGCTGTTACTTTCAACGAAGTCGCGCCAATCCAGGCCTCCTACAAGGCGCAGACTCCCTATACTATTGCTCACCGACACCTGATGAGTCGCTAACTTCTGATTCTCTGATTGTACAAGTTCTGTACTGCTTTGTCCTAACTCCACTAATCGATCCTCAATCCAGCTGAGTGCCTGAGCGAGAGTGTTTCCCTTTCCGCGCAACTGTCTGCTCAGCTCTGCAACAAAGGATTTCTCCAATGGTGGGTTCGAGCGTGCCATATCAGCTACAACTAGAATGAGGCTCTTCGGATCGCTGTCCGCAACGGCAATCATGCGTTTCGCCCAGAAGTCAGCCAGATTGCGATAGATACGGTCGGTTGCGATGTGCGTACACACTCGACGCAGATTCTCGATGAGCGCCAAGCGAAGCATGATTGGCAGAGCCCACAACTCCCCTATACTGATCACGCGCTCTCGTTGGTACGCTTTCACGAACATGTTCAAGGTGTCGATGTCAATGCGTCCGTCGCTATGAGAGATAATCTCGACGGCTATATCGTAGACGCGCGGCAGACCGATGGCGGGACCATCAGCGAGCTGAATAAGGTGCTCGCTATACACGCGCTCGAAGTGCTTCTTTGTAAAGCGTATTTGTTCTTCAATGAGGTAGAAGTTATCCATGAGCCATTCGCCCGCGGGCGTACTTGTTTGGCTCTGTGTACTGGCTTGTGTGAGAAGATCATGCACTTGATGTAGCACGCGCTCATTGTCTGCCAAACGTCCGAGCAGTTGATCTTTCATTGGACGTTTTCGCAACTGGTGGGTGCGCGCAATCTGGCGTCCATGCTCTTCCATCTGTTCTGCGTTGAAGAGCTCAGACTTTAATGGCTCTTCTGGTATGAGCTGGCTCTCACTATGGAGTCCGCTCAAGTCAGCTTTGAACTTTGCAACTAAATCATGGATACTACTTCCCGTTACACTCACTCTTCTCCCTGTATCTTGTGAACTCTTATCTATACCCACCACAACATTCTCAGCACTGCATAAAGCTCGGGCTTCACGCAGCAAGCTGAAGTCTAACAGGACGCTTGCAATCACACTCAGTCTACAACAACACAAATGGCGCACAACATTTCTGTTGCCCGCCGCTGGCTGTTCTGCGCTCAGTCTTACACCACAATTCGTCGCCTACTCACACTCTTGCGGCTAGAGTGTAATGGTTGGCCAGTTTGCTACTTCGGACTCCTTTCCATCGATATCATTTCCCTTATACATCTGCACGCGCTTTGGATGAAAGCGTCGGACGCAACGCTGTACTTCTTCTGTGTCTGCCTTTGTCTCGGCATGCGTATTGATAAAACAGCATCCTTGCCGTGCGTAGCCCAGTAGCTGTGTATGAGTGGAATGGAGTTCTGAGAGTTGCGCAATCTCAGAAACAGTCTGCTTGTCGTGTCGCTTCAGCAGCTCGGTGATCACTTCTCTGGCATAGAGCAGTTGCGCCTGCGTTGAACACTTGCAGTGTGTGAGCAGTGCCTGCAGCGCTTGACGCGCATCCATAGTGTTTTGAAAGACGAAGACGATAGAACTCAGTACTGCGAAGTTCAAGAACTTGCTTGCTTTTGCCTGTAGAGATGTTGATTCCGCATTCGTAATGATTGGTGCGCTCTTGTTGCGACGGAAATGTTGCTTGGATAAACACTGTAAGAGCGTTGTCTGTAATGTGTGTGCCATAGCTTTAACTCCCGCCCTCAACTACCAAGAGACTTTTGTGCAACCCAAGTTGAAGTAACAGTGCTGAGACAGAGGAGACCATTGCTGTTGGGCCGCATACATATACGGGGAGCTCGAAGTCCGAGACGTAGGCAGTGAGTGTATCAGCATCAATGCGGCCGCGTAAGAACCCGTTTGCACTCTCATCGGCGAGAATGTGCACACACCTTTTACCGAGTGTACTCTGGAGTTCATCTGCGCAGATAATATCTTCACGTAGGTTGTTTGCGCAGATAAGACGATTACGATAGAGTCGATGCTGCGAGTGCAAGTCACGAATGATTGCCAAGAATGGCGTGAGTCCAGTTCCGCCAGAGATAAAAGTACCCTCACCGCGATATAACAATGTGCCTTCAGCTGGATGCAGAAGAAGAGTTTGTCCTGCCTGCACGGACAACAACTCATTCGTAAAGCCCTTTCGCGCGGGATAGGTTTTGATATAGAACTCCAAGTGATCATCTTGCGGCAAAGAGCACATGCTGAAAGGATGAACGTTGTCTCGCCACCCTTCTCTATCCAATGCCATACCTGCGTATTGACCAGGGAGAAATGGAAACTCGCTCGGTTTCTCACACACTACTCGGAGAACATTATGTGTAGCCAAGCCTATTGACTGTATCTGAACTAAATGTTGAATCATTTCTGCGTTCCTCTGCTGAATACTCTCGGTGTATATCATTGTTTCAATGGTTCTTACTTGAGATGCTAAGCCAACTGTTCATGCGGTAACGTTCTAGCACTCATTTGCCTGTTCTTAGTTTGCCATCACTCTTATGAGTTGCGAACCTGGTTATGATGAAGCAATCAGTCGCCGGTTTACGCTGTTTCTGTGAGTATAGCCAAGCCGTATGCATCTTATCATGCGCTATCAACCATCTGCGCACACAGGTAGGTAGGCACTCACACAGCTCTCATTCCGTGATTCAACCTCATGTAGCATCTACCTTTACGCTTACTTTACCCTACTCTCATTGAGTACTTCTTGTTCATCCTTTGTCACTCTTGGCTTTGACACAGTCCCGGGATGGAATAGAAAGAGATACAGTCGCTGTATCAAAATGTCGCTGCGTTCGCTGAAGCGTAGGGCTTCGTGCGGCAAAGTTTCCGGTAAATCTGAACAGTACAGAGAAATCACTTTCTGAGGGGTTGAGATTGTCTTCGCGTCACCGTGAGCGCCGCTACTCTTCAAAACATCATTGTGTTGCACTACGGTTGATTGCACTCTTCGATTGGAAGGACATACTGACATAGTTTCTGCTTCATGCAGTAGATATTGATTGCAAAGTGCAATGATGAATACACTACCTTTAAGAGTCACGGCCACGACGTCCTGCTATTACAGAATTGTGACTACGCTTTCGTTCGTTTTTCGATGCCCATTCTGCACTAGACTCCGTACCGTTCTTTCCATCGCGCAAGCCATCAATTCCTCGAGAATCGGTGTTGTGTTTGTCGTCTGTTCCAGCTTGATACAGAGTTTCATCGAGGTCAGCGCCCTGCGGGGAATCCAATCCAATCTGATGCTCACTCATACTGCTGATATTCGACAGTGGAGCAACCGACTCTCCATCATCATGCGATGATGATGACATCAGATCGGGGTCACCAAAGTGCTCGTAGCGCACCCAGTCTCGGATACTCTGATAGTAGTTCAATAGACCATCGCTCAGTTTAGAACCACTGGCTAGAGAGCTCTTCCGAGTTCGCTTTGAGTCAGATCCTTGGTCATCCATTAACTTTGAGTTATCATCTTCATTCATATTTGCATTCCTCGTGTACTCAGCATACTTTCAAGACTGCCCATTCAGTTTGTAAGCACTTCTATAGTTGTTTCTCCTCAGCGTGTCGCATAGATTCGCCCTAACAGAGCATAGATACTCTGTTCTTACTCTGGAAGTGCAGTGAGTGTGTATGATACACATTTCGAACTTTGTAGCTCTTGCTTAGTATTGTGCACCACGTTGGGGTTTTGATGCCATGCGCAGACTTCGGTGTACCTTTGGCGTTGCTCTACCTCTACGCAGAATCTCGGACCTGCTTCTCGCGGTATAACTCCTCACAAGAGAGCGAAGTGAGTCCGAAAGTGTCAAAGAAGTCAATTCCAAGAACGCTCTGTATCGTTGACGTAGTTTCAATACTCTGATTTGTACAAACAGCCGCATGGATTCTTTTTAGTGAGAGCGCAGACCTAGTTTGTTTGTTTAGATACACGAAACTAACTCTACAGTACACGGACTATATTATTGAATAATAGATCTCGCTTTCATCTTTTACACCTCCGTAATCAACAGGTGCTTTGAACGAAAGGGAAAGGAATGCCAGTACTTTTATGAAGTACGTTACGAGACATACACAGAGCGAGATGATCGCTTGCATGTAAATGAAGAGCGCGATGCACTTATGGTGTCGTGGAATTCAGGGCAATGTGGTCTTTTGAGCGTGATGAACGCAAAGCGCTTTTGCTTGGTGCACCTATTGAAGCAGTGGAGCTACTATGCTACTTCATAGCCACTTTTAATGACGGTCGAGATCATTTTGAACTGTTCGTTTGCATTGAATGACTGTGAAGCGTGGGCGGGAATGATAATGCCCTCTCCCAACCGAAGTTGGAATTTAATGTCGTTAATCATTAAATCAGCTGTACCATCAATGATCTGCACATAGGTGTCGAAAGGCGAGGTCTTAACATCAAGTTCCTCACCTGCGTCGAAAGATGAGACTGAGATGTTTCCTGTTGACTTTTTGATAATTGTCCGACTTAACACTGCATTCCGAACGTACTCTATGATCTCGACAACTATGTGGATCTTCGACTTCTCTAGTTCAATAGGTTCTTTGAGGATCATGATACGAGTAGACATGAAGTGTGACTGACATGCGATGTGCAAGATGCAACATATCAAAGGAAGTTCAGTCAATCTTTCCTTCAATGTGACTGAGCCTTCTATCGTGGAACCGAGAACTGAGAAACACTTCCTCTCCTATAAATCTTCAAGCGCAGTCAGGCGCTTGCTCTTCATCTTCTTAAAGAAAGAAGGAGTCAAACCCGTAACCTTCTTGAATTGATACGAAAGGTGTGCAACTGAACTATAACGCAAGCGAAAAGCTATCTCGGTCAAACTCAGCTCATCATAAATCAAAAGTTCCTTTGCTCGCTCAATCTTGTTGGCAATGATGTAGTGCTCAATAGTAGTACCTTTCACTTCCGAGAAGAGATTCGAGAGGTAGTTATAGTTCATGTTGAGCTTCTCGCTCAAATAGTCAGAGAAGTTCACTTTAGGCAATTCCTCTGAATAGTGCACAAGCTCAATGATGACACTCTTAATTCTCTCAATGAGAATCGCCTTCTTGTCCTCCATAAGTTCGAGTCCCGAACGATGCAGTACTCGCGCTAAATTCTGAAGCTTCACTTCATCATCAGTGTCGACAATCTCAACCTCACCAAGTTCAACGGTCAACGCATGAAGTCCAACGTTCTCGATCTCTGCGCGCACAAGAAGCTTGCAACGCAAACTCACCATGTTTTGAATAAAAAGTTTCATATGCACCATCCTCGGTACATGGCATCCTTGCTCGTACACAAAGCTTGCAAATTCTCGCACAAAGAAGTGTTGTCCAATCCTTTTACCATTTCCGTTAGTGCTCTATAATGATGGTTCACAAGCAAAGCAAGCCAATGAATGTGAATGTGGACATTCTATATCCACCCGCTGAATAGCGATAAGCCAAATGTTACGCTGTGCCCAACACAGGTTCTTTGTTGCTTCCTGATCCCGGATCATCCCCAGGACTGAGGCTTTACATACTGCCTCAGCGAGAGTACGGATCCTCAAGCTCAGGCTGCGCCTTCGACCTGCCTCGTTGAAGTGTGTACAGTTGCCTAAAAATGTACGCAGGTGTGCGGCTGTCAAACGCCTTCGTGATCATATATACTGTGTACCTCGCTATGAGAGCTAATAGACTTCAAAAGCCCAAGAAGGAGATCTCTCGGCATGATCAAAAGTACGAGCGATAAAAACTCTGGCATTTACACCGAAAATTGAACATTTACATCTTTTACAGGTAGCGATCGCTTGATCTTGTCACATAAAAGTACCATAACATCTCATCCGCCGCACTCAGTTCTGTGAAAAGCTGTCTTTCGCTTTGTACTCCAAGCTCCAGAACGCCACTTCTTCTAAATAGTCTTTGTCTGCAATTCGCTCCATTACATGTTGCCCGAACACCGCGCCATGCTTGTAGTAAAATCGTTTATATGGATTTGCACTTAGTACTCGAACGCATACCGTTTGGTATCGTCGTTGCATACTAAACGCAAGAAAGTTGCCTAGCAACATGGTGCCTGCACCTTTGGATTGACTCTGTACATCGCAATACAAGGCGTAGAGTTCCGCATCATAGCCACTCAGACGTGATAGTCCTCCACTGATATACCCAATGACTCCAGTGCTAGCCTCTACATGGTTAAGATCTTGGCAAACAAGGATTGAGCTTGTATCCTTCTTCTCTGCAATTACACGCAACCAAAATGCATGGCGCTTTTCTATCGAGAGACTATCTAGTACAGACTGCTCGATGAGACCTTTGTAGGTATGAAGCCATGTATGCACATTTATACGTGCAATGTCAGCCGCATCGGCGGCAGTCGCAGGGCGTACGATCATTGTCATTGTAAGAACTGCTCCCTTTCTGAATAACTTCATACTCTCTGTACCGAGAATGTCGGGCTACTCTCATCATCTGCTCAAGCGCGACTCCTGCCCACTTCTGCTATTTCGTCAGCTCCGTGATTACTGGTACCACTCCAATGCGGCTCGTAGCTTTTGCTGCACTGCCTCGGCAAGGGAGGCAGGTGAGAGCACTTTCATCACCGAACTCCAACCAATGATCCAGGTAACAAGGTCAGGGCTCAAAGGTGCCTTGAGTTCTATGTGCAGATCGCCATTCTTTTTTAGCGTCATTGTTTGGGTTGGATGCCAACTGCGATGTAAAAAGAACTCTGCCATCTCTGCCTTCACAAGCAGTTTCATCTTATGCGGCTCACCGTGAAACACTCCAAAACGATGTGTGAGGAAACGCTCTTCATCAAAGGAATGTGCCCCGTAGTCTTGTTCAGCGTCGTTCAGCTCTTCAATCTTCCGTAAGGCAAGGGCAATATAGTCACGGTGCTTTGGGTGATACGATGCTACATAGAGCTCGCCATTGAAGCTAAACAGTCGACAAAGCATGAGATCAAAACGACGCTGCACACCCGCGTTGTTCGTGTACGTGACCGTCACCCACTTTGCATCGCGTATGAAGCTAATCACTCGCTCTATCATCTGACTATCGGTGGTGTACACATAGCGTCCAAAACTGTGCTCTAGAGCGGCTGATATCACCTCACCTCCTGCACTCTGCTCCAACTTCTTTAATAAGCTCTTCGTGTGCACTTCAACCGATGTTCCTTGAAACTGATGGAGATAGCTTTTGAGTACATACAGCGACAACAACTCGCTTCCTTTGTAACTCAGTGGCAAAATGTTTCGGTGAGTATCGCGGAGCGACCAGAAATAGGTTCTGCCCTCCTCTTCATGCTCTATCACATCACACTGCTCCAGAGTCTGCAAATCCCGCTGAATCTGACGAATATCCGGGCTACCAAAATCCGCTTCCGAACAAATCTGTTCATGAATCTCTCGCGTACTACGAGCACCGGGTATACTGAGCATTGTAATGATGCGCATAATACGTCGCACCATGGTGGAACTGTTTTCTGGCATGACTCAGCTAAACAATGGATGAATCTTGACGCAAACTAGTGCCTCTGGCTTCAATAGAGAGGAGGGACTTCCGTGGATCCTAGAATTTCGCACTGCAAGCGACAATCTGGGGACTCACAACCGAGAATTGCCCTAAGGGCTCTATGCGAAGAACATAGAGCCTGAGAAATGACCTACAGAACGGTTCCGTTTGCCGGAATGTGCAAGAAAGAGCCTATCTCCGCCCTTGAGGATTCCAACCCAAGATGAGCAATCTGCTGACATCAGGCTGTCTCCTGCACAAGTTTCAGAAACAAACAGAACCGGGCTGCATTGGGGGGGGATAACTCTAAGGCATCAAGTTTGCGCACAACTCTTGCACAACAGGCTCAGCGTACCATTGCTGAACCTGCTGCGCTACGGCATCACGCATGATCACGAAGGGTAGAGCCAGAACGAGACTGAAGAGCAAGGTCTTACAAAAGCGATGGAGATTCATATGATTGTTTCGTTAATGAATGGATAGACTGTGTAAGAGGAGTCGCAGCTACTTGAATGGCGATCACTGGGCGACTTTCCACAAGCAAAGTTCGTTGCGTATGCGACGCTATATGTCGCATACAAAAACAAGAGTTTCGTTCTTCTCTCTGGAGCCACAGTCCACAAGGCGCCTCCACTCTGAATTGCCATCAAATACAATCGTACGCGAGTCGACTCAAGTGTCTTTCACACCAGTATCTCAACAACTCGTCGGGACCTAGGTTCAATTATGTATTTTATTCACCTTTCTACTCAATTATCACTCATCACATTTATTCTTAGACGATGAATTGATCTCTTACTATTTTATTCGGCTTTTGAAGACGATGCTTTGTCGAAGGAGCGAAGTACATCGAACGCACAGGTGATGTAGAAGAATTGCGAACACACCAGTAGTGCTTTCGCGTACAGTTCATCACGAGTAGTAACTGGATTTTACGAACGGAAATTGTTGAATGACGAGTAAACACAATACCGAGCGCGGCGCTGTGCGTGGAGTGCAGGCAGGAGATATTTTATCTTTTTCGTCGGGGACGATTTCTCACTCTCCTCATCGCTATCGAGTTCTGGATCCTCATTCACTCTCTGCTACCTTCAAGCCTATAGTGGAGCAGCTGGGACTACAATCAAAGGTTTTGCCTTTTGTAATCAACGCCAACCCTTCTCCTTTGGGAATGATTGATTTTGGAGTGAGCGTTGATAGCTACCTCAACATGAGCACTATCCATCGAGCTCTTCGCTTGTGCGCGATGCATAACAGCGTGGCCATCATTTGTTGTCAGCCTCTATTCGCCCTGCACATCATCCAAACCTGTCGGCAGCACAACATCCAATTGCCTTTATCCATTTGCTTTGTTCTGGGGGGATACTATTGTCCTGCCTCAGCCGAACGATATCTCATCAACGCAGTTCGGTCTTGTAACACTGCTTGCACGGTGCTCCATGCCTATGGTGTAAGCGAGGTTGATTTCGCGATTCTTATTGGGAAGAGATCTGATGATGGTATCATAACCTACCGACAAGCTTCCCCGGCTTGCAAGCTTAGCATTGAGAACGGTCAGTTGCTCATCGATACCGGTGATAGTCGGCTTGTGCCAGGTGATAAAGTCCAAATGGTTGATAGCTATTGGCACATTGAGCAGGATCAGCGGACACTCGCTCCCGCCGTCTACCAAGAGTTGGAAACGTGGACACAAGAGCAATGGGAACGCAGAACTGGATATCTTCAATTTCGGCCTAAAGGAACACTTTATCAGCTCCGCAAAGGATACCAACCAGTCTTGAGTATGGAGCTGGATTTCTTCGATTTTGCCCGTCGATCCGAGATGAGCTGGTTGCTCAAACCAGACTGGTCGTCGCTCTAACAGAACCCTACTCGACCATACTGCTTTGGCTCGTTTCACAAACTCCATCGTCTCGAGGAGGGGCAAGCCGCGCAGCGGCGACGCGTTGATGAAAAATCCTCTGCTTACATGAGACAAATACCTCCGAATCGCCCTATAATAGTGTACACTGCTTTCCGAAATGTGTACCACGCTGCCAGCAATTGAATTCTATTTTGCATGCTGAACATTCAATCTGTCATGCAAAACACTATGTCGATACTACGTCTCCTCGCCTTTGCACTCTTGCTGAGCACATTACCACTGTCTGCCGCAGACCCAACAGTTGCACGGAACTTTATCCGCAATGATTGCTTTGGGGCCTCGCACAATCTCTTCACTGAGCTGGATTCAGGTGACGTGGTTATCATGGAGTATGTCATGACCTGCTCCTCTTGTTCCATTGCGCAGCAAAAAGTCGACGCGATGCTTCAGTGGATGGACAAAAAGTACCCAAACCGTATTCGCTTCTATCAGTTTGCTTATACAAATTCGTATGATTGCGGGACGATGAAAGAGTGGGTAAGTGCTAACACAATGAAGACTATTCCCTTTGACTCCGGTGCTTCAGATGTAGCCTACTATGGAGGTTTTGGTATGCCAACCTTTGTGATCGTTGGTGGCAGCTCACACAAGATCCTCTTTACTGGCATCGGCTTCGCTACTTCAGATACCAATGACATGTCGGCTGCCTTGCAATCGCACTTTCTTACATCCGACGTAGCTTTAGAACAGAACTCTTCTACTGCGCTTGAGCTCTGGCCTAATCCTACGCACGACAAACTTCAGCTACACTTTGGCTCTGAACTGAGTTCTGCAGCGCGCTATTGCTTGACCAATACTCTGGGACAGGTAGTCTGCGATTGGCGCGAACTCAGCTCTCAAGCACAGAGCAGCATTGATCTGCATGCACTACAGTTGAGCACTGGAAACTACACACTGCATATTCAAGACGCGCTCCACCGTTACAGCCAGTCGTTTGTATTCACCAACTAATCTGTACTGAGCGCTCTCTCTATGCGATCTACTATTCAGTCCGTCTTCTCCCTTGCCCTTGCGTTCATCTGTTACAGTCATGCTCTTCATGCGGCACAGAATCCACTGTTCATTCCTCCGCTGTTGCGTGGTAGTGAATTTGAGCTTGCTGTGCAATCAGGAACTACTGAGCTCGTACCTGGATTTCAAACACCAACATTTGGTGTGAATGGTGTGTTTCTAGCGCCGACCTTGATGATGAATGCTGGAGATAGTATTCGTATCAAGCTGCGAAATAGCCTCAACATCGCAACCACGATGCACTGGCATGGCTTGCATGTACCAGCTCATTTTGATGGCGGCCCGCATCAGCTCATTGCTGCAGGTGCAACTTGGGAACCACATTTTAAAATGCTCAATGACGCTGGAACGTACTGGTACCATCCTCATGGTGAAGGAAGAACTGAGCTACAGGTCACAAAGGGAATTGCCGGAATGATCATCGTACATGATTCCGTAGAGTCTGCGCTTGGTCTACCTCACAACTATGGAGTGGATGACTTTCCTGTTATCATACAAACCAAGGCCTTCGATGAACTTCATCAGCTTGCGATTGCTACGGAGATGGATACGCTTCGAATCGTCAATGGTACCGTCAACCCTTTACTGAACGCTCCCGCACAAGTGATTCGACTGCGATTGCTGAACGGCTCAAGCATGCGATCCTATCTGCTTGGTTTCTCAGACAACATGGACTTCTATCAGATTGCTACCGATGGTGGCTTGATTGAGCGAGCGCTGAGTTTGAAACGTATACGTTTGTCACCAGGTGAGCGAGTGGAGATCTTAGTGGATCTGCGTGGTCGCAAGGGACAAAACATCCAGCTTATCAACTATGGAGCAGAGCTGCAAACAGGAATACATGGTGCTGCAATTGTCGGAAATGCTCAAGTAACAATCCCGGACTATGCAAAGAACCCGCTTAATGGCGCAAACTTCACCTTGCTTGATTTGTCTGTTGTTGATAGCACGCCGGACGCAGTAGTGACTCTTCCAACTTCACTGCGAACAGTTCCAACCCTGAGTGAAACAGCATCGACGATGTCACGCACTCTGGAGTTTGCTCCTGAGACCATGAACATGACAAGCATGGTGGTTGGTCCTTTCCTCATCAACGGGCAGCATTTCAATATGGATGTGGTGAACATTCGGGTGAAAAAGGATGCAACGGAAGTGTGGACACTCAAGAACTCAACAATGGTGGCACACCCTTTTCACATTCATGATGTACAATTCAATATTCTGGATATTCAAGGGGCCGCGGTTCCTGAGTATCTCAGAGGACCTAAAGATGTAGTTCTTGTATTGCCTCAACAGAGCCTACGCTTCATTACACGCTTTACTGACTTCGCAGATAACCATGTACCCTACATGTACCACTGTCACATGCTCCACCATGAAGACGATGGAATGATGGGAAGCTTTATTGTGGAAGAACCGATGATGGAGGTTGAAGACCAGGGCACGCTTGAGCTAGACGTCCATCCCAATCCTGCAGATGCGAGTCTTCGCTTGAAGTGTAACAGCCAGCTTATGCAGAATGGCGCAACCCTCGAGGTAGTCGATGCGCTTGGTCGTGTCGTATTCGTTCAATCAGTACAGCCAATGCAGGCGGAGTGTGTACTTTCGACATCAGCGTTCGATGCAGGACTTTATTCAGTGCGAGCTATAACAGCTACTTCTGTACACAGCTATAGCTTTGTTGTCATTCACTAATCTTGTAGTCTACGCGTAGCAGGAGGCTAGTTAAGCACTGAAACTACTCTGTTTGCAGCTCTACTCTTCCTCATCATGCGCCAGTGGAATGCGCAGTGTAACCAGAGTGCCACGCTTATTGGCATTGTTTGAGATATTCACTTCAGCGCCGATCACATCGGCGATGCGTTGCACGATGGCTAAACCCAAGCCCATACCTTGTTGCTCGTGATAGTGTCGGTCGAACTGAGCATAGGCCTGAATATTCTGGATGTTATGTGCATCCATTCCTCGACCCTGATCACTGATACTGAGCTCGTACGTTGTCAGACGTTTCCAGCCCCGGACTTCAACAGTCTGTCCATACTCTGAATACTTGAATGCGTTATCGCAGAGTTCCTCTAGAAGCTTTCTCAGTAGATCTTCAGGAATGGCGAGCGTAGCATCTTCTAGTTGCAAATACAAGTCTGCACTGCGTTGCGCGATACTCGCACGGTAGCGAGTAATAGTGTCGATGTACGACTTCACGCCTCGTGTACTTGAATTGCGCAAGCGCTCCATCTCAAGCTGTCGTGTGGCAGTGATGGCCAGACGTGTATAGATCTGATAGTTCTCGAACAGGCGCTGCAAGCGCTGTGCTGAGCTATAGATATCCGACAACATTTCGTTTGCATCTGCTGAGTCGATCTCTGCATAGTGATCTCTCATAAAAGCCGCAGACCCAAGAATGGTTCCAATAGGTGTTCGTATCTCATGCGGTATTGCTGTCGCAAGATTTACCTTCAAGTCCTCCATGCTATCAACTAACTGACGTTGCGACTCAACAAGTTCTATTGTTCTCGATGCGACTTTCTGTTGTAGGATATCTTCAAGCTTCGCGTTTACTTCTATAAACTCAGCATTCTCCAAGGTCTTTGCAAACATCTGGATGAAGTAACTGTAGCATTTGAGTTTTGCGTTCGAGAGCTCGTTAGGCGAAACACTCGTACACACCATGAGCAATCCCATCACACCTTGAACACCAATCATTGGCGATACAAAGTAGAAAGGACTTGTTTCCTCGCTCTTCTGATAGGATATGATTTGACCGGTCGACAGAGCTGAACCAACGACTCCCTTATCAACTAGTAATCCAAAGTTCTGTTCTGATTCCCTCGTCATCGATCGCGGTAGAGTAGCGCTATGTTCAAACTCAAAGGTGCTTGCGTTCATAAGGAATACTGATGCATAGAAAGTGTCCTTCAGCTCAGCAAAGACCGACAGTCCTTGATGCATGATACTTGCCACATGTGGATCTCTCGCGCACGCGCTATTAAACTCATCGATGAGCTGGTAGAGTTCAATAGGAACTTCTGTATTCTCGCAACAAATTCTCTTTTCGGGATTCATGTTTGGTCCTGATTTATGACAACATGATAGCTACGGCTTGGTCGTAGTCTGTTAGAATGGCAGGCAGCATATTCTCAAATGTTCTTGGAGGTACATCAATGAGTGCCCAGATATCAATACAAGGCTGGGGTACGATTCGGTCACCACCATATCCTAAGTCAAGAATACGAGCCATGATGTCGGCTAGGTGAATGCAGGCCACATCAACATTAAAGCGGCCATTGACCAAACCCTCCTCGTGCCATCGTACTGCATTACATAGACTATCAGGCAATTGCCATTTTCGGGCAATGCTCTCACCTACTCTTGTATGATCCGTTCCAAGTACTTCTCGCTCTGTTAGAAGGAGCACTCCATTCTGCTCATGTACTCTACGAACAACCATCGAGTACTCTTGCGGCATTGCGCGAAGAAAGAACATCTTTCCTAGATCGTGCAACAATCCTTGAGTGTAGAAGTTCTCGATGTTTCGTAGGTTCAGATGTTTAGCAAGAAGGCGTGCTATCACTCCAACAGCTAAGGAGTGCTTCCACAAATCAATGATGTTGAAGGACTGCACCACGGGCATCTTCGAGAACATTTCGAAGACAGAGATTGCAGTGACCAAGTTTTTCACTTCCGCAAAACCCACATGAAACACTGCTTCATTGATGGTTGTTACGCGGCCACGTAGACCATAGACGCTAGAATTCACTGTCTTCAGCAGCTTCAAAGAGCAAGCCGGATCGCTTGATATTGCATCAGCAATCTGGTTCACTGTCGTACGCGGATTCGCCATCAACTCGAGCATAGTTGTATAGATGCTCGGAAGAGTTGGGAAGTCCTCAACTTCTTCAATAATATAATCCAGGTTTTGGGTCAATTGTTTGTGCTTGTTTTCATTGACAAGACCTGAGCCACATGTCGGACACCCATCGCAAACAGATCCTGCTCGTTGATGTTCCGTGGCAGCCAGGTTATTCTCTGGCGCAATCGTTCCTCTGCAACACGACGTACCTTCTCGCTAATGACAAAATCACGGTTCTCTCCTTCCACTTGCACTGCAACACTTGCAATGTTCCATGTTCGAAGAACGCGCAAATGATTCGCATCAAGCTTCACTCCTGTGGGGAGTAAGGTTTGTCCGTAATTGTTCATAACCGCCTCGGCAAGGACCATTCCTTCCGTCAATTCGTCACATCCTACATTTTTAGCCATAGTCAACGTTCCTTGTCGTGTGATACACTAACACTTCCATCACTTTATATACCAGTTTTCGACGTTTTTTACTGGATATGTAGATTTTTTGCTTTCTGAGGGCTGTACCTAGGCAGCCTACTCCAGGCCTATTGACCCAATTGCGCATTTCTGGTCCTTCTGTGGCTTTTCAGCCCTGGGAGTGAACTGCGCTATCCTATCTCCGAGATCTGGCACTAGCAAGGTCTCCTATTGAAACCACGGTCTTTCTCCTCCTCATGAGACTTTTCTTACACAGGCAACCCTGTCATGGCTTCGCCATGACAGGGTTGCAGTGAACTCCTACAGTGTCCAGCCCTCAGCCGAGCTACCGAGCAACAACAATTGTTGCTGATCTCACTTTGTCGTTAGTTGTCAGCGTGCAGATATAGCTACCGTTGATAAGGGTACCGACATCGATCGTATTCTCACTTGACCCAGCATTCACAAGTGTGCTTAGCAACTCCGCGCCATTCAATCCATAGATCTTGAGCAAACCCCTTTCATCCAGTCGCTCGTGCACAATGTGCATATACGAGTTTGAGAGCGGTAGATTATCGATGCTGAGCGTTGTTCCACGAAGCGGCTGCACAGGTTCTGGAATGTCGAGGATCAGAGAGTTATGGCGCCACACAAGTATTTCGTTCGATTTGGTAGCTAGTACCAAGGCACTACCGTCGGACATCTCATGTATGTCGCACACATCTCCAACGCTGTGTTTAAATCGTCCAAGAGTACGAAAGCTTGGCAATGAGAAGGCTTCTACAACATTGCCACTTCTGTGACAGTACAAGACAGATGCTTGAGCGTTAAGACTATAGAACTGCAGACCTCCAATGAACGCACGCGACACGACTTGTCCGCTTGCTACTTCAATCACTAAGACAGTATCCATATCGCAATGCACACAAAGCCAGCGCGAGTCGGCAGAGAATTGCAACGACTTAATGACAGAGCGAATAGATTCAACAGAACGCTGTAAGCCTAGGTTCGCAGGCGAGAGGAATGCAAGGACACCTGATTGCAATACGACGGCTACTGTTGAGTCGTTTGGTGCAATCTCAACCCGCTGCACCTGAGGTCGCATTGAAACGCGCTCTGTCTCAAGATCATGAAGATCACGAAGCTGCAAAGTGAACTGTGGATCAATGCAAACGCAGGCGTTTGAATGATTGAAGAATCGTACATCATAGATCGTTGATGGTGACTTGACGGCTTGTGATTGCTTAAAGAACTGACCATAGCTAAACAGCCACTCACCCGTCGAAGAAAGGCGTGGCAAGCAAGAGGTGTGCTTGCCAGCATTGTTCACTTTTATGATCTCGGTTATCAGACCAGTGTCGGACATCATCCACGACTGCACTCGTGTGTATGAATTGGCAGCTACTATCTGGGGCTTCTGATCTTTCATCACTTCCTGTAATCGCACAAGATTGCTCGCTCGTGAATCAACACTGGTCTTGGGAACCGAAGCACAGACTTCTGCACTGGCATGCATACGATAACGAATGATTGAGCTGGCATCGCACAAGAAAAGCAGAGAATCACCGAGAGGAAGAACCGCACGCAGAGGACGCATAGACACGAGCTGCTTATCAATTTCAGATTCCTGAACGCAATCCAGAAAGTGCAGCATCGACTGTTGTTGGCCATGCTGCTCGATGAGGCACAGTAAGCCCAAAGACGTGGAAGGCTGCACGATGAGGTTCGTAAGATCAGTGCAGAACTGACTGTAGAGCATCATCGTAGAGCCAATGGGTTCCAAGCTCTCTGCATCAAAGACAATGCGGCGCGCAGACGTGCTGCCGTAGACCAGGGCGATGATTGAATCTGACTGTACACTATACTGACTAAGAGCCCGACTACCCGTTTCAAGGTCGCTAAGAACTACTTCACGAGTTTGACCATTCTCGATATTCTGTACGCGCACAATGAATGTCGATCGACCTGAGACAGCTTGCTGATAGATGAAGATGGCTGTTCCTTGATTGATGTCAACTGAGGCATCTAGCAGATTGCAGTCCGTTCGATAGGCGTAGGCAGTATCGACGACAAAGGTCATCAGTCTCGCATCTTCCAAGTGCACAAGAGCGATCATTCGAGACCAGCGTCCGTTCACATCCTTGTAGACTCTTACTAGGGCACAGGAGTTATCCGTGCTAAAGCGAAAAGGCGCTCCAGGAGCAGCATAGTCAAACCAGCATCTTTCGCTATAGCTTCCAAATGCAACGTGCTTCTGTTGATTCGTACGAAGATTGATGATTTCTAAGCCAGACAAATGATTGTCGGATAGGTTTCGACCATAGGCAATCGACCATTCACCATCGCTTGAGTAGGCGTGTGGATAGGCGTCGGTTGTTGGCTCCACTGTATTCGATTGTGATGCGCGCCCAGCGGCATTGATGCGGAACACACGAGCCGAATCATAATTGCTTTGGGTTTCGAGGAGGACAGTGTTGTCTGCTGGACTATAACTCAGCGCATTGAGTCGTATCGCTACACTTGGTGACCACAGTGTAGCTCGGTAGTCCTGAGAGAACACACCGTTGTATAGAAGAAAGAACGTGGCTAGTAGAAGAGTAATTTTCATAACGGAACCTATGATGAATGATGTATTGTATTGCGTTGACTTGTTTCGCATACAATCATACGGCCGCTATGCTCGAGCCCTCCTTAGCAATACCTTAGCGATAGACCTTATCATCTACTCTCATGCATGGTAGTAGTACGAAGGATAGTGTGCGTATAGCCTCAGCTACAACGCAAAGAGGGATGCAACGCATCCCTCTTTGTATCCTCAACCTTGATTGGTATCGAGTTGTATTAGTTCATGTACGAGTTCTGTTCTTTCTGTCGAAGCTGCTCAGAGGCGGTGCGACGGATCGTATCACGATCGTTGCTTCTTTGCGCTTTGTGTGTCTGGCTTGATGAATGCTGCGAATCTGAATCGCTCAGTTTGAAGCGACCAACCAGTTGGAAGAGATTGTCGGTCATACGATTGAGGTTCTCCGCAGAGCGTGCAATTTGCTGCGTTGCTGTGGCTGTTTCATTTGTCACATTATGAATTGCTTCAATGTTTCGACTAATCTGTTCGCTAGCTCTTGATTGTTCTTCCCCGGCGATAGCGATATGCTCAATCATTCCAGAAACATTTTGAGCTGCATCGACAATGTTTCCTAATGCTATTCCAGCCTCACGCGCGAGTTGCAGACCACTCTCAACATCTTTTGTTCCATCATTGATCGTGCTCACTGCGTCTGAAGTTTCTACTTGAATTCTCTTAATCTTCTCTGAAATCTCTCGCGTAGCCTTTGTTGTTCGTTCCGCAAGCTTTCGTACTTCATCTGCAACCACTGCAAATCCACGTCCTTGCTCTCCTGCTCGTGCAGCTTCAATTGCTGCATTCAATGCCAAGAGGTTTGTTTGATCGGCGATGTCGCTAATAACCACAACAATCTCACCGATCTGAGCACTGGACTCGCCAAGTGCTTTCACAGTGCTTACCGACTCTTGTACACCAGCTGCTATGCGATTCATTCCGTCAACTGTTTGCAAGATGACATTGCGACCTCCCTCAGCGCTTGACTTTGCAGCTTCTGCAGCAAGTGCCGTTTCGCGGGCGTTGTTCGAGGTCTCCATGATGATCTTTGTCATTTCTTCAACAGCGCATACCGCATCATTCGTTTGCGATGCCTGTTCGGTTGCTCCAGCAGCCATCTCTTCTGTTGAAGAACTGATCTGGTTGGAAGCACTAGCTGTTTCTTCGATAGAGTGCTGAACATTCTCTACGATTGAACGCAGTGTCTGCACGGTATAGTTAAAGCCCTGGTACAAGTCTGCCACCTCAGCTGCGGCTTCAGATTGGAGTTGTACCGTTAGGTCGCCGTTGGCTAGTCGTTGCATAGCAACAACCATTGTTTGCACTGCTTCGTGTAGGGTCTCGCGTTGTTGATCAGCTGCTTCCCTCAGGCGTTCCGCCTGAAGCATAAGTTGCTGCGTTTTCTCCTGCTCCTCTGCTGCTTGTGCACCAGCAGTGCGTAATGAGAGCACCATCTGATTGAAGTCACGAGTGAGAGTACCTAGATCGTCAGTCGAATGAACAGTTAGCTGCACGGAGGTGTCGCCATTGCTCACAAGATTTGAGGCTGCGCTGAGTTCCGCTATCGGAGTGGTAATGGATCCTGCTACCTTGTAGCTGAAGCCGAAGACAATGAGGAGTACGCAGAGACTTATAGCGATGAGGACATTCCGTGTTGATGAACTCGATGCGAGAACGGCTGCTTTTGTCGCAGCACTGTGGTCTTCAATGCGTTGTGATACGTCATTCATCGGACCTTCCAGACTCTTAAAACGTGAGTCAACTTCGTCTTTGTGCAGGAGTGCTTCTGTAGGGTTGACTAAAGCCATTGGTATATACGTATTCAAGCAATCAACGTATTCGGCCAGTGGTTTTTGAATCTGTGCAACTGCTGCCTGAATCTCAGGTGAGCTCGCGTTAGCTCGCACATCTTCGATGTTTCTCTTGAACTCAGATATCGTTTCCTGAATCTCTTTCATTCGCTCAGCTCGCATTTCGGCATCAAGGTTCTTCTCGCATAGCGAGGCATAGAAGTCACCTCTCAAACCATCATGGTGCATATCAGCATTACACTGAGCGCGCAACTCAACAAGTTCCTGAAAGGTCTTTTCATTCTGCTCGGCCATGTAGCTGAGATCGTGCACAGCGAGGAGAACTAAGAGACACAAACCAACACCAGATAGTGCTGTTAGAAAATGGAGTCTCTGCTTGACCGATATGTTCAAAATCCAGTTCATAGTTGTTGTGTTGTTCCGTTCGTTTTTCGATGTATGGTGTTCGTCATTTCGTGTTCAATCAACAAGGATCCAGCGTGTTCAAACAAAGCAGTATTTCCAAGGCTCAAATCTTCGTTCCGTCACGAAAGGCATGTCATGTAAGATATCGGTTCTCAGTGTCTGTAAATGAAGCCTTAGCCTTCCAAAGTTCTTCATGTTTTTGTCCAAGCTGGGCTCGTTCAACTTCTCTCCCATGGTAGCATTCACTAGCCAGTGATAAGCCTTTGAGCGAGCTAACGTTGAAGGTTATGCTTTGCGAAGCAAAGCATGAATAAAGAGACTCTTTTGAGTTAGAGAGAGCACTGTATGCCTATCATATCTATCTATTCTATCGAAGCCTTCGAGAGTAGCATTGCTGATTCGTATCAAAGTGAGTATGTCCAGCGGCTACTGAGTAGGCGCAAGGGAATTCTCTCTCGTTCGAAGCCAGGGTTAAAAATGCACTGTGCATCAAGGGTCAGTGAAAGCTGAGATGATATGGTGAATCGATAGTACACTTCGGCTGCTATCTCGCTCGTGTAATGAATGACTTTATCGAGAACGAAGCCGCTACCTCCCTGTTCCAAGAACACACGATGTGAGTGTGAGAGAGCGTTGTACACCACCGCAGCGCCGCTCTCATCGCCTTCGCGATTGAGCAATCCGCCTGCTAGGCGAGTTCCAACACAGAGAGATGCATTGATTTCAGTAAGTGCCATTGACTCACTTTTGCCATCATTCCAGCTAATGCGTTCAAACAGACCCCAACGCTCGTCAATCTCATGATCAGCATCGATGCTCAATCCAACCTTCGTAGTGAGGTCAGGCAGCTCTACACTTTTCAAGGCTTCATCAAAGACGCGAGCATGGCTCACATTTATAAAGAGCAAGCCACGCACTCGATGTCCTGCAGCAACGTTACCAGCACATTGGAAGTTGAATGCATGAGCATGTGCGAAATCGGTGTTAAGATCATTGCCTCCAGCTTCGGTTGGCAGCGCCGCTGCTAGTGCCGTAAACACTGTTTCGCCTGTGCGGTATTGAGCGGCAGCGCCATAGCTGCTTCCCCCGCGAGCTTCTGCGCAGACTTCATAGGCACCACTGTTCAATACGACTAAGTTCATGAACTGACTTGTAGGGTCATTTGCATAGGCATTCTGTTCCAAAATGGAACAGGGTGCAATCTGTCCGGCGAAGAGCTCAAGCTGTGAGCTTTCTTCACTACCAAGCGGCAGCGTCGCATGTATGAATGCTGTTCCGAGAAATGGCGTTGCTGAAGAGTAACTGAAGAGTCCATTGGGCATAGAGGCAACATAGGCTCCCATACCTACAACCTTGCCATACATCCACATGAGCGACCCGGATACATCCCAATGGGGAATGAGCGTGTAGGTGGCACCCAAGGTGGCGGTTCCAATGACACTGTTCTGTGCCTGCACATCGGCTGCAGGGCTACTACTTCGTTGATATGATGCGGAGCTCGTAAAGTTGTAGCTGCCTCTTGAGACTTCCTCTGAGTCACCTTGTATGTGCTGTGCAAGCTCGCTATCTTGGCAAAATCCCTGCGTACTGATACTAAGGACTGCGATACAATACAGTACCCGTCTTCGAATGTAACTCGACATGTATGTGAAAGTTCTGGTGATATCTCGGCAGAATCCTTTGCCCCATACCATCTTCATTCCCTGAACGAGGCGAGCGCCTCAGTACGAATCGTTCTTTGAGCTCAAAGCTTTAATGAATATTCGTTCAGCAGGTATCGGCGGGTCAGAGACTTTCTAAATTGAATTTTTGCATAGACTTAAGAATTAAAGAGAAAAATTGCTGAAATCACCTATTTGAAGCGATTTAGGGCTGTTGTCGTGTCTGGTAGATCGAGCTTTTTTGAGCCATTAATGCTGAGAAAGGACAGAAAAGATCACTTTTTAACGCAGCTAAACTCTCTCTTGCGTGTAGTCTACTCGTCGTTCAAGGCGCCATTGTAGGATCTAGCACGGAGCTGCCAGGTCGAAGCAACGAAGGCGTTCTATATCTGGTACTATGACGTGTTATACTCCGCCCAAAGCTTGGATCTGCGGTGCAGAAAGTCATAACCGCTTGTTTACTTGCAGCTAGAAACGACCAGAGGGACGTCAAACGTCCCTCTGGTCAATGTCTTAGCTGTTGCGTTAGGTGGGTTTTCTTAGCTCGTTTTCTACAGTTCCTTCAGCATTTTCAAACGATCCCATTTCTGCAGGAGGTCTGCGTTGGCGTGAGCCAGGAAGTCAGACGCAACATCTGGGTGATCCTTGCGAATCACATTGAAGCGATTCTCGTTGTAGAGAAAGTCTTCAAGGCCAATACTTGGCTCTTTAGAATCCAAACTGAAGCGTTTGCCTTTTTCGAGTAGTGGGTTGTAGTGGAAGAGTTGCCAGTAGCCTGACTTCACAGCATTGTCTTGTTGCGATACTCCGCAGGCCATGTCGTAGCCGTGTGCAATACAGTGACTATAGGCAATAACCAGGGAAGGTCCAGGGAATGCCTCTGCTTCCATGATAGTGCGTACAGTATGAGTATCATTTGCACCGAATGCGATCTGTGCAACATAGACGCCTCCATGTGCAATTGCCTGCCATGCAAGATCTTTCTTCGTAGTTGTCTTTCCATTGATCGAGAACTTCGCGCTCGCACCAAGTGGTGATGCTTTGGATTTTTGTCCTCCGGTGTTTGAATACACTTCCGTGTCAAGAACGAGAATGTTGACGTTCTCACCGGTCGACAACACATGATCCAATCCGCTGAATCCAATGTCATACGCCCATCCATCGCCACCGATGATCCACACTGACTTGCGTTCGAGGAACTCGGCAACTTGTAAGAGACGGCTTGCATCTGGATGTGAACTTGCCCTGAGTGCTCGCTTCAGCTCATTCACTTTCTGGCGTTTCTTCTGCACCTCAGAATCTGTTTTATCTTCGGTAAGTAGGATGGCATCAGCCAGCTCTTCGCCTACAGCTCCGCGCATACTTTGCAGTAACATACTTGCCATTTCGCGCTTCTTGTCTGTTGCAAGCTTGATACCCAATCCAAACTCTGCGTTATCTTCAAAAAGTGAGTTCGCCCATGCAGGACCGCTTCCTTCTTTGTTCACTGTCCACGGTGTCGTTGGCAGGTTACCACCGAAAATGGAACTGCATCCTGTTGCATTCGCAACTATCATGCGATCACCAAAGAGCTGTGTTAGAAGCTTGATGTACGGTGTTTCACCGCAGCCGCTGCATGCGCCACTAAACTCAAACAGAGGTTCGAGGAACTGCGAGCCTTTTACTGAGCTATGATTGACACGATCGCGATCAAGATCTGGCAGCGAGAGGAAGTAATCCCAGTTCAGAGCTTCAGGTTCTTTCAGGCCAAGTTGTTCAACCATGTTGAGCGCTTTGTGTCCTTTCTCGGTTTTGCTCTCGATCGGACATACCTCAACGCACAGTCTGCATCCAGTACAATCTTCAACTGACACTTGCAAGGTGTACACCTCTTCGTCGCGTATGAACTCTTTGCCCACGGGTGTGTGATACTTGAAGGTCTCTGGAGCATTAGCGAGAAGTGATTTATCATACACTTTGCAGCGAATAGCAGCGTGCGGACAAACCAAGAAACACTTACCGCATTGTGAGCAGATACTCTCATCCCACACAGGAACTTCATCTGCGATGTTGCGTTTTTCCCATTTGGTTGTGGAACTAGGGAACGTTCCGTCAACAGGGAATGCGCTTACTGGTAAGGAGTCGCCTTCACCAGCAATGATCTTTCCAAGCACATGCTGTACAAAGTCTGGAGCATTACCATGAATAGCATCTTCACTCTTCTTATCGCCGAGTGGCAGATTCGTGTAGTCGATCTCGAAGAGGTTCTCCAGTGTTTTGTCGACCGCTTCAAAGTTCTTCTGCACCACCTTCTCGCCCTTACGACCATAGGTTTCGGCAATTGCATCTTTAATGCGTTGGATAGCTTCGTCGCGTGGAAGAATACCACTGATAGCAAAGAAACAAGTTTGCAGAATGGTGTTGATGCGCGATCCCATTTCGGCTTCGCGAGCAACACGTGAAGCGTTGACCACATAGAAGCGTAGCTTCTTGTGTTTAATCTCTTCTTGAATGTTGCGTGGTAGCTCATCCCACACGCGTTCTTGCGCGAAAGGGGTATTCAGCAAGAAGACCGCCCCTGGTTCCGCATCTTTAAGTACATCATACTTCTCTAAATAGTTGAAGTGATGACACGCAACAAAGTTGGCAGAGTTGATGAGATAGGTGGAGTTGATGGGCTGTTTGCCGAAGCGAAGGTGTGATACGGTCAATGAACCTGACTTCTTTGAGTCATACACAAAGTAGCCTTGAACGAAGTTATCCGTCGTATCACCAATGATCTTGATCGAGTTCTTGTTGGCACTTACCGTACCGTCTGCTCCCAAGCCAAAGAAGAGTCCACGGAAAGCATGTTGCTTCTCTAGAGAGAATTGTTTGTCGTAGCTCAGTGAGTGATGTGTAACATCATCATTGATTCCAATGGTAAAGTGATTCTTTGGATTTGGTGAGTTCATTTCGTTGAAGATCGCCATCACCATTGCAGGGTTGAACTCTTTCGAAGCCAAACCATAGCGTCCACCGATAACGCGCGGAGCTGGACGTCCAGCATGTCCATTGCGCATTGCATCACCTGCAGGCAAATACTCATGGAGTGCATTAAGAACATCTTGATACAGCGGTTCACCTATAGCTCCAGGTTCTTTGCATCGATCAAGCACGGCGACAGTTTTCACGGTGTGAGGCAGTGCCTTCATGAACTGCGCCAGCGGAAATGGACGATAGAGATGAATGTTCACAACGCCAACTTTCTCACCCTGTGCATTCAAGTGATCAACTGTCTCACGAACTGCTCCAAGAGCGGAGCCCATGATTACGATGACGCGTTCAGCGTCTGCTGCACCATGATAGGAAACAAGTTGATAGTGTCGTCCACTCAGCTCAGCAAACTTCTTCATACTCTGCTCAACAAGCTCAGGCACTCTATCGTAGTAACTGTTCGCTGCTTCACGACTCTGGAAGAACACATCAGGATTCTGCGCTGTGCCACGAATGAAAGGATGCTCTGGATTGAGTGAGCGCCGACGATGAGCTGCCACATCCTGATCATCGATCATTGCACGAATGGTCTCATCAGGGATGACCTCAACCATGTTCAGCTCATGTGATGTACGGAAGCCGTCAAAGATGTTGAGGAAGGGAATGCGTGAGCGAAGCGTTGTGGCAGTAGCAATTAATGCCATGTCCATCGCTTCCTGCGGATTGTTCCCAAACAGCATTGCAAAACCAGAACTACGCACAGCCATTACATCACTATGATCTCCAAAGATGGACAGTGCATGCGTAGCCAGAGTACGAGCAGCGATGTGAAACACCGTCGGTGTTAACTCGCCAGCGATCTTGTACATATTCGGGATCATGAGCAGCAGGCCTTGGGAGGACGTAAAGGTTGAAGACAACGCTCCACCCTGCAGAGCTCCGTGAACTGCACCAGCAGCTCCTGCTTCGCTCTGCATCTCCATGATGCGTGGTACCTGTCCGTAAATGTTCTCTACTCCTTCGCCTGACCATTCATCGCAATGCTCGCCCATACCAGAGGAAGGGGTGATAGGATAAATAGCACAGACCTCCGAAGTCTTATACGCAATCCACGACGCCGCTTCATTGCCGTCCATAATCGATAGGTTCTCAGGCTTGTTCTGCGACGTCGTCGACGCCGCTGCAGCCAGATTCGGATCCAGGTTGCTGTTCATAACATACTCCCGTATAATGCCGTCAATCGTTGTTGTTGAGTGTCTGCTAATTCAGATAACTAACTCTAAAATACAGCCTGATTCCTATTTTTCCACATAAAAAAGATAATTTTGTCCACTTTTTAACACAGCTTGCTTTATACTACTCTAAGTTCTTATTTTAGGATTACTTATGCTGACGTTCGTGCAGGTATTCGTAGCACGAAAAAGGTCTCTTCGCGCTCAGTAATCCACTGAGTAGCCAAGTCATCAGTCTCCTTTTCCGAGACGAGCGGCATTCGCCTGCCGAGGTTTGCAGTGTCTGAGAAGTAAAGGTGTTGGAGCATTGAGTGCACGAGGTGGTAAAGAACCTGCGTGAAGATCTGCAGTGTGAGGATCTAGTCGTCGAGGAGTGCGCGTGCTGCGAAGCAGCACAGGCGCTGAGGAAGAAGACTCTTAAAACTCAGTTGAGTAGATCAGCATGCGCCGCACTATCTACATTGAATCTAGTGAACAGAGAACAGAGAACAGAGAACCAAAACAAGAAGGCTTTTGGCGCTGGCCATGAGTCTTTGTACTTTTGAGCTGATGCAGAGAGTATTCTCCATAGTGTTGTTGTGTGTGGTACTAATGGGTCAGACTGAGTTTCATCAGTTCCTGAAGGTGCCAACTATGCTCGAGCACTTTTTAGAGCACAGAGAGCATCAGCCGCACTTAGGTTTCGCAGAATTTATCAGCATCCATTATGGTTCTGCTGCAAACGGTCAAGACGACCATGCTTCGCGCGATGCTCAGTTACCATTCAAGAATGCGTTGAGTAGTAGCTTCAGCATTGCAGCTACGAAACCAGAAGCATCACTCGATTTGAGTGCTGTGTTTGTTCCAGAGCAATGCTCTGTCATTGTATCCTACGTTGCTCACCTTCCATCTGGCCGCACGGCTGATATCTGGCAACCACCGCGTCAGTGCTAGACACATGGTAGTGCACACTCCCGCCTACCCATAGCCACGCTTCTCTTTCAATTCCATTGATTCTCACACACGTACACTGCATTTGCAGTGTAGGCATAGTCTCGTTCTTCTTCGAGAACACAGTCATTGTGTCTATACTATCCCACATTCTATGATACAATCAATCATTCAGTTTTCTATACGGAACAAGCTAGTTATTGTCTTAGCTACTATCGGTCTGATTGCCTATGGTAGTTACAGCGTCACGAAGCTGCCCATTGACGCAGTTCCGGATATTACTAACAATCAGGTGATGGTCATTACGACGTCGCCTTCGCTAGGTGCAGCAGACATCGAACGCGTGTTGACTGTTCCTATTGAGCAGACCACACGAAACATTCCTGGCATTATTGAGCAGCGTTCCTTCTCTCGATTCGGCTTGAGTCTGGTGACCATTGTCTTCGACGATGCAACCGACGTCTACTGGGCGCGACAACAAGTAAGCGAGCGTTTAGTGCAAGTTCAAAGTCAGATACCCGCGGGATTGGGGACGCCTGAGATGGGTCCTGTGACCACAGGTCTTGGCGAGATCTTTCAGTACGTTGTCAAAGCCAAGCGCGGCTATGAATCTCGGTATGATGCATTGGAGCTCCGTAGTATTCAAGATTGGGTTGTGCGACGTCAGCTACTCGGAACCGAGGGTGTTGCAGACGTTAGCTCGTTTGGAGGAAAGCTCAAGCAGTATGAAATCAGCTTAGATGTAGAGAAGCTGCGATCGCATAATCTGAGCATGAACGATGTCTTCACTGCTCTCGAACAGAACAATCAGAACACTGGTGGAGCATACATCGAGAAAGGTCCGATGGTGCTCAGCATTCGGAGTGAAGGTTTAGTGAGTTCTGTCTCAGACATCGAAGAGATAGCAGTCAGTCACTTAGACGACGCCTCTCCTATTCTCATTCGTGACGTCGCCACTGTTGGATTCGGCAGTGCCACGCGTTATGGTGCCATGACCTATAATGACAAAGGCGAAGTAGCCGGTGGGGTTGTCATGATGCTCAAGGGAGCAAACTCCTCGCAGGTGATACGCAATGTGAAGACAAAGATCGAATCTATTCAGAAGTCACTCCCTGAGGGAGTGGAGATTGAAGCATTTCTCGATCGAACCAAAATGGTGAACAATGCTCTCACGACCGTTGTCACCAATCTCAGTGAAGGCGCGCTTATTGTGATTTTCATACTCGTACTCTTCCTTGGAAATCTGCGCGCTGGAATTCTTGTAGCCTCAGTCATTCCACTCTCCATGCTCTTTGCGGTAATCATGATGAATGCAACTGGAGTGAGTGGGAACCTCATGAGTTTGGGTGCACTGGACTTTGGACTCATTGTTGATGGAACGGTGATTATTGTGGAAGCGATCCTGCACCGTTTGCATCACAACAAACATGTTGTCGGCTTAACCGAAGTCGACCAAGACACCATGGATGCTGAAGTTGAGCATTCCACGGGCAAGATCATGAAGTCTGCAGTATTCGGTCAGCTCATCATCCTCATCGTGTACCTGCCCTTCTTTGTTCTTGAAGGGATTGAAGGAAAGATGTTTAAGCCTATGGCGCAGACAGTGTCGTTCGCCATCATTGGAGCATTCATTCTCTCGGTCACCTATGTACCAATGATGAGTTCGCTGGTGCTCAGTAAGAAGGTTGAAATGAGGAAGACCTTTGCCGACATCATGATGAGTCGTATCCATGCATTCTTCGAACCACAACTACTTTTCATTCTCCGTTTTCCACGCAGTGTCATTGCCTCTTCACTTGTTGCGTTTGTTGTCTCCGTCATTGTTCTTGCAAACCTTGGCAGCGAGTTTATTCCAAAGCTGGAAGAAGGCGACTTTGCAGTCGATACACGCGTGCTCACTGGTTCTTCGCTTAGCACGACGATCCAATCGACGCAGCAAACAGCTAGCATACTTCTCAAGCGCTTTCCTGAAGTGCAGAAGGTTGTCACCAAGATTGGGAGCGGTGAAATCCCAACCGATCCCATGCCAATTGAAGCATCTGATATGATGGTTATTCTCAAACCAAAGAATGAGTGGACATCTGCTCACAGCTTTGATGAGCTCGCAGAGAAGATGAGCGCGGCGGTCTCAGAGATACCTGGCGTAAGCACAGGCTTTCAGTTTCCGGTACAGATGCGGTTCAATGAGTTGATGACGGGTTCTCGGCAAGATGTGGTGTGTAAGATCTTCGGTGATGATCTCGACAGTTTAGCTTCGCTTGCCACACGTGTTGGAGCTATTGCTTCTTCAATTGATGGAGCATGTGATCTCTATGTAGAGAGCGTAGCGGGTTTACCGCAGATTGTCGTACGATACAATCGTGCTGCGCTGGCTCAGTACGGCATCAGTGTTCAGGATGTAAACCGATGCATAGAGGCTGGCTTTGCTGGTGCCACTGCTGGACAAGTCTTCGAGAATGAAAGGCGCTTCGATCTCACGATACGTCTTGATCAAACAAAGCGACGCGACATAGAAGATGTACGAGATCTCATCGTAGAGTCATCGCGAGGTGAGCACATACCTTTGCGTCAGGTAGCAGACGTTCGTCTGACTGTAGGACCCAACCAGATTCAACGCGAGGATGCACAGCGTCGCATAACCGTTGGCTTTAACGTGCGTGAGCGAGATGTGCAATCTGTTGTGAATGATCTGCAAGCCAAGATCAATAGTCAAGTTCGATTTCCGTCCGGCTACAGCATTCGCTATGGCGGACAGTTCGAGAATCTCGTAGCAGCGACTAACCGACTCTCCTTCAGCGTTCCCGTTTCACTCTTGCTCATCTTCCTTCTTCTCTACTTCGCCTTCAACTCGATCAAGCAAGGATTATTGATTTACTCTGCCATTCCACTAGCTGCTATTGGTGGTATCATTTCACTCTGGATAAGTGGAATGCCTTTCTCAATCTCTGCCGCCATTGGTTTCATTGCACTCTTTGGCGTGGCAGTGCTCAACGGCATCGTCCTCATCTCAGAGTTCAATCTGCTGAAGAAGAATGGCGTTACGGATGTGCATCATCGTATTGTACAAGGCACACGAATTCTCTTGCGTCCAATACTCATGACCGCGGCTGTCGCCTCGTTCGGATTCCTACCTATGGCTATCAGTCAGGGGGCAGGTGCTGAGGTGCAGAGACCTTTAGCGACGGTTGTTATCGGTGGACTTATCACGGCAACACTCCTCACACTCTGGGTACTGCCCGCCTTGTACTTGTTGTTTGAGACGAACGAGAAGAGTGCTGCACCGCGTCCATTCGGTTTTATACGACCTAGAAAGAAAGGACATCGTCCACCGCCTGCAGCGATCTTGATTCTTGCATGTGTTCTAGGTGGTGGCACAATGTCAGCTCAAGAGATTTCTCTTCATGCAGCGCTTGACAGCGCTGCAGCTCACAACCTTGGTTTGCGTGCTGCAGAGTTAGAGCACCGCTCTGTTGTTGCTGCCAAGGCAACCGCATGGAGCATTCCACCAACGACGTTTAGCTCAGAGTTTGGACAGATCAATGGAGATCAGCGAGACAACAAGTGGAGTATCGTTCAGTCCTTCGAACTACCCTTTGTCTACTCCAGTGAGTCACAGCTACGCGAAACCGAGATCAACCTCTCGTCGCAACGCTTACGAAACACTGGTCTGGAACTCAGCATGCAGGTGCAACGAAGTTTCTATCGCATGCGCGTACTGTTAGAACGCGAGCGCTTGTTAGCGCAGTCCGATACACTCTATGCGTCTATTGCTCGAGTTCAGAGTGAGCGATTGACATCTGGCGACAACAGTGCGCTTGAAGCCACAACGGCAGCAAGTCAGCACGCGCACATTCGTCAATTGCAAAGACTCAACAGGGCAGAGTTAATGGAAGAGCAGTTAGCTTTCTCTCAGCATTTACACAGTTCCACCCTTTGGTTACCAGATTCTGGCTCAGCAGCTATGGCAGACCCCATGCTCAACGCGACGGCACAATTGGACAAGCATCCCAGTGTACGAATCAGAGAGCTTCAAACAGAGAGCGCAAGGGCGGATCGCTCCCTCCAAGCATCAAAGTTCTTTCCGCAGCTTTCACTGGGTTATACTAGTCAGAGTTTTGTCGGTTCAACGAAATCAGGCAGCTCACAGGTGTATGGAGCATCAGACCGCTTTCAGTCCTTCGCTCTTGGACTCAACCTACCTCTCTTCTTCGTTGCACCCACTGCCCGCAAAGAAGTAGCAGATTGGAAGCTCCTCGCGGCTGAAACAGAGCTCACAAGCGCTCAGCAATCGGTACGGAGTGAATGGCAACGTCAGAGTGTACGACTTCTTTCCGCGCGTGAGCATTTGCAATACTATCAGCAAACAGCACTCGCTCAGGCACAGGAACTCAGCAAGCATGCACAGCGATCCTACTCACTCGGCGAGATCAATCTCGTGGAGTTCTTGCTTTTACAACAGCAAGCGCTCAATACACAATTGGACTACCTACACGCTCTTGAAGCATGGAACACTGCAGTACTAGAACTCACACCTTTCCTATTGAAATAAGATTATGAAGACCATACAGAAAGCAACAGTGTACTATACAAAGCTCGGTTTCTACCTCTGCGCGACACTCCTCCTGAGCATAGGGCTCAGTTCCTGCAAACCATCAACACCTGAACCACATGCCGAAGCAAAGTCGGCGGTTGAAAAGGATGTCGTGCAGCTCAGCGAAGCTCAAGCAGTACAATGCAAGGTTGAGCTTGCTGCGGCAACGCGACAAGACATCTACAGTACCATGAAAGCCACAGGCGTCATCGACGTACCACCGCAAAACCTCATTAGCATCAGCGCTGCAATGGGTGGCTACCTCAGCTCAACCCATCTCCTACCTGGAATGCGTGTCAGCAAAGGACAAGTCATTGCGACAATGGAAGATCAATCCTACGTGCAGTTGCAGCAAGACTACCTTGTAGCACAGTCGCGCGTAGAGCTCTTAGGCAAAGACTACGAACGACAGAAGAGTCTGAATCAAAGCAAGTCTGCCTCAGACAAAAGTTTTGAACAAGTACGCTCTGACTATCAAACAGCGCAGGTCAATGTTCGTGCGCTCTCAGAGAAGCTCAAGCTCATCAACGTCAATCCAGACAAACTCCAAGCTGACAACATCAGTCGTTCAATACGCATCCTCTCGCCCATCAACGGCTACGTCTCCGAGGTCAACGTCAACATTGGTGCGTACGTAAACCCCTCAACCGTCCTCTTCGAACTCGTCAACCCCAGCGACCTCCATCTCGCCCTCAACGTCTTCGAGAAAGATCTACCCTTCATTAACGTTGGACAATCAGTGAAAGCACATCTCACTGCAGACCCAGATCGCACCTTTGAAGCAGAGGTCATTCTCGTAGGAAAGAAACTCAGTGAGCAACGAGTAGCCACCGTCCACTGTCACTTCCGCTCCACCGACCGTGAAATGTTACCAGGCATGTTCGTGAGTGCTGAGATACAAACAAAGAAACCTCAGGTTGTCTGCGTAACAGAAGATGCAATCGTCCGCTCAAAAGAAAACGAGTACGTCTTCATAGAACTGAGCAACAGACAGTATCGTCGCTGCAAAATCCAACGAGGCACAACAAACAATGGCCTCGTCGAGATCCTCAATGACGGCGAGAACCTCACGCAGAAGAAAGTCGTAACAAAAAATGCTTGGTCGCTATTGATGGCAATGGAAAACACAACAGAGTAAGTCCTGGCTTCACAAACACGATGAGTGATCGATTCCGGGTCTCGATATAAAAGTCGAGACCCTTTTTTGTGTTTCTCATCTGCCCAATACACTGACACCCCTCAGCCCCGCTGAGAGCCTCAGTCCAGATGCAAGCCCAACAGGCCAATTCCCCACAGCCCAGGGCATTGCGAAGCGTAGCCCTGGGTACACTAGCGTGGAAAAGATCACAAGCCCTGAAAGGGCGACAACAATCCAGCCCAGGGCGAAGCGAAGCGTAGCCCTGGGTACACAAGCGCGGAAAAGATCACAAGCCCTGAAAGGGCGACAACAATCCAGCCCAGGGCGTAGCGAAGCGAAGCCCTGGGTACACAAGCGCGGAAAAGATCACAAGCCCTGAAAGGGCGACAACAATCCAGCCCAGGGCGTAGCGAAGCGTAGCCCTGGGTACACAGCATGGAAACGATCACAAGCCCTGAAAGGGCGACAACAATCCAGCCCAGGGCGAAGCGAAGCGTAGCCCTGGGTACATGAGCGTGGAAAATTCACAAGCCCTGAAAGGGCGACAACAATCCAGCACAGGGTGCAACCCTGTGTACGCTAGATGAACCCTGTATACCCGAGATGAATGCTGTGCACCGATCCCCTATCATCAACCAATTTATTTGAGACACTGACACCCTAGGCTCCGCTGAGAACCTCAGGCCAGCTCCGCTATGAACCTCAGACCAACTGCTCTGAGCGCGCCAGGCTTGCGTAGATTCGCATCGAAACTATCTGTATGCATCCATGTCACCATCCACCAACACAAGGCCTCCACTCCTCGACTCTCCATTCAACCTAGCAGTCATAGCATCTGGTTTAGGTTTCTTCATCGATGCCTTCGACCTTTTCCTCTTCAACGTCTACCGCATTCCCAGCTTGAAGGAGTTTGGATTATCAGGTGCAGAGCTCACGCGTGTTGGTGAACATTTGCTTTCAATTCAGATGATAGGGATGATGGTAGGTGGTGTAATGAGTGGTGTCATTGCCGACAAGATAGGTCGCGTATCTGTTCTCTTTGCCAGCATCACCCTATACTCTCTTGCCAACATCGCCAACGGTCTCATCCACGATGTGGATCTCTATGCTATCGTTCGCTTCCTGGCAGGGGTCGGACTCGCCGGAGAACTTGGTGCAGGTGTCAGCTTGGTGAGTGAAACGATGTCGGTTGAACGTCGTGGCTACGGCACGATACTCGTAGCAACATTGGGCGCACTTGGCGCAGTGACGGCTGGCTTAATATCAGACTTCATTCCATGGCGCAGTGCTTTTATCAGTGCAGGGGTCCTTGGTTTGGGATTGTTGTTCCTGCGTATGAAGAGTATGGAATCACGCATGTTCCAACATTCAAAAGAGCAAAGCTCCGTACGCCGTGGTTCCTTCGTCCTCTTGTTCTCTTCTCCTCAACGCGCTTTGCGCTACCTTGCTTGCATCTTGATGGGTGTTCCGATTTGGTATAGTGTGGGTATGCTTATAACACTCTCACCAGAGATTGCTGCTTTGCAGCATATCGATGGTCTGCGACTCTCCCTGTGCTTTATCCTCTTTCAAACTGGCATCACCGCAGGTGATCTCAGCAGTGGCATTCTCAGTCAGCTCTTCCGTTCGCGCAAGAAGATACTGATAGCCTACATGCTCTTTGCACTCGCTGCTACGATCGCACACTTCATCGTCATTTCGAATGCAGGATCCTTGTACATCACCTCTCTTCTCATGGGACTAGGCTGCGGCTATCTTTCTGTCTTCGTCACAACAACCGCAGAGCACTTCGGCACAAATCTCCGTGTTCTTGTCAGCGCAAGCGTAACAAACTTCATGCGTGGAGCTGTCACTCTGCTCATTCCTCTGCATGTGTGGTTCGAGAACAGTTTCTCCATGAATCTAATCGAATCTCTTGCCTTGACTGGGATGCTCGTGTGGATCCTTGCACTCGCAGCTGCGTTCTGGTTGCCTGATCCCTATGGCAAAGACCTCGACTATGTTGAGACCTGAGAGCTGTTATAAATGGTTTTGACCCACAGTTAGCATTCGCAGCTACTCGTTTCCTCCATTGTCGCTTCATTGATCTCTCGCTAACGCAAACAGGGCGAGCCGAATGGCTCGCCCTGTTTGCGTTAAGCAAAAAGACTCTTGCTATCAGCGCATGATGATAAGTTGACGCTTATCGCTGAAGATACCTGCATGAATGGTGTATGTGTACACACCTGGGGGCAGGTGCGATACATTCCAATCCACACTATGCTGTCCAAAGGACAACTTCTGCGATCCATCCAAAAGTGTTTCGACCAGTTCGCCTGTCGAGTTGTAGACCTGCAACAAGGCTGGTACAGATTCTTGAATATCGAAGCGGAGCGTCACCTTTGTCTGCGCAGGATTTGGATAGCTCTGATACAACATGGCATTCGCAACCGTCGTACGCGCGGTTGTTGCAAAACACTTCGCGCCTGTTTGAATCTGTGTTGAACGTCCTTCTGGTACCAGACGTAAGAAGAGTAGTGAATCCGTTGTAAACACTGTATCAGGAACGATGTTGAGCAGGTCCTGTGACGTATCAGGCACTAGTATCAGGAAGCGCATCTCCGCAATCTTTCCAGCGCGCACGCTGTCCACATGACTGAAGTGCAGATGTAGTGAGTCATAAACCGGATGCTGCACGCTGAGTTTGGAACCAAAGACTGAGCGAGTATCGATATACTTCAGCATGAATTTGTTCCAGTTCACGCCCAGACCAAAGCTCATGTCTTGCAACCAATAGGTCACGCCATGATAGGTCGTTGCAAAGTTGGAGTCGAGATAGATTGGCACTGTCAGAGTATCCGAGAGAATACCGCCTAGTGGCGCTGGGTTGACAAAGTTTGTAGCATCTGTTGAATACTGTATTGGCAGTGTTGGAACGTAGCCTCTGCCTTGGAGTTGCATGGAATCAAGCAGACGACACGGCTTCGCAGTCATTGCGTAGGCGAGAGAGTCGAAGCTGGAGTAATCTCGCGGACAATACTGCACAACAACTGTTGCCATCTCTCCAGGCTGCAACAACGCAGTCTTTGGCGGAGTGGACGAGATATACTGAACGTCTCTTGGCAGTATGGCAATAGAGTCAACACTGATAGCAACATCTCCAGTGTTCCTCACAGTAAATGAATCGATAGCACAATCAAGAACTCGCACGCTGTCAAAGTTCAAGAGCGGCTTCTGAATCTTCATATCAGCCTTATCAACAACCACTACTCCATTATCTCCACCAGCGCTCAGATAGTAGTTCAACACTTCCTGAGTATCGAAGAAAATGGAATCGATTTGAAATGGTGTTGAGAATGCTGTGTTTGTACGCGGCACAAAGTGCATGGTGAGGAGTTGTTGGACGGAGTCTGCGTTACGACAATCCTTCACGGTCACTTGCGTTCCACCCCGCGACGAGGTAACAGCCGTTGGCGCATTGAAAACTGAGTTTGCTCCAACGTATTTCAACAAGGTTGAATCATAGACCGCATCAAACTGCACATCCACTGTAGGTGCTGGAATGTCTCGCGAGGCATACACAGGTATGTGCAGCGTATCGCAGCTCACGATACGGAAGGTGTCCACTGTAGTGCGAAGATTGTCGAAGGTCATTTGCATACCAAAGGCTGGTGCACGTCCTTCGCCTGTCAGGAGAATTGTTGTATCGATGTCGACGCATGGCTTCGAGTAATGCAACACTGCACGAGCCTGATACTTCTTCGGACCTTGACGCGGAGCGCGCGGCTTGAAGTAGAACTTGAATGGATAGGCATTCGTACCCGGTAGAATCACGACCGGAAACGAAATTGGATTGTTCAGCATATCAGTATGCGAAAACACCCGTTCATCTGGCAGATAGGTAATAGAGTCTATCTGCACAATCTCCTGGTTCGGATTATCAATGATGCCCGGAATAGCAATGGAGTCGAGTCGAGCTGCAGAGAGCGTATCTACACGTGTACCAGGGAATCCAATTTGTGTGACCGTCGGTTTGAAGATCAGACTGCGCTTGCCAGCGAGGAAGCAGTAGTACTTGTTCGGACCCCAACCCGCGCCATGTGCGTTGATGTTGAATCGAGCAACGCAGTTAATGTTCTTGGTTTCAGCTGTTGTGCGTGGACAAAATATTAAGTGAGCCGTATCGGTGGATCGAGGCGGAATCAAGTAGGGCAGGTTCTTACCGTTGAGTGAGTAGTAGTAAGAGTCAAACTTGAAAAGCTGTGGCGTTCCACCTGGTATGCCGAGTGAGTCGATCCACATGGAATCGATCGACATAGAATTCACAAAGGAATTATTTGTGAGTGGAATGTCGCGAACCACACAATCGCATGGACGTGTGTAGGAAAAGTTCTGAATGGTAAGACTGGCGTCGAGAACAACTGTGACAGTTTTGCCTTGTAAGTCGCCATCAATCTGAATCTGCGGACAAGGCTGAGAGCCATAGGCTTTTACCTTAGAGTTGTACACCCCAGGACTTGTAGGGGTGAAATCGATAACAGCCGTGATCGAGTCGCGAGGTTGCATCAATCGTGGCAGTGTTTTACTCTGCGATATCAACGTGTATCCATTCGGAACGACCAGAGAGTCTACCCACACCGGCACAGCCGATGTGTTCTCGAGCGTAACGGAGTCACGTCGTGTATCGCCAACTTCTAATGTTCCGTAAATCGTAAGAGGTGTAACATACAATCGTGGTATCTGTGAACTACCAAAGAGCTTCACCTTCCAGATGTCTGCGGTGAGAGCTGTTGTGTAGTTCAGATAGGCGACAATTGCTATGTCCGTTAGATTATTGTTTGGCCTAAAGCGGAAATAGAATCGCCTGCTTTCCTTTGGATTAAGATTGAAACTTAGGCCGGCTAAGCTCAAGGCATTTCCATTTTGATCAACAGGACTAAACTCCACCCCCGGTTGGGTGAGTGAGAAGTTCTTGAGGGTCTGCGCTACGGAGGACTCATTGATGATGTCAATCCACACTATGGAGTCACGACATCCAATCACATTTTCCACGCTCATCACGATAGGGTCAAAGCGGAAGCGCTCAATGATCCCGCGACCTTGAACTGGAATGCATTGGGTGGTGAAGCATCGTCGTTCGTAGAGACAAAGAGTATCGTAATACATCAAAGAATCTGTTGGACGAAACGTCAGGTTGATCGTCTTCGACTGTCCAGGACTCAAAGAGGCTGTCTTTGTCCCAGGAAAGAGAAACACATCGCCCCTCTTGAGGAAGAAGCTAATGTCCATCACATCTGTCGTACTCTTGTTTGTAAAGGTTACGGTCTGAACGCTATCCTTACCAACAATCACATTTCCATAGTTGACGCTTGGTGTCGAGAAGATAACATCATTATCTAAGCCACGGCCAGACCATCGAAGTGTATCGACAAACAAGCAGTTGTAATCTTTCAAATGCAAGTAGAAAATGATGGGATCGTTGTTGACCAATCCCGGAGCAGCGGGCTTGAAGCGCAGGTACTTCTGATTTTCAGCAAACTTAGAAGAAGGTCGGAGCGTGTACGCTGGTGGTACTTTCGGCATTCCAACACGAATGATCGTTGATGGGAAGCGTACGCTATCGATTATTACATTCCGTGATGTGAGATTATACCAATTGATGGCTTGCGATGGGTCGGAGACGTCACCAGGACATGTGTTCTTGAAGGTTATCTGTTTAATTCGAGTCTTTCCTGTACCATGATCACGTATGGAGAACACTTCTTGAATAGAACCTTGAATGGCAATAGCAGCGCTGCCGTTGCATTTATCGTCAGATTGAATACGCAGAGTGTCGTAATAGGTAAAACTCGTATCGATTGTTGGGTGAAAACGCAGATACATGGTATCACATTGTCCAATGCCTAGCGAAAAGGGAAAGCTCTTGTTCTTTGGAGGCATAAGTTGGAAAACGCCTCCGTAGCGTTTCACAGATCCTCCGCTGATCTGCACGGTGCGATTGGTATTTGTTCCGTTTGGACCAGTGTTATTGCACACCACAATCGCGCTATCGTAAAAAGGTGTAGTGATACACTTCGCATAGAGCGTGTCAAAAAGGATTGCTCTGCGCGTAACTTGTACTTCGGTGGAACGAGTGAGGTCAAGATCGATCTTCGTCGAAACGACGCAGCGGTTGTTACCAGCAATAACGAGTTGACCCTTTATCGGTCCGCTTAAGGAATCGTTAAATGTCAGTGTGAGACCAACGGGAGTGTTCGGCAAGAGTACTGCATTCTTGGGACTTACCGAGAAGGCTTTCGCATCTGCTCCGGTTACACTAAATGTGTAGCTGTTACCACAAGACTGGTAGGATGTATCCTGTACATTGATCTGCCATGACTTCGTTGAGACGCATTTGATGTCGTCCTTAATACTCAGCACATCAGTCACAATCTTCTGCGAAACTGTTCTATTGCTCGGCAAGCATGCTTGTACTTGCACCATGTGTCCAACATTTCCTTTCCCAGTAGCATCACACAAGAGTCCTGCAGTAGCGCCCGATCCATTGTCATTGCAGCGATAGTACAGAATCAAGCCCGCTTCATTGCCTGCAAGAGAACGCTCCATATTGCAGTAAATCTCCAATGGAGACAAGACACGATTCCAAATGCGTATCTCATCCATTTGACCGATGAAGGTTCGGAAGTTTGAAGAGCGCGCAATATCATTTGTGGAACCAAAGAAAATGCCGAGTGATGGGTCGTTGGGAACGCGCAGTTGCGCAAGAGGATATGCAGGATTGGATGCGCGAGCAACTTCCTTAGCATTCAGATACAGAACTGCTTCGCGTTTCGAGCCGTCGAAAATGGCACAGAGATGTGACCAATTCCTATACAGTGGAGTTGCGCTAATCTTTACGATGGTGTTATCAGTATTTCCAAGGTTGTTGCCCTGACCATTGAGCTCAAAAACCAATTGGTCAGTTGGGTCGATGTAGAGAGTCCAGGAGTCGTTGTTGTCGTTATTCGTGAAAGGTCCCCACTTACCACCCAAATACACACGAGTGCCCGCTTGACGAGTAGGGTTGATCCAGAATTCCACTGACATTGCGGTAGTCAAGCCGTCTTGCGCAACTGTCTTCTCTACGTCGATGTAGTTAGCGCCCTTACCGGTACTGACCGTTCCAGTGTAGGCACGTCCTACACAACTCTTATCCGTGTCACAGCTTGCAGGAAACTGCGCCAAGACATGTTGCGAACAGAAAAGGGTACTGAAGATCACTAAGCAGAGTAGCGGAGTTTTCATAGGTGTGGAGTTGGTGAAAACCTCGTGGACATCATAGAGAAAGCGCACATCTCAACAGGAATGGGCTGTGCGCAGAAGAAATTTCAACAGGTAGAGAGTGGACAAATGAAACTCTACCTACCGCAAACCAAGCATCTCGCCCTCGGAACAAAGTCTCTGCTCCTCGAGTATTGCAGCTCGAGGCTGCAAAAAGCTCAAAAAAAGCCGGTCACCGACGAAAAGCAAGATACATGACAATCCGACAGTACCGCGATAATCGAGCCAAATTTTGCCATTTACGAGCATTTTTGTAGCTCAAACTTTGTCGATACCTAACCGAAAAAGAACACTCAGGCACTGAATTTGTTACAACGTACACGCTAGGCTCTTTTGTCTCGTCGAAACTACGATTCTTGAGACAAAAGCTACGGCAAAACGTCAACAACTTCGCCTACTATACGCGCTTTACGCATCATCACCATGAATATCCTCACGCTTCGTTCCGCTACACTGCTCCCCATGCTTTTCATTGTGCTGTCGGCAGCCATGCCTTTCAGACTCCAAGCAGCAGATACCGCACACGTAGACCGTGTCATCATTGGAAAACTGGAGTGCGGTAAGAACATTAGTTTTAAGGAATCGAAACTCGAAGCTGGTTTAGCGCTTGCTCTCAATCTTTCAAAGAAGTATAAACTCATTTCAAGTCATGAAAGCGATTCTGTCGCACGTGTACTGCGCATCCGTCAGCAAAGCAATGACTCTTCGCATCCGGCAGTGAACCGCGTGGCGCAGGCAATGGCCTGCTCCTACATTGCGTTTGCACGCATTGATCGTCTTGAGAATATCCTTCGCGCCGAGGTAACCATAGTTACCGGAGATGCGTTCAAAACCCGTAATCTGGGAAAGGGTTATGCGTTGATTCGTTTCCGAAATGAAAAGTATGACAAGCTTGTTGAGGATCCAGCAGTTCTCACAGCATTGCAACGCGCATTGTGTGTGGCTTTGCTCGATTCAAATCTGTACAAAGGACAACCAAGTCCCTACAACGTTCATCCCGCTGCTACTGTTGTTGCTGGAGGCATGACCTTTGTGGATGATCCTTCTCAACCTTCCTGGGAACTCTTCAAGAATCACACAGTGAATGGCTTCGACGTAGTGGTCAACGTGTTTGATGCAATGAAATCGGCAGCAGATTATGTGTGCTACGATGTGGATTCGCGCGACAGCATCTTTGCTCTTTTCAAGTTGTACCTCATTGAGAACGACAACGAACCGAGTCGCCAGGAGTTGGATGCACTGTACAAACTGGAAATCCAATACTACATTCGTGGCACCTGCCATCGTACGCCAGCCGGGGCCGACATCAAACTCTACTTCTGCTCAGTAAACAGCAACGGAACCTATAGTATTGTGCGAACTGCGCAGGAATTCCTCGATACTGATGACCTTGACGCCTTCCGCCAGAAAGTCAAAATGCTCGCGCTCAGCGTGAGCGGAATGCGATGATCGACATAAAATGTCGCGATATCTCTTCGAACGCTAGCCGCGCCTGGCTCCGCTCTCGATAAGCCTTTGTTATATTCGCAGGATACAGTCGACACAGACACATCCTGGGGAATCATCATGCAGTGCACTATTCGGGCAATCTCATCTTCATCCGACGTCAACCGCTTCATTAAAAGTCAATGGAATTTTTACAAGGGCGATAAAAACTTCGTCCCACCATTGATCATGGATCGTCAGAAACTCCTCGATACCAAGAAAAACCCCTTCTATAAGCACGCAACCATGCAACTCTTCCTGGCTGAAGCCGGAGGCGAAGTTGTGGGCCGTATTGCTGCCATCATCAATGACAACCACAACATCATCCACGAAGACCGCGTTGGCTTCTTCGGCTTCTTTGAATGCGTCAACGATCAAGAAGTAGCAACGGCTCTACTGAATGCTGCCGCAACATGGCTGCGTGAGCGCTCTATGCAGCAGATGCGTGGACCTGTCAATCCATCTATGAACGACGAATGTGGCTTGCTAGTAGAAGGCACCGATATGCCACCGCAGATTCTGATGACCTACAATCCTACCTACTATGCTGCGCTACTAGAAAACTACGGGCTACACAAAGAGATGGATCTCTTTGCGTATGAGCTTTACAACAAAACCTATGCGTCCGACAAAATGAAGCGCATGGTCAATCTCATCCGCGAGCGTAGTGGCGTGACGATTCGAGCCATGAAGTTTGGTCCAAAGGCTGAGTTCACGAGAGATGTGCAGATCCTTAAGGATATCTACAATGCCGCATGGGAAAAGAACTGGGGCTTTGTAAAGATCACGGATGAAGAGTTTGACTTTCTAGCGAACGACCTCAAGCAAATCGCGGAGCCAAGCTTAGTCATGATAGCTGAAAAGGATGGACGCCCTGTTGGCTTCGCACTCAGCTTACCAAACATCAATGAATGTTTGATCCATAACAAGAAGGGTGGCATCATTGGTGGACTCTGGCACCTGTTAACCAAGAAGAAGAAGATCAGCTCGGTGCGGATTTTTGTGCTTGGAGTCCTGCCAGAGTATCGTAACAAAGGACTCGATGTCTTGCTCTATGCAGAAACCGCAGATGCAGCGCACAACATTGGCTGCGACATGGGCGAAGCATCGTGGATTCTTGAGAGCAACGAAGCGATGAATAAAGCAGCAACGCAGGTGATGCAGGGTCGCAAGTACAAGACCTATCGTATTTATCAAAAAGATCTCTAAGTAAACGTCGCTCCACGGAGCAGAGAAACCGCACCATGAACCAGGAAGATGGCTACGAACAGCCGCAGTTCCCACATACCGCTTTTGCTTGGTTGGGAGTACTTAGTGTTTGGTTCCTGTTCTTGGTGTGCAGCGCTTCGCTAGCGCAATTCTTGGGTATTGCTGAGGCCGACCCACAGATGGCAATCTTCCAGGCAACCGCGCAACTAGCATTCATGCTCGTGCCCACCCTGGTGCTCATGTCCCGCTCCCCCTTAGGCTACCGTCAGCTCCTACGTCTGAGCGGCACAGGCGTTCACAAGCGCTATTGGTTCGCCGCAGCAGCTTCCTTTGTGTTGGTACAGTTGTTTGCAAGCGGATGGATGCGCATACAAGAGCTTGTGCTTCCCTCGTTCCTAACACAACTCTTCGAACAATTGGAGGCTGCTCAAGAGAAAATGTTAGATGCAATCATGGGGCAAAGCGATCTCATCTCCATACTGCTGAGTGTAGCTGCCGTGGCCGTTGTTCCTGCCTTTAGCGAAGAGCTCCTCTTCCGCGGTCTGATGCAAGTCTCCCTCGAGAAAGGTCGCGGCATCACAGTGGCAATCATTCATACTTCAATGTTCTTCGCTCTTGCGCATTTCAGCCCGCAGCATCTTGTGCCTTTGCTCTTCATCAGTCTCATCTTATCACTGCTCGCACAGCGTTCAGGCTCATTGCTGCCAGGCATCGCCCTACACATGGCAAACAACCTCTTGTCGATTGCCATTTATCGCATGCCGGGTTGGCGCGAAGCAGACGAAGCAACAGAGCTACCCATAGCGCTTGCTGTAGTATTTGTCATTGGAGCATCTGCAATAGTCTTTTTATCATCGCGTCGCTTGCGCGCCGCCGACCCTCCTCAGACGCAGAACTCAGGATACTAGAATCTCAGACATCCAAGACAGTGTAAAAACACTTAGACCTTGCGCACGAACTTTGTCAAGATCACAATGAGTTGTCCTTCAACACGACCCTCAATTTGTTCCGTGTTATCTTTCACCAAACGAATATTGTGCACCACCGTGCCTTGCTTTGCCTGAATAGTACTGCCTTTCACATCCAAACTTTTCACGAGTGAGATATTGTCACCGTCCTGTAAGATGTTTCCATTGCTATCCAAGTGAAAGCCCTCAGCAGCCTCTTGATCATGATCACCAGTCTTACGAGCCCACGCCAACGCTTCGTCATCGATATATAACATATCCAAAGCATCAGCAGCCCAACTCTCTGCTCGACAGCGATTCAGCATTCGCCATGCAACAACTTTCACAGGCGTGTGTTCACTCCACATACTCGTCGTCAGACACTGCCAATGCGCAGTATCCAAGAACTCGCGTTTCTCTAATTGGTTTAAACATTTCGTACAGACCAACAAAGTGTCCTCCATCGTCCCCCGACCAAAAGGAGGAACAACATACTCCTGCAATGCCTCGGTCGACGCACACAACTCACAACAATTATTACTACGCTGCTGAAGAAGCTTTTGAATGCTCATGGATTGGATCTCACTGTGGTGGTATGAAAAAAGAGTGCAAAGCTAAGGCCTACACTCGTCTTTAACACCATCTAGTCCATTTAGGGTTGATAACATTGCTATCACCCGATTGAGACAACGAGACCGTCAGCTCCACTGAGAGCCCCTGGCCAGCCCTGAAAGGGCGACAACAATCCAGCACAGGGCGCAGCCTGTGAACAGGAACCCTAACATCAAATAGCCCTGAAAGGGCGACAACAATCCAGCACAGGGCGTAGCCCTGTGAACAGGAACCCGAACATCAAATAGCCCTGAAAGGGCGACAACAATCCAGCACAGGGCGCAGCCCTGTGAACATGAACCCGAACAACAAATAGCCCTGAAAGGGCGACAACAATCCAGCACAGGGCGCAGCCCTGTGAACACACGCGACAGAGGTTCCATCAGCCCTGAAAGGGCGACAACAATCCAGCACAGGGCGCAGCCCTGTGAACATGAACCCGAACATCATGAAAGCCCTGAAAGGGCGACAACAATCCAGCACAGGGCGCAGCCCTGTGAAATCACGCGTCAGAAATTGTATCAGCCCAACAAATGTTTCAACAATCCAACCTAGGGTGAACCCCCGGGGTTACAAAGGCGTTTCATAAAAAGAACTCGGAGGCGGTGGTACTCTGAAAACCAAAACGAGGTTATGTGTTGGGTTGTTGCTGCCCTTCCGACGTCGATGAACACTCTGTCCCGTGCGTTCACAGGGCTGCGCCCTGTGCTAGATTGTTGACGCCCCTTCAGGGCTGATGCGTTCTCAATCGCCGTCATTCACAGGGCTGCGCCCTGTGCTGGATTGTTGTCGCCCCTTCAGGGCTGATGTGTTCTCGGGCGCGGGCGTTCACAGGGCTGCGCCCTGTGCTGGTTTGTTGACGCCCTTACAGGGCTGATGCGTTCTCAATCGCGGGCATTCACAGGGCTGCGCCCTGTGCTGGATTGTTGTCGCCCTTTCAGGGCTGATGCGTTCTCAATCGCCGGTATTCACAGGGCTGCGCCCTGTGCTGGATTGTTGACGCCCTTTCAGGGCTGATGTGCTCTCGGGCGCCGGCATTCACAGGGCTGCGCCCTGTGCTGGATTGTTGACGCCCTTACAGGGCTGTTGGGCTCTCTGGCTTGCATTTCAACAAAAAAAAATCTGCCACCTTCAGCATACATCATCCATGATGTGACACTGCGGTGGCAGACGGTTGTCGTGATATTCCTCGAGAAGAGTAAGCTGTGAAGCTTTCGACTTCTCTTACCTCCAACATCATTCCAAGCTATACTTTTTGGATTGTCGTTGCACATCTCTGTTTGTGCAAAGGAAGAAACGAAGGAGCAGAGAAACAATTGTGTGATAGAAGAGCAAGAAGGGCTCTTGGAATCTCAACAGAATGTTAATGCTTAGACTTCGAATCTCAAGAGACTATTAACGTTTCAATGAGTTGATTTCCTGTAAGAACTGATCACTGATGGTGATGGTTCTTGACGCAGCTTCGAAAGCGCGTTGGGTTGAAATCAAGTCGGTGAACTGTGTGGTCAAGTCGACGTTTGAATCTTCAAGGGCGCCGCCAATAACTTTCACGCTGGCGAAGATGTCGCTAGCTGTTCCGATGTTTGGCAGACCGCTATTAGGAGATACTGTGTACAAGCTATCACCAGTCTTCTGCAAACCACTTGGGTTCGTGAATTTGGCAACAGCGATTTGTCCTAAGACTTCTGTTTGGCTGTTTGTGAATCCGCCGAAGATGCGACCGGTTGAGTCAACGCTAATGCTCGACAAGTTACCTGCAGCATAACCGTCTTGGCTCACGAGATTCACAGAGCTTTGACCAGCAAATTGCGTGATACCGTTGAGAAGGTTACCTGCTTCAGCCAACACGATTGAGACATCCTTTGCAGGGTCAAACGGTGTGCCTGAACCAAGAGCAGTGTTGAGGTTTGCTGCTGTGATCGAGAAGTTCAATGGAGTGTTGATCGATCCGTCAGCGTTGAAGGTGACGTTGCCGGCTGCTGCTGGCAAAGTGATGTTTTGTCCGTCGATAGTACCTGTCATTGCATACTGATTAGCAGTAGCTGACTTGGTGAACGTGATGTTCAACACGTGAGAGATACCGATGTTATCGTAGACAGGAATTGAGGTCTGAGCAGTTTCACCAGTTTGTAGAGCAGCGCTGAGGTTTCCAGCCATTTGCACTGTTTGGGATTGACGTGGGCTCGACTTAATGTTTGGGCTGATAAGAACGTTGGTGAGATTACGATCTAACACGTTGTTGCCAGTGCTGTCCTTCACAACCTTACCTGAAGCGTCAACCTTGTCATTGTAGCCTTGAACGAAAGCACCGCTTACGCTATCTACCAGGTTTCCGTTTTTGTCGAGCGAGAAGTTACCTGCGCGTGAGTACATCATGGAGCCGTTGCTTTGCAGAGCAAAGAAGGCGTCGCCAGTGATTGCTACGTCAAGTGCGCGGTTTGTTGTGCGGATACTTCCTTGGCTGAAGTCCGTACGAACAGCGCCCATACGTACACCAAGACCAATTTGTAACGGATCAACACCACCGGTACCGCCCTTAGCGATATTGGATGGACCAACACCAAGGTTCATGACCTGCGAGAGTTGATCAACGAATGTTGCTTCGCTGGCTTTGTAGCCTACGGTATTCACATTCGCAATGTTATTGGAAATCACATCCAGACGTTGCTGGTGTGCTTGGAGGGAAGTCGTTCCCGTCGTGAGTGAACGAATCAAAGCCATGAGAGACCCTTCAGTAAAGTGGAGAATACAATTCGACTAAACGGTGGAAGCAGCATGAAGACAAGCATCGACGTGTCTGCGCGCAGCGCAGGCGTGAATGAAAAATCTCCTGAAGATTCCTGTGTGGTTAGCGAGTGCTTTTATCAGTCAGTCAAAAAGCAACTCTTGTATTTGGAGGGTCTCCTGCCGGTTGACTACACTGTAGCCAACCGGACGAGGTCCAACCCGATTGTCACCGCCGCCCTAACCACAGAGCTTAGGCAACAACTGCTGAATCGATATTCGTAAACACATTGTTTTGTGCTTGATCGCCTTTCAACGCGGTAATCACCGTGCGATTGCGAACACTCACGATAAAAGCCATATCCCGGAGCATGACGAGAGAATCTTTGGCACCCTTATCTCCAGCCTTTGTTACCGCGCTCTCCAGACGCTTCATGTCGTCCTGACTCAGTTGTATATCACGACTGTTCAAACGCGCTTGAGCGTGATTAGAAAACTTGATGCTTTCTAACTCGTTCTGCAGAATGTTAGCAAAGGGAGTACTAGGAGTGGACGAGACCTGAGGAGTTGGTTGGAGTTTTTGGACTCCGCCAACTGGTACAAAGGGAAGTTGTATGCCGTTCAATTCCATACGTCGTTCAATCCTTGAAATTGCTCCTGTCATCCTTGACATTGGAATGTCTTCATCATGAGACGAAGAGTTCAATACACAAGAGGTTATCGGAGCAGTGTGGGAAGACTTGAGAACTTTTTCTGTGCTTTTGTGTCTTTTCTGAAAAAGAAAAAGGGCCAAAACGCTATATGTTCCGCGTTTGGCCCTTTTTTCCTCTGAAAGTTTCCGTCAACCGCTTAGGAAACGCTGCTTCTGGAGTAGCTGCTTCGCTGTGAAGACTCCACTATGTGCTTGTCTTCTGCATAGTGTGGACGAGGTCCGCCTGTCATGCTTCCGCCCTCGTCGTGCAGACGGAAATGGCTAACGATCTGATGCAAGTTCTCGGTTAAACGGTTTAGATCATCCGCAGCATGTGCTATCTGCTCAGTACCGGTAGCCGTTTGACTCGTCACTTCACTGATCGCTTGAATGCTTCGGCTAATGGTTTCGCTGGCACCAGATTGCTGCTCGCAGGCTACAGCAATTTGCGAGATCATGCTCGACACGTTTTTCACTGACTCTGAAATGCCGGTGAATGCCTGTCCTGCTTGGTCTGTGAGCTTTATACCCTGATCTACTTCTTCTGTGCCAGACTCCATAGAGTCGATCGCTGTACTTGTTTCGTTCTGAATTCTAGAGATCATACCGGAGATCTCTTTTGTCGCCTTTGTAGTTCGCTCTGCAAGCTTGCGAACTTCATCTGCAACGACTGCAAAGCCACGCCCCTGCTCGCCTGCCCGCGCAGCTTCAATTGCTGCATTCAATGCCAAGAGGTTTGTTTGATCTGCAATATCATTGATAACGGTAATGATCTCACCAATCTGCGAACTGGAATCGCCAAGTGCTTTCACCATTTGTGCACAGTTGTGGACTACATCTGCAATACGCTTCATTCCTTGCACGGTGTCACGAATGACGATAACGCCTTGGTCAGCAGCACGTCGTGCTGTCTCGGCATTCTCTGCTGTCTCCCGAGCGTTTGTCGAATTCTCAATAATCGTCTTGGTCATCTCTTCTACGGCACTAGCAACATCTGCGGTTTGCATGGTCTGCTCGTGCGAACCAGCTGCCATTTGCTCTGTTGAAGAACTAATCTCGCTCGATGCGCTGGCAGTCGCGTCCACAGCATTGCGAACATTCTCAACGACGTTTCGAAGATTGATGACGGAGCTGTTGAATCCAGTACACAGTTCAGCGATGAGATCTTCTCCCTCGGCTGGAATTTGTACCGTAAGATCACCAGTAGAAAAACGTTGCATTCCTCCAAGAACAACACTAATGGAATTGCGTAAATACTCACTGTATTCGTCGCTTTGTTTCTTGAGGTCTTGGGCTTCTTCTGCGAAGCGACGTGCAGTTTCGCGTTCTTGCATGTTCTGCGCATTCGACTCTTTAATGGTCTGAACCATTGCATTAAAGCCGCTACCGAGTTGACCGAGATCATCTTCGGATACAACGTTAACCACTGTGTCAAGATCACCGCTTTGTACTGCGCTTACTGCAGTACGCAACTCTCGAATGCCCTTAACGATATAGCGGGCAACCAGTACACTGAGTACGAGTGGAAGAAGCATAAGGAGCAAGGCGATGCTGATGTTGCGAAGTCTCTCGCTCGAGAATCCATCTTGTCTCGCCTCAAGTAAGCTGTGCAACTGTTGTAATGCCTGTGTTGTGAAAGCACTGTTCGCGCTGTATGCATCAAGAATTGCGCTGCGATGAGAATCGATTACTGCTTGAGCTGCCGCTCCGCTTGACGTTCCAATGGTTTCCAGATCACTTAGATAGCGTGCTGTTTTGAGCAAACGTGTCAGCGAGCCTTCTAGACTCTTGCGCACATCACCGCTGCTGTTTTTTGTCATTGAAGTCTGTACATCTGTTTCTAGAGTTGCGCAAACATCTTCTATGCGAGCACAAGTAACCGTCAAGCGTGTTAAGGCTTCGGGACCACCATTAGTGCCACAATACTCCAAGTCCTTCAACAACTTTGCTTGAAGGTTCGCCAAATCGGCAGTGCGAATGCAGCAAGCATCCATCAAGTAGTATGAGTCGAGGTCTGGATCTAAAGTCAAGTTTGAGTTGTCCGCAACTGTTGCGATGATATCTCGCGTTGCTCGCTGCAGATCTGCGCATTTTACTGGAGTTGCATTTGAAGCTGCAGCGCTAGCAGCAGCTTGCAAAGCGCTCACTTTGTCTTTGATACCAAGCTTGTCGATAGCCTCTTCTTGCTTTTGAAGTTCTGAGAGCGAAGCATTCACAAGGGCATTGTCCATCTGAAAGATAGACGAGCCACCTTTTGCAGCTTCGGTCATGAGTGTGCTCAATGAACCTAATACTCTTGTACCGGATGCTTCCTTGGCAGCAAACTGAATACCTTCATCACGCACCGTCACGAAGAAGTACATCAACACAAGAATAACCAGACTGAAGCCACCAGTCGTTAACATGAGCTTTCGCTCAATACTTCCCTTTCGAAGGTACTTTTCTATCCACTCTTTCATTACAGTACTTTCCTTATTGTTTGGGTTTCAATAATTAGAGAACAATACTACGACTAGTTGAATGCTACGCCCAGACTAAACATGCCTTCAATGCGATGGTGTGAAGGACTTCCTTCTGTGGACATAAACAATGCGTTGTCCATATCATAGTCAGTCATGTAGCGGGTTTCACAGCGCAAGTAGGCGTTTTCGATTGGACGAAACTCGAGACCGAGGGTAGCAGCATGAGCACAGAGCTTGGTGTTACCACTGAGAATTCCATCAGCATCGTGGAAGAGTTCTGCACGAGTTGTGGCGAACAGTTGACTTGTGAGACTATAACGCAATGAAGCAAAGGCACCGTATGCAACAGAGGTACTAGCAGCATCTGCGCTTTGCTTTTGAGTAGCTACGTCAACCACGACCTTCAAAGCTAGTTTCTCGCTCAATGTTGAGTTTACTACCAAGTCGTTCAATACGCGCGTCAACGGCTCATTTCTACTTGCTTGCTCATTGCCTGCGATTCCATTCAACGCAATCGTGGTTGAAGGACTCAACTTGTAGCTTACACTATAGCCCAATGATTTGTCTTCGTTGTTGTCTGTAAACCGATTGTATCCGTTCAACACGTGTACACCCATGTTCAAGTCTGAACTCAGATCATAACTCACGCGAACGCCACTTTGAAAGAAGGGTTCGAACTGGGTGGTGAGGGCAACGGAGGCAAGCCAGTTGTCGCGAGGACAGATCGCTTCTCCACCTATGTGTGTCAGGAAATAGCCTGCATCAACCCACAAACCCTCGGTCATGCAAAGTCCTACATAGGCTTCCTGTATACGATTACTTGGAACAAGGATGTCCTCACCCGTTGAAATCCAGTCATACTGAGAAACATCGCCATACTGAAGCGTGAACTTTGCATGGTACTTCTCTGCATCCGCTTGCGCAGTTACTTGAATGATGTTCAAAGCAAAGGTGTTCTTCGTGATGTTCAGCGGATTCAGATACACTCGGTTCTGTGTAGCGTAGGCGTCATTGTCTGTGGCATAGTAGGTATCCATGAAGCCACTGTATTTGAAGATAGAAGCTGGGCTCTTCTCTGCCGACGCTTCAGTGCCTTGTGCGAACATGGAGCTGCTTAGGCCAATGCATATCAATGCCAAGATCAAACGATTCATAGCGGTAATGTGTGTGGTGATACAATGGAAATCTGAATACGTTTCTGGGCTCGTGTTCTCACACCGAGCAAGAGCGCTCTCCTAGATCTCGTGAATCTTATTATCGCTATCATCTGCCTGAGCTTGAGCGGAAGTATGAGAATTTATTTGACTTAGAGACACTCAAGTAGCTTAGCCATTGCTCTTCGTGTGCGCGATCGTGATGCTGATTCAAGCTCTTTCTCTGCAACAACAACTCTCATCGCGTGTACTCAGGATTAAACGTATGCTTAAAGGTCAACTGCTGCGGGTACAGTGCTTTGTTTGATTGGCAGAGTGGATCGGTTGTTGAAATCGCCAAGGTTATCGTTGCAGACTATGGTGAAGCACATCGTTGGTCTAGCGCGTAGCCAGATAGATATCATCCTTTCTCTGTCAGCTTCCAGCCAGGTTCTTTGCACCTCCGTGCTTCTCGTCGTTGCGAGGTATGAGATTGCATGCTGACAAAAAAAAACTGCCCGATAGGTATCGGGCAGTCGTAATCATCTTCCACTGAGAGTCAGACCTGAGGTCTGGCTTTAGTGAGATGGTGCATGACTCGAGGAGCGAGTATTGGAGTAGCCTGAGCGTCCAACAGACTTATCAGCTGCATAGTGTACGCGTGAAGTCGCGGCTTTGTTTCCACCTTCGTGCAAGGTGAAATGACTCACGAGTTGATGGAGATTTTCCGTCAAACGATTCAGGTCATCGGCTGCATGAGCGATTTGCTCTGTGCCTGTAGCAGTCTGACTTGTTACCTCGCTGATGCCTTGAACGCTTCTACTAATCGTCTCACTTGCATTCGACTGTTCTTCGCTAGCGACAGCAATTTGATTGATCATGCCAGATACTTTCTTCACTGCTTCGGAGATTTCGTTGAAAGCACTACCGGCTTGATCGGTCATCGCAATTCCTGCATTGACTTCACGAGTTCCTTCGTCAATCGAGGCAACAGCGCTGCTCGTGTCACGTTGAATAGTTTGAATCATCGTTGAGATTTCCTTTGTCGCTTTGGTCGTACGCTCTGCGAGTTTGCGTACTTCGTCAGCTACGACGGCGAATCCACGACCTTGTTCTCCCGCTCGTGCAGCTTCGATGGCTGCATTCAAAGCCAGCAAGTTTGTTTGATCGGCAATATCGTTGATCACCGAAATGATCTCGCCGATTTGAATACTTGATTTGCCAAGAGCTTCAACAGTCGTTGCTGAGCTGTGCACCACATCTGCAATGCGGCGCATTCCATGAACAGTTTCTTGAAGCACGCGCACACCAGAGTCTGCAGTTGTCTGCGCCTGTTGCGCCATATCTGCAGTGGATCGTGCGTTCGCTGAGTTCTCAATAATAGTCTTTGTCATCTCTTCTACGGCACTTGCCACATCAGCGCTTTGCAAGGTCTGCTCGTGTGAACCAGCAGCCATCTGCTCAGTTGAAGAGCTGATTTGTGCTGAGGCACTTGCAGTTGCTTCTACAGCATCAAGAACATTTTCTACGATGGATCGAAGATTCTGTACTGCGTCGTTAAAACCAGCCATGAGTTGACCGATTTCGTCGTCACTTCGAACTTCGAGCGAAGTTGTCAAATCTCCTGCGGCGAATCGCTTCATTGCATCAAGAACGGTTCGAACAGATTCTGCTAAGTAGCGACGCTGTTGCTCATCTTTCTCAGTAGACTCGCGGATAGCGTTAATCATCTGGTTGAAGCCACTCTTCAGTCGACCGATGTCATCATTGCTTTGTGATTCAATCTGAACCGTCATGTCGCCTTGACTGAATCGATCCATGGATTGCAGAATAGTGGCGACGGATTCTGATAAGTACTTGCGGTTCTGCTCTGAACTCTCTTGCGCTTCTTTAATACTCTCCACCATGGAGTTAAATGATTCGCTCAAGCTTCCAAGTTCGTCTTTGCTACTCACGACAACACGTGTATTCAAGTCACCAGAAGAAACTTCTGCGTTGGCTTTCATGAGTCTCTTTACCGGACGCATCACCATGAAGGCGATGAGCAAGCCAATAGCCAGAATAAAGGCTAACATGATCATGAGGTACTTCGCAATCTGTGTTGCTCCAGCTTCTGCGGCAGCACGTACTGGTGCCATCGGCATGAGGACTTCGAAGGCTCCATGGACTTCGCCTTCCTTCCAGTTCTCCATCTTCGTACCTGTAGCATCGAGTCCTTCATTGTTTCCCCACAAAGCCATGGAGTTTGCAGGATCACCGTGACAGTTCAAGCACTCTGCTGTGAGTTTTACAGGACGAAAGAAACGGAGTTTGTCGGTCTTTGCGTCGATCTCATAGTACTCAGCCACTGTTCCGCTCTCAAGCTTCTTCAACACGCCAGCTTCGAACTCGTCTGGCAAGTTATCTGGGTTGCGAGGTGAGAACTTTGGAACCTTGATTTCCATACCAAGTTCTTTTGCCTTATTCTTTGCAACTTGAATGGCGGCAAAGACTGGAACCGTGTACAACAAGTCGTCTTTCTTCTTGATGTCCTTGCGGAAGAGATCTTTGTTGAACTGAGTAGCTGCGTACTCACGTGCAGACTCTGCGGATAGGAGCAAAGCGCGTGCGTTCGCTACGTAGGCCTGCTCTTTCTGCTCGCGATACATTTTGGAGATCTCTGTGTAGAGTCCGTATGTACCTACCAAACACACAAGTGTTAACGGTAGTAGGATTTTTACCCGAAGGCTGGATAAGGATTGCAATACCTTTTTCATAGTACTTCTCTTGGTGATGAGATGATGTGTATCTATTCTGTAGTAAGAAACTGTGTATCAATGGCACTCATTCTATTAGTTGAGTACGCATCAAAGCCAGTTACATTCAAATACCTGTCGCTGAGTTCTGAGTTAGCATAAGCGCGATAAAACAAGAGCTCAACTACTGTAGACCCTTCGCGCGTAGCGAAATGACTACCTTATGAGAACCGGTTTCCAATGAGATATCGGAGTATCTTGTCGAAAGTTGAATTTCGGTCGTTAATCTCTTAAATGAAGATCGAGCATTGTGTTTGGAGAACCCTGTGATAGTACAAGTGATAGTGTTGGCACGCTTCTCGGTCTTCGCTACAACAGCTCAGAGTCCGGGAGATTGAGTTGATTAAAGGGGCATAAGTAGTTTTAGCTGCTGATACTGACCTTCTAGCAAGGCGCGTAAGAGTGAGTATGAGACTGAGAGTGCATGTCTGTGGGATCGCGTCCTACACCACACACTGTGTAAGCTTCGCGATTGCGGCAGGGATATCTTCAAGATTGAGGATCACATCCGAAACTTTCGCTTCAATGACCGCTCGAGGCATACCATACACCACGCAGCTTTCTTCGCTTTGTGCTACAACATATCCACCCTTTGCTTTGATGCTGCGCAGACCTTCAAGGCCATCGCGACCCATTCCCGTCATGATGATTCCCAACAATGGTTTGCGCATATTCTCGATAGCCGATTGCATCATGATGTCAACACTTGGCTTGTAGATAGAGCCGTTGTTGTTGTCATTGATGCGAATCATCGTTCGCATGCCACTTCGTTGGAAGGTCATTTGATGTCCACCCTGCGCTATATACACCTTTCCATTCTCCAAGTACTCACCGTCTTCTGCTTCTTTGACAGGTAGTGGACACGCCGCGTTCAAACGTTCAGCCAAAGAGGCGGTGAACTTTGGAGGCATGTGTTGCACAACCAGCAAAGGAAGTTGCAATCCTGCAGGGAGTTTGGGCGCAATACGCATCAGCGCTTGTGGTCCTCCAGTTGAGATACCAAGCACAACTGCGCCAAAACCGCCGATGACCGGACGTGAACTCACAGCAGAGAGTCCTTGAGCTGCGCCACTAATTCCGGCACCCGCTCCTACTAGGGGACTACGACGCAGTCCGACATCTGGACTACGCTTTGGCATGCGGCTCGCCGCAATACCAATGATTTTCTCGTGAAGTAGCTCTTTGATCTTGAGAATATCAAGAGATACGTACGACAACTGCTTCGGTATGAAGTCGACGGCACCTCGCTCCAATGCATCTAAGGTAGCTGTCGCGCCTTCAGTGGTGAGCGAGCTGACCATCATGACAGGGGTAGGACACTCCTTCATAATGATACTCAAGGCACTCAAGCCATCCATCACGGGCATTTCAATATCCATCGTGACAACGTCAGGACGAAACTTCTTGATGAGCTCCACTCCTTCTTTGCCATCACGACCCGTTGCCACAACCTTGAGCTGCGGATGCGACTCAATCATCGTTGCAAGCGACTTGCGCATGAACGCTGAATCATCAACCACAATGACGTTTATTGTCTTCATGCCATTTCCCGTGAGTATTCTGTGCAGAGCTTCATGATTTCAGGGACATCAATGATCATGATCACACGTCCATCACCCAAAATGGTTGAACCCGATACACCACGAATACCTTCAAATGCCGCGCCTAATGACTTAATGACGATCTCTCGTTGTCCAAGGAGATTCTCGACAATCAATCCTATACGTTGCTCGCCGAGTTGCATGACAACGGTGTAGAACGATTCCTCCGCTTCTGCGTCATGCGCACGATTGCCTAACACTGAATCCAGTCGAATGAGCGGTAGTACATTGCCGCGCAACAATGTTGCTTCGCGTGAGTGAATAGTTTGAATATCACTACGCGTTAAACGAATCACCTCGAGAACGGACTCAAGAGGAATAGAGAAGATCTCATTCTTTACTTCAACAAGCAGAGCTTGAATGATTGCAAGAGTCAATGGAAGCTTGATAGTGAAAACACTTCCAACTCCAACGTGAGAGTCGATGCTAATGGAACCTTTGAGCTTGAGAATGTTGGTTTTGACAACGTCCATTCCAACACCGCGGCCCGATACATTGGTCAGTTGCTTTGCCGTACTAAAGCCTGGCATGAAGATGATCTTGAATGCTTCTTGATCACTCATGTGCTCCGCTTCTTGCTCAGTAATCACTCCACGGCTCACAGCAATGCGCTTGAGATGTGCTGGGTCCATTCCCTTACCATCATCTGCGATTGAGATGGCAATGTGATTTCCTGCATGCAATGCCTTCACAGTAATTGTACCTTTACGAGGCTTGCCAAGAGCTTCACGTTCTTCTGGTGATTCAACACCGTGATCTGCTGCATTTCTCAGTAAGTGGATGAAAGGATCGTTTAGCTCCTCAATGAGTGTTTTGTCGAGCTCTGTATCTTCTCCCGACATCACCAACTCAATATCCTTCCCCGTTTCCTTACACAAGTCACGCACAAGTCGTGGAAGCTTGTTGTAGATCTTTGACATCGATACCATACGCGTTTTCATCACCGCTGCTTGCAGCTCTGTCGTGATGTAATCAATATGCGTACTGGTCTCTAACAACTCTTTCACTACGGGGTTTGCATCCAGATCCTCGTTCAGTGTGTGAATCAACTGCGAGAAACGATTACGACCAAGCACGAGCTCACCAACGAGATTCATCAACCCATCTAAGCGCTGAACATCCACTCGAATAGTGGTCTCGGCAGCTTTCAAGGTATTCTCTTTTGGACTCGATGGCGCAGCTGTTGTCGCCGCTTTTGTTTCTGCCTTCGCCTCAACAAGTTCCTTTGATGCAATCATTGATGGCATGTGAGTACTAGCTTGAGCAACTTCATCTGCATCTGAGTTAGCTTCTGCAGATCCAGAGTCCATTGTCAACGAAGCTGCCGGCATTTCCTCATCTATTGCTCCTACGTTAGGTGCTGCTGCAGCAGCGCTTTTCGATGCAACGAGTTCTTGCAGAGATCGCATTGCTTCAGCCACAGCCTTTGCACGTTCGTCGTCTGCTGATGATGTAGCAGGAGATTCATTATCATGCGTCGCAGCTGGCGCTGCCGCCGACGTTGAGGCGTTGTTTAGTGCCGATTGAGGATCGCTCAGTTCTTTGAGACGTTGAAATGCCTCTTCGAGATCATAGTGCTTGATAGAACGCTGTTCGATATCATCAAGCATTTGACGGAGCATGTCGTACACCGTCAAGCAGTAGTCAATGTGTGAAGGACTAATGATCACCGTTCCACGACGTGCCACATTCAAGAGATCTTCGAAGTGGTGCGAGAGTTCCGTGAACTGCATGAATCCCAGAAAGGATGAAGTCCCCTTTAGCGTATGCACTGCGCGAAAAATGGTATTGAGCAGTTCTGCTTCTGTTGGTCGTTGTTCAAGATCCATGAAGTCGCTGCCCAGTTTGTCCATGATTTCCTTGGACTCAATGAGAAAGCTTTCAAGAATCTCAGCCATGTCTGGCTCAAAAGCCATCATTGATTGTTCGTTCTGTTCATCCATGTTGAACCTATCCTTCCATGTTTTTATGTATCTGACTGAAGAGGTCGTCGACCATACTCTGACGATTCTCTCCTTTTTCAAAGCTTGCGTCTGCATTGAATGCATCACTCGCAGTCGGAGTATCTTGAGGATGCTCAGGCTCCGTATGTGCAAACATGGTGGTCAAGTTGCTTTGAACATGATCAACCATTTGTCCGGCTCCTGCTAACTGCTGAGCGGTTATATCCTGAACCTGTAGTGTCATGGAGATGGTAGTTGCACTCCGTTTCACTTGCTCCATGCTCTCGAAGACGATGTTTAAACTCTGCACAAAACCAAGTTCGTGTGCGCACACAGCATTGTACAACACATCAACGTAGTTCTTGATACGGTCATCTGCGCAATACTGTTCACTGCGCTGAGCTTCCATTACCAGTTTGTTGAGGTCGGTAACAGCCGAGCGGGCTGCGTTCAGATGAAGCTGAATATGATTGGAGAGTTCAGAGATCGTCTCCGTCTCGTTCATAATCGACATCGCCGCTTCTTCATTAGCGTAGGAAATGCTCTGGAGTTTTTGTCGTACTTGGGGCAATGCTTGTTGACCCATATCGACAACATTCCGTGCACGTCCCATCAAATTGGTAGCGCGGCCAAGGAGATTGATGAGCTGACCCAGATCTTCGGTATGTGCAACCGCTGGGTGTTGATTTTGTGATTCGGCCGGACGATCCATATCCGGTTTGATACTTTCCATCATTGATTCCTTCCTGAATTCCGAGTGACTCACTTTTCTTTAGCGTACAAGGTGCAGAGCCATGGGTTGTGCTCTAGTTAAGAGCCGAGAGTATTGACTCAATCTTCTCACGCAAACCATTCGGTGTAAATGGCTTCACGATGTAATTGTTGACTTTCGCTTTCACCGCTTCAAACACATCTTCTTTGTTATCGCGTGTTGTAACCATTAGAACCGGAAGGTTCTGCGTAACCGCGTTCGCGCGCATCCACTTCACCAGGTCCAAACCAGTCATGTTTGGCATGTTCCAGTCGGTGATGACGAAGTCGGGGTTGTGTGTTAGAATCTTCTCTGCACCATCACGACCATCAACGGCTTCTACAACGTTCATCACACCAAAGCCGTTGAGGGCGTTGAGCACAATGCGTCGCATCGTTGGTGAATCATCGACGATGAGATAGCGAAGGGATACTAGGTCTGCCATGAATATTCTCCGATTGAAGGTCGTAACTACTTGTTGTCTGTTTGATCTAAGGGTCTTTCTGTGCTTTGCATGTCTTGTATTCTCCGTGACAGTACAAAACATCAATACGTTTCTTTAGCTGAGATACTTTGATACTTGGTACAAGATCTTGTTCTTGTCGAATGGCTTCTGGATATACGCTTTGATTCCTTGCTTCGTGAGCTCTGTGCGATTCTCCTCATCTGCCAGTGAGGACAGCACGATCACTGGTAGATCGCTGTAGTCTGCAGATTCACGGATTGAGCGAATCAGCTCAAGACCATCAACGTTTGGCATATTCAAATCTGTGAGCAAAAGATCGCACTGTTGTGTTGGAAGTTTCTCAAGAGCCTCCATGCCATCGCTTGCGAACACGACGTTAAACCCGGAGAGTTCCAAGGTTTTGCCGACGAGTTTTCGTACGGTAGCAGAGTCATCAACGACGAGAATAGTTTTTTTCATGATTTATTCCTTCGAGTACACAACAGTGTGAGGGAAACTTTGCAGCTTGAAAGCACTAGAAATACCGTGCAGCGATTCGGAGTGTCCGATAAACATGAAGCCCCCGGGATTGAGTGCATCATAGAGATCAGAGACAATTTGAATTTTTGATTCGCGGTTAAAGTAGATCAACACATTGCAGCAATAGATCACATCGAACTGTCGCATGGTGCGCATTCGTGCATGATCAAAGAGGTTGCAATGTTCGAAGCGTACGTAGGGGCGTAGAACATCATTGATGATGTAACGCTGTCCGTCGCTGCGCAAGTACTTCTTCATGTAGTTTTCCGGCATGCTGCGAACGGAGAACTGACGATACACTCCTTGACGAGCGGTATCGAGCACTTCAGCATTGATATCTGTGCCAACAATCTCCAACTCCAATTGAGGATACTTTGGTTTGATCTTTTCGAGATAGATCATTGCCAAAGTGTATGCTTCTTCGCCTGATGAACTAGCAGAACTCCAGATACGCAACTTCTTTCGTGGGGATGCTGCTTTGGCTGCAAGGATCTTTGGTACCAGGTTCTTTTCTAAGACTTCAAACTGTGAGTCGTTGCGGAAGAAGTAGGTTTCATTGATTGTAACATGGTTGAAGAGCTCTTGTAGCTCTGTTGCACCAGCTTTCGACATACGAAGGTGTCGCAAGTACTCTTCAAAGCTATTCATGTTGAGCACGCGCAAACGCTTAGCCAGGCGACCTTCAAGCAAATACTTCTTCATGTCTTGGAAGTAAATGCCTGTTTTTGTGTAGATGAAATCTCGGAGTTGCGCAAAGGTCTCATCCGACATCTTTACCGTCGCTGTAGGTGTCCCTAGGTTTAAAGTAGGCGGCAAACTGAATTTCGTTTCCATTAGAGCCGCTCGCCTCCCTCGTTGGTTTCCTCAAGCATCATAGCTCGGTCGTAGTCTAACATCATGAGAATGTCGTCGACCAATGCGCGCTGCTCGTCATGACAAAGTGTTCTGAGCTGTTCGAAGATGGCAAAGACTTGTTCTACCGTCTCTGCTCCCGCTTGTTGAACGATAGCCAGATGCTCGCGGAATACCACGAGGAGCACACTAAGTTGTTCAGCAAGCAGCGAAGCTGCTTGGTTAACAATGAGACTTATGATTTCTTCTAAACCATGGGGACGCTGACCGATAGCGGTAATCAAGATCTGATCGAGCGCAGTACTGTGTCCAGCCACACTGAGGAGTGAATTCAATGCTTCACTCTCCGGAAAGGCTGCTAACGTCTTAGCGGCAGCTGATGCATGAGCTTCATTATTAGAATGGAGCATTGCTGTGAGAGCCACCACATAGCCGCGTAATTCATCGGTAGTGCCTATGACGTTCTCATGTATGCAGATAAGCGCGCTCATTGCTGCGTGTTGAATCTCCACTTCCGCTTCATCGAGCAGTTCTTGTAGGAAAGCCACAGATTGTTCAGAACCGCACTGAGCCAGGGCATCGAGAATGGTTGCCAGTAGAAGGTCGTCACACTCAGCAGCTCTGCGTTGTTGCTGTGCTTCAGAGAGGAGAAATGCTTCACATGCAGAGCCACCAATCTTACCCAGAGCTTCGCACACTGTTACACGCATGTTCTCGTCGGCAGCATAGATCTTGATGAGTTCATCAACACTCTGCTGTGACTTCATATTGCCAAGTGCTTCAATAACAGAGATGCGGACATTATCATCTGTATCGTGGACCAGAGGAAGCAGTGAGAGGTCTTCGCCGTTATCAGGAATGAGTCCAAGGATATCGACAACAAACTTGCGAACGTCATGATCCGGATTCTTCAAGGCTGGGACGAGTGCAGGAACGGCGCGCAGTTGCATGTTGATGAGAAGCAGGGATGCTGCGTTGCGGACAACGAGGTTCTTTTGATTCAGACAGTTCACGAGGGCAGAGTAGACCTCAGGACAGCGAAGCTGTTCCAGAGAGTTGAAGGCAGCAGCTCGAACACCTCGAACGGAATCGCCCAGAGCAGCCACAAGTTGATGCACAGACTCTGCTGTGTCGACCGCTGCCAAGAGTTCAAGTGCATGGCGACGTGCGTCTGCATCAACGGTCACCGGACTTCCTTGTACATTCATCAGATCCATTCTAAGACTCCCAAGTTTGTGTCGTACTCCAAGTATTCGCCCGCAGTTAATCTCAGTTCAGTCTGAGAGTATTCTTGACTGAAATCACTAGATGCCCACTTCAACTTCTGTGTTACTGAAGCTCTCGCTCAGCAAGCGTTCTGGATCGAGGAGAATGATAAGTCGGTCTTCAAACTTTGCAACGCTGCGGATGTAGTCTGTTTTAGTTGCGCCCAATACAGGTGGCGTGTCTTCGATAACGTTGTGTGGAATGCTAAGAACCTTTAACACTTGATCAACGACAAATCCAACGATTTTGTCTTCGAGTTCAACCACGATAATGCGTGTGTTGTGATCGTGAGCGCGACGTTCAAAGCCAAAGCAACTGCGCAGGTCAATGACTGGAATGACTTTACCACGCAGGTTGATAACGCCGTCGATGTGATCGCGGGAGTTGGGCACTCGTGTTACCTCAATCGTACGATTGATTTCTTGCACCTTCAAAATGTCAACGCCATATTCTTCGCCGTTGACTTTGAAGCTCACAACCTGAACGATTTCGTTCATAGCTGCACTCGATTTGGAATGAGAAAAGGTATCCATAGTTGTGTTGTTGGTGAAGTTTCAACATCGCCGGGATCGGTCTGGGCTTGCGCCGATATCCATGAAACAGCGCTGATTCAGGGCATGGAAGCCAGCTCAGAATCATGGGAATCCAGACTGTCAATGTGTATGATCGGCCGTTTGGTGTCAGAAATTGAGCGACAATAAGGTCCGATTACATCTAATGCATAAATATCTCTAGCTCCCTCAACCTCAATTCTTCGCGATTTTGAGGCAATCGTTTAGCGGGTCCGTCCAGTGGAAATGACCGAAGGGCTATTTCGCAAAGGAGCTTAAGCCTGTTTGCCGCAGTAGGAGGCCTACTGAATGCGAAAGCGGAGCGCTCAACGCGTGCCTTCTCTTCTTTTCTCGTATTTTACCGGTCCTATGGAAGAAAAAGTCTATCACTCCAATTTTCAGGTTGAGAGCTCGTATTGGTGGTTCACCGCGCGGGCTCATATCATCCATTCGCTGATTAACCACTACTGTCATTTGGCCAAAGGCTCGACCGTTGTGGATGTAGGCTGTGGAACTGGCGGGTTTTTGTCAGAACTTGCTCGTGACTACAAAGCGGTTGGCACCGACACTTCAGCTCTGGCTATTGAATACTGTAAGAAGCGTGGTTTAGAGCACTTACACCTTGGAACGCTGGATAACTTTCCTCGTGAGAGTTATAAAGTGGACGCGGTGACCATGCTCGATGTGATTGAGCATATTGAGGATGACAAGGCAGTCGTGGCTCAAGTTCACGATCTCTTGCGCGAGGGCGGTTACTTCATCGCAAGTGTGCCGGCAAATGCCTGGATGTGGAGTGCACACGACGTGATTCACATGCATTATCGACGCTATTCGAAGGCGCAGTTTCGTGCCTTAATGGAGGGAGCTGGTTTCAGCGTGGTCAAACTCAGTTACTTCAACAGCTTTCTTTTTCCTTTGGCAGCGCTGAAGCGTATGACGCAGAAGAATCTCAAGCCAGAGGATATACATGCTGTGGTGGATCCTGTTCCGTCGTTTGTTAATAGACTCTTTGATGCAATTTTTAAGGCTGAGACACCATTTCTCAAGATGATGTCCTTCCCATTTGGTGTCAGCTTAGTTGCCATCTGCAAGAAGAACTAGCCATACCTACACTCACATGAGTGTATGCGTGCGATGCATGGCGCGCTAGTGAACATTGCTTTCATGACGCATCACACCAACTCTCACAATCGAAGCTGTCTTCACGACTGTTGATTACAGTGAAGTTCGAGCAGAGAGAGATCCCAACCTTTGACTATTATAAACGAGAGTCTTACGAAGGCTTCACACCATCGATGAGGGCTTGCACTTGTGAGTGCACTTTCTCCATGAGTTGTATTTCTTCTTGGCGGGTGTAGTCACGAGATTCAATGCGCATGGGATGTCCGATACGCAGATGCACTATCCCCTTCTTAAAGCGCAAGGTAGTTTTCGGCAGCACCTGAAAAGTACCAACGATAGCAACCGGCACTACCGGACGATCAGCTTTGATTGCAAGAATAAACGCTCCGCGTTTGAACTTTTGCAGCGAGCCATCGGGTGTACGCGTACCTTCTGCGAAGACCATGAGGTCTGAAGGGTCGTTCCGAATAGCGTCGACCGTATGTTGAACGGTCGACATAGCATCCCGAGCTTTCTCGCGAACAATAGGAACAAAACTCGAGTACTTCATTGCCCAGCCCATGAAGGGAATCTTTTCGAGTTCCTTCTTATACATAATGCGTACATCGCGGTTGAGGCCAACCTGTACAACGGGGATATCGAAGAGAGAAGAGTGATTGACTATAAAGATGTAGGGCTCATTGGGATCCAGAAGTTCATGTCCTTCCACGACAATCTTCACGCCCGACCATCGCAACACACTTCTGCACCAAGCGCGAACGTGAACAAAACAATCGGATGCTTTGCCACCGAACAATCGATGCACTAAAAAGGCGCAACCACGTATGCTTGTACTGATGACGATGATCAGTGTTCTGACGTAATACTCTACACTATTCACAGCGCCTCTCAAGTGTTGATGGACTTCCAAGTACAAACATCGCGAAAATTGCGTCAGGGTGAGGGTCTCAGCGCTTGGTGTGAGGGTCTCAGCGAAGCTGAGGCTCTCACTGTGGCGAGCAGAGATCTACTTGAGACACTGAGAGCCTCAGCTTCGCTGAGACCCTCAGGTTTTTCGCTGAGGCCCTCAGCCTACTACTTCTTCTTCGGCCGACAAGAACACTCATGATGCTCGCAGATATATCGAATAGATTCTGAGCAGAGTTCCTTTAAGACTGACAGATTGATATCCGAGAGTTTCTTTACATAGATACAGGCAACGCTCTTTTTGAAGCTACCAAGTTTTGTCAGCAGTTCTTTGCTTCGTTCCGTATCAGAGTACACATACAAGGTCAGCGCAGTCTTCCGTGGCGAGAAAGCAATGACTGGGGCGTTTCCTTCATGACCACTCTCATACTTGTAGTGATAGTCTCCAAATCCAATAATGGTTGGTCCCCACATTCTTGGTTCGCACTCAGACCATTCTTTCATCAACTCAATGAGTTGGAGGCTGTCAGCCTTCTTCTGAGCGTTCTCAACGTATGATTGAACGAAACCTAGTACGTCTACATCTGTAGATGTTGTCTTAGCCTTAGCCATTCTTCCAATTGCGAATAGTGTAGAACAAACGTTGTGCTCAAGTCGGTTGTGAGCGTCTCAGCAAAGCTGAAACTCTCACTGTCGATAGCGTGAGGGTCTCAGCGCAGCTGAGGCTCTCACTGTCGCGAGCAGAGATCTACTTGAGACACTGAGAGCCTCAGCTTTGCTGAGACCCTCAGGTTTGTGACTACCTCAGATTTCTCTCTTTCAAAAGCACACTCACTTGCTCCATCCTCTTGTTTCTAGGATCACTTGTCATTTTGTAAATGAAGTACAAAGGAATGAGGGTCAACATTCCCCAGGTGCTTGCAAACACACTATAAGCAATGATGCCCATCAATGCACCAATGAGGAATGCATTGGTTACGGAGAACGATTTCAACTTCTTTTCTTCGTCGAGCAACTCTTGATCTGAGAAGTCTTTGAGGTCTTTTTCTTGCATATGGTATAGGGCCTTTAATGTTTCTAAATCGCTGATGATCAGCAAACGAGTAATGGAAGAACCTCACAACTACTTTGAGAAGCATTCTCCGTGTTTACTATCTCTTCTCACTGCAGAAGAAACTGAACCAATCATGCTATGAGACGTTCAAAACGCAAATCTATACTCAAGATTAACAATCCCACTCCGTGTCAACCCATCGGGTCGCGCATCTCTAGCAATCAAGGGCATTCCAGCATTTAGTTGAAGCGAACTGTGCGTGTTTAATTCGTAATCAATATAAATGTTTCCGTTGAGTGTAAGTCCTCGTGATCCTACTATTTCTTGTTTATCGCCTGATGCGTTAGTGTACTTGTCGTTTGCTAGGTGAACAATTGGTAGGATGCTTGGGGTGCATGTAAGACCAGAACCTAGATGTAGTGCATAAGATACTCGCAGAAGAACATCAGCGCTGCGCTCGAAGGCGTTCGTCGATGGAAAGCTACGTAGAACGGAGCCTGGCGTGTATGCCGTCGCAACAAAGCGGTTGTCATTTTGACGTAGTGGTTGTTGGATTGCAGCCACGAGTTGAAGTTTTGCGATCTCGTAGCCAAGACCGAGTACGACATCATATGTTCCCAAACTTGCCTGATAGTCCATTGGAAGTGGAAGATTGTCGAGGGTTTTGTTTGCCTGAGTAATTGGCACCTTCGCTCCCAAGGTAACTCGTAGCCCTGCACTTGTACGATAGTTGGCGTTCACAAAGAGGTCCGACAGACCAAACACTGAGATCCCATTTCCACTCTGTGCAAGCGAACTGAGTTTGGCGTTGAGCCCGAACTCTTCGCTCAACTGCCGAGAATACTCCACATAACTTCCATACACTGAAATGGCGTTATCCGCTTTGCCATAGAACGCACCTACTTTGAATTGGTTCTCTAACGCACTTGGACTGTCTGCACTGTGCGGTTTAAAGCTGCTGATGGTACATAAGCCCGCATCACTGCATCCTTGGCCATAGCTGTTCATGGCGCAACAGAGAAATACACTCAGCGCACATAGTATATACTTCAGTTCTTTCATATCTGGTTTGTTCTCGTAGATTTTGTTGTACGTACTCACTAACACCAATGGCCTAGGTGCAATTCACCATAGCTTGCTGGCCAAAGAAGTACAGTGTTGACTCTCTTTCGCACTTGCTGGTCAATCTACAACCAGCTAGCTTGCGCTCAACATGCTTTGCCTATCACTGAGGAATGAAACATGCGAGATCACTCGTTTAGCAGAATCTTCCTTTCTGTTGTTCACTTGGTTATTGTCGTTTTCTGTTGCTCGACCAGACTTCAAGCTCAAAGCACCTTCTTTCACGAGTCATTCGACGATGATGCCTATGAGCAGCGGGGATGGTACGACAACAACTATCTCATCATCGACTCTACAGAGCACATTCCAGGTTCTGCTGCTTCGTTGAAGTATCACTTTCTCAAAGGTGCACGCACCGCCAACGGCGGAGCTGTGCGTCGTTTGTTTACACCAAGTCCAGAAGTCTACCTCAGTTTTTGGATAAAGTACAGCGTGAACTGGACTGGATCCAATAAGCCCTATCATCCGCATCAGTTTCACTTTGTGACGACGGAGGATGATCGCTACGTCGGACCCTCCTACACGCATCTGACGCTCTACATTGAAGAAAACGAACGACGTCCTTTGCTTGCCATGCAAGACTCTAAGAACATCGACACGGCACACATCAAGCAAGATATTTCTAAAACGACCGAACTGCGTGCGGTTGCAGGCTGTAACGGAAGTAGCGACGCCTATCCAACCGGTGACTGCTATCCCTCGAACAATCTCTGGTTCAACGGCAAACAATGGGTTTCACCAAAGCTCACTTTTCTCTTCGACAAAGGACCATATTATCAGAATGATTGGCATCACGTTGAAGCGTACTTCCGTCTTAATTCAATCGTTGATGACAAAGCTATCGCAGATGGCATTGCACAATACTGGTTCGATGACTCACTGCTCATCAGTGCACAGAACATCATGCTGCGCACTGCGCAGCATCCTAGCATGATGTTTAATCAGTTTCTTATTGCTCCCTACATCGGTGATGGCTCGCCAGTGGAGCAAACAATGTGGGTCGACGAAGTACGCGTGGGGGATCGCCGTCCTTCGGTGACTACTGTCTCTGAGAATCTGATCGATGAATGGACAGAGTATGAAGTTGTCGTTGTCGATATCCTCGGACGCTATTGCAAGCAGTACACCTCCCCAACTACCACTCGAGCCGCACTGCAACACACTGCGCTCGATGGTCTGAGTAACGGCGTGTATTGTCTGCAGCTTCGAAACCTCCGTACACTCTCAATGAGCACACTCTTGCTCTGTAAATAGTAGGCTGTTGAGCATCACGATCAACTGTATTTGCTTCATGCAGGTCGTCCTCAAAGCCGACCAATTCTCCCTTTCAACTCAGCGCTCACGCTGCAGTTTACGGTACTCTTCCATCAAATCATCGATGCCTGGCTCGGCGCGTTGAAAGGCTTTACGTTGGGCTGGACTTGCTACCCAGCGATAGATCCACGAGATTCCTGCCTTGCCATGATACGCAAGAGGACGCTTGTAGTGTGGGTCGCGCAGTGCTTCAGTGAGCGACACAAAACGATAACCCTTGCTGCGGAACGCAGCAAGGAGTGCAGACATAGCATCGCGATTCAGTGTGTTGTCATGACACAAGAAAATGTGCGACATTGCACGAGCGCCTATGCTCTCTGCTACATAGTCCATATAACCCAACTCTTGTATACTAAACTGTATGTATCGTTCACGTATCTGCGCTGCCTCAGCCACCAAGCCCGCATCCAGACGTGCCTCATAGAGCATATTAAACACGTAGTCTGCACTCTCTACACTAAAGGGCGCAACCTTGAAGCCGCGCTCCAATAGCTCTTTCACGAGAGTATCCTGTTGAAGTGAGTCGGCACCACAATCGTTGTAAGGAAAGCGAAACCACTCTACGCTCTTCGACACTGACTGCGCTATAGCGCGTGTGCGTTTGGCTCCTCTATCTACATCTTCCAAGAATGCGCGTGTACCAACACTGGTTAGTCTGGGATGTGAATAGGTGTGAAGTCCTGGTTCAACGCTTGGACTGGTTATCCAGCTTCGCAAGACATTTGAATCTCCGCCGTTTGCTATAATCTTGTCGACGTTAATCTCATTAATAAAGACCGTGCTGGGAACGCGTGCGGAGTCAAGGAGCCTGAGTAACTCGCTCTTTCCTTGCGACGCTATTCCTAGTCGCACATTGGGCACATCGTCGATGCTAATGGCAATACTCCGTTGTGCTGAACTGCTCAGTCCGGCTGCGAGGAACAGCACAAGAACTACAATCTTAGTTCGAAGGCTATGAAACGGATTGCTTGTTACTGAATGAAATGATGTCGGACGCAGTCTTTGCGTACAGAAACGATTTTTGCTTTGATACACCGTACTCATTGGTCCTCTGTTCTCGTGTTTCATTGCGTGTTCTCAGCGTATTGGTTTGAGTACAGGCTATTAATGTTCTGTGAAGCGTGTCGTACTCACCTCAGTACTCTTCACTTCCGCGACAATATACCGGAGTTGACCTGCTAAGAAAAGCAAAAGAGCAGTTCTGTCTGAATCAGACAGCTGCTCTTTGCATCATACGACTCATCATCGAAGTACGAAATGTCAGATCGCTTCGATTGTAAGCACTATTGACCTTGAGTTTCCGAGTATGCTCGTTTACCATCGAAAGTATAGAGGTTCTCGGTTTTGATGACATCTACCTTCTGCGCATCTGCAGCGCGCAAGAGTTCTACGATATCAGCGTTCGTGAACTCGCCTGAGGTTGCTTCGAAGCGACATCTCCAGTGATCTGTGCAGAAGCTTTCGCTAAATCCATTTGGCCACACTTTAGTACCACGATTGGTGATCATGGTGAGCGAACTTGTTGGCAAGCCAAGTGTCTGCATCTGCTTTGCTAACTCATTCGCATCCGTACCACGATGGTGAACAAAGAGATCAACGCCAATGAGCTTCTTCGCTGCTGCAGCTTTGCGTACATAACGTGGTAGAGTAAGTACAGCACTTGTTGTATGCTCCACCGGATGCAACTTCTTTGGATGTGCACCCAGATTAGCGATAACCGCCTCAGCAAACTCTCGTGTTCCAACCAAACGAGTGCTGTGAGCGGGATCATAGATATCGGCTGTGTGTACACCCTGTTCAATAGTGCACAGCCATGCATTGTTGATACGATCAGCCACATCGCTTTGTCCGATGTGGTGGAGCATCATCAACGCACCATGTAGCAAGCCTGAAGGATTCGCGATGTTTTGTCCGGCAATGGTTGGCGCTGAACCATGGATCGCCTCGAACATTGCACATTCTTCTCCGATATTGGAGGATCCTGCAAGACCTACAGAGCCAGCAATCTGAGCGACAACGTCCGAGAGAATATCTCCGTACAAGTTTGGCAGCACCACCACATCATAGTTCTCTGGAGTATCCGCCAGTCTGGCGGCTCCTATGTCGACAATGAGGTGCTCCGTCTTGATTTCAGGGTACTCCAATGCTATTTCATCAAAGACCTGATGGAAGAGACCATCGGTTTGCTTCATGATGTTGTCTTTGGTGCAGCAAGTGAGCTTTTCACGTCCGTGATGGCGCGTGTACTCAAAAGCATAGCGAATAATCTTCTCGCAACCAGGACGACTGATCAGTTTCAAGCACTGTGTAACTTCGTCACTTTGCTGATACTCAATTCCCGCATAGACATCCTCTTCATTCTCGCGAATGATTACGACGTCTAAGCTTGGAAACTTTGTGCGCACGTACGGTGCATAGCTCACACAAGGACGCACATTCGCGTACAATCCCAAGTATGTGCGCGCACTCACGTTCAAACTCTTGTATCCCCCACCCTGTGGTGTTGTAATTGGAGCCTTGAGAAAGACTCTGTTACGGCGAATCACATCCCAGGCATCTCGTGCAACACCTGCTGGGTTCCCTTGCAGATACACCTGCTCTCCAACCTGAATCTCCTCACACACAATGCGCGCTTCTGCAGCACGGAGAATACTCAAGGTTGCATCCATAATCTCGGGTCCAATACCGTCTCCCCGAGCGATCGTAATTGTTGTTGATGTTGTTGTCGACATGTTCATTCCTCTTGATATATACATCCATTCCTTCATTAACCTTCACAAATCTCGGCTATTCTATCTATAGACCTTTATTTATCTTTACTATGACAATCATAAACGTTCCTTATGCATAGCCATGAACTACACGCTGCATCAGCTTCGCGTCTTCCTCAAAATCTCACAGACACGTTCTGTAACAAAGGCTGCTGCAGAGCTTCATCTTACACAGCCGGCTGTGTCTATCCAACTCTCGCAGTTCCAGCAGAACTTTGATGTGCCATTGACTGAAGTCGTGGGACGTCGCTTGTACGTCACCGACTTCGGAATGGAAATCGCTCGTGCTGCTGAGCGTGTGTTGGATGAAGTAGCTGAGATTGACCATCGGACAGAGGCGTTTAAGGGACACCTCAGTGGGCGTTTACGACTTTCCATCGTTGGCACCGCGCAGTATGTACTGCCCTTCTTCATTCGCGATTTCACTCGCGAACATCCCGGAGTCGACCTCAGCGTTGATGTGACCAACCGTGCGAGAGTATCCGAGAGTTTAGACCGCAACGAAGTCGACTTTGCCCTCGTTTCGCTCATGCCCACAGGCTTCAGCCTTAATTGTATCGACCTGATGCGCAACACTCTTCACTTTGTAGCCAGTACGAGTATTCTTTCATCTGGTCGTATCAGCAAACGTGAGCTCAGCAGCTTACCCTTTCTCTATAGGGAGGACGGCTCTGGTACCCGCGAGATGATGGATGAAGTGGTGAGTCGGCTTGGACTTCCTCTCAACAAACGACTGGAGCTCAGCTCCAACGAGGCTATTAAGCAAGCCATCATCGCTGGTCTGGGTTGCTCGATCATGCCAACTATCAGCATTAAAAGCGAGTTACAGGAGGGCAGCCTCCGCGTCATTCCAATGAAGGGCTTCCCTGTGCACTCGACTTGGCGACTAGTCTGGCACAAGCAGAAGAAACTGAGCCCGGTAGCCGAAGCCTTCCGACTCTTCATCTCCAGCCAGAAACAACGAATCGTCCGCGAGCACTTTCATTGGTTGCACGACTACGCGTAATCGGCTATGAAGTGCCCTTAAACAGATGAATGAGCTGCGGTTGTGCAACAAACATGTCTAGATAAGTTCCTGATCGACTTCCTGAGATTATTCTTACACAGGGGAAGCTGCGCTTCCCATTGAACGCTCTCAACATCCAAGCCTCGTGCAAAATCCCAAGCGCGGCAAAGACTAACACAGAGTTTTTCTATCTGACGAGCTGAGCCGAGCGGTTGAAAAGTCCCTTGCGCAGAGCACTTGTCGCAAGCTAAATGCTGCTATATTGAGGACTTCGACAAATGAGATTCGGAACTATATGTCTGTCAGCTCTACCAAAGCCTCAGTTACTCATCCCCAATTTCACGCTACTGTCAACCCGCGCAGAGAATTTCGCTATCGCATGCACGATGTTGAAATACGCGACGACTTTCAGTGGTTGGAAGACGCCTCTCAGCCTGAGGTGCAAGAGTGGACTGCGCAACAGCACGCTGCTACAACCAACTACCTAGAGCAGTTTCAGGATCAGTACCGAATGCTGCACGCGGAGCTCACACAGCTGTATGACTGCGACCGCGACTACGAACCCTACACACGCAAAGGACGCGTGTTCTTCTATCGTCGTATGAAAGGCGTAGCACAAAGAGTTTTGTGCACAAGAATAGGAGCTGAAGATCGAGTACTCTTCGATCCGGTACAGCGCTGCAATGATTCTAGTGCATCCATACACTCGTATCATGTAAACATTGACGGAGAAATCTGTGCTATAGGAGTTCAACGCAAAGGAGCTGAAACGCTCGACGTCTATTTCATTAGCTCCACTACTGGGGAGGAACAGTTTGAGCGCTTAGAATCTGTTCGAGACTTCGTTTGGAGTCGCGACTCTCTATCCTGTTTCTTTAAGCCAGTCTCGAAGCAGAGTTTATCGCGACAAGAGGCTTGGACAATACATCAGCACCGTTTTGGTACTGATCGCTCGGCCGACACGATTGTTCATCGTAGTGTGGACGCACAGCATTACATCGGAGTTGTGGAATACGAACACTCTGACTTGCGCGTTTATGCAACCTACTTACAACATGGCGTGGAACTTAGTCTAGAGGGATTGGTTGATGATAGCAAGGCTATCAATCCAAGCTCCATACTCTATTCGGATGCTGACAGTTTTGCTATGCCCATAGCTCGTAAAGAGTGGGTGTACTGGTTTAGTATGCATGATGCGCCCAACGGCAGAATACTTCGCAGTACGAAAGATCAACCACACTACGCCGATGCAGAGGTCCTTATAGAAGAGACCCAAAACAGCATCATGGATTTGGCAATATCCGATGACTACATCTTCATTAGTTATCGTGCCGCTGCTCAGTGCTTTCTCAACGTGTATCGAAGTGATGGGACATTCGTTATGGAGGCTGGACTTCCAGAGCCTTCGAATATCAGCTCAATTCTTTATTCAGATCACGACAACTCACTCTATGTAAGTGCTTCCTCGTACTGCACTGCACCAAGTTTGTACAAACTCCATGTTGATGATTGGAAATGGACCCGCGTGTGGTCCGATCCCACCCAACAGGATTTGCGTGAATGGCATACACGCTACTTGCACTATGCATCAAGCGATGGAACGATGGTTCCGTTATGCGTTACCTGCCGACGAGATATCAGTCTCGATGGCACCCACCCCGTTCTACTCAATGGATACGGTGGCTTCGGCGTTGGCATCCTCCCGGCATACAGTCCTGAAACAGTCAGCTTCCTTCAACGAGGCGGCATCATTGCACACGCAGGCATACGTGGTGGAGATGAGTATGGAGAAGATTGGCATCGCGCAGCCATGCGCGAGAAAAAGCAAAACTGCTTCAATGACTTTATTGCTGCCGCAGAATTCTTGATTCGCGAAGGCTATACCTCAAGCAAGCGCCTGGCAATTCGAGGCGGAAGTAATGGCGGTTTACTTGTTGGCGCTGTAGCATGTCAACGTCCAGAACTGTTTGCTGCTGTAGAATGCAGTGTTCCCTTGCTCGACATGGTACGCTACGTCAACTTCTCCATTGCTCGATTCTGGATTCCCGAGTATGGAGACCCAGCGAATTACGATGACTTCCACAATCTCTTGGCCTACTCTCCTTATCATCAATTACGAGAAGGACTCAATCTTCCTTCTATGCTTGTCTGCGTGGCAGCGCACGACTCGCGAACAGACCCACTACACGGAAAGAAGTTTGTTGCCGCAGCACAATCCTTAACCTCCCAGCGCAACAACATTATGCTCTGGGTCGATTACAATGCAGGCCATCAGGGTGGAACGCCCACTCAGAGCCTGATTCAGGAAAGCTTTGTACGGTGGCTCTATCTCATGGTTCAGCTTCGCATGAGTGACCAGCACCGTCACTCATAGCATTTTCCTCGCTACAATTCTTTTTCACGCTATTCGTTGACTCGGATCTATGCAGCCACCTGATGTCCCCATTCTCCAAGTCAAGAACCTCCGCAAGAGCTTTGGCAGTTTTGAGGCGGTCAAGGACGTATCTTTTCAGATCTACCCTGGCGATGTCTTTGGCTTTCTCGGTCCCAATGGCGCCGGCAAAAGCACCACCATTCGTTGCATGACTTCGCTCATTCGAAGCGATAGCGGTAGCATACAGATTTTTGGCAAGGACCTGAAGCATCATCGCAATGAGATTCTCTCGCGTATCGGCTGCATCATCGAAAAGCCTGACTTCTACAAATACCTGAGCGCAGAAACTAACCTAAAGCTAGCAGCACGGCTAAGCACAAAGTCCATTTCCCTATCCAAGATCTATGAGATGTTGGAGTTTGTTGGACTAAAGGGTCGAGAGCGCGACAAAGTAGGCGGCTATTCTCAAGGGATGAAACAACGCTTAGGTTTAGCTCAAGCTCTGCTCCATGATCCTGAGCTTATCATTCTCGACGAACCAACCAATGGCTTGGACCCCCAAGGCATCGTTGAACTGCGCACGCTCATTTTGCAGTTGCGTGACGAACACCGCAAAACCATTCTCTTGTCTTCCCATCAGCTCTCTGAGATTGAACTCATTGCCAATCGCATGGTCATCATCAACAAAGGAAACACTGTTGTGGAGGGCGCTGTGGCAGACTTACTTCATGCCGACGAACTATTGATCGCGCTTGATCTTGGTAGCGCACAGCAAGGTGCTGCTCTTGTGAAACTACACTTCCCAGACATCCATATCGTGGATGTTGAGGGAACACGTCTGCAACTCTCCATGCACAAAGAGCGAGTACCTCAACTCAATCGCATGCTTGTGGACCAAGGTATTGAGGTGTTCGGCATTGAGTCGCGCAGAAAGCTTGAAGAATTTTTCATCACCATGATCAACTCCTGATGTTCCTCAAAAGCATAATCAATGAGATCATCAAGATAGCCGCCAAGCCCAGATCCTATCTAGGATTGGGCGCGATCACTCTGCTCGTCGCAGTGGTACTCTTTGCTATGAAGGCTGATGGTCTCAACTTCATTTCTTTCGCCACAGCGAGCTTTGAGCAGACTCTGAGTTTCCATGGAAACATTCTCAATGGAAACCTTGTTGCGTTTATCATCCTTCAGACCTTGATCATACACGTACCATTGCTCGTAGCACTAGTTACTGGCGACTTAGTCAGCGGCGAGGGTGCATCGGGCACCATACGTATGCTGCTTACCAAGCCTTTGTCGCGCTCTAGCATTCTCCTGTCGAAGTTCGTTGCAGGCGCATCCTACACCGCTCTCATCATTCTCTGGCTTGGCTTCCTGGGCATCTTCGTGGCACATCAAATGTTTGGTGTAGGTGATGTGGTGGTATTGAATAGCGATGGACTCGTCATCCTGCCTGAGGCTGATGTGCTCTGGCGTTTCGGTTATGGATTAGTGGTCGCATGGTTGGCTCTGCTCACCGTGTCTTCTCTCTCCATTACCCTCTCCTGCTTCAGTGATAACTCCATTGGACCCATCGTTGCCACCATGGCAACCATCATCCTTTTTACTATCATCGGAAGCTTAGACGTTCGTGTCTTCGATTCCATTCGACCTTTCCTCTTCACCACACACATGGCTTCGTGGCGAAGCTTGTTTGAAGATCCGTTACCAACTGCACAGATCTGGCAGTCTGTGAGCATACTTGTTAGTCACAACATTCTGCTCATGGCTGTTGCGTTGTGGCGCTTTCATACCAAAGACATCAAAGCCTAACATGATCCTTTCATCAGCATTTCGAGTGAGTTCAAGAGTCTTCATCTTCATGCTCGCAGCTTCGCTGCTCGGCGCACAGGATGCGAATCAGATTCTAACCAAGGTGACGAGCACGATGAACAAAGCCAAGGACTACTCGGCTGACTTAGTGATTACGCCCGACATCCCACTGGTAAACATCCAACCGGTAAAAGCAACAGTGTACTTCAAGGCACCTGCGAAGTTCTCGATGGTTTCCACGGGAATCGCCATTCTGCCAAAGCAAGGATTCATGGAGCTCAACCGCATTCTCAACCGTAGGGATCTATACACGGCAGTATCTACAGGCACTGAGACCATAGGTTCAGTTGCTTGCAACATCATTACCCTTCTGCCAGTGTCTGATACCATGGACCTCATTCTCGCCAAACTCTGGGTTGACAACCAAGCCCATGTTGTTCGCAAAGCGCTGATTACCACACGCAGCAGTGGAAGTATCAACGTGGAGTACAGCTATGGTTCACAGATTGCCTATGGCTTGCCAGATCTGATCCGTTTTGTGGTCGACGTCAAGAAGTTCAAAATGCCCAAAGGTGTTGCTACCGATTTGAATCGTACAAAGAAGACCGATGATTCTCCTGCAGAGAAGAAATCTGGCACCATCCTTCTTGCGCTCACGAACTATAAAGTAAATAGCGGCCTCAGTGACGAGCTGTTTAAGAACGCGAAGTAGTCCTGTCCCCTTCTCGGCTTTCAGAAGCCAACTCATTCTCTTCCCGAGAACCAATATTGGCATCCAACTACTCTTCAGTTCATGACTGCCAGCTCTATGCTCTTCCGTGCGCTGGAACTTTGGTCAGCACTCTAGCTCGTTGTACGAGTACAGCCAGGGCGAAGCCCTGGGTTGAAGATGAGTCGGCTGTAGCAGTGCCTTTTGAACTCCCTCGGAGTACGTGATACCACGCAGGGGCAAATCCAGGCAATTCTTTATATTGATTGGATTGTAGCATCCTTAACCGCGTGAATGCGCGCTTGCACATGAAGCAGAATAAGAAGTCGAAGTCCGCAAAAGCTGAAGCAGTAGCACCACAAGCAGGATCAAACAAGAAGCAGAAGCATTCGAAGATGGATGCGAGCACGAAGCGTCTGATGCTGATGCTTCTGGGATTCTGTGTGCTTGTGAGTTTTCTGGCGTACCTACCGGTGTTGAACGCGGATTTCATCAATCTCGACGACAACGACTATGTGTATGAGAATGAGGTTATCCGGAGTTTTTCCAATCTAGGCAAGATGTTTAGTCAGCCGTTACAGGGTAACTATCACCCACTCACGGTAATGAGTTTAGCCTTCAATTATGCTATTTCGAAAAATGACGCGTCATCGTACCATCTTCTGAACCTCCTCCTCCACCTTGCAAACACGGCGCTGGTTTTCTTCTTCGTGTGGAGATTGAGTGGGCGTAACATGATCATGTCGTTCTTTGCTTCCCTGCTCTTTGGCGTGCATCCTATGCACGTGGAATCAGTAGCCTGGATCTCTGAGCGCAAGGATGTGTTGTACACCTTCTTCTACCTCATAGGCATGATCGCCTACTTGAAGTATGTAGATCGAAGTGACAAGACATCATTGGCGCTTTGCTTTGTTGCCTTTGTACTCTCGATTGCTTCCAAACCTGCAGCCATCGTCTTTCCTCTCAGCCTCTTCACTCTCGATCTTTATCGTTCGCGCTCTTGGAACACCTCTCTCCTTCTCGAGAAGCTTCCCTTCTTCGCAGTGTCCGGGATCATGGCATTACTGACCTTACAGGCGCAGACTATTGGTGGGGCAACAGACACAACGAACGCCTTTGGTCTCGATCAACGCTTCTTCTTCGGTTTCTATTCTTACATGATGTACATCGTTAAGATGTTTGTGCCAGTCAATCTTGCCATCTTCTATCCTTTGCCATTGATGCACACAAGCTTACCGGCTTTGTACTATATCGCACCATTGGTGTTTGCAGCAAGCGTTGCTCTGGCGGCATTCACTTACAAGAAGCATCCGGTCATTGCCTTTGGCTTCGCCTTCTTCTTCGTTAATCTGGTCCTTGTGTTGCAGTGGAAAGTGATTGGCAGCACCATCATGGCTGAGCGTTATACCTATGTGCCATACGTTGGACTCTTCATTATACTTGGATGGCTGTTAAGCAAAGTTCTCGCGGGCAAGCAAAGCATGGCACTTGGCGCTACGGCTGTGCTTGGAGTTGTGTTTGCTGGTATGTCGTATGCTCACGCAGGCGTCTTCAACAACAGCATCAGTCTCTGGGAGAACGCTATTGCCTCACAACCATCGGAGCGTGCCTACACTAGTCGTGCAAGTTCATTTCGCACCGAAGGGAAGCTAGATTCTGCGTTGGCATACTATGACAAAGGATTGAGTCTTTTTCCAAACGATCAGTGGGCATTGTGTAATCGTGCGAACATCTACTTTGATAAGCATCAAGACTCGTTAGCGCTGGAAGACTACAATCGTGCACTGACTATAGTTCCCAACTTTGTTCCAGGCTTAACCAATCGTGGTGCGCTCTATGCACGAGCAGGGAAGAACGATTTAGCTTTAGCAGATTTGAATCGCGCGATTGAACTCAAGCCAGAGGATCGCAGTCCTTATTTGTACCGCGCTATCTGTCTTTACAACAGCGGCAAGCACAGTCTCGCCATTAGTGATTACGAACGCATCCTCAACGGCAATCCAGCAGACGTCGACAGTCGTTTCTCGCTCGGTATGTGCTATAAGCTTACGGCACAATATGAAAAAGCGATAGGCGCATTCAGCCAGTGTTTTGCTGTACGGAGAAATGCGCTGACACTACAGGTTCGCTCTGAATGCTACGCAGCGCTTGGCAAGATGGAATCCGCTCGCGCTGATGCTGACGCAGCAATGAAGAGTGGTATGAAGCTGAGTCCTGAGTATTTACGGCATATTGGGATGTAAAATTAGTGTGAGGGTCTCAGCGAAGCTGAGGCTCTCACTGTATCTAGCTTGGGATCTGCTTGAGACACTGAGAGCCTCAGCTTCGCTGAGACCCTCAGGTCTGTTAGAGTCGCTCAGGCCTGCTGGCGACCCTCACTCAGTATTCTCACGCATTGATTATTCCTTGCGATTATTCTATATTCACCGAATACATGTGAAAACACCAGTCTTTTATACTCTATGAAGCAAAACAAAGGTGCAAAATCCGACAATGCAGCGGGGTCGAAGCCAGCGAAGGTTGAGAAGTCTGGCAAGGGCGCAAAGGCTCAGCGTGCTGAACAGGGTTCTGCGAAGAAGAAGGCAGTTGTGAGCAAGAACCTCATCATGATGCTTTTGGGCATCTGTATTGTCTTAACAGCCATCTGTTACATTCCTGCCATCAATGGAACCTTCGTGAACTGGGATGACGACGACTATGCAGCGAGCAACGAAGCCATCCGGAGTTTTAGTAACATGAAGACGATTTTGACCGTGCCTGTGCAGGGGAACTACCATCCGCTCACCATGTTGAGTTTGGCAGTGAACTATGCCATATCGGGTCCGAATACTACCTCGTATCACGTTTTCAATATCCTCTTGCACCTCGCCAACACCGTCCTGGTATTCTTCTTTATCTGGAAGTTGTCGAAGGGGAATGTGGTGATGTCGTTCACTGCTGCCTTACTGTTTGGCGTGCATCCTATGCACGTGGAGTCGGTTGCTTGGGTTTCGGAGCGCAAAGACGTACTTTATAGTTTCTTTTACCTACTGGCAGCAATTAGCTATCTCAAATACGTTGACAAAGATTCCAAAAGCAGTTACGCGATCAGTTTGTTTTGGTTTGTGCTTTCCCTTGCATCGAAGCCTGCGGCAATCATCTTTGCAGGTACACTCTTGACGATCGACTTTTTCAGAGCGCGCAAGTTCAGCGTGAATCTGTTGTTGGAGAAGATACCTTTTCTCTTCTTTGCTGGCATCTTGACGTATTTGACTTTGAGTGCGCAGAAGACCGTTGGTGCTACAGATACTGCAGGACACTTTGAGCTCGTTAATCGCTTCTTCTTTATGTTCTACGGCTATATGATGTACATCATCAAGCTCGTACTTCCCTTAAACCTTTGCGCTTTCTATCCTTTGCCTGCGGTGAATGAGACTCTTCCGATCGAGTATTTCTTGTCGCCAATTGTCTTCATCGCCACTGCAGCCTTAGCATGGATGACGCGCAAGGACTACCCAATCATTGCCTGGGGCTTTGGTTTCTACTTAGTGAATCTCATCCTGGTCTTGCAATTCAAGGTCATTGGTAGCGCGATCATTGCTGACCGTTATACCTACATGCCGTACATCGGACTCTTCGTTATACTTGGTTGGTTTATCGATAAGATGTTTGCGAACAAGCAGTCCACATCCATTGCAGTTGTCAGTACACTTGGTGTGGTGCTTTGTGCCATGAGTTATGTGCAGGCTGGTACGTGGAAGTCGAGTGCAGCATTGTGGGATAACGCTATTGCAAAAGTGCCATCGGAGCGCGCTTATGTGAATAGAGCAGTCATGCTTCGACGTGAAGGCAATTCAGACCTTGCTCTGGAGTATTACAACAAAGCTATGCGTCTGAACAAAGTTGATCATGAAGCCTATTGCAATCGTGCAAATATCTATTTCGATAAGGGTATGGATTCCTTGGCATTGCTTGACTATCAGCAAGCCTTGGATCTGCGTCCTGACTTTGTACCAGCGCTCGATAACCGAGGAGCTTTGTTGGCGAGAGCAGGGAAGTCGGAACTTGCTTTGAAGGATCTCAACCGCGCTCTCGAGCTGAATCCAAACTATAAATCAGCCTACGCCAATCGCGCTGTCACATTGTTCGACCTCAAGCGTTTCGATGAGGCGATTCGCGATTTTGAGAAGTACATCACGTACTATCCAAATGATGTTGACAATCGTAATTCTATTGGTGTGTGTTACCAAATGTCGAACCGACACGAACTCGCCATCAAGCCATTCACGGAATGTATTGCCATCAACCCTAAAGGCATGTTCTTCCTCAACCGTTCGTATAGCTATAATGCAACAGGGAAGATTGACCTTGCTCGCGCTGACGCGCAAGAAGCTGTTCGTAGGGGAATGCCGGTATCTCCGCAATATCTCCAGAAGCTCGGCTTGAAATAGTGTTGACTTCAGCTCGTGCTTAGTAGCACACTCGTGAATCTCTACAAACACAAAAGGCTCGGTTTCCCGAGCCTTTTGTGTTTGCATTCAGATCTTTGTTGCAGCTCTTCGTAGCAGCTCAGCAATGAGGTGCGGCGACGAGCGAGTATGCTTTTGCTACGGTGCGAAGAATTGAGAGTATATCGCCACGAAGCACTTCAGCTACTCTCAGCAACCAACAACACATAGCAGCTACACATTATTGCACAGGAGTTTCAATGCGCATACGCACTGTGCGATTATAGAATCGACCTTCTGGCAGAGAATTATCGAAGGTGTTCTGAACACCAATGCCGCGTACTTCCGCGTTCTTGGCGCGTAGAACCTTTGCAACGCTCTTCGCGCGTTGCTCTGAGAGGTTCTGATTGAACTCAGCATCGCCCATCGTATCTGTTGAGCCAACGATGTACACCGTTGCTTTTGGCGAGATGTCTTTACGAATGTTCTCGATATAGCGTTGGTTGTCGGGCTCGACTTCAGCTTGACTGAAACCGAAGGACATCAACGTATAACGATCGATCTCCTTATCACCAATGCGTTCACGACGCTTCTTCTCGATGGTCAACTGTTCCACAGGAATGGTCTGTACTTCGGTGCTGTAGTCTTGTGCAGTTTTATCCTTTACGAGCAAGGTGTATTGCAGTGGTGTTTCCGTGCGAGGCATCGTGGTCGCGTTGTCTTCTAAGTGCCAATCAAGTTGTTCGGGCACGACATCAGAGCCATTAAAGGCTTGAATCAATCTGTTGTCTTGCGATGCTGCCAAACTATAGGTCGCCACGCCAGCTTCAGACTCTACACTACTACGAAAGCGAACCAAAGGGGGATTTGAAACGCGAAGAGTATCGCGAGTTACCAGCGGCGCCAGAATCTCTGGATCGTTTGAGCTCATCTCCACCCGTCTATTCTCTGCATTCCCTTCCTCCTTATTCACATTCGATGGATTAGCAGGAAGGTTACGAGACTTGCAATCGATGCGCGATGCATCGATGCCCCAAACAGACACGAGATAATTCTTAACACTTTCAGCACGGCGCTGTGACAGAGCCAAATTGACACGCTCAGTACTTTCGTTAGAGTTGCATCCCATAAGACTCAGCTTAGCAGATGAGCGCTCGCGCAATCGCTTGGCAATGACATTCAGCACGTCGTAATACACCGAGAGTAACGATGAATCATTGAATCGTTCCGGTTGAAATGTAGAGGTTTGTGCTGCGCTTAACTGACGATACTGTAAAGGAAGTTCCGCGGAACCAGCGCCGAAAAACACGTAGGGCAACAGAGGCTTGTGCGTACGAGCTAAGAACTCTTCTACCTTAAGCTTGAGTATAGGTTCTTCGACGTCGTCAGGACTTTGCATGCCGAAAGCTTTCACGGCTGCAACCAGACGAGTCTTTTGTCCAACTGGCGCATCTGGCATCGTCAAAGGCGATGCGGAGTACTTCAAGGCAAGACCAGCACGAAGGGTATTCACTTTCCAACTCTCTTCGCTCACTACATTCGTGAGCGCCAGTGAGTAGAACACTTCAGGACTAAGAAACCAAACACTGCCACGACCAAGAGGAATATCGAAGCTTGCGCCAAGCGTCAGCGCGGCGTGTAGACTAGAAGCTTGAGCGATATCTCCAGAGCCAACGAGTTCTGGAACGGTGAGAGCACCCGTTGTCGGTGTAATCAGTTTCTCGGTTTGTGTTGCAGTAGGTGCAAGAGGGAAGCCAAGGAGAACGCCTCCAAGCAGCGTTAGTCGATCAGTGACTCGATAGCCTGCTAGTGGTTCTACATAGATAGCTGCAAGCTTGGCATCAATGGAGTGACGGATCGTTGCTGGAACTGCATTCCCTTGATTATTCACTGTTGTTTGTTCATCGACCTCTAAGAGTCCACCGTACTGAAGGTAGCCAGCGCGCAGACTGACAATCCAACTAGAGGAAAGGGGAGTTTGGTAGAGCAAACCAGCATCGATACCACTGCCACTACCTTTTTGAAAGAGGGGAGAACAGCATGGCAGTTCTGGGAGAGACTGAAAGTTCGCAGCATGGGACGCGAGGGCATAGTGTCCGAAAACACCAACAGCACTCCGATTCAACTGCGCAAACGCAGTGCTCATCATGCAGAAAAGAACCAGGATAGGAAGGAGTTTTCTCATTTCTGCACCTCAACGATTAGGGTGTTTACACTTCCAAGAGCGCGTACATGGAGCGAATACATGCCATTACTTAGATTACGAACCGGTACACTCAAGTGCTGCTCGCCCGCCGCAAGTGCCCCTCTATGTACTTCCTGAACCACCCTTCCTAAAAGATCTCGAAGCTCGATAGTACAGTCCGGAAGCTCTTCTTCCACCTTCAACGTTAAGGTTGCGACTTCCGTTGAAGGATTCGGTTGGATGCTCATGGATGTAATGAGAGAGATATACAGTCGTGCGGTGCCACGAGCTCTACAGACACCTGCAAGTCTGAAGAAGGCTGGTACTGCTGTCGTTGGCAGACTACAGTTATCCCACGCAACGGAGTCAATAGTAATGCGCGTGCTGTCTACTTGACCAAGAGTGCCTATGTAATTCAAAGTCTTCAGCACACCTGCATCAGTATACTTAAGTCGTATAGGAAGTGAACGTTGGTCTGGAAGCGCGATACTACCAAACTGTTCTCCCGTAGCCGGAGCCAGTGGATAGAGATTCATGCGCAGGTACACAGTAACCGAATCATCTGCGCAGGGCGTCATTTGATTTGATGCTGCATTGATACGCAGATGCACATCAGAACCAGCAGCGGCTGAGTCGTCGACCGAGACTGTAAACAATGCCGTTCTCGGAATAAAGCGAATGTTCGACTGCGGAGAGGTAGAGCTACATCCTGCAGCGTCGCTTACGCGGACGCTGTAGCGACCATCGCTAGTGACGTTTAAAGTCTGTCCCACTTGTCCTGCCAGAGCCGTTGTATCCCGGAACCACTGATACGTGGTACCAGGTGTTGCTTGCAAGAGGACTGATTGACATGGGCAGACATTTGTGTCGAGGGCAAAGGGACTAAAGCGTGCAACAGGTAGCGCCAACACATTGAGCGACATTGTATCGCGGTTGACACATCCATTTACATCGCTTACTTCAAGTTCATAGAGGAAGGTGCCAACAGTGTCAGTGCGCAGACTACTCGTCAGCAGCGTCGAGTCGTTCAACACAGGTGCTTTCGCACTCAATGCGCGCCAGCGAACTGCTGTTGCTGTTGGCGCTGCACCTTGCATACGGAAGGTGTTACCTGAGCAAACAGGAGCATCCGCACCTGCGTTGACTTGCGGTAGAGGCCACATGCGCACGACGATTGTGTCGGTATTGGTACAGCCATTTGCATCAGTGACTCTTAGCCATACCAGAGAACTCTGGTTGAGTTCAATGCTTGGAGTTCTCTCGCCAGTACTCCACTCATAGCTTGGAAAACTTGCAGAGCTGGCAAGGCGAACTGTTTGTCCACTGCACATGGACGTTGTATCCCCGATGATTGCCTGAGTAGAGGTCAGGCTAAGGCTTGGTCGTGGTCGAACGATGACGGTAATACTATCGACCCATGTACAACCATTGCGGTCAAGTATGGTTGCCTTGTACTGGGTTGTTTGTTGCGGACTCACTTGCACCACCGAACCTGTCAGATTACCTGGCTGCCAAATCACTGACTGCACTCCATTCACCGTGGTACTTAGTTCAACATTCGTTCCCGCACACACTGTATTGCTGGAGGCATCGGTGTTGAGAGTAAAGGCAGGACGTGGACGAACATTCAGGGCAACGGTACGTTGTACAATGCATCCACGACTATCGCTGACTGTTACAGTGTACGAAGTAGCGTTCGAGATCGTTGCGGTTGGTTGGGCAATGGAGGCATCGTTGAGACCGACTGAGGGAGTCCAGGAGTACGACATTCCACTTACAGCAGGTATGCCAATGCGTACTGGAGTATTTGGGCAGACTATGGTATCATTTCCCGCATAGTTTGGAATAAACAAGTCTTGCGGAAAGTTTGGAAGACCCCAATACACCCTTGACGGAAAAGCAATGGCGGAGTCAACGAACACTGGTGAGGCTGCATCGGTGTTGCTAATTGTGGCAACGTAGTTGGTGCTATATCGCGCGATATACATCTTGCCATCGGGCGCAAGCTCCATGTATCCCATTGCTGATGCTCCGCGACCAATTGTTTGCAGGCTAGCCTGTAACACCGGCGCTGTCATGTCGAAGCGCACAACAGAGTCTCTCGGTCCAGCCCAGCCTGAGTTCACATAGAGGTAGCGACTACCAGCAGAGAAACTCACTCCATAGCAATTGCGGTTCACGTTAAGGCTAACCGTGCGTGGATTTGAGAGTGTTCCATTCGCGTTATTGAAATCGAAGACCTGACAATCCGCAGAGTAGTTGGCACTTGCCAGATAGCGTCCATCGGGCGAAATACACATCGCACCAATATTCTGTGCTGGTGTGAGAATATCTGTCCCAACAGCCGATCCAATAGGTGTGGGATCCAATCCCGTGCTCGTCAGCTTAAAGGTATAAAATCCGCGATTACCATTTCCATTGCGTTCAAAAACAATCCAGTAATCAGTTCCATTACAGGCGCGGGTAGCCGTGACTTTTTCCGTTACTGTAGTTGGGGTTAAACTATTATTACTGCTTGTCAACGCACCTGAGCCGCCATTCGCAGCCATATCGACCACGAAGTGTCGTGCAGGACCTGTACCTTGGTTAGTCGTTGTAAATAAGTGAAACAGGCGTGATGATCCAGGTTGCCGAATAATCAGCGCCGACTGCGTGCTCGAAGAGTAGCTAGGGTTGATACTTGTGGCAATCACATTCTGATTTCGGTTCCAGAGGGTGTTACCATCAGTGTAGAAAAGCAAAGCTCCGCTCACCGCATCGCATACAACCGAGGTACCCTCGGCGTGCACACTTTGTCCGTCGCTAAGCAGCGTCGGAGGCGTTGTATTGAAATCCAAACCCAGCCTATCACCGAAATACCATCGTGTTGTGCTCTTGTCTTGTGCCTGAACTGCAGTGCACAGGAAACAAAGGAGCAAGGCAGTAAAAAGCTTCATGCAAGCCCTCCCGTATGTTGTCTAATAGAATCAATTTCAGTACAAAGCCGCTTTCTTGCAAGGATTATTCGTGGTGGATGGGGTGCACTTGAGGGTGTTGGTGTTGTATGTCTGAGGGTCTCAGTGATGCGGGCAGATTTGGGGGTGCTCTTCCTGGAAATCCCAGGGCTGCGCCCTGGGCTGGATTGTTGACGCCCTTTCAGGGCTGAGTTATTCAAACCGCGATCTCACCCAGGGCTGTGCCCTGGGCTGGATTGTTGGCGCCCCTTCGGGGCTGGATTCTCGAACTGCGCTCGTACCCAGGGCTGCGCCCTGGGCTGGATTGTTGACGCCCTTTCAGGGCTGAGTTATTCAAACCGCGTTCTTACCCAGGGCTGCGCCATGGGCTGGATTGTTGGCGCCCCTTCGGGGCTGGATTCTCGAACTGCGCTCGTACCCAGGGCTGCGCCCTGGGCTGGATTGTTGGCGCCCTTTCAGGGCTGGGATATTCAAACCGCGATCTTACCCAGGGCTGCGCCCTGGGCTGGATTGTTGGCGCCCTTTCAGGGCTGGGATACTCAAACCGCGATCTTACCTAGGGCTGTGCCCTGGGCTGGATTGTTGGCGCCCCTTCGGGGCTGGGATCCCTAACTGCTCTCATATCCCAGGGCTGCGCCATGGGCTGGATTGTTGGCGCCCTTTCAGGGCTGGGATACTCAAACCGCGATCTTATCTAGGGCTGCGCCCTGGGTTGGATTGTTGACGCCCCTTCGGGGCTGGGATATTCAAACCACTCGCTCATCCAGGGCTGTGCCATGGGTTTGATGAATCACTATTTCAGGGCGTATCGCGTAGAGAGCTCGTAGTGTTGTTGAATCACTGTCACACTTTAGTCGTGATGATATTTCTCGCCGGCTAGGATGCTGAGGGCGCGGTAGAGTTGTTCTGTGAAGAGGAGGCGGACCATGTCGTGGGTTAAGGTCATGGAGCTTAGGCTCATCTTTTGTTGGGCTCGTTGTTGAACGTCTTCGCTTACTCCGAATGCGCCTCCTATGATGAAGACGAGTCGTTTGCGCGAGGCGTTGCGTTCTTTTTGGAGGTTGACGGAGAACTCGCGGGAGCTCATTTGGCGTCCGCGTTCATCGAGGAGGATGACTTGGTCGCCTTCTTGTATCTCTGCGAGAAGGGCTTTGCCTTCGCGTTGTTTTTGTTCTTGTTGAGAGAGTGCGTTAGCGTTTTTCAACACGGGCAGAATCTTGAGTTCAAAGCTTTCATAGTTGTTAACGCGCTGCGTGTATTCTTGTACTCCCTCTTGTAGATAGGCACTTGCAGTTTTACCGATGCAAAGAAGTATGATTTTCATTCTGGTGTTTCTGTTGAATGGGCAATGTAGACTTTGGCAACTGAGTGGGCAAATGTGAGCTATGAATGAATTGCTGTCGTGTTGCAGACAGTCCTTTTTTTCCACAAAAACCTGCAGGAAGTGTTGCGGATAGGTAATTTGCGGAACCTATCGAAAGCAGCATATACAGAATGACCTCGGCATGAGCACTGCGCAACCAAGCAGGAGTATCCTTATTGTCAGTTACGATTTCCCGCCTCGTGCGGTTCGTACGGCTGTGCGCGCTGCGAATATTGCCCGCTTTCTAGCGAAGAATGAGTGGCGAGTGCATGTAGTGTGTTGTGCACCGGATGGCACTGTGCGTCGCGACGAAGTCTGGGCATCCCAGTTGGAGCAGGATGGAATTATCATCAACCGGGCGAAGCCTTTGAAGAGGGTGGAGGTGTTGCCGAATGGTTCTATTAGAACAAGCAATCCTCGTCTTCTCAAGCTCCAGCGTTGGTTCAAACAATGGTCAATGCAGCCAGATGTGTATGCTCCGTGGCGTAAATCGGCATTGCGTAGCGTTGAACAGATCATCGCTGATGAGAGTATTAATATCTTGCTGGCGGTTGCTCCTCCATTTAGCGACTTCACTTTGGTACAGGATATAGCCGAGCGAACTGCAATTCCATTTGCTGTAGACTATGGCGATGTCTGGCTCGATAATCCTGAACATTCCTATCCAACTCCAATGCATCGCAATGGAGCCGCTCAAATGGAACAAGAGTTGTTGCGCAAGGCTGCGGTTATTCTGAGCACAACTCGTCGCACGAAAGAGGATTTGCTACGACGCTTCCGTTTCCTCAACCATGAGGAAATAATGATTGTACCTCATGGTTTTGATGAAGAGGAATTTAGCGCTCTTGTCCAGGAACCAAATGAGAAGTTGGTGATAACGGCTTACCAGGATTTCCATCTGGACACTTCTCCGAAGCCGATGTTTAAAGCTCTACGTGGTCTTCTCAATGCACATCCAGAGCTGCGCTCTCGTGTACAACTCAACATCATAGGTATCGTTCGGGAAAATCATCGAAGCCTCTTGCGCAAGTGGAAACTCCAAGATGTGGTGCACGTCAATATGCACGCGGATCGACCTCAGGCTCTGGAGATTGTTGCGAACTCAACGCTGCTGTGGTATAGCTCTCCGCATGATAGTGCAGCTGCATCTGCAATCGTAGGAGATTATCTGGGTGCACGCAAACCTCTTCTCATGACCTGTCCCAAAGGAACAAAACTGAGTACCGCTGCAGAGTACACTCGAGTGTTCCATAGTGAAGAGAATAAACCGAAGGACATTGCAGGACAATTGGAATTGATCTTTCGTGCGTGGACTGAACACTCGCTGGCTATCCCTGCCACTCAACTCGCCAAATGCCATAGCCTGAACTATGCAACGACTCTGCGCGAAGTCTCGCGCATGCTTGGTATGAGTATGAAACTCTAGTGTGTACTTGTCGAAGCATTGACGATGCCTCGCCTGCGACTGGAGCTGTGCCAATACTCCCCTCTACTTCACACTAAGAAGTACACTCTGAAAACGGTAGGCACGCGGATGCTTGTGCATACTCTGCTCCACAAATGTCCTCCACTCATCACCACTACTATCGTTGTAAAAGAGTAACTTCTTAAGCTTCACAACAACATCACGAGTCTCTCGATCTGTGTATTCACCAGGATCGATGATACTCCTCTCCAACAGCTCCTTGCAGGCATTGACAAGCTCTGGATAATAGTCCTGTCGCAACATGTCGATGAATCCAAGCAACACCAATGGATGCGTATGCAACAACTCGAAAATCTGGTGAATGTTGTTCGTCTCCGTGTAGAGTCGAACAAGCTCATTGGCCCGTTGGTCTCTTGCTAAGTCCTGCTTGTCACGATAGCTTCTCGAATGCTCGTTCCAGTAACTCAGTAACGCGCTTTCAATGCGCTTTTGAACTCGCTCGCGTAGATCTGGTGCAAGACTCTGTGCTTCATGATAAAACGAAAGCCCGACTTCGTCATGACGTGAGCACACTGCTTCCAGGACAATGTCAAGGTCTTGTTCGGCGAGAAACTCTGGGTACAAGGACACAAGTGCGGTGTAACTGGGCCACTGATAGACGTGGGGCAGTACAATATCACCAAAATAGTGTCGGCTATACACCGAAGACCCAAGTAGGTTCGGCAACACACTCACTTGTTTCAGAAACAGCTGCAGAAGTACAGCTGCATTTCTCTGCTCCATAAACCACGGAACAAGCTTGAAGCCTAATGCTACTCGCTCGAAAGGATGAATCGACTGCTGCTCCATTGCCTGAAATACGAGTTGCTCTGCTTGAGACATCATTTTCTCTTGTATGTACTGCTCGAGTAAGAGCTCGTAGTCATGGAATGTGCTAGCATATTTCGCAAAGAGAGCATATGCGGCGGACATGTCATCTAACGATTCTCGAAGTGCCTCTATGATGAGTGTGAGCCCTGGTTTGGACATCACTCTGCTTGCATAGACCGACTGCAACTGTGTCGTGATCTTAACTTTCTCTTCGTCTGAATGGAGGAAGCTAGGGATGGTCGAGATGAGCTCAGACACTCCTTCGCACTGAAGATCTACGAGAGCTGAGCACAGTTTGTGACTAAACTTCAAGCGCTGCTCTGGACCATTGTGTGCGCGATAGAAGTCGGCCACCGTTGGTAGCAGGCTGAGCGCAAGGCTGAGCAGCTCCTCTTCGATTTTTTGTATGTGGAGGTATGATATAGCACATAACAACAATGGCTCGTTCACTTCGCATCGCGCACTCGGGTCAAGTTGGTCGGCACGATGCGCAATCTGCTGTAGCTCAGCCAGCAACTGGCCGGGCTTGACCTTGCTAGCGCTGAGTTGTGTGAGCTTGGATAGACGCTCCATCAGTATCTTCTGGAGCTTCTCCGGATCATTCTCAAAGTGAAGTTGCAGGTCTTTGACAATACTCTTGTCTTTGGCATAGTGCATTATCAAGTAGTCCGCCAAGTCTCGCCAGGTTGTTCCTTGGATTACTTTCTCCACGGGATGCAACTTTTCTTTGTGCTGTTTCGCACCTACCTCAAGATCACGACTCAACTTCTCCAATGGATGCGCTTTCTTCGTTGCGCGCTTACTGAGCTTGGCAGCTGGGCTTTTTACTCCGTCTTCAGTTGTGTCAACATCTCCAGTCAAGGATGAGTCGAGATCGCCTCGTTCCAGTTCACGCACTTCATGAAAAGCAATCAAGCTCGCGATGATGTGCTTGCAGGGATACTCCTCTGCACCACAATCACAAAAGGCTGTGTTGTAGATGTCGTTCTCTATTGCAACTACATACTCGTCAGCGTCGTGAACATTCGTTTGTAACTCTGCAACAGATGCCATCTGACTATGCACACAGCTCTGCAATACAAGACCTTCTGCCAACACATAGGTCTCTGCATCTGTCCAATCTCTGAGATCGGATAGCGTAAAGTTGTCTAGTCGAACTTTCTTCATTCGCTTTTCATTGAGTACGATTTCCATTCCAACGAGACTTCAGAGGCGTAGTGGATGTGATTCTGTACTCGTATATGCGTGGAATTGGGATAACGATAGATAAGGACTTGAGATACAGCGGAAGCGGCGTTATTGTACGGCGAATGCTAGTAGCCTAGGTCATTGAAGGCGCTGTTTCTGACAATCTTCTGCACAAGCATTTGCGCATGATCGTTGCTATGCAACACCACAGCGTCGGTGGCCTCGAGTGCAGTGTGTCCGTTGTAGATTTTGTCGCATCCAATTTGCAGACGATAATCGCCAGCGAAATTGCTGAGCACAATGCGTTCATCCTCGGTAGACGAAAGGGAGATTGAATCTACGCGAGCAACTTCGCGACCGTTCTCATGGATAACCAAACCGCGATCACTTAATGTTGCACGAATGCCAGAGAGACTATCGCGTGCATAATCTGTACGAGTGGTGCGGAATTGCAAAACAAAGTTGCGTGTACTTTGAAGGCGAGGTGTGAATTCAAAGACATACTGCGTGCATCCGTAGCTACTCAACACGGCCGTAGTGTTGGAGTCCATAAACATCTCATCATCACGCATGCGCTCAACATTACTTGGATAGGAGGCATTCCACACCTTCTGGCTCACACGAGTTTGAGCATTGAGAACAAACTCATCCGGAGCCATTGTGCGGAGTTCGCTTACTATTAAGGGGCTCACAATAAATGCTGCAAACAAATACCAGATCATAGTTAGCTCTATTGAGTGTGTCGGTTATAGCGCAACTCATCTTCGAAGAAGATGCGGTCAAAAAGTCCAACGGAAATTCCAACATACACCGTACTAAAGGCACCTAAGCTTGAACCAAAGGCTTCTTGAAAAAACCCGCTCGAGGTATCAAATCCATCACTGGTTATGTACCCAGCGTTGAGAGCAACGTTCAAACTCCTCGTCGCAAACAGGTTCAACCGCGCACCAATCTGAAACATGTTATTCGGATAGTAGGAGTACTCAACAAAGGGTTCAAAGCTGAGTTCATCGTTCAGTACAGGTTGCCAGTATCCTACTCGTATGGGTAGAATTCCAAGTCCAATAGCCGTGCTCTGTATTGTCTGATTAAACACCTTCACTTTTGTTCCACCAACGACAACCAGGTTGAAGAGCTCCGTTCCAGCATAGAGTCGATGCCCTAACCACGGTAAAGCCAAGGAAACGGGCGCACCGAGTAACTGAAAACCCTGCAAAGGAAAGGCACTACCAAAGAAGGAGCTGTCTTGACTGGTTCGCAGCACGGTAAATCGCACAATTCCAACATCCCAAGCTGAATGCTCGTGATCTTTCCACTCGGTGCTGAGCTCTGGGACACGGTTCAAGAAGTCGAGAACGGAGACACCGAATCCGAAGTAGGGTGTGGTGAAACTCTGTGCGGACTTTGTATTGTTAAAGGTGTTTCCTGCCATGTTGACGCCACTTATCAAGCCCACATAGCTTCTGAAGTTTAAGCCTCCCATCGAGCCAACATCTATACTAGTGCTCAGATTTATATACTGCGAAGGGTACATTCCTAATCCAAAGGAAGGGGTAACGCACACATACGGTATCTCCTCGCGCAGATAGAATCGCTTGCGAATGTAGAGCGGAAAATTGCTCATGAGACTTCGCTCATTCGACGCTTCCGCGTAGAAAGTCTCAAAGATGCTTGTTCCAATAGTCCAGTTCGGTGCATCTCGAAACCAACGAAGACGATATTCGAGGATACCGAATCGATACAACCCGCCTCCGAACACTGCACTACCTTTTGGTGCAATATCCGAGGCAAGCAGATCTGCAGGATTCAGATACACTCCTAACAATCCAGTGCCAATGCCTTTACCCGAGCGAGCAGAGCCGATTAGTCCGACACTCTCGAAGAGTCCAAGCCGTATGAATGCTGGATACTCTCTACGTATCAGACTGTCTTTTTGAACAACACTGCGCTGAACTTCTACAACATGGGAAGTAGGAAACACCACACCATTCTCCACACTTCCTGGAGCATTGCGCTTGTTATTGATAATAAGTGTATCCTCGGTCGTACGCGTGTACACATCGTCCACGGTGCGGGTCACGGGAATGATACATCCCTCGAAAAGGCAGCAGCTAAGGCTCAGTGCTATAAGTACTAAGGATACTCTCAATCGAACTCCGATGATTGGCTTTGCTGCAAAATAGGAAGCTGCGCTCTCTCCGCACTCGCGAACGCAGCATCCTTTGTTGCCTAGCATAGAAATTCTCAACACACAGCCATTTGCTCTGGCTATTTCGAGAGTGCGCGTGCGCTCACAACTGCAGCGGGAGCTATAAGCTTCAGTTGTATCGTCTACGCACTTGCCTCGGGCAAACTCTCGTCTAAGGTATGCGTATCGGCAGTATGATAGAGAAACAGCGCTAAAGCCGCTGCAGCAAACATGAGAGCACAGCTCAACAATGCAGTGGATTGTGAATAGCGATCAGCAATGTATCCGGCTAGGGGTCCAGTCAGGCAGAACACCCCACGCGTTATGAGTTGTCGCAAACTCAACACCGTTGCACGACGATCGCCTGGCACCAGTCGATTGATGTAGGTATTGAAGATGGGATTGTTCACTCCGCGAACGAAGTAGAAGCACAACAGTATTGGTAATGACCACAGGGCTGCCCACAAACCACATCCAACAAAACCCACAATGAGTGCAGCAATCATCAGAGTGATGAGCATGCGCTCGCTGAAGCGGTTCTCCAGGGAGTGCGCATTCATCGAAAAGAAGCCCACGCTGAGATTGCAGAGTGTCCAGGCTATACCGAAGTAAGCCAGCGGTAGACCACATTGTTGCATATAGGGCTGCACGAACCACACCATTGTTAAGGTTCCAGCGCCAATCACTCCGGAGAAGAGTAGAATCCAACGCAGGCGTTCATTGCGAATGAGCGCGCTGTGTGAGATCTCCATAATGCCGCGCAGACTTCCACCAGAAGAACGAAAGCTCTCACGCTCAGGTTCTACCAACGACCATGCCAGAGGAATCATCAAAGCCGTGACCAACACTTGTGCGTACAGCGGCACCCGAAGGGTGTAGGCTGCTAAAAAGCCTCCTACAACGCCAGCAATACTCTCTGCAAAATTGCCGTACGAGATTTGGCGTCCCTCCGCCTGTATAGATCGCGAACCCTCTCCTAATTGCTTCAACGAATCGTACAGTAAGGCACTATCAGTTCCACTTACGAAACTCATTCCGAGTCCCAGTACAATTTCAGCCACGAGTATCATGGCGAATCCATTGGCAAGAGTGTAGAGCGCAAAGCCGAGTGTGGAACAGCAAGCACCAATGATTAAGGTGCGCCTGCGACCGAGCACGTCGGAAAAGTAGCCCGAGGGGATCTCGAAGAGCACCGTGGTTGCGGAGAAAACAGCTTGGGTCCACATGATATCCTGCATGCTGAGTCCCACCGACTGAAAAAACACAACCACGACTGGCATCATGATCATACAGCCTTTTAGAAACTGAAAAAAGGCTAGCGCCTTGATGTTGTACTCGACACCGCGTGATGTCCAACCACCTATTCTCCTCATCTCTACACTCCTACTCTTGATACAAAAAAAAAACTCTCTTAGATTTTCATTATTCAGAAGCGCGCTGCGCGCGCGCAGCTTCTGCAATTCCAAGCCTCACACAGCACCCAGCCTCAATCTGTGAGGACTACCAAAGAAAAAAGCCCTGCTGAAAGATGTTCAGCAGGGCTTTGATTCGTCGAATACATAGTTGAGAGCTACAATCTTCGATTCACTAGACCCGCTGAACGTTGAAAACACACATCATTTTTAATGGTGGGGTTCATGCATGGCTTGACGATTTTCACAAGCACACTTTGCGCTGAAGACAGCGCAAGACCACCACATAGCTGCGCTGAGGCGCTATGCTGAGTGTGATTATACATGTTCAAACGACTAGTCATTGGGAGATCTGAATACGAAAAAGTAACGATGAATAAACCGCTTATGAATGGTCAACAAAAACTCTTGCTGCGCGCATTCACCTGACAAGTATACTACTTACCAAGCGAGAATGCAAATACTGGCTCAAAAAGTTTCGCCGTTATGCAGCCCAAAGCTCGGCGTTTTACCGGTTCATATCGTGAGTGTCGTAAACCGAGATTGGTGTCAGTTGCTCGTGATATTGTCGCAACGAAATCTGTCGTTGGACGTCACTCTACGCACTTTAGAGCATCATAATACCTTCATGACGCAGGAGCCAGAGCTTGCGGTTGAGGCCGCCATTGTACCCACGCAGGGCACCATCAGCGCCGAGTACGCGGTGACAGGGAACGATGATTGCAATAGGATTCTTCCCATTAGCGCTTGCGATGGCGCGTACAGCTAAGACGTCACCACAATCGCGGGCGAATTCAGTGTACGACTTACTAAAGCCAAAACGTATGTCTTGAAGCTTCTGCCATACACCAAGCTGAAAAGGACTGCCCTCCGGATCGAGTGCGAGCTCAAACTGCTCGCGTTTCAATTGAAAGTACTCTGTGAGCTGCTGAGTACATTGCTGCATGTGCTCAAACTGCTTTTGACTTTGTCCGGGAAGCAGAGAAGTTGGAAGCATCTGTGGCTCAGCAGCCACTGCATCGAGGTAGCTCAACGAACGAAGCCCCTGGTCGGACACACACAAGCGGAGTGTCCCCAAGGGCGACGGCATATCAATCTCTGAAAGCTCCATGCTGTTGATTATCACTTCAGATGCAAGCCAGCTTCGAGGAGTTCGTTCACAACTTTGAGCGAGGAAGCCTCAGAGTAAAAACGAATCAATGGTTCTGTTCCTGAAGCGCGAATGAGCAGCCAGGCTCCGCCTTCGAACAAGAACTTATATCCATCTTTTGTGAGAATGGAGCTTACCGTGTACCTGCCTAGTTTCTTCGGCATTTTGGCGCAGGCAGCCATGATTTGCTTTTTCTGTTGCTCGCTGACTAAGACGTCGCGACGACGATAGCGATGTGGACCAAACTCTTCGTCAAGCTCAGCGACTAGCTGAACAAGACTCTTGCCTCGCTTCGCCATCATTTCCATGAGTAACAATCCGTTAAACAAACCGTCACGTTCAGGAATGTGAAGTGAAGTGCCAAGTCCACCCGATTCCTCACCACCAATAATCACATTGATTTCGGTCATGAGCTTAGCCGTGTACTTAAAGCCAACCGGCGTTTCATAGAGTTCAATGTTGTTGCGCTCACAGTAGGTATTCACCATAGACGTGAGCGACACTGTCTTCACCACTGCACCGCGCTTACGCTTGTCTTCGTAGAGGTACTTCAAGAGAAGCATAAAGATGCGATGCGAGTCAACAAAGTTGCCTTTGCTATCGATAGCACCAACACGATCGGCATCACCATCGGTAGCGATGCAGACATCGAACTTGCCCTTCTTCATGAGCTGCATAGCTGGCTCCAGGCACTCCGCTATCGGCTCAGGATGATCTACCTCGCCGAAGGAAGGATTGAACTCGCTATGTATGGCTTTCACGTTTTGCACAAGCTGTTGGATCTGACCGATGCCCGCACCGTGCATGGGGTCAGACAGAATGCGCAGCCCAGATTTATTGATAGCCTCAATATCTATTTTCTTTCGCAGATGACGGAAGTAGGCGTCTTTGGCATCGAAAGGTTTGATGATGCGTTGAGTAGTCACATACTCATCGTAGGATTTTAGCTTAAGCACTGGAGCGCCAGCTGCTTCGATTTTGCGAAGCTCTTTTTCTACGTCTGCGATGATCTCTGGAGTTGCTGGTCCACCATACTTGCCTTTGAGCTTAAAGCCATTGTACATGGGAGGATTGTGCGAGGCTGTAATAACAATGCCAAGGGTAGCACCGCGTTGTTTGGTGTGGAAGGACACCATTGGTGTGGAGGACACCTCGTTGGTTATGTGAACCAAAATTCCCTTGGAAGCCAAGATGCGAGCGCATTCCTGAGCAAAATTCTCCGACATAAAACGTGTGTCAAAGCCAATCACTACGGTCGGACTCTTCTTCTCAACTTTCTTCACGTAGTTCGCTACAGCAAGCGAAACCAAGGTCAAATTATCAAAGGTAAAATCGCGAGCTATAACGCCACGCCAACCATCAGTTCCAAAGACGATCATGAGAACACTCCATCAAAAACATATATGAATTCCTCTAGGTTGTCGGCTACGCTGAAATTCCGAAGCCGTCAAACGGGGGCTGAACATACGGGAAAAATAGCAGCGAAGCAAGATGGTGGTAGGGAAGTGTAACAATTGAGTAGATAATATCCTATATTTTGCTCAGGCGTTCACAACGAAACACGAGTGCTTGGCAGCACCACAGTTGTTTCCCATGATCAATAAGAACTCGCGTACACCTTTGCCCAAGCATGCTCACAGAACTCTTCTTCTACGGCTTTTTCCTCCGCTTCGCGTTGGCTGCTTTGTGTGGGATACGTGCGTCGCTACCCTTCTTTGTGCTGAGCGCGTTGAGTCTTTTTATGGGTTATGATATAAGTCCGGAGTCGAACTTCTTTCACTCTTGGTGGGTTTTTGGTGCGGCTTCTGTCTATCTCCTCCTTGAGACCCTGAGCTCTCTTCATCCGCGCGTAGAGCATCTTCTGCACCTCAGTGCTCCCTATGTAGCTTTTGTTGGTGCAAGTAGTATACAGCTTGGCGCATTTGGTTCGAAGCCGGAGCTGTTACAACTGTTCGTGTCAGTATTCACTGCGGGTCTAGCAGCAGTGTTCATTCATGTGTTGTGGACGCGGACGATGCATCGCAATCCGACGCTGTTCAAGGACGTGGTGGCATCTGTGCTCTGTGCCGCATTCGCCTTCGTGTGCACGAGCTTTCCTTATCTCAGCACTCTAATGCTTGGACTTTTCGTGCTTGTCATGCTTCTGCGTTTGAATGCTGCCGACGAGTAACGTCATGCATGTGCTTAAAGCCTGGAGGCAACAGCCTTGCAATCGACTCCGTACCTCATGAACAACATCGCTGCTTATTCAGTGATGAAGATGAATTGCGTGCGTTCTTCCTGTTGCGAGTTTGTCTAGTCTTGAGCAGCGCCGCGGTCCGTACTCTAGTTATTCTTTGCGCCTTCATGAACCCAACGTGCCATTCCCTTTTTGTGGTTTTCTGTAATGGTATTGCCGAGGCTGTAGGTATGATTTAGCTTGCCTTGAAAGACTTGAACGAGTTTGCTCTGCTCGGGTTTATAAGGAATAACCATTCCTGCGGAGCCAGAGATGATAGAAATGTAGGTGTCCAGCGGAGCTTGGTTGTAAGGACCGTGACAACCATTGAAGGCACAGCCAAGGGCCATGAGAGGTTGAACGCTTCGGGAGTACGACACATTAGAATCTGGGAACACGACGTCTTGTGCACGTGTGTAGGCATCGGACGTACAGCTACTACAGGCACTCATGATGCAGAGAAGGGCACTCACAACAGCAGCGCGAGCGAAGCTCGTCGCATAGTCAAAAAAGACTCTGAGATCAACCAATCTACTGTTCATGGTCTGAGGCATTCGTCAATCAAAAAGGACTAGTAGCTTTCGTTTTCATTTGGAAAGCTCTGGTTGCGCACATCTTCCTTATAGCGTTCGACGGCTGAGCTGATGTTTTGGTGGAGAGAATCGTAGCGTCGTACAAAGCGTGGGTTGAAGTCGAGGGTAAGACCAAGCATGTCGGTGTACACCAAGATTTGTCCATCGCAGTGAGGTCCCGCACCGATACCAATTGTTGGAATGTTCACAAGTGCAGACACTTGTGCAGCCAATTGAGCTGGAATCTTCTCAAGCACTATGGCAAAGGCGCCAGCCTCTTCAAGTGATTTCGCGTCATCAAGAATGCTCTGGGCTTCGTCGGCATTGCGACCACGCGGACGGTACGAACCAAACTGATTAATGCTTTGAGGAGTAAGACCAAGGTGTCCCATCACTGGAATACCAGCTTCTGTCATGCGAGCAACGGCTTCGACAATACGACCGCCACCTTCAAGCTTTACCGCGCCAGCGCCGGCCTCTTTCATCAAGCGTCCAGCGTTACGGAAGGCTTCGTCGGCATGAACCTGGAAACTCATAAACGGCATATCAGAAACCACAAGAGCTCGGTGCGAGCCCCGCTTCACGGCGCGCGTGTGATAAATAATATCTTCCAGCGTTACAGGGATTGTTGTTTCGTGTCCTTGAACCACATTTCCCAAGGAATCCCCTACCAGGAGCACATCAATGCCGGCATCATCGAGCAGACGTGCGATAAGAGCGTCGTAGGCCGTAAGACACGCAATTTTCTGGGACTTACGTTTCATTTCGACCAGACGCAAGGTCGTTACCGGACGTTGTGTTTCGTTGCTATTGGAACTTGATTCGATATACGACACGGGATGCTGTGGGTTGAGGTGGAACAAGCAAAACAGCTTTTCAGCCTTTGGTGGGCTGACCCAGAGGGGCAGTTAGCCTTCTCTCTGCTACGAATATACACGCCTGAGGCATAGATTTGTGGGAATTCTCGCAGCCCAGATGTACCGACTTCCACGTCTACCACAGCTTTTGCTCCAAACCCTTCGAAGCTTTCGTTGGCGGCAGCTTGTTTGGCTTTTTGCAGCGATCCTGCGCTTAGCTCTACAGCCGCGTAGCTATCGGTCGTGGCAGGAGTCAGAGCGTTCGGTTGCTCCAATGCTCTTCATTCTGCTTAGCATGGTGGTATCGGTCATACGCTTTCGTGTAGATCCTAATATCGGCTACACGATGAAGCTTTTGCACTGCGAATCGGTACCACATGGTATCGGCGTCGTTTGTACGGTTATTGGGTCTGGCTTAGGAGCCATCCTCATACCACAGTTCTGGTATTGGATTCTGAAACTGCGCGTGCAGCGTGACGCATTTGTGGGTGCGATGATGATCATGTATGCGGTCGTTGTTATTCCTTGGGACATCAGCAGTCTGCTCTGGATGCCAAGTGTACTCAACGGCAGTATAGCCTTTTGGCTGCCGGATCTCGTAAAAACGGCACTCATCACCCTCTATTGTTCCCTTATTGGCTCGCAACTTGCGCATCTTTTAGAGCCGGAAGACGACGCGCCACTGCCAGCGCTTAGCGAAGATGAAGCCGTCGGATAGGCACTATTCACGTTATCGGTCCGACATCTTAGCATTGCCGAGCGATCAAGATCCATTTTCTACGCGCTGGGCTTTAGAATTCCACTTTATAGACATCTCCAGAGCCTTCTAGGCATTGTGGGAAACTCTGCCGGTGCTAACTTGCATTTCGCTTTACGATGGAGCCAGAACAATGATTGAGAACTACATTCCCGTAGCAATAATGATGATGATTGGTGTCGGATTCGGCATCATGAACGTCGTCATCGCCGAGTATATCGGCCCACGCCGTCCGAACAAAGAAAAGAACTCTACCTATGAGTCAGGAATTGAGCCTATCAAGAGTGCGCGCGAGCGTTTCTCGGTGAAGTTCTACATGGTTGCCATGCTCTTTATCCTCTTTGATATTGAAGTTGTGTTTATGTATCCATGGGCTGTACAATTCAAGACCCTTGGAAACGTCGGCTATATCGCGATGGTGTTGTTTATGATCCTGTTGTTTGCAGGATACATTTATGTGGTGAAAAAAGGAGCATTGAAATGGGACTAAACGAGCAGTTAGCGCGCGACGGCTATGTCACTACACGCGTAGACAGTTTGGCAGATTGGTTGTCGAAGAATACTGTGGGTTGGGGACAAAAGAACTCGATGTGGCCAATGCCACTGGGAATTTCCTGCTGTGGTATTGAGATGATGGCCTTTGCTTCGTCACGTTTCGACTCAGCACGTTTCGGTTCTGAAAAAATGGGCTTCACGCCACGTCAGTCCGACTTGTTAATCGTTGCAGGAACCGTGACCAACAAGATGTCATGGATCGTTCGTAAGATTTACGACCAAATGCCGGAGCCCAAATGGGTGATTTCGATGGGCGTTTGCGCTTCAACAGGCGGAATGTTTCGTAGTTATAACGTTGTTCAAGGTATCGATCAGTTCTTACCGGTCGATGTCTACATTTCAGGTTGTCCTCCACGCCCTGAAGCACTTTTGAAGGCTTTGATGGCAATTCAGGCAAAAACCGGCAGAACGGTTCCAACCTTGATTGACTTTGGTAAAAAAGATGAAGTTGCAGCCTAAGAGCTTAGGCAAGAGCTGATAAGCTCAAATTTCTGCTAGAATGATGTTTTTTAGGCTTGTTGCGATGCAACAAGCCTTTTTTCTTGCCTTGTTCTATGGTCAAAATCTCTTCACTTACAAGTTTAGAACGAAGGTTCCTATACTTTTCAACATTATGTCGGCTTTATTCCGTATGTTCGGGTACCTGAATGACACAGCCCAGCAGTGGGAGCCAAACAGGACATGTCGGTTGATTGTGAATTCGTCGGTCTTTATTCATTTATTCTTTTTTTTTATGCAAACAGGTGTCGTTAAGTTCTTCAACGAATCCAAAGGCTACGGCTTCATCACCGTAGATGGTAGTGGCGAGGAAATCTTCGTCCATCAATCAGGTCTTCAAGACCGTATTCGTGAGAACGACAAAGTGAGTTTTGAAACCCAACAAGGCAAAAAAGGTGTGAACGCCGTAAACGTTCGCATTGAGTAATCCAGGGTCTTGAATTCGACTATAAGCAAGGGCGATTGAGTACAACTCAATCGCCCTTTGTCGTTGTAGCTACTGCTTGGTCCGTCCATTCAGACGCATATCGTTAAAATGACCCAAAATCCTGAATATTCTGCTCCGTATTTTAGCGCTTCACATTTTCATTGAGAGCGTTGGTTATGTCCACTACTACCCGAGAAACCGTCGAGCGTATTGCTGTCCTGGCAAAGCTACATTTCAATGAGTCGGAGATTGATGCTTTTACGGCGCAGTTCAACGACATTCTCAGCTACATTGGTGAGATCGAGAAATTAGATCTTGAAGGTGTTGAGCCTCTGGTACACATGACTGAAGTGGCTAATGTCTTTCGCGAGGACGTACCACACAATTGTTTAACACGCGAAGAAGCATTGCAAAATGCTCCGAAGCGTAACGAAGCATTTTTCAAAGTACCGAAGGTACTCGGCTAGGTATTCGTGGGCACAATGCCCCGATGATTCCCTCGTCTGTTATAAAACGTCGTGCTACAGTCAGTTATCGCCAATAGCCACGATCTCCAAGCTAATGCTTGAGTACAGCAAGAACTGTAGAACAACAACCATACGAACGACCAACACATTCTGCCGCCACCCTATCGAGCAATTTGTACTACTGATTTGATGCACTTTCGCCCTATACCTATGATGAAGTCCGTGCTCAGCGGTTTTTACAAAGCTCCCCTGTTCTGTCTTGTTTGTGCACTCCTCAACCTGAGCGCGTGCAAGACGCCGAAGACTGCGGAAGAAGAAATGGCTGCGATGGACTTGGAGAAATCCGGTCCGAAGAAAACACTCTATCTCACCGGCACCAAGCCTTCGCAAGAGCTTCAAAAGGGCGAGAAGGTTGTCTACGACATTTGGAAGATTGAATCCAACGATTATCCCAATCAAATTCGTGCTTACGCCCGCGTGTTTGATTCCACGGGTAACTTCATCACGCACCTTGCTCCACCTGCACACCCAAGTTTAGAGTACTGGCGTCCACTCACCGAAAAGCTCGGCAAGCGACTTGTACCTATAGATGTGTTTAGTGTGCGAGAGTATAGCGATGCAGACTCCATTCCCTATGCCATCAACCTTATGCTGGACTACAGCGGATCGATGAAGTCGGTCATGGATGCGCTGTATGAGGGAACTGACCTCTTTGTCAACCTCAAGCAAGAACGTGATCGCATTGCCATCACGAGCTTCAACAAAGACTTCGAAATCAAGATTCCTTTTGAGACGAACAAGCAAAAGATCATTCGTGACTTTCATGTGGTGCGAGATCAGAGCTTTGGTTTCTACAGCGCTTTCTACGATGGCTTGCTCAAGAGCATGAAGATGTTTGACTCCCTGCCACCTGAGATGCCGCGCATCCTGGTTGCCTTCAGTGATGGTGACGATAATTACTCAAGTACCAAAGCCCGCGATATTTTTCGTGCGGCACAAGAACGCAACATTCACATCTTCACCGTTGGCTTTGGATATGCCCATGATGATGTACTGAGTTACATTGCAGAGAACACTGGCGGAAAGTCGTATCAAGTGTATTCCAAGAAAGAACTCGTCAATGTGTTTCTCGAAATCTATCGTTCCCTACGTAACTACTACCTCATTAGCTACAAGCCACCAGAGTTCCCTGGTATGCACCATGTTGCCATGCGCTTGAATTTGCCTTCGGGCGATACCATGACAGCCTTTGGACAATATGATCAGAGTGATATCTCGATAAACGAAGTTGGCGACAAGTTTTCAAAGCGCATTCCTTTCGACTACAATCAAGCTACTCTGAAGCCAGAGGCACAAGTCATAATCGATGGTTTGGTGGATCAGTTGGAACGTCATGAGCGAGTATGGCTTGAAGTGCAGGGGCATACTGATAACATTGGAGGTGAAGACTTCAATCAACGACTCTCCGATGCCCGTGCACAAGCAGTGGTCACTGCGCTTATTCAACATGGTATTGAAGCGAAGCGTCTTAAACCGCGCGGAATGGGTATGTTGTATCCTATCGCTGCAAATGATACCGAAGAAAATCGCGCGCTGAATCGTCGCACCGAGTTTCGTATACTTAGAAAATAGATTGAGCACACTTTTGTCGTCGTATGAAAAAAGTCATTCTCCATGCACTACTTAGCTTTTCACTAGTAATCCTCCTTGCTTCGTGCGGCAGTTCGACAGAGGTGAGCTACTTCTATTCGGCTTCGCCACATGTTGTGCCCGATACTGTGTACTCCAATGAGAATCACAAACTTGACCTTGGTTTGAAGATCTTGGCGCCTGATAAGGTTTGTTGGATGAATGATTTTGTAGGCTACGGTCGTGATAGCGACGCAGTTACGCGTTCATGGTATGTTACTGTAACCGCCAGCGTGAAACGTCCGATGAATGCCACCAACTGCCAAGTTGGCTACGATACGCTACACAATCGCTTGGTGATCCCTTTTGATAGTGCCGGTACATATCGTGTAGACTTCAACCAAGTGGACTCTCGCGGTAACCTCATCGTGAAGACCTACAACTACAAGGTGAAGTAATGGATCTTGTCACGCTTCGTGAACAGCTGTTATCATTGCCTGGTGCACGAGAAGACATGCCCTTCGACGATCAGACCTTAGTGTTTAAAGTTGGGAAGAAGATGTTCGCTCTCCTCTCGCTTGATGCCTTTCCTTTAAGTATGAATCTCAAGTGCGATCCGGATCGCGCGATGGAACTCCGTGAATCCTATGAATGCATCAAGCCTGGCTATCACATGAACAAGAAGCATTGGAATACCCTTCGATTCACGGACGAGCTTCCTGCTACCCTTGCTCGCGAGCTCATTCAACATTCCTATGATTTGGTCTTCGCGTCTCTGAGCGCTAAAGAACGCACCGCAGTATTAGAAGAAGCGGCTGACCAATAGAGCTGAGCCTCACAAGATTGCTTGGCAATACTATACTACCGCACTACCGTTACTGAATGCTACGAAGGTCCTTCGAGAGCGCTATGAACTGCACAATGCTACAAGTACTTCTTCGTTGAAGTCCTGCTTGTTGACAGCGAACTTGATGAGTATCAACAGAGAGGAAGGCAGAGAGTAGCTCTATAAAGCAAAAGGCCAGCGATGCTGGCCTTTTGCAATACGAGATATATGGGCGAACGACGGGGCTTGAACCCGCGACAACCGGAACCACAAACCGGGGCTCTACCAGCTGAGCTACGTCCGCCATCGAATGACGTGAAACGTCATTAGGGCTACAAAATTAGGCCTGGGAGCCTTAGCGACAAAATGAAATGTCGTTTTTAGCCAATATTCACTCGAATTCCTAATATTTCGGCCACTGTAATGGAGACTGGCTGAACTCTCGCCACGCTCGATTCTGAGCAAAATCTCTGCGCCTGGCAGACTCATACTAGAGCAAGACGAACATAGTAGCCAGCGGATGCATTCTGGCTGCCCTAGGCTCACACGAAGCCATGGCTGGGTGTTTCTGGAGGTCTGGAAGCTGTTTGAGTTGCGCGCCCACCGGGCGCACCTGAATCATGGCTCAAACAGATCAAAAAAAAACACCGTTCCACAGAGAGGAACGGTGTTTTTGGAGAGCGCAAGGTTTGGAGGTTCCCGTGCGCCGTTTGATTGCTGTTTTAACGAACGATAATGAGCTTGTTCGTTTGTGTGCGACCATTGCATGTCATTTGCACGTAGTAGGTACCAGATGCGAGATCTGCTACTGAACAGTCTACGTCATTGAGACCTGCGTGGAAACGTTTTTCATGACAGATCACTGCAACGCGTTCACCCAGAATATTGTGAATACTCATACTAATGGTTGCATCGCTTGGGAGCATAATATGTGCAACCGATTGAGTCTGAGCTGGGTTCGGTGTAAGGTTGAACCACAGAGCTTGAGAGTCATCAGTGTTCTCATCGACCGAGGTCGCTGCTTGAATGCTGAATACCGCTGAGCGACTATACTCAAGATCTGCTTCACCTGGATAAATAGCGCGGAGCATTGCTGACTTCGAATTCACAGCTGGAACAGGCCAGGTGAATGCAGTCTTTGGTGCACTGATGTTGGTAGAGCTTGTTGTCCAGGTTGTTCCACCATCGAGTGACAGCTGAAGATCGAAGCTCTTCACATTGTTCACAGTGCGCCAGCGAAGGTTTGCACTTTGTCCATTCTTGAAGTTGTCATTGCTTGTTGGGTTCAACAAGGTTAAGGAACCTGCCAAGACTTTGAATGGAGCTGAGCGACTGATCTCTTCGCCACTTTCTTCATCGATGAGGCGAATCACTGCACTCTTGGTGTTGACAGATGGAATCTTCCATGTGCTAGAGCCATCCGTTGCATTGCGAGTAGCTGTAACACTTGTCCATGAGTCAACGCCATTTGCGGAGAACTCAAAGTGGACATTTTGCAAGCCTTCACTTTGCCAACGAATGTAGTCGTTCGCGCCACCTGCATAAATAGCATCATTTGCAGATGGACGAGTAATGTTAGAACTAATGTTCACTAAACGGAACTTCTTTGAGCGAGTCAATTCGTTTCCTGTTTCAGCATCAACCAGACGAACAAAGCAGTCGGCAGCTGGTTGCAGTGGAGTGACAAAAGAGTACTTCAACAACTTAACGCTCATTGCTGTTGCATTGCTGCGTGACCAGCTATTGCCGTTGTCTGTTGAATACTCAACATACACATCTGCATCACCATTCGTTGTCCAGTTCACACTCGTGCTACGACCTGTTGCAATCTTCTGTGAAAGAGTTGGTGTGCTAATGCTTGCGGTATACATCACCAGACCTTCAATCTTATTGAAGTTTCCGTACTGTGTAAGACCCTCACTTTGTGCACCAAGAACGGTAGTTCCCTTGTACCAGTTGAAGCCAACACTTGAAGCAGCGTTGATCAATTGGAAGCGAAGAGTACCTACGTAGGTTGGTGTGTTTGGCACAGCCAGTCCACCCTTGCGTGAGAATGCATCATAGTCAATTTCGATAGTGCGTACATCAGCCAATGCACGGTCTGCATTGTCTTTTGGCGCACTATACATGGTGTTGTAACCCTTAGTCACATTGTTGGTGTACGGCACCTTGTCTGTACCAACGATTCCCAAATACTTCACCTTCTTAGGATTATACTGGAATGCAAAGGTTGCGTTACCCAAGTTGAATGCTTCACCGTTGTTTTGAATGTACACTGGAAGATCAACAAAGTTTTGGCTACGCTCAGGTTTCACCGTGACATTGTAGCTATACTTTGAGCCTTGTACAGTATTGAGCTTCTTCACTGGCAGTGCGCTTGAGCGCTCTGTTGAAGAAGTAGCTGCAAGGTTCAAGGTTTGCGAGAGCTCAGGATCCAGTGCGCTAACCACAGCGTATGGATTGTTGTTGCTTGACTTTGGACCGACCAATTGTTCTTGACCATCGCTAGATCCACTTGTGATACCTGGGAAGCTGACACCAGAGATCGATGAGATCTTTCCGAAGTTGCGGTCTACGATATCACGATCGATAGCGCTCACGATTTGGTCACCCGTGATGTCAGAGCGAATCATTGCTGTACCAGCATCGAGGCGCACGCGCACACGGTCTGCAGCATTGATTTGTCCGTCCTTCTCACAGTCACCCGCCACCATGTTTGCAAGGTAGTTTGCACCAACACCTGTAATACCGTCTCTACCTTCGTTAAACACTAAACCAGTAGAGGAGTAGAGCTGTGATGTTGTAGTGCTCTTACGGCTACCGTATGCGGAGTAGCTTGCGTGATCGTCTGTACCATTCCAGGTTGAGAAATCCCATCCCGATTCAATGGTTGTTGTGCTTACGTCATCACCAGAGTATTGGAAGGTGATAGGTGAACGAGACATGATTGGCAAGTGATTGATTTGCTCAACCACAACCCAATAGCTGCCATCAGGCAAGTCGGTGAAGACGAAAGGAACTGTTGCGAACTTTGGTCCGTCGCCTGTATTCGTTCCCTTGTTTGTAATAGCACTTGCAGTGAACGCGTTTGGTTCATATTGGAACTCAGACTCTGCTGTATTGACAAGAGCGCCTGGGCTACCGGAGTTATCATTATAGAGTTTAATGCGCAAACCACCGCCATCGTAGCTGGTACCGATGTTGTGCCATACAGAGCCAGAACCATCAAGACCTTCATGAAGTGCTTCAAGCAGAACACGGAGGGTGAGGTTACTAGGAGGTGTAATTGTAAACAAAGGACCTTCAGCGTTAATTGTTGTTGCTGAACCATTAATTGTGTAGGTATTCCATACACGAAGACGAGCATTTGTCAAGGTAGCCGAGATCGTTCCTTGGTCGGTGAATGTACCGTCGTTGTTGAGATCTGGGTCTAGAAGCGACATATCCAACTGACAGCCATAACGAGTATTGCCTATTGTTGAACCTGTGAAGTTAAGTGAGCCTGGAAGAGTAAGCGAGTTTGTTTGACCTGCATTCCAGTACAAACTTCCAACGTATTGATACGGTTGAACAACAATGCCACCGCCACCGCGGATAGAGTATTCCGCTGATGGGCTTGCACCACCGTTTACACCGCCAGTGAATCCACCTGCAGCGCCATTAAAGTCAAATCCAACCCAGCGTACATGAACGTCGGTAGTCGAATTACGAATGCGCTGATTGAATGTTGGTTCAACAACCTTCAAATACGGAGGTGTTGCTGCATAACAGATTGGTGTTCCAAGAATGACTGCATGCACATTTCCAACTTCAGATACGAGTGAGCTTTGATATCCGCTTGCATTGAGAGCTCCACCATTCAAGTCGAATGCTACTTGGAGGTTCAGAGCAGAAGTACCAGTAAGAGTTGATCCACGAACACAAAGTGCTCCTTGGATATGACTCGTAAGTGCAGTTGGTTCTGAGCCAGTTGTTGTAGCAGTCGCAGGTGCTCCATTCCAGAAGCGTAGATCACGAATAGCACCTAAGAAGCTGCGAGCAGCAGCATCGCCGCCTGTTGGTTCGTATCCAATGAAGGTTGGGTAGGTGTTCAACGCGTCGACGGTCAATGCGCTACCAAGTTGTGAACTAATGCTATCAGCACGCTGTGCGTTTCCATCGATGTAGAATCGAACTTCAGATGCACCAACACCGTTGCCAAGGTTGATCCAGGCAGCAACGTGTGTCCAAGCGCTATCAAGTGCGACGGATACTGGACGTGTAATCACAGCACCACTGTTGGCATCGCTTACTGCTGTACGTGTTGTACCTGTACGATCGGTTACACGCAACTCAAGTTGACCAGTAGGTAACAAGCTGAGTGCGAAGTGAGGTTTCTTAGACGCTGTATCAAACTTAGAGACAATAGGGAATGAGACTTCATCTGCAGTAGGGAAGCGATAAGGACGTATCCATGCTTCAACCATCGAGACTTGTCCTACCATGTTCATCGCCGTACCATTCGGTACCATAAGCTTGGTAGCACGTTGTTTCTCCATAGCAAAAGCAGGAGCAACGGAGAATGAGTTTGAGGCAAAAGTAATTTCTTGTTGACTTGCTGCGTGGCCTTTCAGACGAAGTACGCAGGACTTAGCATAGGTAGAAGACACATCTCGTAGATTCTGCACGGCACCACCGTTAGTGGCTGTACCTTGGTTATTGTATGGTGTCCATACAGCAGTTCCGGCTTCGATATCAACCGCAGCGGAAGCACCTGGACCAAGGTCATAGGCTGCTGTAATACCACCTGAAGTACGTGCGTAGGTCCAGGATGTACCACCGTCGATACTGAAATCGATGTCGAGATCGGTACCACTTGCGGTGATATCACCAACACCATAGCCAACCCAGCGAATGTCAAAATTCTCACCACTAAGGTTCAGCACACCATCGCAGCCAGTTGGCGCTGTTAAACGCAAGTGCGCACGGTCTGGGCGGAAACGAGTAAGTGGGTTGGTAACCACGTTGTTAAGATAGAATTGTAATGCTTGATCACCCTGTTGATAGGTGGTATTGCTCGCATCGTCCGTGCGGGCACCTTCCATTGTACAGTACAATTCCAGACCGCGGTTAATGAAAGTTGGATCGGATGGAGTTGTACCAACTGTTGAAGGCGTAACAATACCCGCAACGCGGGTTCTGATTTGATTTTGCGTGAGTTCAGTGCGCCATACTTGCACACCTTTAATACCGCCATGCAAGTAACGAGTTGCATCGATCGTGCCATTAGGGTTGATTCCAACCCACACTGGCAGATTCGTTGTTTGCATACGAATGTTCGTTGCAATGTCATTCGTTACTTCTTCAACCATCTCGCCATTCACATAGAGTCGAACACGATTGTTTGATACCGTGGCGGCTACGTGATACCAGTTGTCGCCGTGAGCTGTGCTTAAAGGAGCAGCATCACCAATGGATGGCAATGGTTCAGGTGAAACGATATTGGCGATGTATCCACCTGTACCACGACCGAGAATTTCACGAGCGCGGAACGCTGGATAGCGACCATCTTTCAAGTACAACATCCAAGCGCCTTCTTCTGTTGCAATTGGACCGCCACTTGTACAAATCAAACCGACTTCAGAGCCAGCTGCTTTGTATTCGTTCAGGTTGATCCAAGCGCCAACAGTGAGTTGGGTAGAGTTTGAGTAGGAGGCTGCAGTACGGAAGTACTGAGATGTGCCATTGAGTTGCGCGAAGAAGAGACGACCAAGGACAAAGTCTGTGTCGCTGACATCAAGTCGTGCTGTTCGTGAGCGTACACTAATGGATCCTGAGGAAGCCAGTTGGGTGATACGAATACGAGCAGCTTCTGAGCGACCAGCGAAAATGCTGTTACGAGTCCAGATAGTACGAACAATCTCGCGACCATTCGTTGCAGGAAGTGTACCTGAAGTATTGGTAATAGCTAACGTATCAATTTCATTGAGGTAGGTAATGCTATCCTCTGCTGCACGACCAAACTCAGCAAACGACGCTCCACCGTTGAGTGAGTAATCGAATGCATACGCAACACCACTCACACCATATCCACCTGCCGAAGTGAGAGCACTACGCTCAAAGTAAATAGGATAACCAGTTGGGACAGATTGGTAGGTTTTATCGCGGTCAACAACTTCACTTGGACCGTTCGGGTTCAAGACGGTGATACCAACGATGGTGAAGGCGCTAGGATTCGAGAAGTCGACACTTGTTTTGATGTTGTTGTCACTGAAGTCGAACATCACCACTGTACCAAGACCAGAGCTGGAGCTCCAAGCAATTTGGCTTAATGATGTATCGGTAAGACCAGTGCTGGTAATGTCGAAACGTAACTTTCCAATGAAGGTTCCGCGTCCGTTACTATCGGGTATCAAACCAGCGATAGAGCCGAAGACTTTACGGACTTCCAAGGAGAAGTATCCAACGCCATACGATTGCGTAGCAAGCGACTGATAGCCGTTGTTGCCATCATAAGGCGATGTGATTGTTTGGATTGGGTTTGCTACGTCAACATCGAATGCCACCGTATCGGTGGTTGCCGGTGCTTGCGTTGCAGCAGGTACTAGTTGCTGCGAGTTGTATTGCAGCACGAGTGAGGATTCACCAAGCTTCGGCGCTGAGGCGCTGAGCGACTTAATCCATACTTCGACTTCGAGCTGATCTCCGCGTCGACGTTGTTGAAGTGTTGCCTTGTAGAATTGAGCAATACTATCAGTGCCCAGTGCTACGAGCAGCAGAACAAACATCGCTGAACGCCATGTCATCAATCTGCCAAATGTCCCTAAAAATGTCATAATTCCTCCAGTAATCATGATACCACGTCCTGTGGTCAGGTATGTGAAATAAAGTTCGAGTCTTGCACACCCTCTATCTGCTCTTGCAAACGCGAGAGAGTACATCAGCTAGTTTTATCGGCAAGAATCAAGCCGATCTTTAAGCCGAGTTGAAAGCTGAGTGTAGAGAACTATACAGTCGCGGGATCGCTCAGTCGTTGTCCTACAAAAAGTATTTGTCGTGTCAGAGTAGCTCCTACTTGCTGGGCACTTCGCTCAGTTCGACTCTATAGTTTATTCATGGACTCTCGCATGCTGTTGTAATCGGATAGTCTGCTCTTATAAACAGGACGACCCCATTTACTGTATTTTCGTGCACAGCATACATCATGGTACAGCGCGTACAGCACTTGACCTCTATGGAAAAGACCGCACATTCAGCAGTATCTCTGCCGGAAGTTCACCGTTCGGTGGACGTAGAGCAGCAGGGAAAGAAATGGAAACGACTTCTCGCCTTCTTTGGTCCAGCCTACCTTATTAGTGTTGGCTATATGGATCCAGGCAATTGGGCAACAGACATTGAGGGTGGTTCACGCTTTGGCTACGCTTTGATATGGGTGCTCCTCATGTCGAACTTGATGGCCGTCCTTCTTCAAACGCTGTCCGCGCGTTTGGGTATTGCCAGCGGACGTGATCTCGCACAATCATGTCGTGACAATTACTCTCGTCCAGTGAGCTACGCCCTCTGGTTCGTCTGCGAAATAGCCATTGCCGCCTGTGACTTAGCGGAAGTGTTGGGAACGGCTATTGGTCTCAACCTGCTCTTTCATATCCCAATGTTGGCCGGGATTATGATTACGGCGGTCGACAGCATTTTTCTGCTTGCGATCCAGAACATGGGCGTACGGAAGTTTGAGGCTTTTATTCTGTCGCTGGTTTTTACGGTAGGCTTGTGCTTTGTGTACGAGCTCGTTCTCGCCGACCCATCATGGCCGAGTGTTATGTCTGGCTTCGCCCCCTCGCTGCCTCCTGATGCACTCTACGTTGCCATTGGGATTATTGGCGCAACGGTTATGCCGCACAATCTCTACTTACACTCAGCCTTGGTTCAAACACGTTCGTTTGCCCACACCGACGAGGGCAAACGTCGAGCAGCACGATACAATCTCTTTGATACGACCATAGCACTGAACGCCGCGTTTTTTGTCAACGCAGCCATTCTGATCCTTGCGGCTACGGTCTTTTGGAAGAACAAGCTGGTTGTTACTCAACTTCAACAAGCACACGAACTGCTCAGTCCGATGTTAGGCACCTCGTTCGCTGCAGCTGCGTTTGCTCTGGCATTGCTCGCTGCCGGACAATCCTCCACGCTCACTGGCACGCTTGCCGGCCAGATCGTGATGGAGGGTTTTCTCAACTTCAAGATGCGACCCTTCCTTCGTCGCTTAGTTACCCGACTCCTCGCCATCATCCCTGCTGTCGTGGTTCTCACGAGCACAGGAGAAAGTGGAACCTATGGACTCCTCATTCTCTCGCAAGTCATACTCAGTCTGCAGCTTCCCTTTGCGGTTATTCCCCTCATTCACTTTACCAGCAATGCCCGCATCATGGGCGTGTTGCGTAGTCCTTTGTGGACTCGCGTGCTGGCATGGATTACCGCGGCAATCATCGTTTCTTTGAACCTTCGTCTGGCCTACCAGACCATTCTTGAGTGGATTAGCAACTCAGCACAGCCTACTCTCGTAGCCTCCATCATCATCCCCATCGCAATACTGCTCGTTGTTCTTCTACTGGTTGTGACCTTGCAACCATGGCTGCGCTTTAAAACATCGCGCAATGTTGCCTCTTGGCAGACGGTACTGGAGGGAATCGGAGAGGTTGGCGAAGACCACAATAGTCCGAAGTTTAACCGCATTGCTGTTGCGCTGGCGCATGATGATGGTGACGTTCGTGTGCTGCGGCATGCTGTTTCTATGTGCAAAGCGCATAGCGCTGAACTCATCTTGATTCACGTGGTTGAAGGTGCAGTACAATCGGTGTTTGGCAATCAGACCTTTGATGCCGAGACGCGCAGCGACGAGGAGTACACAAAGAAACTTGAAAAAGCTCTGCAAGATCAAGGCTTGCAATGTCAGGCATTGTTAGGCTATGGCAGCGCTCCACGCGAAATCATACGTCTGGTTGGACTCAGCAAAGCGGATGCTTTGGTCATGGGTGGTCATGGACACCGCGGCATTAAAGACCTCATCTTCGGAGCAACGGTTTCACCAGTGCGCCATGCACTTTCAATCCCGGTATTGATTATTCGCTAGAGTACTGTGCAGACGCTCTACTCATTCAGCAGAGCTCGCTTCACTAGACTATACAACTCACAGAAAGAGGCGCTCGTATCATTCGAGCGCCTCTTTGCTTTTGTGCGGGTTTGCGATCAGATCAATGCGATTGAAGTGTAACTCAGGGTTCAATCTCCAAACCAAAGTACCAATTGCGCTCGGCGGCAGGGAAGAACTCCTTGCCATTAGCTGAAGCTGCATACAATTGGTTGGTCAGATTGTTTACTTGAGTGCGTACACGTAGGAGACCAAGTCCAAACACATTTTTGAACTCGTACGATAGAGATGCATTGAGAACCGTGTTTGCGTCGACAACATTGTCAGCATAGCCAATCTCGCTCGCAGCCAAGCTGCGATACTCCGCTAGTTTATCACCGAAGTTATCAGAGTACATGCGACCCGTGTACTTCGCGCTGAGGCGCAGAAGGAGTTGCTCTAAGCGAAGCTGCGCATAGACATTGACAAGGAGATTCGGAAAAGCAGCGATGGGATTGTCGCTCAAGTCAATGCTCGTGTTCGCAAGTCTGTAGCTGTAATCAAGAATAACATTGCGCGAGATCGTTGAGTTTGCGCCGACTTTGACATTGTTCTCGGCTTCAGAGTACAGCATGTAATCTGCTTGTAGTTCGAGTCCGATGTGCTGCGTATGCGGCGCATTCCCAGTGATAGGATTACCGAACATATCACGTCGTCCGTTACGCACCAGCTCATCACGAAAGTCCATGACATAAACAGTAGCTGCACACTGCAGATCAGTGCTTCGATACTTCCAACCAAGCTCTAGATCGAGCATCGACTCTGGCTTTATCAGTGGTTTTGAGAAATCATAGCGTTGTTGACCATTCAGTGTATCACTTTCGAACAAGGGTCCAGAGCCGCCGTAGAATGTTGCTTCTGCAGCATACAGATTCGCCATCCGCGGCTCACGTTTGGTTTGTGCCAAGCTCAGATAGAAATCATGTGATTGATCAGCATGCCAGAGCATTCCTATACGTGGATTCAGAAAGAGATAACTCACCTCAAAGATGCGTGCACCGTTGTTGATCAATGCACCGCTCGTGGTATTGTAGCTCGTAAACACTGCGCCAGCTCTCTCGTTAAGCAGAGCATAGCTCGACGAAGTGAGCTGTGCTTCAAGGTTGAGTTGTAGACTTTGACTGAGGTAGAGTTGCTCGCGGGCAAAGACCGATAGAATTCTGCGCTCTCCCTCGTAGGAGTAGATGCGAAAGTCTGGGTTAAAACCAGCCGGCAGATTCTCAGCATACGAGATGTTTCCCCAATGCTCGGATGTGTGTTGACGCAACTCCAGTCCAACATAAAGATCCGCGCCGCTGTGTCGCCAACGCAATTGTGGAATCCAACCAACCTGCTCGTTCTCTACATACGCACGAACAATGCTGTTTGTTGGGTTTGCAATGGAATCCGATCCACCATAGGCCGCAGTCAGACGAAGCGTGGATGCACCCGCCCAGTAGGTATCGAAATCAAAGTAGCCCTTGCCGGTATAGTAGAATAGAGCCGAGGAAAGCGAAAGAACAGGGCTAAGGTCAGCATTCACCAATATCTCAGCATGAGGCTGTGAGAAGCCTTCAACTTCTTTGCTACGACGTGGTGTTCTGTATGATAATTGAGTTCCAGTTGAATCATATGCCCAGTCGTTGTCATTCGAACGACGCAATTCCGGATTTGTTATGAATGCCTTCGGCATTCCTGTGTAGGCAAGTCCATCGCTAATCGGTCCTCCGAATACATTCACTTGAACAGAGTAGTTGTCCTCAAAGCGTCCAGCGCTGAGAAAGAAACTCTGCAATTTCGACCATGAGTAATCACGATAGCCTCGTGATTGGATTTCAGACACGCGCGCATAAAAGGCATAGTTGCGCTCATCAAGACCGGAGCAATACTCGAAGCCTTTCTTGGATGAAGCAAGTGTAGACACATCATCGGGCGCAGCATTGCGGCCTGCGGCTTCGTGCTCCTGCAAGCCCATACCTAGACTGACTCGGGCGAAGCGATGCTGTGCAATGTTGATAGTGCTCATGTTGATACTACCGCCAATAGCGGCTGCACCATAACTAATAAGACCAGCCCCGCGTTGAACCTGAATGTTGTCTAAGGAAGATGTCAGATCAGGAAAGTCTATCCAATACACATTATGATCCTCCGGATCATTCTGTGGAATGCCATTGATAAGCACAGCGATACGACGTTGGTCAAAGCCACGCATACTCAAGTACGAGTAACCGATGCCATTGGCGTTGTCGGAATAGAACATGGTAGATGGCATGTCGTTCAACAAACTCGGCACATCAAACACCGACTGCTTCTCCAGTAGGTCCTTTCTCTGCAGCTCGTTGAAGGTGACCGGAGTCGTAATGGCATTGGCACGCGTTGCGCTCACCGTCACTTCGGCAGTGCGAGAACTGAGCGTATCAGACTTCGACTTGGACTTCTTCGATGTTGCGGAAGGCTGCGAGGCAGTCGTGCTTTGTGCGACTGCGTTGATACTACTAAAAGCAACGACAAGGGCTACACAACACCAGCGTACAAACGCTCGTGCTGGGGAATGCTGCACGTGCATTGCATGAAAACGGAGCATCAAGCCAAGGGCAAACGCTTCTGCTCTGCTGCTTCTTGACGGACCCGATGAGTCTGGTACAACTGTGTGTTTCCGCTCAATAGCGGCTCGACATTGGGAAAGGGTTGAGTACATAAGGCATCTTGATAAGTGAAACAAGAAGCCCCGTGGGTGAGGATGTGGGTGGATCGCGAAGTTCGCGGGCCGTTTTCCTTCGCCGGCATTACCCGGATCAGGTTCCAAGAGTATCATCTCAGCCTTTGCACAGCCTGTGGCTATGCATAAGCACCTCTAACGGAGCGCTACAAAGATAGGGAGAGTTTGGCTAGTTCAGCCAGGGCTGTTCTGAACTCTTCTAAAGAAGAACTCAGATCTGATGTGAAATGTCCGAGGCAGATGAGTTACATATAGCCGTGACACTCCGATAGCTCAGTTGACGCTGTGTGCGGAAGACCTAGCTCTGCTTGAGTATGGCTTTCTTCATAGCAATCTGTTGTGCTGTGGGAGCAGCCATCGGCTCGAGTACATGATGCTTCATCAGCATTTTCTGTACTGGTTTCGCACGCAATTGCAATTCTTCGCCAGAGCGACGAACTGTCATCGTGACTTCGTTGTCGCTGCGTGGAGACCATACGAACATTCCTAACATCTCCATTTTGTTGTCGGGAGTGACATGAATGTCGTTGATCTTGATCAGTGTATCACCGTCAATGACTTTGAAGTCGTTCTCGCTATGCGTACTCATCACGACAACATCCGTGAGACCGCGTTTGAAAAACATGCGGGAAGCAGGGAAGGTGTACGAGAGAATTTCTGCTGAGTCGGCATAGGTGTAGCCAACCTTTTCGAAGAACTGTGTGTAAGGAACTGGCTTCTTGCCAATGATGTAGTCGTTAATGAAGGGTCGGATATCGTCTCCAACCAGACGTGTGATCTCATCAAAAAGTTCGTCGTCCTTGAAGGGTTTATCCGGACCATAGTTCTCACTCAGTTTACGGATCATGCCCAACAGGTCGAGTTTCGTACCACTGACTTCGCGAATACGCTGATCAAGACAAAAGGCGAGTACAGCACCTTTCTCATAAATGATCGGATAGAGTTCTTGGTTTTCTGGGCTAAGAACGTTGCGACTGAACTCGGTAAGAGAGAAGGGTGTGTTCTTCGACATCATCTGCGAGCCCATGATCTTGTGTCGGAGCTCTGTAAAGAACTCTTTCTCCGACATCAAGGTATCCTGCGCACGGTTGAGTACAGAGAAGTACTCGGTACAACCTTCGTAGAGCCACAAATGCTGCGACATCTTTGGTTGCTTGTAGTCGAAGTAATGGACTTCTTCGCTGTGTAGATTGAGCGGCACCAGAATATGGAGAAACTCGTGTCCAGCAGTGTTCCGAACCGACTCCGACACACCCTTTCGACTTCCCTCTAACAGAAAGTAAAAGCTCGACATCGAGTGTTCCAAAGCACCATAATTCATCGCGTGTGATCCTGGCATCTTCTTTACATCTGCGAAGTAAAAGATGAAGGTGTAGCGTGTAACTGGCATCACTCCGAAGAACCGACCTAAAGCTGCAGATAAAGGTCTAAGGTCATCAGCCACCATCTCGGCACTGACCTTCTTGGTCTGCGAGTACACCGCAATCATGACGTTCATGTTGTTCTGCATGAAGGAAACGGTATCGGGTATGCAGTACATGACTGGATTGTCTACCAAGAAAGAGTACGACTTTGCAGTCAATACATCAGTCGTGTCATTCAACTCCAAGTGATCAAGTGAAGTAGCTCCATAAAAACCCTTGGGCTTCAGAACTTGTAACTCGTACGGCAACATTTGGTAGCCTTCAAAGAAGCCAAAGACTGCGTGCGTATTGATGGAGTAGTTTGTGTCTTTCTGAATATTCGTTCCCGTTGGCTGAAACACCTCAACAGCCTCTGGATCATCCCACGTGTCTTTTGCCCAATACTCCAATCGCGCCACTTTTCCTTCAATGACTACATCACCTGAGTCGCGAGTGACTTTGAGTTCAGTACCCTGGCTGTTATAGGCTTTGGCTTGCACAATGAAGCGTCCGTAGTCATCGCGTGAATAGGTTCCTGGTACTGACCGAGGCATGACATAGCGAGAGCTGTTCTCGCTCATGGCGGGTGCATACACGGTCACTTTCACCATGTCGTTGACACAGTTCTTCAGATCTAACAAGATCTTCACTGAATTCTGTTGCGCTTGTACCTGTGCTGACAATGCAATGCTGCAGACCAACACAATCAGTGCATGGACAACTCTATGCATTCGTGAAGGACGTGGAGCATGAGACGCTGGTTGAGTAGAAAAACGCAATGCAGATTGAATTCGATGAATGAGAGAACGAAAGAACATAGGGACTTTAGTAAGGGTTCACAGTTAGGAACTTCAGTTTTACGATTGAGATGTATCACACTATTGAGCGAGCAAGAGCTAGAGCTCTGGCTCGCTTTGCACCTGTCATGATACACCGCAGACAATGGATCAGCTTGACATGTAATGTCTTCGGAAGCACTTCACTTCCGTGTAGACACAAGGCAGAAACCATGCACAGGGCTGTACGACGTCAATCTCAAGAGAGCGAATATACCGGAGATCAAGAGAATAGGCCTGATCTGGCGGTTTCTGGCACAAAAACCAATGCTAGAGATGGCTTTTCACGTCTTTTTCTTAGGCTTTGGCTTGGCTGCAAGTTGCGCTCTAAAAGCTGAACAGGATGTTAAACAATGTCAAAGCAACAAGGCTGTACGTCAGATTCTCCTTCTGGTCAGCTTCAGGAGTGTAGCGGTTGTGCTAGGGTAGGGAGGGATAGTATCGAGTCACATGCGACCTGATGAATCTGAGAGTGACGACTCATCGTTACGGACAGTTGGAGTCACAGATGTGTCAGGGATGCGCTTAGCTTCTATAGATTTCAATACAAAAGCGACAATACTCAATCAAGCTTGGCCAGCGGTTCATTTGCGGATCGTCCCAACGGAAATCATCCGCTGCTTCATCAAACAGCTCCCAGGCGATCTCGTGGTCAAGTTGATAGACCGTCTCGTCGGTGCCTGTAAGGTGCACGAACATGTCGTTACCACAACCATCGGACCCAAGACAAATCTTGTTCCTACACGGTCCGCTCGCGCGCGGCAAATGAAGGAAATCTCGATTCTGCGCTACTATCCAGTCGAAATTCGTCGAAAGATATATATAGGGCTCATCGTTGCTCACAAGGCGCAATTCCGAGATCAACTCAGCTTGTTTCTCATAAAAGCTCCACACAAAGTCTGGCAAGCGAAGATTCAACGCCTGCTCCACAGCAGCGAGTTCAGATGCATCAAAGGTATACGATGTAGGATACAGAGCCATGCCTGTAGTTCTCCACGATGTTGTCTGCACTAATATATTTGTGAGTGCAGAGAGCCCGAAATTTCAGAATACGTGAGACGAGGTGCGTCTTGCCTGACGCTCTAGCGCTACAGCCTTTGGCCCGAAGGGCCAAAGGCTGTATACAGAAAAAATCTCTCGCAGATAAAGTGAGTGTTACTCAGCTGCCACCTTATTCCACTTCAGTGTTTCAGCCACCGAATCGATACTGCGCTCTAACTCGCGCAGACCCGGAGGTGGTCCGAAGCGATCGGTAACTTTCTTGGTACTATCGCCTAATTGGTAGCTCAACGTATAGGTTGGGATGTCGGTCACCATGTCATCATACACATCCTTCAGCTCGAAGAACTTAATAGCTTCGAAGGCAGACATCAGATAGCGCAACGACTTTTCATCAACCTTAGCGCGCCAATTTCCTACGCGCTGCACATCGGACTTACCAATGTACGTAGCCGAGCCATCACCACGTAGTGTGAGTGTGTAGGCTGGGCATGAGCCGAAACAGCCTGAGCGATCGAGGCTAATAACAGGATACTTTTCCGACAACGCTACTTCTGGTTTCGCGCTGGCACAGGCGGCGAAGATGCTCAAGCCGCAGAGGAGAATGGTTGTAAGACTTTTCATCATAAGAAAGACGCAGAGCGTTTAGGTGTTGGGAATAGGACAGTAGAAGCTCAAGAATGGTTTCACTTGGTCATGCACGATGATGAAAATTTTGGCACAGCCCAAGACATCAACCATTCACAGCACTTAAATGTGTTTGCGAAGGAATTCAATTTGAACAAGGGATGACTCATAGCTCTTCGTGCTTTTGACCTCGAAGTCTTGCATCGTATCGAGACTACCGAAAAGGCGGGTACCGGATCCGAGCATGCAGGGGATATAGGAGATGATCATGCGATCAATGCAATCCTTGCGTAAGAGTTCTTGCACAAGTTCAGCACCTCCGTCAACAAAGATGATTCGACCTTCCTCTTCGCGCAGTCGCGCGACAAGTTGTGCGGGATCTTCGTTCACGAAGTGCAGGCGACCTTCTGAGCCGGTGCGCGTGCGAGAGAACACATAGCACTCACGATCTCTATGCGGAAAGTCGATGCCAAAGCTCATCACCACATCATAGGTTTTGCGTCCAAGCAGCACCGTATCGACAGTGGAGATGAAGGCGTTGTAGCCATAGTCTTCGCCTGGACGTTCTACTTGCTGAAGAAAACTTAGGTCGTCGTTAGGTCCGGCAATGAAACCATCGAGACTCATGGCTATATACACAACAACTTCGCGCAGCTTAAAACTCCTTGCGTAAGCGAGCAACAGGGATGCGGAGTTGTTCGCGATACTTTGCTACCGTGCGGCGCGCAACATTGTATCCAATCTTCTTGAGTTCTTTGCCGAGCTTATCATCGCTCCAAGGTTTTGATTTTGACTCTTTACTAATGATGTCGCGAATCTTTTCCTTGATGATGGTAGTTGATACCTCATCACCTTCATCATTGGTAAGAGACTCAGAGAAGAAGAAGCGAAGTTCAAAAATGCCAAACTCGGTTTGCACGTACTTGTTGTTGACGACGCGACAGACGGTTGAGATGTCCATTCCTGATTCTTCAGCAACGTCTTTATAGATCAAAGGACGCAGACCACTTGGACCTTCTTCAAAGAAGCCCTTTTGTAAATGCACAATGGTGGTCATCACTTTGAGCATGGTCGACTTGCGCTGCTTAATAGCATTGATCAGGAACTTCGCATCTTCATGTTTCTTGCGCATCCAATCGCGTGTGTCCTTATTGAACTTCTTATAACGCGCTTCGCGCTTCAGCTTTTCATAAGCCTTGCTCACGCGAAGTTGAGGCATGGTTGCATCGTTGAGCGTAATCATGAAGTCTTTTTTGTCTTCCGATGGCTCTACAGTAAAGTCAGGAATGATTGTATTAATCCCCTGCGACGACGAGCCGTAGCCAGGTTTTGGATTCAAACGACGAATCACGTCGATTGCTTCACGCAAGTACTCTTCTGTCACTTCCAAATTCTGCGCTATCTGTGGATAGTGCTTCATGGCAAACTGTGTGTAGGCTTTGGTTAACACTTCCAAAGCAAGCTTCTGCGCGGCATTCATCTTGGGTAGTGCGCGAAGTTGGGCGACCAAACATTCTTGCACTGTGCGCGAGGCGCAGCCAGTTGGTTCCAGAGATTGAATTTGCTTGAGCACATTCTCTGCCTGCGGCATAGAGATGCGCTTTAGAAGACTGAGGCTACTATCAGTATACGCTGCGTAGTCTGCCGGTGTTGATGTTGCAGGCGCACTTGCGCTTGACTTCGATTTCTTAGCACTACCATTTACTTTTTTCAAAGCAGCCATTTGACGATCATGATTCATATCGTCAATGATGGCATTAGCATCATCGAGGACTTCGCGCAGTTCACGGCGCAGATAACCATCATCTTCCAGGTTGCCAATAATCTGCTCACCCAAAATCATTTCTTCTTCATTGATGTCGGTAAAGTGCAGTTGTTCAAGGAGGTCTTCCTCGAAGGACTTCACATCCTTAATTTGAAATGGCTCATAGTCCATGTCATCATCAACCGGTGAAGACTCCGTGTTACCTTTCGGACCACTTCCATCTTCTTGCCAGAGCATCTTATAGAATTCAAATGCGTCTGAGTCATCAGGGATATCTTGATCATAGCTGAGGTCTTGTTGTTCGCCGCCCTCGTAGCTCACCATTGCGGGCTCAGCATTAGCACTAACACGAGCTGCTGCTTTTTCTTCCGCTTCGCTCATCTCATAGATATCCGGCATGGCATCGGGTGTTGCCGATTGCTTCATGTGCGTGGAAGCTTCCATGGCAAGGTCTGCCGCTTCATTCACCGCAGCTGGTGCTGAGATACCAATTTCTTCGCTGAGGGAAGAGCCGTCGTCCGACATTTCCTCAACCATTGGATTCTGCTCAATTTCTTGTCGTATATGCTGCTCCATCTGCAATGACGGGAGCTGCAGCAATTTCAAGTATTGAATTTGTTGCGGAGTTAGGGTTTGTTGCAAACCCACATTGAGTTGTAATCCAAGCTTCATAATGGCACTCGCGTGTAATAGTTGACGTATTCAAAGACATTTTCCTACGCGCAGCGTGCTTCGCACGCGCGTTATGAAAAGGCCTGTTGTATGTCCAGAAAGAGGACCTATAATCCCCATGATCGTGAAACGTATGCTGCCCGTTTCACGCGGTTAGTGTTTACCATCGCGAGCCAATGCATCGAGAGCATCAACCCACTCTTCTCCGTACTCTCGGATCAAGGCATCTCGGGAGATGTCTTTGACCTTCAGGTCCAGAGCTTTTCCATTTGCCAAGGCTGGTCTGCATTCAGAGAACTCGTCATAATACAGATAGGGTCCACCAAAGTCAGCCACTCGAATAGGAAACAAATGACAAGAGATCGGCTTGCGAAACTCTGTCTTTTGATCAAAGTACGCACGTTCCAATGCGCAACGTGCTACATCATCTTCAAAGAAAACAAACACACACTGGGCGTCATCGATACAACCCACCATGCGATTGCCATATTCTCCCGTCAACCATCCGTTTTTCGCGATATAATCTCGCGAAGAGGATGTCAAATATTCACTAGCTGCATCTTTTGCAGCTTCAACCTGTACTATCTCCGCTTCTCGCAGTGGAGCACCGCTTCCGCCAGCCAGGGTACAGCATGCACCTTTACACTTCTTCAGGTCGCAGGCAAAGGGCTGCGTAAGAATGCGATCGTCGAGTGCTATGTCGTTAAGTAATATCACGATTCATCCTTCACGTAGACCATAGTGCTCAACTACTACCATGCCAATACAGCGCTCGCAGGAATAGGTCCCGCATGCACAACAAAGGCATCGTCTTCAAGCATCCCTGCTTCCGGAAATTGAATGTCTGTCGGTACTTTTCCCAACGGCTGCACGAAGAGAAGAGTCTGAACGCTCTGCTTTTCACCAAAGGTTCAGCTCAAATCTACAAAAGCGTGACTGAGTTCACAAGTAAAGGAATCTAATGGTTGTTTTGGGTCTGGGAAGGGAGATCGTGCAAAGACTAGTGCAAACTGCATAACTGCCCTACGATTGTCGCTCCGCACTGCGAAATACGCTGTTCTGCGTTATTCTCGTATTGAATGCCTATCCGTTTGGCGATAGATACTGTGACTCCACTGCAAAGTTCTGATACGAAGCTCTGTTCAAGAAGGTCGAGTAGCTAGGTGGATTTGGATATTCTGAGGCTAGCAGGCGAGAGGTGCCGCATTCTGATGGAAGAATCAACTACTAGCGAAGTGCAGGATTCCGATGGTTTCGGTGGGATCTGGTTCGATACGAACATGCACGAGAACAGCAACAGCTCAACCCGAACTCCCAACAGATTCCCTTCAATTTCAAAGCACACTTCTAGTGAAGCAGTTGATGGCTTTGGTTTTCATTGGCATCTGCTGCAGCGATGCGTTTAGGAGCCAGGGGTAGTTCGATATGTAGCACCGTACCAACATTGTGTTCGCTATGAATGACGAAGCTGCCTTTGTGAAGTTCGACCAGACGTCGAGCAATGATAAAGCCTAGCCCTACGCCTTGCTGCTCATGTACCATGCGACCGAACTGATTATACGCGCCAGTGGCGGCGATTTGCGCTGGTGTCATTCCGTGTCCGCAATCGGTTATGCGAACGCGCAGATACTCATCCGTTAGCGAGGCATCCACTTCCACCCGCGTGCCTGCTTCAGAGAACTTGAAGGAGTTATCGAGGAATTCATCGAAGATCTTGTGGAGGTTTTCATTGGATAGAGCAAGCGTTACGCCTTCGATGTCGCAATTCAACGACAAATCCGCGAATCTCCCATGCGATTCGGCTTTGGTCTGCGCGATATCGGAAATCACTGCAGCTGCTTCTTGGCTGCGATCGTCGAGCAGCGCTTCACGCGCTTGAGGGTTAGCAGCGATAGATTCCAACTGAGCATAGACTAAGAAGTTTTCGGTAATCTTCAGCAGACGCTTTGCACTGATAATGATATCGGTAGCGATTTCTGATGCCGAGATTTTTTCGTCGGTATCAGATGTAGAGCTCAAGAAGCTCGCAGAACCAATGATTTGATTAAGTGCGGTGCGGAACTCGTGAGGGAGCGCATAGGTCACGCTCATCTTAATCTCTTCGTATCCTCTTTGAATGCTATCGCGCTTTTTCCATTGAGCATCAATAGCTGAGAGTAGTTCTTCAACAGTAAAGGGCTTGAGTAAGTAGTCGTCGGCGCCGAATTCCATACCCGTCCGCATGTCGCCTTTATCTGCGCGAGCAGTAAGAAACATAAAGCGCATGGACTCAGTGTCTTTATGACTACGAAGTTCTCGCAGCACTTCAAAGCCATCCATTGTAGGCATGGAGATATCGCAGATCACAAGATCAGGGTGATGTGCAATAGCCAATTCAACGCCCGTTGCACCGTTGTTTGCGGTCAGAACTTCATAGCCTTCAAAGCGCAGAAGTGCCGACGTACCGTCGACGATGTAGTCTGAGTCATCTATGAGGAGAATTTTTTTCATGCGTCCAATGCATCTTCTGAGCTGAGAGATTCCGTTGCACGTTCGTCAACCAGTGGCAAACGAATCATTACGGTTGTTCCAATTCCAACGCGACTAGTGATCTCCACCGAGCCGCCATGCAGTTCAATAAACTCTTTGGCAATCGAAATACCTAAACCGCTACCAGGCGTACGATTTCCATTCGAACCACGGAAGTACGGTGTAAACAAGCGTTCCAGTTCTCGTTCTGGAATGCCCATGCCTTCATCAATCACTGTTATGTGCAAGTCGCTGAACGAGACATGTAAGCGAATTTGAATAGAAGCAGACTCGCCAGAGTACTGCACGGCATTGAGCAATATATTACGAATGGCGTGTCGCAGCAAGCGCTCATCACCAGAAACATACACACATTCCGCTGGAAGCTCGTACACAAGCTTCTGCTTTCTGTCCACAGCAGCCGAACGAACTTCTTCGATGATTTTTCGAAGCACAGGCACAACATCTAGGTGCGCAGGTGCAAAGGAGTCGCGCATCGTATGCAGATTCGACTGCGTGGTAAAGCGAGCCACGAGATGCACTAACTCTTGTACACGACTCCGTATAGCCTGAATATGGAGGTTGCGCTCGGTGTGCGACATATTCTCATCGTAGCGCTGAAGCAGCTCGGCAGAGATACTAATGCCGGTCAATGGAGTACGAAACTCGTGCGAGATTGTATCAATGAAGGTTGAGCGCAGCAAACTCAATGCGCGTTCCTTTTCCAGAGACTCACGCAATTCCTCTTCAGCGAGCTTCATGGTGGTCACATTGTGACAAAACACGCGATACACATTCGCTTCAGGCATGTAGTGAAAGTGCTGCTCGTAGTAGTTCAGGTTCACGCTGACGATACGCTTGGTCAGACGTGACGTTGAATTGTCGAGCTCTTCCCGTACCTCAGCGAAGCCTTCAAGCACAGGATGTTGTCCATGCAGAGTAATGAGCGTATCGAATTCTGCTTCAGCAGAAGCATTCATGTACTGCACTTCGCCTTCGGCATTCACTTCAAAGATTGGCGTCACGCTTTGCTCCAAATAGGAAGCAAGGTGTCGCAGTTTTCGTTCTCCCAAATCCGCACTCGTAATGTCCATCACCGCCTGCACGCACACCAAGTTCCCCTCTTCACTTCGGAACTTCACCATGTAGTTCTGAAAGATGCGGTATTCCCCCGAGCGGTGTTGGAAGCGGTATTTCAGGCGCAGTGTACTATCATCATTACTCGCCATCCAAGCCAGCCAACGATCGCGTACATAGGCTCGATCATCCTTATGCATCATAGCAGCGCGCTGCTCCGTGCTCATTGCCCAGAGTTCTTCAACTGAGTAGCCAGAGATGCGTTGGAACTCAGCATTGACCACTTCATTGTGAACCATGCCATCGGCGTGCACCTCTTGTTTGAGGATGCCGACAGGGACATTATCGATCACCATGCGGAACAGATGTTCGGAGCTACGGAGTTGTCGTTCTATCTCCTTTTGCGCCGTGATATCCGTCAGCGAACCAACAATCTCAGTGATATCGTTGCTATAGTCGTCAATAAGCGGGGCGTAGTGTCGGATATACGATCTCCCATCCACCGTATACTCCAACTGCACCGTTTCACCTTCGAAGGCCCGTTGAATGTGCGGCAGGATTGTCTCCAGCGCTTCCTCCCCCAGATACTCCTCCAAAGGCTTATTACGCACAGTAGCCGTTGTATCATTGCCCGCCAACCTACCTTCTCGCATGGCATACACAATGCTACCATCATCCTGTTTACGCAGTCGCACGACAAGATTCTGGAGATTGCGGATCGTGCGCATCTCTTCGCAACTAGTTGCATTCTTGTTCGACTCTTCGACCGACTCAATGCGCGAGCCACTATGCTGGCTAAGATTCAAGCGAGCACCAGCTTTGCGGAGGGAAAGATGCACATCATGCACAAACTGCTCAGTAGCCGGATGCCACTGCGTTTCATCCCCAAAGTGCTTTTGGATCAGACTATCAAGCAGCTGCTCGACGTCTGAAGCACTATGCGGCAAAGCCGTTTGCAGTTTATGTACTTTCTCTTGTTGCATGCAATCCCTGTAAGTAGGGGAGTTTTCTTACACAGGTGTCGCTTCGCGCCACACAGCTCGATTCCACTCCTTCTGTTGGAATATCGGCCGCCCAACACTGTTTTTGTAGGGGAATTGTAGGGGATTGGAGGAAATAGTGTGGAGGATGGTACTGGGGTGCTTCTGGTACATGGTCACTTGCTTGACTGAATCGTCCGCGAGGTGGGTATTCTGTCAATGAATGCTTTCAGATTACCATTGGAGAAATCGTATATCCGACTTCTTTACCTTACGATTTGATGCTACTCTTCCTTAGTTCAAGTAGTAGAAAGATCCAGAGGATTCAACCACGGTAGAACCAGGGACAAGCTCAAGTACTCAGACTAACAGGTCTTATCAATGGTTTGCCCAATCATCATAGCATTTTTCATTGTTATCGCCTAGGAAATGTAGAACGCCGTTTCATGGGTTAGATCAGACTTCGTTAGATGCAAATATTACTACGATGCAGACATTGCACCTACAATCATCAAGCTCATGTGACGGAGCTGTGCCATGCTATTTCGAGCTCACACAATGATCTTCTTTCGTTTGATGCTGCATTATGTCGTACGATCAGTAATTTGAATGGTCGTGTCGGAGAACTATCTATGGATTATCAAACAGTCAGCGAGTAGCGATCCTCTCTCTTCGCATTCTCAATCACACTCCGCAGGTGTCCAACGATCATATCGTTCAGATCATAGTTGGACATCTTTGCACAAAAGGAGGACTCCGCCAAGAACGGAGCAGTTCAGACTGAACATTCAGAAAACTCTTCCAGTTTGTATAGCACGTGTTCTTATACGACGGCCCCAGCCTGCGTAGCTCTAAGTATCTCCATCTGATAACTCAATAACTTTAGCTTTAACATATAGTGACCACGCGCCAATACATCAGCATAGTGATTCAATGCGGCGAAGAGTACTTTCAAGTTCTCGTCTAAGTAACTATCATTGGCGAAGTACTCCCTTTTTTTTGATATATACAACTGCAAGGCAATTCGCGCGTCATCACGTATCTCAGACTTCAAATCTGTATTCTTAAACAGATTTCTGACTTCCCCTCTGAACACATCCTCGAGCGCTTGAAGATTGACGAAATTTGCTTCTATCTGCGTACACAAGATCGATGTTCCGACAAACTGCAACTCTGTTGATAGCTGAGCATACACATCGTACTTAGAATCAATCTCTTTACACCTCTCATAGTACTGTGTGTACTTATCGTAAAGAGAAGGTTCCATGCAAGCATTGTTTTCGCACCGTCTGAAGAACGCATAGATACTTGTATCATTTTCGGATAGCTTTTTATTTAACTCCTCTAACTCTTCCTCGAGTTTCTGTATGAGGTCGGCGCAGTCTTTTCTAGAGTACTTGGTACCTGAATAGTCAAATGTGCTTACATCATGCGTTTCGTGCATTAAGTGCTTGATCGACTCAATATCGCTTACTAACGACAAAGCAGAGTACACTAGATCTACTTTGTCATCGGAGAATAACTCTTCCATGCAAAGCTCATCAGCCGTCAGATTAATGCTATCTAAGTTCAACACCACTGGATATTTGTGGTCATAGTAACCATTGTAGTCGTCTGCGGGAGAATCGCTCCGAAACTCAGCCCTATAAACCTTCTCAAACTCCTCAAAAGTCATGATGCCCGTCTCCTGACTGTATCCGACCTTCTCAAACAAGTTCTTAGTAAACTCCTTCTGAGTTCTTTCAATATTCGCAAAGAGTTCGTTCGCTGGATCATTGTCAATGGTAGATGACACCAAACCTGTTTTCTGGAGCATTGAGATCCTATCCTCGATACTAGGATGTGAGGCCCACTGATCTTTTACGACGAGCTTAGTCTTATTGTAACGTCGAATCGCGTGCTCTGTTACTTGCGGCAATCCATTATCAATTTCTATATCCGAGTGCTTCGCAAGAAACTGCGTCACAAACAGGTGCTCCCGATATATGTTCTCAGACCTCTTTTTTTCTGCTTTCGTGCCATCATAGAATGAGAGTACAGTGTCGAAGGAGAAATCAGCTAACGACATCCGGAGCAATGAACTTTTTAGTGGCTCGTATCCTGTTATACTTGCCGCAATCTCATCAGCATGATACTCCATTTCTCTGGACATGCCCATATAGCTTCTGTACACTAGGCGATATGACTTTTGTAATATGGACTTCATAACATCATTGATCATGATTGCGATCTGCACGAATACGTACCAGACTCCGCTAACGCTAGAGAACTCATGAACAAAGTGCTCATATGAGTCTTTGTTGAATAACAAGTTATAGATTACGTGATTCATGTTGTAGACATAGCTACCAACTTTCATTGACCTTTGGGAGAAATGTCCAAACTCATGACTCAAGATTGCTTTGAGCTCAGATTTACTAACGATGTTTACGAGTCCTAGACCAATTTCCAAGTTCTTCTTTATCGGAAGAAACATACTCCAAAAGCTTGAGTCGTAGAACACAGAGGCATTTATGGCGGCAGACAGGTACACTTTTTTCGGAAATGTGGTTCCAACATCATGCACTATCTCTTCTATCATTCTGAAGAGTACCGGTTCTGTAGCTGCTGTAATCTCAACCAAGTGGGAGCGATCAACCTTGTGTGCAAAAGACATGAACTTCAGTAAAAAGAATAGAACGAAGAATCCTAAACTGGCAAGTCCTGCTCCTAATCCAAGAAAAAATACACTTTGCCTCACTTCAATAATCTTAAGTCCTAGATATCCACACAGTATTGCAAATCCTATTGCAAATGCAAACATGATTAGGTAGGTCAGAATAAACAGACCTATCGATACTATAACTTTAGCTGTTTGTGTTCGGTATTCGGCGGATACTCTGACTTCTTTCATAGCGTTCCGTTCTTAATCTATTCAGTTTACGAAGCACAAGCGTTCCTGGCTCAATAAGCAATTTACTGTTACGATGTGACCTGACCGAGTGTGATTGATCTTTAGTAGCTGATAGCTTTTCGCGCGTCATATATCATTAGACTTGGATTAGAAAGGGCTTAGTTCAAGTGAAGCAGAGGAAACAATAGTACTGTACCATCTTCTCATAAGGTCTGCAACCAAAGTGTTTCTGAGCATTCGATATGTGTATTAACTGTACAGGGTTACTATCAACCATACCTAGAGGACGAGGTCGGCTTCACGAGATATGGCAAGCACGTTTTAGTCGAAATCCTGGCCAACGTACATTCTCGCGACTCAGGCTACAGAGTTCAGATTCACATTTATCAGCTCTACCTCACATGAGAAGTAGAAGATTAGAGTATGAACATTCCCCTAAGTGTATTGTTTATCTTGTCGCGAAGCAGTTCAATGAGCTCATCATCCATAAACTCGTAGTCATCAGGAATGTTTAGAATCTCTATGTGCGGCAAGTTTAAGTGTCTATAGAGCTCACGTACTTTAGCGCGTTGTTCAGTTTCCATAACGAAGACCAAGCTAGCCCAGTGCAAATCGTTCTCGGTGATTCTTCTTTCGCTCTTTGGACTGAGTCCGGCAGATCGAATACTGAAACGTGAGTCATTCTTGAAAATGTGCTCTGCGGTTCTGCTCCGCCTTTTGTTTCGTCCGCAGACGACAAGAATGTTTGGTCTTTCTATCATGTAAGGTCTGCTGTAACAGCTATGAAGCTAAAGCATCTCGGCAGCAATCTGCAAGTAAGCAGAGGCTGCGCACTCTCAGTAGGTGCAGATGTAGTGCTCAACAGAGCGCCGCAGTAGACACATCTGGCTCTTTTACGACACGATTCAAATAGTCAACTTCTGCGCGGCAGCTTCAATGATTCGATATACATATCCAGACAAGACCATACTTACACATCATTAGAAGCAACGTCAGCAATGAACGCGGTGTGCGGAACTAACTAACTTCGTACGAATCGTCGCTTATTTGGCAAACAGATCTGTTGGCATTGGTTTGAGCATATCATGGAAGGCGAAGCCAAGAATAGCCATGATGGTTAGCAAGCCCAGAACTATGAATAGTTGGTTCATAGAGACCTTTTGAATGTCTTGCTTGTTCTTTACATCGCACACTTCACCCGGACAGTATTGGGCTTTGCCCTTATTGAACATGCCGTAGACTTTACAGCCGATGCAGATACCGAAGGCGGTTTCGAAGAAGGTCAGGATCAAGCAGAGCAAGCAGGTCAATCCTGTGATAATGCTAAAAGTATTGAGCACAACCATGAAGACGAACATCATGGACGAAAGAGCAAGTCCGATACCCCATGCGAACTTCTTCTGTGGAGCTCCAACATACTCCGGATTCTGATTGGTAACCATCATTCTACCCAAGATGAGAAGAGGTGCGAACTTCGGACTGATAAACAAGCGAATCGCAAAGTCTACGAGGAAGATGATTACTACATACTTGATGGGTACAAAGTTCTGTCCGTTGATTATCATCATCAGCGAGATGAAGGTCGCCAAGAACATGATCCCTGCCGTTGCGCGTACTTCACGTTCGTTCACTACGGGAATGGTGTATCCTGGAACGGTCTCGCCAAATTGAAAGGTGCTTTGCATCAAATTTTCCATAAGTAGGTTTTTACTTAACATAACAGTCCTCGCGCGCCAGAATTTCAGCCTACTTGGTCTGCCCCACATCTGAGTCACCGATGTGAAGACACTTGCCTAGTTAGCCTAGCTTCGATGACAGAGAACCAAGATAACTCCAAAGATTCATTGCCGAGTCTTTGATCTTCAATTCGTGGTCTTGGTTAACTATGGGAGCTTCTGTTTGCTTTTCTAAGGTCATTTCTTGTCCATATGCAACAAGAACGCACAATGCTGCTGTCCAGAGCCTAGATACGGAGGACAGCAGCATTGGGTTCTTTGTGAAGGGTTATAGTGTTGGAAGCGCGCATCGTAGTTGAGCAAACGCAGCACACTTTACATGGAGCTTACTAATACTCGCATCACGTTCAGCTTCCTGCATATAGCGGTCTTGCCACTTTCAGCACTACTTCTTACTTCAGAGAAGGAAGCAGATTGCTCAGTTCGTTCAAGGTCATTGCGAAGCCTTCCTTGAAGCCCATCTCAATCATACGTTCCATACGCTCGAGCGATTCATTGTAGATAGAGATACTTACCAGTGTTTGGCCCTTCTCTTCACTGAAAGTCAAATCCCAGTTCGATCCAGGTGGATGAGGATTCTCATCTGCGTCGGCGAATACGCTCAGGTACTTGAAGTTGGTTTTTGGGCTTATGGATGTGAATTGTTGTATATGCCAGTTCTCTTGTCCTTCAGGACTAACCATTGCATAGAACCTACGTCCACCAACCTCGAAGTTCATAACCTTTGTTCTAGCCATCCACGGTTTTGGAGCCCACCATTGGTCGAGGATTTCCGCTTTGGTGAATGCATCCCATACTAGGTCAAGTTCAGCGTCGAACTGTCGTTTGATCATAACCGTTTGCGTTGCTTTGTCGAGGACAAAGTCAAGGATTGAATCGCTCATTTGTTTTGTTTCTTCATGATGGATAATACCTGGTCTAACTGACTGAATTTGTCTTCCCAAATCTTCTTGAATTGAGCCAACCACTGATCGATCTCTTTCAGCTTCTCTATTTCAAGGGAATAGTAGATCTCTCGACCTTGTTGTTCTTGCTTCACAAGCTCGCATTCTGTGAGAATGCGAAGATGCTTTGAAACCGCTTGCCTAGTGGTATTGAAGTTGTCGGCAAGGGCGTTCGGTGTCATTGCCTGTAGGGCAATCAAGGCAATGATCCCCCGTCGTGTGGGGTCCGCGATAGCCTGAAAAATGTCTCTTCTCATGATTATGTTCCATAGTGCAACTGATCGGTTGCAAATATACGCGCAACCGTATGGTTTCGCAAGTGGAGTTTTGAAATTTTTGATTCTGGTAAGCTAGATTCATCATCTACGCAGTCTCAATGGCCCTTCGACGCCGCTATGGGACCTTGCCATTCGTTTCCATTCTCGATGGTACTCTTAATCCCGGTGGCTGAGCGGAGTCGAAGCCCTGACGTCAACGGTCCTTCGACTCCCCTCAGGAACCACCCTTCGACTCCGCTCAGGGTCCTTGCCATTCTATCCCATAAATAATGGAACTCCATACCCGGTGGCTGAGCGGAGTCGAAGCCCTGACGTCCAAACAAACATCCTATGTGGACAAATTCTCAGCTACTCCATTTGCCACAGAACAATACCCCACATTAGATTAGATCACATACCTGCATTGTAATCAATGCGACATACCCGCTCAGATTAGAACACCTTGACAAGACCTGTCAAGCGTATTTACTTATCCAGGAGCGAAGAACCATGAGTTATGGTTATATGTATATACTCGAATGTGCAGATGGTTCCTATTACACGGGTAGCACGATAGATTTGAATCTACGTTTACTTCAGCATCAAACTGGTTTTGGTGCATACTATACTAAACAACGATTACCTGTGAAGCTGCTCTACTATGAGGAGTATGCACGAATAGATGAAGCATTCAATCGTGAGAAACAGGTACAGGGATGGTCACGGAAGAAAAAGCAGGCGCTTATCAATGGGGATACTAAGACTCTACCAAGGCTCGCTGAGTGTCAAAATGGGTCTCACTATTCTTTTTGTTGGAGGCTTAGGAGTGGCGATGCCACAGCTGCGCCGATTGAACCTGCAGATCGGCAAGATGTATCTAATCCCGGTGGCTGAGTGCAGCCACCCTTCGACTCCGCTCAGGAACCACCCTTCGGCACCGCTCAGGGATCGTGCCATTCTTGAGTGCACATACTAACCCGGTGGCTGAGCGGAGTCGAAGCCCTGACGTCAACGGTCCTTCGACTCCGCTCAGGGACCACCCTTCGACTCCGCTCAGGGACCACCCTTCGACTCCGCTCAGGGACCACCCTTCGACTCCGCTCAGGAACCACCCTTCGACTCCGCTCAGGGACCTTGCCATTCTTGAGTGCACATACTAACCCGGTGGCTGAGCGGAGTCGAAGCCCTGACGTCAACGGTCCTTCGACTCCGATCAGGAACCACCCTTCGGCTCCGCTCAGGGATCTTTCCATTCTTGAGTGATTCTACTTTCCTGGTGGCTGAGAGTAGCCGAAGCCCTGAGGTCGACGCCAGCACGTACAATCTACAGCCGTACGAGCTTTCCTTTGCGTTTCACGATGTTCTTATAGTCCCACTGAATGACTCTTGATTTCTTCAACCATCGCGTCAGGTCTTTGGTATTGATGTCTGTTGGCTGGGTATAGAATATCGAAGCATCTTTGAACTTCTTGCCTTGAACACTGAGCTTAGGTTCCTCAAAATCTGCTCCGCTCCAGAACATGAGACGTATTCCGTTCTTTTGCTTGCTGTAGCCAACGATAGGATTGCCGTCCAAGAACCATACAGGGTGTCTGTGCCACACTTTGCTCTCGGCTTCCTTGAGGGTTTTGGAAATCTCGGAATGTAAGATGTTGCAAAGCTCTTTGTCTTGCTTACTCAGGGCATTGTTGTAGGCTGCAATGTCGGCGGTGACTTCATCAGGAGTACTAAGACTATCACGCGACTGAACAAGAGACTTAAGAGTCTGTTCAATAAGTGCGTAGGGGAAGGGTTCAGTCAAGCTGAACTGATAGGTCGCTTTTGAAACGTGGTACTTCTTCAACTCTGGCGGGATGGATTCACTCAGACGAGGTGCAATGAACACGCTGATGTGTTTTTTGAAAGCTGCAAAGTATATGAGACGTCCTGCATAGCCTTTACCACCATACTCATAGAATGGCATGCCATAACTGATCATCTCAATTGCACGAGGTGCGCCTTTTTTAATGACCGCTCGAAGCTTCTTCAATATGGGACGTACCGCGCTGTCGCATGAATCAATGTACTGCTCAACGGTCAGGAATGTTTGTTTTGTTGCTTTCATCACGCACGGACAATATGTGTTACAAACTCTCTACTTAGACTTATTGAGTACACATGTTTGCATATCAGACGACGTCTTCTTTCTGCATTACGAAGTACATTAACAACACAAGCATACACCTCTACTGTGCACCCTTGTACGCGCTCTGTAGCCAGTGCATGACCTCATCATCAATCTCTTCAATGCTGGCGATTTTAATCTTGTGAGAGCACATAGAGTTCGGCTTCTCTGCTTCCAGCCTTCCTGTCGCTTCTTGTCCTTTAAGATTGACCCCAATCTCAAATCTCGTCTTCGTTGCAGGCTGCAAGATTGCAAACTGCTTCTTTCTACGCAGGCTTACATAGGCGTTCTTTGGCGCGACTTCAATGTCGTCGCCAAAGGTCATGATGTTCGATAGGAGTTTGTCGTATACGACTTTGAAATGCTCTTTCCCTTTGTACTGCAGTACTACCAGGTCATCCGTATTCTCCGCAGAACCTGCATCTGTTTCATTCGCCTTATGGGCAACAAGATTCGCGAAGCCATGCGTAAAGCCGTGAGCATCCTTCAAGAACTTGATAATCTCTCCATGCTTTGATATGCTCTGCTTCTTTACAATTGCTATCCACTGATCCAAGCTTTTACCTGTGTTCTTGTGCAGGTTGTCGATCATTGTTTGAGTTGCTTTGTCCATAGCTGTATGAGTTTTACTGGGAGATTGAGTTTAAGATACTATCTCTTAGGCGGACCGCAAAAGGCAATAGCCCTTCTTAAAATTCAAGAGCTTGAATAGCTCAAGTCTAGATTACATTTTTTTGTGCATGAAACAAACTGATACGCACTAGTCGTGTGTTTGTGATATTCACTTCCTACAAACAGTGTCATCAGAGCCAGGTGCCGACGATGAGGAGCGATGAGACTGTTGGAGTCAGAGTTGACTGGCTCTAGCTCAGTAGCTCGAAGGTGATGTTTCAAGAGAAATGGTAGTTTGCGGGAAGATAAATACATACGGCTTGTACGTGTAGTCAAGACGTTTAACACGTGCTGAGGCCTCTTTCCCTGATCTTCACGCTTCTCAGAAAACCATTTTAACTCGAGGACCTCCCATGATTGCAGCAACTAAAGGATCTCAGCCCTACTACGCCGTTATCTTCACAAGTCTTCTCACCGAAGTCACGGACGACTACGAGCATACTGCTCAGCGAATGATGGATTTGGCAGCACAGCAGCCAGGATTCCTAGGTGTGGAGTCAGCGCGCAGTGGCTTGGGTATTACTGTTTCCTACTGGAAGGATGAGGCATCGATTGCGGCGTGGCGCAAGAATGCCGAGCACAGTTTGGCTCGGGAGCGTGGGCGTGCAGAGTGGTATGCAGCCTTTTGTACCAGAGTGTGTAAGGTTGAGCGAGAGTATCGCTTTGAGCGAGAGAACTCGTAACTAGAACGTGTCTGAGTCGCTTGGTGCGTTGAAGATATCACCTACGTCTTCACCAGTAAGTTGGCGGTGACGAACAACTTTTGCTTCTGAGAGGAAGATCACATTCTCAGCGATGTTCGTTGCTCGATCGGCGATGCGTTCGATGTTGTGAAGGCCCACGATTAAGCGAGTGCCGCATTTGATGAGCACTGGATTCTCTTCCATGAGGCGCACAATTTCGGCGCTGATTTCTACTTCGAGTTCGTCGACGTTGTCATCGGTCGACAACACATGATGCGCAAGCTTTGCATCGTTGTTAATGAATGCATCTAAGCTGGCTTTCACCATCTTGAAGGTGTTGGTGGTAATGCGCTCAAAGCCAACTTCGTCGACGATATGTCGGATGCCGTCTTGAAAAGTAAGACGTGCAATCACCAATGCAGCGTCGCCAATACGTTCGAGCTCATTGTTGATTTTAATTGCTGCTAGAAGCAAACGTAAGTCGCTGGCAACAGGTTGTTGAAGGGCGAACAAGCGCTGAACCTGACGATCGATTTTCAAATCCAGGTTATCAACCTTGTCATCACGTTCTATGACCAGATGTGCTAAGGTTTCGTTTGTGGTGAGAAGAGCTCGAAATGCGTACTCCACTTGTTCTTCCACGAGCGAACCCATGCGGATGAGTCGGGTACGAAGCTTGTCAAAATCGTCTTCAAAATGTCTGTGCATGACCTAATTCCTTGGTATTCTATTGAATGGTAGCAGTGGTAACAATCAGCTACTCCGTGTATATCGACCATTTTCTCGTCCGCGTGAGGCCGGAACGGCCGCACCGCGTTGATGAAAAATCTCCTGCCTACCCAAATCGACCCGTAATGTAGTCTTCTGTCTGCTTTTTGGTCGGATTCGTAAAAATCGTCCGCGTACGCGCCGCTTCCACCAATTCTCCCATATACATGAAGGCTGTGTAGTCGCTGACGCGCGCAGCCTGCTGCATATTGTGCGTAACAATGACAATGGTGTAACTGGCTTTGAGATCGTGAATGAGCTCCTCGATTTTTGCTGTTGCAATGGGATCTAACGCGCTTGTTGGTTCGTCCATGAGCAGAATCTCAGGTTCGACTGCCATGGCGCGGGCAATGCAGAGACGTTGTTGTTGTCCACCGGAGAGCGACATCGCAGGCTCTTTCAAGCGATCTTTCACTTCATCCCAGAGTGCTGCTTTTTGCAAGGACTCTTCGGCGACTTCTTTCAGCAAACTACTCTTACGAACGCCATTAAAGCGCAAACCCGCCACGGCATTTTCAAAAATGCTCATGGTTGGAAAAGGATTGGGTTTTTGGAACACCATACCGATTCGACGACGAACCTGCACCGCGTCCATCTTCATCACATCTTCTCCATCGAGCTGAATATCACCGACAACTTTAGCGCCCGGAACGATGTCGTGCATACGGTTGAGAGCACGCAACAACGTGGACTTACCGCAGCCTGAAGGTCCAATAATGGCCGTTGCACGGTTGTCCTGAAAACTCATGTTGATGTTGCGAATAGCATAGTTCCCATTGAAGATGACGCCGAGACCACGCACGTTCAATCGGTCCACACTGTTTTCTGTTTCAGCATGATGATGATCGCCGCTTAACACGGGCTTGGATACCAGCGGTGCTGCTACCTGGCTCTGTTGCTGTTCTTCTGTCATGCTATTTCTCCGCAAGCCAAATGTGACATGTTTAGACCTTCAAAAACAAAATACTCAATCCTGCTTCGATCAACGCGTGAGAGTGTTACAAAACGCTCGCGCTGCCAGACAGGAAAACTCTTACTGTTGAACGGTGAACTTACCGCCGCTCACCAAACGCACAACAACACTGAGAACAAACACGATAACAATCAGCACGGTCGCACCTGCCCAAGCCTGCGCATGCCAATCATCGTAGGGCGATGTTGCATAGGTATAGATCTGTACTGGCAACGATGCTATTGGTTGATCTAGTGAGGTGTGCCAGAAACGATTGTTCAATGCTGTAAAGAGCAATGGTGCTGTTTCGCCAGCAGCACGTGCAACGGCAAGCATAACTGCTGTGACAATTCCCTTTGCGGCTGCGCTGAGAACGATACGTGTATTCACAATCCAACGAGGTGCGCCCAGTGCTAGACCAGCTTCACGCAAGGTCAGTGGCACAAGCTTTAATAATTCTTCTGTTGTTTTCGTAATCGTTGGTACCATCAGCACCGCCAAAGCGACCGCACCTGCATAAGCGGAGAAGCGTCCCATTGGCTTCACCACAAGTGCGTAGGCAAAAATGCCAATGATGATGGAGGGCAAACCGCTCATGACTTCTGTGAGAAAGCGAACGATCGATGCGAATTTGTTGGTACCGTATTCTGCCAAGTAGATACCGGAAAGCAAACCGATAGGTACAGCAATCATAGCCGACATACCCATCATAATCAAGGTACCTACAATTGCGTTTGCCATCCCGCCACCTGTTTCTCCTACGGGCTTTGGAAGCTTCGTAAAGAAGTCAAGGTTCAAGGCACTGATGCCTTCGCGAACGGTATAGAACAGAATAAGAGCCAGAGGAATGAGTGCCAGTACCACGCAGAGAGCACACAGGCCGATCATGACTTTATTGAAAATATTACGTCGCCGTATAGCAGACTGCTTAAAAAGTAATCGACGTTGGCTCATTGGCGTCCTCCCGCAATTTTCTTACGCGCTACGCTCCATACGAGAACGCGCGCTAATGTGTTGACGATAAAGGTTGTGAGGAGCAGGACCAGACCTACTTCAATCAATGCAGAAACGTAAGTATCTGACGTTGCTTCGTTAAACTCATTCGCAATCACCGATGCCATGGTATAGCCAGGCTGGAAGAGACTTGCTGTTATCTGCGGGGAGTTTCCAATGACGAGGGTAACGGCCATCGTTTCGCCCAGAGCACGACCCAATCCCAAAATCACTGCACCAAGAATACCCCAACGTGCGTTCGCAACCACAATCATGATGGATTCCCACTTGGTGCTACCCAAAGCTAAAGCAGCTTCACGCTGCGACATTGGAATAGCTAACATCACATCGCGCGAGATGCTGGTGATGATAGGCAGAATCATAACAATCAAAATGCAGGAAGCAGCAAACATGTTCGGTCCAACCACTGGTGCTGCAAACAAGGGGATAAAAGTGCCTAAGGCATTCGAAACAGGAATCGATACGTGTTCTTGCAAGAAGGGAACCATCACAAAGACACCCCAAACACCGTAGACGATACTTGGAATGGCGGCAAGTGTTTCCACAAGGAAGGATAGCACAGTGCGCATGGTTTGTCCGGAAACTTCCACGAGGAAAATGGCAATTCCCAAACTCAGGGGTAGCGCCATTGCTAAGCCACAAAGAGAGGAAATGATTGTACCATAGAGGAAGGGAGCTGCACCATAGACTTCGTTAACAGGGTCCCACGTCTTGGAGGTTAAGAAGCCAGTACCAAATGTACTAATGGTTGAACTGGAACTGACAACAAGTTCCCAGATCAATCCGGCAATGACCAAAACGATCAGGATTGCAGCGGCAGCACAAAAGGCGTAAAAGACCCCGTCGCCAATCTGGGTCTTCACTTTCGTGATGATCGAACGTATTTCCCGGGTTCGGTGTTGCGAATCGGGATTTGCGGACAATGCCGGAGAAGTATCCATAGAAGACGCAATTTACTGAATGTTCGGCTGCGAGAAGAGCTGAGAAATCTTGTTATAGAATCGTAACGTGAACGCGTTTTTGTGGTTGTTGTTCATATACAGACGCGTGTTACAGTCGCTATGGTACATGGACTCAGGATATGAGCCAGAGCAAGAAGGCTTATTCTCGAAAAAAAGAGCCAAAAACGTGAAACCAAATGTCGGCCACTGCTATATTGCTGAAGTATCCATGTTCACCTATTCTTCATTCTTTGCCTATGAAACGTCTTTTACTTCTTGTTCTGCTCGTCATTCCAGCAGTTTTGCCTCTTGAGAGCTTCATCGAAAAACCCTCAGATGAGATCATTGCAGCTGACACTCTGTGCTTCAGCCGCGACATTCTCCCTATCTATAATTCCAACTGTGCAATGAGCGGATGTCATGACGCTGTATCGCGTCGCGGCAATTACAACCTCACAACCTACGCTGGCATTATGAGGGGAATCAAGGCTGGTAGTCCAAGTGCTAGTAACGCATACAAGATTATCAACGTTAGTATGCCAGAAGCCCCTTGGAAAAGAGTACCTGACTCTCTGAAAACCCGTATCGCTACCTGGATTACAGCTGGTGCCAAGAACGACGCTTGTACTACTTCAAGTTGCGACACTGCCAACGTGACCTATCTCAAGGATATTAAGCCTATTCTTCAAGTGAACTGCGTTGGATGTCACCAAACAAACAGCGCTGGCGGTGGTTTCAAGATGGATGTTGATGCTGTGAACGATGCAAATAAGATGACGATCTATCAGTCAGCTGCTCACATCATTACACCAATGCCTCGCAACATCGCACAACTCGATGAGTGTCAGATCGCAAAGCTCCGCGTCTGGGCAACCAAGACTGATGCCGTTGCGAATGATGCAAACAGCGACCAAAACTTCCGCATCGTTCAACATGATGGAGAAGAAATACTTCGCTTCCAATTGGACCACGCTGCTACTGCTACTATCACCCTCAGCGCAGCTGATGGTCGTACAGTCATGAGCATTCCAAGCACGAACTATAACGCAGGCTTCAATGAACTTCGCCTGAATAGCGCACAACTCAACCATGGACTCTACTTCGTACGCTACGTTAGCGGTACAACCGTTCGCTCGTTGAAGTTCTTGCGCTAAGACCTTCGGCAGTATTGTTCAGTCTATCGTTCGAGAGATTTTTTGTTTAGACCTCATGCTTCGCATGAGGTCTTTTTTTTTGGGGTGGGGCGAAGGAAATCGCGCTTAACAGACCTGGGTATGACCAACGGTGCTAGAAAAACCAACAGAACCGTATATGACTAACAGACCCATGCTTGACCAACAGAACCATATACGACCAGCAGACCCATATTTGACCAACAGAACCATGTTTGACCTACAACCCCATATATAACCAACAACCCCATATATGACCAACAACCCCATACATGACCAACCGCCCCACATATGTTCAACAGCACCGAGCCTTGCTCGGGGCTGCCCTGAGATAATACGCCCTTTCAGGGTTTTCAATTCGTGCTCATGGAAACATTGCCTACCAAGAAATCTGTGCAGAGATGCCTTAACGCCAGATTCCGTAGAGCCCCGAAGGGGTGAATTTGCTCAGGGCAGCCCCGAGCAACGCTCGGGGCTGTTGGACACGTTAGGGGTTGCCCTGAGATAATACGCCCTTTCAGGGCTCTCAATTCGTGATCATGGCTCATTGAGACATCGAATCGGTGCATGGATACCTCAATGCTGGATAACGTAGAGACCCTACTATGTTCAACAGCCCCGAGCGTTGCTCGGGGCTGTTGGACACGCTCGGGGCTGTTGGACACACTCGGGGCTGTTGGACACACTCGGTGTTGTTGGACACGTTTGGGGCTGCCCTGAGATAACACATCCTTTCAGGGTTCGCAATACGTGATCATGTTCATGGGAGCATTGGCCAAAATGAAATCGGTGCAGGGTTATCTGAATGCCGATACCGTAGAGCCCACATTTGTTCAACAGCTCCGAGCAAGGCTCGGGGCTGTTAGACATGCCAACCCGCTACGGATTCTCCACCGGAGTCTCCACAACAATATTCACCGTTCTGTTATACATACGCCCTTCAGGGAAGTTGTTGTCGTACAACTCTTGTTCTTTACCGTACCCTTTGGCAGTACTTGATGGAAGGTTCAGGGCTTTGGCTGTGAACTCAGCGCGCTTTGTACTCAGCGCCATGTTGTATTCAGCCGATCCACTTCGGTCGGTGTGGCCGCTAATGATGAAGGTTGAGCTTGGCGTGGAGTGCTCACGAATGTATTTCAACATCGAGAGATGTGAAGCCGTGTGCGTGTAGGTTCCAAACTCATAGAGAATGAGTGAATACTTGTCAACGTACTTGTCGTTAATCTTCTCACGATCCTGACGCATGAGCATTTCTACAGGAAATGTTTGACTAATGCGACGTCCAGTATCAAGTTTGTCATGTACATCAAACTGTATGCGTATGTCGCGTAGATCACGTGGTGCGCGCGACAAATCCTTGTTGATATCCCATTGCAAGTGAGCGTCTGGCATACCATTGCCCTTCATGGCAACGAACACACTATCGTTCAACACTGAGCGTACGCTCCAATCTTTCACTCCAACGGAACTCTTCACGGTTGGATAGAAATGTAAGGAGCTGACGTGTTGTGCGCGTAGCGCTGTATCGAGGAGAATAACATTGCGGAGAATTTCTGGATCGGAGGAAGTCATTTCTACACGACGATTCTCGTCGATACCATCTTGACTCTTCGCACTCGATGGTACTGGCGGCAAATTCTGCGCTTTGACTTTGAGTCGGCTTGCATCAATAGCCCAGGTCTTCTCAAAGTAGTCGCGAACACGTTCAGCACGTGCTTTCGACAACGCAGTGTTGCTCTTCTCAAGTCCTAAGTCTTGATTGCATCCGGTGAAGGTCAAGACAGCTTTAGGGTTCTCCTGCATCCGACGTCCGATGATGTTCAAGACCTGACGATAGATATCCAATGCGGAACTCTTGCGAAGATTGTTGATGGCAAAGGATGGGGTCTCATCGGCCGACAACAAATTGTATCGTTGTGGTATGCTATCGCTATTCTCTTCAAAGAACACATACGGAAGCAAGGGCTGAATGGAGGAACCTACGACCTCTTCCACCTTAACCGTCACGATATCCTTCTCTTCGCCATCGGAATCTGATGCCTTGAGCTTCATGGCAGCATCGAGGTAGTACGGACGTTTCTCTGGCAAGGTCTTGACATAGTCTTGCCAAATCTCTGTGAGCTCGGTGATCGTGTTATAGCCAGACTCAATTTCTTGTACTGCTACGGAATCATGCTTGAGTTCTATGAGAACGGAAGTGATATCGTACGACTTCTCGATCGTTGTATCGCGATGAATGATGGTATCATAACGCATGATCGGTGGTTCTGTGGGATTGTAGCGCAAACTCACTCCTGCTTGAAGTGCATGGATGCGCCACTCTACGTCTTGACTTACGCGTGGAAGGAGCCAGGTGTAGTTTAACTCTGGAGACGCTATGAGTGTTTTCTTTTTGTTGAGAGGCACATCCATACGCACTCCTACACGAGCCATCAAATAGAGACTCATAGCCTTCGGGATCTCTTGCGCGTCAAAAGCATTGCGTGTACGCAAGCCCGTGTTGAAGATTCCTGATTGGTCTGGCGCTAACTGCTCGATCTGATCGAACTGCGTACGCAGACTGCTACAGATAGGCAGAGAAGCCTGCAACCAGATACCTTGGCCAAAAGTGTATAACACCTGAGGTTCAAGATGCAGATTCGTGATGTGCGCCGTGATGCGATGGTCGATGCGAGCTTGCTCGACACCAGTACTGGTGGTGATGGTTGTAAGCGAGTCTTGCTCTCGAGCAGTCATCGTTCCACCCATACTTTCAAAACCTCCGCGAATTGCTGCAGATACCGAGTTCGTCAGACGGTACTCAACGAACAAACCAAGATTGACACCGCTTCCTGTTCCACTCTCGAAGTGAGGACAACAGTTCGGATATCCTGGGATCTTTTGAAAGTTCGTGTTGTGACTGAGTTGTGAGTAGAGAGCACTCACACCAAAGCTATAGGGCACGTGCGGTTTCTCGCTTTGGGCGCGCAAGAGCGAGCTAGCTATCACCGCCACAATGCTGAAGCGTAGAATTGTGCCGAGGAGCTGTCGGACGACAGATCGAGTGGCAACAGCACGGTTATCACGAACTACGGTCATCGAACTACCTCTACACGTTTTGTCTTAATCTCTGTAGCGGTGTGGAGTACCACTTGATAGACACCAGATGGCAAGTCGTTCACTGAACCCTTGAACAGCCATTCCTCTGCCAGTGGCATTCCACTATAGAGGAGCTTTAACTCTCTACCCATAGCATCAAGAACCACAATACGGATACTCGCACGCTCGGGGGTTACAAGATCGAGAGTGACATTACCATCACTTGGGTTCGGATAGATCGCGCGCAAAGCAGTTGCTTTTGCTCGATCCATCAGACGTGTGCCACCGTCGACACACTGTCCGCTAATGTGAACAACAGCATCACGCGAGTTGAGTTGCGCTACGCCACCGCTGCTACTAACTGATCTAAACTCGAATGGAGTTTGAATATCGTTGCCCAACGCGGCTTGCAGCTCGAGGATTGCAAGAATGGAATCACGTCCGTTAATGTTCTGACTTTCAATCTCAACGATTCTGTCTGGTCCGTCTTCGATCGACGAAATCATGCTTGCATGTTGAACGCTACGTAACGACATCAAGGTCGTGTTCCAGCGAACGGTCGTCTTAATCTTATCAACGCCAGCCAGCTTCGCTCCTTGCACATCTGCGATATAGATTGGATAGTGGAAGATCTGTCCAATCTGAACGGTAGTGTCGAGCGAATACACTTCGATCTGCGCACGTAGCTGTGCCGACAATTCAATAGGATTATCGCGACCACAATTGTCTCTATAGCTTAAGTTTTCTTTGATCCAACCAACGGAGTCTGGCGCATCGAAGTGGATGTAAGCCACACCCTGACTATATCGTGGCAGTGGATTCGGTGAAACCGAATCAATGGTATAGAACTTTCCTTTGATAGGCGTTGGGATGAGTTGAGTGAGCGTGCCATCGTTAATGATACGAACGGTGTTAGCATAGGACTTATTACGATCAACAACACCAAAGAAGAAAGGTGCATCTTTCCATATCATGTCGACCGAGTCCTTCTGAACTTGCACCGACACCACTCGTTCAGCATCAACCAAACTATCGGTGTTCGAAATCATGACGAGCTCTGCTTTGCGTAGACCAGTAAATGAGTGTGAGTAGTGACGAAGCAGAACAAGATGCCACGCCGCAGGCTCTAGCACGAAGGCTGTATCATTCACAATTTGGAACTCATCTGCATTGGCACCGCGAAGGATCATTTTTGAGATCTCGAGATTGTCGCCACCAGTGTTACGTATTTCGATAGTCGTATCAATCGAAGGATAGCATTGCTCATTTGCAAGCAGCTCAGTGATGCTCTGCAAGTGAGCAGGAACTACCAAGAGCACTTCAATTCGCACACCTAAACGGTGAATGTTGTTGCAACTGTCAGGAACATTCAATGTGTCGGTATAGACTCCGGCGCTATCGCCTGCGAATCGTACGTAGGCAATTGCGGAGTCGCCAACGGCCAGAGGATTCTTTGAAAGTGAATCGAGTGAGAACTTGTTGCGAATAATAGGAGCAGAAAGACGTAATGGCAAACGACCGGTATTGTAGATCATGATCTGCTGGGTTGTCTTACGCCACTGACGAATTGTTGGGAAGTTCAACACCGATTGTGCAAAGCGCATGTCGGCTTTCTGCACTTGTACGACAAAGTCTACGCTCAATACCGAATCCTTCTCTGAGTTTGAGAAGATGGTGAGCGAGCTGTTGATGCTTTGTGAGCTGGCAGCACTACCAGTTGCGTCGCAGCGGATGCGCAGAGTATCGGATTGTGCTGGAAGCAGAATTCGAGGCAAGCGCAGTGGCGTGGTCAGACTCAAAAGTGCCGACTGACTAAAGCGCAGTGAATCAACGCGGAGTGTATCTAAACCATTGTTTCGAATGATGAGGAAGGTATCTCTGATCGCCACGCATGGTACAAGGAGCTCTTTTACACTGCTGAGCTGAATACGAGGACGCAAACTCTGTACTTGCGCGTGTAGTTGCAGTATCCGACCGGAGTCGCATTGGTCTTTCACCAACATCGAGTCATAGATGTTCGCTCCACTTGGTGCCCCTGCAAAGCGTAGGGTGTAGACAGCCTTAGCACCGATTGGGGTTGGGTTTGGATTCACAGACACGATACTAAAGAGTCGCGTGCTTATCGGCAGGGTCCACTGAAGTTCGGCTGTACCAGTATTCCTTAGACTGTCTTGCAATGTTGCTGCTGTATTAGGAACAACATCCAAAAACTCGTTAAAGCTTGTATCGAGCACGAAATCTGTGTAGTTCCACTTTCCGCTCAATGGTATGCGCGTCTGACCGTTTGTGCTATTCTGTGCATTGGATTGTATAAGCAGTGCTGCACTCTGCTTTGTAAGAGTTGTTGGCGTATATCGTATAACAATAGAATCCAACTCATCGGGAGCAAGAGTTGAAGCGGGCTTGCGTAGAATGGTGTATTGCTTGAGTGTGTCATCAACAATACTGATATCCGACACGTTAAGAGCCTTCATTCCCACATTCGTGATAATGATCGTGGTGTCATGATAACGCGCACATGCAGCATTCTCCATGTCGAGATTTGAGAGCACATAAATCGTTGGTCGTGGAGATTGAGTGTAGGCCCGCAGACGTACAGAGCTCAACCCGCCACAGGTGTCGCGAACAGTGTACAATGTATCGTACACCATCGAGGTATCACCGTTGTTGAAGTTCACAAAAACCCGCGCATTTTGTCCGGATGGGATAGGGTTGGGACTCATCGACACGATCGTAAACTTCCCTAACTGAACCGGCGTTGGAAGGTACATCGACACGCTACCACGATTGCTGAGCGTAAGGAAAGCATCTACTGATGAAAAAGGTTTAACGTTCAATAGGTCAAGTGTCTGAACAGGAAACTGAAGTATAACGGTATCGCGCTTCCCAGTTAACAGTACATCAACACTTCCGTTTGGAGTGTTCTTTGCATTGGAGTACACGCGAAGCGTAGCTGAGCGATAACCTGCAAAGAGTGGAACGTATTGAACACGAATATTCTTGAAGGATCCCGCAGCTATGGTGTCGGGGAAGCTGCTCAACACTTTGAAGTACACCGAGTCTGAGCCCACAATGCGGGCACTATCAAGGTTCATGACACCAGTTCCAATATTGTTGATGCGAACCACAGTATCGATCGGTGTGAGCGCCGAACAGATTGGCGACCTCAAGCTTAGTTCCGCCTGTGCTGCACTGATACGTGGTATGCCTATGCCTTCACCAGTCAACAGAATGATAGCTGGCGAACCAAGAAATGCATGATAGAATGCTAGACGCGCACTTGTCAGGGAAATGCGTGTTGGAGCAAAGCGAAGCGTTATGGTTCGGGTTTCGTTTGGTTGCAAGACAAAGGAGCCGCCGCCACTAACGATAGAGAATTGAACCGTGTCTGGACCGAGTATTCGGCTTTGTGTGATGTTAAGCGGAAGGTTTGTGACGTTCTTGATCGTTGCACTTACAACGGTATCCTTCTTGGTCGTAACCTCAACCTTTCCGAAATCTATTTGGTCAACAAGGTTGTTGGTTGGAGGATTTACCGACTCACCAACCAGAACAAAAACTAAGGTGTCGCAGAGCGTCACCACTTTCATTCGTACTTCTTTGATACCAACAACTTTGGTACGAGGAATGAAGCCGAGTTCATAGGTGAGGTATTGTCCTGGATAGAGATACAACCCTGTATTCTTCTTCACCACACGGAACTCATCTTTGTTATAGCCCTCTATAGTCACGGAGTAGATGTAGTCCCACGATGTACCAATATTGTAAATGATCTGATTAATCACCGAGTCACGTGCACCGTTGTTCAAGACTTTACCAAAGTTGATGGTGTCTTTCTTGATCAGCTGTGATGTACCAATAATAAAGGAAGACTTTGTCGTGTCTGATTGTATAGGAGTTGCCAAACAATCCCAAAGCCAAGCGTTTCCATCGTGCGAGCAAATCAACGCTCGTGAGGAGTTATCAGATATAGCAACCTGCGATACTTGATAACCCAGATGTGGATTCACTGTTCGGATGGATGCAAAGTCACTAGTACGCCACAAGCGCACTTGGTTGTTCGATTGTACGTAGCCAACAATACAGCCGGCATTTGGTGTTAAGGCTTGTGCATTGTCGTTGATGAAACCTAAGCTGCTTAGGTTTGAATCCAAGACGAGAGTGCGACCACTAGGCGCGTGAAAGATGGTTGTAAATCTTGCACCAGGTGTGTAGCTAATCTTCGAACACTCTCCGCCAACGCCATAGGTGTCTGTAAACCTGTCAACTTCAAGCCAGGTGCTCGTGCTAATGGCAACCACACTCATGTTGCTTGCGCTTGCAGCACCGGCAACCAGAATCTTTGCGTCGTTATAGGCATAGACGAGGTCCCGTCCAGCGAGGAAATTTGCGATCGTGAGTTGCTTGTACAAAACACCGGTGGCTGTTGCGAATACACGCAGCACGCTATCCATGACTACAGCTACGTATTGACTGTTTGATGAGAAGGCTGGACCATACCCTGCATTGGAAATGCGTGAGATGAGTTGTCCGGTTTGGATGTTCCACAGTGCCATGGAGTTATCGGCAGACAAAGCAGCCATGAAATTTCCATTTGCACTGACTCGTACTTGGTTTGCCTTCGAAGCCATTGCTCCAAGGTCATAGAATGTTTTGACGCTATCACGGGTACGCACATCGTGTACGCACACCGATCCGTCTTCACCCATGGTTGCAACGTTTTTGTCTTCATTAAAGAAGCAACCCGAAACAACAGCACCCTTTGCTGCATTGCGCAATAAGAACTGCTTTTCGTGAGTGCCACTATTCGTCCATTGGTTGATTCCACCAAAGCCATTTGCACTCAGAATGCGAGAGCCATCTGGTGTAAACTGTGCCCAGGTACTTTTCCATGCGTGCTGATTCATGCGTCCGCTACCGTCAAAGCTGAAGACGGAATTTCCACTGTTTGGATCCCAAGCAATGATTGCTCCTCGGTTCAAACCTGGAACACCAACAGCAGTTTCGCCGCAACTAAGGATGCGTGTACCATTCGTATTGAAACACGAATAGTAGTGTGCTCCGATGTTGCCACTGAACGATTTGGTTTCTGAACTAGAAAGTGTCGAGAACAAGCGTGTGATGCCTGAGGTATAGCTCACCAAAACACCGTCGGTTGCAACTGGATTAAAGTTGACGGATGTGACAGGTGCTGCTGCTGAAGGATCAAGATTCGTAACACGAGCTCCGCTGCTCACCGTCCACACTACAGTTCGACCAGAATTATCGCCCGATGCCAAACGTGAACCATCAGCACTAAAGGCAACGGATGTAACAAGTGCGGTATGATAATTCAGCGTCTGCAGCACACTTCCACTTGATGCATCATAGATGCGAACAAGATTACTCAATGAGCTCACTCCCACTGCAACTCGAGTTCCCGCTGCGTTCAACGCAACACAACTAAAGGAGTTTGAAGCATCGCTAATCGTTCGAATGAGCTGGTACGTTGTTGCATTCCAAAACTGTACATAGCCGCCTGGGCTGCCGTTTGAGAGAGTGACAATGGTATTCCCGTCGTTCGACCACATAACTGAATGAACAATGCGGTTTGAACCGGGATTCAAGGTGGCTAGCGTATCACCGCTTTGAAGACTGACGACATAGGCTCGACGAGTGGACAAATAGTTATTGTCTGGAGCTAAGCACACCACCGCTTGATTCACATTCTGCGGGTTAACTGCCACTTGTTTATTTACGGAGGCATGACCTACCTTCAAGCTCTGCAGTCGATCGTTCTGAAACTTAATGTGCGAGATTCGAATGCGATTCTTTGTTCCCGTGCGTTGAGGAGAGCGAAACCACTGTTCAAAATTGCCGCTAAAATTATCCGTTAGCATGGTCCACGTTTTGGCATCATCATAACTCCATTCCACACGTATCGAGTCGCCTGCTGCAACCCCATCCCAACGGAAATACGTATAGTAGCACGAATTATAATTATCTGGAGCCACAGGATTCACGACGGAAATTGTTCGCTCAGGAACAGTGCGTGCTTGATATCCCGCTGAAGCGCCTACCCACTGCCAGTAGCACATATTACTCTGTAACTGCAAGGCACCGTATTGATAGCTCGTATCTATTGAGGTATATCGTACAGTTAAGGTTCGCGTTGTTCCACTGTCAATCACAAAGGGCGGCGGCGAGCCTCCCCAATTCACCACTTGAAAACGAGAGTTTGTGAAAGAAGCTGCTTCTATAGTTATGGCTGCGTTATAGGCATACACCACAACATTCTTATCCGAGGTGTTCCCTGGAGCAACAGCACCGAAGGTGAGTGAATAGGGAGATAAACTCACATAAGGAATTTTAGAATAAGGCATTAAATAGTATTGCGCAACTGCAGGCATTCCCATGGACGGCACAGCAATACTGGCATAACGCCAATTCACATAACAATATCTATCTGCCAACCAATGTACGGTGCAAGGCTGATAACCCTGAGCATGAACATAAGCAGCACGAAAGGCAGCACGTAGTGCAGTTTCTGTGGTTAAAGATTCATAATTGAGATTGCCTTGCTCTATACCACCAGTTTGTACAGCAATATCATAGAGAGTTTGAGGTGCTTGAAGGTGATAGGAGATGGTATAAATCGACACATTATACATGCGTGCGAAATTGACAATGGAGTCAACTTTTCCACCACCATCACCATCCGTCATCATAATAACCACGCGCTTGTACTGTCCACGTGTTGCAACATTTAAAGCTCCCGTTGGCGCAGCCAACAGGGCATTATTATAATCCGTTGCACCTTGGGGTTGAAGAGTACTAATTGCTTGCAGCATTGCACTGCGACTAGTGGTAAAATCCTGATTGATATAGCTTAAATGATCGAAAGAAGTAATGGCAACTTCTGCCATCGATGTGTCGATCATGTTTACCAGCATTGAGGCGGCATTGCGAACGGTCGACATCCGAGAAGGTGATTCCTGACTCATTGAGCCTGAAACGTCTAAACATAAAACGATAGAGAGTTTTTGGGGAGCGTTCGAGGGAGGACACGAAACGCTGGTCACCTGCATTGAAGATGAACCATTATTAATCGCAAAGTCGCTGGCTTGAAAATTTCGCACCAGACGGTTTTGCGCGTCGAATGCATAAAAATCACAACTGTGATCCTGAAATGCATTAACAGTATAGGATATGGGTGCCAGGCTTTGGCTGTAGGCCTGTCCGAACGACAGAAACATGCCAAAGCATAATAAACTGTACCACAATCGACGCATCTAAACTCCGCGTATGTGTGCATTTGCAGATATTTTGGTATCATAAACTACAAAATCTCCGCCTTGTTTGCATACGTAGTTTCCCGCAGGCTAAGTCGCACTGCCGTCTTCTCTTCATCGCCTGCGGCGCAAGCGCCGCGCTCTCCTCGAGAGCTCTAACTCGTTTCAAGAAATGAACTTAGTAAGGCTGGCCTTCAAGGAGATGCTTCAAGTCCCTGAAAAGCGTAGCTTTATCGATCCTAGCAGCTCGATTCCTTTCCAGCTTTATAAGCCTCTGTGTGTAAAGATTAGAGTGACGAAGGGCCAAATCCAGCCAATTCTGCTCGAAACTATGCTATTTTGGCAGCTCACAAGGGTTTTGCGATATGGATTCGTTGTTTGATGTTGAGAATGAGGGCCAGGGTGCACAGGATATACAGCCAGGAGCTCCATTGGCCGATAGAATGCGTCCCCAGCGTCTGGCAGATGTACTCGGTCAGCAGCACTTACTATCAGACCAAGGTCCTCTCCACCGTTTCAGCCAACACGGTCGCTTTCCTTCGATTATCTTCTGGGGTCCTCCGGGAGTAGGCAAAACCACCCTGGCCATGTTGATGAGTCGGGAGGCTGGCTATCATTTTGTGCAGTTGTCTGCTATAGAAGCTGGGGTAAAGGAACTTCGAGAGGTCATTGCCTCTGCTGGGCGTACAGCCTCGCGAGGACGCAAAACGCTGCTCTTTATAGATGAAATCCATCGTTTTAACAAGAACCAGCAGGATGCCCTACTCCATGCTGTGGAGAAAGGTGTCCTTACCCTTATAGGTGCAACAACCGAGAATCCCTCCTTTGAGGTCAACGCTGCGTTATTGTCGCGATGCCAGGTGTACCGTCTCCGTTCTCTCAGTGACGAGGATATACGACTCGTCCTTGAACAGGCTTTGCAAAAAGATGCACAGCTGCAGGCTTTGCACATAGAGGTTCAAGACTGGGATACCTTGTTAACCATTAGTGGAGGCGATGCACGAACCGCGCTAAATGCACTAGAGTTAGCAGCAAATGTCGCGGAAGAAGTAGATGGTCGACGTGTTATAACTCGAGCAGTAGTTGAGAACGCGTTGCAACAGAAAACGGCGCAGTATGATAAGAAGGGAGAGTCGCATTACGATACCATATCAGCATTCATCAAATCTCTGCGAGGGAGCGATCCGGATGCAGCGTTATTCTGGTTGGCAAAGATGATTGATGCCGGCGAGGATCCTCGCTTCATTGCCCGACGCATGGTAATTTTTGCGAGTGAAGATATTGGCAATGCCGACCCTTCAGCTCTAGCATTGGCAATCGCAGTGTTTCAAGCAGTCGATATCATTGGCATGCCCGAAGCACGCATCAATCTTTCGCACGGTGTGTGTTATCTCGCTTCCACGCACAAATCAAATGCTGCCTATATGGGAATAGAGAACGCGTTGGCTGCTGTGCGCAGCGGAATCAGTCTTTCAGTACCACTTCATTTACGCAATGCACCAACAAGACTGATGAAGCAGGAAGGATATGGGCAGGAGTACAAATACCCCCATAGTTATCCAGAGCACTTTGTTCATGAAGATTACTTTCCAAGCGATATTTCGCCTCAGCACTATTACAAAGCAACCAGCATTGGTGCTGAACAACAACTCCAAGAACGACTCCAACGCTTATGGGGCGATCGCTTTACAGCAGAATGAGCGAAGCTCGTACAGCATGGTCGCAATAAGGACTCAGCAGGATGAGCTGAGTGTATGGTATGGCAGAACGCTACAGAGTTGGTAGTAGAAATGACGTGAGAATGTCATCACACACCAAACTGTTGCAAGTGATGATCGAGGTGCTTGTAGAAGAGCGTATTCCATTGTTCTTTGCTCAGCTTGCCAAAGGAAAGAGACTCTTTGCCGTCGAAGAATGATTCGCCATCCTTCAACACACGCTGTATATACTCTATCAGACGTTGTTTCTCGCGTTCAAAATCTCGAGGCTCTGTGATACGGAATGCCGGAGCAGTTGGTGTATTCTTCTTGTAGGGTTTTGGTCCTACAACGGGTCCCTTTACAAAGACTTTCAACAACAAGCGTACAATTGCATTCGGTTTCGGGTGCTTATCAGTGTAAACCATCTCGTAGGAAACACAGCAGTGCGCCAACATTTGTCCCACCGACATCGAACCCCACAAAGCCGTTGAATTCGGACTCAGTTTTTCGATTCGTTCAAGAGTTTCGTTGACATCAGTCGTAGTAAAAACACTTTTCATCGAGATGCAATGGAGTAGAGTGGTACATGCAGTCGCCAATACCTAGTAGCAAGCGAATTAGGGCAGACAAAAGTAGTGACTAGGAGAGGAATAGATGTTAAGAGCAGGCTCTATGAGTTTGATGTTCGAAATTGTTCATTTGGAAAAAGCAGCACAATGAATCTCATTCAACTCAACGGTGTTTGTTGTCAAAGCGTGGTCGCTGAGCGAAGTCGAAGCGTGGTCGCTGAGCGGAGTCGAAGCGTGGTCGCTGAGCGGAGTCGAAGCGTGGTTGACGTCAGGGCTTCGACTGCGCTCAGCCACCGGGATAGTAGATACACTCACGAATAGCAAGATCACTGAACCGCTTTTCAACACGCAACATGCTCTCTTGTCTGCTTTTTATTCAAGGCGTAGATTGTTGTTGGCTGTGTGGCACACTATCCACAATGCTCTTGTCACATCAACGTATGTACTCGTTAGATCATATGGCTTTTATACCAACAGTTCGAGCTAAGGCTCTACGATCCATTACAGGCTTTGGCAGCATTTGTTGGCTCATGTGTTGTCTAGTGTTTGCACCTTCCGTAGTGATCGCCTCCACATCGCTCGACACAAACTACATCACAAGTATAGATGTGCTTTCCGTACAACAAGGATTCGGTCAGTTGCGTTATGACCGCTCCGTTGATGGGAATGTCCTGCGCATAGCACAACGGCAGTGGAGTAGAGGACTTGGTTCGCACGCACGGAGCAGCATAGACATTTATGTTGATCGAGATGTTGTGTCCTTTGATGCCTTCGTTGGACTAGATAGTGAGACCCTACCAAACGCTGGGCAGGTTCGGTTTTTCGTGCTGAGTGGAACTGATACGGTATGGAGCAGTCCAGTTATGAGTACGGTTGATACTGCACTTCCGTGTCACGTCAGTCTTCAATCACCTACTCGACTTAGACTCATTGCACTTGAGCAGAACAGCATCGCTTATACCCATGTGAATTGGTGTGATGCTCGCATTGTACGCCAACGAGATACATCAAAGGTTATTGCTTCCGCCGATACGCTTCTGATTGGTTGTTCAGATCTTTTAAGCAAGTCGCAAGGTTTCGATTCTCTTCATTGCGATCGCTCGTTGAGCAATAGTACTCTACGCGTTCACTCGACTTCATACGCACGCGGACTGGCTACACATGCCAATAGTGCCTTAGCCCTACGGATTCCAGTTCTAGCCAGAGAGTTTCGTTGTCTTGTTGGACTAGACGATTCATCTTTGCCAAATCGTGGCAGTGTTGAGTTTATCGTGGTTTGTGATGCTGATACAGTGTGGCGAAGTGGCATTTTGCGTACTAATAATTCTGCATTGCTTTGTAGAGTGAATATTCAGAACCGTCACGATCTTGAGCTAATAGTGCATGACGCTTTTGATGGCACAAGTTATGACCACGCAGATTGGCTTATGCCACTCATCATTCGCGATGCATCGCGCGCATCCCATCATGATACCGTAAGGATCTCAAATGAGATGATTGCTTACGAGCACCTTCTCTATGAGCCGGTGCACATAGATCGTTCCTTTGCAAACACTCCCTTGCGTATAGGCGGAAAAGAGTACCAGTTTGGATTGGGAGTGCATTCTTGGTCGACTATAGGTTTACGGTATACACCTCACTGGACATCTTTTCATGCTGATGTGGGAATGGACGACAATACCTTGCCTAAAGCAGGTACTGCTGAGTTCTTTGTCGTTGCAGACTTTCAAGATACTCTGTGGCGCAGTGGAGTTATTCGAAGCGGAGAAGCTGCAAAGCACTGTCAAGTATCTCTGGAGAATGTTCGCCAGTTACATCTCTGCACCAACAACGGTGGTGATGATTTCGCGTACGATCACTGCAATTGGGTCAATCCAATGCTTGTTTACGAACGTATCGACTCTTCAGAGCTCATAAAAGTTCCCATTGAGTGCATACCGTTTGTAGATCTTGTGTATGAACAGATACCACAGTACACTCCGCGACTCAATCGTTCTTATGGAAAGTCACGAATACAAATTGGTAAAACGATCTATGCAACTGGTGTGGGCTTCCATGCTATAAGTACCATTCCTCTTTGGTTAGATCAGAATGCTAAGCGTTTACGTTTTTTCTTTGGGAGTGATCATTCCAGCTTGACACACGGATTCGGCATTGGAAGTGTTGAATGCACAGTCATGGGAGACGGTATTGAGTTGTGGCGTAGCGGTGTGAAGCGCACAGGAGACGAGGCTGCCTTGTGCGATATTGATGTCTCGACAGTTCATTATCTCGAGTTCATCATAGGTGACGCAGGAGATGGACCCGCCTTTGACCACGCATCGTTGGCTAATGGGTATTTCGAAATGAAGGCTCATACAGCACCACGACAATACAAAGCAACAGCCGCGCCGTTCACTATACGGACTCCTCTAGACAATTCAGAGGTGCATATCAACGGGCCATCGGTAGTAGGAACTCGTCCAGATTGCGAATTGCTCTATCGTATCCCCATTAGTGGAGCAGAGCCCATCGCTATACGCATCGATGAGTTACCTGTGGGCTTAACGCTCGACACTACTCAGCGTTGCCTGCGAGGCTCACTACAGCAAAAGGGAAGCTATACACTGCGAGTACAGGCGTCGAACCATGTCTCTACTACTCAGCGAGATCTTCGCATAGTTGTTAGCGACACGATTGCTCGCACTCCACCTATGGGTTGGAATCCGTGGATGGTGCATCACGTAGACATTGACGAAGATAACTTATATCGTCAGCTGCGAGCATATCGTTCAACGAGACTTTGCGACTACGGCTATAACTACTTCAACCTTGATGATGCATGGCAGGCTTCTCGTGATGCAGATGGAAACATTCAATGGGATACTCAGAAGTTTCCTCATGGCTTGCCAGCATTCATAGACAGTGTCCACGCTTATGGTCTGCACTTTGGACTATACACTTCACCCGGAATAATTACCTGTGCAGAAAAGCCGGGGAGTTATGGACATGAAAAGCAAGATGTTGACACCTATATAAAATGGAAGGTAGATGCGGTTAAGACAGATTGGTGTGCAACGTCAGAGCTACTAGATACAACCAAGAATAAGTCACTCCAGATGCGAGCACTCTACAAGAAGATGTCGGACGAGATGCTCACGGCACCGCGAAACATGCTCTTCATGCTTGACAACTATGATGTACCAGCAACCTTGGAATGGGGCCGCGAAATTGGCGCTCATACTTGGAGAACGGGTAATGACGCAAGCGATAACTGGCACAACATTCTTTTAGCGAACGGATTCAAGAACTCGGACTACGCGCGGCATACTGGTATTGGACACTGGAACGATTACGACTTTCTTCCTTTTGGACATATCTATGTTACAGGTCCTGAACATATTGTCTCTCGGCTCTCCAGTGCCGAGCAGTACACCCAGATGTCATTGTGGTGCATCGGAAAGAGCTTGTTACTGCTTTCATTTGATCTCAGCGAGATGTCGCCCTTTACCTTCGCTCTTGTTACAAACCGCGAGGTACTAGCCATTCATCAAGATGAGCATCCAACTTCGGGTAGACGTGTACACCGCTCTGGAATATACCAAGAGGCATGGGCGAATGAGTTGATTGACGGATCTATGGCCGTTGCCTTGTTCAACCGTGACAACTATGCAACCATGCCCGTGACCATTCCTTGGTCAGCACTTGGTTTGCATGAAACACAGGCTGTTCGCGTACGCGACTGCTGGGCTCAAAAGGATCTTGGTGTGTTTCGTGGTGAGTTTAGAGCGATGATTCCTCGGCATGACTGCATGCTACTTCGCTTGTATGCTGATGGCGGCGCTGTTGTGAAGCCGGATGCTGATACGACCGTACAATTAAAGGTCTCACCGAATCCAGCACAGAACAGCATGATCATTGATTTCGAGTTATCGCATGCAATGCAGGTTCGGTTTCAACTAATCGATGCGCTTGGTAGAACACAAAGTGTCTCGGAGGAGACGTACTACAGTCGCGGCTCATTTCAACAACACATCCAGATTCCTGAGTCGTGTGTTTCTGGGCTTTATGTTGTTGCACTACTCAGTAACAACGATGCAGTGTACAAAAAGGTCGTCGTATTGCGCTGACAGAACCTATCGTGCTACTTCGAATCCACACCTGAGCTTCTGCTCCAGTATATTCGCAATCTTATGCTCAAGCTCGATCGACTCCTCGCTATCGTACTCATGTTGCACAGCAAGCGCTTGTTGCGTGCCAGTGATTTGTCTGAGCATTTCGGGGTAAGCTTACGTACGATTTACCGAGATGTCAATACCCTCTGTGAGGCTGGTGTACCCATTGCATCGGAGGCCGGTGTTGGATACTCACTAGTTAAAGGATACACCCTTCCACCGGTCATGTTTTCAAACGAGGAAGCCTCGTCGATAGTGATAGCTGCAGAGTTTTTGCGTAAGATGTCGGCAAACACAGACCTCGTCAAAAGCAGCAGCTCAGCGGTTGCGAAGATTATGTCGATCGTGCCTGACGATCTCAAAGAGCGCATTCATCAGGTGCAGAGCACCACTGCAGTTTTAGTATCTAGTCCATCAAACGCTCAGCAAGTAGCATTGCCAACAGTTTTTAGCGATTTGCAGCAAGCCATCGCAGAACGTCGTTGCGTCCAGATCCACTACCAGACTGCAGATTTGAAAAGCAGCACGCGCACTATCGAACCTCTAGGTTTGGTGTACTACGGAAACTACTGGCACTGCATTGCATTCTGTAGAATGCGTAAGGATATGCGCGACTTTCGTACCGATCGTTTTGCATCGATGGAACTATGTGACGAGAGATTTGCAGCACGGCCGCAGTTCAACATCCCTGATTTCTTAAAACAACAGTATCCAAATGAGCCCGCGATCACTGTTCGCGTGCGCTTTGAGCATAGCGCTGCGCGCTACGTGTCGAACAAACACTATTACGGTTTCGTGCGTGAGGATAAAGTTGAGAAAGGCGTTGAGATAACTTTTCTCACACCAAGCTTACAACATATTGGACGTTGGCTTTTCGGCTATGGAGATCGCATAGAAATCCTGGAACCAACGGAGCTTCGAGATCTTTTCCGGGTGTTTGCCACGGCGATACTACACAAGCATTAATGCACCTGCCCTCCCATATGCTTTTTGGAGAGAATCACCTCTTCGTAACTCTGCCTCGGCTCCGAAACTTTTCTTGCAAGCTACTGACACACCCTTGTCACTAAGCCCCACTAGTTTGCACTTGTTCTACGACACAGTCTGTTCCTAGACACCTGAGTGATGTACAGCACTTACAGGGCAAGGCAGATCCGCATAATATTCAACTATTTAACAAGGATTCCACATGGACATGATAGCAGTACTACTCAAAGAAATGGATCGCGAGATCGAGATCACCCGCAAAATGCTTTCTCGCATTCCGGAGGACAAATTTCAATGGCAACCACATGAAAAGAGCATGACCATAGAGCGTTTAGCAGTGCACATTGCAGAGCTACCAACATGGGTCAGCATGGCCCTCAACACTACTGAGCTCGACTTTGCCACAACACCATACAACCCCAAGTCCATCAGCTCTTCAACAGATCTCATGGCTCATGTAGAAGAGAGTTACAACACAGGACGTGCACGTTTAACACAAGCAACCGAAGAAGAACTGTTAAAGCTCTGGACTTTGAAAAATGGCGAGCTTATCTTGGTTTGCGAACCAGTACTAGACATTATTCGCATGTCATACAATCAAATCGTTCACCATCGCGCTCAACTCGGGGTGAACCTACGACTCCTTAACATACCAATTCCTGGTAGTTATGGACCAAGTGCTGACGAAATGTAAATGTCCCAATACTCTTGTTTAATCACATACAACAAACACTATGAAGAATGCTTTGAACTGGTTCGAAATCCCCGCAGCTGATTTCGCGCGTGCGGTAAAATTCTACTCTGCAGTCTATAATACAGAACTGAGTACAGAATCAATGGGTCCTATGCAAATGGCCGTCTTCCCAAGCGAGGGTGAAGGCAGCGTTAGCGGCGCAGTAGTCCACGGTGAATGGTCAAAGCCAAGTGAGTCTGGCACCCTGGTATACCTGAATGCTAACAGCGGAATGGATGCAACGCTCGAACGCATCGTACAAGCTGGCGGGAGCATAATAATGCCTCGTACTCTCATCACTGAAGAGATTGGCTATATGGCTGTTTTCCGTGACACCGAAGGCAACAGTGTTGCACTGCATTCGAACAAGTAGGTAGTTGCAGAACAAAGGTTGAATTGAAAGTGTGCAGACTTGAGGAATCGGGTCTGCACTTTTTGTTTTTAGGGATGGGTTGTTCTTGGGTTGTGGGTGTGTTATTTGCTGCAGATGTATTCTTGGGTGGAGACGCGATGCATCGCGTCTCTACTGGTTGTGGATTCTTGGGTTGTTTGTGGCGGTAGTGGTGGTATTGTGGGTGTATTCTTTGCTCGCAGGTGTATTCTTGGGTGGAGACGCGATGCATCGCGTCTCTACTAGTTATGTATTCTTGGGTAGTGTTGCGTGCTGTTTTTGTTGTAGGTGTATTCTTTGCCAAGACGCGATGAATCGCGTCTCTACACGGTGGCGTGTTTTTGGTTGCGCCGAAGGCGCTCGAGGGTTAGGTGATTTTGTAGAGACGCGATTTATCGCGTCTACACACGCTACGATGACACGTGAGGATGGTTCAAGTGCACGCGATGTGAGATCATCGCGTGTCGTCAACGCACAGAATCAAATCACCATGATTGTCGTATGCATACAGGTGTAGTCTTTGCTTGTGGGTGTATTCTTGGGTGGAGAAGCGATGCATCGCGTCTCTACTGGTTGTGGATTCTTGGGTTGTTTGTGGTGGTGTTTTTGTTGTGGGTGTATTCTTTGCCAAGACGCGATGAATCGCGTCTCTACATGAAGACGCGTTTTTGGTTGCGCCGAAGGCGCTCGAGGGTTAGGTGATTTTGTAGAGACGCGATTTATCGCGTCTACACGCGCGACGATGACGCATGAGGATGGTTTGAGAGAACGCGATGTGAGATCAAAGCGTATGATCATAATAATCGTTTGAATACAGGTGTATTCTTTGCCAAGACGCGATTTATCGCGTCTACACACGCGACGATAACGCATGAGGATGGTTTGAGAGAACGCGATGTGAGATCAAAGCGTATGATCATAATAGTCGTTTGAATACAGGTGTATTCTTTGCCAAGACGCGATGAATCGCGTCTCTACATGAAGACGCGTTGTTTTGTTGCGCCGAAGGCGCTGCAGCATGGACTGGATTTTGCATAAACGCACATTGTTACCATTGCACCTGAGACCACAATGTTTGATGATACATGCCACACCATCGGATGAAACAGAAATGGGCGGGCGTTATTACTGTGTAGAGTGGTGCTTAGTGCGGTTATCACCCATTAAGTTCTTGAGCTTTCTGAACGAGCTATAGTGGGAGCTTTTATGACACAGCGATTGTTTCTTATGAGTTGGGCGGTATTAGTAGTGCTGTTGATCGGTCAACGCCTCAGTGCGCAGTTTCCAAAGAACCCCATCATGTTTTGTACTGTCGTTGCACAGGCAGCAGACTCTGCTACACAATGCGCTTTAGTTGCATCGCATTTGGGAACGTATAGCGCTAGTCTACGTGGAGGTGATCTGTGGATTCACTATCCTAACGGTGTACTGAAGAATTTGACGAAGACAGCGGGATATGGATCTGAGGGTTCGCAGCGTACAAATGCTATCTCTGTACGACAACCCAGCATGCATTGGAGCGGCAAGAAAGCGGTGTTTAGTATGCTTGTGGGTGGGTACTTTGGTTACCATGACTATCACGTTGAGCACTGGCAGATCTATGAGATTACTGGTCTTGAGGAGCAGGAGACGCCTGTGATTCGGGCGATAGACAATCAGCCGCTGATGAATAACAATATCAATCCTATCTATGGTACGGACGATCGAATACTCTTTATCAGTGACCGTGCGAGAGTGGGTACGAAGACGTCCTACACCTATCTCGATGAGAGTCAGTGCATGGCCACAACCAGTGGCGTGTGGTCACTCGATCCAAAGTCTGGCGATCTCTTCCAATTAGATCATGCGCCAAGTGGCGATTACTTTATTAGCCTTGATAGTTTTGGACGAGTTGTGTTTAGTCGCTGGGATATACTTCAACATGATCAACTGCACTCGCTGAGCGGTGGCTCAATTGAATCGGTCGACTTTCCACAAGAAGCACACAATGGAAATCCTGTGGAGCAGGAGTCTGAGGCTCTCTTCCCAGAGCACAATCCACTGCTGAATTTTGAAAAGACAAAGTTCAATTCTGTGCCTGGTTATTTCGGTAGGCTGGAGCTTCCTGATCTAACGAAGAGCTTAACGGGAACCGGAGGAACGCTGTTCGACGAGCGTTTGCCTTCCGCGTTTTTTCCGTGGACTATGAATGAGGATGGAACAGAACAACAGACGATTAATCACATTGGACGACACGAGCTGCGCGATACGATACCAGCAGGATCATTTCCTTCCATTGATGTACGGCCGTACTCTCTTGAAGCATCACAACACGCGAACAAGAACTCCATCATCAACATTGTACAAATGCGAGAGGATCCGCGCGAGCCAGGTGTGTTCTATGCTATTGATGCTGCCACGGCGCGCACACACTCCGGCGGACAACTGCTTCGCCTTCGAAATCTCGCTCCCTCACACAGTAGTCGCTCTGTAGAAATTGACTACCTAACACCACGTGCAACACGTAATGTCAGCACTCTGGCGCGCTCAGCCGACGGTCCGCATATTGGTTTCTATCGCAATCCACTGATGACAACGGATGGCTATCTCATTGCCTCTTACACAGTGAACTCTGACGATGATGCTCAGATCGCCATTCCATCTACGCTCTCAAACTTTCACTATCGACTCGTTACCTTAAAAGATAGCTGGGGCTCTCTGGTTCCCGATCGCTATTTCAGCAAAGGAATTCGTAAGGATGTTCGCGTTGCGAACATCGAGTCGCCTTACAACTTCGAGTACGATTGTTCAGGAGTACTCTGGGAAGTGGATCCTGTGGAAGTGGTAGCTCGCGAACGTCCTGTGCGACGTACATCTCGAGTAGCTGACTTGGAACAACAAGTTTTTGACGAAGAGCATGTGTCGATAGATGTGTTCAAGAGCTATCTCAAGAAACACAACCAAGCGCTGATTGTAATGCGAGATGTTACGCAGCGTGATAAAGATGACAAGCAACAACCACACTACTTGTCGGTTGGCAATGGAGCAAAGGAAAGTCCTGACTCAAAAGGTCGCGCTATTGCCGTGGAGGACTTTAGCATTTTTCAAGCAGACTACCTCCGCGCTCACAAGCACTTGAAAGGTGCTATGCTCGAAGGCCGGAGAGTTATGCCGACTCCTATGCATGACGTCCTCAACCGACGCTACTCTCCAGACTCACTACCTCGCTATGCTCCTTCCCACAATGCGCATATCGAGTCCGACGGCTCTGCAGCTGCCTTCGTTCCTGCATATCGTGCACTGAGTTGGCAACTCAGCGACGCGCAGGGCAAAGGAGTAGTTCGAGAACGATACTGGGTATCCTTCGCTGCCGGCGAGGTCCGCACCTGCGCCCGATGTCATGGCGAGAATTCAGAAGCTACAAGTCTCTCAATGCCTGCGCCAACAAACACGTCTGCTGCCCTTCGAGGATTGCTCAATGTTTGGAAACAAGACAACTATCCAAGCACTGTTCGCTTGCTGAAGCCTGCAAACGCTTCTATGGCCGTCAGCTTTCCTCTATTGTTTTCTTGGAAGAAGGATATTCATGCGCTTCGCTATGAACTCCAACTCAGTGTGCGCGAAAACTCAAGCTATAGAGTTGTCTTCACGACTACGGTTATGGCACCCGACACAAGCTTTGTACTCCATGATCTCAGCAATGTTGGCAACGCATCAGACTTTCAATGGGAAGTGCGCGCAGTGGGAACTTGGGGCCAATCCGAGCTTGTCCTGCCATTCCAGTTTAGCACGCGCTCCATTATCAACGACGTCGCCGAAACATCGCCCGACCAATTGTCCATCAGTCCAATACCATGTACATCAACTCTACGCTTGCGCTTCGCACTCGCCGATGCTTCAACAGCAAGCATTGTCATCCGCGATTGCTTGGGTCGTATAGTATCTGAATCCGGTGTGCAAACGCAAGAACAAGAAGTGCAGAGAATACTGAATGTAGAGAACCTTGCAGATGGTCTCTATAGTCTAGAAGTACAGTCGACGAATGCGGTTTTGCGCCGACGCTTTGTGGTGCATCATTGAGAGTGGAGGTACTTTGTTACAAAGGTATTCTTTGTTCGGTGGTTAATCTGGGGCTGATTAGGCAAGCAGGAGTTTTACCCCTCAGTACAACACAACTCCGCGGTGCTACGTGAGTCGGCACGTGTAGTTCACGCAGGACGCAAAGGAAAATGAGCCGCTGAGATTAACAACTGCTCTGCGGCTCGTTAGGACAGCACGACTCTGCGGCTCTGCGTGAGTCGGCACGTGTTGTTCACGCAGGGACGCAGTGGAAGATGAGCCGCTGAGAATATCAACTGCTCTGCGGCTCTTTAGGACAGCACGACTCTGCGGCTCTGCGTGAGTCGGCACCTGTAGTTCACGCAGGGACGCAGAGGAAGATGAGACGCTGAGATTAACAACTGCTCTGCGGCTCGTTAGGACAGCACGACTCTGCGGCTCTGCGTGAGTCGGCACGTGTAGTTCACGCAGGGACGCAGAGGAAGATGAGCCGCTGAGATTAACAACTGCTCTGCGGCTCGTTAGGACAGCACGACTCTGCGGCTCTGCGTGAGTCGGCACGTGTAGTTCACGCAGGGACGCAGAGGAAGATGAGCCGCTGAGATTAGCATTGGTTCGTTCGTGTATTCTATGCCCAGACCTGACAATTCGCGAGTTGAGCTTCTTCGTTTTGTGCCAAACGTGTCGGCTTCTTTTTGTTATGAAGCCCAGCGTTGGTCCAGCAGTGCCATGCACAGATCAATTGTTGCTTGGAGAGCCTTGCGATGGGTGCGTTCCATACCGTGTGATGCAGCTACGCCAGGTCCAATCAGTGCTACACGATAGTCGCGGCCGGCGCGCCATGCTGCAGTTCCGTCGGAGGAGTAGTAAGGGTAGACGTCGAGTTTGAAGGGGATTTGTTTTGCTTCTGCTAGGAGCACGAGACTTTTACGGAATTCATAATCATAGGGTCCACCGCTGTCTTTGGCACAGATGGAGCAAGAGTATTCATCGCCTTCGCAGGCATCGCCGAGGACGCCCATGTCGATGGTTAAGAGTTCTTCAACTGTGTTGGAGTATCCTGTTGTGCCACCGTGTCCGACTTCCTCATAAGTGGAGAAATACAGTTCGACGGGGATGGAACGTCCGGACGCTTTGACTCTGCGGGCTATCTCGAACAACACGTAACATCCGGCTTTGTTGTCGAGAAAATGTGACTTCACAAAACCGCTTGCGGTCTCTTCATACTTGGTATCAAAACAGATGATATCTCCTGTGCGTATGCCCAACGCTCGTACATCATCCACATTGTGCACTTCTTCATCAATGCGCACATGCATGTTGTCAATACTACGCTCGGCAGTTCCTGCTTTGCGGTTCGCATGGGTTGAGGGATTGTCGAACAATACGGTACCTGTGAGCACTTTCCCTTCAAGTGTGTAGATGCGCACATAGGCTGCTTCGAAGCTGGGTAGGAGTGGACCGCCCAACAGGGAGAATCGAAGACTGCCATCGCCGTTGATACCACTCACTATTGCACCTAGAGTGTCGGTGTGAGCCGCAATTGCCATTGTTGGTGAGTCACTTAATGCACAACGCACTGCACCTTTGGGTGTGCGCTGTGGTGCATAACCCATTGCCTCCAAGGTCTGAACGATGTAGTCGCAGGCGTGATTGGTGAATCCGCTTGGAGAGTCGATGAGAAGAAGTGAACGTAGTGAACTGAGATCAAGTGTGGTATGCATAGTAAAGAGCTAATTGGTAAAGGGCTAAACAGTAAAGAGTAAATAGTAACGACCCTACATGATAAGCGGGTGAACCAAGTACTTTGCGAAATTACGCGTCGAAGCATGGAATGCATCGCCGCATGAAGATTATTCTTCACAGCTGTTGCGAAGCTTCGCTATCATCAGCCTGTGTGCTAAATTCAGAGGCGTGAACAAAACGACGCCACAGGGTCTGTCCTTAGATTTATGAACTCAGAAGGATTTCGCAGCATGCTCACTGCAACGAGCGTCACAATCGCCGGACGTCGCCTCAGCATCCGTCCGCTCTCTGCTCACGATTCTCTGGAATTCATCACAGACATGCTTCATCGTGCCTATGCAGGCTTAGCAGCTCAAGGCTTACGCTTTCATGCTACGTTTCAGGGGGTTGAGGTCACTGCGCAACGGATGAATGGCGAGTTAAGTACGGTGGTGGAAGACTTGGATATGCAGCGGATTGTCGCCACCGTCAGCGTCTACAAACCTAGCCCCGACCAAGAATGTGTGTGGTATGCGCAACCGGGAGTATATCGCTTCGGACAATTTGGCGTTGAGCCAGAGCTGCAGCGCAGCGGACTTGGTGGAATCCTCATGAAACTCATCGAAGATCAAGCTCAGCGGCTTGGAGCAGCGGAAATGGCCTGCGATACCGCCGAGCCAGCCTTGCATTTACGCCGCTGGTATGAAGCCATGGGCTATCGTTTTGTCCAGTTTCAGCAATGGAACGAAACCAACTATCGAAGCGTCATCCTCTCCAAAGTGTTGTCGAATGCTCCACCCGTGCAGCTCTAGAAGCAACGCAGCGCAAAGTCTCCGCATCAATCATTGCCTTCTACGCCGTAAATTTGCCGCTACTGCTGCCAGCCGAAGGCAGGCAGCAGTAGCAAAAAACTCTCAAGATTATTGTTTTCTGAGCTCATTTACTCTCTCTCCACGCTGAACAATGGGACGCATTTTCGAAAAACGCAAGCATAAGATGTTCAAACGCTTCGACAAGATGTCGAAAGCATTCACTCGCATTGGAAAGGAAATCGCCATTGCTGTTAAGCTTGGTGGTTCAGATCCCGACAACAACCCACGTCTTCGCGCTGTTATCCAAAACTCCAAAGCGGTCAACATGCCGAAGGATCGCGTTGATGCAGCAATCAAACGCGCGAGCTCGAAGGATTCTTCGAACCTTGAGGAGATTGTCTACGAAGGCTATGCACCCTATGGTGTAGCCATCGTAGTCGAAACCGCAACGGATAACCCAACGCGTACGGTTGCCAATATTCGCAGCTACTTTAATAAGTACGACGGTACTCTCGCAACCACAGGCTCTCTGGAATTCCTCTTTCAACGTCGTGGTGTGTTTAAGGTGTCGTTGGTTGGTGTCAATCCCGACGATCTTGAAATGGAACTGATCGACGCTGGTGCTGAGGATGCGGAAACGGATCCGGAAGACAACATCATGATCGCCTATACCGACTTCAATAACTTCGGTAAGATGCAAAGGGCTTTGGAAGAGAAGAAAATTGAAGTGATTAGCTCGGAAATGGTTCGTCTTCCTCTAAACACGGTCAATTTGACCGATGAGCAAATGGAAGAAGTTGCAAAGCTGCTCGATCGTATCGAAGAAGATGACGATGTGCAGAACGTGTTTGATAACATCGGCTAGTCGATTACGACATCTTGCTTAGACAGTTCATCGCGTCGCACCATCATGTCAGCGGCACCTTTCAGCACAAGTCGCTACTGTGCGCCACCGAACCTTTGGCTCAGATTCTGCCCTTCCTAAACTGAATTCATGGCTTTGAAGGGCTATTTTTTGTTCAAAGCGATGCTTCAGTTCATACATTTGTTGAGAATGACGGTGAAGTTTTTGAGAGTTTTCTGACTGACCTCAAGAGTTAGCATAGCCTATGATTGAAGAAATACAACAGCTTAGAGCACAGATTGAAGCGGCACTACAGGGCATTAGCAATGCCGAGGCCCTGGAAGAGTTTCGCTTGCAGCACTTGGTTCAAAAAGGCAGTCTTCGTGGCTTGACAGATCGTTTGCGTGAGGTTCCGAAGGATCTCAAGCCTGTTGTAGGCAAAGAACTTAACGCCTTGCGTGTTCTGGCGGAATCCGAATTCAAGCGTCTGAAAGAGCAGTTTGAGGATGAGCAGGTGGCGTCTAGCGGACTTGATATGTCGCTACCTGGACGCACCAGCCACAGAGGGAGCTTGCATCCAATCCGACAAACCATGGATCGAATGATTGAGATCTTCGCTCACATGGGATTTGATGTGGCTAACGGCCCAGACATAGAAGATGACTATCACAATTTTGAGGCTCTGAATTTCGCAGCAGACCACCCAGCGCGCGATATGCAAGACACCTTCTTTGTGAAAGATGCACACAACGTGGTGCTGAGAACGCACACCACACCAGTACAGATCCGCCTGATGCAAAACATGAAGCCGCCGATTCGCGCTATCATGCCAGGCCGTGTGTACCGTAATGAAGCTATCAGCGCCAGAGCCCTGGCTGAATTCCATCAGCTGGACGGCATCTATGTCAATAAGAATGTGTCCTTTGCCGAACTCAAAGGCACCATGCTGAGCTTTGCGCGTCAGATGTACGGACACGATATCAAATACCGCTTCCGCGCTTCCTACTTTCCCTTCACAGAGCCAAGCGCTGAAATGGATATCACTTGCTTCCTTTGTAAAGGTGAGGGATGTCGGGTGTGTAAGTACTCAGGCTGGCTAGAAGTAGTCGGCTGCGGTATGATCCACCCAAATGTGCTCAAAAACTGCGATCTCGACCCCGAGATCTACAGCGGATACGCCTTTGGCTTTGGTATTGAACGGGTTACTATGCTTCGCACCGGTATCGATGATATCCGTTTGCTCTACGAAAACGATATCCGCGTTCTCGAACAGTTCTAGAGGACGGGCCGGCTTGGAACTAGAAGGCGAGAAGGTGCACAGTGGACGACATTCATCTCATTTTGCCCCCAAAACCGTCCCTGCACATAATTTTCGCATTTCCCTTGCTGGGTTTATGTGGAAAACGTATCTTTGTGACCCTGCAGAACATGCAGCCAATAATAGTCAGCACGATCTTAACACTTAGCATTACACGATCATGGCAAAGAAAGGCGCACGCGTAATTATTACTCTCGAGTGCACAGAGGCATCAAAAGAAGGTAAGACAGCTTCCCGTTACACAACGATGAAGAACCGTCAGAATACCACAGAGCGTATTGAGCTCAAGAAATACAATCCTTTCATGCGCCGTCATACAGTGCACAAAGAGATTCGCTAAGATTCGTCGTGGTGTTTTCTTTCCGCATCGGAAAGCTACAAGAGTACTGGCCTTAGGCTTTCTCTACGAAACACCCCGCAGATCTTCCTTGCCCATCAACGCAACAAGAAACGTTCAAGGCTGTAGTCACCGACTACAGCCTTTTTTTGTTTGCTCAGTCTACTGATGTGTATGCACCTTTATCGCTACTACTGACTCAACAGATGTGAATGCTCCTTTATCCAGATTCACTGGCCACTGGTATCTATCTTCGACTATGTCTTTTTTTGAAACTTGATTCGAACAGGCTGGTGATGTGGTGTGGATGTGCTGTATAGCGCCCTACCGGAGTGTTCTCTATAGGTCTTCTAGCTGCGAGGTAAACGATGGCCCAACTATTCACTACATCAGCTTGAGCAAGCCGATATGCAACACAACACTGTTGCTCTTCCAATTTACTTGGGCGTTGGAGGTATAGGTACTAAGTGGTACTTGTGCCAGGAGTTCGAGTTGAAGGATGAACTTTCGGAGGACAAAAAGTGCGCCTGCACCTCCACGGACTGATAAAAGCGGCGACCGAACATTATCAACTGTACCCTCTGCGATGTTTCTCGAGGGTGTTCCACTACTATAATTTAGTGCGGAATTGTTGACGATGTTCTCATAGGTGAAGTAGCTCTTTTGCAAAGGTATGGCCATGCTCAAACCACCGCAGAGATAAATGAAGGGCTTGCGCGATACAATTGGGGCGAGCATCAGATCAACATGCATGCAGCGCATGGATATGTCGATAGCTCGCTGCAGCGTTGCATCATGAAGCTTTCCATCGTCCGACTTGATTTGTGTGTCTTCGGTAGCACTCGTCAAAACACCACCTTTACCCTCAATGCCAAGACGAGGACTGAGATACAGTCCAGACATCAGAGGCACAAAAGCACAGAGACCACCATTCAAACCAGTACCATCTCCATCCACCGTGTTCCAACTACGAGCACCACCGGTATCTGTAACAACAAAGCTTCCAGTATGTGAACTAAAATCAAAGCCTGCATAGATTCCCAAAAGAGTTGGCATATCGGAGCCAACAAAGGGTGAAGCCATGTTTGGACGCGGCGGAGCTTTTTCGGAGGCTGTTGGTTGTGCCTGCGCTGTTGTCCAGAGGAGACCAACGTGAATCAGACACAATACACCGACGCAAATGTTCTTTGTGATTGTCATGGTATGCAATATTACGAAGCTTTGCTGAGCAGCTGCGAGTGAATCATGTCTGCACACACTGTTCTATGGCTCCGTGCTTTTGTGTTGAGCGCTTCTCGTGAAGACGGATTGAACAATGGATATACATGCAGACGTAGACCAGACGCGAATATTCTGTGATGTCTATCTGGGCTGAGAAATGCGTGGTAGCACAACAAACAAAACGCACAACGCCTTCTCTTGATTTCAGAATTATAGCACCACAACTCTCAACTGTTCACTGCAAGCCCTAACACTACGTGCGTGCCGCCCAGAGGGCGGCATGCGACGCATGATAAAAAGACCTCTGAAGCGCCATCAATGATCATGTTCTAAGCGCCAGCGAAATCCTACGTAGATCATGCGGGCATCGAGTGGACCCCAAATGAGAGATGCATCGAAGTATTGACTGTGAGGATCTTGAGGCGAAATCACAGCCTGTTTTTGGATGAAGTTGGTGATGTTCTCAACGCCTGCATACACGTCGAAGCTTGCAAAGCGACGTGTGATTTGCGTGTTCATGCGAAAGTAGGAGTCGAAGGTTGATGCCATTCGCAAGCTGTCGGGATTTGTTGCGGTTGAAGGGATGCGGCCACCACTATTCCAAATGAGAGTAGCATCGAACTGCCAGGCTTGTAGTGGTGTGGAATAACCCGCGCTCATCAACACACGCTCAGGTGAAATGAGAGGACGTTGTTGGAGCACGCCTCCAGTGGTTGTTTTCGCATCGATCAAGCGGTAGGCTACACTCAGATCTAGGCGCTCAAGCGGTGTGCATTGAAGTTGCACCAGCGCTGAGTTGGAGAAGGATTGTCCATTGAGGTTATCAATACTGAGATCATTCGCTGAGGCATCAAAGTCAACAACCACTTGTGAACTAAACTCCGTGCGAAAGAACTCTGCATCAAAAACAAAGGGCGCGCCGAGCAACGTGAAAGATGTGGTGCTAGAGATACCATAGTTCCAGGCTTTCTCTGGCTTGAGGTTGCCGGCAATGCGAATGTTGCGTTGATTCACAAAGGAGGAAAGGTTGTCGCTCAACACATTCGCCACTCGCGTCCCGCTACCAGCACTCAGTCGCAAGGCAATCTCTTCTGTAGGAGCGTACTTCAGGTGGAATCGTGGAGTGACAAAACTGCCGTACAGGTTGTGACGATCTGCGCGAATACCTGCAACGAGTGTCCAGATCTCATCCATCGTATAGGTCGCTTCTGCAAAAATGCCCGGAACGGTTTCTCGGCGATCGAAGTGCAGTACAGTGTCGCGTGGTCGAATGGGATCGAAGGACTGTATATAGTTGTCGCTGAGAAGACTGAGACCATATGCCAGGTGCAGCTCTTCTGTTGCAGCGGTTGTGAACATCAACTTTGAATAGAGCATGTCTTCCGTTGCTGTATAGTCTCGCGTACCAATCAAGGTCTGCGTTGTATGATGCACACCTGCAACCTGAATTCCCATCAGTGTTTCTGGAGATTCGAAGAGTGGATTCAGGGCGAACTTGGAATAGAACTCGTAGCGATTGGCTTTGGTCTGCACTGCAAAATCATGGTCTGTATGATCCTGGATGCTATTGGTTGTGGTTCCACTCATGATATCATCAGTGATTGCCTTGAGCATTACTTGAAACTCTGTTCCATTTTCTCCTGAGTAGAAAAGACGTGACATCACATTGAAGTTTGTGTAATGCGGCATGTCGGCAAAACCGTCGTTATTGTTGTCTTGCTCCGAATTCATAGAGCCCGCATGCGCCATGATGCCCAAGCTCCATGTGTCGCTGAGATGCTGTGCTGTGGTTAGGTTCAGCTCATATCTGCTCTGACTGTTGCCATATACGTTGACAAAGTACTGGTTGTCTGAGAAGGGTTTCTTGTACTCAATGTTGATTTGTCCAGTTAATCCCTCATAACCATTGAGAACGGAGCCAGCACCTTTGGATATGCAGATGTTGTCTATGAATGAGCCCGGAACATAGTCCAAACCAAAGGGCGTGGCGAGTCCGCGGAGCATTGGAATAACGTCTGTCATTGTCAGTGTGTACAGCCCTCGCAATCCTAAAAGCTGGATGGTTTTTGCGCCTGTTGCAGCGTCACTGAAGGTGACCTCGACGGAGGGACTCTTCTCGAAAGACTCTGCAAGGGAGCAACAGGCAGAGCGTTCAAGTTGATGCTTCGAGATGGTTTCTGTTTTGATAGGTGCATCGCTAATGGTTTGCGTTGCAGCTTCTACATTGATTTGACTGAGTTGTTTGTCTGCTGTCAGTACCACATTGATGGTCGTGGTCTTATCATCGACCTTGATGGTGTCGGCAGTATAACCAACAAAGCTCACCACAAGAGTTGAGCTCGATGGTGTGCGTTTCACACTAAACGTTCCGTCTTTGCGACTGATCGTTCCAATGCTCGTGCCCAACCAACGAATAGTAGCACCTGATAATAATTGAGCAGCATCTTTCTTTGTTTCGCGCGCACTAACGGTGCCGCTGAGATCTTGCCCGAACGCATGCGTCCCGAGTGCCATACAGCACCAAAGTGCAATGAGTATATGCTTCATGGAATGAGATTCATAGTGAGTAATGCATTGTTGTAAACGACTGTGGAACGTGACTTCTCTCTCTTCTGCTGTGAAAACAGCAGAGAGCGCAACGCTTCAGTCTAACAACGCATACTCATCAGCAAAGGAGGCGGTCGTTCTGCCGCTTGCTGAGAATTCTCAAGGAGATTGGTGTTCTCCTCGATGAGAGGAGTACTGTGAGGAAGGAGGAAAGGAACAACGATCAAAGCTATGTCAATGATCGGCACTGTACTGACACTTTGAGGCGTTGCATCAAAATGCCATTGTTGAATGCTGACGGTATTGGTGCAGCATCCTTCTTCTGCACAACCATCTTCACTATCGTCACAACCAACATCACTGTCATCACAGCGGGCAGAAGTGGCGAAAACGTGAATAGACTCGATCACACCACCACAGCTGTGGACGACCACAGGGATGCCTGAAGCAGAAACCACGAGGTTTAGGCTGAGCAAGAAGGCGAGTATGGAGTGAACGATATTCATCGATAGTATTTTGGTAGACGGCTGAGTCTCAGGTGTATTTGTAGAGAAGCTCCTTTTCAATCCATGTGCTTACTCTTCATTGTCTACAATAAAAAAACGATAGGAAAGTCCGATAGACCCTTGCCACTGCGACGCGATCTGTCGTCCATTTACCTGCTGCCACAGTGGTATATCCATCATGGCTGTGGCTAAGAAGCCAGGTGCTAGTACATAGCTTAGTTGCGGACAAACAAAGAACTTCTTGTAGCCTGTCCACTGAGGCTCATAGCCAGGGTTATGATAATCATACACATCCCTATTGATCTTCATACTATCGACCCACTCGGCTTTGAGCTGAACAATTCCACTCAGTTTCGTGACGATTTGCGTGGAAGCAAAAAGACTAAACGACGCATAGTCGCCCATCTTTTCACCAACCGAATTCCAGCCTTTGCTAATATACAAGGCGTTGGCAAAGAATCGTAGATTCCAATCCTCGTAGGATCGAAAGAAGAAGCCATAAAAGAGTACATCGCTGGCACCACTTGTAGTTTGCACTGCGAGTGGTTTACGAGTGAAGAACTCAGTGCTGCCAACCCGCATCGAATCTTGAAAGTGTCCGAGTGGAAACTTCACTCCCATGCCCAACGTAATCTCACTACTGGTTTCGCCTTCTTCTTGACGATACACCGTGTATCGAGGAAACACGATTAGGTCTCCAACTCCACTGCCAAGAACGGTATCTCCTTTATTCAAACCAACCTGCGTTTTCGTCAGCCAAGTTCCGCACTCAACTGACATTGTAAAATCTTCTGAAAGACCATAGGCGACTCTGGTGTACACATAACTCGAATGAAAATCATCAAGAAAGTCGCGTATTGGCGTACTCTCCTCCAAGAACTTATGAGTGCTCACATACTGATAACTCGCACTCAGTTCCATTTGATGCTCCATCAACACACCTTGCGATGCACCGCCTGCGATGGGACTTCCACTACCTCCGGCGCAACACTGCGCGCGCAATTGATTGTGCACTGCACCGCAGAGCAACAAACAAAGACACAACTTGAGCAGTAGAGTTTTCATAGAAGCGCGGTGTACACGCGAATGAGCATTCTGTGTTCGAATCAACACGGTCACTAGTGAACTATCAGCACTCGTTGATGCACAGTCTTAGTGCCATCCACAAAGCTCAGCAGGTAGCTGCCAGAGGGATAGTGTGCGGTTTGCAAACGTATGGTGTTGTCGTTCTGCGTTGTCTGATGACCAAGACTACTCACATTCTCTTGAAGTACAAGGGTCGAATGCAAATCCACTACTTGAACTCGTGCACCTGAACTGATTGCAAAGGGAATGTGCATCACCAGCTCTGTGTTCGATGGGTTAGGATAGATCTCTATTGTAGCCGAAGTATGTAGTTCATCAACAGTATTTGCAGCGGACAGATGGTGTTGAATCGCCGTTTCAAGCTGCAGACTATCAATAGTATTTTCTGCGCTATAGAGTACTTTATGCTCGCTGCCTCCCATCACGACAATCTTCGGCATTCCTTCCACACCAAAGTCGGTCATTCTCACACTCTTATCAGAGAAAAACACCGTCGTGCTATTTGCCTTCATACCATACTGCGCAGCCCAGCTTTGCAAAGGCGTACAACTCGTATTGCCGTAGTCATCGAAAATGTAGCATACAACACGTCCTGGTAGACTTTTCTGAAAATTCTTCGCAACCTTCACCGACGTGATTGTGGGCTCAATACAGGTCGCACAAGGCATAACCCAACAGAGGATCACAACCTTTCCCTCGTCTAATTCACTATACAGATCGTGCATCTGTCCGGCGCAATCGGCAACGTTGAAGTTGACACTCTCTTGAGCGACCACGAACTCGCTCAGAACTAGCAACAAAACACTCAAAACCAGAGCTATACGCATCTTTTAGTCCTCATTAGTTGCGTGAATTGGCAGCGCTCACTGAAGTCTTGCGCCTCTACTCTGTGTGCAATTTAGCCACTAACTCGAGCCCGTTGAGGTACATAATCTTGGTTTTGTGGTACAGGCGCGATACTCTTCTTCGAAAAACCGCATTGCCGACGCTTGCAAACAAGGCGCACAGCTTTCATCTTCATTGGGCTCTATTATTGACTGAAGTAGAGAGTCTTCATTATCAACCTCCTGCTTCGCAGTCGGCTGGTTCCAGATACGAAGCAGAGCTCAGCTCAAACACATGAGTCGCGGAGGTTGTAAACAATCTCAAACATCGTGTTAACTGAGACCTTAGCGCTGCAAGCGATCTGAGTTATGTGAAGTGAGCATGCATTCTTCAGTGCTCAAGTTCAGCTATGTTGCAGCTGATGAGTGAGGATCCACACTACATATCTCAGCTTCGAGCAGGAGAGAATCAAGCTTTTCAGCGACTGATATCAGAGCATCAGTTGCGGCTATATCGCGTGATTCTCGCCTTTGTGAGGAGTCCAGAAACTGCCGAGGATCTTTGTCAGGAGGTGTTTGTGGAAGTTGTGGAATCGATCCATCAGTTCAAAGCTCAGGCGCAGCTTTCAACCTGGCTGCACCGCATTGCCGTGCATAAGAGTCTGGATTACTTGCGTGCAACACGTCGTCAAAAGCGCTTCGCACATCTCGTGAGTTTGTTCGGCATTCACAATGAGTTGATCGTCGATCCGGCCGACCCAGTGCATCCAGGCATCCTGCTGGAAGACCAGGAACGTTCTCGATTGCTCTTTGCTGCTATCGACCTCTTGCCCGAGCAACAGCGAATTGCCTATACACTGTGCAGAGTGGAGGAGATGAGTGTGAAAGAAGCCGCAGAGTTGATGAAAACGAGTCCTAAAGCTGTTGAAAGCCTGCTCTCGCGAGCTCGGAATAGCTTACAGAAACGTTTAGAACAGTACTATCAACAGCACATGCAGTAAACGAACAGCCTAGGGTCTCTTTCGGGGTAGTGGTTGAAAATCTCCAGCTCTAACAAGCTTAGCACACACGCTACGCAAACAGCAGCAGACCTGTACGCAGCTCAGACACTCGAATGCGCATCGAAGGAATAGCACTCGAAAAACGTCTAAGCTGCATATGGATTCTAGAAACATAAGTGCACGACGAAACCGTTCACAGCAGGACAGTTTCTCGTGTTTATTTCAATCTTTCTTCATCACCATGAGTAAGCTGTGAAGACAACGTCAGCACATAGAATGAAAAACGAAACACCGTCTGCGTATGCACACGAAGTGGAGCGCTGTTTGGAGATACGAATCCACCAATCTCAGATTACAGAACCCCCGCAGTTACAGGCGGCCACCATACTTCTGCGTGCTCGCCAGAGCGAAAAGTCGAACTTCGCGTCGACTCTGCATCTTTCACTATTTGGTAGAAGACTACAGATGCAACCATCGCTCATCGTGGCGCTGAGCAGTCTGGTTCTCGTCCTCAACCTCCTGAGTCTCAGTCATTTTAGAAATCTTCAGACCTCAACACCATCGCGCGCAGAGCTTGACAACATCAAGCCTAGAACCCAAGCATCCATTCGCGATGTTGTCGTTGATTATCTCGAGAGTCCTGAGGATCTATCATTATCTACGACAACACATCATGACTAGTTCTGAAGCATCAGGAAGTCCTGAACAGGTGCCAGCACCAAAGCCACCCATTCCCACAAACTCCAGCACTCGCTTGCTTTGGATAGCTATCGTCATTCTTGCCCTTGCAAACCTGAGTACCCTAGGCTTCCTCTGGTACCAGCACCAATGCCAAGAAGAAGGAGAGAACTGCCGACCTCCAAGACCAGAGGCCTCGACACCACACGACGAAGCACCGCACCGTGGAGCAGCATTCGATTTCATTGTAAACGAAACAAAAATGAGTGAGCAACAAATACAGCAGTATGAAGAGCTCCGTGACCAACACCAGCAAGCAATACGTCCCTTGCGCAATACACAACACCAAGTTCGTGAAACACTCTTCCAAGAACTCAACAGCACCGACGACGTAAAACGTGGAGCACAACTCCAACAACTAGCTCAGCTCCACTCACGTCAAGACAGCATCACCATCAAACACTTCCAACAAGTCCGAAACATCCTCAATCCAGAACAACAACAGAAATTCGATCAAATCATCGGCGAGGCAACGCGCATGATGGGAGGTCCGCCTCCACGGAGAGAGTAGACGTCAGGGCTTCGGCTCCGCTCAGCCACCAGGCTTCGACTCCGCTCAGCTACCAGGCTTCGGCTCCGCTCAGCCACCGGGGTAGAGAGTACTCGCAATGACGGGATAGAATGGCAAGGTCCCTGAGCGGAGCCGAAGGGCCGTTGAGATCCGCAGTGCCACCAGGCTTCGACTCCGCTCAGCCACCGGGGTAGCAGAGTACTAACAATGACGGGATGGAATGGCAAGGTCCCTGAGCGGAGCCGAAGGGCCGTTGAGATCCGCCGCGAATGGCAACGAATGGCAAGGTTCCTGAGCGGAGTCGAAGGACCGTTGACGTCAGGGCTTCGGCTCCGCTCAGCCACCGGGGTAGCAGAGTACTGACAATGACGGGATGGAATGGCAAGGTCCCTGAGCGGAGTCGAAGGGCCGTTGAGATCCACCGCGAATGGCAACGAAAGGAAAGGTCCCTGAGCGGAGTCGAAGGACCGTTGACGTCAGGGCTTCGGCCCCGCTCAGCCACCGGGGCAGAGAGTACTAACAATGACGGGATAGAATGGAAAGGTTCCTGAGCGGAGTCGAAGGATTACCTTATTTTCAACGTCTAAAGCGCCATACAACTTCGCACTTTTCCTATGAAACATCTCTTCACTTTGTGTTTGCTGTTTGTCAGCTTGAACCTTTCCGCGCAGACTCCGCAGTTGAGTTCATGGTTGCTGAATACGACTGGGCAGACAGGTTACAAGGGCTATGCTTCGAATGTTCAGCAGGTAGCCTATACTGCAACGAACGTCTATGTAAGCTGTAGTTGTATTCCTGGATATGACATCGGTCCATGGCAGAACAATCCGAACACTCCTGTTCCAGAGAACTTCGTCTTTAAGATCACTCGTAGTCCTCAAAAGAACACTGGCACGCCTGTGCAAACGCCTTTGGGACATACCGGTGTGTGGACTAATGGTGTGAGCATATTCAATGCGAAAGACGGCATGAGTTATAACAACCAAGGAGTGTGGAATCGTGATGCGTTGTATTGGGAAGGTATAAGTTTCGACAATTGTCTGGGCCACCCAGCTCCAAATGGCGAGTACCATCATCATGTCAGCCCAACGTGTTTGTACAACGACAAAGACAGCACCCATCACTCTCCCATCATCGGCTATGCCTTCGATGGATTTCCAATCTATGGCGCTTACGGCTACGCAAACATCGACGGTACAGGAGCCATTCAGCGTATGCGTAGTAGCTATGTGTTGAGTGTTGGTGCCACGCGCAACAACGGACCTGCGGTGAGCGCTTCCTATCCTGCGGGCTGCTTCATTGAAGATTTCACGTATACAGCAAACTCTGGGACACTCGACGAACACAATGGCCGATTCTGCGTAACACCAGAATACCCAAGTGGTACCTATGCCTACTTCGTCACCATCGACGCCAATCGCAAACCCGTCTATCCCTATACGGCAGGTCCAACGTATTATGGAACGGTGCAGCAAGGGAATACGGGGCCTGGCGGCGGACACAACACGGTGCCTGCGAACGCCACTGTGTACACTCCAACAAGCACCACACCTACCATTAATGTTAGCAATACCAGTCTATCCAACTGCGAAGGCTCAATACTCAGCTTCAAGGCAATCATCACTCTCGGCGGTAGTACACCAACGTATCGTTGGTATGTAAATGGACAACAAGTTGGTACGGACAGTGATGTCTTTAGCAGCTCAACACTCAAGACGAAAGACCGAGTCTGGTGCGTGCTGAACAGCAACGACGCCAGTGCTAATCCTCAGACGGTGACAAGTAATGTTGTTCAAGTGGAGTTGTACGAGCGTGTTCGCCCAACTATCACTTACGCAGCAGCAGTGAATACAATACTCTGCGAGAACTCATCGATCGATGCCAGCTGCTTCTTCGAAAACGGTGGTTCAATTCCTGATCTGCGCTGGATGCTCAACGGCAAAGTTGTATCAACCACACAAAATCTGATGTTGAGTTCTTTGAAGACTGGAGATTCTCTTTGGGTGGAGCTGCGCTCCACTGCTCCTTGTGCACTTGACAGTGTGGTACGCACGGCAACCCTGCACTTTGTTGTGCATCCACTCCCTGCTACACCCACCATCACACAGATTGGATCCATCCTTCGTTCTTCGGAAGCCAAAAGTTATCAATGGTTCAGAGATGGGATCATGATTGTTGGTGCGCGTAGTCGAGACTATCTTGTGCAGTTTAAGGGAAGCTATCGAGTCATGGTGGGCGATTCTAACAAGTGTGGCAGTGTTTCCGATCCTATCGAGATAACGACGACCGATATCAAGGCTGATGATGAATCTGAGCTGGTGCTAAGCGACATAGTGTTGCAGCCACATCCAGTACAAGAGTTACTGTGCCTCAACACCCAACAACAGTTCAGAGACATTAGTCTCCGCATCATTGATGCACTCGGCAGAGTTGTATATAGTGCCGAACACTTGAACTTCGATGCTTCGCAGCCATTGCAGCTTGCTCTTGGTTCTGAATACGCGCCTGGTCTGTATTGTCTTCAACTGCAAAACAATAGGTCCATCCGTTGCCTGCGTTTTATCAAAAACTAAACGCAACTTGCTTGCAGTACTTTCTTGCACGTTCATGTCGTCTCGTAGCGCACTCATAACTGGAATACTCTTGGTCTGCATGCTTGTCTCAACAAGCGCGCAGATAGTGCAGCTGCAGTTCAGACACGTGGTAGATGCAGACACATTGCTCTTGGAAAAACAGAACTATCACAACGCGCTCGATCAAGACTTCCGTGTAGATCGCTTTCGTTATTACATCAGCAACATCCAACTCATCAGCAAGCAACAGTCTGGCAGCACCGATAGTCTCAGTTATCTTATCGATGAAGACGAGCCCAGCTCCAAAACGCTCAAATTCAGTGCTCTGCCTTCAACTGTGTACACAGGTATTGAGTTCCTGCTTGGTGTTGATTCCATCCACAACTGTGCGGGACTGCAGGAGGGAAGTCTGGACCCCGTGCACGGTATGTTTTGGGCATGGAATACTGGTTACATTTTTTTGAAGCTTGATGGACATTCCTCAGTCTCTTCAGCAACTGCAGGCATATTGGAATATCACATTGGCGGCTATCGTTGGCCAAACAATTGCATACGCCGCATTCGGCTTGATTTCAAGGAAGCGCTTACGCTCAAGTCTACCAGCGAATTACACTTGTTGATCGAGACCAACATTGCACAGTTGTTTCGCGGTGCTCATGTCATCGACTTCTCTAAGCTGCCTACCATTACTGACATCACGAATGCAACACTCATGGCTGATAATTATCAGCAGCTCTTTCGTCTCGTGGGTATTGAGCACAGACCGCGCAGCAAACCTTTGAAGGAATAGCATTCATGTACAGATCTCCCTTCAAAACAATAGCACTCTTGTTCCTTGCACTTAGCATTGTGCTTCTTTGCTGTGCAGCGCGTTTGTTGAGAGCGGTAGATGAAGGTATTGCGGACATTCACTTTCAGGTGCCGACAGGTTTTCCCACAACAGTCTATGATGTACAGTCCAACCCACCCACTGCTGCAGGCTTTGAGTTAGGACGCAAACTCTTTTACGATCCCATACTCTCGAACGACTACTTAAGCAGTTGCGCTTCATGTCACCAGCGTTTTGCAGCCTTTGCGCATATCGATCATGCATTGAGTCATGGTGCCCCAGGCAAGATTGGTTTCCGCAACGTTCCAGCTCTACAGAACCTTGCTTGGAAGGATGCCTTTATGGCAGACGGTGGCATCATGCATTTAGATCTGCAACCCATAGCGCCCATCACCAATCCCATCGAGTTGAATGAGAGTCTTGAGAACGTTATACAGAAGCTACAGCGCGACAGTATCTATCCCGAGATGTTTCGTCGTGCCTTTGGCGACAAGACGATCAGCTCTACTCGTATGCTAAAGGCGATGTCGCAGTTTCTGCTCATGCTAGTGAGTGCAGATTCTCGCTACGACAAAATGCTGCGCAAAGAAGTACAATTCACAGAGCAGGAGCAACGAGGCTTAGACGTGTTTCGTGCGAGATGCGTGAGTTGTCACCCAGAGCCTCTTTTCACCGACAACTCCTATCGCAACATTCTGTTACCGATTGACTCGGCACTACGCGACAGCGGCAGAGCTCGAATAACAGGCTTGGCGTCTGATAACAATCGTTTCAAAGTACCCTCTTTACGCAATGTGGAATGGACCTATCCTTACATGCATGACGGAAGGTTCCGCACTTTGCGACAGGTTCTGGATTTCTATGCAAGTGATCCAAATACCATGGCGTCGCATAACGGAACTCAGATCGGCGACCCCAGCAGAGCGAAGCCCGTAGGGCTGAGCGATGAAGAAAAATCGGAACTTATTATCTTCTTAAAGAGTCTAAGCGACTCGCATTTTCTGCATGACAATCGTTTTGCAGATCCCAATCGTGGGGCAGCACGTTAGACGCTGTATAATGCTTTTTTACCTGTTTGTGTGAGTTTTACAAGGAATCTATGAAGTCACGACACATTCTCCAGCCAGCAATTGTCCGCGCTCAGGGCAACAAACCAAAGAGCATCGAAGAGTTCGTTGGACGCGTCAACAGCGGAACCGATCAGCTAAGCATAGCGCGTATGCGCAGTCCACAAGGATGGGAAGAACCCGGTCAAAAGCCCGAATTCGACGAATATTCGTTGGTATTGAGAGGAGTTTTGCGGGTACAGACCGCAGATGAGTTCTATCAAGTGACGGAAGGTCAGCTTTTTCACGCGGCAGCGGGAGAGTGGGTACAATACAGCACGCCCTATGAAGGTGGGGCTGAGTATATCGCTGTTTGTTGTGCCGCATTTTCGCCGGAACTGGTCAACAGAGATCGTGCGTGATTGTGCATATTGCAGGGAGTTTTAGGCAATCACAGTTCACACAGGACAGAATACATGACGGATATTTTTCAGAAGTGTCGCGAGTTTACCCGCGCAGATGAAGTCAAAGCAGCGGGATTGTACCCCTACTTTCGTCCTATACAGGAAAACGAAGGTCCAGTGGTCATGATTGAAGGTCGTAAGATCGTCATGGCTGGTTCCAACAATTATCTTGGACTCACTTCACATCCCAAGGTAAAGGCAGCAGCAGTTAGTGCAATCGAGAAATACGGTACAGGCTGTAGCGGATCGCGCTATTTGACTGGCACTATTGAGTTACACATCGAACTAGAAGAGCGTTTAGCCAAGTACTTGGGCTACGAATCGGTACTGCTTTTCTCAACAGGATATCAAACCGCACTTGGTGTGATTTCATCGTTGGTGAGCAAGGGTGATTACGTTATTAGCGACAAAGAAAATCACGCCTGTATTATTAACGGCTGCGTGCTTGCCAAAGGTGGCTTTGCAGAGTTCTTGCGTTATAAGCACAACGACATTGAGGACCTCGAGAAGGTACTATCACGTCTGCCAGAGAACGCACCAAAACTCATTGTTACCGACGGCGTATTCTCTGTATCTGGTGAACTTGTTCACCTACCAGAGTTACTAGACGTAGCAGAAAAGTATGGTGCACGCGTTATGGTTGACGATGCGCATGCAACGGGAGTTGTTGGCGTTGGCGGACGTGGTACGGCATCACGCTACGGCGTTACCAACCGTACCGACATGACCATGGGTACCTTTTCCAAGACCTTTGCTTCACTCGGTGGTTTTGTTGCTGGTCCTGAGCGTGTTATTAATTACATCAAGCACCACTCACCAGCTCTCATCTTCAGTGCCTCACCAACACCTGCATCAGTTGCAGCTGCGTTGGCAGCACTCGACATCTTAGAGCAACATCCTGAGCTCGTTGATCAATTGATCGCAAACGCAGACTACATGCGAGCGGGCTTCAAAGCCCAAGGCTTTAATGTATATGAGAGTCCCACAGGTATCGTCCCAGTTATTGTCGGCGATGCAGAAAAAGCCATGATCTTCTGGCGCAAACTCTACGACGCTGGCGTCTTCGTCAATGCCTTCGTACCACCAGGAGTTCCGCCAAACATGAGCATGATGCGTACCTCCTATATGGCCTCGCACCAAAAAGAACATCTGGACTTCATCCTCGATGTCTTCGCAAAAGTTGGCAAAGAACTAGGCTTTGTGTCCTAGGAACCTCGTTGCTTTTTTCAAAAAAGAAAACCGCTGTCATTTTTGATAGCGGTTTTTTTTGTCTATGTCCTAGCCAAAGTTGAACGTGATCAACAGAGTCATACCCTCCGCAGTGCGTTGTGAGTCTGCCACTGCAGGAATAGGGATCCAAGGAGAACATTTACTTCTAAAGGAGAACATTTACTTCTAACAGAAACAGAGCTGTGCTCGGATTTCGGTGCTATGGCTGCTGATGGCGCTAACGCCTTGTCATTGCAAACAGGAAACTACATCATTGGAGAGGCCACCAGTATCGGGTGACAGATTGAACATGCCACGTTGAACACGATGACCTGAGTTCTTAGAGAAATCCGAATCTTATGTTTTGCTACAATGAGTCAGCTGTGACAGCATGTCTAGCAGAGTTCAGCACAACTGTGTCAATTTTTCCAATCATCGCCTGGAATGGTCCTTCGCATGAACTCATCAAAGAGCGGTACAGTAAAAGCGGTATCGCCGTGACTGGGACTCCATCCGTACTGATTCCAGCAATTCATCTCGACCCGCTAACGCTGGCAGGTGTGATCCTGCGCCTGGTGCAAATGGGTTTGTGATTGGGTTCATGGGGCTATTTATACAGAGTTTAGGAAGTTTACAAAATTTTCCTAAACTTCCTAAACTCCTTCAAATTGCTGCTGAGCAGCTCAGCCTTTGTGTTCGAACACTCGCTCCAGATAGCGCTAGATTCCCTCCAAAACCATTGAAATCACTACAAAAACCGTGATTGTGTTTTGCTAGAAGCGGTTTTAGTCGATGTATTTCGACATATAACGTATACGTAGTCGACAGATGTAGCGGTTTGAGTAAGAGCACTCCACTGTTTGAGAAGGCAGGACTTCCTGTCGGAGCTTTGAGTTCTGGGCTAAGAAATCAACCACGACGCATCTGTTGCATTTGGGGGCAAATGGTCACATGGCAATCGTCTTGTCAAGAGATTCTTCTTCAACGCTTGCCGCCTAGCGGCGGCTACGCCGGTGTGCAAAGTTGTAATATCCTGGGTACACGATCGCCAGCACTAGGATTTCAAGGAGTCCTCCAACTGGGTACGGCAGGGCTCCCCATTTCCGTATCGTCGTCTTCTTGTTCCTCTGCTTCTTTTCTAGCACGCTCCCTTGCTTTCTCAAGCATGAATTCATCATACTCTTGTTGGTCGTAGGACATTGGCAGCAGCACAAAACTCTGTGAAGTGTCTATATCAACTCGCACTCCTTTATAGAACAAATACTTGCATTCAAGATAGAGGTTGGGTATGAGATCAGAACAGGGCAGGCACAAGGTGAAGTTGCCGTTTAGATCACAACTCGTAGTGAGTCCCAAAGCCGAAATCTCAACACGCGCATAGGCAAGTTGGCGCTTTGAATTCTTGTCGGCATCAACAACTCTGCCTTTCAGTTCATATTGAAGTGCTCTACGAGTTGTATCTCGCTTTGAAGGAGAATCTTTCTTCGCTTTGTCAATGTGAGCACGCTGTTGTTGTTCTGTCTGCTGCACTACTTCTTGCGCATCCACCTCAGTCCGCAAGGCACTAGCTGCTAAGAGCAGTGCAAAAGCCATACGACCAATTCTATAGAGGAGCTTCGTGAACGAGAATCGCGGTGCGCGCAGCGGTCTATTCAGTTGAGATTTACGAAAAATGCCGCAAGGACTCTTTCCAGAGCGTGCAATGAGTTTGACAATTTCTTCATCGGGAATATTACGATAGTCGGTGAGGATTTTGTCGCACTGCTGACAATACCTCCCGTCACCAACTTTCTCCATCTCCTGCCACGGCATGTAGCAAGGCTGGATCACTTTGAGTTCAAACTTCTGCTTCATCTTTCAATTCCTCAGATAGTGGAAGAACATGAGCATGGTTGAGGCCTATCCAGCCTCTACATCGACAACATATGCATATTCATGGCGTTTGCAGTTCTAGCTGGAGACAATTCTAACAGACAAAGACCACAGAATCATTATAATGATTAAACAGACTCAGCATAAGAAGGGACAGGCTTGTGATTAGATTCACGGAGCAATATAGAGAGAAATGATGAAGATTGAGCACGCTGTGGATGCTAAGGTATAGTAAATATGCTTTCGTCAGAACAAAGGGTTGGAATGCTGCCCAGAGTATTGGTTTCGCGATAAGTGCATATGTAGCATTCGGATCAGCTTACCAGACATCTGACTTCAGCAAGTCTAGAAGTACTAAGAGCAATCGTTGATTGGTACTTCGAATGTACGTACAATAGACAGAGAATGCGCCGCACCATAGAAAGTACAATTCCATTGGAGTGCGGTCATCAACAGCTTTTTGACTATGTTGATTCGCCTCTACTAAATCAGGTCAAGCCCGAACAGGATTATCTGATGTTATGAGATAAAGGCTATCAAGGTGATTTATGAAGATATTGTTCGTGCAAATTATAGTGTTTGCAGTTGTTCTTTTGTACGGTGTAGAGATAGCGGCTGACAGCTGGAGAGAGCTTTCAACCTTTCGTATGACAGGCATTCCATATGAACCGATTGAGCAGACCGTGGTAAGAGGCAAGCTTATCTGTGTTTGCCAAAGTAACGGATGTGTATATATGTCACGTGATGGTGGACTTCATTTCAATCTTGTTCACCCAAGTGTTCTAAATGTTCAGCATCCGAGGGTACAGTTTATATCTGAGCAAACTGGCTATTGGGTTGGCACTGTTAAGACTGATTCTCAGACACTCTGTAGTCTTGAGATAACAAGAGATGGAGGTTCTACATGGACTCCTATTTATCAAGATTTGTCGGGGAGTACTTTTCATTGTGCCTTATCAACATACGACGTTGAGTACTTGGCGCTAACAGTAATGAAGCACGACTCCGCTTGGTTACTTGTATCGAGAGACAGTGGAGGGACTTGGGCGAGCATGAGTATACCATGTAGATTGCCTAGAGCTGTGTATTGTAGCAAAGACAGTGTTGTCGTGGCAAGTTATGAAGGCAAGTTCGTGGTTTGCAGTTTAGTGAGCAATTCATTTGTAGAAGGATTATGTCCCAGCATGGTGAACTGCTACTATTGTAAGCGAGCAACTGACACACTTGTCTTGGCAGGCAGTTATGAACTCGTCACCTCCACGGATGCTGGCAAGAGCTGGAGTGTTAGATCTATCGATTGGTCGTCTGGACATTGTGCATTTGTCTCAGGAGCAGTTGGTTTTATTGGAGGCACCGCGTCTATATTTTCGACAAGCAATAGTGGTGTTGACTGGACGAAGAGCGTCTTGAAGTGGAATTCTCGTAACATATTTGTTGCAGGTGTTGCTTGCGATACCAGTGGTCGACCTGAGGTATATACCGTGGTTGGATACTCAGACACAGACTCAGTAGTTGTGTTTAAGCGAGAGTTCAGTACATCGGTTGATTCTCCGACAGACAACAGACAGTTTGATAGATTCAACATAGTACGTACAGATGATGGCTTGTTCGTTGTTAACGGTGATAGCTTAGAATCTCTATTCCTCATTGATGGAGTTGGCAGAGTACTTTCTACTAACGACTATGTAGTACATAGACATGACCATCGCAGCTATGAACTCCGATCCAACTTTGTTTTGCCAAAAGAGTGCTACGTAGTAGTAGTTGCGAAGGGACGTACCGCGTTGTATCCATGGTGGATGCTGTCTGACTAGTGCCGTGGAGGGTGCGCAGTACGTTGGAAAACGTCATTCCCTTGGTGTACTCACTTCAACAGCTTTTTTATTAAGTTGACTAGGCTCTACGTATTAGTTCAAGCCAGAAGCAACTATCTGCACCAATCGTGAGAGAGGTCTCATTGCTGCACACCTGCAACGGGCGAGTGTAAAAGCCGAAAGCATGAGTATCAAAATCCAGCTATTGAGCTTCCGGGCTTGTGAGTGTAGAGATCGACTACGCTTCAAGATTATGATTAACTTCCATTGTGCAGACTTTGATGTTTATCCATGATGTCCGTTCGTTATCGTACTCACACGAAGCGGTGAAGACCCATTGTTTATTTACTAGTATTGTATGAGCTCGATGCCCGCACGAATATTACCTCGAGTTGTCTTTCTCTTATGGGTGATACCACAATCTCTCCTCTGCTTACCTGCCGATACCATCTGGACAAGTTGGAACTCAGGCCAAGTAAGGTTCATTGTACTATCTCCCGATGAGAGTCAAATTGCAGTTGGTAATGGCAACACTGTGATCATTGATCCTTCATCCGGCAGAACTAAGTATGAATTGCAGGGAGGTGGAAGTCCGCACTTTAGTAACACTGAACCGCTCATGTTCGTTTATACTGAAGCAGACTCAAGCGTACATGTATATGACACACAACAGTTTCAATTGAAGCGCACATTTCGAGTTTACAACGGTAGTAACGTATTTTCTGATGACTTGAGTTACGATGGTAAGTACTATGTCTGCACTGTTTCCGATGAGAGGCCGCCGGGTAATCCAGCCGTCCCTCACATTTACGGTTACAATGTATATGACACCCAAACAGGTGCATTGGTGGAATCGTACTCAGTGGCATCAGATACAACAATGTACAACTCGTCTCTTGCTGTTGCTTGCTTCATCAATAGAGAAAACGATATTTTCATAGCTACGAATGGAGGTAATCGCATTGATAGCACTGCGACTTGGAAGTCCATCGTAAAAGCTATTGGTAAACCGGGAGTTCTTTATACGCTACCTCCTTGTTTCCATGCTATGTCGATCTCGTCTAAGCAGATGCTTTTTTTGTGGGTACCAGATACTCTCGCACACTACATGCTATTTGACACTGAAGAGAAACGCCTGCTTGGTGAAGTGATTGATTATAATGACGTTGATCGCTACGTTCCATTTGTTAGTGGTAACAGAGATGCAGGTATCATCGGTATTGCCAGATCTCATGTAAATAACGCATCTCAGATTCGTTCACTCGACTTACAGAAAGTGATCTACTCAACAAACTATGGCTATGGTTTCACTGCTGCCGCAGTGATGTCGGATTCATCGCTAGTTGTAGGAGCTGGTATTGCTACTTTGCTTTTCAGAAAACCAACTTTAACAGATGTAGTAACCGAGAGCCGTTCGATTCTAATGAGTTACCCCTTGCCTTCATCAGGACTGCTCAGAGTTGATTACACTTCTGCAGGTACAGCAACTCCTGAGGTTGTTGTGAGCAATATCACCACTCAGAAAGTGCTAGCGCAAGAGTCATATGGAGTGCATTTAGAGCCGCGCGCGCTACTGTTAGATTTCAGCCGGTTAGCACCGGGCACGTACTATGTACAAGTGACTGATCAAACCAGCATCGAGCATTTTAAAGTTATCGTGGCTAGGTGATGGCTGTGTCTTGTTTGCCGCTATGGCAAACCTCATGAACCCTCTCATTTTGCTTACAGAGGCTCAGTTTATGACACCTATTGGAAACGCCGGACCTTTTGACCCACTCACGCTCATCTCAAAGCTGCCATATCGAGCAAGATTCCTTTTCTTTGCTCTGGCTATAGTACATCGATCATGTCGGAGCTTCTAATAGGCTGCAAGGCGAGTGTTTCCACACGATTTGAAGAAGTGGCGAGTATAGAAGTGAACCTCTGCGACGTGACAGTATGGTGAATTGTAATCTACAGAAGGTACAATCGCTAATCTAAACTTTCAAAGAGAATCGCGAGGGACTAGTCCATGGCCGATTGTGTAGTGACAGAGCAATGATGACAGACCTTGGATTTACCTCATCTATACAAATCAAGGCATGTGCATCAGCGATCGTTCATAGCAGAAGCTATTTTGCAATCGTAAATCCAGCTGGCGCTTTTAAGTCACCATAATCATACATATTAATATAGATTGACACTGAATCGGTTGAACCTTCCCATGTTACCCTGTACTTATCAAGGAAGCCGCTTCCCGCGAAGCCATTCGTGGTATAGAAAGGACAACAACTTCCTATTCTATAGTACATGACCTTTTCTCCTTTCGGTCCAGCAAGAGCATTAAGATATCTTGCTTCATTAACAGGTCCCTCGCGTTTATCTGCACCTCCAACTTCGACTGGTCTACCCTGGGTGTAACCGTATGAAGAATCTGTCGAGATTTCAGTCAAAAGAAGGGCTTGTACATTCTGTTGCCATGCAAACTCTCTGTTCTTTACAGAGGTGCAAGACAACCAAACCAGTGACAGGCTTAAGAATACAAGTTTGTTCATATCAAGATTCTATAATTACAAAACATTAAGATCTACATGCATTTTAAGGCAGTCCATTCCTTGCCTTCCGAAACTGCAAACTCTAGATGCTATAGCTCTCATATTTATCTAGTAAGTGACACGTCGTCAACTAGCACCCTCTACTCCTCCAACGTACTAACATCCCCAACATCCAATCCCTGAGCTCTAGCCTTGAGTACGCGACGCATGATCTTTCCGCTGCGCGTTTTGGGAAGGAGCTCGACGACGGTGATGGAGTCTGGACGTGCAATGGGACCTATCTCTTTGCTGACGTGTTCTTTCAGCTGATCTTCTAATTCACGACTTGCGCTGACGTTGTTGCGCAGCACCACATAGCAATGAATGGCATTACCTTTTAACTCATGTGGCAATGCTATTGCTGCGGCTTCTGCGACGGCTGGGTGACTCACTAATGCGCTTTCTACTTCGGCTGTTCCCAGACGATATCCGCTGACTTTTATCACATCATCGAGTCGACCAATAACCCACACATAGCCGTCCTCATCAATGCGTGCTGAATCGCCAGCAGTGTAGTAGCCTTTGTCTTTGAAGTCTGACCAATAGGTCTGCGCCCATCGTTCTGCATCCCCAAGAATGGTACGAGCCATGCCTGGTGTGGGATGTGTAATGACGAGCTTTCCTTCTTCATTAGCAGGCACATCATTTCCATGCTCATCAACAACTTTCACCACGCTTCCAAAGAAGGCTTTTGTTGCAGAGCCAGGTTTAAGTGGTGTTATAGGTAGAGGCGTAATGACAAAACCGCCGGTTTCTGTTTGCCACCAGGTGTCCATGATCGGACATCTCTCCCCACCAACAATCTTATGATACCAACGCCATGCCTCAGGATTAATGGGTTCTCCAACACTACCCAGCAAACGCAGTGTGCTGAGATCGTGTCGCTTCACCCAGTTATCACCGAAACGCATGAGACCACGTATTGCCGTTGGTGAGGTATACAGGATGGTCACACCATATTTCTCAATCATCTGCCACCAACGATTAGGATAAGGATGATTCGGTGCTCCTTCATACATCATGATCGTTGATCCATTGATGAGCGGAGCGTAGACAAGGTAGGAGTGTCCGGTAATCCAGCCTGGATCAGCAGCACACCAGTACCGATCCTCGTCTTTAATGTCGAACACGGTTCTATGAGTCGTTGCTGTGTACACCGAGTATCCGCCGTGGGTGTGGACTAAACCTTTGGGTTTTCCGGTGGTTCCAGAGGTATAGAGTATGAAGAGTTTGTCTTCAGAATCCATAGCCTCTGTTTCACACTTTGCTGAAGCAATAGGCAGCGCAGCTAAGTCATGATACCAGAAGTCACGGTCATTCTCCATTTCTACTGGCTGTCCCGTACGCTTGACAGTAATACACACCTCAATAGTTGGTGAACGTCGCATTGCTTCGTTTGCAATGGACTTTAAGTCGGTTACCTTTCCACGACGCCATCCGCCATCGGCGGTAATGAGTACCCGACTATTCGCATCTTCAATGCGTGAAGCAAGGGCTTCAACGCTAAAGCCACCGTACACAACGCTATGCGCTGCTCCAATCTTGGCGCAGGCGAGCATTGCTATTGGGAGCTCTGGTATCTGTGGCATATAGATCGTCACGATGTCGCCACGTCTCACTCCCATCCCTTTTAAGATGTTCGCCATTTTGCACACCTCACGGTTAAGTGCGTGGTACGATAATGTGCGCACATCGCCAGGCTCACCTTCCCAAATGATCGCCAGTTTGTTCAGGCGCCATGTTTTGAGATGTCGATCAATGGCATTCAACACAATATTCGTCTTGCCTCCAACAAACCACGAGAATGCTGGCTTCTTTGAGTAGTCGAAAACCTTATCCCACTTTTTATACCACTCCAGCTTCTCAGCCTCTGCTGCCCAATAGTCCTCTCGATGCTCGATGGAGTATGCGTACGTTGTTTCGTAGTCCTTTATGAGGGCATTGTCAATGATGCTCTGAGGTGCATAGTAGAAGTTGTCGTCGCTCATAGTTCAGCTTGATGAAGAGTATGAATATTCAAAGTAGAGTAGGAGAGTACCATATGGTTTGATAAACCCACATGCTCATGTTGGAGCAGAATTCTTGCGTGCTGGAATCTTCTGCAGGTATCTCTCTATGTACACAACAGCGACAATCAAGGCTCTGTAGATTACTCCGAGCAATCAAACGCAAGGGATATGCTGCCCCAAAATAGGTTTCAGGCCATCTATGCAGAAATAGTATTGTTTCTAACATTCAAGGAGAGCTGAAAGCTCTCCATAGGCAAGAGCTCCTATCTTCATCTGGAGCGGAGTCAAGACAAGTGCCAGGATTAGGTTCAGGCTGATTGGCAGTTTCCGCTCGGTAGCTCATCCCAGAGCCCACCTCGGCTTGGAGTGCCTAAGCCTGGTAGAGCGGTTTGAGCTAGGTCATGCTCAATAGCTCTCGATTCGGCCCCTCACAATCAAGAATGAGCCTTCTCGTCTGCACTCTGTATTCTCAAGCACTCGATTTTCAAACCCAGCCTTCGTAGTTTGCGCTGCGTTGTTGGGAGTGCTGCTGAGCGAGGGAAAGTCTTCTGGCAGCCCTCTACCACGAGTTTTTTTGGTCAACTCAGTTATTTACACTTTAGCTATCCTATGAACAACTTTACCCAACGTTTCGCACTTGCAAACGCGTTCACTATCGTTGCACTGTGCTTTGGTCTTTTGTTGTCAAGCGACGTACTTGCCCAAGCCGATCGTCCTACCTTCATCTCTGGTAAGGTCGTTGGTGCCAACGGCAAGCCAATGAAGACTGCGCATGTTTTTGCATCACAGTTCAACTCAGCTAATGAAAAGCCTAAGACCTTTAAGGTCAATGCCGATGGATCCTACGGCGTTTATCTTCCACCAGGTTGGTATGAGCTAGAGTTCGCTGGCGTTGATCACCAACAGGATCATACTCCAAGTTGGGTGTATTGCTGCGCTAAGGAGATGCGTATCGACGCTAGACTTCAAGCGAATACCATTGATGGGGAAGTTGATTCGGTAGCGGTTATCACGGATAACGACAAGTACAACTTTGCCAAAGCGCGCTTGATGAAGAAGCAAAGCGACGGCACTTTTGTCATAGACGTAGAGTGTATGGGTGAGACCCTCGGCTATCAAGTCATCGTCTATACCAAGAACACGACGGAGCCTCATAGTATGAACGGCACAAGCACAGGCAACTATCAGTATGATGGCGGCGGAGACTACCGTTCTTTGATTGCAGCGAAAGATGGTGTTGCGCACATTGTATTCGACCCACGACAATTCCCCAAGAAATCGAGTCCGTCATCAGTAGTGTTTGTCGATGAGTTTTCAAAAGAAGTTGCGGCCATCGTTGATGCTCAACAGCAAGTATGGGCTCAGTTCTTTTCTGAGTCAGCAAAGCAACAAGGTGGAATGGAGTTTTCCTATGATGCTTTCGGACACCGTGCTGCACTTCGTAAAAAGATTGAAGCTACCAAAGATCAACACCTGCGACAGCTTCTTATGATGTCGTACCTTAGTGTTCCATCCTTCTCCAAAGACAGTACCGGCGCGGATCCAAAGTTTGTTGATCTGATTCTGGAAACGATACCTCCGGCAAGTCCAATGTGGACTAACTATCCAAACATCATCGCTGATGCTGTGCGCATGAGCTCCAAGCCCAAAGGAGATTACATTCAACGCATGCTCAATGAGCATGCGTCAGAGTCTCTCAAAGCTCAGATTCTCTTTAATCAGATCGTTGAACTCTATGAGCAAAAGAAGTTTGATGTCGCACTACCTCTCTACAACAAGCTGGTGAAGGAGTATCCGGATACCTATGCCGCACAACAAGCACAGCGTGAGTTACGTCCAAACAGTAAGATCAAGGTAGGCAACATGATCCCAGACTTTGCCTTCGCAACGGTTGATGACTCCACCGTGCGCTACATCCCTGCAACGCTCAAGGGTCGTTGGGTGCTCATCGACAACTGGGCTACCTGGTGCGGTCCCTGCGTTCGCGAAATGGAGAACCTCCATAAGGCTTATGAGAACTTCAAAGACAAACGCTTTACCATCCTCAGTGTAAGCTTTGATCGCTCGGTTGCCGACATTGAAAAGTTCCGCAAGGGCAAGTGGCCAATGCCATGGCTTCATTGCTATTCTCCTGGAGTTTGGCAGAATGAGGCCACCAAGGTGTTCGAAGTGAGCGGCATTCCAAAGCCAATACTTATCGATCCTGATGGAAGGATCGTCGCTCTCGACGAAGACCTTCGCGGTGCACGACTCGAACAAACCTTGAAGAAGTTCATGCCCTAGTATCTGCAAGAGATTCTTCCTCAACCTAAAAAGGCTCAGTGCTCCGCACTGAGCCTTTTTAGCTTAACCCTTCATTCCCATCAGATTCTCCCTTGCTGCTCAGTCCGAATCAAGAAGCGAGTAGAGGACTATGCTTATTTAAGACCTATTTGTCGTAAATTGAGTGGTTCTCTCTTCTACTTCTGCGCTGCAGCCATGAGCACCTCATTTCAACGTCTTTGCTTGGATCTCAGGACTCAGACTTTGAGTCATGTTTCGACGCATGACCTCGTGCGCTCACTACAGAAGCTAAGCTCTACTGCGCTTCCAAATAATGAGCAGCTGGTGGTGTATCTCAACCAACTTCTGTGTACTCGTGCCTATGCACCGAATGAGCAGGTTAGACAGTTAGTTGATGCAGAGATGGGTCGATTGAGCCGACACTGCAAGAAGCTCTTTCGCACGAAGAACAGGATTCCAGAGAACGAGGGTTTGCCATGGCAGCCTACGCACACAGCATTCTCACCTGCATTCCTTCGGTGGTTAACGAAGCATCCGCATGTGCAAGTGGAATTGAAGTGGGAGTCGTCAGAGAGTACAATGCTCAACGACATCCTTTCTCTCAGCATCACTCCAACTCTCCGTTCCGAGTGCACGGCAAGTCTGCACAACGAAGCTCTCTTAGAACAACTCCGTGTACCACAGGAACGTCATGCGGAATTCCTCGCGCAACAACTGGAGCGCTTTGCATCCGTACCAGCATTGGAAGACTATCTTCAAGAGAAACTTGGTGTTCACATGAATCTCTTGCCGCTGAGCGAGAAGTTTTCACGTGCATACAATCGATTAGAATTTGTGGAGGTCTTTGATCACGACTCTCTGCTCAAGAAGTTTGACCACGAAGAGTTGATAGCACGACCTGTCAGCACAGCTCGAGTGTTAGATGCGCAGCAGAAGGCAGAGCTCATTCAATGCGTAAAGAACAGCATGGCTCTGACGGCGAGAGAGACCGATCCAGCTACCTTCATGGACGAAACATCGCTGCGCTTTTATGAACTAGAGCGCGGGATCTCGGTGTGCTTGTATGGTATCACCGACGAACGACAACTACCCCTGGAGTCGTACATCGGCTACAGTCTCTTCAAAAACGGTCTACCCTGCGCCTATGGCGGAGCCTGGGTTTTCGGACCACATGCGAACTTCGGCATCAACATCCACGAAGCCTTTCGTGGTGGTGAATCGGGATTTGTGTTGTGTCAACTGTTACGCGTGTACACTCAGATTTTTCAGTTACAGACCATAGAAGTTGAGGCTTTTCAATACGGTCTCGACAACCCAGAGGGCATTAGCAGTGCTGCCTTTTGGTTTTACTATCGCTATGGCTTCAAACCTATTGATAAGAAGCTGGCAACGATAGCAGAAACTGAGCAGAGAAAGATGAAGCTGCGTAAAGGCTATCGAAGCTCAGCGCGCACCTTGCGTGCTTTTACCCAAAGCAATATGATTCGCAAGGGAAGAGGTGCTAAGACTCTGCGCGTTGCTGATATCACCACGCGCATCTTGAAACTGATCGCAACACGTTATAAGAACAACGACAGCTTAGCAGAGGAGATGTCGCGCGCTGTCTTCCTCCAACACTACCCCGAAGCCCTGGGCACCGCGCTCTCGCATACTCGCCACTTCACTGAGTTGGCTCTTTGGGCGCATAGCGCTAACATTCATAACAGCCATCAGCTAGAACTCATGGCGCAGATGAGTCGGTTGAAATCGGAAGATCAATACCGGTACCAGGAGAAACTGCGAGAGTGTATTGGTTGTTTGGTGAAGTGAGCCGTACCAATGGTGGCCGCGGATGACGCGGATTTGGCGGATTGCGCGGATCGATATGTGCTGCCAAGTAATACCAATCCCGATCAGCGAAATCCGCGTACCTACGCTATGGCCGCGGATGACGCGGATTTGGCGGATTGCGCGGATATCGATGAGTACTTGTAAGTAAAACCAATCCTGATCAGCGATATCCGCGTCATCCGCGGCCAACATTAGAACGCGGATGACGCGGATTGCGCGGATCTATGTGTGCTTGTAAGTAAAACCAATCCCGATCAGCGAAATCCGCGTCATCCGCGGCCAACAGTCTCATCTGTCTCCCCTAACGAAAGCAATAAACAGTTCAATCAGTGTTAAAATCAGAACTATCTATGAAGCACAACACTACGCGTACTCTCGCAATGACCGTATCTCACTGTTACGAGATAGACACCAGCGGGAACTTTCTCGCAATCAAGTTGAACTGATTGTCCTTGTTGAACAGTGAGCGATTTTTCGACGATGATTTGTCCGAGAAGATTGGAGAGCACAACCCTGGCGTTCTGTACTGCAACCTGATTGTTGAAGAGTATCCTAAGCTCATGACTTGAGCTACTTTCAAGCAGATCGAAACAGGAATTGCGTGTCGAGCTGTTATCGGAAACTCCGCTGGGATCTTGTTGAAAGCGGTGCGCTGCAGTGTACGCGCTGAGGCCAAAAGCGTTGAGAGCGTTAAGGCGTATGTAATGAGGGACAGTGCTCTTCATGTTAAAGATCAGTGTGCTGTCAGTACACAGTGTATCGAGCACCAGAGTTCCATTTGCGAAGGAGATGTCGGTGGCGATCTGTACATGATATCGCTGCGCAGCAGCGGTTGAAGACCAGACACATTGGACGGTCTTCGTTGGACTCAAATGTTGATCCGGAGGAAAGAGTAGAACTGGCTGCCCTGGTGCTGCTTTCTCTGTATAGAGTTCTTTCACATCAGCATCAGACAGTGCTCGGTTGAAGATTTTGATGTCGTCGATGGCACCATAGAAGTACTCTTGTCCGCGCCGTGAACCAATGTAGAGTGAAGTAACGAAGGGCACTAGGCTGGCAGAATGTTGTTCTGAGGTAAGCAGCTTGTTATTGACCCATGTGCTGGCTGTGCTTCCATCGTAACTAAACACTACGTGCGTCCACTTCTTCGGCTCGACCATGCCGCTCCAGAATTGCCACAGTCCTTTGTCTGTGTAATAGGAACACCCGAGTATTCCCCAATTGTAGACTTCAAACACGTTGGTAGCGGGACCATAGTTTGTGCCAATAATGGTGTTCTTTCCCTTGCCGGAGTCTGCTTGACACCAGAGTGAAATGGACAAGCTCTTAGAGCGAAGATCCGCACTCGGTACATACAGATACCCTTGTCCGCTGATTTCTAAAGCAGAATCTTTTAATCCAAATCTATCGGCTCTGAATCGAACTTGTCCCTCAGCAATGCGCGCATCATCAAAACCTCCACATACGCTGTTGGTATAGTTTCCATCGAAGCCATAGGATGCTAACAAGCCCTGAGGTGCACTTGCAGAGACATGAAAAGGTAGGATGTTCTGTGCGCTAACGCTGGAGTCTATACTAGAGCGAAGTCGGATTACCACATCATTCTCACACAAAGCTGGTGCTTGCCAATCATAGACTCCGCCATCAACTGATACATTCTTTGCAATACTGGTCCAGCTCGTTCCGAGGTCCGTGCTATACTCGATGTCGATGTTCGAAACATGTGCTGAGAGAAATCGAATAGCTATGGAAGAGTTGCTGCGATAGGACTGACTGCCTTCCGGACTTATCAATGAGATACTCGCTTTCGCTGGCTCAGTCAGGCAAGCAGCAGCTTCAGCTGCGTTTCGCATAATGATGATGTTCTGAGGAAGAAAGGTCATGCGCACCTGATAGCCCAATCCCGCTGCGTTATTCGTTCCACCACAGTAACTCATGATGGACCCAGGATTGGGTCGAGCGTTTATTCCACTTGCCAAACAACCGCCACCTTGAGCATCCGCAACCAAACAAGTATCTAAAGGATAACCGAAGAAGCAGCTGTGGGTGTGCTGAGCATTGAGATTGTGTCCCAACTCATGCGCAACAATGTAACTATCGTAAGTAAAGGCATAGACCGGAAAGGTGTGTTGTACTTGCACACTACTGCTAGCCATTGCATACTTGCCTTTGCAGAGCTGATCGAGATATCCATAGCCGCCACCACCACTGGAAAGACAGGTCATAACATGATACACATCACGTGGAACCGATGTGTAGTTTGTTTCCCAGTAGAGAAGAGCTTTGTCGCGTAAGACAAATGGATCACCACCGCAAGAGTAAGGATCCGCTGGACTATCGGTCCAGCATTTCAACCAACTAATATGTATTCTGATATTCACTTCTCGCTCATACACAGCGTTCACCATGCTAAAAACCGCAAGAGCATAACTCTGTGCTTTCGCGAGGCTCGCTCCAGCTGCAGCATAAAAACGGGTGTCGGTCTCCAATGCAACTTCTAACTCAATCAGCTTGTTGGATGTAATGCTCAGCGGATGCTCCTTGCTGAACGACTTATCAAGATCTGGTGTGCTACACTGCAGCATACTTGCGAGCTCAGTTCCTACGTCACGCATGGATCTGAACGCCACCTGTGTTGGATCCTTGGGATCGGAACTCACTAGGCTCTGCTGACCGTCTTCGCGCTCAATCGAACACAACAAGCCTAAATCGGAGCACACAAGGACAACGGAGCTCTTTGGTTCTGAAACTATGATACCGCGGTAACATCGCACATCGGGAGCAACGCATTTCTTATCGCCTTGCTCGGTTGGCGCGATAAACACCGTGTTCTGATCGTAGATCGAGGGCGCTCTGTCAAGAAGTAAGTCGACAACTTCGTTCTCTGATACATTGAAGTGCTGCAGGATCACATGTTGTGTTTCTAAGGCTGAGCGCATAGCGCTCAGCTTTAAGAGAAAGGGATGCTGAGCGTCTGTGGCAAGGTCTGTCTTGCTCTGTTTATCATTAGCCTGCAGAAAGCTGCGCGCGTCGATCGCCGATCGTGTGCTCGGAGCAGCTTGTATAACCTGTGTAAAGATCGAGACACTCAGGAGTGTGCATAGGAAGTAGTGCTTCAGCATGATAGTGGCTCCGGTGGTATTCAGTTGTAGGCTGCGCGCAAAATAGCTTTGAAATGCTGTGAGAGTGTCTGATTGGTTGACGAGGATCCAAATCTTGATGGCCGCGGATGACGCGGATTTGGCGGATCTATGTGTGCTGCCAAGTAAAACCAATCCTGATCAGCGTAATCCCCGTACCGACGTTATGGCCGCGGATGACGCGGATGACGCGGATTCCGCGGATATCGATGAGTACTTGTAAGTAAAACCAATCCCGATCAGCGAAATCCGCGTCATCCGCGTCATCCGCGGCCACCACTAGCACGCGGATTGCGCGGATCGATGTGTGCTGCCAAGAAAAACCAATCCTGATCAGCGAAATCCGCGTCATCCGCGTCATCCGCGGCCAACATTAGAACGCGGATTGCGCGGATCGATATGTACTGCCAAGAAAAACCAATCCTGATCAGCGAAATCCGCGTCATCCGCGTCATCCGCGGCCAATAGTAAACGTATCAAACCCCAAACTGTCGCAAATGATGATCCAAATGCTTGTACATCCCAATGCTCCACTGCTGTGGATTCATCTCCCCAAAAAAGGAATGAGGCTGTTGGGTGCATGCTGATGGACCTCCCTCTGCAAATCGCTTCACCAGATTCTTTAGCCTTTCTCTCTCAACCTCAAGATCTCTCTCATCAACCACGAGAAAGGTTGGATCTGTGGGACCATTCTTGTTGAATGGTTTTTCGTTGTAGAATTGGGATTTAAACAAAGGACCCAATATTCTACCAATAAACATACGTTTTGCATGTCGTTGCCCAGTCGCCACTTCTAAAGCTGCTGAACAATGCGCCAACATCTGCTCTGGCTTCATCTTTCCCCACTGGCGCTGAACCGATGGATTAATCTTGTCAATACGCTCTAGGACTTCTGCTATGTCCGCTGCTGTGTAGAGATTTTTCATTGTGCTTACGAGTATTCAAAATGCTTCTGGACAAAATAGGAAAAAGACTGGACTGAAGAAGATACCTCTGTGATCATTGTGTCATTCATCAGAGCCTTGATGAGAGTAACAGGAACCATACTCTCTCGAAGACTAATTAACTATCGTATGCCTTTAACAGAGATGGCTCTGATTATTGTTTGTCATGAAGTATGCGCTGGCTATGTTTCCGCTTATTGAGATTGTGACGAGTAGTTATGCGCTCACGCTCGAGAATTCACTGAACATTATTCTACCCTAGAGTGGTCCCAATGCGTTGTATCAAGAACTCCGTACTCTGTAGCATTATAGCAATCCTTCTACAAGCATATGCAAGCGCCCAGTTTGTACCCAAGTGGGATGTAGTACGACCTACGAGTTATAGCTCTTTCGGTTCATACGACGCCTTCGGTACAATGAACTATCTGGCTAGTAGTGATGGTACACACATTTATATGTTCGATAAATCATCGGGATTCAATACCATTCAGTACACAGCAGACGGCGGAACAAACTGGACTCCCTTTAACATCGATGCCGTTTGGGTGCCGAAAGACAAGAACACGCGCTACACGATACAGAACATTAGTTCAGCAGCACCGCTATGTGTCTGTGTAGGTGGACACGAGTCACTGTACATACCGGGTGGATCTCAAAGTGGAAAGTTCACAAGAAGCGGTGGGCTGCTCTACACTACGGACGCAGGCGCAACCTGGAAGCAGCAAAGTTTCGACACTAACACTCGTGTGTCGGCGGTTTGTATGATTGATTCAATACGTGGCTATGCATTTCTCACTATGACAGGATCCGACAATTTTCCAGATGGATACAAACGAACCGGTCAACTGTGTTACACAGATAATGCATGGAACACCTACACTACAGTTCGTGTACCCGACTCTACACTTTATGCAACAAAAATGATAGCCAAATCCAAGAACGAGATCGTATTTCTTGGCTACCGCCTCTCCGCCTCAAATCGCATGCTGTTTAGCAGCACTGATGCAGGGACGACATGGACACTTACGGAAACCAACATTTCAAATCCTTACCTCTTAAGTAAAGATGCCATATACAATGTCTATTCCGACAGACTCAGCTACAGCGCTCCCGGAGCAAACTATGTTGAGAAAAGTACCGATGGAGCAAAGAGTTGGCAGCGTCTTTCAACAATCATCAGTGAAGGATCTACTGGTCTGATTGCTTGTGCGTTTGCCGATGAACAACACGGCGTAGCGTACGGTTTGTATCAAGGACTCTACCTTAGCTCTGATTATGGAACGTCATGGGAAAAGCAGCAAACAGATATTCCCTTCTGTTACACAGGCTACATTAAAGAAGCAATCTTCCCACGAACAGATGCTGCTGTCGTAGCGATGAACGATCATGCACTGGTAGTGTACCGCGGCAAACAAAGACTGAAACGCCCTGAGTTTGTCTCGCCGGATCTCAATGACCGTCGGCGTAAACCTCGTTCGACAATCGATCTAACTTGGACTCCTATCGCCGGCGCGAAAGCGTATCAGTTACAAGTGATCGAGCGGAATATTAAGACCTCGAATACCTGGGATGAACACTACTTCGATAATCCGTCGCGCGATACCATGCTCTTCGATACAAGCTGTGTGTTAAAGAATCTTGAGTACTTCTTCCACTACGACCTTCGTTTACGAGCACTCAATGAGAAAGACACGAGTGTGTGGAATCGCTTGTCGTGCGAGCAGATACTTACTACTCAACGTGACTCTGCCGACCTGATGCCGCCGCGCATTGTGTATCCAAAGAATGGCACACTCACCGTTCCCACAACTACAACCTATACCTGGGATGCGGTGCCTGGTGCTCTCTCATACGAACTCCAACTTGCATTCAATCAGGATTCATTGAACAAAGGAATTCTCGTGGTTGACGCGAAGAACATTCTCACGAACTCCTATCCACTGTCTCTTCAGTCAAACCGTGTCTACGCAGCTCGTGTGCGAGCTGTGATGAGTGATACTCTTGGAGCATGGTCCGATCAATTCAACCAACACCTTATTCGAACTGGAGATGTCGGCGCTGGTGTTAAACGTCCGGATCCTGCCGAGCTCAACACTATTCTACGCGTATCGCCAAACCCAGTGCGTACTGAAGCTCGTGTAGAGCTACTCGATGAGAAACTTCGGTATCTCGATCCTGAGTGTAGAGTAGTCAATGCCTTAGGACAAGAAGTGATTGGTTGGACAGCGAGCCAGAGCTTTCAAACCAATGCTCTTCCCAACGGAAGTTATGTACTGCATTGTCGCATCAATCGTGAAGAGTACGCTCTGCCCTTTGTGATCCTGCACGATTGATCTAGTTCTTCTGGAGTAGTCGTTGCACGTAATGATGAAACTCGCTCTCCGACACGCCATGCAGTCGTTGCAATGCTGCAAAGTAATTAGCGTTCCCTTTTTGGTATGGTCCGCATAGCAAGAGTTCGCGCGCTACAGCAAAGCCTTTGGTGCTCTCTATATCTTGCACAACGAGCGCGTTGATCAGGTAATCGAGGTACAAAGGGAATCCTCCCTTCGAGGCAATGTTTGTTCTTTGATTATAGTGCCACAACCAATCAGCATCTGGATGCTGCTTCGCAAAGAGCTTAAAGCTGTCAAGAATGGTTGGCCAGCTTATACCCCAGCTGCCTGCATAGATGAAGGCAAATCCTTCCTCTACAGGTTTGTTGGTTTTTTCAGTGGGTATCACGCGAGAACGTCGCGCATGCCATAGATCATGCGGATCAACAGGTCCAAACTCAACACCGCATATACCGTTCAGAACGAGCTCTCTCCCAGCCAACTCTTCACTTGCGCTGCTCCGCGTACGTCCGCTATAATCAGATTTATAGTCTACGCCGCAGAATCGCAGCGCTTCTGAAAGATCAGCGCAGCAGTAGAGATCTGTGGTGCTGGTGCTTGCACCTAGCTTTGTATCATAAGCCGCGATGGTTGAGCAGTACTTGCGTGCTTCTTCTTCGTTTAAACGATTGCGGTAGTGAAAACAGAACGATCCTATCTGCAGCTGCTTCCAGTCTAAGGTAGCCGTTGCAAACGGTGACCGAAAACGAATCTGATCTGACGTCACATGAACATCAATCGTATAGCTCGCCCGCAGCAAAGCCATCGTATCATGTATGCCAATAAAGTGTAACTGCACTCTATAACTAGAGTCTCCTTGTTGCGTCATATTTGCAAGGTATGGCTTGTAGAAGTGCTCATCATTGTACTTCGCGCTTTTAGCAATCCCGCGCATCTCACTAAAAAGAACTCGGTTGTCGAGTACAGTACTATCGTAAACAGTACAAGGTATGGAATCTGGTCCGAGAACTTGTTCGAGCAAGGTATTAATACCGACAATGAGCTTCTTCGTCATGACACTATCGCGAAGAGTTTGAATGCTCGGCGGAACACGTAATTGCACGCGTTGTGCTGGAAGGATGCATGTGCTGTACAACAGTACCAAGAGGAGGAGCAATGTTCTCATAGACTGGATGCGTAATTCGTGGAAGATGTGTTTTGTCTCAAGCGAAGCAACCAGGTAGGTATGTATAGGCTAAAACCGCTTGAGTTGACAGGTCAGACTCACAGCAATACAGCTCCGTTGACAGCTCAAATGTTAATGTCGACCGCGTGCTGTTTTGGTCAGCAGTAGGTAGCGTAGCTTTGTCGCCGCTGTTGAGCATTTCATACAATCGAACATGTTGCCTTGACACCGCAGCCAGAACGTACCTGTGCTCTAGGACTGCTGCAGTCTGCTTGTGCCCCTTTTGCTCATGCTCGCGCTGCGCGCACGACGGTTCACAGGCAGTGTATGCGGGTAACGCCAGCAGCTTGTATTTAGTATGCTAAGTTGTAGAAGATTTTGGAGAATCACGTAGCAACCCGGGACAAGCTCCATGTATCTACTGTACCTCTGCATTCCACATGAAAAGACGTCTTTCATTAATCTTAAGGCCTAACTATGTACACCGTACTATCAACAATTGCCCGAGCACTTGATAACTGGGACAATGCGCCGGTGCTCGCAGAGGCGGCAGCATTTCTCGAGAACGCATCGCGTTTTGACTGGTCACGGCGATTTGGAGAACGGGCTATCGCGCTTGATCCCTACTGCAGTGCTGACCTTTATGTTGTGTTAGCGTATACGCACATGCGAGATATTGAGTCGTCCTCTGAACTTGGCCAAGAGCTCATCACTCAAGCCTACGAAAACACCAAGATCCCTGCCTTGCGCGTGTGGATGGCTGCTCTGTCCGACAATGAAGAGGATTTCGACACGTGGATTGCGGAGCTCAGCTCAGACCAGAGCTTCGAGGTTCAGGCAGCGATTGCTAACGCCTATGCGTGGAGAGGGAGTTTCGACGAAGCACTGCTGCGCAACAAGAATCTTGCTAAGAACTACAGTTTTGACGCACAGATTGAATGGGCTACATATTGCAGCAATTTGATGTTTCTATCGGAGCGTGGTAAAGAGGTAGATCTGCAAGCCGAGGTCTTGCCAATCATCTTACAACTTATAGAGCGTTATCCTTCTGAGCTTGCTCATCGCTCTATGCTTATACGTTACCATAACTCCCAGAAGAACGCTCAGGCAGCAATCGATGCTTCGCTCGAAGCACTTGCTTTGTTTCCTGATGATGAGACCACGATGTACAATCTAGCCGAGCTCTATGATAAGCAAGAAGATATAGATCGTGCTATGCTTTGGTGTACACGGGCTATAGGGGCAAAGTACAGTTTTGTCGCAGCCAGATGTCGTCTGGCTTCATACTACGAGAAGCTATCAAAGCCTGCACTAGCAGACGAAGTCATGTTCGAGATTCCGCGAGTGAACCCGAACTATCATTTCGGTAAGATTCGTCTGGCTATTTACCTCCATCGTACTGGCCGTACAGATGAGGCACTACCGTATTTCCGCGAAGCCTATCCTTTGTTGCAGGTTTGGGAGACACCAGGTGTGTGGCGCAACGAGCACGGCAAGGCACTTGCTGAGAAGTGTGGTTTCACTGAGTAGTTTTTAGTGCTTTCAACGTAGTGGGGCTGCCGCGGCGGCAGCTCCCTGTGTATTACTATCAGTCTGAGAGCTCAGATTATGCAGTAGCAGCGTAGCTGCCAGCCTCGGTGTTCACAGCTCGCATGCGAGTCAGGAAGTTCTGAATCTGATAGCGGTGACGTAGAATGTGCACTATAGCATGTTCCATGAGTTGCTCGTAGTCATAGAGCTGACCCCAATACACGTGTATCTTCTTCTCTGGCTCATACTCGTCCACTTCCGCGTTGTCGATGGTGGCGAAGGTTGTGCAGGTTTCTTCAAACATGTAATCCAGAGCCGCACAATAGGCATCAATGCTCGTTAAGGTCCGCTTCTCGACGAAGTCCATCGTGCTACCACGGTGTTGCTCGATATAGACACGATACATGTGTCCACAGGCAACCACGTGTGAGAGGATCGTTTGAATAGATGCGCAATTTGGATTCATGGTCGTAGTATCAACCACAGTCTCTAGTTCTTCAGTGCTAACAGACTGTAGCACAGATTTCAATTCATCAATAGCACGAGCATACTCGTGAAGAAGAACGCCGATTTTACCGTCACGTTGAGGTACTTGAAGCATAGTAGTGTAGAGTGGTGGAGAATAGTGTTTTGTGTGTAGTATGTTTCTTAGAATCTGCTCGCCTCGTGAATGATCCGTTGGAGTTGTCGTTCACTTCGAAGACCACATGCTTGGGCTACTTGCAGCATTGTTAAATCCGTTTGTTCAAGCAGTGACTGCGCTTTCTCTGCACGAAGGATGCGGTGGTAGTGTCCAACCGAGATGCCCGTCTGTACTCGAAAAGTCCGCGTAAGATTGCGTTTGCTCATGCAAGCGATGTCGGCGAGTTCATCAAGATGGATCGCCGTGTTCAGATTCTCCCACAGATGATCCTGCACAGCATGAATAGCCGAATGAATATGATTTCGGTAGATGAGGTGTGGGCTGAGTTGAGCGCTGTCTGCGCTGCGACGAGTGTACACCACAAGTTGTCGTGCAATGCGAAAGGCTACCTCTTCGCTGTAGTAACTACTCACCAAGTGCAGTGCCATATCCACACCAGAGCTCACACCTGCGCTTGTCGTGATTCGATCTGCATCGCAGAACAGAACATTATCACGCACTTTGGTTAGGGGGAAGGTCTGCTGCAATCGTTGTGTGCACTGCCAATGCGTTGTACACTCACGTCCATCGAGTAGTCCAGCCTGGGCCAATGCAAACGCACCAGTACAAATAGAGCACACGCGAGCACCTTTCTCGTGAGCATCACGCAACCACTGATGAAAGCGTTTCTTAGAGGCGAACTCTTTCGATAGCAAGTACGAGCTCTCAGATCCGGGGATGATGACGACGTCATTGAGCGCAGGCTGAATATCGCTGTAGTGCTGCAAATCCGCCAGTGTGAGATTGTTTGAGCTTTTTAGACGTGCCTGCACAGAACAGTAATGCAGCGAGATGTCATACCCAAGATCCTTCAATTCATAGAGGACCTGATCGATACCAGCCAGATCGAGCAAGTGACAATGAGGAAGGATAACGAAGATGAAACGTCGTTTCAAGTGCTTTTTCATGCACAAATCTACGTCTTGCCGTGTTGGATGGAAAGACTATGATCGGACGGATCGAGCCAATGTATAGAATTGGAAGTTTATTGTAACAACGAGCATCCAACTCTACGCTCTGTTATCAGCAGCCGGAATCTGATCGATGGAGGTATAAACTGGCTTACCAAGCTTAGCGACCATGTCTGCCTCTTTCAGAGCGCCTGGACTCTCGGCTATTAGTAAGAGAGCATCGCAAGAAGAAATAGCAGCGAGCGAGATCGACATAAGTAAATGATAACGGACTGCGTATGCCTCTTCCTTGTCAGCATTTATTTGCAAGCCAGCATACTCTTCAGCTACAGGTAGGGCAGCATTGATGCCTATCAGGGGTATGTGTCCACGAGAGTACAGTTCTGCAGCAACAGCGTTCATGCGCCGCATGTTCGAGCGACGTTGTTCTTCGGTATCTGCAGAGTAGGGTCCAGCGACGGCTATAATCATAACTGTACTATTATAAGTGAAACACAGTTATTGAATCGATGTGATAGCACGACACTAAATCATCCTGCATCACGACACCACCAAAATACACACACTGCGCCGTCTGCTTTGCCACGTTCACGCAGAGCCGCAGAGAACGCGCATAAAGTTATGAGCCGCAGAGCGAGACTTGGCAATGCTCAGCGGCTCCATCAGGATCGAACAACTCTGCGGCTCTGCGTGAACCTGGTAAAAGAAACTCACGCAGAGCCGCAGGGAACGCGCTTGTGGTAATGAGCCGCTGAGCGAGACTAGGCAATGCTCAGCGGCTCCATCAGGATCGAACGACTCTGCGGCTCTGCGTGAACCTGGCAAAAGAAACTCACGCAGAGCCGCAGGGGACGCGCATGTGGTAATGAGCCGCTGAGCATGGCTTGGCACAGCGGCTCCTTCAGGATCGAACGACTCAGCGGCTCTGCGTGAACCTGGCAAAAGAAACTCACGAAGAGCCGCAGGGAACGCGCATGTGGTAATGAGCCGCTAAGCATGGCTTGGCTCAGCGGCTCCATCAGGATCGAACGACTCTGCGGCTCTGCGTGAACCTGGCAAAAAAGACTCACTCACTAACCGAAGCGCTTTTTAGTTTTTTGAAAACGCAGATGTGTAGGAAGATGATAGTAGCGGGAGCAAAGGCAGGAATCAGACAGAATGGAAACTTTGTCATTTCTAAAACTCCTTCCGTATTGCTCTCGATAGCCTGTTTCGTCACATACATAGCGCTAATGATAACACTCACAATGTCCCAAAAACCAATAATGTTCCACACCAAGGTGAGCGTTTTGTAGTGCTTGGCTCTTCTATCAATAAGCTTAGCAACATAGATAGCACTGAGTGCAGCGAAGATGTCGCCAATGCCTCCGATGAGAGCAAAGGACTTGGGCAGAACGTCGTACATCCAGCCAATGATGAAGAACGAACCAATAAGTCTAAAGAGATGTAAGCGCACCAATGCCGATAGCTCGACATGCTCAAGAATCTTCCAGAAAGTCTTTGATCGAAAGACAAAGAAGAAATAGAAAATCAGCAGCGGAAAGGCCGTAAGCAGCATCACTCTTGGGGGAAGAGTGTTGACATGAAAGATGCCTGTCAGACTCATCAATGTTACGTACATGAAGTACAACACGAAGAATACCAGAACCCTGTTCGGCAACTTCCTTACGCTGGGACTATCGTCGAAGCTCGGGTGAGATGTCCCGCTCCGCACCACATTCGAGATCATGAAGACTGGTACAAAAATGCTGACCAGGAATGCCAGAGAAATCCAGAGTGGTAATGAGCTAGTGAAGAGTTCCATGGTGATGTGCTAGATTAAAAACAACATCACAAAAGTCCGATCTACACCGCAGAGGATACTTGTCATTTGACAAGAAATCACTTTGTGGCGAGTTCTTTTCGGATTCGGCTCAAGGAGCTATCGGTCACTCCCAAGTAGGATGCAATGATCTTCAATGATACATTCTGCAGCACCTGAGGATGTTGCTTCATCAGCGCCAGATAACGCGTCTCGGCTGTGTCTTTGATCATGCCGAGCATTCTCTCGTGAAGACGAGAGTAGTTCATCACCAGCATCATACGACCAAACTCTCTGAATTCAGGATAGGTGTGGAAGCACATTTGCACTTTCTCGTAGCTCATTGTCCAGAGTTGACACTCCGTCAAACACTGATAATTCTCCGAAGTTGCTTGCTGTTTGAAAAAGGACAAGAAATCGTTTATAAAACAAGGTGCTGAGAAAATGTTAGTCGTTACCTCATCACCATTCTGGTCATTCGTGTACGACCGTACAAAGCCGCTTTGTAAAACGAAGGTGTCCTTGCTGACTCTGTTCTCCACCAATAACAGCTCGCTCTTCGGCATCTCGGCATAGTCAAACTGCTCAGCCAGAAACGCTGACTTTTCTGTGGGCATCGGCAGTACTGATTGTATGTATGCCTCTAGGTAGTCTCTGTTCATCTTAGGTGTGGTTATGTTCAAAAATCAGCTCCATAGTGCGATTGATTTACTATGACTATGGAGAGCAGTTCACAATATCATCGCACATCGTTTGTGATCTTCAACTCGTTGAGAATACGATACACAATCTCAGTTCTTGAGTTGTCAAACGCAATGGCTCGTTTCACGTCATTCAATACATCGCTCTTGATCTGAACGCAATTGGCAAAGTAGTAGAGCTTGTCTTTGCTTTCAACATAGCCAACAAACCAGCCCACGTCTTGTGCCCCGTGTATTCCCCAACCAGTCTTCGCTCTAACAACATATCCCAATGTATCCTTCACAATCATCATCTTCTTTACAATGTCGATAGATCGCTTTGAAAAGGGCAGTGTATAGTCGTGCAGCGCTTTTAAGAATTCGATTTGCTGCTTCGGTGAGATACGAAGTCCACCGCTTAACCAGAATGAATCGAGCCCTCCGGTCGTATCGGCATTCCCGTAATGTGCAGCATCCAGCCAGTGTTTCATTCTAACACTTCCCACTCGCCTAGCTACTTCTTGGTAGTACCAAACGGTCGAGTTCTGGAAGGCCGTTTTCATATCATGATCAGCATCCCACAAGGGATTTCGCACCACGCTATCCCAAGGAATAACATAGTTCTCATCAGGGATGACCCCAGTCTGCAATCCTATGAGCGAGTTGCAAATCTTGAAGGTGGAAGCTGGAGAAAAGGGTTCGTTGAATTGGCTCTGATTGTAGAAAAGAGTCCTCGCTGAGCTATGATCGAGTAACACGAATGAACCCTCAACCTGAAAACTGTCATAATACTTCTTGAAATCATCGCGTTGCTCTGCGTCTTGTTGACGAGTACAACTCGACAAAAAACAACTCACTGCAAGAGTCAGGCATAGTATCAGTACACGTGTCATAGAGCTTCGAATAACCAGTACCTAAAAGTGAGAAGGTCTCGGATGCACAATTGTATTAGCGCTCCGCTCAGGCATTGCGACCTTCGGTTTTGATCGAATATAATACAGGGTGCTGCAAGGTTCCTGCGCGGAGTCGAAGGGCGACTCCGCGCAGCCACCGGGGGTGGAGTTCCATCTTTGACGGAAACGAATGGCAAGGTCCCTGAGCGGAGTCGAAGGGCCGTTGACGTCAGGGCTTCGGCTCCGCTCAGCCACCGGGTGTGGAGTTCCATCTTTGACGGAAACGAATGGCAAGGTCCCTGAGCGGAGCCGAAGGGTGGTCCCTGAGCGGAGTCGAAGGGCCGTTGACGTCAGGGCTTCGGCTCCGCTCAGCCACCGGGTGTGCATAGCCGAAGGGTGGTCCCTGAGCGGAGCCGAAGGGCCGTTGAGATCAAAGCGAACCAATCACCCTTTCAAGCTCCTGCATAGCCCAGCGAGTCCAACGGACTGTATGTCGTCTGGGTTGACGCACGCGCGGTTTCTTGGATTGAACGAGTGCCTGGACTGTTGTGAGATAAGGTTGAACTATGACTCGAAAGAACTCAAACTCTTTGTGTGCCCCACGCTCCGAAAATTTTCGTAGTGCTTCGCATTTTGCCAAAGCCGTTTCATACGAGCCTTGGTGGACAAGGAACAGTATCTCTTGAGTTCTTGCCATAAAGTCGAGCTCGCGATAGACTCTGCGACCGGGCATGGCGTAGAAGGCTTGAAGACGTGTACTGAAATCTCGGGCGGTGCATTTGCCGCTTTTGAGATCTTCCCACGCAAAGGACAAGTCGAGCTTGGCTACGGCGGCGAGTTCTTTTTCTATGGCAATGTTCGACATATCAATACTGCTTCGCAGCTGTCGTGCTTTGGTGACCTGTGCGGTATTGAGATAGTAGCCGCAGATACCGATCTTTCCTACGTTTTGCCATTCGGGTGGGAGACCGAGTTCAACGATGCTGATGAACTCTTCAGGACTCTCCTCCACATCATACAAGAGAGCAAACTGCGCAATGTTGTTTGCGAGAACAGCGCTACCATAAGGAGTAAGTGCCGATGAGTAACGTCGTAGAGCTTTTGCCATCTCTCGTACTACATCGCTCGCCTTTGCTAGCGAGAAGTCGTGTCTGGTGTGATACACAAACAAACAATACAACACGTTCGACACCAAGTTGTGATGATCGGAGCGTTGCGCCTGTTTGTATAGGGCACGGAGCTTTCGCTCATACACAAGCGAGGGTTCTAGTCGTGGATCTTCTAGTCTTGCAATCTCAACACTGTAGGCGGTTTGAATGGCGTTGTACTCCATAAGACGAATTGCATTCAGCACGGAGTGGTCACGGATCTCCTCCATGGCACTAATGTTCGCTATGTAGATCTGCAATCGCATTGCTTCGGTGTACAAGGCATGCAGCACTTGATAGTTCTTCTTCTGCTGGAGCTTCTTCTCTGTGGCTAAGAAATACTCCCAACCTTCCTTGTACAATCCCTTCGAGCAGAACCACCAGAGCATGTCGGCAGCGGCCGATAGATTCTGTGCCACGTTCTCGGAGATCCATGTGAGAAGAAAGTCGTATGCAAGAGACTTCGTCTTGTGAAAGCTTGCCTTGCTCATCTTCTCCTGCTGCACAAAGCGCTTCTCATGCAATGAAGGATTGTCGATCAAGGCTTGCACATAGCGCGTTGCAAGTGTATTCTTCTGAGCAAGAACTGTACTCAAACGACCACGCTCCGTGGCGTCCAGTTTGTTTAAGAGTAGTGAGAGCGATTTCATATTGTTCTACTATGAAAAGGTGCATGAAGCACTGAGTGGTGAAGTGTAGAGCAGAGTTCAGAGCTTCCATTGTGACTAGTGCCGCCGACATGTGTGCAGCAATGTGCATCTGCTTTCAACACACTTCCGCTACGTACGCGCAAACATGTTTGCGTTCAAAGAACGCATGTATCTGCCCGACACTGCGAAACTATGCTGTGAAGAATTCCCACCATTCGTTCGGTAAGAAATTCGCAAAAGTGTCCTGAAATGTCCTAAAGCACTCCCCCTAAGTTCGTGTGTCAGTAAAGAGCTCGTTGAGCTGGCTGCAAACACAGCTCAGCACTGTTACAACGAGTGTCTCAGCACCAACGAGTCGATCCATTGCCTTATGAAAACACGAGAGTCCACATCGCCAAAGCATAACAAAGCATCGTTGCTTTCGCGCGTCGATCTGGGCTCGTTGTATGATGAGACAGAGGAAGCAGAGGAGAGTCCAGAGCAAGACCGACTCTTCCAACGTGTTGAGGATCGTCAAGTTCTCGCATCATTGCCCAGTGCTACCGCGAGTGCAGCACACATAGGGAGTGCTGCGAGAATCAAAGACAGAGCTCAGAACAAACGCAAGTAGCATTCTAAGAGATAAGCACTCTCCAGATACTTTTCTTTCACGTACCAACTTATACAAGGTGATTTTATGAATACCATTTTTCGTTTCGCATGCTTCGCAACGCTAACTCTTGTCTCACTCTTCTGGCAAGGTTGCTCCGACGATGATCCCGTTACACCAACACCTACCTCAAGCTATGAACTGAGTTTTGTCGTGAATGGTGGCGGTTTTACCAACAAGACATTCACCCTCACAGGTGGAGCCGCCAACTACGCTACAGCTGAGGATGTTATCCAGATTGCCTTCGCTGGTAAAGACGGTTCTACCGATGTAGGATTCTCAGGTTTCTGGAAAGGTACAAGCACTGGTTCACGACAAATCGTGTATGAGCAGAATGATGATACGGTGTCCTGCGGTTTTACTCATGGACAAAAAGTCTACGGCTGCACAGCTGGCACAATGGCTCTTACCAAGTTTGGCGGTGTCGGCGGTGACGTCGAAGGAACCTTCTCTGGCACCTTCACTTTGTTCTTTGCATCGGAAACTGTGACCGTTACTAATGGCCGCTTCAAGGTCAAACGAATCTTCTAATTACAAGGTACCGACTCATGGAAAGCGTATTCAACTCTTTGTCGACACTTCTGAGTTCTCCACTTGGCGGATTGATAGTGGTACTCATCATTGTTCTGATCTTCCTCCGACGTCACAAGCGCGCTCAACTACAGAAGAGTGTTGATGATATGCACATGCAAGCATCGCAGAAGAGCATCGAATACGAGTCACCATTAGTCAATTCATTACCGAGCACTATAGGCAGCACACCAACCGGTGTTCACCACTTCCGTGGACACTCACACAACATTGCGTGGGAAGTAGAGACGGTCTATCTCGAGGAGATTGATGCTGCAGCATCTTCGACAGTGCACCGCGGTATGTCTCGAAAGTACACGCGCTGGACAACGGATGCCTTTCGTCTACCAGCTACTCAATACTTGCTCTGCATGAGCTTACCAGACTCTGTGGAGGCTCCAGCTTTCAAACAAAGCCCCAGCAGCGGCTTCCTGAGTTCTCTCGTTGATTCCGTTGCTGGCTTTTTCTTGTCGATGTATCTGCGCATGTATTTTGGTTCAGAGCAGGCTGCTGGCGCAGCTCTGCGCTCGGCAGACTACATTGAAACCATACGTGGCTTTGCCGACAAAGACTTCAGAATTTTCAGCAATGCTCCATCGTTCTATCATCAACAGAAATCTGCTCTGACCTATGATCCTGCAAAAGGAGCAGCACCTAAGAACTTCTCGGTTCTTGTGCATCAAGGTGGTGTTTGCTTTTCTTGTCCCGACTTCATAGACTATCTCGAAGAAGTACAAAACATTGCAGAGTACTGTGCCACAATCACACACGGCATGATGGGTACTGTCACATCATAGGTACTGATCCATTCAGCAGGGCTCTACGGTGAGCATGCACATGAGCATGCGAACGACAGATCTACTAAAAACACCATTGAGAGACCATGCATTCAGCCCAACTCCAACCGAGTTGGGCTTTTTGTTATTCACTCAATAGTATGAACACACGTCGCGCATCGCAAGAGGGCATAGCTTTATTCAGGCAGGATGATTGTCACGCCGCGCTCAATCCCTGTTTCCGAGCTAAAAATGAGCCTTTCTACGGCAGAATCAGAGAGAGCGCCGGAGACTTCGTATCATTGAGAAGATAATGTCGTCCCGAACTGTAACCGAACACGAGTCAAGAGTACTTACCTCGCAAAGGACTTCGGTACCTTCGCGATGAAGGGCTCGAGTCCGGCGGGCAGCGAAGCTGAACGCATAGTCATAAACATTCTGTGACTGACAGTGAATAGCATTGTCACGTCAGCTATCTCGGATCTGAACACCAGCGCATGCAACAAGAGCAACATCAACGCTTCCTAGAACTTCTCAACGCCGAGTACGAGCGTCTGGAGCGTTTTGCCTTGAGTTTGACACGGCGGCGCGACGATGCGAAGGAGCTTATTGCGGAGACCATTGCACAAGCTATTGAGCGATTCAATGATGTTGAAAGTAAGAAGGCTTTCTTGAGCTATCTGTTCAGCATTGCGTCGCGGACCTTTTACAAGCAGAAGGCGAGGCGACAGCGTGTGCAGTTAATGGAGCCAGAGTCGATACCGGAGTTGTATGCAGGTGGACTCAATGCAGAGGATGCTCATGATTTGAATCTCTTGTACGCAGCGATCGATCAACTACCTGATTCCTATAGAGAGGTTTTTGTTATGGCGGAGATTGCTGGCTTAAGTCATAAAGAGATCCACGAAACAACTCAGCTATCATTAGCAAACATTAAAGTGAGAATCTATAGAGCAAAGTTTCTGCTGCGAAAACGCTTAGGCATCGTTGAAGACAATTCGGCTACGCCAGGTGTTCGAGAAAGTGCAACACCTACGCTGCAGTACTGAGAATACTTTGAACAACAAGACGAATATGAAATCACTCGAAACATATATACACAAGGCACAGCAGGCGAAGAGTGCCGTCCCTCTTTTGTCGCACGATGAACTGCGCAGCATCGTACAACAGAAGCTGGATGGCTCTGTGCAGACTTCGTCTGCAGTGTCACATTCTTCATTTAATTATAAAGGTTTAATTATGGCATCCCTCATCGGAAGCTTGGCTGTTGGTGCCTTGATGTGGTTGCAACTTGGCAACCCCTACAACAGAAGCTGGATGGCTCTGTGCAGACTTCGTCTGCAGTGTCACATTCTTCATTTAATTATAAAGGTTTAATTATGGCATCCCTCATCGGAAGCTTGGCTGTTGGTGCCTTGATGTGGTTGCAACTTGGCAACCCCATGGCAGCAGTTGTGCAGACAGCAGTGCAATCACAGCCTATACGTGGCAGTGAACTATCATTGAGTACTCCTAGTGCTAAAGCAGGACAGCAAGTGCAACAGCAACGTATTGTTGTGGACACACGTGGTGCTGCGCCAGACAACGCAGCCGCACCAAAGTCAGGATCATCACAGGCCGGGGCAAAGAACACCCAGTCAGTTAGTCCTTTTATCATGGCATCGCCAACCGAGCTCAAGGCTCTTGGTATTGAACAGAAAGATGGAGTTTTTTACTGTACTATTGAAGAGCAGTACAATGAAAAGGAAAGTCCAGCTGAAGCCAAACTCTTCATAGCGAACATGGGATACCCTCTCGAAGCCGAACCTTTGATTATACGAGCAAAAGCTATGATCAAAGCGAACATCTCAAACACAGAAGGTATGAACTACGATCCAAGCTGGAACGTGTCAAAGCCCATTGGCTGTAGTCCCTATGCATGCGCCTTCTACTCAGGAACTGAGCATAGCCTTTCCACGACAATGAGTACGAGTGACCATAGTCCATATGTCAAATCGCAAGACATCGCCCGAGAATTGAAAAGAGAATTTGAACAGTTGTCGAAAGATGTTACCCGTTCGATTGACAACGATTTCGTCAACAAGCCATTCTTGCCACTTGGTGATCGTCCTTATAAGTATGCAAAGTACCTCGTTCCTGTTGGCGTTAACATCTCGACCGACACCAGCATTGAGTTTGCAATATTCTATTACGTGCCAACAAAGTACTTCTTAGAACGACTTTCGGCGAAACATCAACAAGACTTAGCCTTTCTCAAACCAGTGTTAACACAGGATCAGCTCACGGTTGATTATGATGGAGTGTCGTTAGCTGTTGATGA
>JBGAVD010000010.1:0-47387 GCA_044228285.1 Chlorobiota bacterium
GCAAGATCGAAGTCTGGGTTGTTGAGAATGCGGGCTATGTCTTTTAAAGGAAAGTCAAGCTCCCTGTAAAAGAGAATCTGCTGCAGCCTCAAGAGCTCTTTCTCGCCATACAAACGGTAGCCAGCTTCGCTACGCGTTTCAGGAATGAGCAGACCTTTTTTGTCGTAGAGATGCAGCGTGCGCACACTGACCCCGGCGATGTCTGCTACTTTTTGTACTGTGTATCCTATCATGATAGTTGTAGTGCTTGACTGAATAAGCGTGCCGAGAAGATTGAGACAAAACTATTGTCTGACCTAAGGTGAGGGTCAAGAGAAAAATGAGGTGGGGAGAAAAATGTTTGGGCTTACTGGTTCTTGTAGTGGCTTGGGACGCGGATGACGCGGATGACGCGGATTGCGGTTGTTAGTCCTGTGGTTATACGAATGGCATTTGTCGCTGAAGATGTATCTGTGACTCAAGATGTGTTGCTCACTCTTCAGCTTAACTACAGGGTGTTAATAAGTTGTGACTCTGGAACTGGTCATAATGGCAATATCAGACCTTTCACTCCCAGCAGAAGTTGTCCGCACTCACAATACTCATATGCGGCTATTCTTGCTCCTAACTCAGGTACTAGCTTCTAAACGTTTTGTTCGAAGCGTGTTCACTGGTGTTGCGGCGAGAGTCGAGGAGTAATTCATGTGCGAAGCTCGCTTAGGGACAACGTGGAGTCCAGCTCCCACGCAAACAAACGGGGCGTTTCCGAAAAGCCAGACGAGTAGGGTACATCAATTTTATTTCTCCGTTATGGAATTTCATATCAACTATATGGCCATTGGCATAGCTACGGTCGCAAATTTTATTCTTGGTGCTCTTTGGTTTATGCCTCTCTTTGGAAAAGCATGGGCCATTGAAATGGGATACGACTTGAATGAGAAACCCGCTCAGTCGGTGATGATCAAGGGCATGCTCTTCATGGTCATCGGTAACTTTCTCTTTGCCTATGTCTTTGCACACAATCTAGCGGCTTGGGCTTTTGTACCAGAAGTCGTTGCGGAAGGTACAACGTCCAATATCATTATGTCGGCGTTGTTCACATGGCTGGGCTTCTACTTCCCTGGTGAACTCGGTGCTATTGTTTGGCAACGTCACTCATGGAAGCTGTTCGGTATTAACTCGGGCTATCAGTTTTGCTCTCTTCTTGTGGTTTCAACTATTCTCCATCTCATGAAGTAATCACAAGACCACGATTACTCTTTTGTGCTCAACCAACCCAGGGATTCACCCTGGGTTGGTTTCTGAAACTCCATAGTTCAATTTGTACGCTCGATATGAATCTCAGCCTGCTCCCTGGTTGAGTTATCGTGCTACTTCAAGGTATCTGATTGTTTCATTCTGCGTTGCTGGCTCTGTGAGACACTTTCTGCATGCCAGGTAATTCACCGACATGGTGTTCGCAAATGCTGTTCTCGTTCGTTTGGATCGGTCATGGTATGGATGCTTTGACGATGATCAAACGACATATCAGCAGGCTTTTGAGAACAGTAATGTATACACCAAGAACTGTTTTATTCTCATAGAGCGTCCACATCTTTCCTTTGCACTTTACATTCAAGTGCAGCAGATTCCTAGTGTCTATGACCCTTTGTTAGGCGAATCTCAACGAGACTTCTCAAGAAATCATACATGTTGGTGAACGTTTCGCCAGCGGGAGCTGGCATTGAAATCAAATGTTCAGCAGTGAAAACATGGCGTCTTCTGCCAATCATCGCTGCAAAGTTATTGCTGCAAACTGGCGTGGTTACTAGCATTCGTATCTCAACAACTGTCGCTTTGGTTTTCCCATTAGTGATAACAAATGCTCCGCTGTCAAGGCTCTTTTCAAACTGTCGCTCCATAATTCGGTGAAGTGTGTACTCTTTGCATCCATTAAACCAGTGCTGCTTTATGACAGGATTTGCTAAAAAATCTTCTACTCTCAGATCACGACCTCGCTCAGCAAACATATCGTCGATAACAGCTTTTAGATTCTGATCGCAGCCGTTTCTTCTGCCACTCCATACCGGAGGCGGAAACAATCTGACAATTATTCTTCTGAAGTCAGTGCTGTCGAGAACGAATATTGGTTGACTATCAAGAGTATCACCCTTGATAGATTTCTCTAGCTTGTTCAGAAGCACTGAGTTCTGCAAATCTGTTTGTTCCCTCACAAGCGCCTGTAATACACTATTGTATAGATTATCTTTTCTCGAAGGTGTTTCGCTGCGAATAGACTTGAGCTTTTCTGAGGTATAGATGTCTTCAAGATTCGTTAACGGACCTCTGTAATGCTTGTCCCACGACAAACTCGTTACTAATCCAACGATTGTAAATGGCCTGTATCCAACTATAGGGGTGGTGATAGCGTATGCTTTTTTGAACGCGCTGCAGTCTATTTGCTTGCATCGTATTGCGTACTTAGCGTACTCTATGCAATCACTTTGGCCTGGGTAATCTCTCTCGATCACTTCGATAATAGACGACAAGGTCGCACTGCATCCTAAACGACTAATCTCATCATCAATAGCCGCTTCGATTGTAGCATTGCACCTTCGAGCTGCTTCCGTTTGTTCAGGATAAGGATTTAAAAACTGACGGAGCAGAGAATGATCTCGCACCTCTACAACACAATACTTGCCACTTCGCAAATAGCCAATCGTAGGGTCAGCTCCTTCTTTCAATTCTTCTCGAACGTTCGCTACTATGGTTCTGATCTTCTCGGTAGTTTCTGCTTGTACTAAAGATGCACAAGAAACAAAGATCATGTTGAAAGTGACATAAAGGCAATACTGAAAACGAGATCGAAGTTGCATAATCGCATAAGGAATCGACGTTTGAATGTTAGTCTTGATTTGCATGTTTATATAAAGCAAAGTAAGCCAAACGCTCGATACTTAGCAATAGCGACTTAATATTGTGAGTAGCTGTAGGTATGGGCTGCTCTTCTTGTTTCTGTGCACAATGCAGTACAAGTGGATTCATGTACTTAATCAGCTATGCATGGCGACTATTTGCGCGAGGCGGGCAGCTGTCCTTTGATCAACGTGGTCGAACTTTCGGTTCAAAGCATGCGCACTGCTAAGTAGGTAATATTTGTAAAGGAACACACGTAGGCTGTTGTTGAGAGGCTTTCAACTATACAATCGAGCATGCAACCAAGCATCCGTTAGGTTATCTCACTTTGCCCCTACCTCGTTTCTCGAACAAAGTGATTGGTTGAGCTATTGTTATACTTCAGGATTCATGATCGCGGCACGACCAGTTTGTAATCTCCGCCCACGCCCTCTATAACGACCTTAACCTCGTTAGAGTTCTGTGTTTCTTCAGTCTTGCTCATCTCTACCGTTTTCTGTACGTAATCCTACACCCCAAGGTCAAGCTTTCTTTTCGTAAGGGTTCCTGATTATGCAAAAGTGCATCAACTACTTGACCGATGTAGTCGGTTGCTAGCTCGGGATGCTCGCCATTGTCATCAATTGCACCAGCATACTGTATCACCCATTGTTTACTTTGCTTCCATACTACATATGCTTGTGGGGTATGCCTTGCGCCAAAGTTTCGCGCTACGTCTTGCGATGGATCTATGAGGTACGGAAACTCAAAGTGCTCTGTTTCCGCACGCTTCTGCATATTCAGCAGTCCCTCCTCTTCATACATCACTGTATCCATCGGGTTAATGACAAGCAAGGGTACTTGCTGTGCAGCGAAGCGTTTGTGGAGTGCGTTCAGACGTTTTGTATAGAGTTTCGCAAATGGACAATGATTGCAACTGAACACAATAATGAAGCCTCGGGCTGAAGTGTCAGACCCTAAGCTGTGCACTTGGCCATCAACTCCTAACAGTTGAAAGTCCTCAACGTGCATCCCCACGAGTTTTGCCTTGTTGCCCTGTTGTGCCGATCCGCTCTGCACTACAAAGCCCAAGCTCAACAGCATGATCATGCCTAATCGCAGGATGTTCTTGAGAGTCATACTCATCGTTTTTGGAAGAGCGTGTGGTACACACGTTTGCTTCCATCTGCTGTGAGTTCCAGTGAGTAGGTACCTGGACTTAATTGATGCACATCAATTCCTCCTTCTAGTTGAGGCTTTGGTAGCATCAGCAAGCACCGACCATTGAGTGCGTGAATGCGAAGGTAATAGGCTTCGAAGTTTGGGTCATTGGTTTGTACGAAAAGACGATCTCCTACTGGATTTGGTCGAACACTGCACTCTGTCGCAACTTCTTCGGTAGGTACAGGCGAAGCGGTGGGATCAACAACAACAAACTGTCCCATCATGCCGCCATCTTCATGATTGACGAAATGACAATGGTACATGAATGGGTGCGTTGAGTCAGCATAGTCATCGAACTTCGCAACGAAACTCAGGTTCTCTCCTTTTGGCAAAAAGGCAACGTCTTTCCATCCGCTTTCATATGCTGCAACAGCATTCGCATTGCCATTACGAGCTACGATCTTGAATTGTACGTCGTGTATGTGAAATGCGTGGGCGAAGACTTGATTGTTGGTAATTGTCCATTGTTCAACATCATTCAGCTGAACGACTTTATCAATACGATTGAAGCCGTAGGCTTTGTTATCGAGTGTGAAGTTTGTTCCTGGTGTGCCATCTGTAACTACTACAGTCTTCTTTACAGTTGCATCTGCAGCTGTCCAATACACGTTGTTCGCAAGACTCTTGGGTACGGCTTTAATAGCTGTTGGAGTTGTAGCACCGATGTTGATGTGAAGAACAACGAAGTCTTTGTTGTTGAGCAGGCTGCCAAGTGGACCTCCCTGCCCGGGTTCGCCTCCTGGAAAGCCGAAGGCTTGACCTGAGTTATAGGCTTTCATGTCGAGGCTAGAGCCTTCAGCATCAGCACTGAAGTCAACCAAGATTTCATAGCGCTCACCTACACCAAGCTTGATTCGTGTGACCTCGACCGGTGCATTGAGCAATCCTCCATCATTCGCGATAACCCAGAATTTTCTATTATCACTAAAACCAAAAATGTACGCTCGCTCTACTTCTCCGTTAAGCAAACGCAAGCGAACCACTTGTTTGGGAAGTTGTACTTGCGCATCTGACACACCATTAGTGAGCATGTAATCGCCATAGGCAATGTTGGTGGTGACGAACTGATTGGCTGCGTCGAAACGACGACTTGTGAAGACCAATGGGATATCGTCAATTCCATAACTCCGAGGCAAAGCCAGCGCTGCTTCTTCCGCGTCTCTGATAATAATGAACCCACCCGTGCCCTTTGTAAGATGCTCTTGTGTCATCTCATGCAAATGCGGATGATACCAATAGGTAGCTGCTTTGTTGGCGACTTTGAAGTATGGCTGCCACGTCGTTCCAGGCGGAATAATCTGATGCGGTCCGCCGTCCATTACGGCTGGTAAGTGCAGTCCATGCCAGTGAATGGTTGTGCTATCATTCAACAGATTCTGCACGTTGAGGTGAACAGTGTCACCCGCATCGAAGATGAGGGTTGGACCCCAAAATTTCATCCCATTGACGCCAGAGGTGATGGTTTGATTGCCACTTCGATACTGTGTGAAGGTATCCCGCAAACTCAAATTGAAGGTCTTGCCCGAAAGGGTATCGGGTATAAGCAAGGAATTATAGGCACTGAGCGAAACAGCGTCGATCGCGAACAGGAGAACCAGGACTACTATGGTGCGGAAGAGGAACATTGATTGAGTTGAATGTGTGAATAGCACGCGTTACAGCATGTTCGATGAAATTGAACCTGCGCTGCGTGCTTAGACGCCAAAGAAGGGAGAATCCTTCTCTGTCGAGAGAAAGCTACCATCGGATGCGACAATGGTGTGTCGTTCGTCTATGGTCAATCAGCGTTGCTTTGCCTGCACATTCAACGCCGCTTCCTGAGCTTCACACATCGCAAGCTGCTATTCTATGGTTAGGCAGCACTGCGTCGATAGGAAAGTAGCCACAGGATGATGGGAATGACCAGATAGGTACATCCAATATCCGTGAAGTAGTCAAGGGTACTACGTTGCATCGGACCAAAGCTGAAAAGCGGCAGATCGATGAGAATGTTGATCAGTGCCCACACAACACCAGTGCCTACGCAGTTCTTTGTGTTTAATTCAGTACGAGTGAAATACAGTCGTGCTATCATCACCGTTGAGGTGCACAGTATAATCGTTATCAGAGTCTCGAAAAAGGCTGGATCGGCTTGCTTGATGGGATAGATAAGGAAGGAGGCAACAAAGACACAGAGCCACAGAAGTACGCCGGCGAGAATCTGTCTTCTATTGAGTTTCATGACACTCTCCTCAAGAAGTTCTACAAGTATTATCATCAAGAGATTTTTCATACGTGCCGGGCCAAAGGCCCGACACGTATAAAAAGTCACTCAAAAATAACGGTCATGAGATGTCTTAGGAGATTAACGCATACATGATTCTGATCATGTCGTTGTGCGAAAACTCAAGTTCTCTGCGCTTAACAATGAGCGAAGAATGGGAAGTGAAGAGGGACCAAATCCGTGTAGCTGCAGAAGGTCGTGCTCAGTGTACATCGACAGTTCTTGTAGTGAGCGGATGCCTTTGGATTCGAGCGCGCGACGAGCTGGGGCAGCTAACTGCGACATAAACTCTGCTGCTGGTTTGCGTTCTGCTTCGCAGACTGGACAAACTGGGCAGTCAGAACTTTTAACGTAGTTATGTCCCTTCTCGCAGCTTCGCTGCGACTTCCGAGCTGGTGGCATAACAGTAGGAACTTAGTGTGATTCGCAGTGTTTTTTGAAGTTATTCAAGATCGCTTGCCAACCTTCGCGTTGTAGATCGGCGCTGTTCTGATCTTCAATCTCGAAGGTCTCAACTACTTTGGTTTGACCCTCGTGCTCTGAAAAAACAATCTCAACCTTTCGTGAGTCTCCAAGCGTGGAGCGTAGCAGGCTTTGTGGTTCTATGGTGTCATAAACACCCATAAAGTCGAAGCCGAAGCTTCCGTCTTTGGCTTCCATACGCCAAGAAAAGGTAGCGCCAACTTGCAACTCATTTGATGCAGAAGGACAATGCCAATCATCTGAAGCAAAGTTCCACCCTACAATATGCGCTGGGTCTGTCCAACATTTCCATACGCGATCGATCGGTGCATTGACAATAACTTCAACAGTAATGTTCGGTTTTGAACTCATGAGCTCTCAATAGTTAATGAAGGAAAGGACAATCATACTTGCAGCAAAGCTAACAAGGCGGGTCGACTTTTTCTTTATGGCTGTGACGGAGATGGTGTACGGCTCAAGAAGAAACGTGCACCAAGCCAAGCACAAGGGACTGAGATTGCGGCAACGGCGAGTCCGTACCACATCGGTCCTGCTTCAGGCATACTGAGTGTTGCTACGACGCTCAGCACTGCACCTAGAACACCGATAAACATGCAATGAGCCATGGGCGCTTTTGGTGCTAGTCGGGCACAGACATAACATCCAACTGTGTTCCAGAGAAAGCGATAGCTAATGAGCAAAAGAAAGAGCCACAGAGGACTCTGAGCGAAATTCGCTTCGTCCATCACACCGCTGATCTGCAGAACGAAATCGCAGGCTAGGGTAGGAACCAGACCCGCAAGAATACCAATGAGAACGGCGAAAACACTACGAAGTGCTGAGTTCATGTTTGTCGTGAGTAGTGAAGGAAATAATCAACGTCGCACTCGAAGGAGCCACTGATCAAATGCTCTATACGTGGACCTTAGTCTGCGAGACGAATCATACAGCGTACATCTTTGTTGTTCATATACCATTCAACACAGTAGCCTTGAGGGTCTATTTCGCTCTGTGTGCAGAGAGTATCAAAGGCCTGTCCAATCGCGGGAATGTTCGAAGGCCAGTCTACGACATCAATGTAGAAGTAAGAGCCTTTTGGAATGTCGAATGTCTCGCAAGCCATTGCGGCTGCATCATCTGTCGCTTGACGCTCGGCTGCCGCCTTATAGACGATCTTGCCTCCTTCCATGCGCGAGAGACCATACATTGTGCGGGTGGATTGGCACTTAGCCTGTAAACGCTCGAATGAGCCTTTGATGTCGTCAGGAAAAGTAGCAGCGCTCTCACAGAGCACAGGGATATCCTGATCCAGTTTGTAAATCTGCATACAGTTGTTTGATAGGTTGTTCGAACTTAGAATACTAACTGCCGCACTTGGTTGTTCTCAGTGCAATGATAGGGTAGAACTAATGTCTGTGCAAAGGGCTAGATAGACAAAGTACAGGGGGATATGCGCTAACATAGCCAAATACAATTCAGAGTTATCTCTAAACAGAGCGCTTTTGCTTATTCATCGATTAGAAACATGCCACTTGACAATTCCAAACGATTGAGTACCTGCCTTAAGAACCATTGTCTCGCGTGCTTCAACTGGAAAGTCTTGACCAGCTTTCTGTCCTGAGAATTTTACTCCATAACTCAAACAGATCAGAGAATGGTCTAAGGATTCATCAATGTGCAAATCATAAATCTCATAAGATTGGCCCTGCCAGCTGTCTGATCTCAAAAGCTTCATAAGACCGTCGCGACTCAACACTACAGCGCCATCACAGCAATAACTAAACTCAGAATTCAGACACTGCTCAAAGTGGTCCCAATCCCGTTCTATAAAGTATAGATACACTTGATGCAAGAAAGTCTCTGGTTTTGACATGATGTTCCTTTATACTTGAGTTAGCTACTATCCGTTGACTCCACTCGAGGTCCTCCCCCCGATTCCGCCCAAGAACCTCGCCATTCGTTTCCGCCAAGGCGGTTCGCTACAACCCGGTGGCTGAGCGGAGTCGAAGCATGGTTGCTGAGCGGAGCCGAAGCATGGTTGCTGAGCGGAGCCGAAGCACTGACGTCAACGGTCCTTCGGCTCCGCTCAGGAACCTTTACCATTCTTTTCCGCCAAGACTGTACTCTTCACCCGGTAGCTGAGCGGAGTCGAAGCCCTGACGTCATCGGTCCTTCGACTCCGCTCAGGAACCTACCCATTCTTGAGTGCAACTACGAACCCGGTAGCTGAGCGAAGTCGAAGCCTATTACTCCTGTTGGCTTAGCGATACCGAAGCTCTCGAATCTTCAGCAGTATTCTTCCATAGAAACGCGGAGACAAGAGAGCTAAGAGCACCAATAATCATTGTCTCTACAAAGTAGAATATGCCACTCATAAGTGGTGTCTGAAGGAACTTCATTTGTTCCGCTCCAGTTCGCAACTGCTGGATTTTCTCTGGATCCATACCGCTTTGTTGCGCTTGCAACACTTGGGAATTCATATACACTTCAAAGAACTCTGGATGTGCCGAGGTCCAAGCATATTCCATGATGCCCACAAAATGGGCGATGATGGTGCTTGCAGCAAGGCCAACGAGAAAAAGCGATTTGAGTGTTGCGTTGTCGGAATGAGTGCGACGGTGAAGACGAATGCTTAAGACTACGCCGAGAATGAGAAAGAGATATCGTGCAAACCCGAGGTACTCCAGGCGCTGCCATTGGACTGGGTCAAGTTTTGATAAATCACCTATTGCAGCGAAGACGCTGAAATGATAGAGGACAATAGCAATGCCCGCTATGAATGCGTAGAGGTATCTCTTCATGAGGCGCAAGTAGGTGGAAAGCATGTTGTTGTAACGCAAAGTTACACACAAGACATTTCAACCAATCTGATCGCTTGGCTTGTCATAAGTAATTGTAGGCAAGCTGCCTGAACCTAGATGTTATACTGTTGCTCAACAGAGTGATGGTTGGCGGAGAGACTAGAAGTACGCGTGTTTCCCTCACGAGTGATCCATGTTCTTATGCGTCATAATACTTCTTGCAGTACACCGTAGTTATTGACGCCGCATAATTAGTCCTTGGTATCCACTCGTTGAGTTTTTAAAGCCGACGATTACTGCTATATCGTCGTTAACCACCGCGACACTTTCAAAGGTGTTCTGAGCGTTTGTGGGTTCGTAACTCCAGGTAGATCCATCGGTGCTTCGTGCGACTGCTCCTAGAGTGCCGGCAGCTATTCCATGGTTGTTTCGAAAGTGTATGCCCTGATACTGCACCGATGGCGCACCCGTTGGTACAGAGAACCAGTTGTCTCCATCGTCGTTAGATTGAAGAATCTGACCCATGGAAGAAGAACCATATAGTCTGAGAGCAGGACCACTTGTGATGTGATTAATATTCGCGCTGAGTGCTGCACCAGTCTTCCAAAGTGTACCACCATCTGTCGTTGAATACAGACGTTGCCCAGATCCTTCGTTTCTCACAAGCACAATTCTTTGCTGATCCCTGTACCATACTGCGCTTACATTGCTGGAGACCCATCCCTTTGTGTACGTAACGCCACGATCTACAGAGTTGTACTGGGTTAGCTGAAAATTTGAATTCGTTCCTATGTCGCATACAGAGAAAGAATTTAGATCCCAAATGTTGAGATGACGGAAACGACCGATGAGTCCAGTAACCGGTGCCGTCCAGCTTGCTCCTCCATCGAGTGTTCTTAGCACTACGTTGTCTCCGACTGCATAACCCAAATTTGCGTCCAAGAAATCCACTTCCCATAGATCCGACGAAGATCCTGACGTAATTGTATTCCAGCTAAGACCAGCATCGGTTGTCCGAACGATTGAGCCACCGTGTCCTACTGCAACCCCAGTCGTACTGGAGGCGAAGGCAACATCATGCAAAATTGGTATCGAAGTAGAGGGACCGACAGTAGACCATGTGTCCGGATTGGGATTGTTGTCTGGTGTTACCTTAACAACAAGTTTGAACATCCGGATGTGATCAAACATAGCCTGGTCTGTGTTAACAGTAAACACATACGTACCTAGAGGCACGGAAGCGTCTGCCTGAATCTTCAATTTTGTTATGCCCGTGTCTGGGTCAACTTGCGACGGGTTAAACTCAATGAGGAGTCCTGGAGGAAGTGCATCTGGTGTTTCAATAAGCGTCCACTTTGTAGCTTCATATTGATCATATTCATCCGTTGCAGTCTTGCCGCCCAGGCTTATCTGCCAAGTACATGTTGAGTTCCGTTGAACGTCCACAGTAAAATCATCGCCAGGTTCAATGAAATGCTCGCATTCAGAATCGTTACAAGGCACCCGTCTATACTGGTACGCATCCTTGGTCGAAAAATGCACAGCCTGGTCAGTACATGAATACAGCAAGAACGCTGCAAACACAGTCGCTACGAGCTTAAATGTTCTAACACGATACCAAGCTGCGTTTAAGAATGTAGATGTCATTGATGTCTCTCGCAAAGTTTCAACTATTCTGTCGCTGCCATGCATCGAATAATTTGTCTGTTCTCTCGATCTGTCCGACTCTTCATTCGTGCAGTACTACCTCAAGCACCTCACTCAAAGCTCAGTTTTCAAAGCTCGACTATTATTGTCTTGAACAAAGAACATTGATCGGTCTGTAACGACAAGACATACACACCGCTTGGTAGCTCTTCGCTTTCCCAGTTGACTTTATAGTAGCCCGGATCCATATACTCGTCCTTCAGTATGCTACAACAATGACCATTCATATCAAACACGGAGAGTCGTACGGTGGAAGGTGTCATAGTCTGAAAATTCACTACTGTTCCGTGCGAACAGGTGTTGGCTACCGTACTAATATTTAGACTACACTCTTGTGCGGGCAATGTGAGCACATCATTGACAATCTCCCCAATATTACGTTTCCACACTTCTCCTGAAGTGTTAGAAAGATACATAGTTGTGCCAACGATGCCAATCGACTTTGCTCCTGCCTTTTGCGGGTAGCCTTGGCTGACATCTGTCCAACTACCGCCAGCATCAGTCGTCATGTACACACCTTCATTGCTTGAGCCTGAGGCTGCAAAGCAACTTGCGTTGTAAGTAGTTAGGTAGGCGAAAGCTCCTGAGACGTACCATTTCGGTATCGTGCTCCATTGCATTCCGTTATCGGTAGATACATATGCGCCTTGGTTTTGACATACAGCGATTGCTTTTGAATCATTGTAGGACACCGCTATAACACCATAGCTTTTAGGCAGATCAGTTGTGTTGCTTGTCCATGTTGCGCCTGCGTCGTTAGAACTATAGGTGACACCATTTTCTGCGCCGATAACAATCTGACTTCCAGATGCTGCCATCGAAATTCCTACTATAGGCATTGCGCCGTTCATCAGAGGTGTCCAGGTTTCACCTCCATCATTGCTCTGCACAATTCCAGATGCCAATGAAGCATAGACCTTTGATCCGTAGGCATACACAAAGCTTGCAGCCTGACCCTTTGTGATGTTGTTACGTTCTGACCAGCTATTGCCCTCGTCGGTTGAGACATAGACGCTCGACTGTGTACCGCAAATCAAACGTCCATTGCTTTGAACCAAGCCTGTCACCCATGGCACACTGATACCAGTGTTAGACTGTGTCCATGATGCGCCACCATCGGTAGAGTAGAACACACCGGCGTTCAGAGTACCAATGAGAAGGCGTGAACCAATGCTTGCGTACGAAGTAGCGTAACGATAACCAGAACCAGATGGCGTAGCCAATTTCGTCCACTGCGCTTGCAGCGAGGTCATGAATACAAAGAACCCGAGAAGGCAAAGAAGGTTGATCTTCAATCGCATTGTCTCTCCTGAAAGTAGAAGTGAATAGAATTTTGAATTGCTGCAGTTCATATTCACTACCGTGCATGCTGATTCGCACAAGCAGTGACTCAAAGTATTTCGAACCCGACGCCTATCCCCTATCTCCCCAACATAAACTCAGCGGCCCGATATTTTTGGAGTAAAATAGGAAATTCACTAATTATAAGTCGTTATTTTATGAGGGGATAGCGGATGCTGACATCTTCTTTTTGAGCTTCATAGCTGTGAAAAGAGCTGGTAACTCGACTCGGGATGAAAGTCGTTGGGGGGGTAGACTGGGACGTAGAATCATCGTTACTCAGTGCATGCTGAATAACTTCCGTGTAAGCTGTGAAGCGCAGATGAAGCTTGGAAGGAGGACCCTTTCTTGAGGGAATTCAAACGGTTCGAGTAACAACTCATGTCCCTCCCCCTCAAGGCTGCTCACAAACCAACTTCAGCATCACCAATACCGGATTGTCTTCTGCATCTTCTGATTCTTCCTCCTGGCCTTCGGCCAGATCTGCATCATCCTCATCCGCGCGTGGGTCAAGCTGCACGATCTCAAGTTGAGTTTGACCTTCTTCTTCGCTGAGAAGGTACTGCATGGTGAAGTAGTTTTCAGGACGATCCTCCAAGCCTGGTCGGGGTGCAAAGAGGGTGTAGACGAGTCTCTGTGCGTCTATGAACTCCTCTACCGTACCCCATTGCACAAAAACTTGTCCTTCCCACTCTGTGCGAAAACGTATTGGTGTTCCTACTTCCCAACTTGTTGTGAGCTCTGAACCGTATTGCCACAGATTTACTAACTCAGGTTTTGTAAGTGCGGTCCAGACTTTTTGCGCAGGAGCGCTTATGAGTATGCGAGAGACTGTACGTTTCATGGTTGTATTGATAATCGATATATGTGCGAAAGCAACATGCATCCTGTCTTTCGTGCAAAGCGATTCCTAAGCGTCAGTGATCAGATCTCAAGCAACAACGCGCGTACCTCGCTTTGTATTTATTCTCCATCATTTCAGGGAAATGACGCGCATGAATGCAGAGGGTTGCAACTGTGCTCCTCTATGAGATACACACAAAGGGTCTCGAGCTGTGCAGCGAAGCTGCGCGCGTATGAAAAAAACTACCTGACGATAGTGGTGTGCGAAGCACTAGGTGGTGCTGCATTCGTAGTCGAGGACTTCCAGTGTTTTGTCGTAGAAGGCTTTGGCTCGTTCTGGACTGCTACCAATGCAGACAAGACCAAGCTTTCCGAACTCTGAGAGCGCTCCGATGATGTGGAACATGACACCTTCTTGCGCAGCGCCGTCGTACATCAAACCATGGAACATGGCGATATCGATGAGGTCTGGCGGTGTAAGACCGATGTAGCGCTCGCTGGAGACGTTGTCGGATGCAAAGTAGAAACGTGAGTTGCCGCTGGCGGTGATGTACTCACCGCTGTCTGCATGGTACTTTCCGTCGGTGAGAAACTGTAACATCAAGAATGGATGGGTGGTGCCGCCTTTACGTAAGTTGATTTCGATGGCGTAGTTTTTCCATTCGCCGTCGGCTTGCTTGACCGACATAAAATCAATGGCGAAGCGACCCATCGCGCCTTTGGCTGCTAAGGCACTTGCTACTTTACGTCCGTCCGCCGCTAGTGCGGAACTATAGGCTTTATCTGCCGGGAACACCGCACCAATAAAGACTTGTCCGTCATCGCCACCTAAGAGCTGATCATGGGTACTTGCTACTTCTACCTGACCGGTTGGCGAGATAACGCACTGCACAGATGGCGACATCTTCACTTCACCATCAAGGAACTCCTCCACAATTCCTCCCATCTCATCGAACTTTTTAAAGAACAGTTCTTGACTTACAGTCTTCGCAACAGGCTTGAGCTGACTCATAAGCGAGCTTGCTAGCTGGGCTTCTAGGTCATCGTTGATCTGCAGGTCTGCAGGATAGCTGTACATGGCATTGCCGTCTCCGCTGAAGCCATCGTTCATCTTCACGACAGCCTTGGGCATTGATGGATACTTGCGTTTGAGTACTGCGAGGCAGCGAACAATGTCTTCTTTTGTGTGCAAATCCTCAAAGCCATCGGGTAAGTGCAATCCACACTCATGAAATGTTTTGCGTGCGCCTGACTTCGATCCTTCATAGAATTTGTCAGGATCCGTACCAAAGAGGGGAATCTCCAGCTGAACCGCTAGAGTCTTTTCGAGCTCCGTGATATTGTAGCAGGTTAAGTGCGTTGAACTCTTGTCGGTGATTTGATCTTTAATGCGCTGCACCAAGCGAGGACGATCCAGGATTTTCTGTGTGAGAGTTTTTGTTGAGGCGTCGTAGCAGCTCAGCATTGTGAGACGTTGCCGAGCGTGATAACCAGTAACCCCTTGCAGCAAGTGCAAGTAATAATCGATGATCATATCAGACACAGGTACACTAGTAATGTAGACAACCTTTGTGCGCGGCATACGCAGCATCATAAGCAGACATAGCAAGCGTTCTTCATAGTGCAACGCTCCCTTAATGCTCGCAAGAATCTCGGTATCAAGGGTCAGCGAAGGTAGGATGATCACCGTTCGAGGCTCATGTGGGTCAGGAAAAATGCGCTCTACTTGTGTTATCATTCCCTGCTGAATCTGCGCGAACAACGCGCGTTCCTCATCGGAACCGGCGCGAACGACGTTGGAGGGAGCTACAAAGGTTTTTGGACCTGGTGTGAAACGTGTATCCATAGTGCACTGAAAAAGAAGTGTTGAGAATCGTTTTTTTCGCAGACCTCAATATACTACCACAAGCCGCTTAGGCGTGTGCGTGTGCAGATTGTTAGGCTTCAGCACCACCATTCCGTCCCAGCCTTTGAGAGTACCAGCAGCTTCAAAACAAGCAGATAAGCACAAAGATTAGCTATTTCGTTAAAGTTGTGCAGCGATTGTTTCCTTTTGATAATCGATGTTTTACTAGAGCAGTCTGTGAACGCTGAAAGAGTGACCACGAGCCTGCTTCAGCACACACCGTTCAACTGCACTTGCACTATCTTGCGATCCAAGAGCAGCGTCTTTCACCTTTTCTACGAATTCTCCGTGCGAAACACACTCTACCTTCTCTTTGTGATGGCCTTGTATTCCTGCAACGTCATTGCGCAGGCTCAGACGATTCAGGTGTTTGATTCAACGATTGCGCTCACACCAAATCTGCAGGCAGCAGTTCTTAAAGCACCCTTCGAGATTTCCGCCATTTCGCTTTCAGTCAAGATCGTTGACTTCCGCAAAGTTGCTGTTGGTACAACCAAAGACAGCATAGTAACCGCTATAATTCGAAACACATCGCAATCATCTGCAAGAGTTGACTCTATCGTATTTGTTGGCAATGATGCTGCGAACTTTTCCGTATTGGCTCAGACTTTTCCCTTCATAATCGATGCACAGTCTTCACACACTCTGACGTTGAGATTCAAGCCACTCACGGTTGGTCTCAAAGACTCACCAATGCGCGTTCATGCCCAAGGGGAACGCTTTCTGGGCGCTGCAACGGGAGAGGGTGTTAATCCCGTCTTGGATCTGGTCAATCCCATCATCGATTTTGGATTGGTTTCCATTGGACAGTGGAAGGATACACTAGCAGTAGTAGCTGTCAAGAACGTTGGAACATCACCGATAGAGATTCGAAGGACTTGGCATGGTGGTCCCGACTCGCTTTCTTTCTCAACTCTTCAAGGCGCGGGTCCCTATACTCTCAAGCCAGGCGAGAGCGCAAGAATGAGCCTGCGCTTTCAACCGCGCTTTGTAGGTAGAACAAACGGAACTTTAATTTTCCAGCACAGTGGCCCAGGATCACCTTCTGTGCTTCAATTGTATGGTATCGGAGTTGGGCTGAATGTAGGACTGTCCGACGATTCAGCAGCTGTGGGCGAGCACAGAAACATAACACTGCGCTTACTGGATTCACTCCCATCACAACCTTCGGCAATGAAGTTTGTAGCGCACATCAGTAGTCCCGTTGCAAACTATTTCCCTTCCAATGTCAACAATCTTCAGATCGATGAAAACGGAATACAATTCGACGTTGAAGGCGATTGGAATGGTCTCACCCATCATCTCGGCTCCTTCGATGTTGAAGCAGTGATGGCAAGTGTTGTAAGCACTCCACTCTTTCTGGAATCATTCCGCTGGCTTGACTCGACTGGCAATCCGCTACCCTACCAATCATCTCGCAAGGATGGTTCTTTCACTTTGCTCGATCTCTGTGAAGCTGGAGGCAAGCGACTCGTCAATGCGAACGGTGCCATCACTATGTCCATGGTACAGCCTAATCCCATACTGAATGATGGTGCAAGCATCGACATTCAAACATCTGAAGATTCACCAACACTCATTGAGCTCGTTGATGCGGACGGACAATTCGTCCGCAGCTTTGTTGATGCTGTACTTCAACCAGGCACTCATCGAATCTCGCTCAACTTTCATTCTATTCCTGACGGCTTCTACATTCTACGCATGCGCACCAGCACTGAGGTGCGAACACAGTCGCTGCTGCTTGTACGCTAGTGTTCGAAGTAGACAAAAACTGGCTTTGCCCTTGATACAAGCTGCGATTAATGCCGTCAGTCTGCGGAACCTCTCATCATGACTGTTGACAAACACCCAGCCCTCTCGGCTTCACTACACTTGAAACTCGATATCTCAATGCTCGCAACAACACCTACAGCTTCGGAATTGCATACAAGGCACACACATACGGTAGTCTCGAGAATAACGCAGAGAGTCTTTTTTATTATCCACTGCTTCGCAGTGCTTTACTTCTCATGCGCCCCATCGCTACAGGCGCAGACTCTCGATCAGGATTCATCCCAACCACACACACTGAATCCTGTGCAAGATCAGAGCGACTCATTGGGTCCTCGCTATGGTGTTTTTGCTCACTATGCCCACAACATCCACTCAGCAGATTTTCAACGCATGGTTGGTACTCTGAGTTGTTGCTCGAGTTTTACTGGAGGTTCAGCAGGAGGTGCTCATCTCGGACTCCTTTCTGAATTCCCTTTGAGTGAAACGCAGCTTCTGGTGTTCAGACTTGACTATCTCAAACATGCTTTCTCCATGCTAACACCCGAGCCAACGCGAATCATTGTGGGCAGTAGCGTTCAAGACGGTGTTTTTGATCATCATCTGGAAGGCAGCTTCACAAGTCTGGGACTTGAGCCTTTTCTGGCATGGCGTGTTGAGTCCTCGTGGACACTAAACCTTGGCGCACGAGTGGCATACACTACCACAAGCAGTTACGAACAATGGGAGCAGCTCAGCCAACCTTCTGGCATTGGAACCTTCATGAATGCAGATGGCTCAGACTCGCGACGAAGACGTCGCAACGAGTTCAGCGGAGCCATCACTAAGCTCAATGTGCAATGGGCAGCTGTTGCTGGCATTTCATACGAGCTTCCCTTGAATCGCAAGAAGTCTTGGTTGCTGAGTCCGGAACTCATGTACCACTTTGCTCTTAACAACGTTAGTTCTGATCTGGAGTGGAGTGCATATGCGCTTACACTTGGTGTAGCCTTGAAGTATTGTCCGAACGCAAAGAAGATCATCACAAGAGTTCCATACAATGAACTGGATACACACAGAATCCCACTCATTGCCGATAGCGCAGCCGAGGTACTTGTACTTGGTCTTCCGCAGACAATTTTGGATAGCACAGAAAGTTCAGATGAGATCCGTATTCGTTCGGGTGTACGGCGTCGCGACACACTCTTCGTCTACAGCAAGCCCGACATTCTCCGTGTCTCGACTCGCGCCAATGGAATTGATGCTGCTGGACAAGAGCAAGCAAGTGCCCAATTGCGCACGGAAGAATTCTTGACCACGGAGATGACACCTCTGCTTCCCTATGTCTTTTTTGATCACAGTTCATCAGCGATACCATCTCGTTACCAACTCAGTGCAGCATCGCGTGAAACAGTTCTCAGTGATATAGAGCGCTTGCAAAGCAATCGAATGAACGTGTACTATCAGCTTCTGAACATTCTCGGTATGCGCATGCAGCAGAATCCACGAGCTGTGGTAACGCTTACAGGTTGTACAGATAATGTGGATGTTGAGGAGCGCAATCTGGGCTTGGCGAAAGCTCGCGCGCTTGCTGTAAAGGACTATCTCACTACCTCATGGAGTATACCTGAAGATCGCTTTCGCATTGAGAGTCGTGTACTCCCGAGCATTTCGTCAAACTCTACTACGCAAGATGGCGCTGCAGAGAACCGTCGTGTAGAGATTAGCTGCAATGACTTTAGCATTGTCTCACCAGTTTTACATCGCGACACCATCCGCTCCAGTAATCCTCCAACAGTACGCTTTCACCTATCTGCAGAAGCAACACGTGGCATTGGTTCGTGGAAAATGGAGGTGAAACAGCAAGGCAGGATTCTCAAGAGCTGGAAAGGACAGGGCGCGCCACCAGGCACCGTGGATTGGCCTCTCAACAATGAACAAGGCTCCGGTCCGCTCAGTAGCGACCAGCTTGAAGTGTCACTTGTTGTATCCGATAGCTTAGGAAAAGAAGAGTCCGCCCAGACACGTGTAGCTGTTGAGATGCTCACCATCCGCAAGAAACGTCTAGAGCGTCGCGGTGACAAGGAGATAGCTCACTTTGGTGTCAATCTCTTTGCCATCAGACATAGCGATGTCTCTGCGCTCGATCGTCAGGTGCTTGCCATCGTTAAGCACAACATTCAGGCGAACTCGAGCATTAATGTGTATGGTTTTACGGATCGAACTGGTGATGCTAGCTATAATCGTACTCTCGCTCTTAGTCGCGCGAAGTCAGTGGCTCAAGAACTTGCTCCCTTCAAGATCAACAGCATTGATCTCAAAAACGAAGCTCCTGTCTATAACAATGATCTCCCAGAAGGTAGGTTCTATTCACGAACAGTAGAAATTGAGGCTGAGACGCCGGTGCAGTATTGAGCGCTGCGTGTTGTCTGTGTTTAGATCACTTTTCGAGTAGCGAGAACAGCTTGGCTGTGAGCAAGTGGTATACGACCCGCATGCTACTCGTCTGTTCGTTCTTTACTGTCGCTGGAGTTGTAGTCATGCAACAAGCTCAATAGAACGTCAACACGACCATAAAGTGCTCCACTGTGTAAAGCACAGAGACGGGAGTCTCTACTTCACTAAACACCGCCCGACCCTACGTCACTAAAACACTACCCGACGCAAGACCGTCAAGGCTTGCTTGGAGCTACAGATTTGTTTGTTGGGGATATCGCGATCAACATAGGTCATAGCATCGATCACGCAGTCTGTACCGACACTGGTGCCTTGGAAAACGAAAGCGTTCGCGCCAATCATTGTACGCGCCCCAATGTGAACGTTTCCGCTCACGCGAGCTCCTGGATTCACCATGACATGTGCATCAAGTTGGGAGTCGTGGCCGATGGTGCAATTGAAGTTTACAATGCAGTGATCAGAAACAACAGCGTTTGTGCTCAGTGCTGTGCTTGCGGCGATGTAGCATCCTTCTCCAACGCTAGCACTCGGGCTCATGACTACAGTTGGGTGCAAGAGTGTTTGCGGAGCAACGCCGAGTTCTTTCATTTGCTCCACGCACTTGGCTCGAAGTTTTTGATTTGCAAAGGAGAGGATGTATCTGAAATTATGAGCGCTAGTGCCTACTAGTTCAGCAAGATCAGCATCGCGAACCTGCGGAGCGGGGGTTTCAACCTCTTCATCGTTTCCCACAACGAATAGCTGTTCAACAAAGTGATGTTGATAAGCCAATTGGACCACATCGAATATCTCAAGCGCAGTGCTACGTGCACCAAAGATGAGAAGCGTGGGCACCGAGTGCGTCAATCGAGCTGGTGCTTCCTGTGATTGATTGCCTGTATACTCTTCACTCATCGCTTAAATGGTCCCGTTGTCTACGTGAATATTTTGTCCGCTAATCGATGCAGCAGCCTCTGAGATAAGGAAGCAGATTGTCTGTGCGCAGGACTCGATCGACACTGCCTTCTTCAGCGAGGTGCGTGCATAGATGCGCGCTTTTTTCTCGTCATCGAGCGCTGAGCTCATATCCGTTTCCATAAAGCCAGCTACCACTGCATTCGATCGTATACCTTTCTCACCCCACTCACGAGCAGTGTTCTTCGAGAAAGCTTCGAGCGCACCTTTTGTGCTGGCGTACATAGCCAATCCCTTGTATCCAGTGTGAACGCTGATTGAGGAAACGTGGACAATGCTGCCTGCAACATTGTGCAACAGCATGTTTCGAATCACCGACTTCGTCATCATCATCGGTGTAAACACATTGACAGCATACATATGCTGCAACGGTTCCAGCTTGAGATTTGTCACAATGTCATCGTAGGCTTGCGCTGCGTTGTTGACAAACGCATGAATGGCAACACTATTACCAATCCACTGTTTGAAAATGCTTGAGTTGACGTCGCTCGCATTGGCAAGATCGTAAGACATCCAGTGCAGCTTTCCAGCATAGTGCTCTTCCAAGGCTTTGAGTCCATCACTATGACTCCGACTAATGCCATACACAACATGTCCTGCTTGCAGCAACTGCTTGCAAACCTCGAGTCCTAATCCCTTCGACACTCCACTTATCAAGACATTCATAACAGGTCCTTTACATCCTTTTCAATTTTCCGCTTCGGGTGGTATCTAACTCAGACACAAACTTGATCATACGTGGAAGCTTGAATTCCTGCAGTCGTTCCGCCAAGAATGCACGTAGTTCTGTTTCATTCAGCGATTCAGATGCACGCACCACTTCCGCACAAACAATGCTGCCAACAACCGAGTTTGACTTTGCATACACGCGCGCTTCGCGCACAAATTCATGGGAGCGCAGGCTGTCTTCCACTTCAGCAGGATTAACTTTATAACCACCTACATTGATCATATCACTCTTTCGCGATACAAAGCGAAGCGTCAACGGTTCTTCGTGAACAATCTCCACTAGGTCTCCAGTGTGATACCATTCACCATCAATCACCATCGACTCGCCGAGTAAAGTCGTGTGCACTAAGAGCTCCTGCTCTTCAATGCGAACCTTTTCACGGAGCGTCTGCTTAACTACAAAGTCACGTCCTTCTGCAGCAAACAATGCCCCGAACTCAGTGCTAGCATACACATTGGTGATCTTCGCGTTCGGAAAGAGTTGAAGCAATCGTTTAATGGTTGCCGCATCGAAGGCTTCACCACCAGAGGTAAGACGTAGAACACTAGGGCAAACACATTGCTGGCCAAGTAAGAGTCGATAGAAGGTGGGTGTTGCCGAGATATTCGTCACAGCATTCTCACGTATCTGCTCAACTGCTGTAGCCGGGTCTAATCCAAACACCCGAACAACTGAGTTCGCATTCAGCAGTGCTTGCAAGATGACTTGAATACCTGCCATGTGAGTTGGGTTGTAGGCCAAAGCCCACAGATCATGAGCATGTTTGTCACTATGTCGTACAGCACGACTAATAGAGCGAAATGAATGACTGACGCGCTTGGGTCTACCCGTAGTTCCCGAGGTGAAGAGTGTAATAGTCCACCCCTCATGATCTGTACAGAGTGCAGCTTGAAGCTCTTGTTTGGTTGTGAATCGAGGAAGCTCAACGGTTCCATCTTCAACGAGCAGATTCTGGTCGTTCAGTACCAGAGCGCGTTCCTCCGCGCTCATGTCGTGATCAAGGAGCACAATGCCCCTGTTACAAAGCAGCGACACAATAATGTGTTCTACGATGCTGAAATAGTCATCATTGGCACAGATGCTCGTGTAGTGGCGCGGCAAGGCGAGTCGTTCGAGTAAATCCTCCCAACTCACATTCAAACCACGAGCACAATCCTTGAAGAAGAGATCCATTGCAAGAACCTAGGCTAGTTTCTGTTGAATCTCGCCCACAGTAGCCACAAGTCCATCTTCGAAAATGTCAACATCAAACTCAGCTTCTACTCGCACAGTGAGTTCTGCCAAATCCAACGAGTCAAAAGCAAGATCCTTGCGCAAATCCATTGCGGGCTGTAAGGCGCTAATTGTGCTGCGTCCACGGTTTTGCAGCACCGTATTAATCACCGTCAACAATTTCTCATCCATGAGATGTCCTAACAGTATCAAAAACAACAACATACGTCACACGTGACGATTTGAGTTCCAAAGGTAGGAAAATGTGTGCCAATTGTGAGGATAGGTCGCGCGCAATACACCATCATCACAGTACATCGGGCAAACACCCAGCTCCTCAAGCAGGAGCGAAGCGACCCCCGCGCACTTTGGACGAACTCAAAAGATCTTACACTTAACGAACGTCAAGTCCTGCAAAGCCGATTGCTCAGAGCCAAGACTGCAGCAAAGTGAAGCCATGGGTACATGCCCCCCCCATATCGAGGTCTGAAGGGCTGACTTATCTCAGCCCAGGTTTCCGCGAAGAGCAACCCTGGGTGCTAAAGCACACAGCTGTATCAAGGCCTGAAAGGCCGATTTATCTCAGTCCAGGGTGCCGCGAAGAGCAACCCTGGGTGCTAAAGCACACAGCTGTATCAAGGCCTGAAAGGCTGATTTATCTCAGTCCAAGGTGCCACGATGCGGTACCCTGGGTACATGCGCCACCATATCGAGGCCTGAAAGGCCGATGTATCTCAGCCCAGGGTGGCGCGAAGCGCAACCCTGGGTGCTAAGGCGCAGAGCTGTATCGAGGCCTGAAAGGCCGTCTTAACTCAGCCCAGGGTGCCGCGACGCGGAACCCTGGGTACGCTAACCTACACCTACATCGAGGCCTGATAGGCCGTTTTGACACAGTCCAGAGTACCGCGAAACGGAATGATGGGCACACCCCCCCAGTATCGAGGCTTGAGAGGCCGTTTTAACTCAGTCCAAAGTACCGCGAAACGGAATCATGGTTGCATGCCCCCCCCAATATCGAGGCTTGATAGGCCGTCTTAACTCAGTCCAGAGTACCGCGAAACGGAACCCTGGGTACATGCACCCCACCATATCGAGGCCTGAAAGGCCGATTTATCTCAGCCCAGGGTGGCGCGGAGCGCAACCCTGGGTGCTAAAGCGCACGGCTGTATCGAGGCCTGAAAGGCCGTCTTAACTCAGCCCAGGGCGGCGCGAAGCGCAACCCTGGGTTCACGTGCCCCCCCCCGTATCGAGGCCTGAAAGGCCGATTTATCTCAGCCCATGGTTCCGCGACGCGGAACCATGGGTACACATTCCAATACAAAAATGAGGGGGGGGGCTATTACACTCTACCCCGCACAATTAAACATCCACTGAATCCCAAACTTATCCGTAAGAGTTCCAAAATGTGCACCCCAGTACATATAGGTGAGAGGCATTCCGATCTTTCCGCCTTCAGACAAGGCTGCGAACAGACGCTCCCCTTCAGCTAGTGTGTCGGGTTCAAGGTTTATGTACATGTTATTGCCCTTCACGAGCTTAAAACCCATGGATTCTGGAGCATCCGTTCCCATGATGACATGTCCACCAGTTATGGCTAACTGTACATTCATCACCAAGTTAGCATCAGCTTCCGATAGTGGAGCCCCCCCCTGTTCAGGTGCAGGTCCACCACTCATGCGTATAATGCCTTGGCCCAGGAATTCGCCACCAAAGATACTTTTATAGAAGTTGAACGCTTCTTCAGTATTGCGCTCGAAATTCAAATACGTGCTAGTACGTGCCATAAGAGATGCAGTATAGTGTTGATAAAAAGGTAGCTTCGTGGCCACTGTTCTGGCAAAATTAGAGGCCTTAGCAATGGCAAATGCGTCAGACTTGAGGGTGTTAATAAGTCACAAGGAGTTCTTTTCTTCATGCTCGCTGCTGCGCAGCTCGGCCAGATTTCTCAACGATTTGTTAGCGTGGACGTATAGGTAGATAGATATCCTCTTCAGAGTCCGGGCTGTTGTTATCGTATTTCTCCCCTAGTAGTTCGAAATGCGGTCTCAGGTCGAGCTGATACTCAGAGTTAGGCAGCCACTCAGTAAAAATTGCACGAAAAATGGAGGCAGCGGCACTTGGTAAACCTTTATAGGGAAACACTGCGTAGAGTCCGTCTGGAACCACTATCTCCTGCATTCCTTCGGGAATCTCACTTCCTTCTTGGGTCCTAACACAAGCCCACTTTACAAACTCTGCACTGGGATCATGAAATGGATGGTCTATTCGATCATAGACTCTCAATGAATAGAGGTAGCTATCTGTAGCGGTGATCTCGCGTCGACGTGGCATGAAACCACGCCAGAGCTCGACTGTGCGATTGTTGATGTGCGACATTCGTAAGCTCATTCCGATCAAATGTAGTTGTTCTTGTTTCAGAATTGTACACTCTATCATACTGCCTTATCCCCAATTGTGGAAAACCATGCTCAACCATTCTGCGCTCTGAATAACATGTTTGGCGCGACGGCTGCAATCTCGGGTATATTCAGAAATTGACATCGAATACCAGGCGCTTGTCTTCTCGCTCAATGGAATGGAAGTAGCGAGAGAACTTTGATCACAAGAATGCTGTCGTTGGTATTGGAGAAGATCGAAAGATCTACATCGGCTGTACAATCAGAGATGATACCGGTCTCGACTCTTGAATGAAAGCATCGAGACCTTTCTCAGGTACTTTTTAGGTCATACCGTAGCAATACCGTAGTCTATGTCATTGTTTAGAGATCTATTTTGCCTGCGAAGAGTGTATTAACACTACGTATTCGGTTTTTCTAAACTCAGGGGTCACGACATGTTTAAAAAGATACTGAAGGTACTTGGTCTGCTGGTTCTCTTGTTGGTAGTTGGCATTGGTGGATTAGCTGCATGGGTTGCGCTATCCGACCTTCCACAGTACGAACGAAAGTCCATTGCAAGTCAGCTCTATACTGACTCTGTACATCTCGATCTCGGACGAAAGATTGTAACGGAACGATGTGCGTATTGTCACCTTGGCGAAGATGGCAAGCTCAGTGGTCGTCTGTTCTACAAAGGCGATGAAATGTTCACAGAACTCTGGTCGGGAAACATTACCAAGAGTGCAAAGCACGGAATAGCAAACTACAGCGACGGTGAGTTGGCCTATCTCTTGCGAACCGGTATAAAACGAGATGGTTACTTCGCCGGACCTTACATGTCCTCACCAATTCAATCAGATGAAGAACTCAACTGCATTATATCCTATCTGCGTTCTGAGAATGACTTCGTTGCAGCTTCGGAACACGCACCTCCTGCGCACAAAGCGGGGTTCTTTGAAAAGGCAATACAAAAGCTCGGCTTGTTTGCGCCAATCGCGTACGATGGCACTGCCGTTCCTTCCATTTCGCCAAATGATACGCTGCGCTTTGGGAAGTATCTGGTTCAAGCACGCTACGAATGCTATGGCTGTCATTCCCAAAGCTTCGAAACACTCAATCCATACAAGCCTGAAGACTCTCCGGGATATTTAGGAGGAGGCAATGAGATTGTTGGACATGACTTCTCGCTAACACCTTCAGCAAACATCAGCCCGAGCATGAGTCACGGAATCGGCTCATGGACCTACGAACAGTTCGAGCGCGCCGTCTTAAGCGGCGAAACGCCATCTGGAAAAGTTCTCAGCAATACAATGCCTCGAATCATTGGCACCTCGCCCGAGGAACGCAGAGCAATGTGGTTGTACCTGAAAACGGTTCCTGCCATCGATGTTCCGGTGAAACGCAAATAGAACTACAACAAGTGTCTGCACAACATAACATTCAGAGGAATCAACGCCTATCCCGGCACTGTGTATCGATTGCTCTAGGCACTGAGATGACATGGATACTCATTGGTAGTGGCGCATTGCAATCACACATGCCGGGCGCGGTGTTGAAAGGGGTTGGTGTTGATTCATTTGTTTAGTTGATGTACTCTGTGTTGTCGGTGTATTTGTTCTGAAGGTGTATTCTTTGCCAGAGACGCAATGAATAGCGTCTCTACTGGCTAACCTTCATCAGCTAGCGCCGAAGGCGCTGACCATATCGCGTTATGTTGTAGAGACGCGATTCATCGCGTCTACAATCAAGAATACACCTAAATGCATGTGACGAACTTCGGCGCATGAACCTGTGATCCGATGCGGATCCCGTACGACTCCATCTTTACCATTCTTTGCCTGAGACGCGATGAATCGCGTCTCTACTGGCTAACCTGCATCAGCTAGAGCCGAAGGCGCTGACTATATCGCGTTATGTTGTAGAGACGCGATTCATCGCGTCTTCAATCAAGAATACACCTGCAAACAACAGGCAGACAAGACTGCGTTTACACGGCACATGTGTAACGACGCGATGTATCCCGTCTTCAATCAAGAGCACATTCCCGAAAACCGTCGGAGCTGCGAAGCAGCGGAGCATGATAATGAATCGTATGAAGATCTATCCAAGCGAGCTTAGGAATGTGCTGAGATTATGGTCTTTTTCTAAGCCGAATTTTTTTCGTAGTCGGTTTCGATGGTCTTCGACAGTGCGTGGACTCAGTACAAGTGCCGCTGCTATTTCTTTGGTGTTGAGTTGGATTTTAAGCAACGAGCAGATTTTGAGTTCCATTGGGGTGAGCTTGGGATATCGTTCGCTCAGCTCTTGAGCGAAGTTGGAGTGTATGCGACTGAACTGTTGCTGAAAGGACTCCCACGAGGCGTCATCACGTAAGGCTTGATTGATGTGGTGAAGCATTTCGTCCACCATGTTATGCGCTTCTCTACTATACTCGCTCACAATTTTACGGGCTTGAAGTTTGAGTTGTTCGAGAACCTCGTTCTTGTGAACGAGATGTAATGCCATAGCAGAAAGTTCTTTCTGCTTGAATTCGTTTTCCTTCTGTAGCAACTCGTTTTGCTGCAAGAGTTGATCACGCTCTTTTTGAAACCGTTCGGTCTCGAGAAGGATTATCATGTTGCGTGCAGTGCGCTCGGAGCGTTCATTGATATAGCGATGTTCGAGTTCTTGACACTTAACTTTCCAGTAGTAGGCTGTTTTGAAGTCGCTACGACCTTCATGCACTCTTGCACAACATTCTGCAACACTCGATGCTTGTTCCAGATCGCCAATACTCTTAGCGCCTTCAAAACACTCTTGATAGAGTGCAAGAGCCTGTTGTTCGCGATTCGCAGCGAGTGCGCAGTCTGCAAGACACTTTGTTAGCAGGGCATATCCACGAGCATGTTGCAAGTCTTGGCTTCGCTTCCTGCCATGCTCCAACTCCGACACTACTAGAGAGGAGCTGCCTTGGCGCAGGGCGATAGCACAGTGTATGGGAAGTATCTCGAAAACAAGGTCTTCAAACGAAGCACTTCTTGCGCGTTGAAGTGCATCTTGTACGAATACATTTGCTTGGTCTATGTTTCCAAGATCGTAGTGCGTCTGCGCAATGTTTGCTCTTGTGTAACACTGTCCACGCGGTTCTTGTAACAGATCAAAAAGGGTACATGCTTCGCTAAAGTGATGTAATGCTTGTTCATACTCTTTTCGTTTGGCGTAGATGCTTGCCATGAGGTTGTGGGAACCAGCTTGACGCAGAGTTGATCCCATATTCCTAGCACGAGTTTCAAGTTGATGCAGTAGATCCAACGCGCGCGCTTCATCACCCAAAGTAAGCCATGCGCCGGAAGCAAGTTCGAGCGCAGCCGTTTCAGTATAACCGTCGTTGCTGAGGCGTGACAGATGTATGGCGCGTTCGCAATGCCGTATAGCTCCGGCGAAGTCTCCGTCCATACTAGCCATGGTAGAAAGTCCAATATGTATTGACGCAGTTTGTTGCGGCATGTGCTCTTCATCACTCAGTTGTAGTGCACGCTGATAGTGTTCCTTTGCTTGATCAAAGTGAGAAAGATCCTGGTGTACCGACCCCAGTCCTACTTCCATTGCTATGAGAAATCTGGTTTCGCCTATGGTTTCCGCCGCAATGCGACCTTGTGTAAACAAGCGCAATGCTTCTTCATGCTTTGCTTCCCGCAATGCTATTTGAGCCAGGCCATTCAGAGCTGCAGCGAGTGCGCGATGTTCACTGTGTTCACGGAGATACTCCAGGTCTTGTTCGTAAAGGGCACGTGCTTGAACAAAGTCGAAGGAGCGCACACAATAGAAAGCCAGTTTTTGACGCGCGGTAGCTGCACGAAGCTTATCGTTCACTTGCTCAAAGAATGCGATTGCTTCATGCACACGTGGCAGCCATTCCGAAACACGTTCAGAGTTATAGCTGGTCGTGAACAGCACCACATAGGCCCGATAGCGTGCGCTCTCATTGCGCAGTTGTTGAGCGTTTGATGCTTGAGCGCGACGTGTCTCCAGTTTTACAAGATCGAGAGTAGCTTGTGCGAAAGCTGCTGCATCAGGAGTTGAAACGCCGATATACTTCTCTGCAAGCTGTATGCTAAGATCTCGCCGTTGATCTCGTCGACGGCTTAGAGCGAGCTGTTCATTCAGATTCTCTATATCACGTTTCTGTTGATCCATTGCCTATTCCCCTCCAATGGTTGAATGCGATAACTGAAGGCGGTGGGCCGCCTCTTTCTTGTCGAGCGTTTGAAGCAGTGCTGTGGGATCCTGGTTACACCCTAGAATATACTCACGAATCTCTTGTTCGTGATACTGAAGTCTGCGCATAGCCAGCACATGAATCTCGGTTTTGGTGCACGACCAATATCTACTCTGTAACAATATTTCATAACTCTGAAAATCAATGCTTTCAACGCCTGGCGTCGTTTGCGTCTGCTCCAACTCCTTCATCATCAGGTCCTGAAGTTCCCCTAGCCGATGACGCTCTCGAAAACAAAGCGAACGCAAAACATACAACTGTACCTTCTGCGCTAACGATCTACCGACTTTATCTTCCCAGTCATTGGGTTCAATGGTTGGTTCGTCTATCATAGTCCTACAATACCGACAGAATGAGACTTCATTGGACTACGGAATTAGTACGGTACTGAGGATGTAGGAATGGCGAGCATAGGCATTGCGTCTGTCATCAAGAATACACGCTCAGGTATCAGGTGCAAAACAACGCATGCACGCTGCGATCTGATTCGGATCCCGAGCGATACCATCTTTACCGTTCTTTGACTGAGACGCGATGAATAGTGTCTCTACCATTGTCGCGTGTTCGTGAGCGCCTTCGGCGCATATTGTTGTTCGATACTACATGTGATTGCGCCGATGGCGCTGGCTAGTACGTGATATCATGTAGAGACGCGATTCATCGCGTCTACACTCAATAATACACCCGACCGCACCAGGCGAGTACAACTGCGTTTAGATTGTGGTCAGATACTTATTCCGCATGTCGTTATCTCTGCCATTCTTTACCTGAGACGCGATGAATCGCGTCTCTACAATGGTCGCGTGTTCGTGAGCGCCTTCGGCGCATGTTGTTGTTCGATACTACAAGTGATTGCGCCGAAGGCGCTGGCTAGTACGTGATATCATGTAGAGACGCGATTCATCGCGTCTACACTCAAGAAAACACCCGACTACACCTGGCGAACACAACTGCGTTTAGATTGTGATCTGGTACGTATTCCGCATGTCGTTATCTTTACCATTCTTTACCTGAGACGCGATGAATCGCGTCTCTACAATGATCGCGTGTTCGTGAGCGCCTTCGGCGCGTGTTGTTGTTCGATGGTACATGTGATTGCGCCGAAGGCGCTGACTATTACGTGTCAGTATGTAGAGACGCGATTCATCGCGTCTACACTCAAGAATACATCCGACAGCACCACGCGAACACAACTGCGTTTAGATTGTGAACAAATACGTTTTCCGCATGTCGTTATCTCTGCCATTCTTTACCTGAGACGCGATGAATCGCGTCTCTACAATGATCGCGTGTTCGTGAGCGCCTTCGGCGCATGTTGTTGTTCGATACTACATGTGATTGGGCCGAAGGCGCTGGCTAGTACGTGATATCATGTAGAGACTCGATTCATCGCGTCTACACTCAAGAATACATCCGACTACACCTGGCGAACACAACTGCGTTTAGATTGTGATCCGATACGTATTCCGCACGACTCTATCTTTACCATTCTTTACCTTAGACGCGATGAATCGCGTCTCTACAATGGTCGCGTGTTCGTGAGCGCCTTCGGCGCATGTTGTTGTTTGATACTACATGTGATTGCGCCGAAGGCGCTGGCTAGTACGTGATATCATGTAGAGACGCAATGCATCGCGTCTACATTCAAGAATACACCCCATTACACCAAGCGAACACAACTGCGTTTAGATCGTGATCCGATACGTATTCCGCACGACTCTATCTTTACCATTCTTTACCTGAGACGCGATGAATCGCGTCTCTACGGGTTAACGTTCATCTGTATGCGCCGAAGGCGCTGAACATATCGCGTTATTTTGTAGAGACGCGATTCATCGCGTCTACACTCAAGAATACAGCCCATTACACCTGGCGAACACAACTGCGTTTAGATCGTGATCCGATACGTATTCCGCACGACTCTTTCTTTACCATTCTTTACCTTAGACGCGATGAATCGCGTCTCTACGGGTTAACGTTCATCTGTATGCGCCGAAGGCGCAGTACATATCGCGTTATTTTGTAGAGACGCGATTCATCGCGTCTACGCTCAAGAATACACCCGACCGCACCAGCTAAATACAAACGCGTTTAGATTGTGATCAGATACAGATTCTTTACAACTACGTCCTCGCCATTTCCATCCTGTAAGTGCACTATTCCAATGGAGTTTCAATCGTAACAATAACCGTTCGACTATAAAATCTACCTTCCGGTGTGTTGTTGTCGTACATTTGGTTGGCAGCACCTTCACCGCGCGCGTTCTCTGGAGGTACGCCGAGAACTTTTGCAACCTGTAGTGCGCGTTGTTCTGAGAGTTGTTGATTGTGAACTGGGTCGCCGAGACGGTCGGTGTAGCCGCTCACATATACTGTAGACTTCGGTGTGATGTTTTTGCGAATAATTGAAATGATGTGACGATCCGCTTTCGACATCGTGCTTGCATTGAAAGCAAAGGTTATCAGTGAGAAACGTTGAATGGTAGAGTTGCGCACCCGTTGTTGTTGGATGTTAATTGCCTCTGCATCTGTTTCTAACACTTGCCCATCTTCATCAATCACTTTCAGCTTCGCTGAAAGTGTGCCTTTCATACGTTGAATACGTTCTCTATCTTTCCGAGTGTCCCACACTATATCGGTGGGCAACGAGCCTTGGCTGCCAAAGGTTGTTACAACCTTGCCGTTGTTCGTAATATCAAGCGACCACGAACGCACAACAACACCTGGTTGGATCATTCCTGGATACGAAATGCTGCCTGCGTTGATGGTACAGACAGTATCACTGAAGATCAGAGGTTCCAAAAGCTCGCTTGACTCCGTGCGAATTTCGACTCGACGATTCTCTTCTACTCCATCTGTTGTAGAACTGTTTGATGGTGATTCCGGTAGGTTCCGTGCTTGAATGGAAATACGCGACGCCTCAACCTGCCACACGTTTGTGAGGTAGTTTTTAATACTCTCGGCGCGAGCGCGCGATAACGCAAGGTTGTTCTTTTCTGATCCTTCCGACGCGTTACAGCCAACTAAAACAATCTTGGTTTTGGCATCCTCTTGCATGCGTTTACCCACCAGATTCAGAATGTTATAATAAATCTCAAGCGTACTTGTTGCATTGAGTTCATTGGTTTGAAAGCGCTTGCTTTCACTTGGACTCAGTAGTTTGTAACGGGAAGGAAGTTGCGCTGAGGCGCTGTCAAAGAACACATAGTTAATCATCGCATAGGTATTCTGCGATATCGTATTTCGAATGATGAGTTGTCGATCTATGAGATTACTGTTCGTATCACGAAGCACCGGCTCGTAGCGACCTACAACGAGTGTCTTCTTCGGCTTCGGAATCACAGCTATAACTGGCTCTTTTGGTTCTGGCTTAACCTCAGGCACAGGTGGTGGAGGCAATTCGGGGGCAGGTTCATTTCTCTTAGTGTATACGATCGACACTCCAAACTGCGCACTATGAATCTTCCATGGGTCGGGTGTTGCGAGAAGGTTCGAAAGCATATAGGTGTAGTAGAGGCTGGGCTCGCATGACCATTTTTTATCGCTACTGAGAGGCAAAGAGCTACGCAATCCAAGTTTGACGCTGAGCTCCATACCGGAGCTTTGGTCAACGTCGCCTGAGAAATTCATGCGATCACGTCGGTCATTCTCGAAGACGATGGTATTTGGTGCTACAATCTTCTCACTTTGTACATAGCTTGGTTTCAGAAGCATACCAACACGAGCTCCAGCATGAAGACTGAGGGGACCGAAAGCGTAGCTCAGTTCTGGAGACAACGCAACACTCGATACTCGAGTTTGAATTGCGTACTCAATTGTTGCTTCGCGTGCCCCATTGTCGTCAACCAGTTGCTGTTGTGTTGCAGTTATCTGTCCGTTCAGCTGTGTGTATTCAAGCCCAAGGTGAAGCGACCATGGTGACTGCAGTGCCAAACCAAAAAAGGCTGAGAGTTGGATTCCGCTCCCGCTCCCATTGCTAAACAATGGTGCGCAGCTTGGCACATTTGGCAACTGAGTGAAACCCGTCTGGTGGTTGTTAAAAACCAAGCCAGCGCCAATTCCGGCTTTCCACACGAAAACGCTATCTGGGCTAAGGCTCTGTGCATACCCACTGTAGCCCAGTAAGCATAGCATGAGAAGTGCATAGTGAAGTTTTGTACGCATCATTCAGTTGAATCACTTTTGGATGATTACTTTTTGACTAAACACTTCATTCGGTGTTTTCATCATGAGGAAATAACTACCACTTGGTGTACCCGTCAGATCTACGGCAAAGTCCAATGCACCCGGCTTTGCCTCAGCACCGTAGAAGCTTAGCACATTCACCCCTCGTTGATCAATAAGGTAGATGTCTGTCAAACCATCTTCGGTCAGAAATGCCTGAATGCGAGCTTGGTCGCCAGCGGGATTAGGAAACATCTGCAGAGTAGTAGGCAGCACACTCTTTATCAAGCGTATAACTCCGCCTTCGCGGCACACACCGTCTAACGAGAACAAGCCAGGTTTCTTCAGGATGCGAACACTTGCTGTTTCAACGATCACGAAACTTTCAATCTCGACCAGTGTGTTCTCGTTGTTCCCAAGCTTCGCTATAAATTCTGTTGTCGTTAGTATCTGTGAGCTGTCGCTGATGCTCCCTGTCACACTCACCCAACCAGTATCATTCGTCCTCGTGTAACCACTCTTGTTACTTGGTTCCAGAAGTGTTGCGTTAAAACGCAATACTGCTTTGAAGGTGCGCGCTCCTGACTGAAGAATGTTCTTTGACTGTTGTAGGATCAATGGTATTCCAAGTGTTTCTCCCGGTGCTGCGTGAGTATTTGGCAGCACAACCAGTGCTGAGTAACGATCTGCATCAAGAATGCCCTGAATGCTATACCAATAGCCAACATTATGCTGAAGATTGGTTGAGCTCTTGCGACCAATGGCCGTTTGGCTGAGTGTTCCTCTCAACGAGTGTTGGCTTGAAGAGGCATTCATAGCACCGCTTCCAAGCACTGCTCTTGGTATGCTCAGTTGCGCGATAAGCTGCGGTGTGGTACCACAGAATAGTGCGGAGCTGAGCACTAGGCAGCGAAAGAGAGCTGAGTATAATCGTGAATGGTGCTTGTGCATTTTTGGTTCTCCGGAACAAGACATAAGAACAGTTGACATCTAGTGAATCACTCGAAACAGTCTTTGCGTAGCACCAGATGAAGTCTCGAGATTAACCACATACCAACCATTGACATAATCCTGAACATTAAGTTCAACATCATAATCTCCAGCATTGAGTTGTACGTTGGATAGCAGAAGGCTGCGCATCTCACCGCTTCCGCTCACTACTTTAAGAGTATGAGGAGCACTCAATTCGGTATGAAAGCGGATGACAACGGTCGAGGAAGCAGGATCAGGAACAACAGAGATAATACGAACGAGAGGAGCTCCAATGCGGTCTGCATTGATTTCTGGGTTTGGTACTGGTGGTTGTTCTTGGCGTTCGATGCGAGCTAGACGTTCTTCGAGTTCAGCGTTCTTCTTCTCTAGGGCATTGATACGCTCTTGTTGCGCTTCATTGGATTTTATCAGTTGTTGACCTGTATAGAGAGCGACTCCTGCAACGTCAGTGGCAGCCAAGTAAGTGCCACTGGTTGGTTGATCAAGAACACCCGTACCAAAGCTTGATCGAAAATCCTCTGCGAAAGGTCCAATGTGATATTCCTGAGTGTTCTTATACCACCAGCCACCAAGATCCATGTCGCGAACTTTTCGCAAAACATCAGCGCTGTCCAGAGTGGTGAGCCTGTCCTTAAATGTTCGCGATGATGCATTCGTCCACACACCACCCGTAGTCAAGTGTGCGCCGTTTCCATTGTTTGTAGAATCACCAACGTGTATAGGGTAGTCAAGATTCTCACGGTTGACACCAAGAAAACCAACATCGTCGGGATCAAAGAAGTATGCACGAAAGTTTTCGGGGACGGGTGGATCTACATCAAGGCCATACACAAGATTGAATATTCCATTTGCAGTGTTTCCAATTCCTCCAAGAATGTGTGAGTAGCTACCACTAGCCGTATTTGACGCACCCCCGCTGACTATTGTACTCACTCCATCCGCACTATTCGAGCTACCACCACACACAATTCCTCCGGAACCGTACGCTGAGTTATCATTGCCTCCGGATATGGTGCTTCCCGGCCCGCCTGCTGTATTGCCATACCCACCGCCCACAGTGGCTCGACTCTGCGAAGCTGTGTTGAGCTGTCCACCACTTACAACAGCTACCGTGCCAGAGGCCGTATTCGTCAAGCCGCCTCCAACTACTGCGGCTAATCCGTTAGCGGTATTTGACTCGCCACCGCTCACTACAGAGGACTGTGCTTGAGCAATATTGGAGTAACCACCCAATACTGACGCAAACTGTACGCTAGCTGTGTTGCTCTGACCTCCACCGACCGTTGTGAGTAGAGCGGTTGCCTGATTGGCATTTCCACCTCCAATGAAAGCATTTGCTCCGCTACCTACACTTCCCGATCCACCACATATAGTCGCGGTTGTTCCTGTAGCTTGATTTTGAAGTCCACCTCCAACGAATGAGTAATTTCCTGAAACATTACTTCCCGCGATATTGTATGCTCCTCCGGCTACACTTGTATAAGCTCCTCGAGCTTCATTGTACGCACCACCTCCAACAAACGACCCTGACGAAAACGCTGTGTTATTTAACCCACCTACCACAGCAGTCCAATCAGTCAAAGCCCTGTTGGTTTGTCCTCCTCCTACAATCGAATAATCACCTTCTACCAGAGATTGATATCCGCCGCCGATGAAAGAGCCTAGTACAGTTGCAACTCTGTTCAGCATACCGCCTCCAATTATACTATAGTCACCTTCTACACGATTCTGTAGTCCGGAAGTAACTAGAGAGTAAGTGCCCAACGCAGAGTTCTGACTACCTCCTACAACGATTGAATACTGTGCATTTGCAACATTTGAGGAACCACCAGAAACAACGGCATAATCATCGTTTACTAGATTCACGTACCCTCCACCAATTGTGCTATTGTTGCCTTGAACAGAATTTCTCTCACCTCCGCTAATAGCGCTGCGATTGCCATGAACATAATTCCTTAGTCCGCCTGTTATAGCGGAATAGTCTCCTGTTACGTCTACCATGTTCCCCCAGCCACCACCAATCATGCTGTAAGGAGCTTTGGCACTATCTAACGATCCCCCGGCTACTACTGAAATGTGTCCACTTGCCAGATTACTCCATCCACCACTCACAACACTACAAAAGTTCGACGATGTATTCCAGTGTCCACTGCCGACAAAAGAGTATTGATGTGAAGAGGTATTCTCAGCGCCTCCGGAGACTGTAGACTTCTCGCCACTTGCTTTGTTTGAGTATCCGCCGCCGATGGTTGAATTTAAACCACTCGAACGATTGAGACTACCACCACCTACAAAGGAATAATCACCGCTCGACGTATCTTGTTCACCTCCTGCTACAGTTGATGAGGCTCCACTTGCTACATGAAATCTTCCACCACCTATAAATGAGAGTATACCTGATGCAGAGTTGTGTGAGCCACCACTGACAAGTGACCATGATGCGCTTGCAGTCGACGACTCCCCGCTCAGTGCAGCACTATTAGAACCACTCGCTATGTTGCCAACACCAGCAGCAATAGAGGCATATCCTGACGCTAAGTTAAAGTGACCACCAAGAGTGGCAGAGAGAGGGCCACTTGCAGTGTTACTAGTACCTCCAGCAATAGTAGCACCCATGCCACTTGCAACTTGACTATTATATACCCGAATCCGCTGCCAATCGGTCGAATACGTACCTCGTTTGTTTCCTCCATCAGCTAAGTCATCAGCTACTTCTGCAGAGATAGCACCGTTGCCAACCGGACTGAGGACTAGATCTATTGCAAGGTCAACTCCACTTGCTCGTAGTTGATGCACAGGAATGACATCGTTGGGGTAACTCGCATACCGCGACTCTGCGAAATACTGAAGAACTGAAACTGTACTCGGAACCCAGCTTGTTCCATTCCATTGTATGCACTGTCCACTTGTCGCGCCGCTCTGATGAAGTTTTGACATAGTAACAGACGTGTCGGCAAGCTTTACTGTAGTAACGGCATTGTCGGCGAGTTTGCTTGTATTGATAACTCCTGATGCCACAACCGGTGCAGGATAGCTACCGCTGAGATCACCACTCGCTGTACCACTAGGTGGTAACGAGCTTGGTGCACCGCTGAGCTTTGAATAGCTTATTCCATTCGCTACTTTCACATCTGTCACAGAGCCATCAGCAAGCTTTGCTGTTGTCACGTTTGCATCGGTGATCTTCACTGTTGTCACTGCATTGTCTGCAAGCTTTGCTGTTGTCACGTTTGCATCGGTGATCTTCACTGTCGTCACTGCGTTGTCTGCAAGCTTTGGCGTTGTCACGTTTGCATCGGTGATCTTCGCTGCTGTTACTGCATTGTCTGCAAGCTTTGGCGTTGTCACGTTTGCATCGGTGATCTTTAGAGTTGTTACTGCATTGTCAGCAAGCTTTGGCGTTGTCACGTTTGCATCGCTGATCTTTAGAGTTGTTACTGAATTGTCAGCAAGCTTAGAAGTATTGATAACTCCCGCTGCTACAACTGGCGCTGGGTAGCTTCCACTTAGGTCTCCACTTGCTGCTCCACTTGGTGGTAAGGAACTTGGTGCGCCACTGAGCTTTGAATAGCTAATACCATTGGCAACTTTCACATCTGTCACTGAGCCATCAGCGAGTTTTGGTGTGGTCACGTTTGCGTCGGTGATCTTCACTGTCGTCACTGCATTGTCTGCAAGCTTTGGCGTTGTCACGTTGGCGTCGGTGATCTTCACTGTCGTCACTGCATTGTCTGCAAGCTTTGGCGTTGTCACGTTTGCATCGGTGATCTTCGCTGTTGTTATTGCATTGTCTGCGAGTTTCGGTGTTGTCACGTTTGCATCACTGATCTTCACTGTCGTCACTGCATTGTCAGCAAGCTTTGGCGTTGTCACATTTGCATCGCTGATCTTTAGAGTTGTTACTGCGTTGTCAGCGAGCTTAGAAGTATTGATAACTCCTGCTGCTACAACTGGCGCTGGGTAACTTCCACTTAGGTCTCCACTTGCTGCACCACTTGGTGGTAAGGAGCTTGGTGCGCCACTGAGCTTTGAATAGCTAATACCATTGGCAACTTTCACATCTGTCACGGAGCCATCAGCGAGTTTCGGTGTTGTGACGTTTGCATCAGTGATTTTCACTGTTGTCACTGCGTTGTCGGCGAGCTTTGGCGTCGTCACATTTGCATCCGTAATCTTCACTGTCGTCACTGCGTTGTCAGAGAGTTTTGACGTCGTCACGTTTGCATCCGTGATCTTCACTGTCGTCACTGCGTTGTCAGAGAGCTTTGGTGTTGTCACATTTGCATCTGTGATCTTGGCAGTCGTCACGGCGTTGTCAGCGAGCTTTGGTGTGGTGACATTAGCATCTGTGATTTTCGCAGTTGTGACCGCATTGTCAACGAGCTTTGGGGTTGTCACATTTGCATCTGCAATCTTCACCGTGGTCACTGCATTATCTGCGAGCTTGGTTGTATTGATGACGCCAACTGCCACTACTGGAGCGGGATAACTTCCACTAAGATCACCACTTGCTGCGCCACTTGGAGGCAAGGAACTTGGTGCACCACTGAGCTTCGAGTAACTAATTCCGCTGGCGATCTTGGCGTCGGTTACTGATGCATCGGCAAGTTTTGGCGTTGTCACATGTGCATCGGTGATTTTCGCTGTTGTCACCGCGTTGTCGGCGAGCTTTGGCGTTGTCACGTTTGCATCGGTGATCTTCGAGGTAATCACCGCGTTGTCGGCGAGCTTTGGCGTTGTCACGTTTGCATCGGTGATCTTCACCGTCGTCACTGCGTTGTCTGCAAGCTTTGGTGTTGTCACGTTTGCGTCGGTGATCTTCGCCGTCGTCACTGCGTTGTCTGCAAGCTTTGGTGTTGTCACGTTCGCATCGGTGATCTTCACCGTCGTGACTGCGTTGTCAGCAAGCTTTGGTGTTGTCACGTTTGCATCGGCGATCTTCGAGGTGGTTACTGCATTGTCGGCGAGCTTCGTTGTATTGATGACTCCGGCTGCCACTACTGGAGCTGGATAGCTTCCACTAAGGTCACCACTTGCTGCGCCACTTGGAGGCAAGGAACTTGGTGCACCACTGAGCTTCGAGTAGCTAATCCCATTAGCCACCTTAGCATCTGTTACCGATGCATCGGCAAGCTTTGGCGTTGTCACATGTGCATCTGTGATCTTCACAGTTGTTACTGCATTGTCAGCGAGCTTTGGTGTGGTTACGCTTTGATCAGTGATCTTGATCGTCGTCACCGCATTGTCAACAAGCTTTGGTGTAGTCACATTTTGATCGGCAATCTTGATCGTCGTCACGGAATTGTCAGCGAGCTTTGGTGTTGTCACATTAGCGTCGGTGATCTTCGCCGTCGTCACGGAATTGTCAGCGAGCTTTGGTGTTGTCACGTTTAGATCTGTGATCTTCGCCGTCGTCACTGCGTTGTCAACGAGCTTTGGTGTTGTCACGTTTGCGTCGGTGATCTTCGAGGTGGTGACTGCGTTGTCAGCAAGCTTTGACGTTGTCACACTTGCATCCATGATCTTCACCGTCGTCACTGCATTGTCAGCGAGCTTAGGTGTTGTAATGTTTTGATCGCTGATCTTGAATGTTGTCACTGCATCATCAGCAAGTTTTGGTGTGGTGATAACACCTACTGCTACCACAGGTGCTGGGTAGTTACCGCTGAGGTCTCCGCCTGCTGCACCACTTGGTGGGAGTGAAGTTGGAGTGCCACTTAGCTTTGAGTAGCTAATACCGTTAGCCAACTTCGCGTCTGTAACAGAGCTATCAGCAAGCTTCTGTGTTGTCACATTTGCATTTCTGATTTTCTGCGTGGTCACTGCGCTATCAGCGAGCTTAGCGGTGGTGACATTCACATCTCTAATCTTGATTGTAGTAACTGAGCTGTCGATAAGCTTCTGACTACTAACACTTGCGTCAGCAAGTTTCAGAATTGTGATGGCGTTGTCTGCGAGTTTGGTCGTCGTCACATTCGCATCGCGTAGCTTCACAGTCGTTACGGAACTGTCAATGAGTTTTGCTGTACTCACTGCACTGTCAGCAAGCTTAGAGGTGCTTATCACCCCAGCCGCAACCACTGGCGCCGGATAGTTTCCGCTCAGATCTCCACTCGCAGCACCACTTGGTGGCAAGGAACTTGGAGCTCCGCTGAGTTTTGCATAGCTGATACCTGGAGCAACTTTCGCATCTGTTACAGAGCTGTCAGCAAGTTTGAGAGTTGTCACACTTGCATGCTGGAGTTTCACGGTCGACACCACACTATCCGCGAGTTTTGAGGTCGTTACACTAGCATCTTGAAGCTTTGCTGTGCTGATTGCATTGTCAGCGAGCTTTGGTGTTGTCACACTTCCATCGAGAATCTTAACGCTACTCACGGCACTATCAGCGAGCTTAGAGCTCGTTATAGCTCCAGCCGCAACCACAGGCGCCGGATAGTTTCCGCTGAGATCTCCACTCGCAGCACCGCTTGGTGGCAAGGAACTTGGAGCTCCGCTGAGTTTTGCATAGCTAATACCAGGAGCAACTTTCGCATCTGTTACAGAGCTGTCAGCAAGTTTGAGACTTGTCACACTTTCATTCTGGAGTTTTAAGGTCGACACCGCACTGTCAGCCAGTTTTGCGCTCGTTACACTAGCATCTTGAAGCTTCGCTGTACTGATTGCATTGTCAGCGAGCTTTGGTGTTGTCACACTTCCATCGAGAATCTTTACGCTACTCACTGCACTATCTGCGAGCTTAGAGCTCGTTATAGCTCCAGCCGCAACTACGGGTGCTGGATAGTTTCCGCTGAGATCTCCACTCGCAGCACCGCTTGGTGGCAAGGAACTTGGAGCTCCGTTAAGTTTTGCATAGCTGATGCCGTAGGCAATCTTTGCATCGCTCACTGCACTATCGGCGAGCTTCGCGCTTGTTACGCTTCCATCTTGAAGCTTCACTGTACTAATGACGTTGTCAGAGAGTTTCCCAGTTGTCACGCTAGCATCAACAAGCTTTGAAGTACCTACCGCATTATCTGCGAGCTTGGTATTGTCAATCGCACCTGCTGCAACACTTGGCGCTGGATAGTTCCCGGTCAAATCTCCTGAGGCGGCGCCACTTGGTGGCAGAGAGCTTGGCGCACCATTTAGCTTCGAATAGCTTATGCCGTTGGCAATCTTAGCATCGGTTACTGCTGCATCGGCGAGCTTAGGAGTTGTCACGCTTGCATCAACAAGCTTCGTAGTACCTACCGCATTATCTGCGAGCTTGCTATTGTCTATCGCACCTGCCGCAACACTTGGTGCTGGATAGTTGCCGGTCAAATCACCTGAGGCGGCGCCACTTGGTGGCAGAGAGCTTGGCGCACCATTTAGCTTCGAATAGCTTATGCCGTTGGCAATCTTAGCATCGGTTACTGCTGCATCGGCAAGCTTAGGAGTTGTCACGCTTGCATCAACAAGCTTCGAGGTACCTACCGCATTGTCTGCGAGCTTAGTATTGTCTATCGCACCAGCTGCAACACTTGGTGCTGGATAGTTGCCGGTCAAATCTCCTGAGGCTGTGCCACTTGGTGGCAAGGAGCTTGGTGCGCCATTGAGCTTTGAGTAGCTAATTCCGTTGGCAATCTTAGCATCGGTTACTGCTGCATCGGCGAGCTTAGGAGTTGTCACGCTTGCATCAACAAGCTTCGAGGTACCTACCGCATTGTCTGCGAGCTTGGTATTGTCAATCGCACCAGCTGCAACACTTGGTGCTGGATAGTTCCCGCTCAAATCTCCGGAGGCTGTGCCACTTGGTGGCAAGGAGCTTGGTGCGCCATTGAGCTTTGAGTAGCTGATTCCGTTGGCGATCTTAGCGTCTGTCACCGCTGCATCGGCGAGCTTTGGAGTTGTCACGCTTGCATCAACAAGCTTCGAAGTACCGACCGCATTATCTGCGAGCTTGGTATTGTCTATCGCACCTGCCGCAACACTTGGTGCTGGATAGTTCCCAGTCAAATCTCCAGAAGCTGTGCCACTTGGTGGCAGGGAGCTTGGCGCGCCATTGAGCTTTGAGTAGCTGATTCCGTTGGCAATCTTAGCGTCTGTCACTGCTGCATCAGCGAGTTTCGTGGTGTTGACTGCATTGTCTGCAAGCTTTGCAGTTGTCACACTTGCGTCAGCAAGCTTCGAAGTACCTACCGCATTGTCTGCGAGTTTGGCATTGTCTATCGCACCTGCTGCGACACTTGGCGCTGGATAACTCCCAGTCAAATCTCCCGAAGCTGTGCCACTTGGTGGCAAAGAGCTTGGTGCGCCATTAAGTTTAGAATAGCTGATACCGTTGGCGATCTTAGCATCGGTTACTGCTGCATCGGCGAGTTTCGAGGTGTTGACTGCATTGTCTGCTAGCTTCGCATTTGTCACGTTTGCATCAATAAGCTTCGAGGTGCCGACTGCGTTGTCTGCGAGCTTCGTGTTGGTGATGGCGCCAGCAGCAACACTTGGTGCTGGGTAGTTACCTGTCAAATCTCCAGAGGCTGTGCCGCTTGGTGGCAGTGAGCTTGGCGCTCCATTGAGTTTTGAGTAGCTGATTCCATTGGCAATCTTAGCATCGGTCACTGCTGCATCAGCGAGTTTTGAGGTGCTGATTGCATTGTCTGCAAGCTTGGATGTTGTCACACTTGCGTCAACAATCTTGGACGTACCGACAGCATTGTCTGCCAGCTTGGTGCTGGTAATTGCACCAGCAGCGACGTTAGGAGCTGGGTAATTTCCTGTCAAATCTCCTGAAGCCGCACCACTTGGAGGTAAGGAGCTTGGTGCACCATTCAGTTTTGAGTAGCTGATTCCACTAGCCACTTTTGCATCCGTAACAGCAGCATCGAGGATTTTCGATGTGCTCACGGCGTTGTCTGAAAGCTTGTTACTCGTGATAGCTCCTGCTGCAACAGCTGGTGCTGGATAGTTTCCACTAAGGTCTCCGCCCGCTGCTCCACTTGGCGGCAGTGTGCTTGGTGCGCCGTTGAGTTTCGAATAGCTAATACCACTGGCAATCTTTGCATCGCTGACTGCACTATCGGCAAGTTTCGCGTTTGTGACGGCTGCGTCGATGATGTTGGAATTGCCAACGGCATTGACCGATAACTTGCTATTGCTGACTGCGCCTGGTGCAATGGATGGCGAAGGATAGTTACCGCTGAGATCGCCGCCGGCGGGTCCGTTCGGACTCAATGCTGCAGGCGCTCCGATAATTTTCGAGTAGCTTATTCCCGCAGCAACTTTCGCGTCAGTCACCGATCCATCAGCAAGCTTTACTGTACTGATACTGCCATCGGCGATTTTTGCACTCGTAACTGCATTCGCTGCTATCGTTGGCGCTGGATAGGTTCCACTTAAATCTCCACTCGCTGGTCCACCAGGTATAAATGTGGTAGGAGCTCCCTTGATTTTAGAATAGCTGATACCATCGGCAATCTTCGCGTCGGTTACCGAAGAGTCGGCGAGCTTTACAGTGGTGACATTCGCATCTATGATGTTCTGCGTTCCAACAGCATTCGGTGCCATTTTGGCGTTCGTGATAGCGGCGTTGGCTACGCTTGGCGCAGGATAGGTCCCTACCAAATCTCCACCAGCCGTACCACTCGGAGGCAATGCGCTTGGAATGACTCCTGCAGCAAGCTTAGCACTAGTGATTGCGCTGTCTTTGATTTGTAGTGAAGCAGTGGGTCCATTTGGATTCGTCACACTAATGCTTCCGTCAGGACTATTGATCTGAGCGATTCCACTTTGCTGCGTTGTTGCAATCTCGATCGTATCTCCTTTCACGACAACACTCGTAGTACCCGCTCCTTTGAGCACCACATCGCCTTGAACGTTGTTCACACTCCGAACAACGCCACTGCTGCTTGGGGAAAGCGACTCTGCCACAGTAGCGTGTGCTGCTCGTAAAGCATAAGGTGCAGCCGCTAGTTGAGAGCGAGGTGAAAGTTCCGTATTTCCCTGAATGCTAATACCCAAGTAGTACTGCTTATCAAAGCTGAGTGCTAACGGTGTCACCGAGCCCAAGTAGGCATCAAACACACCGCGTGATGTTCGAACACTCTGGGTCTCCGTCCAAAGAGAATTCCCGCCACTCACACTATCATACAGCGTGAAGGTGACGTTGTAGTCTCCATCAACAACAGGTTCCTGGAGGTTATTGGTGAGCACACCTTGGTACGATAGAATCCTTGGTTCGGCTGCATGGGCCAGAATTCCGTACAGGAAAACAAGTACGATCAAAAGGAGTTTTCTCATAACGATTGCTTGTATGTATTGATGATCAACATTCTATTTTCTGTTTGGTTTTTCGCGCACTGTACTCGCTTCGCCTATGCGCTCAGCAGAGCTGTGTGCTAGAGAGAGGATAGTACTGCGACATAGCCTCGTTGCCCTAATCGCTGGTTTTCTAAAGCGCTGTGCAACAGACTCATCCGTCACTTGTTTTGGTTGTTGTATTGGATGGGACCCAACTCATTCCGATCGGAAAGGTCACAGTATTGGTAGGTCACGAATCTTCTTGTCTATGTTCTAAGGAGAACACTCTCACTCAAGGTTCTAACTGAGGCTCAGGTAGAAGCAGCTGCGCACTGCTCGTACGTTGGTCGCTTGTCATAAACAACGAGGCTGCTTTTGCTTCATAGCTTCGTTGTATGAGATACAAAGCTTTGCCAAGCTCATACGGGTGCCAATGGCGCTTACAATGACAGCATATGCATTGCACATACGGTCATCCTTGAGAAGTTCTTCGTGAAATCTGGACAGTTCGCTTCACACGCACACGTCTGCACTTCTTGCTCAACATGATTGAGCAAAGTACGCTGTCACCAGCATTGCATGCAATGGGTGTCAGACACTCGTGTCCCGCGTCAAACTGGCTGAAAAATCCCTTAACTATACTGTGGACGCAAGGTTCAAGGCATCCTCCTTGAACCATGAGTTAGGACTCAATACAACAGGTATTGTATTTTCTGATATGAGCTTGCGCCAAGCACACACGCTCCACAGTTATTAACCATCATTGGGAGATCTTCAATGATCTCACTGCTTTACACTTTAGTCGGGCTGATGCAAGTTGTGTTTGAGTTGCGTCGAACGACTGAAGCTGCTTCGCGTGTTGAAAACGTCGTAGTGTAATCCGGCGCAATACTAAACAATTGTACTTTATCCACACAACAATATTTCAAGGTCATTAAAAATTAACACAAGCAAAAGCACTTAAAATCCTTGTTTTCTGGATTATTTAGAGCATTTTGTCCCAAATAGTCTCAGCCCTTCTCAGCAAATGGACTGTCTTGATACGATGCTGTAGTCCCTTAACACGAAGCCCTTTCTCGATACACTGATGCCTATGCCTCTTGAGCTCAAAAGACTCCACACTATTCTCTATGTTCAGGACCAGGACCTGAGCACGCAGTTCTATCAAAAATTGCTGCAGAAGAATGCAAACTTGTACGTCCCTGGGATGACGGAGTTCCAACTCCATGATTTCTTTACACTTGGGCTCATGCCGAGAAGTGGTATTGCTAAGCTTCTTGATTGGGCAATTGAACCGCGCTCAGAGTCAAGGGAAGAAGCACAGTGCGAACTCTATTTGCTCGTTGAAAATGTTCACTCAGCATTTCAGCATGCTTGTGATTGTGGAGCTAAACTGCTCAACCCATGTCTGCCTCGTGATTGGGGCGATGAGGTCTGCTACTTTGCCGACCCAGATGGTCACATCATTGCCTTTGCGCAGCAAAGGCATGAGAGCAAGGGTCAACCTCTCTCATGAGCCCGTTCATCACTCCTACTTGGATTCACACCCGCTTTGTTGTTCAGCAATAAGCTGCAAGTGACTCATCTTCATGCTCGCAACTTCGTTGCTCGACGGTTTGTTCGACACTGAAATCAATACTCAGTGTAGGTCACTGTTGCCAAAAACGAAGTCCAACTGACCGTGATATCTGCTGAGTTCTGTGTAACCCCATCGAGCAGTCGGGAGATATCGTTGCGGGATTCGCCAACCGTCTGGTCGATAGACATAGGTAGGTCCCATTGACCAAATAGTGTCATTGCCAGCTTCGGGGTTGTTGACTTTGTTCGAGATAATTGTCTTGGTATAAAGTACCGCTGATGAATCGGGCTGTAGATAGATGCTGGTGTCACCACCGCCCTGTAGTGAGCTGCCAGGACGACGATAGCTTACTTTCAGCGTACTGTCACTGTGGTTGATGAACACATAGTCTATCGGAATCTGTGAATCACAAGAACTGAGAAGGACGAATAGTATGCAGAGAAATATGGGTGCTTTCATTTGGTATTCCTTGTTTGGATACGAACGCTCGTCAAGTGCGCAATGACACGACAAATCTACAACCGGAGCGTGTACAGCCAATAACGCTGTCCAAAACGCTGATCGATTTCTCGTAGCAATTGAAAGCCCATACTCTCATAGATTCTGCGTGCTTTCAGCATCAGCTCTGAGCTATGCAATGCCATGGTGTGCTCAGCCTGAAGTCGTGCCTCTGCAATGCAGCGCTCCACTAAGGCTCTGCCTATTCCTCTACCGCTTGCGGCCGGGTGCACCGTCACAAAGCGAAGCTGACACCATTCTGCTTGATAGATGTCGGTTGCTGTTCCTGACGGAATCATAAATGCCATGCCTACAGTCTGTCCTAACTCATCCTTGCACAGAAAGCCTGTTCCGGAGTCCAATAGATGTTGATAGCTAGCGAGGTCACTTACATTTCTTAACAGCTTTTGCCATGAGTCCGCGTCAAGATGCTCACGATACTGTGACCAGCTTGCAATGCCAAGCTCTCGAAGCTCTTGAAGATCATCTATAGTTGCTTGCTGAATCTGCATACCAGAATAACAAATGGTGTTGAATGCGAAGTGTTGGTTATGGAGCTCACAAACTTTCTTAGACTTTGAGGAGTCCATTCGGGCCGAAGGCCCGATGGGTTAAAGAAAAAGACACCTGAAGGACTACCATCGATGTAGTCATCAAACGCGGACTCTCTTGATGTTGAGTCTAACGATAGGTACTAGCGATACAACTCACTTCATACAAGCGACCCATCATCAGTCTTCAACTACCAAAAGCACT
>JBGAVD010000011.1:0-45249 GCA_044228285.1 Chlorobiota bacterium
TACAACAGAAGCTGGATGGCTCTGTGCAGACTTCGTCTGCAGTGTCACATTCTTCATTTAATTATAAAGGTTTAATTATGGCATCCCTCATCGGAAGCTTGGCTGTTGGTGCCTTGATGTGGTTGCAACTTGGCAACCCCCTGGCAGCAGTTGTGCAGACAGCAGTGCAATCACAGCCTATACGTGGCAGTGAGCAATCATCGAGTACTCCAAGTGCTAAAGCTGGACAACAAGTGCAACAGCAACGAATTGTTGTGGACACGCGTGGTTCTGCGCCAGACAACGCAGCCGTTCCAAAGTCAGGAACCACGCAGACAGGAGCAAAAAATACTCAGTCAGCAATTCCCTTTATTATGGCATCAGCCGCTGAGCTCAAAGCTCTTGGTATTGAACAGAAAGACGGTGTTTTTCAATGTACCATTGAAGAGCAGTATAATGAGAAGGAAAGTCCAGCTGAGGCCAAGCTCTTTATTGCAAAGATGGGATACCCTCTGGACGTCGATCCTTTGATCCTCCGAGCAAAAGCTATGATCAAAGCGAACATCTCAAACACAGAGGGTATACACTACGATCCAAGCTGGAACGCTTCGAAGCCCATTGGATGCAGTCCCTATGCATGCGCTTTCTACTCAGGTACCGAGCATAGCATTTCTACAACAATGAGTACTAGTGACCATAGTCCATATGTGAAGTCGCAAGACATAGCGCGTGAACTTAAACGCGAGTTTGATCAGTTGTCAAAAGACGTCACCCGTTCGATCGACAATGACTTTGTCAACAAGCCATTCTTGCCACTTGGTGATCGTCCTTACAAGTATGCAAAGTACCTCGTTCCTGTTGGCGTTAACATCTCGACCGACACCAGCATTGAGTTTGCGATATTCTATTACGTGCCAACAAACATCTCGACGACACCAGCATTGAGTTTGTTATATGGAGTCTCTATTACGTGCCAACAAAGTACTTCTTAGAACGACTTTCGGCGAAACATCAACAAGACTTAGCCTTTCTCAAACCAGTGTTAACACAGGATCAGCTCACGGTTGATTATGATGGAGTGTCGTTAGCTGTTGATGAAGAGAAGATTATCACTCCAACTAGTATTGCCGGCATTCAACACCTATCTCTTAGCGATGCTGAGTTAGAAGCTATAGGGGTGCATGTTCGCAACGGTTCTATTGAATTCGATGTTGAGCAATTAGACACACCAGATCTCACGCCACTGCGTGCGACAACTGAGCGTCAGAGACGTCAGCAACAGCATCGTCGGGATATGGACGCTCGGCAACGCGCGGAGCTACACAGCATCCATCACTACAACATTGATCCATCTACCGTACTTGTGCGCCGGAAGGTGCAGCTGGATTTGGGTTGTGAGACAGATATCAGTATTGTTCCCTACAGCGGTTGGAGTTACGATCAATACAACCCAGTCAGTCCAGTTGGATACTCAGCAAACGGCTTTGAGATGCGACCATCGCAGTCTGTTAACAGGTTCGAAAAGATGCGTTGTATTGATCAGCAGATCGTGGGCAACTCTCCGCTCCTTCAAGACAAAACCAAAGACTTCGCCCAACCGAACGCCGACGGCCAGTTAGTCAGCAACGGAAGCACAATCCCCGTGCGCATCATGTTGGGCACCACGCATGATGCACTACCAAACTCTTTCTTACCAAAAGAAGGCGCAGATAGTGCACACTATCATGTGAAGATGATAGACATCTTCTTCGTCCCAAATCGCGACTTCGTAGAGCGTCTACCCGAGCGCTATCGCGTGCCTCTCATGATTGAACTCAACATGATCGACCGCATCATCAAAGGTGAGATTGCCCTAGACCAAGCCTGTGAAGAGTTACACAAGACACAGACCCACTCAATGCTTGAGATCTGCGGAACGCCGTCAGGCTCTATTCAATCACTACAAGTCTTTCCAAACCCCATCGGAAACGGAAGTGCCCAATGTAGCTTCAGTGCTCGTGAAGAAGGATCGTACAATATCTCATTGTACAACCTGAACGGCGGTCTCGAACTCAACATGCTTCAAACCAATTTTCGCAAAGGTTTCAACAGTATTAGCCTTCCAGTTAAAGATGTCCAACAAGGCGTGTACTTGTTAACCATTAGCAACTCAAAAGGAGTTCAAGCGACACACAGGATTATTGTGCAGTGAAGCGACAGTGTACGATGATTCTGAGAACCCGATGCGCAATCGCACATCGGGTTTTTTATTGGGCTGAGGAGAGTCCACCTGCGACACAGGCACCTAATGAAACTCATGAGTGGCAAGCGTACACGCTACAGTACAACGAAATGACGCATGACTTGACTAGTGTGCTTCTACGTAAAGACTACTTCTGCCATCGCCTAAGCGCCTGCCCTCTTCACAGGCTTAAGACTGATCTACGAGTAGTGCATAGAAACAGAGATACCGAAGAGATACGTTCATTCCCACCTGACAATGCACCTTATCCCTCTGCAATTCCCAGAGCTCTTAGGTTTCACGGCGATGAACAAGAGTCGTAGATTCTAGCCAATACATTTAGCCGATAGTATATTGTACTTTGTGCAAACCCTCGCTGCAGCGCCATGCAAGCAGCTGCTCAAATCATACATTTATCGCAAGGCACAACACACTTATATAACATGATGAAAAACGCAGCATTTGCATTGACTATTCACATGGTATCAAGTCTTGACGGTTTTATTGCCAAGAAAGACAACAGCATAGCATGGTTCAACACTTCATGCAGCTATGAGAACGGAGCAGAAGCAGAGAACCCAGAAGAGTTTTTGCGAAGCATCGATTGTTACATTATGGGTTCGAGAACATACGAACTTGCTGAAGCCTTAGCTAAAGACTACGGTTGGGCATATGGCGACAAAGCAACAGTTGTCGTAACGAAGCGAAACATAGCGTCTAGTAGAAGCAACGTCGAGTTCTACTCTGGTGACCTGACTACCCTCGTAAACGAGAAATTAAAGTCTAAGTATACTAGTGTGTGGGCTGTCGGAGGCTCTGAACTTACTAAATCACTCTTGCAGCAAAATCTAGTGAATGAAATACGAGTAAGTGTACTGCCAATCATCTTAGGAGAGGGACTGCCGTATTTCGACCACATTGGTCAAGAGCAAGTACTTCAACTGCGAGATGCTAAAGCATACAAGAATGGAATGGTAGAACTCTGCTACCGAGTACAAGACTAAGCATGGTTGAGAACACTGCATGACTTTGTCCTCATGAAGTCCATGCAATCCCATCTAGAAGTTCAGTGCCCTGAAGGAGCACCACATACCAGCCCAGGGTGCAACCCTGGGTAAATCAACACCAAGATTGAACATCGTGCCCTGAAGGGACACCACATTCCAGCCCAGGGTGTAACCCTGGATCATACGACATCAAACAACCACAAGTGCCCTGAAGGGGCACCACATACCAGCCCAGGGTGTAACCCTGGGTCATACGACATCAAAAAACCACAAGTGCCCTGAAGGGGCACCACATACCAGCCCAGGGTGTAACCCTGGGTTAAACGACAACAAGATTGAAGATCGTGCCCTGAAGGGGCACCACATACCAGCCCAGGGTGAAACCCTGGGTCATGCGACATCAAAAAACCACACGTGCCCTGAAGGGGCACCACATACCAGCCCAGGGTGAAACCCTGGGTCATGCGACATCAAAAAACCACACGTGCCCTGAAGGGGTACCACATTCCAGCCCAGGGTGAAACCCTGGGTCATACGACATCAAAAAACCACACGTGCCCTGAAGGGGCACCACATACCAGCCCAGGGTGAAACCCTGGGTAAAACCAACCAAAACAAACATCTGTGTCGCGAAGGCACATCGCTTCTACCCACCTCACTTCTTCTTCGGATCCGCCACCCAGCCCTTCGACTTAAACACAGCCCATATCGCCATAGAATGTCCATGTCCAAGATTATAATTCTCTGCCAGCCACTGCACCAGTGCCGTAGCACGCAGATTCTCGTTCAGCAATCCCTCTTTCTCAAGATGGAGTTTGAAGTCTTCCGGTGTTCTACCAGTCTTTGCTTTGATATTGTCGAGATAGGCTTGAAATGACATATGGATCCTTGAATACGGTGAGTCTACACACTTGCGGCTTGTAGCCATTGTTTAACGATAGCGTCTAGCGCTTTTGCGTTCTTCGTTATCTCTGTCTTGTTCTTAAAACTTACTACTGCTCGATCATTTGCTTTCCATTGTAGTAAACCACTGCTATCGTCGATCAACCTTCCAGGCGGTTGCGCAAGTACCTTGGCACCTCGATGAAACACAAGCTGGATTTGTTTCACTGGCTGAATACGCATGGTAATGCGATCCTCTGCGTTCAGTGTGTAGTTCGGTCCGTTCCATTTGAAGTTTTCTTGAAGTCGCGCATCGGCCGACAAAATAAGATCTCTCAAGAGTTCTATCTCCTCCCGCAATGGATGGTGCAACTCATCGAGTTGCTTGCTGAGACTCTGACTTTTGGATACTGCGTTCACGATAGCTGTCGGTAAAGTGATGTGGTCTGTACGATAGATCAATCACGCGAATCTACGAGTAGAAAAGGAGTTCACCGCTGATGATCAGAGACGAAAAACTCTTAACTGCGTATCAACTGTTCCCTTATCAAGATGAATCAGACGATAGGCGAAACTGTCGTTTTCAATAACAACCTCATCGCTGTTGCGTTGTACCTGGTACGACAATGCCGGACAGATGTACTGAGAAATGTTCGCCTGATGCTGCACATCCTCCATATGATAGTGTCCGCAAAATATGTGCGTATGCGCGCTACGCACAGCTAAAGCATCACGTAAAGACTCTCTACCTTGAAGCGCGTAGAGTTTGTCGACCGGTGTATCAACTTCAAGTAGAGGATGATGTACAAAGAGCAGGAGAGTCTTGGGACTGGTAAGCTCAGATCTCAACCACTGAAGCTGCGGTGCAGAGATGGAATTGGAAGAAGAGTCGAGAAAGATGTACTTGTAACTGTCATCCTCAAAGCAGTAGTAGAGCTCCTGATGATCCGCAAGAAAGTTGTTTGTATAGTGCTTACGCACTTCCGAGAATTGATCATGATTGCCAAGGGTGATCCATAAAGGCAAGGAGAGAGTCTGCATCGTTTCGAAGAACCACTTGTTTGAACGTAACTCGCCGATGTCACCTCCGTAAACAATGGCATCGAGCGACATCGTGCGCAACTCCTGTAGAACGCTGTGCAGATTCTCCACAGCATTCACGCCCTGCTCCATGGGAAACTCTTCATCAACATGTAGATCAGTGATGTAGGCAATGCTCTTCATGCATTCTCCTGTCTCAGTTTCTATGCTTCTTCTAAGGACACTCCCAATATAAGTGACTTTACAAGAGCAACGAGCTTCTGTGCTTGTACTAAGACATAGGCCTATATGGTGTTGCCATCACGACGACGGAGCACTCTCTACCGTCGAAACCGCGAGAATATGAGAGTTGCGCGAACAGCTATAGTAGGTGAGGATGGGCGATTGCACGTTACGGTTGTATTGTATCGAGGGGTGATACAAGAAACCCGAGGCTAGTATGCTAACCTCGGGTTGCGAATGAATGTAGAGACAATGTAGCCTAGCGAATACTATAGCGTACCGCGACGCTCTTGTTCAGCTTCTATCGACTCAAACAAAGCTTGGAAGTTTCCTTTACCAAAGCTCTTCGCGCCTTTGCGTTGGATGATTTCGAAGAAGAGTGTAGGACGATCTTCTACTGGTTTAGTAAAGATCTGTAGGAGGTATCCTTCGTCATCGCGATCAACCATGATACCCAACGACTTTAGGACTGCCATTTCTTCTTGAATCTCGCCAACACGGTCAGAAACGGTGTCGTAGTAGCTTCCAGGAACATAGAGGAATTCAACACCGTGTGCACGCATTTCACGCACGGAGTAGATGATGTCGTTGGTCGCTATTGCAATGTGCTGACACCCCGGTCCACGATAGAAATCAAGATACTCTTCAATCTGTGATTTCTTCTTGCCTGGTGCTGGCTCGTTGATAGGGAACTTGATGCGACCGTTGCCATTGCTCATTACTTTGCTCATGAGCGCAGAGTACTCGGTCGAGATATCTTTATCATCGAAGGTAATGATGTTCGAGAAACCCATGACTTCGTTGTAGAACTTAGCCCACTCGTTCATCTTACCCAGTTCCACGTTTCCAACCATGTGATCGATGTAGTGGAAGCCCATATCAGGTGGATTGTACTCACTCTTCCAGGCTTGGTAGCCAGGGAGAAACACACCGTTGTAGTTCTTGCGTTCTACAAAGATGTGTACTGTATCGCCGTAGGTGTGAATACCTGCGCGCACCACACGACCGTGCTCATCAAACTCTTCACGAGGCTCGAAGTACACTTTCGCACCACGCTTTACCGTTTGTTCGAATGCATCAACGGCATCATTCACCCAGAGTGCAATTACTTTCACTCCATCACCGTGACGACGAATGTGATCAGAGATATCACTCTCCGGATCTAGTGGTGTTGTGAGTACTAAACGAATCTTGTCTTGAACTACTACGTACGACGTGCGATCACGCAAGCCAGTTTCCAAGCCAGCGTAGGCATGAGATTGGAAACCAAAGGCAGTTTTGTAGTAGTGGGCAGCTTGCTTCGCGTTACCCACATAGAGTTCCACGTAGTCAGTGCCCATGATTGGCAGAAAGTCTTCCGCATCAGCGAAGATTTTCTCGATACCATAGGAGTAGTTTTTTACTCCTGTTAAGTCTTGCATAATGTCTCCCGAAATAGGTAATCACTTCAATGTATATTCTGTCTTCATCGAACTATGGTTGCGCCATCCATGACTTGAAGTAGTCTTTGACTTCAACTTTCATTGCTTCTGTTGTAATGCTCAGCGGACGAAATGGATCGATCATCACAGCCATCTCTCCGGTTTCTTTCTTACCAATACTGCGTTCAATTGCACCGGGATGTGGTCCGTGTGGAATTCCTGCAGGGTGCAATGTCAATTGTCCCTTTTGGATATTGTTCCGACTCATGAAATCACCATCAACGTAATACAGTATCTCATCAGAATCGATGTTGCTGTGGTGATAGGGTGCAGGAATAGCTTCTGGATGGTAGTCGTATAAACGTGGAACAAAGGAGCAGACCACAAAGTTGTTTGCTTCCCACTGCTGGTGAATCGGCGGTGGCATGTGGATGCGTCCAGTGATAGGCTCGAAGTTGAAGATGGAGAATGCGTATGGATAACAGTAACCATCCCAACCTATGAGGTCGAAAGGATGGGTTGCATAGGTGTATGGATAGATCAATCCCGTCTTCTTGATCTTCACCAAGAAGTCGCCCTTCTCATCATGCGTTTCTAAGTTTGATGGCAACTTGAAATCACGCTCACAGAATGGAGAATGCTCAAGGTGTTGTCCGTAGTCGTTGCGATAACGACGTGGTGTACGAATAGGACTAAAGGACTCGATGTAAAGAATCTTATTCTCTGCACTATCGAACTCTAGTTGGTAGGTGGTTCCGCGGGGAACAATAAGGTAATCACCATACTCAAAAGGAATGCTCCCGTACATACTCTTGAGCGTACCGCTTCCTTTATGAATGAAGAGCATTTCGTCGGCATCAGCATTCTTGAAGAAGTAGTCCGTCATACTCTTCCGCGGTGCTGCTAAACCGATGTGTAAATCACCATTGACAAAGAGGGTCTTACGACTCTGAATGTAGTCATCGTGCGCTTCCACTTCGAAACCCATGAAGCTCAATGCCTTCATGTTGTTCGTAATGGCGATCTCGGGTTGCACGGAGTAGGGTTCTGCCATTTCCTTCACCATCGTTGGAGGATTCAGGTGATAGATGAGCGAGGCAACTCCGCCAAATCCTTCTGTTCCAAAGAGTTCCTCGTGGTACAATGCACCATTGTCCTGACGGTACACAACGTGCCGCTTCGAAGGCACCTTTCCTAAATGATGATAAACCGGCATGTTGAATCTCCAAATAATGGGTGTGTGATGTCCTCTTTCAATATACGAACGCACCCGTAAATAGGACTAATGTGTCTTATCATCTTTTTATTCTGTAGAGACTTTTTCTTCAACCTCAGCCTTCGGCTGAGCTGGCTGCATTGAGGTGGTGGGTGGAAGTGCGGTTTTAGGACTGCTCATCTGAGGGGATAAGCGGACGCGACAGCGGACGGTTGGAGATGAAATCTCTGAAGAGTTCTGGCAGACCTGCTATCGAAAAAGGAGGGTTTTCGACCATGTTTTGCTCGATAAATGAGTTTTTTTACTCACTTTTTGACTAAAAGTGAGTAAAAATCACCAAATCAGTTCAGCGCTTTTTCAAGGCTTTCGACCGCATTCTTGGCATAGATCTGCGTCTTTAACTGCGTTTGCGGTAGAAAACGAGGGCAAGGATGTTGACCCCGGTGGCTAGGATGAGTAGGGAGCGCATCTCGTTCTGGAGGTCTGCAAAACCGCTGCCTTTGAGAACGATCATTCGGATGATGCGTATGAAGTACGACATGGGATTGAAGCGTGTGAGCTCCTGTGCCCAGCTGGGCATGGATTCGATGGGGGTGAAGAGTCCGCCTAGTAGCAGGAAAACCATCAGAAAGAAGAACGACACAAACATGGCCTGTTGCTGGGTGTTTGCAATGGTGGAGATGAAGAGTCCTAAGCCAAGCACCGCCAACAAATACACATTCACAAAAACATAAAGGGTGAAGAGCGAACCAATAGGAACCACTCCATAGGCGACTCGGCCAACGATGAGTCCAAGAGCAAACACAACGTTCCCGATGATTAGAAAGGGCAGCAGCTTACCAAGGATGAACTGCCATTTTCGAATGGGAGTAACATTGATCTGCTCGATGGTGCCGATTTCTTTTTCGCGGACAATATTCAACGCACTGAGGAACACACCGACCATAGTGAGCAGTTGTACCAAAATGCCAGGCACCATGAACTTGTGATAGTCCATGTATTGGTTGTACCAAAAACGAGGTTGCACATCAATTTGTGCCAGCACTGTTGTGCGCGGAATGTTGATGAGGTTGGCGCGGATGTCCTGATTGAAATCGCGAAGTATTCCTTGAAGGTACGAAGCTCCCAAGCCTGCTTTCACGCCATTAATTGCATTAGCTGCAATAAAGACCTGCGCAGAATTCTCTTTGATGAGATCGCGCTCAAAGTGCAAGGGAATGTGTAGTATGACATCCGCAGCGTCTTTTTCTATGTCGCTCAATGCTTGTGCGTATGAGTTCGTCACAGACTGCACACGAAAGTAATGCGAGTTATTCAGCTTCGAAATCAACTGCGTTGTTGAGCTTGAATGGTCCGCATCAACGATGGCGATGTTGACATTGCGCACTTCATAGTCGGCAGCTAAGGGAAAGATAATGAGTTGCAGTACTGGTGCAACAAAGATGACCCGAAGGATTGCCGAGTTGCGAAAGATTTGTCGAAACTCTTTTTGCAGTAACACAAGGAGTACACGCATTAGAGACGCTCCTTAAATCGTGCTATACCTAGAACCAAGAAGAAGGTAGCCATTCCTGCCAGGATAAGTGTTTCTTTGATAACTCCGGCAAAGCCCAGACCTTTAATCATTACAGACTTTACGATCACAAAGAACCAACGGGCCGGCAGCGCATTCGAAATGATTTGCATGGGCAGCGGCAGATTCTCAATGGGAAACATAAATCCGCTGAGGAGGATGGTTGGGAGCATCATTGCCATCATCGACACCAACATGGCGGTTTGTTGAGTGTCGGTTTGATTTGATATAACGAGTCCTATCGCGAGTGAAGTAAGAATAAACAACACACTCTCTGCAAGCAACAACAGAAGCGTGCCTCGGATAGGCAGGCCTAGTAAGGTGGTGCTGAGAACGAGAATCACGGCAACAATCAACATACCTAGTACTAGGTAGGGCAAAGCTTTGGAGATGATGATGACGATTGGTCGCATTGGCGACACCAGCAACACTTCCATGGTTCCCATTTCTTTCTCTCGTACTACAGCCACTGATGTCATCAACACACACACCAGCATGAGGACCATTGCTATCACTCCGGGCACAAAATTATACGCACCTTTTTGTTGAGGGTTGTACAGCATTCGTATCTCAGGCTTGATAAGATAGGGTAGTGTCTGTCCGACGTTTAGTTCATTGGTATAGTCACTTATGATACTCGTAGCGTAGTTGGTAATAGTAGTCGCCACATTTGGATCGGATGCATCTGCAATGAGTTGAATGGCATTGCGATTCGTGTGGAGCAGATCTGATCGGAAGTTTTGCGGAAAGACCACAACCATTTTTGCAGCACCGCGACGAAACACGTCTTCAATTCCAGCCTGCGATGAAAGATGTTCACCTAGTTCGAAATAGGCACTCGCATCCAAACGTTGAACAATGTGTTGAGTACTGAGGTCGTGCGAAAGATCTAACACCGCTATGCGCGTGTTCTTGACTTCGTTGGTGAGCGCAAAGCCAAAAAGAACGATCTGCACAATAGGCATGCCGAAAAGAATCAGCAGAGTTCTACCATCTCGCAGAATGTGCTTGAATTCTTTCAGAATAAATGTGAAGAGAAGATCCATATTCTTTGGTGTTAACGGTGCTGTGTTCTGAGCTTGTCATTGAAGCGCATCAGGTCGATCTGTGATCTTCGTACTTTATACGGACATTCTATCACAGCAACAGTTCGCGCATTTGTTCGTGTGTTTGTTTGTCTACTTGTATGTGTGCTTGTGTGATTTTTTGTACGTCTTCTTCATCATGTGCTTGAGTGAAGCTGCAACCTTTACATGTTGATTGGCTTGTCTCCTCTTCGCTCGTGCACCTCATCCTTAGTCAGCACTGCGTTGGGCTTTGCGAGCCAGAGCGTGAAAGACCTCATCCATCGATTGTGCATTGAATTGTTCTTTGAGTTGTTGTGGGGTGTCGAGAGCATCGATGCGACCATCGACCATGATCGACACACGATCACAATACTCTGCTTCATCCATATAGTGCGTAGTGACGAAGATGGTAATGCCCTTATGTGCAGCTTCGTAGATCATGTCCCAGAACTGTCGACGTGTAATTGGGTCCACACCACCAGTAGGTTCATCGAGGAATACAATGGTCGGACTATGAAGAATAGCAATTGAGAACGAGAGTTTTTGTCGCCAGCCTAGAGGCAAAGACGCTACCATCGTATCAGCTTGACTATGCAGACCGAGTGTCTCGATCAATGCTTCTGACTTCTGCTTCAGCTCTTGTGTTTTCAAGCCATAGATACCTCCGAAGAAGCGAATGTTCTCGCGCACCGTGAGGTCTTCATAGAGCGAGAACTTTTGGCTCATGTATCCAATGTTAGCTTTAATCTGTTCGGCTTCTTTCTCAACATCAAAGCCCGCAACGGTGGCGGTGCCGCTGCTTGGACGTGAGATGCCGATGAGCATTTTCATTGCAGTCGTCTTCCCCGCTCCATTCGCGCCGAGAAAGCCAAAGATCTCACCGCGCTGTACCGAGAAACTAATGGCATCAACCGCAGTAAAGCTTCCGAAACGCTTGCTAAGCTTCGAGACCTTTATGACAGGTGATGCTGCTTCATTGCTCACAACTTTGCTCCTTTGTGCTCAGAAGTGTTCTCAAGCAGTTGCTGGTCCGCAGCATGTTGTTGATTCTGCGCCTCAGCTCCTTGCGACAAACTCATAAAGCTATCTTCAATTCCTGCATGAATCTTGCTCACTTGAATGTTGGTGTGTGCGCGCTGAGTTAGGAAGCTCTCAATCTCAGCTGCTCCTACTTTCTGTGCGGCGTCTGTTGTGATCGTTAGGTGATGAGCGTCGCCAAATGCATAACAGCTTTCACAGAAGGCTGCTTCACGAAGTTGGAGCAGAGCCTCGTACATTGACTTCACTTTCACAGCATAGAGATCATTCTTGAAAGTGTCTTTTATGTTGTTCGGTTCGGCCACACTAAGTATGCGTCCATTCTGAATGAAGGCTATGCGATCGCAGAGTGATGCTTCGTCCATGTAGGGAGTAGAGACGAGAATACTGATGTTCTGAGCTTTGAGTCGTTTGAGCATTTCCCAGAACTCACGACGTGAAACAGGATCCACGCCTGTTGTTGGTTCATCGAGAAACAATATCGAAGGCTTATGAATCAATGCGCAGCACAGAGCCAGTTTTTGCTTCATGCCACCGCTGAGTTTTCCGGCTCTTCTCTTTTTAAAGGGTTCGAGCTGTACGTAGATGTCGCGCACGAGATCGTAGTTCTGCTCAATGGTAGTATGAAAGACCTTGGCGAAGAAGTTTAGGTTCTCTTCTACACTGAGATCCGGATAGAGCGAGAAGCGACCTGGCATGTAACCGACACGCTTTCGTATTGTTTTATAGTCGGCTCGAACATCGAAGCCATCTACCTGTGCATTGCCGCTGTCAGCGAGAAGAACCGTCGTGAGTATTCGGAAGAGGGAAGTTTTGCCAGCACCGTCAGGACCAATCAAACCAAAGAGTTCAGCCTGCTCTACCTCGAAACTCAGTTCTCGCAAGGCATTGGGGTGTTGCGGGTAGTGTTTGCTGATGTTATCGACGACAATGGCTTTCACAAGCGAGCTTCTCCGTACATGCCGATTTTGAGAAATCCATCGTTGACGACTGCGATCTTCATCGCGTAGACAAGATTCGCTCGCTCGTCTTTTGTTTGAATCGTCTTCGGAGTGAACTCCGCTTTCGACGAGATCCACAGTATCTTACCCTTGTACTCTTTCATATTACTTGCGCCGCGGTCAACTGCAACAAGCACCTCTTGTCCTAGCTTTACTGTGCTGAGATCCGTACCACTGATGTATGCTCGCAAGTTCAGTGTACTCAAATCGGCAATCTTGTAGAGTGCTTTCCCTGGTACACAAAGTTCGTGTTGCTGAGCATACTTGGTGAGTACAGTGCCGTGGATGGGATTTACTATCCGACACTTTGCCAATTGATCGTTGAGTTGATCAATCTGTGCAAGCAGTGGCGGTACTTGTGCGCGTATACCACCCGTGTTGATATGCAGCGTTTTTTGCAGCGCTTCATATTGTTTTTGCAGCACCGCTACTTGTCCGTTTATGTCGTCTACTATTTTCTGCGTTGTCGACCCCTGCTTCAGCAGCAACTGAAAACGTTGTTGTTCATTGCGTGCCACAGAGAGTTGCTCCTGAATGGCAGCTAGCTGACTGAGCTCATCAGGCTGGGTGGAGAGCACTGCAGCAATTTGTGCTTGCAGTTGTTTGCGCCGGAGCGCGAGTTGAGTGGTATCGATGCTGCCCAGCAAAGCGTTTGCCGACAGCGTATCACCTTCTTCGCAGGCGAAAGAGAGCAGACGTCCATTACCTTCAGCAGAGACAATAACTTCGGTCGCTTCGAAGGCCCCGCTTGCAGTGGGGACTACTTCTTTCTTTGAGCAAGCTACTAAGCTGAGCACTATGAGTGTCGCAACACTCCCATACAGTGATTTCATGGTCTTATCGAATTCGTAAATGTTCAACCAATACATCAGTCGCTTCTTCAATCCAGCGGATAAGCACTTGTTGGTATTCTTCATCAGAGTATCCAGAGACGGCAAGGACCATTGGTCGTGCAACAAAAGGAAAGCGCGTCAAGGCGAACACTTCAAGGAAGACAAACATTGGGTCGACGGCCCTTATCTCCGAGTTACGTACCGCTTGGTGCACCTGAGCAGCAAAGACTTTAAAGACGTTCTGCATACTCGATTGACTGACCATTTTCTGAAAGCGCTCTGCATCACGACTTAATTCGCGAATAACAAACATGGGCAAAGTCGGATTGGCTTGGAGGTACAGGATTTCGTCTTTTACTAAACGACGAATCTTGTCGAGAAATGTCAGATCCGACTGCAACACCTCTTTTAAAGAACGATGCATGTCGCGCGTTAACTCTTCAAAGATCTTCGCGAACAACTGCTCTTTCGAGCGGAAATAGTAGTGAACTAATGCTTTGTTAATCTGCGCTGCATCCGCAATCTCTTGCATTCTCGCACCGTCAAATCCCTTCAACAAAAACACCTTAATAGCCGCTTCAACAATGCGCTGCTCCGCCGTCAAATTCGCGACCTCAGTATGATAGATGGTAGGTGTTTCCGTCATGTTTGCGTGGCCAAAATCGTGATTAACCAGACACTTTAACCAAATGGTTAATGCAACTTACGCATAAAGTGGCCTTCTGCAAGCGCCAACGGTCAAAATCTTGAATTCTGGTTGTTCTCGTCAGGTGAACTGTTCTTATAGAGGAAGATTGTAGCGGCAAAGAAAGGGCTCGGATGGAGATTCTTTGCATTAATGAAATGGTCAAACACCTCGGTACAGATCTAACTCTTCCTCGAGCTGCAGATCAGCATGGGCTTGCGGACTATGATGTGTGATTGAGCGCGAAAAGCTCGAATTGGAGTAAAATGTTGCCGAAATATGGCAATTTGAGACTAGAATTGGTTAATTTTTACTCGAAAAGCTGTTCTCGCAGCAGGACTGCGTCGAGGTATGATCAGAAAAGAGTAGAAACAGAAAACGACCCAGTTGCTGAACTGAGTCGTCGTCTTGAAAGTTCAGATTCATTGCGGATTAGAGTCCAGCAGAAGCCTTTTCCAGTTCAGGCACCGAGATCTTGACCATTTGCATCATGGCATCGAGCACCCGTTGTGAGGCTTCACGATCAGGCTGAGACATCAATTGGAACAGTGCTTTTGGTACGATCTGCCAGGTAACACCGTATTTATCGGTGATCCAGCCACATTGCATTGCTGTGCCTTCGGCACTCAAGGCGTCCCACAACCTATCAACCTCTTCTTGGTTATCGCATTGCACCAATATCGAAAAGGCTGGGGTCAAAGCGTACATTGGTCCACCATTCAGCAATGTGTACCCAACTCCACCAATTTCCAATCCCATCGTCATGACAGCACCGGCATTTTCCTCGTTCCACGAGCCATATCGCTGTACAGAAGTCACTTTCGTATCTGGGAAGGTGCGAGTATAGAACTCGGCAGCTTCTTCGGCGTTGTTATTAAACCACAGAAAAGGGGTATAGCTGAGCATAAGAAGAGTTGATAAAGTGAAAAATGATAGCCTCGCGGTCAGATTCTCAAGAGATTTTTCTTCAACCTGCGCCGCGCGGGGCGCGTCCGCAGCCTGCAAAACCAGTGTATTGAGTTTCCACATGAGAATGTGTACAAAGATATGTCGTAATTACCCCGTGGAGGGTGCAAAATTCGTCACTCTTCGGGGTTATTGCGACAGATTGCCGCAGAATGTGCATATTTGCGTTTATGAAGCACATAAGTATCCTTGTTCCCTATGATGCCGTGCCGGCAGCGGTAGTCGACCCTCAGTATATGTTCAGCGCCGTCAACACCTTTCATCAGTCGCGCAGTTCGGAGCCAACTTTTTGCGTGGAGCTTGTGGGTGCCAGTCGCGAAGTTCAGTTAGCGGGAGGGTCTGTTGTCATACGTTGCGACAAACTTATTTCCGAGTTAAGCAGCACCGATCTCATTATCATCCCAGCGATCAGCGGTGATTTATCGGCGACGATTCAGGCGAATCGAATCTACCGTCACTGGATTGTTCAGCAGTACAAGAACGGTGCCGAGGTAGCGAGTCTGTGTATCGGCGCTTTTCTCTTAGCCGATACCGGCTTACTCGACGGTTCAGCGTGTTCAACTCACTGGTTATATGCTGACGAATTCCGTTCCATGTATCCCAATGTCGAGCTCAAAAGTGACCGATTGATTTGCGAGCACCGAGGTCTCTACTCGAGTGGTGGAGCTTCATCGTATTGGAGCCTTCTTCTTTATCTGGTTGAGAAGTACACTGACCGACAAACCGCGATCATGGCGTCGAAGTTTTTTCTGTTGGACATGGGACGTCACTCTCAAGCCATGTTCAGCATCTTCAAGGGTCAGCGTGATCACGATGATGTACTCGTGCAAAGCGTCCAGAACCTCATTGAAAAGCAGTATCGCGAAAAACTCTCGGTGTCAAGTCTGGCTGATTCCGTTCACCTCGGTCGTCGCACCTTCGAACGTCGCTTTCGCGCAGCAACCGCAAACACCGTAGGCGAGTATCAGCAGCGCGTTCGCACAGAGGTGGCCAAGCACTTACTCGAGAACGGCCGACGAAACGTCACAGAAGTCATGCTCGAAGTTGGCTACTCAGACGCCAAAGCCTTCCGCGATGTCTTCAAGAAACATACAGGTTTGAGTCCGGTTGAGTACCGCAAGCGATATAACTCAGAAGCAGCGTCCTAAGAGTATGTCAATGCATGCTGGAGTAGTTGTTTCCAGGGAATGAGATAAACTCTCAGAGATTTCTTGTTTGTTTGATATGCAAACTGGCCGAACTGTCTGTTGTCTATACAGAGATAACTGGAATGTAGTTCATTATCAATCTGTGTGTCAATGCCAACCAATAGTTGATGATTCACCCACTCTTCCTACGAGAGAAGCGGCGGCGCCAGCCGACGCATGATAAAGAGAAGGCTACGAGAGAATATCTGAGAGCACATTCTCGCGCATTAGCGCATTCGCAATTCCATGAGCACTTGATCTGAGGCTTCTTGTCCTTCCAGACTAATCACCCCAGCCTGAGCCGAGAGCACATTCCATTTGCGGCTGATCTGAGTCCACGGTGTGCTTGTGCCTAAACTGAGCATCAGTGTTGCTATGCTTGCGGAGCCGTAGGTGGTTGGACCGGCTGTATAGATCCAACGACCAGTTGCGCCGGTATTTGACTTGGTATCAACCGCACTCAAATCACCGCCTGCTTCGAAGGTGATTGTTACGCCGTCAAGGAACGAAAGTTTACTCACGGTCTTTTCCGAGTATTTGGATACAAACCAGGTGCCCATCGATACAATTCCTCTTAGCGAGTCGGAACTAAGTACTTTATCGTTCGGTGTGTTAGTTGTGCTCGTTGAGTCGGCGCACGAACTGAGCACCAAAAGTGATAAACAAGAGCAAAACAACAGTGTCGCTATACTTTTCATGAACTTTGTGTGTGAAAGAAAAGGTGTGCTGTGAAACATGGTGATTGACCTATGCTGTGGGTCAGGGTCATTGCAAATCTTCGACGCAAAACTAGCATCTGCGAGTTGTATAGGTGGACGAATTCATGGCCATGATATTAGCTCTTAACGATCGCCATCCAGAATTCCTCTTGGCTTAAGATCAATAGCTGCACTCTGCTTGAGTGCTTTTTAGTAGTTTTCTCCCGTGTTCATTTCACTTTTGACCGTGTAACCATGATCAGTACAAATCTCTCAAAGCGCTTTGTTGCAACTCTGCTCATTCTCATCACAGCAATCGCGAGTGATGCACAAGGACAAGGTCGTGATGAGTTAATCACTTTGAACACGCCGACAGGGAACATCGAAGGATCTTTGCGCACCGCCGAACATCCGAATGGAATGGTTGCACTTATTATCTCTGGCTCGGGTCCAACTGATCGTAACGGCAACAATGCTATGATGACCAACAACTCTCTGCGTATGCTCGCCGACTCTTTGTCGAGCATGGGAGTGAGCAGTGTGCGTTATGATAAGCGTGGTGTAGCTAAGAGTATGTCGGCTCTCAAGCGAGAAGAAGACATACGATTCGAGGACTATATCAAAGATGCTGAGGCGTGGATTAAGAAACTGAAGAAAGACAAACGATTCTCTCGAGTTGTGGTGATTGGTCATAGTGAGGGATCACTGATCGGTATGATTGCAGCAAAGCGTGCAGCCGCAGATATGTTTGTTTCTGTAGCTGGCATTGCTGAGCGAGCGAACATAACCATCCTCCGACAGATCAAAGCTTCGTCTGCTCCCATGGCAGATACTGCCGCACCTATTCTTGATAGTCTGGCGGCTGGACACTTAGTACAGAATGCTCCTCAAAGTCTGTACATGCTCTTCCGACCAAGTGTGCAGCCCTACATGATCTCCTGGTTTAAATACAACCCTCTGCAAGAGATTCAATCATTGAACATTCCCATACTAGTCATACAGGGTAGTACCGACTTACAAGTTGGAATGGAAGATGCTCGAGCCTTATCGAAGGCAAATAGCCATTGCACATTGGCTTTAGTTGACGGTATGAATCACGTTCTCAAGATGGCTAGCGCTATACGCATCGAGAATATGTCAGCCTACACAGACCCAATGATGAGTCTCTCATCAGAGTTTGTGCAAGAGATTCGGAAGTTCCTTCTTCGTTAGGACGTCTGTAGAGTGATTGCATGGAGAGAGAAGCGAGTGAGCTATGCAACGGGATGCTGTTGTGCTCTTCTATGAGCTGGAATTGCTTCGTCGCGTAACTGCGGTTGGCGAGCAACAATGATGCGCCAAATAACATCGGCAAATGCGAGAGCGCCAATCGCAAGAGCGATTGGATACCATGCTGAACCACCCTCACTACTTAGACTATAAATCGTGGTCGCCAGTGCAACTCCATACACACTATATGGTAAGAGCATCATTAACCACAAGCCCGGAACACCAAGCGGAATGCGGAATGGTCTACTCTCGTTCGGGTAGTGTTTTCGCATGACGATAAGGGCAATGAACTCTAGGAACAGTGCTGCGCCATAGACAATAACATCCATGACGAGAAGTTCCGAAAACTTCAAGAGTATCATCATACTCACCACAGCGGAGCATGCAATGATCGACACATAGGGAGTTCCATACTCCTTGTGTTCTCTATGAAGTAATTGTGGAAGGAGTTTGTCGTCAGCCATAACTTTTGGCACCCGGGATACCGAGAGCAGAACGCCCGAGTACAATCCTAGAGTAGCAGCCATTCCACCGATAGCGATAAATGCCCCTAACCATTGTCCACCGATTTTCAACCCCAACGCAGGAAAACCAGCACTCACAAGATAGTTGAAATCGATACCCGACTCGGATGCGACAAAAATGGTCAAGGCATAGATAGCCATGATCGCCAGAAAGGCACCGAAGACTGATTTAAGATAGGAGTTCACTGGTTGACTAACCTCTTCTGCGTAAGTCGTAACATTATCCCAGCCTAGAAAGTTCCACATAATGGTGTAGAAGCCCAGTCCAACCGTTTGGAAGCTGAGTCCCTCGGTCGACGGCACAGGAAAATGCCAAGGTCCTTCATGATTTCCCAAGAGCACAAACAGCATTATGAGAAAAGGACTAATGATAATAACACCAAGAAACTGTGATACCTTTCCAACAGGAACCACACCTCGGATATTAAGCAAGGCACTGGACCAGATAATAAGTAAGCAAATTGGAACCTTGAACGCGGTAGATTCGGGATAAAAGAACTCAAGGTACTCAACGAACAGAACGGGATAGATGGCTAAGTCAATGAAGGTGTAAAGCCACGTCCAAGAACCCTCATACCACGCGAAGCGCAAGCCCATTGCTCTCTTCACCCACTGGTAATAACCACCGGTCATGGGCATCATACTGTTCAACTCCAACACCGTTAGAACAGTCGGCACATCCCAGAGTAGTGGGGTAATCAACAGGAGGAGCATAGCACCACCAGCACCAACTGCACCGAGCAGTGGCTCCAGACCGTATGGTCCGCCAGAAATGGTGAGAAAAATCACAGCAGCAAGCTGCAATGTTCTCAGTTTCCTCTTTGCTGGAATACTTGTGGTCATTCTGTCGTTCGTGTGCGAGAAACCGAGAGTCTATTGCTGAACAATAGCATCCCCGCAAAATACAGCAAGAGTCGCCGCATTTGCTAGTCTTCGGTAGGATTGCGTCGAAAATTTATCCGGCAGGGCAAGAAGGTCCGCCTATCACAGGCTAACAGGCATCGCAGTGCATTCAGAATGCCTACCTGTTTTTTCAAAATCCAGCCTGTGCACCAAAAAGCTGTCGTTGAAGCTCTGTGACCAATGAACCTTGGCTTTTCAAACGAAAGCGAAACACGGTAGAACGCAGGATTCGGATATCGGCGACTGCTCCAGAGCGTTTCAGACAAACTTCTAAAGAGTTTCTTTCGGTTTTTTAACGTGTACACGCAATCCAGAACAAGGAAGAACGTACGCTGGATACTGCTATCACAATCCCATCACCAAATAGCAACAATCCGTTGACCTTTGGCATTCATTGCGGCACGCACCATGGAGGTGGTAGTAAACTGCATGCTGATGTTTCCTTTGGCATCCAAACCAATCATACCACCTCTACCACCCATAGATTGAATATCGGCGAGCACTGCCTGAAGCGATTGGTCGAGACTCATTCCTTGCGACATTTTACTGACGGCTTCGTAGGCAGCGACAGTTCTCACAAAGTACTCTCCGTGTCCTGTGCACGCTGCTGCACCTACACCATTTCGTGCATACATGCCAGCGCCACACAGTGGAGTATCACCAACCCGGCCCGCGGGTTTATGCATAATCCCACCTGTAGAGTTTGCAGAGCAGGTGTTGCCTTTTGAATCGAGTGCCACGACACCAACTGTTCCAAGAACTACCTTTTCATTGCTATGGTGGCAACTCGTAACACCCCACTCTAACAAGTCGTTCTCATATTTCTCGCGCACTTCTTTGGTGATGAAGTAGCTGTTGTCGACAATCATGAGTCCTGCATCTTCAGCCAATAGTTCTGCTGCTTCACCCATGAACAACACTTGTTGTGTTTGATCCATGACGAAGCGAGCAGCTTGAATCGGACTCTTGATTCGCTTGACACCAGTAACAGCGCCAGTTCTGCGTCGAGCTCCGTCGAAGATACCTGCGTCTAATTCTACTTCAGCTTTGTTATTCAACGCGGCACCAACGCCTGCGTTAAAGGAAGGGAAATTCTCGAGCATCATCACAGCTTTCTCAGCCGCGTCGATGCAGTGTCCGCCTTTGTTCAACACCTCATACCCACTATGCAATGCAGCTTCAATTCCTTCCTTGAGCTCACGCTCTTGCTGCGCAGTCGTCTTCTCACGCTGCCTATCCCCCGCTCCTCCGTGTAGGGCTATGGCTACCATAAACATCCTTGTTAGTACGTTCCAAGAGCTGCAAAATACCTCTGAGTACTAAATCTTTGCTGTGCAATAATTCAATGTGCTTACGAAGTCCTCGAAGCAGGTACTCAGCATTGCCTCCGCTCAACACCACGCGTGCATCTTTTCCATCTGTTGTCTGCTGTATCTCGCGTACACAGTGAACAATCGCGCCAACGCTTCCACGAATTACACCTGATCGTATTGCATGTTCCGTAGTACGTCCCACAACAGGATGCGCTCCTTCGGCATGAAGTTTAGGTAATGCTGCTGTAGCACCATGCAATGCATCAAGTTGTGTTTGCACACCTGGAAGGATGAGTCCACCGCAGAACTCACTGCGCTTGTTGACAAGGTTGATGGTGGTCGCTGTACCACAGTCGATGGTAATGAGCGGCGCTGGCAGTAGAGAGAGAGCGGCAATTGCACCTAAGAGTCTATCACTACCAGTACCACTACTTTTCACTTTCTTCAACGGTGAGGCGGGGCTCAGCAGCAAGTCGTGAACATCAATCACCTTGGCAGACCTGAGAATGCGCTTTATAACTTTTGATAGCTTCGGACTCACACTCGATAGACCCACCACACATTCATCATACGGTCCACACAGTCCCTGCAGAGCCGCAGCTAACTCGTTCTCCGAGCTGTTTGATGCAAGGCTCACACGCTTGTTTGAGCGCGCCGCTTTGACCCTGGTGTTTCCGATATCAATAGCAATGTACTTCATAGGTATCTCAGCTAGTTTTCATGATCAACGTTCAGCTTCGCTGCCCCTGCTACTCTTCAATAGCGTTGGGTATCGTGAAGGTACAGTATGTCCACATCCATAATCCAACCAGTAGAGACGCGATTCATCGCGTCTCAGGCAAAGAATGGCAAAGCACATGCAACTCAACACACCAATGATCCAGGTGTATTCGCGCACCGAGACGCGATGAATCGCGTCTCAGGCAAAAGAACGGCAAAGCACATGCTACTCAACACACCAATGATCCAGGTGTATTCTTGCACCGAGACGCGATGAATCGCGTCTCTACACGGTGCCGCACACCAATTTGAGCCGAAGGCGCATACACAATGTCATCAACCAGTAGAGACGCGATTCATCGCGTCTCAGGCAAAGAACGGCAAAGCACATGCAACTCAACACACCAATGATCCAAGTGTATTCTTGCACCGAGACGCGATGAATCGCGTCTCTACACGGTGCCGCACACCAATTGGCGCCGAAGGCGCAAACACAAAGTCATCATTCATGTAGAGACGCGATTCATTGCGTCTCCACACGCGAATATCATTGACATGTTATTCTTCAAGAAGCTCTTCATCTAACATATGGATTGACATTCATAGTCTCGCAAAGAGTCGATCGTTACAATGTGCTGATCGGTCATTGACACAAGGCTAAGCACACCATTGCGATTGACTGAGTGAACTTTGTAGGTCACATTCGTCTTAGTGTTGAGGAATAGGTATGAGTCCAAGCGCAGTTCTCGCACCCAGAGTTCATAGATCTTGTCGGGTGATTGCTGCAACAACTCAAAGAAATGTCCGCACAACTCTTGTTCGAACTCATCAATGTTAACCTTCTTGTGCAGACACAAACTCAAGCTCGTAGCTGATCCCTGTAGCTCTTCATCGAAGCTGTCTTGATTGAGATTGACACCAATTCCACATACACACGACATCAACTCTTGCGCACGAAACTCTGTTTCAATGAGAATACCTGCGAGTTTCTTATAGAGCTTTGCCTGAGTGTTTCCTTGACTACTTACATCATGTTTTACTTCAGCAATCAGCACATCATTGGGATACTTCAGTTGTAGTTGAGATGTATCAATGTGATGTTTGAGTGTAGAGTATAAAGCAAGACATGCCGCGTATTGATAGTCAGTATAGTAGTCAGACCATTTCGCTTTGAAGAGGCCAATGGACAGGTAGAGATTACTATTCGCATTACCGATCCACTGTCGTCCACGCGTACCACGTCCTGCAGACTGGAAGTCAGCACGCACAACAACCGTAGCGTTCAGCTCAGCAACAAGCTTCATCGCCAACTCGTTAGTCGAAGTACAGTTGGCATATTTGTATCGGTAGCATCGTTGTGACGAGTACCACCGTTCTTCAGCGTCGTTAATTATCATAGCTAGTACCATCCACATGAACCAATCAGACACCATTTGCGCACTAGCCACAGCACCCGGCGTCGGGGGCATTGCAGTGATTCGTGTTTCTGGTTCCAGAGCCTTTGAATGTGTAGATCAGCTCTTTCATTCTTCGACAAAGATATCTCAAGCGCCCACGCACACCATACAGTATGGTCGCTTTAGAGTTTCCGAGCAAATGCAGGATGAAGTCACCATCGCAGTGTTTCGTTCACCACGTTCTTATACAGGCGAGGATGTAGCCGAGATATCATGTCACGGCGGCCTCGTCGTACCCCAACTCATCATCTCATCCCTGCTCCAAACAGGAGTACGGCATGCAGAAGCGGGGGAGTTCACCAAGAGAGCCTTTATCAACGGCAAAATGGACCTCACGCAGGTCGAATCCGTCGCTGAACTCATACACTCATCTTCCGCTGCCAGTGCAACCGTAGCCGCAAAACAACTTCACGGGGCTTTTCGCGACAAAATACGTTCCATGCGTCAGCAGCTCATAGACCTCAGCGGCTTACTAGAATTAGAGCTAGACTTCGCCAACGAAGACCTAGAGCTCATACCAAGACAGCGGATCAGCACAGATATAGATGCCGCAATTCATCTCTGCAGAGCCTACTTAGAGTCCTTCAGCGCCTCAACCATCCTCCGCAGCGGATTTCGCATCAGCCTGATAGGCCATCCAAATGCCGGTAAGTCAATGCTATTTAACGAGTTAGTGCAATTTGAGCGAAGTATCGTCCATGATCAGGCTGGTACGACCAGAGACTACATCCAAGAATCCGTTCTCTGGGATGGCATGCGCGTCATCATCAGCGACACCGCCGGCTTACGTCAGACCGAGAATGTCGTCGAAGCAATAGGCGTGAACCTCAGCAACGCTCAAGCATCTGACGCCGACCTCATCCTCGTCGTCAACGATTCAAGCATCTCTGCCAGCCACTCAGATGAAATTATCTCGAATCTGAAATCCCAATTCGAACTCAAAAACATTGAAATTATTCAAAATAAAGCGGATTTGGCTCAGTCAGCTGACAATAATAGTGCCTCCTTTTACCAAGACCTCAAGCAACACCACATCTCCGCCAAGACCGGCCAAGGTATGTCAGACCTTCGAGCGCACCTGAGACAAATCATCCAGCAAGCTGTAGATCCCAGCAAAGAAGCCCTCCTCAATCAAAGACACCTGGATCTACTACATCAAGCCCTCAATAGCCTCCTAAAAGCCCAAATAAGCTTCAATAACAGCGATTTCAGCGAGATAGTGGCCTTTGAGCTTCGTCAGGCAGTAGAAGCCCTAGGGTTGATTATAGGAGAGATCGTGAATGAAGAGGTGCTCCTTAGTGTCTTCTCGAAGTTTTGTATAGGGAAGTAATGTTTCACGTGGAACATGTGGAGGGGTAGGAGAAGGTGTTTGATGCCATTCGTTGCCAATTGTTGCCATTCGAATGTGGAGACGCGATGAATCGCGTCTCTAATGGTTGGATTGGAAGCAGACAGAATCAATATGGGGTAAAAACACCCGCAGACCAACACCCACAGTAGAGACGCGATGAATCACGTCTCCACACGCGAATGGCAAAAAATGGAAACAATCCAGCAAATGCGCAACACCCACAAACAATACCCACATTGTACAACGAATAACAACACCCACATTGTACGCACATTGACAACGCCCGAATTGTAGAGACGCGATTCATCGCGTCTACAGGCAAAGAATACACCTGGGGGATTGTTGCTTGTGTAAACACCGAGGGTGCAATTGAATTTATATGGTGCTATTCGTTGCCATTTATTGCCACTTATTACCATCCGTTGCCATTCGTAGCCATCCAACGCCGTTCGTAACCATTCGTAACCATTCGTTGCCGAAGACGCGATAAATCGCGTCTCTACAATGTAGGCGTGATCTCTATGCCATTCGTTGCCATTCTCTGCCATTCGCGTGTGGAGAGTGGAGAGACGTGATTCATCGCGTCTCTACTGGTTGGACTGGGGACACAATAACAATGTGGAACAAACAACAACCGCGAATCAATGCACATTAACGAAACCACACCCCACAGTAGAGACGCGATGCATCGCGTCTCCACACGCGAATGGTAACGAATGGCATCGAATTTTACCAACTAATCAACATGTGTGAAACAGTCATAAACAACACCCACGCTGAACACCCATAAACAACGCCCATATTGTAGAGACGCGATTCATCGCGTCTACAGGCAAAGAATACACCTGGGGGATTGACTGTTGTGTATACACCAACGGTGCAATTGAAATCATATGGTGCTATTCATTGCCATTTATTGCCACATATTACCATCCGTTGCCATTCGTAGCCATCCAACGCCGTTCGTAACCATTCGTTACCATTCGTTACCATTCGTTGCCGAAGACGCGATAAATCGCGTCTCTACAATGTTGGTGTGATGTCTATGCCATTCGTTGCCATTCGTTGCGGTTCGCGTGTTGAGACGCGATGCATCGCGTCTCTACTGGTTGGACTGGGACACAATAACAATGTGGAACAAACAACAACCACGGATCAATGCACATTAACGAAACCACGCCCCGCAGTAGAGACGCGATGAATCGCGTCTCCAATCCTGAATGGCAAAGAATGGAAACAGTAAAGCCAGTACCTGTGACACAGACATAAACAGTACACAATTTAGAAACTCGACTTATCGAGTCTACTTATACATCTAGCTAACACCTAACACGTACACTATCAACATTCCTCACCATACACCCTCACACGCAGTATATTTCAACACCCAACTATCTCAGCCGCAAATACACCCTTTGGGATGTATTTTTGCAGGCTAAAAGATCAATGTATTGACTACGAGGTTATAGTGAAGTTCTTGGGACAAATGCTGGGACGGTATGATGTAATCGTCATCGGCGGAGGCCATGCGGGTATCGAGGCTTCTGTTGCTGCCGCTCGGATGGGCTGTTCCACGTTACTTGTATCACAGGACTTCTATAGTATTGGACGCCTTTCCTGTAATCCGTCAATAGGTGGGAGTGCTAAGGGACACTTGGTTCGGGAGATTGATGCTCTTGGAGGTCAAATGCCGTTCATAGCGGATCGCAGTGGTTTGCTGTTTAAGATGTTGAACCGATCAAAGGGTCCTGCCGTTTGGTCGCCACGATCACAGAACGACAAAGACCTGTATCCATTATATGCTCAACAACTGCTTTCGAGAACAAAAAACCTTACCGTGGCTTACGAGACAGTTGATGAGATAGTAATTGATCACGATACTGTCGTCGGAGTACGAACGGAATCTGGAGAGAACATTCGATGCTCGTGTGTAGTCCTGTGTTCAGGCACTTTCCTCAATGGTGTTTTACACACAGGAAAAGAGCAACGAAGTGGTGGTAGAATAGGAGAGAATGCCTCAACAAGCATTTCTGATTTACTCAATAGTTACGGCTTAGAACGAGGACGACTAAAGACAGGAACTCCACCAAGGATTTTTGCTGAGTCAATCGACTACTCGAAAACAGAAGTCACGAGAGGTGATGATCAGCCGCAACCATTTTCAAGACATTCCTTGTCAGTGCGAAATACTATGTGCTGCTACATGACTCACACTCATGTCGGCACTCACGAAATTTTGCAACAGGGTTTTGCAGACTCTCCCATGTACAGCGGAAGAATCACAGGAGCCGGACCGAGATACTGTCCGTCAATTGAAGACAAAATTTCGAGATTCGTGGAACGCAGTTCTCATCAAATTGTTCTCGAACCAGAAGGACTTTCCACAAACACAGTCTACGTAAACGGCTTTTCCACAAGTCTTCCAGCAGATGTTCAGCTACGTGCATTACGTACTATTCCAGGGTTGGAAGCCTGCCAAATCCAAAGACTCGGCTACGCAGTCGAGTACGATTTCTTCTTTCCTTATCAACTCAGACATAGTCTGGAGTCGAAAGCAGTAGCTGGACTGTTCTTCGCAGGTCAAATCAATGGAACATCAGGATACGAAGAAGCGGCCTCACAAGGTTTGGTCGCCGGAATAAATGCAGCTCATCGAGTGTTCCACAGAGGACCATTTACACTCTCAAGATCAGACTCATATATCGGAGTGATGATCGATGATTTGGTAAACAAGAATACAGAAGAACCATATCGAGTGTTCACGTCACTCGCTGAATACAGATTGATACTCCGACAAGACAACGCAGATGAACGACTTTTAGAGAAAGGTCACGAAATTGGTCTTATCAACACCCAAGATCTAGAGAAATTCAATGTAAATACCTTACACAAAAAACACTTACGTGATTTTTGCGACACACATAAGTTGACTATCCCTACTCTGAATGAAATAGAACAACAGAATAGCAGAGAGGCAGAGAAAGTGCAGAACGCTGGACAAGAAAAATCGACAAGCTCAGACAAGACTCAGCGAAACACAACGGAAAGTAAATCGATAACCGAACTGGCGAAGAGACCAGAAGTAGATCTGGCAGAGATCTTGAATGTCGTTTTTGATGGGTCAGAAGAGGAACCAGATTTCTTGAGACAAGAAATAATTCAGAGCGTCGCCTTCGATATCAAGTATGAAGGTTACGTGAAACGTATGAAACTAGACATCGAGCAATTCAGAAAAGCGGAGCGAAAACAGATTCCTCTCGACTTCGACTTCACGAAAGTTAACTCGCTCTCGACCGAAGCTCTGCAGAAACTCAAACGCATCCGACCTGAAACAATCGGGCAGGCAAGTCGCATCGCTGGGGTGTCGGCGACTGATATCTCAATACTCACTCTCTATCTGACGAAATCCTCATAGTTCTGTAGATCTTCACACTATGTGTATAACTCTGTATGAATGTGGATCTAGTATATAGTATCTAACTCAGGTTCAATCACTTAGAGCGAATGAGAATAAGGAAAACACTGCAGAGCTCAATTCCCTTCCCAATTCTAATTTCCATGATTGACTTCTCAAAAATCCTACAGTAAGAGCTGAAGTCTTACAACAACTACGCAGGTGTGCAACCGTAAGACAGTACTACAGAAGTTGCAGAGCATTAAGCCATTCATGATCTTGATTCTAATCTCCTACTGATACAAATTCTAATCAACGCCGCAACAACTTTGCATAAGAGAAGTGGAACAGCACGCGAAACTCGTATGTTTAAGTAATCCATAAACTTAGGTCGATTGCAACAAAACCGTAGACTCAGGAGAAACGCACTAGACAGTTATAAAGAAGTAGTGCACTCCAGCCAGAAGAGAAAAGTCTCAAGCGTCGAAAATGAGAGAAGGCGGATGTGAACGACTCCGTAGAATAGTGCTCAGAAGTGTCGAAAAATATTCCTTAGCCTTCAACAAGAACAGATACACGCTATCCCGTAATTTGCATTCAGAATTGAGCATGAGGCGGAGCGAAGCGAAGCCATGGTAAAAATCACCTTCTGCAGTTTCTGCACGTGAAGAGACTAAACGAGACGGTGTAGACCCTTTAAAAAGAAAATGTGGATTTCTCATTCATTCAATACTCTCTAATACTATATCCTGTGGAAATGTTGACAACCCTTTAGGATGAATGAATCCAACTACATGCAGAAATCACTAATCCACATTTTTCGAGAGCTCGGAGAGCACAACTAAGTTTTACACTGTAGGACGATGTCCGACATGGCTCTATTCACACAGGTATGGCATGGTTTTCCACAAAAGTGTGGATTATGCACAAGAAGAGATTTCCACATACAAAAGGCCTAAAATGATCAGAAAACACATAGAAGGACCAATTGCAACAATAGAACTTGCAAGTCCGAATACAAGAAACGCATTGGGACCAGAAATGCTTGGTGCGATAGCAGAAGCGATGCGGGAACTGAACGCGTTATCCACAATACGTGTAATAGTTATAGCAGCAGAAGGTAAAGCCTTCTGTGCGGGGGCAAACTTGAAGTATTTGCAGCAGATTCGGGAGTCGGATCCGATGTCGAATCTCAGCGACTCACAGTTCATGAGGGAGTGTTTTCAACTAATCTACCAATCTCCAAAGATCACCATTGCCAAAGTACATGGCGATGCAATTGCTGGTGGATGTGGATTAGCAACGGTGTGTGACTATATAATAGCGGCGGATAAAGCCCGTTTTGGCTTTACAGAAGTCGCAATTGGATTCGTTCCAGCGATCGTTGGAGTCTACGCGCAACGAAAGATTGGTGAGAATCGAGCACGACACATGTTGTTACGCGCACATTTGATGTCTGCCACTGAAGCCCGCGAGGAAGGACTGGTGTATAAAGTGGTTTCTGCAGAAGATTTAGACACGACTGTCAACAATTTGGCCGAAGAGCTGTCTAAACACCCAGCTAGCTCGATTGAGCTAACGAAAAAACTACTTGTCCATATAAACGAGATGGACGTAAATTCTGCACTGGACTACGCTACAACGCTGAATGCATTCTCTCGTCAGACACCAGCATTCAGAAATGGCATAGATTCGATGATTTCACGAATATCAGGAGACAAAAAGTGAAGCAACTATTGAGTTTTTTCTGTCTGTTTCTATTCAGCCAGGCAGCTTGGGCACAAAATGCGACTATCAACCTCAAGGGAATGGTTGTTGATGAGCGCACAAATCAGATTATCCCCAGAGAGTTCGATGTGCAAATCACGGCAAAGAGCAGCGGAAAGAAGTACACGGTGAAAGTCAACAGCAAGTCAGGAGATTTTCTTCAACCCTTAGCTTCGGGCGAAACCTACTTTCTCAGTTTTCAAGCCTACCATATATATAAGAAGGTGGACACCTTAGATATCCCTTCAACTTCAAAGTACCGTGAGGAAAAGCGTAACTATAAGGTTCGAAGCATTGTAGCAGGAGAGTCTATAGCGAATCTCTGTGCCTTTGAACCAGGTCAATCTGAGATTTCCCCAGCGAACATGGTGCAGATGCGAGAATTGTTAGAACTCATAAAACAGAACAGAGAACTTCAAGTTGTGATCTCCGTAGCTCCGGAACAAAATCCTCCGTCACCGGTAGAACCGAAGAAGCCAGCCAAGGCAGCAAAGAAAGTAACCAAAGGCAAGAAGCAGGCAGAAGTTGTTGAGACGGTTGAACCCGTAGCTGCTCCACCGAGCCCAGATGCGCTTCTGGCACAACTCAACGAAACACGTCTTACGGTTTTAAGAAAATTCTTTTCAGAAGCAAAGAACTTTGAGCTCCGAGTAAGAATTGAACAAGGTTCTCCAATGATAGCGACTGCAGGTCAAAAGAATCTCTTTGCAAAGGTCGGCGACGTAAAGAGTATTCTCGACGATTGATCTACAGAAGAGAAGTTAAACTCTTCATCAAGGCAGCGAACACGATTAGTCTAATCGTTGATCAGCGTAACTGCTCGCGCACTTTCAATTAGCCTTTTTCACGAAGCCATAAAATCCTAGATTTTTTGAGTTCAATGTGATAGCGAGGATATCCACATACATATACTCACTTTCCACATCTATCTCATACGCTGAATGTTTGGTGTAGAACTCTGGTGATCAAGCAAAAAGCTGATCAGCGTCTCTACCGAACATTCTCTCCCATTGTCTATTCTATGTTCCATAACTTTTTAAAAAACTCTATGTCTCGTATACTTCTCGTTCTTTTCACACTCTTTCTCAGCTCTACTATGATTGAAGCACAATCGCAAATTCCAAATCCCAAAAAAGTCGATCGTCCACGCTATAAGATGACGGTTAAACAAGAAGGCAAAGTTTTAGGCGAGATCATCTTGGAACTTTGTCCAGATATCGCTCCAAAGCACGTTGCAAACTTCGATAGCTTAGTAAAAGTTGGCTTCTATAATGGACTCGCATTTCACCGCGTCATCCCAGGTTTCATGATTCAAGGTGGCGATCCAGCTTCAAAGGATCAACCACGCTCACGTTGGGGTACCGGAATGCCAGGTCAAACAACAGTTCCACAAGAATTTAACAAGACCCATCACGCACGTGGCATTCTCAGCGCTGCTCGTACAAGCGATCCAAATAGCGCTACCTCACAATTCTTCCTTTGCGTTGCTGATGCAGCATATCTGGACAATCAATACACCGTGTATGGTGAAGCAATCAAGGGTATGGAAGTAGCAGACAAGATTGTCAACTCTCCACGTGATGGTGCCGATAACCCATTGCAGAAGATTGAAATGTTTATTGAGAAAATCCACGGCAAGTAGTGCGTGTGTCTACTCGTCACAACAACAGTAGACAGCTCGCGCAACTCCTACAATATTCTTAGTAATATTCACACCAGATCACCACACAAAACTCTATGCGAATATCAACGTTCCATCTTGCGCTAACAGCGCTGTGCATTCTCAGCACAGCGTTGACAGCTCAAAACACCTTTGATCCGATCGATCTCCAATCAAAACCACAATACAGCATCAGTGTTCGTGTTGCGGGTGAAAACATTGGTAGCATGATCGTTGAGTTGAATCCTAAGGTTGCGCCTAAGCATGTGCGCAATTTTGATAGTCTTGTTGCCCTTCGTTTTTATGATAGCACCCTCTTTCATCGTATTATTCCTGGGTTCATGATCCAGGGTGGCGATCCAGGGACAAAAACGAAACCGCGTGACAAGTGGGGTATGCCAGACTCTACACTGCGGAGAATACCAGCAGAGTTTAACGAGATGCACCATCTTCGTGGAACTTTATCTGCTGCTCGTGGACGCGATGTAAACAGCGCAACAACTCAATTCTTCATTTGTGTAGAGGATCGTCCAGACCTCGATGGTCAATACTCGGTGTTTGGGACAGTGATTAGTGGAATGGAAGTGGCAGACAAGATTGTTGAACTTTCAAGAGATGAACGCGACCGACCTGTGGAGCGTGTTGAGATGATGATTGTTCGTACAAAGTAACACACTGGTCTTCAGAACACAGCACTCAGATGTCGATTGAAAGGCCAATAATCTATGACTGATTATCATACACAAGGCACAAAAAAACCGGGACAAGCCCGGTTTTTTTATGCCATGAACCTTCGACGACTTCTGAACTCGCACTACAGGTCCAAACCTCCGTGCATACACAGCTAATGTCAACAACGCACAACAGTGGATTGAAAATGCCAAAATTCTCTATCTGATTATCATACACAAGGCACAAAAAAACCGGGACAAGCCCGGTTTTTTTATGCCATGAACCTTATACTACTTCTGAGCTCGCACAACAGATCCACACCTTTGCACAGACTATGGAGTAATCAAGTGCAAGACGTCTTATAGCTACATAGTCGACCCCTGAACAATTAGATCGAAGTAATCCAAATGTATACCTACAACAAGAAGCACGAAGCACATCTTACGAGTAAGTATAGCTCAACACAAGGTACGTTCTAACGTCGCAACAGTTTACGCACATCAACGCGGGTATTATCGAAGCAGATATGCACAAAGTATGCTCCAGCTGCAATGTGTCCGAGATCAAAGCGGTAAGCTCGCAGCGCTGTTGGACTATGAAACTCTCTTGAGAACACTTCGCGTCCAGTTTCATCGCGAAGCACAACGAGTGCACTACGAGAGAACTCAACGGTCGACCGAACGCTAAAGAACTCTTCAACAGGATTTGGTTCAATTTGTACTGAAGCTATACTTGCATCATTCGACTCTACCGTTACGACGATAGGGCTACACTCAAGTTCACTCTTACAGCCATTCGTGTCAATCAAACGAACGCAATAGCGGCCTGAGTTCTGTGCTGTGTACTCAGAGCTTGTGGCACCATTTATGACTACATTATCAGCATACCACTCGTATCGTGATGCAGGTACATTACAACGTAGAGTATTACCAACGATAATTAATGTCGGTTGAGCAGGCTGAGAATGTTGTGAAATATGAAGAGTATCAGATACACCAGAACAAGTGCCGGAGTTAACCAATACGGTGTAAGCACCGTCCTCGGATACTTCAAGACTCTGAGAATTCGAACCAATAGGTGTGCCATTGCGGCGCCACTGATACGAAGTATAGCCTGAAGATGTAGAGAGCGTGATCTTTTCACCACGACAGAAGAACTGAGAACCAGTACTACTCGAGAGACTTGGGTGAAGCTGATCGGATATACGAACTATATACTGCGTGCTTGAGCTACAACCCAAAGAACTTGTTTCACGAAGAACTAATGTGTCAACACCACTTCGTGTCCAAAGAACCTGCAAACTATGTGAGGTTGTATCACTCACGCTACCAAGCCTTGGACGATTCCAAGCATAGCTATTTGCTCCAACTTTCGGTACAGAGTACGAGGCGTTATAGCCAACACAAGCAGCATCAACCCCGCTAATACTTGGGTTAGGTATAGGTTCTACATTGATCCCCAATGAAACTTCTTTCGTACAACCATTGCTTGAAGTCTCAATAACGCGAACACTATCATTACCACTTGAGTTAAAGCGCAAACGAATAGTGCTCTTTCCGGTATCACCAACTACAACAGCTGAAGAAGGAATTATCCATTGGTAGTTAGAGCCGGCATTTTCTGTACAAGAGAAGAGTTGCTCTGATTGATGACAAAGGCGTGTTGGGCCATTGACGCTTGGTTGAGGACTTGACTTTACGTTGACTTTGAGAGAAGACATTGAGGTACAACCGAAGGAGTTGGAAACCTTCACAACAACAGAATCAGAGCCGGTCGTATTCCAGTGAATGGTAACACCAGAAGGGTTGGAGTTGGAACCAATAATAGAACCTAACTTCGGTTGTTGCCACTCAACACTAGCACCAGAGCTCAGTGAGGATGCAGAGAATATCTGAGTTCTTGATTGACACAATTCCGATGGCCCAGCAACTCCAGCAGTTGGAACGGCGCCGACATTAACCACCAAGAAGCGATCGATAGTACAACCACGAACATTGGTTTCGCTCATGTGAACGGTGTCTTTCGCTACACCAGTCCAACGGATCGAAATTGACCCAGCAGAACTATCACCAACAATTGTTCCATTACTTGGCTTGAACCATCGATACACACTTCCAGGTGTGGTCGCAGAAATTCTATAACTACCTTCACTTTGAACACATACAACAGTATCACCGCTAATGGTGGTTGTAGGGGAAGCGTAGATGGTATAGGAACTCATAGGAGAACTTGCGGAGCATCCATTCGGATCTACGACTGTGAGTTGGGCTTGAAACGAACCAACAGTTTTAAACACAATGGTGCGAGTAGTGTCGTTAGTACTCCATCGATAAGAGCTCATGGAAGGAGGTCCACTGAGTACAATACTATCACCAGTACACGCAACGTTCTTCGAAGCAGTTACCGTGGCGAGAGGTACAGCTTTAATCGTAATAAAATTTGTAATTGTAAGTGAATCCGTTCCGTAGCTATTGCTCACAACAAGTGTGACGGGATATTGTCCTGCACTTGCATAACTCACAACAGGATTGACATCAGTGGAGCTAGCAGGTGTTGCGCCTGGCATTGACCAAAAACGACTTGTAGCACCATTGGTAGAGTTATCGCGAAGAGTAAGCGTATCATTAGCACAGACGGAAACGCGTGAAGCAGAAAACTGAGCATGCGGACCATCATTGTACAGATCACCTTGCCATGCACCACGTCCATAGGTTCCGGCGCGAAGCTTTGCAGTGGGGGCATAGATATCAAGATCATTCACGCGAACATTAGGGAGACCGTCGTCGAAAGTAATCCAATCCGACATCAAGTTGTTGCGATAGTAGATACCGATGTCGGTACCAATGTATAGTCCATTATTCGAATTACCTTCATACAGTGCGCAGTTAATAGGAACATTTGGAAGAGAGCCAGAAATGTTAGTCCACGATGTTCCGCCATTTGTGCTCTTGAACACCTTCGATCCACTCGTCCAACTACTAACACATGCGATAAGAGTATCTGGTCCTTGCGGGTGAATGATTACTCGACTTAGGCTATTAGGTAAACTACCCTTAATACTCGTCCATGTTGTACCACTGTTCGTTGTGCGGAACAACTGACTGGAGTTACCGATGACGATAGAATTCGCGTCAGATCGAGAAACATCCAAGTAGGTAGCATTGCTCGATAGACCAGAAGTACCAAGGGTCGACCAGGCTGAACCCTGATTAGTGGATTTGTACACGTTCGTGTACGCCAAGTAAACATTGTTAGATGCATCCAGTACAATAGGAGTAACCCAAGCGCCAGTACTACCCTTTCCTGAGGGAGTGATCGTTGAGAAAGAAGTTCCGCTGTTCGTAGAGCGACCGAAGTTTCCATTCTGCGATGATGCATAGAGGATAGCATGATTACTTTGGTCCGTCGCGTTATCCATACCATCACCTCCATAGATCTGTGCCCAGGTGGAAGTGTTCATGAAGTTCGTTCCATTATCTTGAGCACCACCCAATAAGCGTGTGGCAGAGGAGCTAGAGTTACTAATGCGATAGAATTGCATGATTTGCAAACCGGCGCTGAGATCTGTCCAATTCGTACCAAAGTTTGTAGTGCGGAACAATCCACCATCACTACACACATACAGTTCTGAGGTACCCGGCTTGTAAGCCATTTCGTGTTCATCTGCATGAACATAAGGCAGAGATGTTCCGGTGTACCACATACTCTTGCAGCTCCATGTAGAGCCTCCAGTTGTAGAACGCCAGGTATTGATACCACCAACAAAAACATCATTCGAGTCATTGGGGTTCACTGCAATACACAGATCATACCAGCCCTGACCTCTAGAGTCAGAGCCATCCGAAGCTCCGCCAAGAATGTTTGGAGTAGAGGCACGAAGAGACCAAGTGTTACCAGAGTCAAGGGAGCGATACAGGCCGTAAAACGTACTATTGGAACCATTCGAACACAGTGCATAGACCAAGCGTGGGTTTTGTGGACATACCGCGAGTGCGATGCGATTTACTGAAGAGGCAGCGAAGCCAGGCGAGAGAGTTGTCCATGTTTCGCCGGTGTTAGTTGAGCGAAGAATATTACCACCATTTGTAGCGTAGAGGTAGGCGGGATTATCAGGCATGAAGTAGAGTTCCTTCATAGAGCCAGTTGATTTTTGAGTCCACGACGTTCCACCATTCGTACTCTTATGAATGCCATTACTCGTTGCTGCGATAATAATGTTTGACTGTGTTGGGTGGACGAGGACGCGGGAGACGATGACAAACCCTTGAATGCTGTTTGAGAATCCAGTCGTACTCCAGCTTGATCCTCCATCGGTAGATTTATAGATCCCAGTTCCGTAGGTGTCGCTAGCGTCGCGGTCGCCGGTACCAATAAACATAGTATTCGGATTTTGTGGGTCGATAGCGATCGCACTGACACCGAGAGTAGTAAATTGATCAGTGTTTGATGTCCAACCAGCACCATTATTAGTACTCTTCCACAATCCACCGGCAGGCGAGCCAACAAAAATGATGTTGGAATTTGTGGGGTGGAAGCAGACAGTATTTAATCTGCCACTTCCGCCGTTGGTGGGGATGGCTGTATTTGGTCCCATAAGACTAAAATTCGCACTCGCACTTTGCGTGCGTGCTCCTTTAGCGCGAGCAGCTTCTCTACGAGCCAGGTTTTTTGCATCGAGTGCTTTTACCAACTCCTTACCATCGGGAAAAGAACCATCCGGATTGATGCGACTTTCCCAGAAATATTCCCAGCGTTTAAAAGCCTTCCAACCATCGCCTTTTTTCTGTTCGCGGTCTTTCCAATACTCATTGAATTCACGCTGAATATCAAAGAAGTTAGCGTTGGGTTGTTGCATCATTGTGACCCATCGCTGTTCATCTCGTGAAGCATTTTGAGAATGGAGGGTCAAACTGAACAACAGCGAAAAAACAATGAAGCTTAGAGTAGATCTCATACGGATTGAAAGTGTCTTTTGGTTGAGGTCAAAATATGAAAAAAGCTAGTCGTAGAGCCATCTTGACGTGTACGCTGCCTGCGAAGCAGGCGCGCATACAGAAAAATCTCTTGAAGAGAGGCGAAGATGGAATATCGGCCTCAGAGCAGAGACGAGGATCAAGGGCAAGCGCTTGTAGCTGATACACCAGAGTATCGACTAGTTAGCGAGAATCACAAACTCCGTGCGACGGTTTTTTGCGCGGTTTTCGGGTGAAGAATTGGGTACGAGGGGGCGTTGAGAGCCAAACCCTGCAGTTTTGAGCTGTTTACGAGGCACACCTAGGCGGACCAGGGCGTCAGCAACGGCTGAGGAGCGGTTTTCGGACAGCCGTTGGTTCGACTCTGGGCTACCGACGTCATCAGTATGACCGCGGATTTCAACCACAACATTTGGGTGGGCTTTAAGGTCGTCGGCAATCTGCTCAAGTTGTTTGACAGCGGAATCTGAGATAGAGTACTTTGCACTTTCAAACTCCAGGTTGAGGAAGGTGATTGAGCCGACCGTATCGAGTTCACTAAAGAGCGATTTGTCGTAACTAGCACGTCCAACCAAGCGCTTCACACCAAGTTCAGGCAGAGAAAGCTCGAAATTCACATTGTGGATACCATTGCAGGGAGGCGGTTGATAAGTGATAAGGTAATAGCTTTTCAGGGAGTTGTAGATATCAGCGAACATATAGGGGAATTCCCGAGTAGAGTAGATGCGATAGAAGCGTCCGTTGCTCAATCGAGTCAGAGTTTCCAATGGAGCTTCATTCGTCAAGCCGTAGGCTACAGCGTAGACCGCCACACCCGAATCCCTGGACATCCGCACAGCCTCACTCAGAGTGCGCTTTGAACCAGTATCCTCTCCATCAGTGAAAAGTAAAACAACTTTTCGGTAGCCACTAGGGGCTTTGGCGAGTTCCTTTGCGGCAACTTCTACGGCGTCATAGATGGAGGTACCACCTCGGATGCGTGCATGCGAATCCAAAGAGTACATGCGCTTGAAGGTTGCGCTATCAGCACTCAGAGGAACATCGACTGCGGCACTGCCGGCGAAAGGGATGACGCAGAGCATATCACCTTTGCGAACAATATTCATTGTTGAGCGCACTGCCTCGCGCAACTTGCGTATGCGCATTTTGCCCATAGAACCAGAGTGATCAATGACGAATGCCAGGGCATAGGGTTCATTCGTGTTCTCTCGGATTTCGCGAACGGAAAAAGAGTCAATTCGCGAGTTGATACCCTTGCAAGAGTCGTACAATGCGGTCCAATATCGTTGCACCAACGCAGCATTCTTGAGATAGGGAGGAGCCAGACCAAGGATAACGCGGCCTGTAGAGTCCGTCACCGTTGCACGGATAGCAATCTGTAGAGGGTATTGTTTATCATCGAGCGATCGCATCTGCACAGCGACAGGCGCATTGAGCTCCAGCTCCAAAGTAGAATCAAGTTTCGAAGAAGCAGAGCCAGACTTCTTACGCGGCAAGAATTTCGCATATGAATTGCGTAAGCTGAGAAGGGAATCAGCGCTGACACCAGGAGGCAAGGTTACTTCTTGTCCCCTTTCAATACGCTTAAGAATACTATCAATCTGCAGAGCCTGCGACACAAGCGTCTCATCGTACATGCGCGTGGTATCAACCTTTCCGCTTCGCACAGCATCATCATAACGCTTTGCCAAAGTATCCATAGGCACTGACGAAGTCATATACCGCGGTTTATACCCAGGAGGAGGCAAGAGTTTTTCAATCTGTTGCACCATCATCTGAGGACAACCACTAAAGATCATTGTTGTCAACAGAATACCAAGCATGTAACTGAGTTTACGCATGAGGGAAAATACGAGAGGGGGCTGATTTGAGGGGGCGGAGAATTGAGGTTGGGGGGGGTGTCCTTTTTTTCATTCTTTGCCAGAGACGCGATGAATCGCGTCTCTACATGGGATCCATGTTGTGACCAGCGCCTTCGGCGCGATGACAAACCTTGTCGAATAACGCAACGCGCCGTAGGCGCTAACATCAAGGAGATAGTTGTAGAGACGCGATTTATCGCGTCTACACTAAAGAATACACCTGATGTTCAGCAGACGTGTATATGGTAAACAAGCTTGATGTCGAGTGAAAACGAATGGTCCATTTCCATTCTTTGCCTTAGACGCGATGAATCGCGTCTCTACATGGGATCCATGTTGTGACCAGCGCCTTCGGCGCGATGACAAACCTTGTCAAATAACGCAACGCGCCGTAGGCGCTAACATCAAGGAGATAGTTGTAGAGACGCGATTTATCGCGTCTACACTAAAGAATACATATTAAACAGTGTTCAAGTTGTGCCACGATGGAACAAACAATGTACGTGCAGATTAACTACTCATTTTTCTTTGTAGGATCTAACCACCATTTCATAGGATTGTTGCGTATGTAGTTACGAACGGAATCGAGTTCTTCTGGACCTCGAATGATGCGATCATAGTAACGGGGCTGCCACTCAAAAGACGTATCCATCTTTCGAAGCTCAAAACTCGTGCGTCCCTTGAACCAACGTATGATCTTTGCCAGGCCATCCTGATTCATTGGGTTAGATGTTCCACATACTCCACCTGATACTTTTAATGCCTTCTCTTGAGTACTTTCTGAAGGTGGAATTGGTTTGGGGTGGATGTTCACTATTCCGTGGAGATGGTCGGGCATGAAAATGTACTCGTCTAGTTCTGCGAATGGAAATCTAGATGGAATTTCTAGCCAGTACTGTTCGGCAGTACGTCCATGTGTGGACAGTGTAGACTTTGCGTTCGCAGGGGATTGACCTTCTATAGTTGACATTGGCATAGCTCCTTCTGCTACGCGTACAGTAACGAAGTACGTACCTTCCCATGTGTAATCCCACCACTCCGCCCGCACACTCTCCACCCGAAACCGATTATAGAAGAAGGGGTCCATATACACAAAACGTTTGGGAGGGGAGAAAATGGACATTCCTCCTGCTGCAATCCCTTCTACTCTGCTAGTTTTGCAGGTCTATGATCTGTCACAAGTAATCTAAACCCATGCTCGCTCCGCTCAATGAACAAATGGATGTTATCAAGTACAACATCGCCGAACTCTTGCCCGAACAAGAGTTGGTGATGAAACTTGAACGATCCATCAAAACAAATACTCCTTTGTTGATCAAGTTGGGCTGCGATCCTAGTAGACCGGATTTGCATTTGGGACACGCGGTGGTGCTGAATAAACTCAGACAGTTTCAAGACCTGGGACACAAGGTGGTGTTCATCATCGGTGATTTCACGGCAATGATTGGTGACCCCACCGGAAAGAGTAAAACTCGACCACCCCTCACTCATGAGGAAACGCGTGTTAATGGTCAAAGCTACTTGGATCAAGCTGCTATGGTTCTGGATGTTGCTAAGGCTAGCATTGTCTACAACAGCGAATGGCTTAGCAAACTGAACTTTGTTGATGTTATCGGGATGTGCGCTCACTATACGGTGTCGCAAATGCTGGAACGTGAAGACTTCCATAAACGCTTTAATGAGGAGTCGCCCATCTCTCTGCATGAGTTCCTCTATCCTCTAGCCCAAGCAATGGATTCGGTGCACCTGAAAAACGATATTGAAATCGGCGGTACGGATCAGAAATTCAACTTCTTGGTCGCTCGGGAACTTCAACGTGGCTACGGCGTTGAACCGCAAGTGATTATCACGATGCCGATTCTCGAAGGTACCGATGGGGTTGAGAAAATGTCGAAGTCACTGGGCAACTACATTGCCATCACCGACTCTCCACGCGAGCTCTTCGGAAAAACGATGTCCATTCCTGATAATGTCATTGCTCGCTACTATAAACTGGCTGCCTTTGCTTCACAGAGCGAAGTGCAACAGATGTCGGATGGTTTAGCTGACGGCTCTATACACCCACGCAACGCTAAGGTGAAGGTTGCTATGGAAATTGTTGCGCGCTACCACGGACAAGATGCCGCGCAAGCAGCCTTCGATGAGTTCGAACGGATGTTCGTGAAGAAGGATGTGCCCGACCTGATCGAAGAACTCAGTGTTGAATGCGCAAACCCAGCTCTCGTTACGGATATCCTGGCATTGACAAACTTGGCCCCAAGTAAGAGCGAAGCTCGACGTCTCATTCTCGGCGGAGGCGTTTCGATCGATGGTGAAAAGGTCAGCGATGTTGCAGCTACTGTTGACCTGAGCTCTCAAAAACTCTTCAAAGTCGGCAAGAGAAAGTTTTTGAAGATTCGTCAAGCCTAAGGAGTCGGTCTCCTACGTTCCACACACTGAAACCAGATAGAAACATAATCCACATTGCTCATGTTGCGATGTGCAAATGTGAACACTGGTCAGCCTCGCTGTATCTTAATCACAGTTAATTCATACAAAGGGGAATTATGAAGACCTTCGTGCACTGTTTGCTCATGTGCTTTGCTGCGCTAAGTGCCAGCACACAGAATGTTGCGGCACGCATGATCGATGCCGACCCAACTGACTATCAATCCAAAGTCAATAGCCTTGTACCAGGGGATACTCTCCAACTTGCTGCCGGAACATACTCTCTCGGACTGAGTCTCAACAATATTCATGGCAGTTCGGAGCAAGCTATTTGTATTCGTGGACGCGACGCCGCAACGGTTTTTCTCTCCCGCGAGTGCTGCAATACAATAAGCATCACAAAGTGCTCCTACCTCTGCATCTCTCACTTGCTCATTGAAGGAAATGAAGCTGGAGTTGATGCGGTCAAGGCGGAAGGGACCGCCGGAAACTTCGCTCACCACATCACTCTCGAATACTTGACTATCCACAACTTCCAAAGCGATCAGCAAGTGGTGGGGATAAGTACAAAGTGTGCATGCTGGAACTGGATCATTCGCAAGAACCGCATTCTTGGCGCAGGAACGGGTCTTTATTTAGGAAATTCCAATGGTGATGCACCCTTCGTCAATGGATTGATTGAATACAACTTCGTTAGCGGCACCATTGGCTACTGCATGGAAATCAAACATCAGGTTGCAGGAGTTCGTGATGCATTTGAAGGAACCGCTGTAGATGGCAAGACGCGTATCCTTCACAATGTCTTTTGCAAAGACTCGAGCTCGTCTACTGGTAGCGCTGCCCGACCGAATCTCTTGGTTGGAGGATTTAGCAGCACTGGTTGGGGTTCCAAAGACTTCTATGAGATAGCAGGCAATGTATTCGTAGAGAATCCAAGCGAAGCGCTCTTTCAAGGTAGCGGCTCAATCACGCTGTACAATAACATCTTCATCAATCATAGCGACGGTGGTGGAGCGCGGGCTGTATACATAACATCGCAGAACTCTATACAACCCAGAGACGTGAACATCTTCCACAACACAGTCGTCGCAAACAATAGCGCCGGTGGCATACGTATCTATAATGCTGATGATAGTTATTCTCAACGCTGCTTTGCGAACGCGGTGTTTGCAGCAAATCCTATCACGAACATCAATAGCACTTTTGAGAACTTCAGCGCAGACTATGCCAGTGTTTCGCAGCATGTTGTGAACTACTCTACGTTACTATCACAGACAAACCTCGTTCCCCAAAGTGATCACTTGGTTGGAACTGAGTTGTCCGATACACTCATTACCAAGTTTCCCGATGCCAAGTATGACTTCAATGGCAAACTCTACGACATGCGCTTCCGCGGAGCCTATGCTTCATGCTGCCAAAACATTGGATGGCAACTTCAGTTGGATACTATGCCACAACTGTCGTTGAATGCAACTGATGTACGCGACTACACACAAGAAACAATCAAACATTCATGGCAAACGTGCATTCGTCAATCGAGCACTTGTGTTCGAGTACTGGAAAATGGGGAGTCGCTTCAGATCCAGAATCTCCTTGGACAAACGCTCGGTGAGTGGCAGTTGTTTACACAGCAGATGTCCGTGCAGTGGCGCGCGAGTGAGTGCGGACTCTACATTCTGCGTCACCGAAATGCAAGTTCACAATGGAGCGAAGTGCTTTTGGTAGTTGAAGACTGATGATGGGTCGCTTGTATGAAGTGAGTTGTATCGCTAGTACCTATCGTTAGACTCAACATCAAGAGAGTCCGCGTTTGATGACTACATCGATGGTAGTCCTTCAGGAGTCTTCTTCATTAACCCATCGGGCCTTCGGCCCGAATGGACTCCTCATAGTCTAAGAAAGTTTGTGAGCTCCATAACCAACACTTCGCATTCAACACCATTTGTTATTCAGGGATGCAGATTCAACAAGCAACTATAGATGATCTTCATGAGCTTCGTGAGCTTGGCATTGCAAGCTGGTCACAGTATCGTGAGCATCTTGACGCGGACTCATGGCAAAAGCTGCTAAGAAATGTAAGTGACCTTGCTAGCTATCAACATCTATTGGACTCCGGAACGGGGTTTCTATGCAAAGATGAGGTAGGACAGACTGTAGGCATGGCATTTATGATTCCGTCGGGAACAGCGACCGACATCTATAAAGCAGAATGGTGTCAACTCCGCTATGTGACTGTGCACCCCGCTGCAAGCGGGAGAGGAATAGGCAGATCCTTAGTAGAGCGTTGCATTCTAGAGGCTCGTTCGCGAGGCGAGCAAACCATGGCATTGCACAGCTCAGAATTAATGGTTAAAGCCCGTAAGATCTATGAGAGTATGGGATTTCAACTCCTACAAGAAATTGATTCGCGTTTTTCACAGCGCTATTGGTTGTACACACTTCGTTTGTAAATTTCGGGATGAAGTGAGTGTTATTCGCCAATGGTTAGGGTGCTAATCGAAACAGTTTGTCATTTAATTTCACCTTATGAAGTCTACCATTTTACTATGCATACTACTGGTGGTACTCTGTTCGTGCGATTCACAGATACCAGTGGATTATGTATTCATGAATCATAGTGACAGTACCCTGAAAATTTCTTACCGACGTCCTGCTGGTTCACAGCAGAATGCTGGAGACACAACTATTTTTCTCAAGCCAGACTCAGTCGTCGTTCTATTCACCAAAACACTTGTTGCTGACAGAGTGTTCAATCCTGAATCAGGAAGAGATACAATCTGGTCTATGGGTCCAACTTGGGTGTATCGCCCAGACGGCACTCGTTTGCCACAACGCTACCTTCCGAGTGCACGATGGGGATATACAGAACTCAGTAGGTACCATGGACAGTTGGACTTTGTATTTGGCAATTTCGACTTGCAATGAGAAGTCGAGTGATATCGGGCAAGCCGTCGAGCAACGAAGTTGCGAGCATGAAGATGAATCACTTACGGTTCCGTTAATGTAGTCAATTAGTCTGCGAATCACTTCAGCCCGAAGGCATTGTTTCATGAGAGTGGCTCACAAACATTTTATTCATGCCTTTGCTGCGCAAAGGCAATGATGTGACCGTCTGGGTCAGCAAAGTAGCACACCTCGTCGCCCCAATCTCGAGGCAGACATGGACTTAGAAGTTCCGCTCCACAATGACAAGCATGTTGGAATGCGGATTGAACGTCCTCAACGAGTAAGTAGAGTTCGCACCGAGCATAGTTCTTTGCTTCAGGGCGAATGTCGATAGCCGAACCGAGTAGCTTCGCAATACCTCTACTTGGCATGAGTCCAAGTGTAAAGAAATCATGGAGTTGGAACTCCGTCATACCAGGGACGTACAAGTTTGCATTCTTCTGCAGCAATTTTTGATAGAACTGCGTACTCAGGTCCTGGTCCTGAACATAGAGAATTGTGTGGAGTCTTTTGAACTCAAGAGGCATAGGTATCAGTGTATAAAGAATGGGCTTCGTGTTAAAGGACTGGAGCCTCGTAAGTGCTAGTCCATATGCTAAAAGGTTTGAGATTATATAGGATACATTACTCCAAATAACCCAAAAAGCTGGGATTGTTAGGTGCTTTTGTTAGTGTTAATTTTTAATGACCTTGAAATTGTGTTGTGTGGATAAAGTACAATTGTTTAGTATTGCGCCGGATTACACTACGACGTTTTCAACACGCGAAGCAGCTTCAGTCGTTCGACGCAACTCAAACACAACTTGCATCAGCCCGACTAAAGTGTAAAGCAGGAGCTGCAGAATTAGTGCCGGACAGCGTGATTGAACGGGAGATCATTGAAGATCTCCCAATGATGGTTAATAACTGTGGAGCGTGTGTGCTTGGCGCAAGCTCATATCAGAAAATACAATACCTGTTGTATTGAGTCCTAA
>JBGAVD010000012.1:0-45139 GCA_044228285.1 Chlorobiota bacterium
GCGTCGCCGTTGGAAACCCTCGAGCAGCCTTTCCGCAGTTCAGTGTATTTATCAGCGAGATGCAGCAGTACATGATTTATCAGACCTTGATCGGACTTGCAACTGGCACGGCGGTTGGTTTGTGGCTGTGGACCTTAGGAGTTGACTTCGCGGTGATACTAGGCTTACTCACCTTTCTGCTCTGTTATGTTCCCAACGTTGGCAGTGCGATTACACTAGTTCCAACAGTTGCAGTAGCTTTCATTCAGTTTGGAGCAGGAAAAGCGGTACTCGTTGCCACTGGCTACCTCGTCATCACCTTCATACTTGGCAGCGTTGTGCAACCACGTTTGATCGGACGGAAGCTCGGACTCTCCACCCTTGTCGTCTTTCTCTCCATGGTCCTTTGGGGTAATCTCCTTGGTCCTATTGGTATGGTGCTCTGCGTCCCACTCACCATGGCACTGAAATTTGCACTTGAAATCAGCGACAACACACGCTGGATCGGTGTTTTGCTCGAACGGTCACCTGTTGAAAAGCCACAGCTTGCTCCGTCGAACTCAAGTAAAAAACACAGGACAAGCTCGGTAGAGCTTTAAGTTTGGAAGGTGCTGACTCTTCGTTGGTGAGATGTATATGCGGAGTCGTGCAACTTTGACAAACCCGAGTGGAGCTCACTATCTCTGAAAGAACGAATGAGCATAGCATATCGTCTTTGCATGAAACACGAAGCACAACGATCTATGTTGTCCATTATCATACATTATTGAGAGAAGTACACACCATGATTCGGACACGCACGAAGATCCTTTACGCAATACTCATCGCCTTTGCACTGTTCTTACTTATACTCGCTGGTATTGCAGCGGCGATTATTCGATCACCAGACTACATTGTTAACAATTATGTCAAAGAGGGGCTCGAACGCCGATATGCAGAACAACACCCTGGAGTGGTTCTGCATATCGACTCTGTGCACTGCGACATACTTGGTCGCACTCTTGAGTTCAACGGTCTACAGTATGGTAACGCAGACACCTCAATACGTCTCAGTGTTGCCTCCGGAAGTATCAACTCTATCGATTGGTTACGACTAAGTGGTATCTGGCAAAGCAGTGAAAACGTGGCGCTTCGTACTCACATTCGCATGCAGGACGTACGCGCAAGTTTTCGCTCTAATGACTATATAGCAAGCTGCGATTCTGTGCATCTTGATCTAGAGGACTCCAGCGTGCATGTAGCGAACATGGCCTATATGCCTCGTCTTGAAGACCCAGAGTTCTTTCGCGCACAACTCACTCGAGCTTGCAGATACAAAGTCCTCATACCAAGGCTGGACCTTCAAGGCATTCATGTTGCCAAACTCCTTGATGGCAAAGGACTACTTGCATCGAGCCTCGACATAAAAGCGCAGTCGTTCGACGTTCGCCTGCACAAGTATAAGGCAGAAGCGAGTTCGAAGGTAGCAACGAACATGCCTGCAACTCAGTTAGCTGCACTACCATATTTACTGCACATTGATAGTCTTCGAATGTCGCTCACGCAACTCATCTATGCGGAGTGTTCAACACCAACATCTACACCTGCACAAGTGCACTTTGATCGACTCAGCGGTACAGTACTCGGATTGCACAATGATGGTGACACCAATCATAGCATTCAGATAGACGCGCAAGCATACATCATGGACCAAGGGCTCATGAAAGTGAAAATTGATCTCTCTGCTGCCCCCACGGCATTTGCCTACACTCTAGACGGTTCGCTTGGACCGATGAAGCTGACACTTCTCAATCAATTTGTTCGAGAGTCGGAACACCGTAAAATTAGCGACGGTACATTCCTTGGTGCACATTACCGCACTTCCACCGCAAATGGTCGAACGAGAGGCGCGATAGATCTACGCTACAGAGATCTCTATATCACCATTCTAGACCCGAAGACTGGTACAACCGACCACTTGGGAGACCGCGTGAAGACTTTTTTGGGCAATCTCTTTGGTGTGCGTGATGACAATGAATCAAAGAAACGCAGCGATCGCGAACCTGGTACGATCAACTATCGCATCAATCCTCAGGATTCCTTTGTGCAGAACATCTGGTACTCTTTACGAAGTGGTATTGCCAAGACAGTAGGATTCTGAGGCATAAGACCTGATTTCGGTACTAAGCACAGCCAAATGCGACCTTCCTATCGTTGAGTCATTCAATGTAAAATTGGCTCCAACAGGCGCCTTGTCAGAGCATAAGATACCTGATATCAAAAGGTCAGCATTATTCACCAAAAGACACGAATGATGATAGACATCGGTGGAATTGAGTAAGAAGCGCACAGCCCTTCTGTGGCAATTTTGTACGTCAGAATAACCATGGTATCGATGACCACATCACTCACAACCGAGTGTTCCTGCGATGATCGCAGTGAAAGCATCCAGGACCACAGAGGCTGTCGGGCGCACGAAAGATTGCCTTGAACAGACCCGCTCACTCTTCTTCGCGGAGTTCAGTCTGATAACCCAGGCTCAGAGTTTCCAAACAAACGCTGAGTTTCAAACTGGCTCTGAGTTCCAAACAAGCTCACTACTCCGCAGAGTGTACCGATCAGTACACTGTGTCTTCTCTCCTGCACTTCATAGCTTCGAGTGTGTGTACACACATTGGGATACTCCCGAAGCACACCTACTACAAGGAATCATTATGATTGCCAACTACGAACAATCGAAATCAGCAGAGCGTGTAAGTACCTCGGATGGGCTCCAGTACTTTTATCGACACAATCGCAGTACATCTGCTACTCCAGAGTCCGTTCACACTCTGAGTGTTATGGATGAGTTCGATGAGGAACAAGACTCATTAAGCGAAATGAGAATGATCCAGAGCTTTGACGAGCATGCACCTGGCTTAGACTATATTCATCAGCGAGAAGCAAGTGTATACGACTTTTCTAGCGACGACATTCTGGGTGCTGAGTTCACTGAAGAGTTCGCCGACATTCATACGGATACAGGAGCTGCGCATGCTGTGACTCAGACTGCAAGTCCTACTCAGAAATCGCAAAGAGAAAGCTCTACAACATCGCCTTTGTCGCTACAACAACTGCGCCGTGATGAGCGAGGTGTAACACACGAGTCGACACGACAGACGTTCCGCTCCACACCACCCCATCGTCGCTTTCATACACTATAAGAACAGGAAAGGAATGCATCATGAGACTCTATCAAACCATCGCAGAACGTAGGGCTACAGGCCCCCATTCTTTGGCTACTTCACCCATTCACAACCCCATGAAAACAGGAAAACTTGCCGCTGGAATTGTCATTGGAGCTGCTTTTGGAGCTGCTCTTAGTATGATCTTCGTTACTGAACGAGTCATCCGTAAACGTAATCGCTTGTTGAGTAAAGGCAAAGACTATGTAGAGGATATCGAGAATCAATTCGATCAGTTTCTTGAATCAGCAACGGAAAGCTACGAGTGCATGCGACGTGAAGCTGCAAAGCTTCGCTCAATGACTTCTTTGTAAACGCAAGCCTTCGGCTCGCCCTCATTCCTCAGGTGAGCAAGCGTGACAGAGAGTCGTCCATAGCCTGTTGCTGTGGAACGTTGAGCCTTTGACTATCCAAACATCTTAACACTTCCGCCGGTCAATAGTCACGTTCATTGAACATGACTCGACCGGCGCATTGCCACTTAATGAAAGGAAACAAATCATGAACTTCATGATCCTACTAGTACAGCACACCCGCTCACTCTTGCGCATTTCACCTCTTTGTCTACTGATATTCGTGTGTAGCAGCATGGCGTCAACTGCCCAGACCACTACAACCACCACAACCACAAACAGCGCTTCCAACACTGATGGATCGGAGAGTAGCTCTGGTTCGCTTGGCATGGAGATCGGGTTTCGATACATGCCAACATTCACCGCCTTTGAAGTTGTGAGTAAGAGCAACTCTTCGGTTCAAACAACATTCACCGTAGGTCACGGCGTCGGTGCTCTACTAGCGTGGAACATGAGCAACACAACAGCTGTGCAGGTTGAAATGATTTACGGCTCTCTTTCTCAAAAGTATGTGGACAATGATGCAGAGAACACCATTAGTCTGAGTTACTTGAACATTCCTCTACTCTTATCACTCAACAGCGATAAGAGTGCAGCGCTCAACTTCAATGCAGTCATTGGACCTCAAATAGGAATCAATCTCGGAAGCAGTATCTCGAGTTCGGGCAACGGCAATGGCACCTCGACCGTTACAGGCGTTATTGCAGTGAAAGCTGCAGACCTAGGATTCGCATATGGATTTGGTCTAGACTTTGGCTCCAGTCCTCTCCGCTTCAATGCTGGATTTCGAGGAGTCTATGGCTTACTTGATATCAGCGATAAGAACACCAGCACGACCACAGATCAATACTACATACTCAATCGAAGCCACGTGAAGACCTACGCAGGATACCTGGGTGTCTCATACATGTTCTAGAATGTCTTCGTAACTCCACTCGACTAAGCTCCTGCTGAACCGCGAGTGTGCGCAGCACACTCGGTTAACAAAAAACACACCTGCGCTTCGAAGCCTCAGTACTCCATGACTTTGAGAAGGATACTCAACTCGTCTGCGACGCATTGACTCTGAACAAAAATGGAACTTCGTTATGTGCATTTCGTTGATGTGCACGCGACGAACTACATTCAGTCTCGACGATGAACGCTAAAAATGCCTATTCAAAAGCGTCAGCTTTTCAACTATGAATAAAGGATAGAATCATGAAACACAGAATACAAACACAACTGCGGACCTTGCTTATTCTCACTGCAAGCTGTCTGCTCTTTCCAACACACATCCTTGCACAGGAACCCGACTTTCGACCACAGTCATGGCGCTTTGGGATAAGTGGCGCTTTCCAACACAACACAGCTGCACTAGGTTGGCAACAACTTCATGGGAGTGATCCGAACTTCCACTCAGCAGATAACAGCATTGACTATGTCGATGGCACAGGTAGCGGAAGCTATGCAGGCATTTTTGCTGAGTACCTCTCAACCAGCTGGTGGGGTTTGCAACTGCGTGCGGCAATTGAACAACGGAATGCTCTCATCATCGATGATACACGTTTGCCAATTCCAAGTTTTGATACCAAAGTGAGCTACTTGGTTATCGAACCAATGTTCCGCGTCGATCAGAACCTGATACCTCGCTTAAGTCTCGTGGCTGGACCAGTTCTGGCTTTCAACATGAACTCAACCTATCAGTATAATGCAAACCCAAATGGCGTTGGAACCGAGATCCCTAACCTCACAGAGTCGAGTAGAGATATTCCAAATTTCAATAAGACCACCTATGGCTTTCAAGGTGGGTTGGGTTATGACATTACTATTGCACAACTATCTACCCAAGAGTCGCTCGTGCTCACACCCTTCTTCGAAGGATCATGGATTGTGGCTCAAAAGCAAACGATCAATGAACCTACGCAGAATTCAGTGTACGACATTTGGTCCACAATAACCTATCGAGCAGGAATCCGACTTGCTTTCGACAACGCATCCGTGGCAGATCCAGTCACTAATGTACAACCAACGGAACCCAATCGTACACCACTTGTGACAAAGAACGTTGTTGTAGTCTTGCCCCCACAAAAGCTCATTGTAACGAAGAACGTGCAAGGATACTACCCCATTCATCCATATGTCTTCTTCGACAAAGGAAGCACGACAATACCAACTCGTTACAATGCTCTTTCCCTTGCTGACGCTACTAACTTCAAAGAGACAGACTTAGGTGACTTCATGAAGGGCGACTTAACGACCAAAGAGACGAATGTCAATCAGTTGATGTCAACATACTTGAATGTAATGAATGTGTATGCAGACCGCATGCGTCGCAACCCTTCAGAACAACTTACTTTGCGGGGATGTGATCCTGAGCAAAAGGAGGGACTAGCCTATGCATTGAAAGTTCGTGACTACTTAGTGAACACCTTCGGTATCGATCGCAATCGAATCACGATTGTTGTTGAAGACCCAATGAAGCCATCTGGCACCTACTTCACTGATCCTGCGTATGCGAGCTTGATTGATGATGAGAATCGTCGTGTCGTGTTCGTCTTAAGCAACCCAGAGATGCTCAAATCATTAAGCTATACCATTCGCGATGAATCATCGATCGACAACGATATGATCTTCTCCGTTAGTAATGCCAAGCCTTTCAAGAGTTGGGATATCACCATTACGGGCGAGAATCGCAGCATGTACTTCGGTCCATATGTGTATTCAACAGAGCGTGTTAACCCTGCGGAACTCATGCGCTTTCTCGACAATGGTAGTTACAATGCCAAGGTACAAATCACAGAGCTTGACGGGCAGATAACCGAGGAGAACATTGCCTTCAATCTGCAGAAAGATCGTCAGGTTCGCAACGCTTCACGCTACCTCATGTTGTTTGACTACGACAAGGCTGACGCGATTGAACGATATGAAAACCGCATTCGTTCGGAAATCACACCGGACATGAAAGAAGGCAATACTGTTATCGTTCACGGACACACTGATGTCATTGGTAACCCTGCAGCAAACCAAGCGTTGTCGCAACAACGCGCTGAGCAGGCAAAGTCGATCATCGATGCTGAACTCAAGGTTGAGAACAAAGCCATTCCTGTCACGGCAATTGGAGTTGGCCAAGAGAAAATGCAGTACACCTTCGACAATCGTCTTCCAGAAGGTCGGATGTACAATCGTAACGTCTTTATAGAAGTCATTGAGTAAGATCTGATTCGCACGAGACTTCATCTCCTGCTGATCTTGTCTCTCAACTCAAGCGAAGAACATGAATAATCGGTGCCCCGTGTTACGCTATTGCGCGTCTCCAAACACGGAATTCTCTCTAGCTGACCAATCAACGTTGTGCTGGCTACAGAGAAGCACTGAGGACTCGTGTTCTTTGCTTTTTTTGTCTATCAACATTGCTCAGGTCTGACCGTGGAATTCTGACGCACAGGTGTGAGCAAAGCCTATGCTAGAGCTCCTTGGAAACGAACGATACGAGCGGATTAGTCCGTTAGCAATGTGCCTGTGCAGAGCATCGTGCCGTTCTGGCTGAGACTAAAGAAGTACAGACCAAGTGGTGTATGGAGTGGGTGTTCTGTTAGGCTACTTCTGATTGGGCATCGGAGAACGACCTGTCCGACTACGTTGTAAACACAAAGCTCAAGATCTTGATTGTCGTACAATGGGTACCGACAGATTAGCAGCGACTCGCCAGACTTGTACTGCAGTTGACAGCCGTTGTTTGTATTTCTATCGCTTTCGGCCAGCTGTGTTGGCACGACTGATTTCGACGCGAACTCAGTATTGCCATAGCATCCAAGATTGATGCGATTGCCATGAGGCGAGGGCTCACGTGAATACGAGCTCGCTGGGTCACCAGCATCGATAGCTGGACTATAGACATTGTCGTTGATCCATGTTTGCGTGACTGGGTCATATCGTCCTTGAGTGGACTGAAGATGGAAATCCCCTCGACTCGTATCAGCAAAAAGCGGATCCTTTGAGAAATTCCCGACACCGAGATAGTATTCGGTGCTAAGCGTGTAGCTAACGCTTAGTAAGCTTGAACTCTGCACATTGAAGTCGTCGCCATTGCCATAACAGATACAGTTCTTCATGGTGGCAAAGGAGCCGTTGTCGACGAAGAGCGCATTGCCTCCAATGGTTCCGGGTGAGAAGTTGTTGACGATGGTGCAGTTCGTTAACACGATGCGCGACGAGCCAGGTTCACCATTGTCGATCGCCACAGCAGCGCCACTTTCGTCTGCACGGTTATTGTAGATAAGCTCATTCTCTAAGTAGGCTGTTCCCCCTTCGTCAACAAACAGCGCACCACCGTAGGTTGGACAGTAGTTGTTGCGATAGATGTTGTTTGACAAGTAGGCAGTTCCAAGAATCAATACTCCGCCACCCCAGCCGTAGCTATTCTCTACGCGATTGCCTGCAATGACATTCTTGCGCATTTCAACATAGCCACCCAAGTACACTCCCCCACAGTGATCATCATATCCATAATTACCTAGAATCTGGTTGCCTTCGATGAGGAGCGTATCACCTTCACGATTGCCGCAAATACCTGCTCCCCTGCCACCACGATTGTTCCGAATAATGTTATTGAGGATACGGTTTCGATTACCACTGACATAAATTCCTGCACCCCTAGTGACAATACCCATTTCACCATTCGATTCTATGATGTTGTTCGTGATGCTCACATTCTCAGCATGCGGCCACGAAACTGCAATGTCACAGACAACACCCTTTCTGCTGTTGAAGACCCTGCAGTTGTCCAATGCAAAAGAGAATGCATCGAAACTATATCTCGTAATGTTGACGGCGATACTATCGAGTCCGGCGCTGATATTTGTCATAGCAGGATTCGTACTCCGCTCACTAAAGTTCCCATTCATTCCTGCGGCATAGTTCGCAGTGCTGGCACCAGTATAGCCTCCTAAAATTGTCAGTGCCTTGCCCATGTTGTTTACCGGACCATAATTACCCACTGCCACCTTGATCGTATCAAAAGGCATACTGGCCATAACCGCAGCTTGAATGCCGGCATAAGGATTCCGAGTGCTACCATCAGGTGAAGCATTCTGATTATCATCATCCACACAAAGCACGGAAGCCCATCCGGTGCTGGCAGAGACTATGGCAATCAGAAAAGTGCAGGCAAGGCTGCGCCTACACGTGCGTATGAGGGAAGACAGGGCAAGAGTAGTCATGTGTTGCGTTGAATCAGTGGAACAGTAAAGAGCATGCAGCATATTTCATGGCTAAGCACTCAATCCGTGAAGAGCTGTATAAAAAGAATTCAAGGTCTACAATAGTGATAAATTCCTATGAGGAACTGCACTAAGTCATTGACCAGATTAAAAATACATAGATTGTTGTCGACGGCAGTATATTGGTCGAGTGTGTGCTGCAGCTCTGCAACAATACCAAGAGTAAACGCACAAATTCACACAGAATTCTGATATTTACCACAATAGCGACAAAAGCAAGCGAAGTGTTCACAAGACTTCACACTAATATCAGTTAGCGTTCGTCGTATGGCAGCTGCATTCCTCGAACTTGATAATCAGAGGAACAACTCTCGTTTTTTTTCCTGTCGTACAGAAGCAAGGCAATACAACCTTGCGAGTGCACGAGTTCGAGATCCAACATTTATAGAACAGCATTGAGTTTCCGAGTGAACATAACAACGTTAGCAGTGATCCATCTTTTTTTGCTTTGCATCTCGTTGCAGGCAAAGAACGAGCAGCGAATTGTCTCGCGTAGTGCTTCGTTTGAGCACTGCCGTGTCGCCACGACATCTGATGATGTTGTGAAGGGTATGGTGCAAAGTGATGCTCAAGCTGATCGTTTGTTGACAGAAGAGTTGGGAGACTCTGCTGCTAAGAAAACTCAGCCATCAAACGAGCGATCACGCAATAAGAAGCGAAGCGCTGCTGAGAAAGAGGAAAAGGAAGAAAAAGAAGAGAAAGAAGAGAAGACGGAGAAGAATGAGAAGGGTGATGAGCAGATGAAATCGATGACAAACCGAGAATTGATTTTGCATTGTGTTTGCCTTTCATCAAAACTCTTGGATCTTCATATCTCAGAATGCTCGCTCAATTACATTCCGCTCGAAGCACCATTTATACCTCCAGAAGCATAGTACCGCTCTGTTTATTTTGAGATGTATCAGTCTGCTTAACCACTGGTTTTGCACAGACGACCCGCTTGACGCATCTCACGATCTCAATACAAATGACACTGTTCACATTCATGTGCAAAAAGCATGCACAGCTGTTCGACGTGTATTGATCGTACATAGCTCCTTCATTCCCGACACAATCAAACAACTACATTCATTCTATGAAAAACGAATTCTCATTTCGCCATCTCGGTCAGGATCTTCCTGCGGCTTTAGTAGTATTTCTTGTTGCTTTGCCACTGTGCCTAGGCATAGCGCTTGCTAGCGGTGCGCCGTTGATGAGCGGTATCGTTGCCGGTATTGTTGGTGGAGTTGTTATTGGGGCACTGAGCGGCTCGGCGTTGAGTGTTAGCGGACCTGCTGCTGGACTTGCAGCGGTAGTACTCACGTCTATTGCCTCGCTTGGAAGTTTCGAAGCCTTCCTCACAGCAGTAGTCATTGCTGGACTCTTACAGATTGCCTTGGGTGTCTTGAAGGCCGGACTTATAGCCGACTACTTTCCTTCAAACGTAATAAAGGGTTTGTTGGCTGCGATTGGACTTATTCTTATTCTCAAGCAACTTCCCCACTTTGTTGGTTGGGATGCGGATGCAGAGGGTGAGATGTCCTTTGTTCAAGGAGACGATTACAACTCTTTCTCCGCAGTTTTTGCAGCCTTCGAGCACATACAAGTTGGTGCACTGATAGTCGCAATCGTTTCCGTCTGCATTCTCGTGTTCTGGGAGAAGACTCCCCTAGCGCGCTTCAAGTTCTTACCTGCTCCACTGATTGTGGTAGCCATCGGCATTCTACTCAACGATTTCTTTGCAGCCTCATATCCAGATCTTACGATTGCATCGACGCACTTGGTAACTATTCCTGCTGTGTCGCTCTCGACCTTGTCCACATCAATCGTTTTTCCAGACTTCTCGATACTAAGCTCGGTGAAGATCTACACGGTAGCTGCCACGGTCGCAATCGTTGCATCACTCGAAACCTTGCTCAATCTTGAAGCGACAGATGGTTTAGATCCACAGCAACGTCACACTCCTCCAAATCGTGAGTTGATAGCCCAAGGTATAGGAAACATGGTCTCGGGTTTGTTCGGTGGTTTACCACTGACATCTGTTATTGTCCGTAGTTCCGTCAATGTGAATGCTGGTGCGATGACAAAACTCTCAGCTATCATTCACGGAATCATGATTCTGATCAGCATACTCTTAGTTCCCGGCTTGATAAATAAAATCCCACTTTCAGCACTGGCAGCCATTCTGATTGTGACCGGTTTCAAGCTAGCGAAGCCTGCGCTTTTCATCAAAGAATACAAGAAAGGTTGGAATCAGTTTCTGCCATTTATGGCAACCATCATCGCAATCCTCTTTACGGATCTCCTTGTTGGTATAGTAATAGGTTTGCTCTTCAGTCTTGCCTTCATTCTCAAGAGCAACTATCTCAACTCCTTCGTGTTTGTGACAGAGAAGCATCATGCTGGCGAGTTGATTCGAATCAACCTCGCGCAGCAAGTCTCTTTCCTCAACAAGGCAACCATAATGGAGGCTTTGAGCGCAATTCCAAACGACACACAAGTGGTCATCGATGCAAGTGAGTCAGACTATATTGACTTCGAAATCAGAGAGTTGATACAGACCTTTGCCTTCGTGCAAGCACCACCAAGAGGCATCACGGTGAGTTTAATGGGCTTCAAGTCTGAGTACAGTATCAACGACGTCATTCATTTTTCCAGTGCGATCACCAAGGATATACAGGAGAGGCTAACGCCTGTTGAGGCATTGCAGCTTTTGAAAGACGGTAACGAGCGCTTCCTCAGTGACACACGTATTCACCGGAATTTGATGTCGCAAGTTCGCGAAACCGCCGACGGACAACACCCTATCGCAGCCATTGTCGGTTGCATCGACTCGCGCACAACGAGCGAGCTCATTTTCGATGCTGGCTTAGGAGAGATCTTCAGCGTACGCGTTGCAGGTAACGTTGCGAACATCGATGTTGTTGGAAGTCTGGAGTTCGCCTGCAAGGTAGCAGGAGCAAAGCTCATTGTGGTACTCGGTCACACAAACTGTGGCGCAGTAAAGGCAGCATGCGACGGCGTAGAGCTTGGAAACATTACTCCACTGCTCAATAAGATTCAACCGGCTGTTCAATCTGAGACCAGAACGAAAGAGAATCGCACTTCTTCCAATCATCATTTCGTCGACACCGTGGCGCATTTGAATGTTGGCTTTACGCGTCAAGCTATCCTCGAACAAAGTCCGCTCTTACGCACTATGCTCGACAGTGGTGAGATTCTCATTGTTGGTGGAATGTATGATGTAGGTACCGGCAAAGTCGTCTTTGACGAGGCAGTAGTAAAAGCCTAACAGACGTCTGTAAAGCCAGCAGGTCTGCAGAGCCTTTGTACTCTTTAGCACTTTCATGAACTCGAGTTCGAGCTTCGATTGTGGTGGATGTACTGAGTCGGTGCAGACCTGTTTTGTTAAGGGGTGGAGGGTGGGATAGATTGAGTTTGGCAGTGAGTAGAACTTGTGTGCTGGTGTTAGACCTGGCATCGAAGCAAATCATAAAGCTTGGATGCATTCAAGAGTCAAAGCTGAGGGTCACCAGGTTTCTCATTGTTACACACGTCGACAAGACCCCTAATCAATCAGCACTCAAAAGTAGCGTCTACAGTGATGGTACTTTGTTATTCTCGGATTTGGCCCTTACTTGTACTCCCTATAGTCGCAGACAATCTCAACTGCGGCGACATGGTTTAGAAGAAAGTCAATATCCTTTTCGTAAGACCCTTTCGTTGGGAAATACACTTCCAGCACAGGAACAAACCAACCATGTAAATCAGGAAATGCTTGCTTCAATCCCGTCTCTCCTGAAACTACATAATCAATACCATCGAGTTTGCCCTCAAAGGTCTTTTCGTAGAGGATATGCCAATTAACGCGTCCTCGCATCTTAACGAAAGAAGCATCAGTAGAGTCACCCAACAAAACTCTAAATTTCAACTTCACGTGTTCGTCTGAGCAGACATCATCAACCAACTTACTCCATTGAACAACACGAGTACTTCCATCCATGTACGTACTGAAACTGCTGTCGCTCTTACTGACAATCGACGATCCCGCTTTGTGCAATTCGAAAGTTCTTGCTAGTCCACACGGTGAGTTGTCGACAACATCACAGCTCGAAAGAAACAGAGAAAGAGAAAGGAAACAGAATAGTATTCGCGTAACCATGACGATAAATGTTTGTGATACTTGACAACAAAAACTATGTGCGTGTTTGATATCGATACTTTCTGTGAAACGAGATCGCCAGCTGCACTCGAACTTGTAGTGTCGGTACTCCGTTCAACTACAATTCGGCAACTGTTCCTGATGCTCTCTAGTACCGATGGCTAAGGTCTACCCGGTGAATGATAGCCCCGGCAAAGCCCAACTCTTCGAATCACTAAATCCTTCGTCTTCGTCACGGTGGTGGTTAAACTTAGTATATCGTGAGGGGATTTCAAAATCGAGGGTAGCGTGAGGCACCCAACAAAGCAGTCGATTATGATGATATGCCCGGGCTGATTGCTGCACTCATATCGAGACGACTGATCCAGGCAGCAATTCTATTGGAGAATCCGACGAAACCGTCCACTTATCCGCGCGAAGCTAACCCACCCTAGCCGCGTCAAAATGGCCCACCTCAAAAGCGTCTAACCGAGTCATTCTCGAATCCCAAATGGAAGCAAGCGATAAAGGAACCTCTCGAGCCTAAGCTCACTCAGAAGATCTCAATTACAGTTAGGCTGAGAAGCAAGGCGGCGAACCGATCAATCATCGCGAGTATAATATGATCTCGACTCGTTGAGATTCGCACTTGCACGGAGTGAGTAAGCGATTGATCAATGAAATGAGAGGTGTGGCACGCAATACGCTGCGCAAGCACCTTCGGATTTTTGATGAGAGTAGAATAGAATACGCATCAGAGGAGGCTCAAAGCCATAACGTGGAATCGCCGACTCGATTGACACTGGAAACATTAAACCGTTTGACATTCGCACAATCATCGCGAAACCACCATAAGAAGCAGAATTCTAATCCTTTACTCCCGTGAAGCAGCAGGCTGGAAGTGAAGGCTGAATCACTATGAAGGAACGCGTGAACCAAGTACCAATCCTTGATCTCATTTGCATCAAAGGACTAAAGTCTGTTGCACCTTCTGTTATCCTCAGAAAACCATCGGCATAGCCTCGGTCAGGTGAGTACGGAATAGGTAGGCCTGTATAGGCGAAATACCCAGTATGCGCTTGAAGCTTGAAATCAATGTAAGGACAAAGCTTTGAGCTCTTTTCTAGTACTGACAGCTCTGAAGAGTTACGCTCTACGAAAAGTGAGACAACGACGCTGCAAACTCTGTGAGTGACTCTTGAGAACGTAGATGGGGTCTAGCATCTTGGCTTTGAAGTGTCGGAGAACACTTTTCTTGAAGCCAAAGGACTTGAATCACCCAAACACAAGTTCAAGTATATGCCGCAATGTATAGGATAGGCTTGCGCTGTCATACATCTTGGGCTATGGGAGCGTGATCAGGACTTCGCTAGCATAATCTTAAATCTCAATACGCGTTTAGGCGTAGTCAGCAACACAAAGTATATGCCTGATGGCAGCTCTTGACGTTCAAATTCATACGAGCCTCTCTTCTCATCCACTAGGAACTCATCAGCTCTGCTGCACCGAACACTTCGTCCCAGATGATCGTAAACTGATTCTTCTATGACGTCTTCTCCTGGCAGCAGCAAGATTCTCATGGGTCCTGAATAGCAACGACACTCATCATCGTGCAGTGTCAGCATTTGATCAGGCACAACTTCTGTACTCTGACCACTCGTATCACTGATGATTGTAACGTAACCTTCCTGGTCTCTGAGTAGAATACAATTACCATTTCTACTCACATAAACAGGTGAACCATATACGCTGTCAGCATGGGCAGTTGAAGCGGAACTGGTTAGATTATAAACAGTCAAACGACGACATGACTCTTTGCTCGTATATACAACTCGCGAACCGTCTCCAGACAGAAGTCCGAAGTTTCGGTGGAACAGTTGTATTACGTCACCTGTTGCATTATCAATGACAATTGTTGAACCATCATATGTAACGACGGACTTCTGTACACTATTGCAGACTCTCGCATCTACCACTTTTTTACTAAACGTTACTACTGTGTCGCGCTGTCGCCAGTTATACACTATGCAGGTACTATCCATGTTAATGATCACCACCTGGCTTCCCACCGCTAAACTTCGGATACTATCGCTGTAAGCTATAATGCACTCTTCATTGGATACTAAATCACGTACAAGGCACCTATTGCTAGCATCTGAGACAGCAAGGCACTCTACGTCTTCATTGTAACTGATAATACTGACCTTGTCAACATCAACCGTATCTCGAACTACAACATGAGAATCATTTTCTATTCGACAAGTGTACACGCCTTCTCGATTCCTCAAAACGGCAGCTCCACTTGCTTTTCGATAGTACACACACACTGCGCTATCAATGCCAGTACTAATCGAAACTGGTAGAGAGCTATGGTTGTACAAATCAAGGCGACTGCCAATTCCGTTTCCGATCTTCGACACCACTACAGTTGCTGAGTCTTCATCCACAACGTAATAGTCTGTTTGCAAAAGCTGTACGCTAAACACTGATTTGCCACTCTTGCTATCATAGACAGCAAGCCCAGAATCCACAAGAGTCAATACTTCCCTACCACTCAATAAAGCAGCTTTGATTCGAGTATCGCGACCATTCCCATTCCTGTATTGAGATGACTCGGCAGGTGCCTTAGATAGGTCATACTTTGTAACACTACTATCAATCAGATAGAAGTCACTGTGAGTGGTACCAGCCGTTGCAATTGACATAACCCCGCCAACAGCTACTTCGCTCTTGTTAACGATTGAGTAATAGTGCTTATCCACCTGGCCGTTACGTAGATAGATCAGCTGCAACCCATCGACGAAGTCCATAACATCAGCGAATCCTAGTGAATCAAGTGACAGGTTTCCGCACTGTATGTTTGCAAGCCCAAAGCCAGTTAGCGCATCCGCCACCACCATCTCATGATTTTCGTCAACGAAAGCAAACTTTCGGCTTAGATAGTCAGAACAGAATGCTGCAATTCCATTTCTAACATACTCATACACAGGCTTGGTCTCACCAGCCCTATAACCTCGTATGTTTCCTGACAGACTTACAATAGAGGCATACACTACTCCAGCTGAATCATAGAAAGCTGCAGCGCGCGCTCCTTCTTTCTCTACGATACTAGTCGAGTCCTTCCCACCGTAGAGATCAATGATGTATATCTTGTTATGCTGCAACAGCAGGTACTTTTTGATTGCTGCATTCCAATCAGTGTAGTTGAAGAACCGTAGAGTATCGACTCCTATCAGTCGTCCAGTTTCCGTACTGACTGCCTTCCACTTCAAGTCCAACGATACAATTTCACCCGTCGAGAACACATAGGTGCTAACGTGGTAACGCAATAGAAGCAGGCTGTCATCGCTCGACCACATCGAAGACCTGTGACTTACACTAAACTGTTGCAGTGAATCGCCTTTGATGAAGATTTTGTTGCCAGGAACACTATCGAGCCACAGCATCTTTCTAACTGCAAGGTCATACACACCGTACTTCTTCCTTCCACTGTTAATGTACAAGTATCGGCCTGAAGGGCTAATGTCAATCTGGGATACAATTGGCAATGGAACAACAAAAGTGCTGACGCTCTTCCCTTTGGAGCTGTATGTCTCCAACACGTTTTTGTCGTGGATGAGCAATACTTGTGACTTATTATTGTACTTGCTAATACATGAAAGACTCAAGCCAGTGATGGTGCTTCTATCGGTAGTCAGTGTCGTGCAGTTCACAGCGTTCATCGACGTGTCAAAACACTCGATACGAATCACCGCTTTCGTTGTGTCAGTATCGCACACATCTGCAACTTCTCTGAGAATGGTCAACTGTCGCGATGCGGTACTGTAGTTATAGTCATGCACTCCTCCAAGATTCGTCTTCGAAATAGCAGGGTACTCCCAAGAGTTAGAGCTGCCAAAGCAAGGAACGAAGCCCAAAGCAACAACTGATATTATCAACAAGCCCAATCTCATCATGCTAACGTAGCAATAGTTTGTATGTGCAGGTACTACCGCTCGAGTGCTGAAGAACCAAGATGTACATTCCTGGCGTACGTGGTGGCGTACACGAATCATGGCGTCCATACATGTCACAGAATTCTTGACGTGATACAGTGCGGCCTGCGATATCGTATACAGATGCTTGAACAATTGGATCGCTTTCTTGTACGTTGTTCATACTTCCTGCAAGCAGGTGTTCAAGAACGTTTCTACTTTCTGCACAATTCTCACTCGTACTAGTACTTTCAACACTAGTTACATGGGCAGCAGTATCCAAATCTGTGAGAATCGTCACACTTTGGTCAAGAGTAAAAACTGCAGCAGAAGTTGTACTGGATTGTATCCGTACGCTCTTGACAGGTGAGATCATTGAGAGAGTGAGAAAGGCGCTGGTATCCGCTACTGTGTGAAGCAATAGCAGCTCTGCTTGTGGCTTGTCACTATATACAGCACAGAAAGTGTTCGACGCGTTTACAGCAATCCTCTTTCCTTCCTTATGAATCGTAGACTTTGGCTCACCAAGACTGTCAGCAATCACAGCACTGTCGCCACTACAGAAAATATACTGTGCCGTTTGCTTATCATACGCAATGCGACCGAGCGCCGCTGTAAACTCATCTGGATACTCAAAAAGCGATTTTGCATTCCTAACAGCAATGGTTCCCGCTTGAGTAGCAATAACGTTATTATCCCAAGCTGCAACAACAGATCCACTGTCATATCCTACACCTTCGTAACACTCTGTTAACTGACTGCTTGTGTAGTTGTAGTGTCGATATGTACCGTCTGCACAGTACATCACGTAGTACAGTCCATCGGCGGTTGCTGCGGCACTAAGGGCACTACTCACGATCTTGATCGAGTCAACTATATGCAAATCACGGTCATCTCGAAGCAACAGGTGCGCCTGCATATCTGCAAAGATGTGCAAGCGTTTCGAAGGTAGGCTATACAGATACCTCTCGAAGACATTGTATGGTGCGTCCACAATCGTATCACCGCTTACAACATCATACAGAGTACACTGCTTCTTGTGGGCACTAACTAGCATGTACTTCGAATCTGAAGAGAACGCAATCCTCGACTCAGTACTGGTCTGGCACGACCAGTATATCTGGTGCTTCTTGCTGTCGCACACATAAACGCGGTCACTTGATCGCATCACAGCTATATTCTGCTTTGATAAGATTGCGGCATCTATAATTGACTGCTGGAACCCTGCCTCACCTGGAAACAACGAAAATTGTATAGGTATTGAGGCGCCAATCTTAATTTCATCCTCAACGTAAACCCCTTTCAGTATGATACCTAGTCTCTGCGCAAGTGGAAACACGTAGGAACCTGACGCATAATAGACGTTAGATAGATTGGTCGACGTGTATGACACAAATGTATCATCGTACTTGAGACAGAAAACACTATCTGTCTCATAAACTAGCTCAGGATTTGCCTGATACCCACGCCTATACTTGGCGTAAGGCTTGTTCTCGAGAATATCATAACAGACAGTTGAATCCAAAGTGGTTAACAACAAAGTATGACGTATGTCTAGCGAGATCACATCTATAAGCTCGTCAGCGCCAAGCAACCTAAACATCCACAACCTACCATCATGGATTTTACAGCAATGAGAAGCGGAGTCCAATACATAGACGCTTGAGTCACGATCATCATACATCACTTTCTGTATCAAACGCAAAGAGTCTGGCAGTTGGAACGAAACATGTTGATTTACACTAGCCAAGGTCTTTCTACCATTCTTGGATGTACAAATCGCTCCTTCACTGCTGTATGCTTGTGGTGACGATTGTCCAGATATCGTTGAAATATATCTGATAGCATTATCTGAAAATATGAAGCGATGCACGTCGGTACTATCTCGAACCGGGTCGTAACTGTAGATAGTACAATAACTCATGTCACTTGGACACGCTACGAAAGACGACATACTAAGTAAGCTATCTACTCTACTGTTTTGTACAACCTTGTACTCAGCTAAATCGATGACAAATGCTTTCGCATTTGTCGTGTACAACAGATAACGAGCACCATCTTTCTTGTAACACTTCAGACCAGCTGTTAACTCTGCTGATACCTTCAAAAGACGATTCTCGAATGGCGCGTACAAAGAGCGCACAACAAACTCGTTTGTTAACTTTGGAGCAACAAAATATGTTCGTTCTTTATAGCTCACGACTGCGTACGCACTCTTGCTTCCCTGGTAACCATAAGTGACTGTATCTTCAATATCACCTAAGCACACCTTTTTGGCGCGGTCAAAAACACGTATGTGTACGGCTTCTTGATTCTTAAAACTAGCAGGATCTATTTGATATCTGTTTCGCCAAACATCGTAGAGCGTGTCGCCAGACATAGACGTGTAGACACTCTCTTGAAAATAGAGCTTAGCTACGTATCGACTATTGTACGCAATCATGCTATGATTATCTGCACCAAGTACTCCAGACTGAGCACATAGAAGTAGCATTGATAGCTGAATGTAGAACTTATTGATTCTCATCGAAGCATCTGGATTAGTCTGTAAGTCCAATCACTCGTATGGATGAGCGACACGGCCCTGAGCTGAAAATAGGCATTCCCTGTCTGAGGAAAACACCTTATTTCCATCAGTTTTTTGCGTCGCATTGCCTCACAATTAGTGCAACTGTTGTTCGGAGCTCAGAACTTCGTTGCCTCATAGGGCGTCGTACAGATACAATAGTCGTACCTTCGCCTGAACCATAAACAGCAATTCTACGCGATTAGACAGTTTTGCAATGAACGTGTATATCAACAGTCCTGGCGTCTGCGATCTGAGAGCATGGTGCAAACATGAACGCAACGACTTATAGTATCAACAAGCCCAATCTCATCATGCTAACGTAACAATAGTTTGTAGCTGCAGGTACTACCGCTCGAGTACTGAAGAACCAAGATGTACATTCCAGGCGTACGTGGTGGCGTACACGAATCATGGCGTCCATACATGTCACAGAATTCTTGGCGTGATACAGAGCGGCCTGCGATATCGTATACAGATGCTTGAACAATTGGATCGCGTTCCTGTACGTTGTTCATACTTCCTGTAAGCAGGTGTTCAAGAACGTTTCTACTTTCTGCACAATTCTCACTAGTACTAGTACTTTCAACACTAGTCACATGGGCAGCAGTGTCCAAATCTGTGAGAATCGTCACACTTTGGTCAAGAGTAAAAACTGCAGCAGATGTTGGACTGGATTGTATCCGTACGCTCTTGACAGGTGAGATCATTGAGAGAGTGAGAAAGGCGCTGGAATCAGCTACTGTGTGAAGCAATTGCAGCTCTGTTTGTGGCTTGTCACTATATACAGCGCAGAATGTGTTCCACTCGTTGACAGCAATCCTCTTTCCTTCCTTATGAATCGTAGACCTTGGCTCACCAAGACTGTCAGCAATCACAGCACTGTCGCCACTACAGAAAACATACTGTGACGTTTGCTTATCATACGCAATGAGACCGAGCGCTGCTGTAAACTCATCTGGATACTCGAAAAGCGATTTTGCGCTCCTAACAGCAATGGTTCCCGCTTGAGTAGCAATAACGTTATTATCCCAAGCTGCAACAACAGAGCCACTGTCATATCCTACACCTTCGTAACACTCTGTTAACTGTCTTCTTGTGTAGTTGTAGTGTCGATATGTACCGTCTGCACAGTACATCACGTAGTACAGTCCATCAGCGGTTGCTGCGGCACTAAGGGCACTACTCACGATCTTGATCGAGTCAACTACATGCAAATCACGGTCATCTCGAAGCAACAGGTGCGCCTGCATATCTGCAAAGATGTGCAAGCGTTTCGAAGGTAGGCTGTACAGATACCTCTCGAAGACATTGTATGGTGCGTCCACAATCGTATCACCGCTTACAACATCATACAGAGTACACTGCTTCTTGTGGGCACTGACTAGCATGTACTTTGAATCTGAAGAGATCGCAATTTGCGACTCACTTCTCGTTTCGCGTGTCCAGTATATCTGATGCTTCTTGCTGTCGCACACATACAGGCGGTCACTTGATCGCATGACTACGAGATTCTGTTTTGAAATGATCGTCGCATCCACAATTGCTTGCTGAAACCCTGTCTGACCTGGAAACAGGGATAACTGAATAGGTTTACCTATGCCAACTTGAATTTGTCCTGTGTCGAGTTGCCCGTTTATAATGATACCAGTTCGGCTAGCTAAAGGAAAAACCAATGAACTAGATTCATAGTACACGCTATCAAGATTCGTAGAGGTGTAGCAAACACGTGTATCTTGGTATCGAAGACAAAACACACTATCTGTTTCAAAAACGACAACTGGATTTGATTGATACATTCGCCGACAAGAAGCAAGCGGTCTATTATCGCGAATGTCGTAGCAGTAGGTCGAATCCGCAGTGGTTAGAATCGTCATATGTCGACTACCAAGCCAAGTCAAATCGAGAAGCTCATCGGAGGGGGCGAGACTGAACTCCGACAGCTGGCTTCGAGCAATTCTATAGCATTTGGATGAAGAGTCTACAACATAAATGCTCGAATCACGATCGTCAAACAGCATTTTTGGTATCAAGCGCAGGGAGTCAGGCAGGGAGAACGAAGCGCCATGCATCACATTTGTCATCGTCCTTCTACCATCTCTGGATGTGCAGACAGCACCCTCGCTGTTATAGATTTGCGAAGCAACTCGTCCAGTTATCGTTGAGATGTATCTCAATGAATTGTCCGCAAACACAAAGCGATACACATCAGTGCTATCGCGAGCTGGATCGTAACAGTAGATTGTAGCCTGACTCAAGTCATTCGTGCTGGCAAAAATAGACGACAAAGCGAGCAAGCTATCAACTTGTGTGTTCTGGACCAATCTCAACTCGGCCAGATCAATGACGAACGCAGATGCACCCTTTCTATACAATACATAGCGAGCCCCATCATTCCTGGCGAAAGTTAAATTGGAAGACAAATCCGCATTTACCTTCAATGTGCGAGTTGTGAAAGGTGAGTCCAGACTGCGTACAATGAACTCGTTCGTCAGCTTCGGACCCACGAAATACTTCCTGTTCTTATAATTTCCTACAATGTAGGGACTAGTACCTTTGCGTCCGTAAACGATTGTATCCTCAAAATCACCAAGACATACACTTTTGCTGCGGTCAAAGACACGTATGTGTACGGTCTCCTGATTTTTTGAACTTGAAGGATCTATTTGATATCTATGTCGCCACACATCATAGAGTGTGTCTCCAGACGAAGAGGCGTAAACACTCTCTTGAGACCGGACCTTGCCAACATATCTACTAAGGTATGCAGTACTATTATAGATACCCGCTGCAAGTACTTCTGTGTGAGCACAGAGTAGAAGTAATGATAGCAGCACGAGGAATAATTTGATTCTCATCGAAGCATTTGGATTAGTCAGTAACCCCATTCTCTCGATTGATTGAGCGACACGACTTTTATGTACTGAAGATAGGCATTCTTTGTTTGAGGAAAAACGCTTCATTTCTATAAAATCACGGCCTCTTCAAAAACTTATGCTCCAATGTACTGAACACACAGTCGCCGGAACTAACAAGAGCATCTATGCGCGGTTTGATTTTTCGCGATGAACGTAAGTGTGTCTGTTGAACTGGCATTAACACCAGTTACTTTAGTTCGAACAACTCGAGGCAGGGCAAGGTCACGTCACAATCAGGTTGCTAACGTACATAACTGGAAAATCCACCTTAATTGATCCAGGAATCCCGGCTCAAACTGACCCACCATTCCGCGTCAAATTGACCCACCTATTCCGGCTCAAACTGACCCACCTGGCTAGCCCTTGCAAAACATGCGATGAAGGACCCATTCTGTCCTAAGTTCTCCTAGAGAATTTCAATCACGGACAACTAGGAAACAGTGTGGCTAACAAACCAATTAGCATGAGTAAAATACGACACATTCTTCGGTTGTATTCGCATGGCTGAAGCTTGAGAACCGGTACCTGCAAAAAGAAACAGCACGGCTTTGTTCATGAGTTTAGTATAAAACAATCTGCTCGCATTTGCTTGTTGATGCACACTGCGTGTTGGACTTCTTCGGAAACGCTTGACCAATGCGGATCTCAATGCGGATCTCAACGCGTCACGACAAAGTCGTGACGCGACGAGCTTGAGACTTGCTAATCACTAAAACCTCCTAGCAGGATTCCGATCCTCTGTGACGGCGAAGTTGCATTCATTCTTTCGACGCGTCTACCATATGACTTGCACAAGGCGGATCTCAACTCAAAATACTGCAGCGAGACATACAACTGTCCCATCCTTACAGCGGATAAGAAAGCTGTAAAAGCCACCAGGAAATTGCTGAAGTCCAATAACACGAGTCTTGTTATCAGAAATCTCCGTGATCTGAGAGCATGGCCACTGTTGTCCAAGAACATCATACGCAACAATGCTACTGATACTACCATAAGATACATCCACTTCGAAACTACCGTTACTCACATGTATGCTCTTTGTTACGGCCGTTAACGTATTATTCAGCTCTTGTTCAACTCCTTCGATCGTGCTAAGGAGCAGACAACCATCCAAAGCACAAATGTACGTGTCATTATACCGATCCATGAGATGCCATACTTGGACAGTAACTTTCTTCGCACTGTCACGATCGTATATGCTTTGCCATCTAAGGTTGGCCTTGACACCAGTGTATGTCCGCTCTCCATTTTTTCTGCATTGTAAAGTTAGCGAGTCGCTATCAATCCAGTATAACTGACTCAAATCCATTGTATCGATAAGGTCAATACCAGCGTCTAGGGCTCTCATACTATCAATTCTAGTTGTCAAGACGCGTGTAGCAGAATCTCGAGAACACCAGACAATCATCACAGTATCTCTACTTCTATTGCTAGTTGAGTACAGAAAATACCATTCATCAGCTCTACCATTCCATTCTTTGTTCCACAATCCAGAAGTGCTATCATAATAATCTCTTGACTGACCACTTCTTCCAGCAGAGAACTCTGGGGCTTCAACAAATACTAACTTCGGATTACTCCATCCCTCGAAATCTACCCTTTTACTTGCTGCACAATGTGCTACTGACGCGGTGATTGGATCAATCACTGCAAAGACAGCGCACTGTATAGCCACCAAGCCTACACACAACAATACAGTCATGACGCATCTACTTCGGTAACGAATCATTTGACACCTCATCGTAACACAAGTTCTGCTTCTGCGAATTATCTGCCCACTCGGTAGACAAGCATTGAATGCACAGGTACCGGTAGGGTTAGGACCTGGATCCAAGAGAACTCTGTCGCCGAGCTATGGCTGCGTCAACGCATTGTCGCGATTGGCTATAATATCAACAACGTAAAACGAGCTGGTTATTTGCTTCGTGCAGTTCAACTGTCATCAAGTTGGAGGCTGGATTCGGATAAGGTCTGGTGCCTTCCAATAAATGCTGGACTGTTGTGTTCGTGTGTTTAATATAACACTATTTCTCCCATCAGCTTGATGATGTGTACGACGTGTGGATGCGCTTTGCGGAGAAGCCGAAGCAATGCGGAGCTCAACGCGTCACGACAAAGTCGTGAAGAGACGGGCTTGAGCCTTGCTAATCATCAAAACCTTCTAGTAGGATTCCAATTCTGCTACGCCGAAGGTGCATTTATTCTCTCGGCGCATCAACCATGTAACTTGTGCAAGGCGCATCTCAACGCGTCACGACTAAGTAGTGGCGCGTCGGGCATTTGCCTAAATTGGTACGCCAATCAGCGTGAAAACCGAGGACTGATCCTTGATGCCGTTTGAAGCTAAATACATACCTTTGTTCTGCCAACTCTTATTGTCATAAAACCATAGGCTTCGCCAGCGAAAGGGTGGGTCAATTTGGCGCGGAGTAGGTAGGTCAGTATAGGTGGAATATCCAACACTGGGATCGATTGTGCGTTTTGCAATTATAAGTACATTGGTAACTCTAGTGGCTGCATATGCTGTTCTGGACTTTATTAGTTATGACTATGGACTATCATGCTATGACTATAATAAACACTTGCCGTATAAGTTAAAGCCGACTACTGCTTCAAACTTGTCGTTTACTATAAATGATGAGGAAGGCTTCCCTGTTATCGGTATCGGTTTTAAATATAGAACGGTTGATTTTGAAGTTTGCGATATTCTATCTTATGGTTATAATGACACCTGTGTAATCGTAGAGTGTAGCGATTGTACTGGAGTTAAAAGATATCTAACTACAGCTGCGGTACCTATTGGTGATGTGCTAGAAGAGTATCCTTTTATCTTTAGAGAAATTAATAGTATCGAAAAGCAAAAAAGTGATCAACAGTATAAATGGTTTATGATTAGTAGCATACATGACTACAATTTTGAATTATATAAAAAATATGTGGTTTTTGCATTTTTGCTTACTATGATGCTATTGGTTGTCGTGATAATATGGAAAAATAGAATGCGAAAGAGTTATGAATCATCCTCGTAGTATTTTGCGATAGTGTAACATATATTTAGTCGAACCTGAGAATGTCCAAACTGTTGGAATCTCGCAGAGAAAGTGCAAAAGCTGGTGATAACAAGTTGCTGGAAAACGATAGTTTGAATTGAAAACCTTGCAATATCAAACGATACTACCACGATTAAAGCGCGACATTCAGGAGAGAATATTCACCTCTTTCGAAGACCAATTGCATCCCAAGAATCCACTTTATATCCTCGCCAATGCCACTAATTGGCAACGGTTTGAGGATGCCTTTGCACCGTAGTATGAGGGTCCCCCCCGTTTTTGGTACAAAAAATAGGTATTACTTATATGGGTCTTCAGGGAATCGAGTGGGTTAAAAATGGCGCTCAGTTGGGTACATGTCTAACCCGCCGCAGTGAAAAAGAATTGAGAGTCGAAACCGATCCGCAGAGTGGAAGACACGTGCTCTCGATTTAATAGTCTGGATCTTTGAGTTAATACTTTCTGCTTTTGCATTCGTCTTACGGAGCACAATCGCGTTGATGATGCCCCAGAGATTGTTCTTTATTGTATGCACCGCATCTTTCACTGGCTCTAGTCGCGAGCGTATCGCTCGGTTGTACCAAGCCGTCCATTGTTTGACCGTCCAAGTGCGACTCAGATTACTCCAAAGATGATTTGAGGATTCTTTGATGTGCCATACGCGAGCGGTCTTAAGTGTACTTTCAGCTAGCTCTTTAAAGCTCAACCACGTTGCCCTTCTCATCTTTAAAGAATCGCGTAGCCAAGCACACCGCGTACTCTTTAAAGAGTCATCTCCGATCTTGAGCTGTGCATTGTGCTCTGCGTGAAGCACAAGGTCTACAGCTCTTGACAGGTATTGGACTACATGGAGTCGATCAAAGCATATCTTGGTGTCTGCCTCTGGGATCCAATCTCTGACTGTTCCAATGTACGCCGGGAACATGTCCATCGAAACGCTCTCAATAGCTGATCTCTCCTCGATACTAAGGCGCTGTAGAATGGTCGATAGACTTTCTTTCTTGCGATCTTCTTTGACGTCAAGAACATCTCCGGTGTCTTGATCTGTTTTGATCGTCAGATAACGATGGCCGCGCTTGTATGAGGTTTCATCGATACAAAGGTTCTTAAGTTCAGATACCTCACGGCGAGCGATGCCACGTTCAACGGCCCGTCTACGTATTCCGCCAACTTCATCCCAGCTTAGGTTCAAATTGCGAGCAACAGCAGAAGCCGATGCTTCAAGCAACCAATTGACGACCAGCGATTCAAACATCTCCGTAAATCTCGACCATGCTTCAGCCCATGGGACCCAAACTTGCAAGACACCATGATCAGCACACTCAACCCTTGGAACGTCGGCTTTCACTAGAGTTGCAAACTGCATAGTATCTAAGTGTCTCCACATGCGCGGATTACTATCATATCATGCAGCTTTCTTGTTGCATTTGGGACACAACAAAGCAGCATCGGGTTCTAAATCAATGGTTATTGTCACACTCTTACCCGCCATGTTCAGAGCAACATCTGCCACATGCCACGGAGCTGACAGACCCAGTATCTTCGTATAGAGTTCGGCATCTATCACGCCTCGATTTTAGCTAAATTTCAAGGGTGCCCACTCTAATGCCGGAAGGGCCAACTCTGAAGGATCGTTCTTGGAATAGTCATTGAATTGCCACGCATCAATGACCCCGTAATGCTTAAAAGTTTGCCAGAAGTGATTGTAATCCGCTTTGCTCGTAAAATCCCGATCATCGGGCGTTGCGAAAGGGACGATAAAAGCCCAAACCTTGCAAGCAAAATAAAATTCACCCACAGCAAAAGGCAAGGTTGTATCAGATTCACGTCTTAAGTAAGTCACTAACCTTGGCTGGACAGCAAATGCATGATAGCTCAACAATTCAGCAACTGGTGGTAGCCGATCAATTGTATGAACTCCATTGATCCATTCAATAGTCTTAACAAATTCGGGCAAGATGCCACTATCCACAACACTGATGAAGTATTTGCAAAAACACTTGTATACATTTTGTAGAATGATCGGCTCGTTCTTAATAAGAGGTATCACTACTGGTTGGTTTGGATCTAGCTGCTCACTATCTTCTGAACTGTAACTGAGTATCAATCCACCAGTCTCTTTGCTACGTGTTATGTTAAAATTGTGTCCCAATGTTTGTTTGCTACCACCTTTGCCTTTGATATCAAACATTGTTCGTAATAACTCGTTGTATCTAACTATATCTGGTTCTATTGATTTACTCAATCGCAGATTACAGCTGTCGCATTCATCAAATAGAATTACTGTTTTGTTGCCCATCGACTCGGATATTGCATGCGCTTTCGCTCGGTATGATGCTTCCGGCTCCCTCTTCCCACAAAACCTGCACACTCTATTACTTTTAATCGGATTGCCGATATTTACACGCTTTCTACCATATTCGGCTAAGTCATATTTTTTCATTAGGTCTTCAAACAAATCCTTTGTTCGAGAATGGTATTCATCGAACTCTAATCCCTTACTTCGAGATTTTAGATAGTCGAAGAGCTTAGCCTTTTCGAAGGCATCAAGATCCATTCCGGGAAGAATATAAAATTCTTCTCCGTCCTTAAGCCTCTTAAAGTAGGCTGACAACTCTCCAAGTTGCGGGTTTGAGGCAAGTACCTTCTTTGTATAATGATCAATCTTTTCAACAAGCTCTGCACTATTTCTTTGAAGATAATTAACCTTTATGATCATGTCATCTGCGATTTCATTTGCAAACAATGCAAGTAATTCTTGTGCGAAGTGATCTAGCGTCTCTTCGTTTTCCGAGGATATATTGAAAGCAATCGAGTCAGTTAGGGCTAGGAATCTTACAGGATATGTATACATAGGACGATAATCTTATCTACTTGAAACTGATAGTACTTTTTGATAACTCTGCCTCATATAAAACAAACAATAACTCAGTATGCTTGCTCTCGCGCTCGAATGACTGTGAACGGTAACAATTGTCTACCTGTTTGTCAAATACAGCATGAGCTTTGACTAGTGGTGTTGGCATGGTTAGTAGATCATACAAGTCAGCAAGCGATAATTTCGAGAATAGAGCGCGGCATTTGAGAACGTCCTTTGCAGCTTGTTCAACATTATCTCTTTGTTTTGTGGTTGGTTGGACTTGCCCCGTTTTAGTGGAGGCAGTTTATATTATTAGAACGATGTTCTCTTTCATAGTCAATCGGACACTTGAACCCCAGCGTCGAGTGTGACCGTTGGCGGTTATAGTAAAACTCAATATACCGATATACCATCGCGGCTGCATGATGATGATCATACGGCAGGAAGCTTTCTATCATTGATTCGGCTTTGAACGTTTTAAAGAAAGACTCGGATAACGCGTTAGCCCAACAGTTTCCTTTTCGACTCATACCCTGTTGTATCCCTATACAGCCAGTATATGACGAAACGACCTTAATGCATACTGACTACCTCTATCGGAATGAAACATCACAGCCGGTTGCTGCTTAGAATCACGTCGACTCTTAACGGCTTTCCATTGAGCCATACAAACAAGCTTGTTGTCAATACGATCACTGACATGCCAACTAATAATCCGTCATGAGCATAGGTCCTTTGCCGTTGCCGAGTATGCAAATCCATTCAGCGTTGGCACGTAGGTTATATCACCAACTCACACCTTATTCAACTCCGCTAGATTGAACTGTCTATCAAGCAGGTTTAGCGCAACTGGCTCTTTGTGATTCGAGTCTGTTGTTTCCGTTGTGCGGCGCTTTAGCCGAGCCGCCAAGCCTTTAGCCTGCATCTGACGTACTACTCGCTTACCAGAAACTTGCTCCTGTTGCTTGACCAACTCGTCGTGGCTTTGCGGCGAGCCATATCGCTTATGGTGCATTTCAAAGATCTCTACTACTTGATTGCCGAGCCGCTCTTCTTCCTGTGCACATTGGCTTATAGGGCGATGGCGCTATGCATAGAAACCACTGACACTTACTCTCAATACACGACACATGGTTTCAATCCGATGCTCTGCTTTGTAACTCTCAATGAACTCGTATCTCAGCCCTTTCCGAGGATCGCAAAGAATGCCGTCGCTTTTTTAAATGGCTACTTCTTCCGCTCGTTCGCTTAGCTCCTTACGAATGCGACGATTCTCGGCCTGCAGCTCCTGTATAACTAACCCACCCTCTACACTGGCTTTCGAAGGGTATTTCTCCACCCAGTTACGGAGGTTGTTTTCGTACACTCCATGCTCACGAGAGGCTTGATGCAATGACTTCTTTGACCGTAGCATCATCTCGACTGCTTCTTTCTTGAACTTTTCGTCTGATCGCTGACGTCTGCGCTTCTCCGACGATTCTTGCATCTTCTTTTTCCCTTGATTTGTGGATATGCCTAAGGCTTGTCGCCTTATTTTCTCCTCCACATTTTCGGGTCAACTCCATACTAATATACATGCAACATGCACGCTTCTACCTAGACTCTTGTTCCATTCCACTAACCGGAATAATAGACTTAATGTAATATCTATCTGGACCACGGTAAACTACCAACAATCTGTATCTACCGGGCTTTCCAGCTGTTGATGTAAAAAACATTTCAATGTGATATGTATTATTAAACTTACTTACGATTCGCGCAGTGCGTGAGATATAAGTTCGAATCTTTGTAAAATCATGAAATCGCTTTAGTCTTACGATGGCAGAGTCGCTGTTTTCATCGAAAGCTTCTTGCGGATGCACAAACGTTGGAGCTATTAACGAGCTGTCGATAATCTTCTTGTAACACGCATACACAAAAGCACTATCGCTCAATACTCGATCATAGATTCTTTCTATCTCGGAATAACACAGATCAACTGGCTGTGCATCGTCCGTGACGTCCCGGCCAGCGCAATGAGCTGTATATCCGAAAGCGAATATAACAGTGATATAACAGAAATACGATTTAATCATAGCAATCCTTATCATTCGTAGTAATATCAAATGCAATGCCGGACTTGACCCGATTTTGTAGAGACAGTTTAAACTACTAAAACGAAGTTCTCTTTCATTGTCAATCGGACACTTGAACCCCAGCGTCGAGTGTGACCGCTGACGGTTATAGCTAAACTCAATGTACCGATACAACATCGCGGCTGCATGAAGATGAACACACGGCAGGAAGCTTGCTATCATTTATTCGGCTTTGAACGTTTTAAAGAAAGATTCGGCTAACGCGTTATCCCAGCAGTTCCCTTTGCGAATCATACTCTGCTGCATCCCGAAAACGGCTCAGCATATGACGAAACGACTTTGATGCATACTTACTACCTCTATCAGAGTGAAATATCACAGCCGGTTGCTGCCTAGAATCTGGTCGACTCTTAACAGCATTCCATAGAGCCATACAAACAAGCTTGTTGTCAATACGATCACTGACATGTCTACCAATAATCCGTCTTCGGTACCTGCTAATAGAAACAGTACGGCTTTGTTCATGAGTTTAGTATAACATTATCTGCTCGCATTTGCTTGTTGATGCACACTGCGTGTGGGACTGCTTCGGAAACGCTGGACTAATCCGGATCTCAGTACATCACGACTAAGTCGTGCCGCGACGGGCTTAAATACTTTGTTACGTCAAAGGTGCGACAGATCATTCGACGATTCCACTCAGAGAACCCAAGCGCTTCGCCAGGTGACAACGACTCAACAGCGGGTCTCTTAGACAAGACGTTGAGAGGCCCAGACATACTTTCCCTTAGCTCAGCCGCCAAACCAAGAGCAAGACACAGCTAAGGCATTACGAGCTTGCCACACACCTGGCCTGAACTAGTCTGTATTGAATACATATACAGACCGCTGCCGAAAGAAGCCATGTCATAGCTACAACCAGGCTTAATCCGCATCGCATCTATGAGTTGCCCCAATACAGTATAAACAGACAAAGTGCATTCGATCTGACGACTACTAAAGCGAGTACCCAGCAAGTACACACCTGTATCAGAATCAGATGTTGCTGTCAGAGGAATCCCACAGCTTGAGCTACTGGAGTACACAGCTTGACGCGCATCAGCTCTAAGCACTACGTCTCGAGATCTTCCACAGGCATCGACGAAGCCAAGCGTATCTACGAGATTGCTCTCAGTGTTGACCGAGATGTATAAAGGAACCCACAGGCTATCATGCGCCGCAAGAGAAAAGGGCGCAAACAAAAGACGTGGAGGAATCGCGAACTGCGTGTTCTGTTGCAACTTCAGTGTAAAGGCTTGCGTAGCTTCGCCTGTATTCGTCAAGCATATGGAATCAACTGTGGTACTCATTGCTACCACTGTATAGGTGCTTGGCGCAGATGTGACGGTAAAACCATAGAGCTGCAGAGTGTCGTGAAACATGTTGCCAGCCCTATCGGTAGCAAAGTACTCCATATAGCCATCCTGATGAGGGTCAATAAGCTTTGCATTTAGATACAGCCTGCTTGAGTCACCAGTTCCTGCGATAACCGATAGATCAACATTCTTATTACTTTTAACAAAGACAGAGTCAGCACCAGAGATAAACGAACCTGTGTCAGACACGATTACATGTGCTACTCCGCACGATGCGTCCGCCTGCACTGAAGGTGGCACTTTATCCATAATTCTCTCCAAGATTCTCTCTGTCTTCATACCAGCGCAGTACCCATAGCCGTCCCATACGCCAAAGCCATACGCAACTACACCGAACGTAGTGTCGCATGACAATCGATGCACACCTGCTGCTACCGGAATGCGAATAGCGTAGTAGTCAGTGGTCTCAACCGATTTGTAGCTACTATCTGGAACAACCACGCCATCTACTGTCAATCGACCTTTACCTGCTTTTGAAACAGCAATGTTGAGCCAATGAGAAGTGAATGCGGGGTCAGGTGGAGATAGGATCGTATAGGATTGGCAGTATTGCTCTACTGAGGGTACAATTACCATAAAGGGATCGCCATCAGCTTCCTTACTCGACGCATCTACAGCACTAGAGGTTTCATACTGTGCTACTAATATGGGCTTATTGGAGTGAATGAACATGGCATGCTTGCAGCTGATCTCAACAAACTCACGTGCATACAAAACCGTATCAATGTCACCACCTTTGATACGAGTTGCATCGTAGTATGCGCAAACTCGTATGAGAGACTGCATGCTATCTGTACTTGAGTTATACGGATTTAAAACATAGTCTGTGCCGAGAAGTGTAACAGGTGGACACTGTTCGACCAGCAAATTGTAGGTACCTTTGACATTAGGTATAGCCGCGCGCTCATGAACAGACAACAGGACAAAGGGTGTGGTGCTCGTCACTATAGTTCCAGTGATGTCGTACTTGTTAGCAACCGAGGCAGTTATATACCGTAGCTCTCCGCGATTCAATTGTACCGACACTGTATCACCAGTTGTCGCTAATGGCGAATCGATTGGACAGGATGGAACAAGCTTGCAAACTGTACTGTCTTCAGTGGCAATGATCACAAATCCGCCGTACTTGTTAGCTCTAGCGCCTATGACATTGCCCCTTATAATGTTTGGCCAAGAGGAAACAATGTAGGTCGTGTCCAAGGATTTCACTGGAAATGCTAAGTAGGCATCAGAAGAGTACACTTTGTGGCTCATCACGTAGACGCCAATCTCCACGTCGGACTCTATGTGTATCGACTTCTTCTCTTTTGCCAGTCGATTTGTAATCTCCAGCTCGACAGGAATGCGAACCCAGCCAACTGAGTCAGGCTCTACTTGAAGTTGAATTCTCTGCTCTGATCCGTTAAGCACATACGAGACAAGGACATTTGCAGCTGCCTTCTTGTAAGGTGTAAGAAACAACGAACAAGAGGTCAGTGAGTCATTCTTGCTTCCAGCCTCATCATTCAAGGGGAAGCAAACATAAAACTCCTTGCCATATGATGTGTTGGAAAGCGTGTCCTGGGCATACAACGAGCACGCTTGCAGGAAGAATACTGCTAAACAGTATATCAAGCCAGTAGGAGTGTTTACCGATTGTACAGATGCTAGTGCTCGACAACGCATATGCTACTCCAGACGTTCTTCCCGGTACTAATGACACGGATCATGTACATACCCGCTGCCATGCCTTCCAGACCAACTATGTAAGGCAAATCGACATGCTCAACATAAAGTACCTGACGACCAACAACATCTTGGACAATAATAGTCAGGTCTCGCACTGGTTGCTTGGTGTCGATATAGACCAGTGAGTTTGTCGGCTGCGGCCGTATCGCTATCCCATCCTTAGCCAGGATACATTCATCAACACCAGTTGTACCATTCTTTGTAAATGTTGTAAACCTGACATGGCGCTCAAACGAACTGTCTTTTTGACTAAGATGAAGTTTGATGAAGCCTCTCGTTCTCCCTACATGGAGTGGTCGAAATACAACTGGTAACTTATATATGAATGATCTATCGAGCTGGATCGGATAAGCTAAACCTTCTGGAGCGAGCACAGAGAGTTCAGCTGAGCTCCACGGCACAACGCTTACAGAGTCAACACGTATGCTATCACCAGAACACTGAGATGTTAAGAGGTTTGTGACAATTCTCGCAGTGTCGCCTATCTTCCCATTTGCACTGCCAAACTCAACTATGCTGTATGCAGTCGGCAAACTTCTCCTGTACGTTCGCAATGAATCTTTTAGAATCCATGACTTCTTGGAATCTATACTGTGAGCATACACGCTGACGATCTCCTTACTATGAATAGGGGCTGATAAGCCGTTTCTAAAAACGAGCACGCACATTTGATCAGGTAATAACGTATATGGTAGCTGTGAAGCGATATCATTTGGCTCATTTGCCAGAGCTACTCCTAAATATCGATACGTACTCGTAGCTGAGAGGATCTTCATCGAGTCAATAATCACTCTCTCATTTTCTGTCGTGTTATACAGCGATATCCTCTCTAATAGCGATACAGTGTTCGAGTCATTGAAATCGTAGGTATCGCAGGCTCTAATCTCCTCAGATGACCATCCAGACGACCGTAAATCAATAGGCGCCTCTGTCGCCCTTACTAAAATTTGCAGACTATCCACAAGCTGCACTGTATCTCCTGATAGGCTGTATGTAAACCTCAGAGTGCTTCTCAGCGGCCCTGTTGCGCTTATACTATCAACAAAACGGGAGTGAAACCGTAGACTAAACACCGCACTGTCCTTTGGGGATACATAAATCGGTGCCGAGAAAAACTGATTAACCTGTCCCCAGAGACTCAAGTAATTACCACGAGTAACTATCTCCCACGGATACGAACTTTCAATGGAGAGATTCAATAGGTCTATTCCTTCAGAACCAGTATTTCTCAGTGCAAACACTGTGTAACAAGTGTAACCACTCGTGCTCACGCCAATTGGGCAGTCCGGAATGACAACTGCATTCGGACCTTTCAGTGACTGAGAATGACACAATACGGAACATAACAGAAACGAGCTGACATACAAGAATGCTCTCAGCTCAGCGCTCAGTGCACGACGACGCCTATGCATGCTGTTAAAGCAAATATCCTTACACATTCTCTCGCTATAGTATCATTGGGAATACCACTCTGTGTGTTGCACAGGTACACGTTTTAACAAACCAGATTCTGACGCTTCCAAAGTAATAAACAGCTACCTAACTGCGCCTATGTGTTACCACACGGATATCTAGGACAGAAGAACTGAGGAGAGGCTTCAACCGAGTCAAAGTGGAAGTTCACCTAAGGAAAGTCTGATCAAGAGTAAAAAACAGTCGTGATTCGGTAACAATTGGTTCTTACTCATGATTAGACCTTCCCTAGCAGGATTCCGATCCTCTGCGACGGCGAAGTTGCGTTCATTCTTTCGACGCGTCTACCATATGACTTGCACAAGGGGGATCTCAACTCAAAATACTGCAGTGTGAAAAACGACTGTCCCATCTTTGCAGCGGATGAGAAAATTGTAAAAGCCAGCAGGAAATTGTTGGAGTCCTCTAACGAGAGTCTTGGTATCAGAAATCTCCGTGATCTGTGAGCATGGCCACTGTTGTCCAAGAACATCATACGCAACAATGTTACTGATACTACCGTAAGATACATCCACTTCGAAACTACCGTTACTCACATGTATGCTCTTTGTTACGGCCGTTAACGTATTATTCAGCTCTTGTTCAACTCCTTCGATCGTACTAAGGAGCAGACGACCATCCAAAGCACAAATGTACGTGTCATTATACCGATCCATGAGATGCCATACTTGGACAGTAACTTTCTTCGCACTGTCACGATCGTATATGCTTTGCCATCTAAGGTTGGCCTTGACACCAGTGTATGTCCGCTCTCCATTTTTTCTGCATTGTAAAGTAAGCGAGTCGCTATCAATCCAGTATAACTGACTCAAATCCATTGTATCGATAAGGTCAATACCAGCGTCTAGAGCTCTCATGCTATCAATTCTAGTTGTCAAGACGCGTGTAGCAGAATCTCGAGAACACCAGACAATCATCACAGTATCTCTACTTCTATTGCTAGTTGAGTACAGAAAATACCATTCATCAGCTCTACCATTCCATTCTTTGTTCCACAATCCAGAAGTGCTATCATAATAATCTCTTGACTGACCACTTCTTCCAGCAGAGAACTCTGGGGCTTAAACAAATACTAACTTCGGATTACTCCATCCCTCGAAATCTACCCTTTTACTTGCTGCACTATGCGCTACTGACGCGGTGATTGGATCAATCACTGCAAAGACAGCGCTCTGTATAGCCACCAAGCCTACACACAACAATACAGTCATGACGCATCTACTTCGGTAACGAATCATTTGACACCTCATCGTAACACAAGTTCTGCTTCTGCGAATTATCTGCCCACTCGGTAGACAAGCATTGAATGCACAGGTACCGGTAGGGTTAGGACCTGGATCCAAGACAACTCTGTCGCCGAGCTATGAGGCGTCACAAAACTGACGCGATTGGCTATAACGGTACTTGCCAATAATAGCTGCACAGTTTTGTTCATGAATTAAATATAGCATTATATGCTTGCACTGGCTTGTAGATGCACACTGCGAGCGAGAGTGCTGCGGAAACCCCAGACCAAGGCGGATCACAACGCATCACGACTAAGTCGTGACACGACGGGCTTGAGTTTTGTGCCTTGCGTCATGTGGATCTCAACGCAACACGACTAAGTCGTGACGCGCCGGGCTTGAGTCTTTTGCCTTGCGTCATGTGGATCTCAACGCATCACGACTAAGTCGTGACGCGACGGGCTTGAGTCTTGTGCCTTACCACGTGAGGATCACAACGCGTCACGACCAAGTCGTGACGCGACGAGCTTGAACCTTACTATTACACCAACGTGCTTGTCGAACTGATTCTTACAAACTGGGACTGAGTGTGCCAGCCAATCCCTTTTACAAGGAGTGGAATCTGCTTTCTCGTGATGGTTGCCGCCGAGAGATACAATGCTCGAACAAGCAGCTCTGGGTACAGCACCAATCAGAAGAAAATCCTAAAACATCGCTCTGACCACAAACAAAAAATCCCTTGCAAGTCAAAACTTACAAGGGATTTAGCGTGGAGCCACTTGTCGGACTCGAACCAACGACCTGCTGATTACAAATCATGTGTTAACATGCACTGTTTAGCTAAAAAAGGCGTTTTTATGGACACTGTAGGGAATCTGTAGGGATAATAATTATTTGTTGTGCCTTGCCGTGAAAATCGTGCCAAGAAAAAGTGGAGAAGGTACTCAAACTGTGGATAAAATCAACTAAAGCTAAACACGTACTATGCCAGCAAGGAAGGATCGTTACTCTCGCACTGAACGCCAGGAATACAATCGACACTACTACCCTCACAATAGAGACAAGATACTAGTGTCAAGAAAGAACCCTATCTCTGTTCGCAGACGAAAAATCCAGCGCATTAGAAAGAAGTACGAGTCAATGATCGCAAATCTCTTGAATCAAATGGCTGTGGAGATAGCCAAGATCGACGAGGTTTCAAAACAACATGAGCAAAGAGAATCGCTAGAGCAAGCCTAACGTGAAGGCAACTGGTATCTGGCATCAAAACACTCGCTCGGAAACCGTCTACCTACCACCTTACTTTCGCATCGCTCATTCGTTGCACAATGACAACCGTGATACAGGTGCGCATTTGCTGGGTACGGCTTGGGAAGTTTCATGTCACCACTCGTGAATCTTCCCAGCGCGCCTCACTATTCATACGATGATTGTTTACTCGACAAGACTTGGACAGGATTCCCGAGACACTTTGAGAGATCAGCTACTGCTGGATTGCTCGCAGAGTCTCGCGCCTGTAGACTCGTTTGCAGAGTCGGACATGAGTAGCGTTGCAGCCACAACCGATGTGCCTTACGTCTCCGTGCTAGATGCTGCACCTTTGCAGGGTCTTGGAGAGATTGTCACTCGATGGAGCGGCGACTTAGGACAAACAGCGTACAATCCACACGCTTTTGAAACAGTCACCAATACTGACGTCTCTGCTGCCGTCGCTAAGTGTAGTAAGTCTGGTTTTGACGAAATCCTACGAGCTGCATGCATTTGCTCGTTTCTCGCCAACCGCGCAGTCATCAATGAAAATCCTGTCAACCACCAATGGTTTACAGAAGATCAAGGCTATCAGCAACTGGACTTCGATAAAATCCTGCGCTACTACGTGCAGGTCGCCTCTACCGGCACAGCGAAGACTCCTACAATTCCCTTCTATACTCAAGACCCAGAGAAGGTCATCATGACTCTTGCAAACTCGCTTAAGAGCAATTACAGCGAAGACTACATCCGCGTTGTGTTCTACTGGCTCTCGCGCACATGGACATCCATCGTGCATCCTGCAGTCATGGAACCAAGCGAGGCAAATCGAACTAATTCCAGCCAGGCAGCCAAGTCATACCTAGGAAACGCCAAAGCCATAGCGACTCAAGCACAAGACGATAGTGCGCAGGCCGATTGCATGCTCCTTGGTGTGGATTGGTGCCAGGTTGGGACGGTTCTCAAGTGGGTGGCAATAACTGCAGGCTTGGGATTCACTGCATACATCGTATGGCAAGCAAGCTCAGTATTCAAAGCAAAAGGTTAAGAAACATATCAAAAGACATCTCATGACAAACGAAGAACTAAACAGTCAAAGCGAGCTGAACGAGTCAAGCAACTACGAAGTTTCAACGCTGCAACGCGAAACGGATTTAGTACGCGAAACTATCGAGTCCGCTAGTCAGTACCCTCAAGTGTCTGGAATCGGAACTGAGTTAGGGAATCTGCACGCCATGCGCGAGCAATGCGAAGCTGGTATATCACTTAGTACCGAGCAGCTAGCACACGTGGTCCTGGTAAAGTATGCGGCGGATGAGCTCACGAACAACTACTTGAACTAGGCGGCAATGCGCATTCTAGATGTTAGGTATTGAAACCTTCGTTGGAACAGCACCAGTTTTACAGCATGAAAGGCAGGGGTAGTCATGGAGCAGATGCGATTACTTGGACTTGATGACAGAATCGGATCAATTGATGTTGGCGCAATTGCTATCGATCAAATCGGCACGCTGATCAAGACTCTTCCACCTGACAAGTGGGGTGAGGCAGCTAAGTCTCTACCAGAAGGCTTTGTTACGGAGATCTGCAAGAAAGGTGTTGCATCGAAAGCTAGCACCATGCTCGTTGAATATGGTCCTAGCATTGGTGTTGGTATTGTCGTTGGAGCAGGTGTTGCTTCTTTCTCAAAGAATACTCTCGCAGCAATTACCTGTGGTGCTGGTGCAAGTCTTGCGTTCTACCTTCTTAGCTCTAAAGGCGACACCGCCAATGCTTAAAGGTGAGCTAAAGGCCAGAACAGCAAGCGGTCAAAAGCTCTGGGACTTTGGCGCGCTCCCCTCTGGTGATGAAGGTGTTAGGCTGACAATTCAGCTCATGAGTCAGTATGCCAGGCGAGACGCCAGCGACGCGCACATACGAAGGCTCGCGCGAAGCTTTGACAAGGTGAAGACCGATCGCTCGCGGTCCATGGCTGCCTTCAACTGGATAGTGAGCAATGTGAAGTACACAAGTGACGGACACGATGAGTACGTGAGAAGCCCGCGCCACACGATCACCACAGACTTTGAAGGTGATTGTGATGACCTGGCAACGCTCTTTGCCTCATTGGCACTTGCTATGGGGTATGAGGTATGGTTTAAGGTGATTGCATGGAGGCCAGAAAACGCTCCAACAAACCCCTTCACCCATGTTTACAACCTGGTTTTGATCCGCGATGAGAACCTCGTTGTGCCTGTAGATGCCGTTATGCAAAGCCAAGGTTTTGCCAATGAAAAAACGCCCGTGTTACGATCAAGAATTTATGCAGTGAAGTAAGTCGTGAACAAGCTACAAGGACATAACGCAAGCTCGGTCGTATCGCACTTCTCTGCGATGCGCGACGTGCGCGTTGCGGCCGACATTGCTGGTGGTCGCTTCAAAGGTGATCACCGCTTTGTTGGCAGTGAGTTTGGCATTCTAGAAGATTACGAGATCTTTGGCTCAGCCATCGGCGTGCCCGCTGCCAGTGGTCACTCGATGTACGGCGTGTTCAGTGATGCAAACGGCAATACGATTCTTGTAGCGCAAGAAAGCAGCCAGACCTGGACTGCACTTCGAGAAAAAGGCTTGCCAGGAGCAAACCCCATCGTCTTTCAAATCCCTCGCCTCTTTGGTGACGGACACGGAGAAATTGACGCGCTGACGCTTGCTGGAATCGGAGCGGAACTTGAAGGGCGCACGTCGTGGAAAGACATTCAAGAGCTACAAGACCTGAATGCCGCATCTATAGCACGCATTGGACTCAAGGAGAACTTCAATGACGCACAAACTCTTCTTGAAGCGCTGGAGCGAATGGGTCACAAGTTCGATGCGACAGTTGTAGTACTACTCTCTGGTAGCCCGATAACGTTTGGATCTATCGTTAAGCCCTTTGCAAAGCTCATCATCTCTGCAGCATCCAGCGCGCTTGCAATGGTAGGAATTCCGCCAGAGATTAGCTCTCTGCTCGTGAGCTTGGTGGACTCTGCATTCAATGGCGATCCAATAAGCGTGGACTCGCTTGTCAAGGCAGCTCAGATTATCACCCCTGCCTCTCTGCGTGGATACTTGGACGATGGTATCAAGTTGGTTTCAAACATACAGTCTGGCAACTATCACGACGCGGCTGCAGTTCTTGGGCTAAACCCTGGACCAGAACTTCGCAAACTCATTGCTAGTCTCGAGCAAGGTGACTTAGTGCAGACGATTGTCAAATCTGCAAAGCAGTACACACCCCTTGTTGGCACGGTGACGAACGCTCTAAACGCAGACGTGATGCACAAGTTCTTCTCGAACGTCACGACTAAGACAATTTCGAATGCCATCATTGATGCTGGTTCGACGACAGGTGTGACCCACATGCTGCACTTGTACTCATCACTTACCGACGCAACGACAATTGGCGCTATAACGGGGGCAGACGGCGTTGTGGAATCGGTGATGAAGAATACACGTGACATCACCTCACCAGAGATTCTGCGTGGATTTGCAAATCTGCTCAATGGCCGCGCTATTGGAGTAGACACCTTTGACGCCCTGCTGCTCAAAGGCTTAAAGAGCAAAGCAAACGCTCTGGCAATCGAGGGTAAGCGCCTTGTGATGCCAATTGCAATTCCACTCGAGAAGCGCTTGACGATGGCACAGAACATTGCAAGTGATGTCGGCGTTGCGGTGGTGGCGCGTGAAGGAAACATTGTCGCACGTTATGGAGGATTCTTGTAATGCCTCTATCCGTGCGATGTAAAAGCAAGTCACAGGCTCAGAACACGCCATTCTGGCCACAATCGCTGCCCTGCCAAGGTTTCTTGCCGCTCTTCAACCAGCAACGAGGCAGCCAACAACCAGGCTTGGTGCAAGCAGCGCCGCAAACGCAAAGCATTCCATGCTCCGCGCCGATCATTGTGCAAGCGCCTGCACCTGCTGCGCCTATCGTGATTCAGTCTCCGCCAATGTTCATACCTGCGTGGCCTGCGCAGAGCGCTGACTGTGCTCAAAAGACTCCTGCACGAGCCGAACAAAACTCTAACGGCACGCGTCAACAAACTCAAGGTGGCAATATGCCCGTACTATCAAGCAACGAGCAGGAACTTCCAGACAACGCCAATCAAAGTGATGACTTTGGTAGGTCAACTTCAGCACCAGCCGAAGGACAGCGCAGAAGTAGTACGAACTCAAACTTAAACGCAAACTCGAACGCAGCTGCGCCGCCGATCATCATCAACATTCACAACTCGCAAGACACTGACAGTAATAACCGTAGTCTCTTTGCGCCGAACGTACATGATGAGTCGTCAAGGGATACAAGACTGAACATTGCTTCTCGTGCTCGTAGTAAGTCAGCTTCGCCAGCTCAAACGCATAGCGCGGAGGATTCTGATATCTCGCCAGTTCCAGTAGTGAAAACGCCGATTCCAGAAACTTCGCCAGGTGCGAGTCTGGAACCAGTAGGTGCGAGTAATTCTCATAACTCAGAGATCCTCTTAGCACTTACTACTTCTACTGGGTCGCAAACTTCACAAGAACAGCCGAACGAGGCGAAGCCAGGAGAAACGTCACCTCGCTTCATGCTTGTAAGGCATGGCAGATTGGTTCACGTACGGCCAGTGAAAGCGACTGTCATTGAAGAAAGTACTAGCATCAGACAAGCACAGACTCCGGCACGATCAGTGGCACGACAGAGCAAAACAATGTATCATTACGTAGGATGGAGTTAATACCATGAGAATAGTTTATCAAGCTGGTGCTCGCCCTGAGCGGCAAAGCACTGGTCTTTCTGGAGCGCCTGTGCGGCGTGTCGGACTTTCAAGTAGCGGCGAGGTCGTGTACGCTGATGTTAGCGGTGACGTTGTACTTGCTGACGGCTCACTACTTACTGGCTCGTTTCGTGACGACATAACCTCCATCTGGTATGCTTCCACCAGTGGAAAGGCGAGACCATTGAGCGGTGTTGGTGGAGCTACAGGCAGTTCAGCGGTTGGTGGCACAAACTCCACTACTACCAGGAAGAAGTGTTGCAACTGCGTCACTAGCGATGTCAATGAGAACTGGTACTTGACGGCTACAAAGCGCACCGCGCAAGATGTGCCCGTTCAAATCACCCGTCGCAAGACTGTGTGTCAAGACCCAAACTCACAAGTGAAGATCGACTGCAATAGCCTCAAGTCTGCGGCAGGTCTTCAAGGACTTGGTTCGCTGGGCTGTGGATGCGAGTCGCGGATGTAACGTGAAATAGAGAACATTCGGCGCACATCTTTCTAAATGACAACTACAAAACGAGGATACATCATGATTATCACCACAAGCCCACAACCGAAGCTGAGACAACAAGGATTCGCAGGATTCGCTGGCCTCAGAGATCCATTAGTCAGCGTTGGTGGCGCGAACTCCCCACTGCTTGGCACTCAAACTCAAACACCTACGGGCGCGCCATGCCCAGACTGTCCAACAGACTGCCAAGAAACAGACGTGCAGGAAACTTGGTATTTGTCACCGCAACAGGAATCACAGTCTGACAAGGCTATCCCTGTCACTCGAACTACGAAGACGTGTAACGACGATGCGCTCGAGATTGATTGTGACAATACCGCTACTAGTGGCATGAACGGTCTTGGAGCACTGTCAAACGCGAGCGACTCCGGCATTCCAGAATCGACGGTCTTCGTTGCGGATTCACCGGCACCATGCAACGGTTCTGGAATGGGCATCACGGGTCTTATCCTTATCGTTCTTGGTGTTGCGACTGTCACTGCGCTTGCTACCAGTGCGTTGTCAAGTCCGCGTCGGCGTTAACAGTGCGCTGTCAAAACGCAGCCGAACATCATCACTACGTTCACCACAATAGATTTCACCACAACAGTATTCATCACATAACGAGGGAGTTTCACTCATGAAATTCGACATCAAAGGCAATCTGAAGAAAAGCTTCACTCAAGAAGCACTCTTGCAAGATGGTCTGGCGGCACTGGCCGCTGTTTTCTACCGCATCGTTCCAAGTTTCTTTGGTATGAGCGGCATTCCTGCTCTGCTTGTTGGCGGGGGTATTCCGCTATTGATTGGTAAGCTCATGAACTGGCCAGGTGCCAGTCACGGCGCAATTGCCTGCACAACGGCGCACCTTATGCAGTACGCCGAGCCGCTCTTCAATGACCTAACGGGCAAGAGCTTTTGGGTTCTGGGTGCAAACGAAGGAGCGGTAAACACTGCATCGCCAGGCGGTGTACCACTTCAAGACAGAATGGGAAATGTCGTTAGACCAGCAGGTAATCTCTTTGCCTACAACCCAGATGAAGTCAGGCGATTGGCGCAAAGTCCGCTTCGCGACAACGTTGGCGAGGTCTTAGCAGCTCATTCGCAGAATGTTGTGTCACCTGGCGGGCGACTACTATCGAATCAAAGTCCGTTCGTTAGTCAGAACTCTGCAAGTCCATTTGCCGCTCAAAGCTTGTATTAGCTCTAGGTTAAGGCTTAACCCCTTAAACTGACATAGCCGAATTTTTAGTATGAGAGTAAGTCATTTGCTGCAACGAATGAGAAGAAAAAGACTTCTTCTCACTTACTCCTCTAATCACAATGGATACACTCCAGAAAGTGCAACAAGCGCAAACTGCTCTTGCGGCAAGCGGTGTAGAGTCACTGGTCGCAGGCGCAATTGTCGCTCGCCAGCGTATAGGCTACGATACAGCCATTCACCCTGTGGGTACTGCGTTTGCTTCCACCAAGCTGTTCAGCAAGAACAAAGGTCAGAAGCTACCACAGTCATTGCAGAATCTAGAGCTGCCAAGCTCTTTGCCAATTCAGATCAACGCGATCTGCGTGCAACCAGTTATCAAGTTCGTAGCAGGCGAAGTAGGTCAGTCTGTCAAGGAACAATGGTTCGCATGGCTGAACCTCACAAACGTTGAGGTGTTCAAGGGCGATACACCACTGTACCGCATTCCACTCATTCACTGCCTGCCATACAATGTTGTGTATGACGCGGCAGGTGACGCGCTCACCTACTTCCACAAGGCAAACCCATTCACTGCTCTGCCAGAACCAGTGACACTCATGCCTGGTGATGACGGTGGTGTGAACCTCGTCAAGGCAGATGAGTATTCACTCACGACAGCCGCAAGCGCGGCAGGTAATCCCCACCTGAATTCAGGTGCAGGTGGACTTTCCACTTCCATCATCACGACAGAAGGTCGCGCGTTCTACACCCGCGTGCTTCTTGCTTATCAAGATGCGAAGATGGCTAGCGTAGTCTAAGGTAAGATTCAATCACGCGCCACAAGCCATAGCCAGGTGGTCAGCTTCCACCTGATCACCTGCGCAATTGGCGAGGCAATCGGTGTGACGATGTCCTTCAATAACTGTGAGCAAAGACAATGTTTATCAAGATTTCAAACACAATCACAACATCTGGTGGGCAGTCAACGCAGAAAGAGTTTCAGCTTGACCGCAACATACGTGTGCTCAAAGGCACCGTGCAGATCCGTGATAATGATGGCAGCATTATTCCGCTTATGACTTCACTGGATGACTATCAAGTCACCATCAAGACCCAGGATAAGGATCTAGTCAAGCAACAAGGCAGTGATGCAAACAACTCCATCGATGCCTTGAGTCTGGGCGCGTTTCTCTCCTCTGAGAAGATGCCTCCGATTCTACTTGGCAAAGGAACGGTGCTCAA
>JBGAVD010000004.1:0-485207 GCA_044228285.1 Chlorobiota bacterium
AACGTAAGCTGCTCAAGTCGTTACACCGTAACCCGTACATATAGAGCAGTTGACGGCTGTGACAATAGCTCAACTGGTACCCAAATCATCACAGTATATGATAACGTACCACCAAGCATTACAACTCCAACAAACAAGACGGTTAACTGTACAGCAAACAATCAACCAAGTGCAACTGGCAGCGCAACCGCAACGGATAATTGCGATGGTGCAACAGTAAGCCACAATGATGCTCGCGTAAATGGTAACTGTCCAGGTAACTATACAATCAACAGAACGTGGAAGGCAGTAGACGCTTGTGGCAATAGTGCAACAACGCTCCAAGTAATCACTGTCGTCGATACAACTGGTCCAGTGGTGACTCTCCCAGCAGATGTGACCATCAGCTGTACATCGAGTCAAGACCCAAGTATTACTGGTAGAGCTACCGCAACTGATAACTGCAGCGGTGTAGTGAGCATCACATGGTTCAACTGTAGCTCAGTAATCGAAGGTTGTGCAGGTAACTATCACTTTGATCGTACTTGGACCGCATCTGATTCATGTGGCAACTTCACAACAGCAAATCAAAGAATCACCGTTCGTGATTACACAGCTCCAAGCATTACTTGTCCAGCTAACGTAACCATCGGCTGTACCGATTCACAGGAGATCTCAAACACCGGAAATGCGACGGCAACGGATGTTTGTAGCGATGTGGTAAGTATCACCTACGCTGTGTGTCAGAAGTGTGAGGATAAAGATGGTTGTGACAACAACTATCATTTCAATCGCACATTCGTAGCTGCAGATGCTTGTGGTAACTTCTCAACCTGTAATCAGTTGATTACGGTTCGCGATACAACCGCTCCAAGTATTACATGTCCAGCTGCAATCACAGTAACCTGTGCATCAGCAATCCCAGCACAAACAACAACTGGTGTAAGTGCAACAGACAATTGTAGCGGTGCAGCGGTAGTCAGCTTTGTTTCGGATCAAACGGATAACGTGATTTGTGCAAACAAGTTCGTCGTTAAGCGTACATTCAAGGCAACAGATGTATGTGGAAACACATCAACCTGTTCACAGAGAATCACCGTGTACGATAATGTGGCACCAAGTGTAACATGCCCAGCTTCAATCACCGTAGTCTGTGCATCCAACATCCCAAGTGCGAACATCAATAATGTTACTGCAACAGATAACTGCGGTGGTGCAACAACCATTAGCGTGGTAGGCGATCAAACAACAAACGTGATCTGTGCAAACAAGTTCACTGTTGTTCGTACATACAAGGCAGTTGATGCTTGTTCGAATTCAGCAAGTTGCTCACAATCAATCGTCGTCTTCGACAACGTAGCTCCAACCATGAGCTGTCCAGCACCAGTTACTGTAACCTGTGCAACATCAGTACCAGCACAAAGCTCAATCGGCGTCAGCGCAGTTGATAACTGTGGTGGGGCAGTAACGATAGCATATGTTGGTGATGTAACCCGTGATGCAATCTGCGCTAACAAGTATGTAATAGCTCGTACCTACAGTGCAACAGATCTTTGTGGAAACGCAACGACCTGTGCACAAGTCATCACGGTGAACGACAATGTTGCTCCAAGCATCACATGTCCAGCACCTGTAACCGTAACCTGTGCAAGCTCAGTACCAGCAGCGAACGTTAATGCTGCAAGCGCAACAGATAACTGCAACGGTGCAGTAAGTATCAGCCACGTTGGCGATGTTACAAGTGACTTCATCTGTGTGAACAAGTACAAGATTACTCGTACCTACCGTGCAGCCGATCTCTGTAACAATGCAGCAACCTGTACACAGATAATCACCGTTAATGACAATGTCGAACCAACAGTGACCTGTCCAGCGAACGTCACCTACACATGTGCTTCATCGATCCCAGAACCAAATGTTGGTAGCGTAACAGCTGTCGACAACTGTTCAGGAAACGTCCAGATCGCCTTCGTGGGTGATATTACCCGCGATGTCGCGTGTGCTAACAAGTTTATTGTACGACGTAGATACTCGGCAACAGATGCATGCGGAAACGTAGGCACTTGCGTTCAAGTATTTACAATCAATGACAACGTGCCACCAACAGTTAGCTGTCCAGCGCCTGTAACCGTAAGCTGCGCATCTTCAATACCAGCAGTTTCTCTTACAGCAGTAAGTGCAACAGACAACTGCAATGGAGTTCCAACTATTAGCCATGTATCGGATGTGACAAGCAACTTCGTCTGCGTCAACAGGTACACAGTCACCCGTACCTATCGCGCAATCGATCTTTGCTCAAATACAGCAACCTGCAGCCAAGTGATTACTGTTAATGATGATGTAGCACCAACAATCAACTGCCCAGCAGGTGTGACTGTTAGCTGTGCTTCAAATATCCCAACAGCGAACACGAATGGTGTTAGTGCTGTCGATAACTGCAACGGTAATCCAACTATCAGCATCGTTGGTGATCAAACAACAAACGTGATCTGTGCAAACAAGTTCACTGTTGTTCGCACTTTCAAGGCGATGGATGCTTGTTCCAACTCAGCGACCTGTTCACAGTCGATCGTTGTATTCGACAACGTGGCTCCAACCATGAGCTGTCCAGCACCAGTTACTGTAACCTGTGCAACATCAGTACCAGCACAAAGCTCAATCGGCGTTAGCGCAGTTGATAACTGTGGTGGGGCAGTAACGATAGCATTCGTAGGTGATGTAACCCGTGATGCTATCTGTGCTAACAAGTATGTAGTAGCTCGTACCTACAGCGCTACAGATCTTTGCGGAAACGCAACGACTTGTGCTCAAGTCATCACGGTGAACGACAATGTTGCTCCAAGCATCACATGTCCAGCTCCTGTAACCGTAACCTGTGCAAGCTCAGTACCAGCGGTCAACGTCAATGCTGCTAGCGCAACTGATAACTGCAACGGTGCAGTGAGCATCACCCACGTAAGTGATGTTACCGATGATGTCCTCTGTGTCAACAAGTACAGTGTAATCCGTACATACCGCGCTACAGACCTCTGTAACAATACGGCAACCTGTACGCAGATCATTAGAGTGAATGACAATATTGCTCCAACGATTAACTGTCCAGCAGGTGTAACTGTTAACTGTGCTAGTGCAATTCCAGCACAGAACGCAGCATCCGTAAGTGCAGTTGATAATTGCAATGGAACCCCAAGCATCAGCTTTGTTTGCGATGTAACGGGTAACGTTGTCTGTGCGAACAAGTTTAGCGTAACGCGTACATACACGGCGGTTGATGCATGCGGTAATGCTACAAGCTGCGTTCAAATGATTTACGTTAATGACAACATTCCACCAACAGTAAGCTGTCCAGCGCCAGTAACTGTAAACTGCGCATCATCAGTACCAGCAGTTTCTCTTACTTCAGTAAGTGCTACAGATAACTGTAATGGTGTTCCAAGCATCAGCCATGTTTCAGATGTAACAAGCAATTTCGTTTGCGTCAACAAGTACACAGTTACTCGTACATATCGCGCAACGGATCTCTGCTCAAACACTGCAACCTGTTCACAGATCATTACTGTTAATGACAACATTGCACCAACAATCAACTGTGCAGCAAACGTTACCGTAAACTGTGCTTCTAATGTTCCTGCAGTAACGTCAACGATCACAGGTGTGAGCGCTGTTGACAATTGTGTTGGAGCTCCAACAATTAGTCATGTGGGCGACCGCACAACAGATGTCATCTGTGCGAACAAGTACACCGTACTTCGTACCTACGTTGCAAGTGATGCTTGTGCTAACACGGCACAATGTGTTCAAGCAATTGTTGTCTATGACAATATCGTTCCAACTATGAGCTGCCCAGCTCCAGTTACCGTAAGCTGCTCGTCAGCAATCCCAGCACACACAACAGTTGGTATCAGCGCTGCTGACAACTGTGGTGGCTCTGTCGCAATTGCATTCATCAGCGATATAACAAGTAACGTAAGCTGTGCAAATCAGTTTACGGTTACCCGTAAGTACAGTGCAACGGATCTTTGTGGAAACGCAACGACATGTGCTCAGATTATCACAGTTAACGATATCTATGCTCCAAGCATCACATGCCCAGCTCCTGTAACAGTTACATGCGCTGCATTGGTGCCAGCTCCAAATACTAACTCAGTAAGTGCCACCGACAACTGTAATGGTACACCAAGTATCAGCTTTGTGAGTGATGCAACAGGTTCTGTTGTGTGCGCAAACAAGTACGTCATCACACGTACTTATCGTGCAGCTGATCTTTGTGGAAACACAGCAACGTGCGGTCAGCTTATCACCGTTAATGATAACGTAGCTCCAACAATTGCATGCCCATCTAACCTTGTGGTTAGTTGTGCATCTGCTGTTCCTGCACAGAATACAGCATCAGTTAATGCTGTGGACAATTGTACTGGTACTGTTCAGGTAAACTTCGTAAGTGACGTGACATCCAACGTGAGCTGTTCCAGTAAGTACACTCTTACTCGTACTTACCGTGCCCTTGATCTTTGTGGCAATGCATCAACTTGCGCTCAGATCATTACTGTAAACGACAACATTGCTCCAGTATTGAGCACACCATCGCACAAGACTGTGACCTGTACAGAGTCGACATTGCCAGCGAATACTGGCTCTGCAACGGCAACTGACAATTGCAGTTCCACAACCGTGAGCTACACAGATTCTCGTATCAATGGCGCTTGCGCTGGTAGCTACATGCTCAAGCGTACCTGGAAGGCTGAAGATGTTTGCGGTAATAGTTCTACAAGTCTTCAAACGATTACAGTGACTGACAACGTAGGTCCAGTTATTAGCTGCCCTGCTAACGTCACCATTAGCTGTCAAACACAGCAGGATCCAACAATCAATACATCTCTCGGATTTGCAACAGCTACGGATAACTGTAGTGGCGTTGTATCAATCACATGGTTCAACTGCCCAACAACAAACGATGGTTGCGCAGGTAACTATCACTTCTTACGTACCTGGACTGCAACAGATTCCTGTGGTAACTTCAGTACATGTAACCAATTGATTACTGTTCGTGACTTCACAGCACCATCAATTACCTGTCCTGCAGCAATTAGCATTAACTGCCAAGATTCACAAGATGTATGTTACACGGGTAACGCTACAGCTACAGACAATTGCAGCAATGTTGCAAGTGTAACAAGTGGTGTATGCGGCGTCTGCACCGACAATGATGGTTGTGTAAACAGCTATCACTTTATTAGAACTTTCGTTGCAGCTGACTATTGCGGAAACTTCAATACATGCAGTCAGTTGATTACTGTTCGCGACATTACAGCTCCAACTGTAACCTGTCCATCAGCAATCACAGTCAGTTGCGCGAACGCGATTCCGGCAGCAGATACTCTTGCTCTTACAGCAACAGATAACTGCTCAGGCGTCATCCGCATCAGTTTCGTGGCTGATCAGACAACAAACGTCGTATGTGCAAATAAGTTCAAAGTGATTCGCACCTATAAGGCGACAGATGGTTGTGGTAACTCTACGACATGTTCACAAAGCATCACCGTGTTTGACAACGTTGCACCTAGCATCACATGTCCAGCAGCTACTACAGTTGCATGTACAGCAGACGTACCTACGCCAAATACTTCTGTAGCATCAGCTACAGATAACTGCGGAGGTCATGCAACAATCACATTTGTAAGCGACAATACGACTGATGTCGTGTGCAGTAATAAATACAAAATCTCACGCGTGTATCGCGCTTCAGACCTCTGTAATAACACTGCAACCTGTGTTCAAATCATTACGGTCAATGACAACATTGCACCTACAATGATGTGCCCAGCTGCACAAACCGTTAGCTGTGCAAGCGCTATTCCTGCTCAGAACACAGCTTCAGTTAATGCTGCAGATAACTGCATTGGCGCAACAACGATTACGTATGTAAGTGACGTGACTTCGAATGTTAGCTGTGCTAACCAGTTCGTGGTAACACGTACGTATCGTGCTACGGACATGTGTGGCAATACAGCAACCTGTACACAAGTTATTCGTGTTCATGACGCTACTGCACCTAGCATCGCTTGTCCAGCTCCGATAACGGTTACGTGTGCCTATTCCGTACCTGCTCCGGTGGTTGGCTCCGTTAGCTCCACTGACAACTGCAATGGCTCTACAACGATCACTTTTGTCAGCGATGTTAGCTCGGCAATCAGCTGTGTGAACAAGTACACAATCACGCGTACGTACCGTTCATCAGATGTTTGTGGTAATACATCTACATGCTCACAAATCATCACCGTTAATGATGATGTTGCGCCAAGTATTACATGTCCAGCTGCAATCACAGTTGTGTGTGCATCTAGTGTACCAGCAAGTAATGTTTCGCTTGTAAGTGCAACAGATAACTGCGCAGGCTCTGTTACTATCAGCTGGGTAAGTGATCAAACGTTCAATACGCTTTGTGCAAACAAATACGAGATTCGTCGCACGTACAAGGCAGCTGACGCATGTGGCAACTACACTACGTGTGCTCAGTCTATCACTGTACATGACAATATTGCTCCTCAAGTAACATGCCCAGCGCCACTAACCGTAAGTTGTGCGGCAAGTGTTCCAGCTGTCAGTGTAACCTCTGTGAGTGCAACTGACAATTGTGCAGGTTCAATCGCTATTACTTGGGTTTCAGATGTTACTGTTAGCAGCACCTGTGCAAACAAGTATGTTGTTAGTAGAACATACAAGGCAACTGACGTTTGCGGTAACTATACTACATGCGCTCAGAGCATCACAGTAAACGATACAGTAGCACCTCAGGTTAGCTGTCCAGCACCTGTAACCGTTAGCTGTTCCTTTAACATTCCAGCTGTAGCAACCTCAACCGTAAGCGCTACTGATAACTGCGCTGGCACTGTAACAATTACCTTCGCTTGTGATGTAACACATAGTGTTGTTTGCGCTAACAAGTTCAAGGTAAATCGCACATACGTAGCAACTGATGTTTGTGCTAACACGACAAGTTGTATTCAAGTGATCACCGTGAACGACGATGTTGCTCCTACTATAGCTTGCCCTGCACCAGTTACCGTGACCTGTGCTTCTGCTATTCCATCTCAAAACACAGCTTCAGTTAGTGCAGCGGACAACTGCCAAGGCGGATTGACAGTCAGCTTCGTTTGCGATGTTACTTCCGATGTTCAATGTGTAAATCAATTCAAGGTTACCCGTACGTACAAGGTTGTAGATGTTTGTGGCAACGCGGCAACGTGTAATCAGGTTATTGTTGTTAATGACAACGTTGCACCAGCCCTTACATGTCCAAGTACGATTACTGTCAACTGTGCCTCCGCTGTACCTGCAGCGAACACAAGTACGGTAACTGCAACCGACAATTGTTCTGGCGTACCAAGCATCAGCTTTGTACGTGACGTGACTTCAAACGTAGGATGTGCAAATCGCTATACAATCAGCCGCATTTACCGTGCAACTGATTTGTGTAGCAATACAGCAACATGTATCCAGACTATCATTGTTCATGACAACATTGCTCCGCAAATGACATGTCCTGCTCCAATGACTGTAAGCTGTACATCATCTGTTCCTGTTCAGAATACTTCGTCAGTAAGCGCAACCGATAACTGTAACGGTGCTGTAACAATCAGCTTCGTGTCGGACCTCAGTTCTTCAGTTGTTTGCGCAAGTAAGTACACTCTAACTCGCACCTATCGTGCAACAGATGTATGTGGAAACAGTACCACATGTGCACAAGTAATTACTGTGAACGACAATGTTCCTCCAACAGTAACTGCTCCATGCAACGTAACCGTAGCATGTACACAATCACTTGTACCTTCTAGCACAGGATCTGCAACTGCTACAGACAACTGTAGTGGTACAACGATCAGCTACACAGATACTCGTGTCAACGGTAACTGTGCTGGTAATTACCTCATTAACAGAAAGTGGAAGGCAGTTGACGTATGCTCGAACAGCGCAACGGCAATGCAGACCATTACTGTTTATGACAACGCAGGTCCAGTCATTACATGCCCAGCTCCAGTTACTGTAGATTGCCAAGCTGATTTAAGCCCTGTTAACAATTCGGCAATGGGCAAGGCGACTGCTACTGACGACTGCAGTGGTGTGATCAGTGTTACATGGTTCAATTGTCCATCATCCAACGATGGTTGTGCTGGTAACTATCACTTTAATAGAACTTGGACCGCTACCGATTCTTGTGGTAACTACACTACATGTAATCAGCTCATCACGGTTCGTGATCGTACCGCACCATCTATTAGCTGTCCTGTAGATGTAACCGTCAACTGTCAAGATCCACAAGACATTGCTCATACTGGTTGCGCAACAGCTACTGATAACTGCAGTGGTGTAGCTAGTATTACAAATGCGCTCTGTCCAGGAAGCGTTTACACTGATGGTTGTACCAATAGTTATCATTACCAGCGCACATTCATCGCTACCGATAATTGCGGTAACTTTAGCAGCTGCAATCAATTGATTAGTGTACGTGACGTAACAGCACCTAGCATGACATGTCCTGCTCCTGTGACTGTTGCGTGTGCACTCAGCGTTCCAGCTCCAAACATTAGTCTTGTAAGTGCAACTGACAACTGTTCGGGTGCTATTACGATCGCTTTTGTAAGTGATAAGAGTTCTAACGTTCTATGCGCAAACAAGTACACAATTACACGCACATATAGAGCAACGGATGGCTGTAACAATACAGCAACCTGCGCTCAAACGATTACCGTGTTCGACAACGTTAATCCAACGATTAGCTGTCCTGCACCTGTAACCGTTAGCTGTGCGTCAAACATCCCTGCGGTGAATACAAGTTCTCCAACAGCTGCAGATAACTGCGCAGCTGCACCAGCAATCAGCTTCGTAAGCGACGTAACATCGAATGTTACATGTGTTAACAAGTTCAAGGTGACACGTACGTATCGCGCAACGGACTTGTGCGGCAACACGGCAATCTGTACACAACTCATTGTTGTTAATGATAACGTTGCTCCAACAATGGCTTGTCCTGCGCCAATCACCGTCACCTGCTCCTCCGATGTGCCAGCTGCAAGCATCAATAGCGTAAACGCTGCAGATAATTGCAGTGGAGCACCAAGCATCAGCCACGTCAGTGATGTTACTTGCAATGTAGTCTGTGTTAACAAGTATCAAGTAACACGCACCTATCGTGCTGTAGATCTCTGTGGTAACAGTACTGTCTGCACACAAACAATTACAGTAAATGATAACGTAGCTCCTACAATGGACTGCCCAGATCCTGTAACCGTAAGCTGTGCATCTTCTATTCCAGCGCAGAATACAGCATCTGTTGGGGTTGCAGACAACTGCTACGGAACTCCTACAGTATCGTTTATCTGCGACGTTACCTCAAACGTGATCTGTGTGAACAAGTTTACTGTTACGCGCACCTATCGCGCTACAGATCTGTGTGGAAACACAAGTGCCTGCACGCAGACTATTACTGTTAATGACAACACTGCACCAAACATGACATGTCCAGCATCACTTAGTGTAAGCTGTACATCGAATGTGCCTGCGCCAAACACTAATCTTGTTACAGCAACTGACAACTGTAGCGGGGCTCCAGCAATCAGTTGGGTTGCAGATCAAACATCAAATCAAACATGTTTGAACAAGTACACTTTGACACGTATCTACAAAGCAACAGACTACTGCGGTAATGCAACTACCTGTGCTCAGATGATTGTTGTTAATGACAACATTGCACCTCAAATGAGCTGTCCAGCACCTGTAACAGTTGCTTGCTCTGCGTCAATTCCAGGATTCAACTGTACATTGGTTAGCGCAACTGACAACTGTATCGGCAACGTTGCCATCACATGGGTTGGCGATCAGACTGTCAGCACAATCTGTGCAAACAGATTTACTGTTCATCGTACATATAAGGCAACAGACGTTTGCGGTAATTTCACTACAAGCAACCAAGTTATTATCGTTGACGATAACATCGCACCAGTGATGACTTGCCCAGCAGCTGTAACGGTAAGTTGTGCTGAAGCAATACCAGCTGTATCAATCAGTGCGGTTAGTGCAACAGACAACTGTGTTGGCACAACAACGATTACGTGGGTTAGCGATCAAACATCATCCATTCAATGTGCACACAAGTTCATCGTTAGCAGAAAGTACAAGGCTACCGATGTTTGTGGAAACTCGAGTCTCTGTACACAGACGATCACGGTGTTTGATAATATCGCACCTCAGATGACTTGCCCAGCAAACGTTACCTATACCTGCGCATCTTCATTGCCTGCAAACAACTGTGCAACAGTTAGCGCTGCAGATAACTGCGCTGGCCAAGTATCAATCTCATGGGTAGGTGACCAAACAACGTCTTCAACCTGTGCGAATAAGTTCACAGTTAAGAGAACGTACAAGGCAACAGATGTCTGCGGTAATTTCTCAACATGTGCACAACTCTTGACAATTAACGACAACATCGCACCACAAATGACATGTCCAGCTGCTACAACAGTTAGTTGTTCAGCTTCCGTTCCAGCTTGTTCGGTATCAAGTGTAACAGCAACAGACAACTGTGCTGGCTCCGTATCGATCAGTTTTGTAGCGGACATGACATCGAATGTTGTGTGTGCAAATCAATACAAGATCACGCGCGTTTATCGTGCAGCAGATGTTTGTGGCAACACAGCTACATGTGTACAGTTTATTACCGTCTACGACAACGTAGCACCACAAATAACCTGTCCAGCTTCAAAGACTGTAGTTTGCGCTTCTGCTATCCCAGCTCCTAACACTGCATCTGTAAGCGCTACAGACAACTGTTCAGGTAGCCCAAGCATTAGCTGGGTAGGGGACGAGACTTCTGAGTATGTCTGTGCAAACAGCTACACAGTAACTCGTACGTACATGGCTACGGACTTGTGCTACAATACAGCAATCTGTGAGCAAGTCTTCACAGTAAATGATGAAGTACCTCCAACCATGAGCTGCCCAACGAACATTAGTGTTAGTTGTGCTTCTCAGGTGCCAAGTCCTTCGCCATCGAGTATTAGTGCAGGCGACAATTGCACAGGTGGTACAACGGTAAGCTTCGTTTCAGATGTAACATCAAATGTCATCTGTGACAATAAGTATACCATTACTCGTACCTACATGGCATCTGATGCTTGCTCGAACTTCGTAACCGCAGCTCAGATTATTACCGTAAAGGATAACATTGCTCCAAGCATTAGCTGTCCAGCTAACGTAGTAGTAACCTGCGCAGCAGCTGTTCCAGAGCCAGATGTCAATGATGTCACAGCAGTTGATTTCTGCGGTGGAGACGTAAGTATCAGCTTTGTATGTGATGTTACTTCAAATGTGGCATGTATCAATAAGTACACCATCACCAGAACATATCGCGCTATTGATGAGTGCGGCAATTCTGCAATGGCTGTACAGACAATCACTGTCAACGATAACGTTGCTCCAAGCATTACTGTTCCTGCGAACATTACTGTCAACTGTGCTTCAAACGTACCTGTTTGCAATACGAGCGGTGTAAGCGGTACAGACAATTGTGGTGGTCAAGTAAGCTTAGCTTTTGTTGCAGATGTCATCTCAAACCAAAGTTGTGCTAACAAGTACACCATCAATCGTAAATTCAAAGCAACTGATGCTTGTGGTAATGTTGTAACGGCTGCTCAGCTCATTATTGTAAATGATAACACAGCACCAGTCATCACTACACCTGCCGGTATAACTGTTGCTTGTGCGACAGCTGTTCCATCTCCAAGCCCAACATCAATTAACGCTGTTGATAATTGTAGTGGTAGCACTGCAACGGTTACATGGGTGAAAGATGTGGTTACATCGACTTCCTGCGCGAGCAAGTACTCGATGAATCGTATCTACCGTGCAACGGATGCTTGTGGTAACACTGCTACATGCTCACAGAACATCACTGTGAATGACGACGTTGCTCCTAGCATCAGTGCTCCAGCAAACATTACAGTAAGCTGTGGCACCAACATGGTTCCAAACAATTGTGGTGGCATGGCAACGGCTACTGATAACTGTGGTACAACAACCGTTAGCTACAGCGATTCAACTGTAGCGGCGAGCTGTGCTGGAAACTATACGCTTATCCGTACATGGAAAGCTGTTGATCAATGTGCTAACAGCGCAACGGTTACACAGACGATCACTGTTCGTGATAACGTGCCACCTTCAATGACAACGCCTCAGAACATTACTCTGGACTGTACGGCAGATATTAACCCTGCTACCAATACGACACTGATTCGTGCCACCGGCACAGACAACTGTAGTGGTGTTGTTAGTGTCACCTGGTTCGATTGCGAGCCAACAGCTGGTGGATGTTTGAATAGCTATACATTTAACCGTACATGGACAGTTACAGACGCATGTGGAAATTATCGCACAAACAACCAGGTTGTTACTGTTCGCGACATCACACCACCTGCTCTGACAGCGCCTGCAAATGTCACTGTTACTTGCTCAGGTTCAGTTCCTGCTCCAGACGAGGATGCAGTTATTGCAACTGACAACTGTTCAATCACGGTTACAGTTACTCACGCGTACGATTCATACTCAAACTCAGCGTGCTCGAACAAGTATGTTATTACCCGTCTGTATCGCGCTATCGATATCTGCGGAAATACCTCGACATGCCGTCAGATCATTACAGTGAACGACAACATTGCACCTACATTAGTTGCTCCTGCAAACATTACCGTATCATGTAGCTCCGAGCGTACACCGAATACAACTGGTGTTGCTTCAGCTGATGATAACTGTATGGAGGATCCAACAACCAGCTACACTGATGCCATTGTTTGCGGAAGCTGTGCAAATAACTTCACTATCAATAGAAAGTGGAAGGCACTAGACGCATGTGGCAACTCAGCAACCGCAATGCAAGTGATCACGGTAAGTGATAAAACTGCTCCGATCTTCACAAACGCTGCAGAAGACTACACTATTGAGTGCTCTGCTGGCTCATACGCTATCAACTGCGCTCTTTCGGCTTGGGAAGCTGACCATGGAAACGCTACAGCTACAGACGCTTGCGGCGATATCTGTTGGTCAGTCACTGAAGGCTGCTGGACCTCAGATTGCGGCGTAACGAAGCATATCAATGTTATCTTTAAGGCTACCGATGCCTGCGGCAATACCGCAACAACAACAGCAGTATTCTCTGTTGTTGATACAGATGCACCAAACATGACGGATGTAGCAGACAAGACCTGGTCAAAGACTACCCCTGCAAACTCCACATTTAATACGTGTGTCTCAGATTGTAACTCCTACAGCTTAACCTATACCTTAGCTGGAGCTACAACTGGCAGCGGTTCTAATACACTTGTTGGCAAGTACTTCAATGAAGGTACAACAACAGTAATTTGGACAGCGACGGATGCGTGTGGAAATACTGCAACAGTGACGTTCATTGTTGAAATTCCACGTACACAAACTTGTGTGAATTGCATCGCTGGACCAGTTATTCGCAATACAAACTCTGGCTGTACGTACGTCGTTCAAGGAACTGAAATGAACGCTTCGTATACAGATAACTGCACAGGAACGAAGACACTCAAGAATAACATCAACAACTCAAGTTCACTAGCTGGTGCTGTGTTCCAAGTTGGTACAACTGTTGTTACTTGGACATTGACAGATGCTTGTGGCTCAACCGCTACTTGCACAACCATTGTGAAGATCAAGGATAGCACTCCACCAACAGCAGTATGCAAGACCGCTACTCTTACGTTGGATGCATCCGGTCACGCTACTTTGTCAGCTTCAGCTGTGAATAATGGCTCAAGTGACAACTGTTCATTCACAATGACTGTCACTCCAAATAGCTTCAGCTGCTGTGATGTTGGTACAAAGACCGTAGTTCTCAAGGTCACTGACGCAAGTGGTAACACCGCTAAGTGCACAACAACTGTCACGATCGTTGAGAATACACCGCCAACTATCAGTTGTCAGGCGAATATCACCGTCACTGCTCCAAGCACAGATTGTGGTAAGAGCGTAACACTTTGCGCTACAGCAACAGATAACTGTAGTGAAGCAACCATCAAGTACACGAACGCGAACGGTAACGGTCACTGTGGTAATGATTGGGACGATGATTACTATAACTGCAATCAACAACAATGCAACTGGCGCTATACCAAGACCTTCTACTTCCCAATAGGAACAACTCAAGTAAAGGCTATTGCAACGGACGCGAGCGGTAACACAGCTTCTTGCCAGTTCAGCGTAACAGTGAAAGACCCAACGCCACCAACGGTACACACCAAGAATGTTAGTGTATGCCTTGGTGCTAATGGAACAGTAACTGTAACCGCTGCGCAAGTCAATAACTGTTCGTCAGATATTTGCGGTATTCAGTCAATGACAGTTACGCCGAACACATTCAATTGTTCGAATCTCGGTCAGAATACAGTGAAGCTCATCGTAACTGATGTAAGTGGAAATACAGCTAGCTGTAATGCCATCGTTACTGTTAACGATTGTACTCCACCAGTGGCAGTTTGTAAGACTGCAACTATCAATCTTGATGCGAACGGCTGTGCAACATTGTCCGCTTCAGCAGTTGATGGTGGAAGCACCGACAATTGTGGAATCGTATCACGCACGGTTACTCCTTGTGCCTTCACCTGCGCTCAAGTTGGCTCAAATTCAGTTGTGTTGAAGGTCTATGATGCCAAGGGTAACTACTCAACGTGCCGCACTACAGTAATTGTTAAGGATAACACAGCGCCTGTAATGACCTGTTCAGCGAACATCACCGTTTCAGGTGCTAGTTCTAACTATGGTTCAACCGGCTGTGGTAAGGATGTAACTCTCAATGTTACAGCAAGCGACAATTGCAGCTCAGCAGTATCAGTGAAGTATACCAGCGGTAACAACTATTGTGGTCTTGACTATGATGACTACTGTGGTTCCCGCACCTGTCCAAGCTATGGTACGTTCCGTTTCCCAGTAGGTACAACTACTGTTAAGGCTGTTGCTACGGACGCAAGTGGCAATACGGCAAGCTGTCAGTTCACCGTTACCGTTAAGGACAACGTTGCTCCTATCGCTCGCGCGAAATGTGCAACCGTCTACCTGAATGCTAGCGGCACTGCATCAGTAAATGCTGATCAGATCGACAACTGCTCTAGTGACAACTGTGGTATCTCAAGTATCACGGTAACACCTAATACATTCAACTGTACCAAGATCGGTAACAACACCGTTGTGTTGAAGGTAACGGACGCGTCAGGAAACACAGCGACAGCATCAGCAATTGTATCTGTCGTCGACAACATTCCACCAGTACCACGTGTACAGAATGTTACGGTCAACTTGGGCGCTAGCGGTAGTGTTACTGTTACTACAGCTCAGTATGAAGCAGGTAGCACAGATAACTGTAGCATCTCTTCAGAGTGCTTGTCGCAATCAACATTTGATTGTACAGACATTGGCGCGAACACCGTCGTTGTAAGTGTAACCGACGCAGGTGGAAATGTAGCGACTGCAACAATCGTTGTTACGGTTCGTGATATTGTACCTCCAACGGTTGTGCCAAAGAATGTTACCATTAGCTTGAACTCAAGTGGAGTGGCTACATTGAGTGCTAACCAAGTAAACAATGGTAGCACAGACAATTGCGGTATTCAAAGCAAGACTGTTACACCATGTAACTTCACCTGTGCGAACGTAGGTAACAATACAGTAGTCCTCTTGGTGACAGACGTTAACGGCAACACGGCAACTGCAACTGCAACCGTAACTGTTGTTAGCACAAATCCACCAGTAGCTATCTGCAAGAACGTTACCATCAATCTCACAAGTGGTACCGCAACTCTGAGCCCATCCGCAGTGAACAACGGTAGCGCTGCTGTCTGTGGAAGTATTGCTTCGATGACATTGTCAAAGACAAGCTTTACCTGTGCAGACGCACCATCGAAGGTTGTCACTCTTAAGGTTACTGACTCTTATGGCAACACAGCAACCTGTTGCGCTACTGTAACCATCAATGCTGCTTCTAGCTGCTCCATTACAGCAGCTCCGAACAGCAACCTCTATACCGGTGGCAATCCAAACTGCTTGTATATTGGTTACGGAGCAACAGCCGATACACTCAAGACTACTGTTACAGGTGGTTCAGGCTATACTTACTCATGGAGCGGTCAAACAAGTCTCTTGAGCAGCACAACATCATCGAAGCCAGTCTTTACACCAACATCAGCAGGTAGCTACACCTACGTAGTTACTGTCACGAACAGCAATGGTTGTGTTACTCAATGTAGCACGACAATATGTGTGAAGGACATTCGCTGCAATGGTGGCAAGCTCTGGGTATGTCACGGTGGCGTGTCAACAGCATGTTATGGCTCACAAATCGCAAATCACTTCCCAGGACACTCAGGTGATTATCTAGGAATGGCTAATCAAGGTTGTACTACTGCGAAGATGTCTGATGAAGACTCTGAGGAGTTCGATCACGATCATGATCACGCTAGCGATGTAGAGCTCTATGTTTCTCCTAATCCGTTCACAAGCGAGTTCAGTTTCACATTCACAGGAACGTCACATGAGCCAGCAACCCTGCGCCTTGTTGATCTTGCTGGCCGTGTTATTGAAACCGTTGAGAACGTACAACGCAACAACGAAGTTCGTTTGGGTCAAGGTCTGACAAATGGCGTCTACTTCTTGAACTTTACCCAAGGTTCAACTCAGAAGGTCGTTCGCCTCGTTAAGATCAACTAAGCTCTACCTACTATCACACTGAAAGCCGCACTTGCTGGAAAGCAGGTGCGGCTTTCTTGTTTTATGATCGAGAGGAAGAAAGTTGAAGACGAGCCTGCGTTTCCTTCGTTGTCGAGACTCATGGAGCTAGTGGTCTCACAGCAGTCTTGGCTTAGTGTATTTTTTGTCAACCGGGCTGCTTCGCAGCCCGCTTATCATCCATCAGCGCAAGGCTTGTTCTCGGCATCCGTATGCCGTCAGACTACATTAAGCCCGGAGTTCTACAGCTGCTCTAGCGTACTCTGGATTGAACGCGGGTGTTGAATTCCTGCGGTGGATACCTACTCATGCCTCTTCAATACTGCAATAGCTGAAGCGCAAAGCGTATCCGTACAACTATTGTCTGTCAAGGATTACACCTCTCGAGCTGTGGGGCGCAGCCCCCTGTGTAAGAAAAATCTTAAAGACAAAGAGTGATAGACAGGGTAGTCCGCAAGTAGAGTACCTTTTGTACAATAAACGTCAATCAAAGGGCTGCTAGCTTGAGAATGGCTTTGTCAATTCCTCTTCAAGTCGAGGCTATTAGTGAGACACAGCTCGTCAATAGGGAGGCGAGCAACATTTGCTGCCTTCCATAGTACTTTTTCTCTGCATCGCTTAATATCGAGCTCAGCGAAGTCGGATGGTAAATGGAATTCCTTGGTTTGAGCTAAACAAAGCAAGATTGGGTACTCAAACATAGTAGTGCTGTTGTACGTAGTGCTTGGGGGCGTTGTTAACACTTGCAGTAGATGAAGAAATGCTTACAATTTTCTAATAACACTGTTTTCAAGGACTTTGGCCCGTCATCTCAAGCGTATTCGAGTCGATTCCGTCTATAAAAGTGTAGCTTGCGCTTCAGAATTCGCCTACATAAGACCACGAGATTGAGCGCATAGCCCCATCTGAGCCTGAAACTTTGGGTGATTCAGCTCAAAAGGTTGATAAGCAGCATGAAACAGCCGAAAAGTATAGGTGGGCAGAGCAGAACCATAGTGAAGGATAATCTTCGCTGCACTGCTGTTAAGTACTTCATAGTAGAGTTTATAGAGAAGCGATCGCAATAAGGACGCGACACTTGACGAAAGTTGTACCAGGATGATAGCTCAACAGATTCGAATCGGACGAAAATTACACGAACGATACTACACGGTGTCACTGTATTTGTGTGTCACAGTGCTACTCGTCGCACTTGCTGTTCTCGCGGGCTGGCATTGGGACATTGGATTTCTTCGACATCCAATCGAGGGGACAGTGTCCATGAATCCTATTACTGCCTGCGCTTTTGTCCTTATTGCTCTTTGGCTAATTGCGAACATAAAGCAACAGGCTGGAGTTGATAGCGGGTGGAGACGGATGTTGTTTATGTTCGGAGCTTGGATTCTCGTTCTAACAGGCTCAGTTTCTCTTCTCGACCGAAGTGGCCTCATGGCGGTAGGGCTTGACCAGATCTTGTGGGCTGACAAGCTCGGGCTTGACACAGCGGACTTTCCATTCAATCGAGTCGCACCGAACACAGCCCTTGGACTTTTCCTGGTTGGCTTTTCACTCCTTTGTTTGCAGTCACAGTCGCGTAGAGTTAAGAACATAGCAAACATCTTAGCTCAGCTCGTTTTCGTTCTTGGGCTGGTGTCATGTATTGGCTATTTGTATGGCGCACATGAGTTCTATCGTGTGGGGCACAGCATACCGATGTCGCTCCTTACGTCGCTTTGCTTCGTCTGCATCGCCTTAGCTCTTCTCTTTCAGAACCCTCATGTTGGTTTCATGAATGAACTGTTCAAAGCAACAGGTGGAGGACGTGTAGCTCGGTACCTACTGCCAACTTCGATCATCGTGCCGATAGTTTTGGGTTATGGTCGAATGAAGTTTCAAGAGTTCTATCCATTAGAAGTCGGACTGGGAAGAGCACTGTTTGTTGTCACCATCATTCTGGTCTTTACTGCAATGGTACGCTTTGTTAGTAGGCTCTTGAATGCAACAGATGAGGCGAGAATTGAGTCCGAGACAGCACTACGCAAACTCAATGAAGAATTAGAAGAACGGATACTGCAGCGAGCTTCAGAGCTTGCCAGTGCTGAACGACGATTTCAGGTATTAGTTGAGAATAGTCAAGAGTCGATAAGTCTCAATGACGTAAACGGAAAGCTCTTGTACCTAAGTCCATCAGCTCATAAAAATTCCGGAGCTGATCCGAGCTCGCGCGTTGGTGTGTCGATGCTTGAAAAGATCCATGAGGAAGATAAAAGTAAAGCGATACTTGCTTGGCAAGCTGCAGTCAAGAATGTAGGTGTACCTCAAAAACTCACTCATAGACTATGGAGAGCCGACGGCTCTCTTGTATGGGTTGAAGGTGCGTTGACTTGCTTCCAGAAGGAGAATGGCGAGCGTGAGGTTGTAACCAATTTTCACGATATCACTCGGCAGAAAGAGTATGAACTGTTGTTGCGTAAACAAAACGCACTGCTCTCAACGTTGAGTTCGACGGCTAAGATAGGTGGATGGGATTTTACGATGGACCCCGTTGAGTTCTCTTGGACCGATGAGATGTATGTTATACATGAGTTGCCCATTGGTAAGAAGCCTAGCAGTACAGAGGCAGTCGAGTACTTCGCTCCTGAGGCGCAGCCAGTCATTCGATCAGCAATGCAGGAATGTCGAGAGAAGGGAATAGCTTTCGATGTCGAGCTACCATTCATTGGAGCGCTTGGTGCAGAAAAACGAGTGCGTGTACTTGGCAGAGCAGAGAAACTTGATGGTAAGGTAGTACGCGTGTATGGAACAATGCAGGATGTAACTGAGAAAACCAGAGTTGAGCATACACTCGCGCGAGCAATTAACGAAGTACAGGATTATAAAGCAGCTCTCAATGAATCTAGTATAGTAGCAATAACAGATCCCAAGGGAAAAATCCTGCACGTAAATGAAAACTTTTGTCGTATTTCGAAGTACACCGCTCAAGAATTAATAGGAAAAGATCATAGGATAATTAATTCTGGATATCACCCAAAAGAGTTCTTTCGAGAGTTATGGCGGACGATTGCATCAGGGCGCGTGTGGCATGGCGAGATTCGCAACAGGGCAAAAGATGGAACGCTCTATTGGGTAGATACGACAATCGTTCCTTTCCTGAACGAAGAGTCTAAACCATATGAGTACTTAGCAATCCGTGCTGATATTACTGAACGAAAAGAAGCAGAAGAGAAAGTGCGTCAATATCTTGAAGAGTTAGAAAGATCAAATAGAGATCTAGAGCAGTTTGCCTACATAGCATCACACGATTTGCAGGAGCCCTTACGGATGGTTGGCAGTTACATGGACTTGATAAGACGACGCTACGGACCAGCACTTGATGCTGATGGACGTGAGTTTATCGAGTACGCAGTAGATGGCGCAACTCGTATGAAACAATTGATAACCGACTTGCTTCAGTTCTCTCGAATCAATCGTCAGGGTGTACAATCAATGGTTGATGTGACGAGTGTTGTTCAAAGGTCACTTCATCACCTCCAGAGCCGAGTTGAAGAAACAGGAGCGCATATAGAGGTTGGCGATATGCCGCAGGTATTCGCTGAGGAATCTCAGCTCATACAGCTCTTCCAGAATCTGATTGGCAATGCTCTCAAGTTTAGCAGAGAAGGAGTTCAACCTCGAGTAGTCATTTCTGCAACTTCGGTTGATAATGGAATTCAGTTTAGTGTGAAAGACAATGGCATAGGCATAGAAGCGAGATTTGCCGACAAGATATTTATCATCTTTCGTCAGCTCCATGATAAGAGCCGATACCCAGGAACCGGAATCGGCTTGGCTATAGCCAAGAGAATTGTTGAACGATATGGCGGGAAAATCTGGTTTGAATCAGTGTACGGCCAGGGCACCACGTTTCATTTTACTATACCCAGAGGTGATGAATGAGCTTACGCGATTTAGACATACTACTTGTTGAAGACAATCCAGGAGATGTTCGTTTAACATTTGAAGCGCTGCGTGAACGACGGTTCCAACATAGACTTCATGTTGCCGAGGATGGAGAACGTGCGTTGTCATTTCTTTATAAGCAAGACGAGCATTTTAATGTTCCAACACCGGATTTAGTGCTGCTCGATCTCAACCTACCAAAAAAGAGTGGTTTCGAAGTTCTTTCTGTGCTTAAATCAGACCCTGCACTGAAAGTCATTCCGGTTGTAATGTTAACTACTTCAAACAGCGAATCGGATATTATTAACTGTTATAAGCAGCACGTCAACTGCTACGTGACAAAACCTGTAAGTTTTCAGGATTTCGTAAATGCTATCCATCGAATCGAAGAGTTCTGGCTCTCGGTCGTTGCATTGCCCGGCAATGCCTCATGAACGAAGATTTATTTTGCGTTATCTCTTTGGCTGCGTAGTGGCGGAACCGATAATACCCTACATCCGATGAAACTGCGCTGCGAAGAATTGTATGAATGAAGTGCTAAATATTCTCATTGTTGAAGACAACCCTGGCGATCGCAGGTTGGTCATGGAAGAACTCCGTGAAACTGCCTACGCTGAAGCAAACCTCATTGAAGCGTCCAATTTGGCGGAGGCACTGGATGTTTGTAATACCGGACTCGATATCGTACTCGTTGTCTTGGACCTCAATCTTCCTGAAAGTGTCGGTTTAGAGTCTGTCGAGATTATACAGAAAGCTGCTCCTGATGCAGCTCTCGTCGTGCTGACTGGTATGTCGGACAAATCCCTCGCACTGCAAGTTCTGCGAAAGGGAGTTCAGTCGTTTATTCATAAGTCAGATCTTTCTTCAGCCGTACTTGAACGTACGATTCGGTTCTCCATCGAGAGAAACCGTATCCTCATGGATTTGCGACGAACAAATGAGGAGCTGCGCAGCAGTCAGGAGCTTCTTGAGATCGCGCAGCAGGCTGCCAAAGTTGGTAACTGGGTAGTCGAGCTTTTTGGAGAAGCAAAAATGTTCGGCTCTCGCCAAGCACGTGAGATCCTGGGTATTAGCGATTTGCAGAGGCCACTATGCGACAAGGATTTCTTCGGTGTTTGTCATCCAGCTGATGCAAACCTGGTGCGATCCACCGTTGAAAGAGCAGCTGAAACACTCGGTTCATTTGAGCTGACGCACCGCATTTTGAGAGCTGATGGCTCAACACGATGGGTACATTCCCGTGCTCAGGCTGTGCAAGGGGATGAGCCTCAACAAGTACGACTTGTTGGTTTTACCCAGGACATTAGTGAGCAGAAAGAGACGAGTGATCGACTTCATGAGCATGAGAATATACTCCAGCTCGTGTCTGAGTTCGCGAGTGACGTTATTGGCTTGCATGACATAGAAGGAAGGTTTACCTATGTCAACGAAGCTGTGACGAGGTTCTTGGGCTTTGAGGTTAGCGAACTCATCGGTGTGAAGTGGATGGAGATCGTGCACCCTTCAGAAGTCAAGGAGATCGAGTATCAACTTGATTCGATGATTCGTAAGCAGAGTTTTGACAAGACCATTACATACCGCGTTCGACAGAAGAATGGAGAGTACATCTGGTGTGAGACGAAGTTTCGTCCAGTCTCAGGGCTCGACAGAGGTGACTCCAAGTTTGTGACTGTTACCCGTGATGTCACCGCACGTTTGGCATCTGAAGAGCAGATACGACTATTCTCACGGGCGGTAGAACAATCTGGTGATATGATATTTCTCTGCAGCATCAATAGAACAATTGTTTATGCGAATGATGCTGCCTGTAGAACCTTAAAACACGATCGCTCCACTTTCCTTGGCGAAACGCTCCACATCATGGTTGACATGGAGCATCAGAGCCTTCTTGAGCAAGCCTACATGTTTGCCTTTGCCAATGGCGCTTGTCAAACAGAGTTAAACTTCTGTCGTGCTGATGACACCGTCTTCCCCTCAGAAGTCAGTATGTCGGCAATTATGAACGACATGAACGAAATCAGCGGTTTGATGTGTACAGTGCGTGATGTTAGTGAGCGCAAGCTCACCGAAAAACGACTTCGTGAGTTCACTCGAGAGTTGGAGCTAAAGGTTGATGAGAGAACCAAAGAGCTACATGATGCGCTCGCGAAAGAGAAAGACCTTAGTGAATTGAAAACTCGCTTTATGTCCATGGTGTCGCATGAGTTTCGTACTCCGTTGACGGTGATTCTCTCCTCAACGCAGCTACTTCAGCGGTATGCAACCCGCATGACCGATGCTCAGAAGAATGACCACTTTGTTACAGTTCAAAGAGAAGTATCGCATCTGGTCAACATGCTCAACGACGTGATGACCTTGGGACGAAGTGGATCCATCCGACTGCATACCAAAGTTGAACCGGTGAGTTTGAATCACCTCGTTGAGGATACCCTGCTGAAGGTTAAGGCGGTTGATCAGGGCAGTCATGAGATTCAGGTACATAATGAGTGGCACAAGAACAACGTGAAGCTCGATGAGAATTTGATCTCGCAGGTACTCATGAACGTTCTTGGAAACTCGCTGAAGTACTCAGCACCAGAATCTCGAATTGATCTTACGTTCAGAGATCATGACGGTGAGTTTGAAGTGGTGGTTGCCGACCGAGGTATCGGAATCCCAAAAAATGATTTGTCACGACTATTTGAACCCTTCCATCGTGCCGATAATGTTGGTACGGTTCAGGGAACAGGTTTAGGAATGGCGATTGTACACGAGTATGTTTCACTGCACCAAGGACGTATCGCCGTCGATAGCGTTGAAGGAGAAGGGACGACAGTCACTATTACACTCCCTCAGTAACACTTTAGAAAGACAGACTATGCAATACAGCATTTTAGTAGTAGAAGATGACGAAACGATTCGGACCAACCTCATTCAGCTTTTAAGCTTCGAGGGATATAAAGCCGAAGGGGCTGCCGACGGTGATGAAGGATTGCAAATTGCCGTCAAGAATCGTCCAGACCTCATCATTTGTGATGTGGCTATGCCTAAAATGGATGGATTTCAAGTACTGGAATCGCTTCGTCAAGAACCAGATATCAGCGAAGTGCCTTTCTTGTTTCTTACGGCTAGATCTAGTAGGCAGGATATTCGGCATGGCATGACGCTTGGTGCAGATGACTACATCACAAAGCCATTTTCCGATTCGGAGATTTTAGACGCGGTTTCGGTCCGGCTGAAAAAGTACCATAAAAGCGATGAAGATGAGGGAGAAGATGACTCTTCTGAAGAGAATGGAGTTCCGCGTGTGCTCGTCTTCAAAGACAATCAAATCGTCATGCGCTTCGTTGAACAAGCCGTGGCCTTTTCGAGTCCTGATGCAGAGCTAGTCACTGTTTCGAACCTAGCGGATTTAGAGACCCAACTAGAAACTCACAAGTTTTCACTCGCTATCGTTGATGAGGGTGGTCCTGAGAAAACGGGAATACGTGCGGTACAGAAGCTAAGGGCGCAAGCCGCCACGCAGTCGTTGCCAGTGCTGATGATCATCAGTGCAGATAAGCCACAGGCTCAACACATGCTTCCAGGACTGAATGTCCGTTGGTTTGTGAGTCGTCCTATTGACCTGGAAGTGTTACAAAAGACACTCATCAGTGCCTTTCAATCTCTCATCATCGCCGGTAAAGCAGTAAAAAAAAAACTCCGCGTCTCATCTTCGCTCTAGTTCAGGACCAACAGTACATTCAGCGGATTAGTAGCTTCCTTCAACCACGCTTTCAAGTTCGTCTGTTTGATACGTGGGAGCAGTTAGAGGTAGCCAGTATGCAGGAACATCCTGCCATCTTGCTTTACGACAGCGAACCAACGAGCTATGAGGCGCGCAACCTCCTTCAGTTGTTCCTTGTTCACAAGGTGCGAACTGTATTGTTCCGAGATGGGGAAGTTAGTGCTGAGAAAGCACCGGGCCAAGTTGTCATCAATAAGAGCGACACGCTCTCGGATACCCTCAAAGCTCTCATGCGTTTGGTTCTTGGCTACACTGGGGTGTTCGAGTACAATGCCATGGAATTCTTGAAAGAGAATTTGGTTGATGTGTATTGCGAACTCTTGCGACGTCAACTCCACGCTAGTGTAACGAATGCACCTCCAGCACCAATTAGCACGATTGATGATTCATCAACAGGAGTACGCGAGGTTTGCAACACCGTGCGCTTTGACGTGGTCTCCAATGACCTTCGCATCTCTTTCGCTCTTCGCGGTCCCTTCGAGAACATGAAGCTCCTTATAGAGCGAGCAATGCGCCGACAAAATGAATCTGGTGAAATGTCGGACCTTATCAGAGGCTGGAGTACAGCAATGGAAGGTGTCGCCGATCATCTGAAGCGCGTTCTTAACATGTACGGAATTAGCTGGGAGGCGTCGCAAGTCACAACACGTATGTACATTGACAGACTCCAAGATGACTATCACTGGTACATCTCCCGCGAGCTTACTATCGACCATGTTCCAGGCTACTTCGTGATTTTCGGTGTAAGCCTACAAGCCACTGAAGAAGCTGCACCTGCAAAAGTCTAGTTGGATCGACCAGAGCGGGGGTTGAAGCAGTGTAAGGAACTGAGTCTCATTGTCCGCTCTTTATGCGGTCTTCAACACATAGCTAAAGCGATAGTAATCGGACTAAAATGTGAAAGCAGCGAACTAGGAGTACGCTTCAAACAGCAAGAGGCTTCGTCAATGACGAAGCCTCTTGCTGTTTACTTTGGCTTGAAAACGAATTGCGCATGCTGACCTGCGGTCAACTGATAGACAAGATTCGTGGATTCCGAGTCTGGAACTACAGTCAACAGGTGCAATTCAAGAAATGCAGGCAATTGTCTTTGTTCTGCGCTTCAGAATGGCGTGCGTGCTAATTGTGTTGTGCGATTTGTATCCCCGAGAGGACTATCAATTGAGTTTTTGCATGATTTCGCATGCTACCATCTCTTACAGACGTTTTTGTATAAGCGTGTGCCAGAGCTGCGTACCAGGTCACATGTGGAAAAATACATGTGCATTGATTCGCATGTGGGTGTACAACATAAGGTGTACAACATTAGTTTTGTGACGTATAGATACGTACAAGAAGTGAATACATGAAAACTCAAACGAAAGGCGTTTCTGAAAAAGACTTGCCGGCCATTCGTTTTTACATCGCACGTCAGAGTGGTGTCTCAGCTATCGTCCTGACTGTTCGGATGGGGAAATCTGGCAATCGCGGACTAGAGATACCCTCGACTATGAAGGTGTTTCGGATAACAACTGGAATATCTGTTCCTGCGGAGTCATGGGACACGAAATCTGGGAGAGTCAAGCGGAATTACGAGAACTTTGCTGTAACTAATCGTTCTCTCGAAAGGATTCAAACTGAAACTGAGAATCACTTCCGGAACTACCTGATGAGTGATCGAGAGCTATTCACAGATTCATCGTGTGACGAGCTACGAGCCACAGTGCGAAGTATCACGAAGCCAGAACAAGCACAGCATAGAATTCAGATCAATGGTCGTTCCTTGTCGCTCCTGGACTGCTTTGAAAAATTCATTGAGGTCCGAGCAGATCGGGACACTGTTAACACGATAAAAGGGTACAGAACTGTCTTTAACCATATGACGCGTTTTCTCCAGAAGAGAAAGCGACTGGCTGTATTTGAGATGGTCGATGAAACGTTTGAGGATCAGTACATCCACTACCTGTTGAACGATGCCAACCTAACCGACAACTCTGTAGCTAAGCAGCTAAAAGTCACAAAAACCTTCCTCAAGTGGGCTGAGCAAAGAGGATATCACAGCAATCGAAAGTACATTCACCTGTTCAAGAAATCAAAGTTCGAAAGGGAAGCGACGACTGTTGCACTAAACGAAAGTGAATTGTCCTCCATAGAGAATCTTGACCTTAGCACCAATGCGCGACTTTCCAATGTTCGCGATTTATTCCTGATCGGAGTCTATACTGGATTGCGTTTCTCGGACATCACTAAGCTAAAGCCAACAAGCTTTTCAGGAGAATACATTCGTATTCACATTCAAAAGACCAGGACAGCGCAGTCTATCCCCATTATTCCGCGCCTCAGACTAGTCCTCGACAGATATCCAGATTTTGTATTCCCGAAGATCAGTGCGCAAAAAACAAATCAGTACCTGAAAGAACTTTGCGCCATGGCAGGGATCGATTCAGAGATTGAGATTACCCGCTACAGTGGTGGCGAGCCGACAACAACCACAGTGCCTAAGTATCAAGTGATTAGCTCTCACACAGCAAGACGTTCGTTTGTAACGCTTGCATTGAAGCTTGGAATGCGTGCTGAAGTGGTCAAGGCGATTTCAGGGCATCGCGATCACAAGACATTTGAGCGCTATGTACGTCTTGACGACGCCGATCTGCGTGAAGAAATGAACAATGCTTGGAAGTGAATCATGGGAAATCGAACTAAAGCAGTGAGCAAGCAAACCAAACCAAAGGGCAAGCAAATGATGATCACAAAAAAAATTGCTGATGTCCTCATGGAAGCGCAACAGACCGAAATGGAAAAGCAACATTCCGAAATTATCGCGCGTTGGAGGGAAACTGATACGAAACGACAAGCATCAGTTGAAGCTGCGTTGACGGCACTAGATTCTATCGAAGAAAAGGCTCGAGCTGAGCGCATTGTGATAATTGCTGAAGTCAAACGGCTTGAGGCTCTATCAAAGAGATCTTCGGATGAGGAGAAAGCGTTAACCCAATTGACTTCTGGGCTGGATGCCACTAAACCAATTGGCTTGCCCAAGAAGTTCGAAGATTTGAAAAAACAAGTGGAAGAGCAGCGTAAACTGTATGAAGCGATGTTCCCTTCTAACTGGAGTGACTATTTCGTCAAGGACGGCTCGAAATGGCGATCAATCAACTATGGAGTGCTTATGAAGTGCACTCGGCTACGTCAAATAAAGTTGCCTGGGAATACCGTGGAAGAAACGATCGATGTTGTTGCACAAGCATTCATTGGAGACAGTGCACGCAAGTATTCACTTCGTAAAGACTATTACCGGACGGATGTTACACTGCCTTCGAATATTGACGAGATCGCCGACACCGTGGTCGCATTGATGACCAAATGGTCAAGGGGTACGTAAAGTACCTACCAGAAGTACCCCTCTTTGTGTGCTCTTTTTGTACCGCAAGTTTCACTTATATAAGACGAACGGTATGAATCAAGCTGTACTACTCCAGCTCAACGGAGATGACCTCCAAACGATGATCGTCGATGCTATCCGATCAGAATTTGCTATCCAACAACCGGCACCTCAAGCTCTTCAAGACGACGAGATGCTCACCCAAAAGCAGGTAGCTGAGCTCCTCCAGTCCACAAAGCAGAGCGTCATTCGCTGGACTCAACAAGGTAGACTCAAGGCCTATAGGATCGGGGGGCGAGCTGTTCGCTACAAAAAAAGCGAAGTGTTGAGAAGTGGAAAGGAGCGTGGGAATTGAATCCGATAAACAAAGCCCCTAGCTCGATTGCGACGAACCAAGGGCCCAAACAAGGTACTCTGCAAAACTACAAATTTGAATTCAGCTCTCGAAAGACAATTTGTCCTTGCGGCAAACACAGATCGTTCTGCCGCCTTGTTGGCTATGAATTCGGTGGCAAGTGCTGGAATAACTCTTGTGGTCAACAGTTTTTCCCTCCGCATGAAGATGAACGAAAGCACTATGCTCGTTATTCATCGATTGGCTACAACAATAACTCACAGCGCACTGCCGTACGTAGGCATGAAACACCGTCGCCAGTCAAAGCTAGTCTGGAGCCCTCGTCTGGTTACGTGTATTGCCGGCATCACGTGTATTGGAATGAACAAGGCGACAACTTCCTTTTTCGTGTAGTCGTTCATAAGCCCACCGATGATGCAAGTCGAAAGCAAGTGTCCCTGCAGCGCTTTCATGGTACCATATCGCTGACTCCCGAAGGTAAGATAGAGGAGAGTGGTGAGTGGTATTATGGTCTCGAGAAAACGCAGTTGACGCTTTATAATGCGCCGCGCTTACGACACCTTCGCAACAGTACTCACAAGCGTGACTTCGTTGTGTACATAGTTGAGGGAGAAAAGGATGCGGATACGCTCACGGCCCTTGGAGCAATTGCAACCACAAACCCTATGGGGGCAATGAAATGGAGGTCAGAGTATAGCCCCTTATTGAAGGGCTTGCGCTGCATAATTGTCGCTGACAACGACGATACAGGAAGACAGCATGCAGCAGATGTCGCTCAAAAATTGAAGGGCTATGCTAACTCTGTTACGCAAATCGACCTTACTAAAATTATGCCTGCTTTGCCACTAAAGTCAGACATCTCGGACTTCATCGAACGAGGAGGTCGTCTATGGAAAGCTTAAGTCTTGAAGAACTTGTTGATGCAACTCAACCTGAGTACGAGTTCCCGGTCTTGGCAACAATCGATGCTGTCGATTTGATGAACAAGCAGCTGCCACCACCCAAGTTCGTATGTGAGAATTTGTTGCCTGTTGGATACACTGTGTTCGGTGGCAAGCCTAAAAAAGGAAAGAGCATGGCTGTACTCGGTTCCATTGTAATACCGATCTGTCTTGGTACGAGAGCATTTGGTGTGCACGGAGTCGACCAGGGCGAGGCAGTGTATCTAGGGTTTGAGGAATCCGAACGAAGAACTCGAGAACGGTTACGAAAGTTTGTGCCGATGGATATTCCATTAGAACGTCTTCGTGGCAAACTACACCTAGTTTTTAGCCCGCCTCGTTACCACGAGAATGGCATAGAGATTATAGAACGGTTTCTGGATGAGCATCGGGATGTCAAGACTTGTGTAATCGACACACTTCAAAGATTCTCACCGCCCAAGCGACGGAGTGACGACAGTTATGACGCCGAGTACAACACTGGTGCGCAGATTTTTCGCGTGGCGCAAGAACGGGAGCTGGCTATCATAGGAGTAACGCACACTACGAAGGCCGAATATGGCGACATTTTTGATAGTATTCGCGGTACCGGTACAACTGCCGCAGCAGATACCGTAATGGTCTTCGAGTCAGTAAGGGATCCGGCAAAACGAGTACTACACATACAGAGCAGAGATATGCGAGAGGTCAGATATTCTCTCTCGTATGACGAAAGCTCGCTGCTCTATCAGAACTGTGGCGAGCTTTGCGACAACGAATACAAATCTACTACAGCTTCCGGCGGAGTAACTGGTCGTCCTAAAAAGTTGAACGCAGAAATGCAGCAGAAAGCCAAAATGTTTCACGAGCTGGGGTTGACCGATAGCGCGGTCGCCTCGAAGATTGAAGAAGAGTTTGCAGTAGCAGTTTCCGCAAAGACGATCAGCCGTATGTGGACTGACGAATGACTCCATCGTGCGCTCTTCTTATGTTGACATAAATGACAATATACTAGAGCATACGACTTTTGTCCACCTCAGGACACGATATGGGACAAAACTCAGTCCAATGAGTTTTGTCCCTTTCGTCTTCCAGATGGACGCAGGTTACTCACTTGTTTGACAGCTAACGAACTAACGACGATCAACCTTAGCTAAGCAAGGTACACACAAGCTGCGCAATATTCTGACGTAGCATTAGCTTCAGAAAGCGCGCAATTGTCGACCCCAAACACGTAACAATTGAGTTTCTTCTAGCCAAAGCGGAAATAACGCGTTTACGGTACCGAACCATAATTATAGTTTGTGCACCCCTGGATTCCGAAGCCCATTGACGACAAACATCTTCCAATTCGTGTCTGGCTTTGTCAATTTCTGACGCAAGTCTTACGACAAGCCTTGGCAGTTAAACGTCAACCTGGTCTGTGCACCTCAAGCCGGACATGCAGCGATTTATAGTGCAATCTTCTACTCAGAATGAAACCTCGAGTCTTTGAGTCAAGAGGAATTTCTTGCTAATCAATCATCTCATGTCTAGTTTACCAGTGAGCAAGGAGCGCCTATTGGTTGTGAAAAATACGGGCGCACCCACATTGATTGCTTTTTTTCTCACGCTTATCACCATAGGCATTCGTAAAAGTCCAATGAGAATATTTCCACTATTGATTGCAAGAGCAGTCTTGATATTGTTTGCAATAGGTGCAATTATCAGCCTTGCTGCATGCAATAATGCTTCGAACTCTACACAACTACAAGTAGACAGTAACAAAGTGCTCATACCCTTAAACACAACGAATTCATGGGTATATAAGTGCTCCTATATTGATGGAGGCCTCTCAAAGGTCGACACAGTTTACGTAGATGTTTCTGCAAGATGGGACATTTTAGGAAAGGCTTGGTATAAGCCCCATGTGAGCGCCAAGAATTGGAGAGCCCAGTCGCTCGTGTCAAGATTCCTTTTCTTTCCCGAGGGTAGTGACTTTGATTACTCGTACTATACAAATTCCTCAGATGGGTTTGTTTTTGGCTACACTCAAGATTTGTCGCAGACAGCTACCTTGTTTCAAAGCATATTGTATGCGCATGCAGGTCGCTCAACGTACGACTACATTTTTAGTACAAAGTCAAGCGGGAACAATTCTGGAAAAATTCGCGTCAATGCCGACAGTACAAAGATCACAGTTCCAGCCGGTCAGTACAACACCATTCGGTACGATGTGGGGGTAACATCGGCTGGAGTTCAGCCTTTAGTCGTCAATTTTTTGCGACCCGGAGTTGGAATTGTGAAGTCGCAGGACAGTTCGCTCAGCACGATCATTGAGTTGCTTAGCGCCTCAATACACTAGAACAACAACTTCTGCTACGTCAGACCGATAGCCTACACGGTGCGCGTACTCTACACCGGAAGGTTCCACGAGCAAGTGGTAAGTGCCTAATGAAGCTAACCCGAGTAGCATTTAGCAGTACAAGGGCCGATCTCACTGCAGCTCATGTTTGGAAAAGCAATCAAGCCAACGCTCTGAAATGTAGTTCATGTCATGTCACACAGTAGTAGGTCACCTTTGTCGTGAAGGAAGTGCCAGGCAGAACTACTTTTGGTGTATAATCTATGAACTAGATGCCAAGAACTCGCCAGGCTGACCAGTCTGACGCCAGCACTCGAGGTCTTGATAGCACCCTGCTGTTGAGTAGGCACGAGTTGGAGGAGCGTAGTTCCTGGCTGAATGCGAGTCACATTATAGCAGTTTGTGATGTCTACAGGTCTACAAGCCTGTAGTTCGCGTACATCGCGTATAGACTTTATTTGTGTAGGTGCTTTTTAAGGATCTCTTCTACCCGGCCGACATTGTCATCTAGAGTGCGCGAGAACTCGTCATTTTCAAGCTGAAAGAGTATTTTTTTTGTCGCGATCAACTTCCATCAGTGTAAACGATGGGAGCTGTCCGGAAATACCATACGGCCTTATTCGGGCGACGTGGTTTCGAACAGCGTGCATCAGATCTGTCACTTGTCTGTTGATTGCTTTAAGCAAGTCATCTAGCTCGTTTCCGCAGGTTACTTGGTACTCTAAATGACAGTCGTTCAGAGATAATGCGATGACTCGAGTTTCGTTGTATCGGACTTCGTATGCGGCAATAATCGCTAACTCTGTTTTCTCTTGAAAAGTCATGCGTTGCAATTGCTCAGAGTCGTAGTTGGCGGCTTTCATTGCAGCACTTTGTTCACCTGGACTGATATACCCATTTCGTAAGTATTCAATCGATTGAACGAGGCGACGCAGTTGCAGCAGTAGCTTTGATGAGACATCATACGAAGATTTACCTTTCAGTTGTCGATGCCAAGCATTCAGACCTATGGCTCCATAGAAGACCGCGGATAAGGCTGCTAAACCTGTACATATATCACGCAACCATGTGGCTGTTTCCTTGAATTCCGTCCAACTCATTTTGCTCTCTCCTTCATTAGTTATTCAACTTTGACTATAAGGTGCCTTGTCCTTGGGCGCAAACCTATGGCACCACGCGTAAACTCTCACCATCAAGAATATTTATGCGAAGTACCTTCTGGTAAAATGTATTTGCGATACCGCGCGTAAAAGCCCAAAGTGGTGGCGAAATGAATCTACTCGCATATTGATATATCATTTTCTTTGATTACGAACCCTTCTCTGATGACTGGCCTCCTGAAAGGTCCAGAGAGAAAGTAATCGGTAATAATCCGAGTCGTACAGGATTGCCTGGATAACTCATACGCGCAAATCTGTTTCGCTACAACGGCTGCGTCAAGTCAAGTAATCGGGCTGCAAGTGTACATGAGAAAATGCTGCATAAGGCCTGGTTGCAGAATACTAGCCCTTAAACGTGGCAAATCTGAACTGGCTTAGTTCGCACCCTGAAGCGATATACTGCCGATAACTAGATGGCGGACTATTACAAGCCGAAAAGACATTCCTAGCTTTCGGTTCACATCATTATATACACTGGTTTTCCAATTCCGCCAACAATTCCCAGTTCTCAGCTCTCAGTTTCACGGGCCTAGGGTGTCTAGTTATCGTATACTTGGAACAATTGCTTGCATAACGCATCTGAAGGAGTGGTAAATGTGTTCGGCTGACAATCAAAATTTACTATGTTTGACCACATTTTAACTCTGCAGATATTCGTGGTCGCTTGAAGCGAAACGAAGACACTCGAAAAGGCTCCTAATCTCATGGCAATCAAAAAAAGCGATCTCTATTCATCACTCTGGGCGTCATGCGACGAACTGCGCGGGGGTATGGATGCCAGTCAATACAAGGACTACGTCCTGTTCATGTTGTTCATCAAGTATGTATCGGATAAGTACGGGAACTCTGACGACTTCGCTCCACCGGTTACTATTCCGAAGGGTGCAAGCTTTAAGGACATGGTTGCCCTTAAGGGTAACGCGGATATCGGCAATCTGATCAACACACAGGTCATCCAGCCACTCATCGACGCAAACTCCCGACTTGGTCGAAGTGATTTCCCAGATTTCAACGACCCGCAAAAACTCGGCGATGGTAAGGACAAGGTGGAGAGACTCGGCAACCTGATTGCAATTTTCGAGAATCCCGCTCTGGATTTCTCAAAGAATCGTGCTGAAAACGACGACATCTTGGGAGATGCCTATGAATACCTCATGCAACACTTCGCCACCGAGAGTGGGAAGAGCAAAGGGCAGTTCTATACGCCTTCTGAGGTTAGCCGAATCATGGCCAAAGCGATCGGTATTTCACCTGCCAACTCCAAAGCTGCTACTACCGTCTATGACCCCACCTGTGGCTCTGGCTCACTACTGTTGAAGGTCGCTGCAGAAGCTGGTAAGCACATTACGCTAGAGGGGCAGGAGAAGGATGTGTCGACTGCAGGTCTAGCCCGCATGAATATGATTCTACACGATTTCCCTACAGCCACAGTTCTCTCGGGTAACACACTCTTTGATCCGAAGTTCAAGGACGGCGAGCAACTACGAACTTACGACTACGTTGTGGCTAATCCTCCTTTCTCTGATAAGTCATGGTCCACTGGTCTTACTTTGGGTGAAGGTGGCAGTGGGGATAGATTTCAGAGATTCACTTGGGGCGTACCACCGAAGAAGCAAGGCGACTACGCCTACCTACTTCACATCATTCGTTCGATGAAGAGCACTGGCAAGGCGGCTTGCATTCTTCCTCACGGTGTTCTGTTCCGTGGCAATGCTGAAGCTGTCATCCGTCAACAACTTGTTCGCTCAGGCTATCTCAAGGCAATCATAGGTTTACCTGCCAATCTTTTTTACGGCACTGGTATACCAGCCTGTATCCTCGTGCTCGACAAGGAAAACGCCGCCTCACGCAGGGGAATCTTTATGATCGATGCTTCAAAGGGATTCAAGAAGGACGGACCGAAGAATCGCCTTCCTGAACAGGATATCCACAAGATCGTTAACACTTTAACCTGGCAGGATGAAAGCAATCCACGCTACGCTCGCATGGTTCCAGTTTCGGAAATCGCCGATGCGAAGAATGACTACAACCTAAATCTTCCGCGATACATAGATAGCACCGAGCCAGAGGACTTGCAAGATATTGATGGACATTTACGTGGTGGCATCCCTGAGCGCGATCTGGATGCTCTGCAAAAATACTGGGAGGTCATGCCAAATCTACGTGCTGCTTTGTTCGAAAAATCTACCCGTCTCGGCTACTCTGAACTGAAGATCCCAATCTTACAGCTGAAGTCGGCAATCTTTAGCCACCCGGAGTTTACCGCCTTCAACACCAATGCAAAGGAGCTGTTCACACAGTGGCAGACTGTCACTGATCAACGGCTGAAAAGTCTCTCAATCGGTAGCCATCCTAAGCAGCTTATTGAGAACATTGCGGAGGATCTGCTTGCAACGTTTAAAGCCGATCCACTACTTGACGCCTATGATGTTTATCAACATCTGATGGACTACTGGGCTGAATTCATGCAGGACGATTGCTACCTCATCGCAGATGTGGGGTGGATTAAAGGGGCAAAGCCTCGTGAAATCGTTCAGGTCAAAAACAAGGACAACAAACTCATCTGGCCTGAGAAGGAAGACTTCAAGAAGGGCAAGCGCCGCTTCAAGTCCGACCTCGTCCCCGCCGCCCTGCTCATCGCCCGCTACTTCGCCGTCGAGCGCGATGCCATCGCCGCCCTTGAAGCCGACATCGCCAGCATCGAGCAGCAGCTCGACGAAACCCGCGAGGAACACAGCGGCGAGGAAGGGCTTCTCGCCGAAGTCATCGAACGCGAGGGCGAGAAGCAGAAAATCACCGCCAAAGCCCTCAAGGCCCGCCTCAAGGACATTGGGCTCGACCAGGACTACGCCGACGAACGTCAGGCCCTCGAAGTCTACTCCGCGCTGCTCGACCAGCAGACGGACGCCAAATCCCGGCTCAAAGCCTCGCAGGACGACCTCGAAGACAAGCTCGACTCCAAATACCCCACGCTCACCGAGGACGAAATCAAGACCCTCGTGGTGGACGACAAATGGCTGACCACGATTGCCACCACCGTGCAGGGCGAACTGGACCGTGTCTCGCAAACTCTCACCGGCCGCATCCGCCAGCTCGCAGAACGCTACGCCACCCCGCTGCCGCAGCTCACCGGTGAAGTGGCCGCGCTCGCTGCTCGCGTGGAAGAACACCTCAAAAAGATGGGAGCAGTATGGAATTGAAGCCAGGCTACAAACTGACCGTGGTCGGCATAATTCCCGAAGATTGGGAGACAGTGCCATGCTCGGATGTGAGCGAACGCATTATGGTCGGGATTGTGATTCGTCCAACTCAATACTACGTGAAGAGTGGCGTGCCTGCATTTCGGTCCGCAAATATCCGTGAGGATGGAATAAACGACTTGGACCTTGTTTTTATCAGCGATGAATCCAATGCAGTCTTGGCAAAGAGCCAGACCCGGACCGGTGACGTACTCACTGTTCGAACCGGCTACCCTGGAACGAGTGCCGTCGTTCATAGTCGCCATGAAGGGTGCAACTGCATTGATATACTTATCACTCGGCCAACCATGAAGTTAGACTCGGAATGGCTGGCCCTTTGGATCAACTCGCCTTGGGGCAAAGAGCAGATCCTTCGAAACCAAGGTGGGCTCGCGCAAAAGCACTTCAATGTCGGCGACATGAGGAATCTTATTGTTGCACTTCCGCCCCTACCTGAGCAGCGAGCCATCGCGTTGGCGATGCGCGATGTGAATGGGCTATTAGGCGGGCTGGACCGGCTCATCGCCAAGAAGCACGACCTCAAACAGGCCGCCATGCAGCAACTCCTTACCGGCCAATCCCGCCTTCCAGGTTTCCGCGGCAAATGGGAAGTGAAGCAACTGGGGGATGTAGGTGAAATCTCAAGTGCAGGAGTCGACAAAAAAAGTCGTCCTGGCGAAGTGCCTGTTCGGCTCGTTAACTATCTCGACGTTTATCGAAAGGACTTCATCTATTCGACGGATTTGAATCACTGGGTGACTGCATCCCCGCAGCTCGCAAAGCGTTGCGCTGTGCAGAAGGGTGATGTGTTTTTCACTCCGACATCTGAAACACGCAACGATATCGGTTGTTCAGCTGTGGCAATGGAAGATATCCCAGATGCAGTCTACAGTTATCATGTTGTTCGATTGCGTTTGCACGAGCCGTGGGATTTGTCTTTCCGCACTTACGCTTTCAAGACGCGAGAGTTTTTCGGCCAAGCAGAGACGATGTGTGACGGAAACGGAACGCGGTATGTGCTTTCACAAGGGAAGTTTAGAAATATGACCGTCCGTGTCCCACCAATCCCAGAACAAACTGCCATCGCTGAGGTACTGTTTGAGATGGACTTGGAGTTGGCAGCGTTGGATCAGCGGCGGGAGAAGACCCGTGCCCTCAAGCAGGCCATGATGCAAGAACTGCTTACTGGAAGGACACGAGTTATATGAGCAAGACTGTTTTCATTCTCGGTGCAGGCGCTACCCGAGGTTGCTCGTTTGTCAACGAAATGAAGCAAAAGGGACACTGTCTGCCACCTCTAGATGGGGACTTTTTTACACAACTTCAACGAGTAACAAGTGCAGCGAATGCAGATCGCATCAAACGATTGATTATCGGTCTTGTTGATTGGTTTGGCCCAAACTACACGTTAGGTATGGAGCAAGTATTCTGTCATCTAGAGCAAGCGGAGAAAATGCTGATTCACCTGGGAAGAGATGCAAGCAAGGAACACAAACGCGCAATTGCGCTCAAAAGAGATTTGATTCAATCAATTGCAATCATTCTTGGTGAATCTTTAACAAAGGTTAAAGTTGGCGGACTTGGCAGCTACGAACTTCGGGAATGCAGATGGCATGACATTCTCATAAAGGATATCGCAGACAAAGGTGATGTGTTCGTTTCATTCAACTACGATTGTGTTCTTGATGACTCATTACGACGTCATGGTGCCGGAAAGTGGAACGCACGATATGGCTATTCAGTTAAACTCGGAGCACGGGGGAGAGAGCTTAGTGGTGATTCTTATTGGACGCCGACCGACGGTATTCCTCCAAGCCGGGCCAATACAATTCAAGTACATAAAGTACACGGCTCGCTGCACTTCAAAGAAGTTGGGAAAGAGATGAAGTTGAAGAAGCGCCCCTATGGTAATACTCGGGCGAGGTCTGGAGATATGCACTTCTCCATTATCCCACCTGAATCGAGTAAAACATACGATCAAGGGAGATTTGGCCCAACAATGCTGAACGCTTATCGGAGCCTTCGGAGTGCCAATCGCGTTGTTGTCATAGGCTATTCGCTCCCGCCAAGCGACCGACATGCAGAAGCACTATTTCGATTCGGGATTAAGAAGAATGCACTCGATTCGTTAGTGATTGTGAATCCTGACGCAGGTTCCAGGAGGAGGATTAGAGCTGCGATTCAAAGTGGGATGAAGCCGGAAACGCGGGTCCTCTCGTTTGACTTTCTAGAGGAATTTGTAAACGCCGATCCAACTATCTGGAAAGTGTAACTGATCATGTCAAACGAAATCATGGCTGAACTCTCACAGAACCATGGAAATTAGAATATCAACATCTGCGTTTTTGGCAACAGAAATCTATGCGAACTTCATCTGTCACTACCGCAGGAATTGCTGACTGTAAGGCGAATATGTTATGACTGACCTCTGCCTAACACTACCCGTCGAAGTTAGTGTTGCAACTTTTAGCAAACTATTCGATGACTCGGCATTCCCGATAGCCCTGGACACCTATCAAAGAGGATTTGTCTGGAACGACGACAAGATCAGGCAATTGTCCGAAGATTTAGCTGTTTACCAGCGCGATGCTGATCCAAAACCACCCTATTACATGGGTACAATTTTGTTGCACCGGAACAAGGAAAAGCAGAAGCACTTCATCATCGACGGCCAGCAGCGACTCACGGCGCTGTGCGTGCTCCATCAGAAACTCATGGGCAATTTGCCCGCCAACTGCGCGCTGACCTATTCGCCTAAATCGGCAATACGCATCCGTGCGGCGGCTAGGATTTTCCGCGAACCGCACGACAGCCCAAGTGCAGATATCTTCGGGCAGATCGTATTCACCGTCATCTACGTGGACCGGGTGGATCTGGCGTTTACTTTTTTCGACACGCAGAACAACCGAGGTGTGCCACTTCATGCCACAGACTTACTCAAGGCTTACCATCTGCGGGCTGTAGATGGTGACACAGTGGTACACAAGGAGGCATTGCAAACATTCTGTGCGCGTCGCTGGGAGAGTATCCAGCGCGGGTCGCCGGTTATGTCGCACGATCTGGAGTTTGACCACTCTTTGTTTGCTAAGTTTCTCTGGCGTGCACGCTACTGGACTGGCACTCGTGTAACTTTTGGTGACCACGACGCATTGATGGAGGAGTTTCAGAAGCAAACGTGGCCTGTGGAGGGCAAGCCGGACACGATCCCACTGTACCGCTCCCGCTATAATCGCTTAGGTACGGCTCTTTCGCTAACGAAGGAAGGTTACAGTGAAATTCATACGAATCGAATTTCGCTCAGCCCCAATGCGGAGGATCTGCCGTTCGCCATCAGGCAACCGATTCATAAGGGCATCGGATTCTTCCTTTATGCTGACAAGTATGCCTCGCTTCTGCGCGGTCTCGTGAGCGATGCGACAGACTCCGACGAAGTCATGCACTTTCGCGACGTATACGAGAAGCTGGTGATGGCGAACTCACTTTATTTACGGGAGGTTTTTCTCCTAGCCTCACTGATGTATGTGGACCAGTTTGGGGACGAGCGCCTCTGGGAGTTTGCACTGTGGATGGATCATGCCCTTGGTGCGATCCGGTTGGAAAAACAGCAGGTGCGCTACGAAGCGGCACAGAACTTTTTTAAGCAGGATACATTGAACCTGCTGGATGTCATCGCGAGCGGTTACCGACCGGAGCAGGTTATTCGTCACCTGAGGAGCCACCATACTCACAACAAGATTTATGCGGGTGAGAACATCGAGAGGACAAATACGGGTGTGCGAGGCATCTACAAGTCAGCTGTGCTAGCATACTACCAACGTATGGAACTGGAATCGCTTGATGGTAAGCATATTTGGATAACGACCAAGTTAAACGGAGGTGCGCCATGAAGATTTCTTCTAAGCTCTTCAGTTTAGCTGAACTCGTACAAGAAAGCCCTGACTGGCATTTCAACATACCGATCTACCAGCGGTTGTACGTGTGGGGCGAGCGCCCGGTACGCACACTTCTAAACGACCTGGTTAACGCTTATGAGCGTCATGAAGATTTGTTTTTCCTCGGCGGAACACTTTTAGTCGAGCAGGAGGGCAGGAAGGGGCGTCACTTCGATCTGATCGACGGGCAACAACGTTTCACGACGCTTTGGCTGATTAGCTATGCCTGGCGCGAGGCATTGAAGCCATTTCTTACCGTCACCACCGATAAGCTCTCCGAGCCTCGCCTCCGATTCGCGATCCGCCCTGAGGTGAACCGATTTCTAGAAATGCTAGCATTGGGCGGTCCGGGACAACCCATGTCCGATGAAGAAGCGACTAAGCGGATGCGAATAGCGCTTGATTTGATGAAGTCAGTCTTTGAGCAGCGGCCTTTGCCTGCTGGGGTGAACGATCTAACAGCGCACCTCGCGGGATTGACAGAGTTTGTCTTTAGAAAAGTAAAATTTGTAATCACGACTGTTCCGCGGGAAACTGATCTTAATAAATTATTCGAGGTAATAAATAACCGAGGAGTGCAACTCCAGCACCATGAAATTCTCAAGGCGCGAATGCTTGATGCGTTGACTGAAGTAGAGCGCGGCGCGTATGCTGTCTTGTGGGAGGCGTGTGCGGACACAGAGAACTTTATCGAGCGCAACCTGAGTGGCATCTCGGGACTGTCAGCCAGCGACGTGGCGGGGTTCTACGAACGGAATGAATTGACCAACGCAGCCGCCGTGCGAACTAAACTGCAAGAACGGATGCAGAGTCAGAACGATCACCAAGCACTAGGGTTGGCGGAAATCCTGGAATCGGCGGAAGCAAACCCAGAGCTTGAGACCGCGGCTAATGATGACGACAACGAACCGACGTGGGTGCGCAGCATCTTCGGCTTCCCTCTCTTCCTCCAGCACACGTTGCGCATCTGGCTACTCGAAAACGGTCTGCCTGATCTGCCGCGATTACTTGATCGCGAGCTGCTTGAACTATTCGAGGCTAACTTTTTTCAAGATGCGACCAAACGAGCGGAGAAAGTGCGCTCATTCATTGATCTACTTTGGCGTCTGCGCGTCATCTTTGACGAGCACATTGTCAAATGGGTGGACCAAGGTGAAGAAGAGATTCACTTAATTAGCAGCATTAGCGTGAGTACGAGCAGCGGAAAGAGATATATGAACCGATCGCGACTAACCGATTCACACCGTGCCTTTTCGCTTCTTCAGAGTATGCTCTATCACTCTCAGGAAATTACGACGCAGTATTGGGTGACACCTCTGCTTTTGTTCATTCACCGTAATCCCGGCGCAACCGTGGAGCGGTATTTCACCTATCTGCGACATCTCGACAATCACCTGCTTGGTTCAGCAGCAGATGATCCTTTGGTAGTTCGGACGTTATCTTTCATGAAACAACCGTGGCAGCGGCGTTTCCTCATTCATCAAACGGAATTGGCAAACCCAAGCGGGGTTAAATTTGCTCATTACTGGTTCTATAAGCTGGAGTTCGTCCTTTGGTTTCAGAAAAAACGGGATACTGAAAGGTGGACGAAGTTCCGGCTCACAGCCAAAAGCTCAGTCGAGCATATTTCTCCTCAGCAACCAACAGAAAGAGATGATAACCGGGTTCATAAAGCACTCGACCACTTTGGCAACCTTGCGCTCGTTTCACGCAGCCTAAACTCGGAATACAGCAATCTACCTTACAACGAGAAGCGGCAAAGATTCTTCAACAACAACAAAAACAAGCTCGATTCTCTGAAGATGGACCTTATTTACGAAAACGAAAAGTGGAACGACAGTCAAGCATTCGCCCATCAACAAGAGATGATCGATTCCTTGGAAAGGTACTGTGTGGAAACACCGAATGATTAACGCCCATGAATGAACAACCTCGCTCCGAACGCAAAACACAAAACCGCGTTATTGACCTGTTTACAAACAAGACCCGACCAGATTGCCTTGATTATGAATATCTTGGCGAATGGCACGATAGAGGTCACAACAAATGCATTGAGGAAAAACTTCTTGCTTCAAACTTATTACGGCGTGGATATACTAACGCGCACATTTCAGCCGTGTTGCAAAAATTAAATGTCGCGGTCGATTCTAAAGGAGTTACGTTATATCAAGCGAACATGCGCACGTACCAGCTTCTGCGCTACGGTGTAGCAGTGCAGCTTGCCGCTGGGCAACCTCATGAAACGGTCCATTTGGTAGATTGGGAACACACAGAAAATAATGAATTCGGTATCGCAGAAGAAGTGACGTTACGCGGTGGTTATGAGCGCCGACCCGACATTGTCATCTACCTCAATGGTATTGCGATAGCTGTGATTGAGTTGAAGCGTGGATCTGTCGAAATAGCGGATGGTGTTCGCCAACTCATTACCAACCAGGAAGAGATCTTCAATAAGCCCTTCTTTAGCACCGTGCAGCTTGTTATTGCAGGAAACGATTCGCAAGGGTTGCGCTATGGTACCGTCACTTCACCAGCTGAGTTTTTCGTCGAGTGGAAGTCCTCAGATAGTAGTCTCTTGACCACAGGTGCATTGTTGGACCGCCCATTGGCTGAGATGTGCGAAAAATCTCGCCTTCTGGACTTTATTCGCAACTTTATAATATTCGATGCAGGACACAAAAAAGTACCACGTCCCCACCAGTTTCGAGGTGTCAAAGCTGCGCAAGAGTGCGTTAGGCAACGTGAAGGCGGAGTCATCTGGCATACTCAAGGAAGCGGGAAAAGCATACTTATGGTGCTGCTTGCAAAATGGTTGCTTGAGCACGATCCGGAAGCTCGCATTCTCGTTGTAACCGATCGAGATGAGCTCGACAAGCAGATTGAAGGTGTAATGAAGAATGCTGGTGTAATAGGAGAGGTCTCACCCTCACCGCGTGTTCTCAATCGAGCCGAATTTGTTTCCAAGCTTGGAGCGACTACACCTCGGCTCCTTTGCGCATTGTTACATAAGTTCAACCCTGAAGACCTCAAGGGACCGTCGCCAACCGTTCATGGTAATTTCTATGTGTTTGTTGACGAGTGTCACCGCACTCAAGGTGGTGACATGAATAAGCAGATGAAACGATGGTTGAAAGATGCGATTTTTATTGGCTTTACTGGCACACCATTATTGAAGAAGGACGCAGCGAAGTTGCGTACGCATGAGGTTTTTGGGGCTTACATTCATACCTATAAGTTCCACGAGGCTGTTGCCGACAAGGTAATACTTGATTTGAAGTATGAAGCCCGCGATGTGCCGCAAAAACTTACGTCACCTGAGGCGATCGAGGAGTACTTTGAGCAGAAGACGAGAACTCTCAACAATTATCAAAAAGCGATAATCCGCAAGCGCTGGGCAACAATGGAGGAGCTGATGAGCGCCGAAGAGCGCAAGGCACGTATCGCAGCCAGCATTATTCATGATTTCGACACAAGACCGCGTTTGAACAACAATCGGGGAACAGCTATTCTCGTCGCAGCAAGTATTTATGACGCCTGCCACTACTATCGCATCTTTATCAACAAACCGTTCGGTCAGTTTTGCGGAATCATTACTTCTTTCGAGCCGCAGCCCGGTGCGATTGTATTGGAGCCACCGAATAGTGATGAACGATACAAGTTTGATACTTACACGAAGTTTGTACTCAGTAGTGGTCAGAGTACAAAAGTGTACGAGGACGAGGCAAAACGACGCTTTGTCGAAGAGCCAGCCAACATGAAGCTCTTGATTGTTGTTAGCAAGTTGTTGACTGGATTTGACGCACCTAGCTGTACGTACATTTACCTGGACAACGAACTTCACGAGCACAACCTCTTTCAAGCAATCTGTCGCACCAATAGGTTAGATGGCGAAGACAAAGAGTTCGGCCACATCGTAGACTTTAAGGGCTTGCTAGGTGCTGTTCGGGAGTCGATTTCTGTTTACAGCTCGGACAAACTGGACATAGAAGTTGGTAATGGTGGCACGAACAATGTTGAGTTAAAAAACTGGCTAGCTGATGGAAAGAAACAGCTTGATTTAGCCAGAGAGTCACTGCTTTATCTCTGTGAACCAATTCCTCTTCCGCGTGAGCTGGAACAGTTTGTCAGCTATTTTTGCGGCTATGGTGCCGCGTCCAATTCTGATTCGCTTCTTGAGTCGGAGCCATTGCGCATCACCTTCTACAAGTCTGTTGCTAGGTTTGTACGCTCATATTCGGACATCTGTCAGAACCTCATTGAAGCGGGCTACTCGGACAGCGATGTGGTTGCATTGCAAAAGGAGGTGTCCTTTTATAGTGACGCTCGATCTGCAATAAAGAAACACTCGGGTGAAGAGCTTGACATAAAGCCTTTTGAAGCAGACATGCGGCACTTGCTGAACACCTATGTGCAAGCTGAACCAGCAACTGCAATAGGTAATCTTAACTCGCTGTCGTTGACGGAAATGATTATCCAAACGGGTATTCACGATGCCATCGCACAGAAACTGAACGAAAAAGGAAATCTTTCACGTAACTCAATTGCCGAAGGCATCATCAACAACATTCGAAAAACGATTATTCGTGACCAGCTGACCGACCCAAGATTTTACTCTGAAATGTCAAAGCTCCTCGATGATCTCATAAGGCAAAGCCGGGATGAAGCTGCTGCTTACGAGCTATTCCTGCAGAAGGCGGAAGAATTGGTGAATCGCATGGCCAAAAAGGACTCCGTCTCCGGTCTACCGCCTATCCTGAATGGCAAACCGGAAGCGTCTGTGATATACAACAATTTGCCGTTACAGAGAGTAGGCATCGCTTCAATCATCCGCGATGAGAGTGAGGTAGAAAAAGAGCAACGCGCAGCCTTAGCCCTTCTGATTGACGAGGCAATGCGTGAATATGCTCCAGCAGGATGGAAAGGAGACGAGGCGAGAGAGAAGCAAGTTCTGAATGCGCTTTTCCCGATAATGGGACGCGACCGTGAAGCGACGATGACAATATTCGAAATCATCAAGAATCAGCCGGGATATTAGTGAACCAGACAATACATCTTGGAAGTATCTCCATTCTGGTAACCAAGAAAGACGTAAAAAATGTGCACCTTACTGTGCATCCACCTGACGGGAGAGTAACATTAGTTACTCCTACATATACGCGTATGGAGGTGGCTCGCGCATATGCGATAACAAAGATTGGTTGGATAAAGTTGCAGCAGGAGAAGCTGTCCAAACAAGCAAGAGAAACTCCGCGAAGGTTTGTCACACGCGAAAGCCACTATCTCTGGGGGCGTCGTTACTTGTTAACAGTCCAGTACCACGACGGCAAGCCAAATGTTTCTGTAGACCACAAGCGAATACGTTTGACCTTGCGGCAAGGAAGTGACCTCGAGAAACGTGCAGAGGTTGTTCACACTTGGCATAAATCATTGCTGCACGACGAAGTTCCACAAATGATAGCGAAGTGGGAAAGGAAGTTGGGAGTCAAAGTTACAGGCTACTACCTCCAACGAATGAAGACGAAGTGGGGGAGCTGCAATCACCGATCGGGTAATATTCGATTGAACACAGAATTGGTGAAGAAACCCAAGGATCTATTGGAATACGTTGTAGTTCACGAAATGGTCCATTTGATAGAACCCACTCACAATGAACGTTTCGTTGCGATACTACAGAAGCACTATCCAAGATGGCGCGAGATGCGAGTAGAGCTTAATGAGCTTCCACTTGCAGAGGAGAAGTGGAACAAATAGTACAGAGTTATTAGTGCGCCACATACCATCGCATCACCAATGTAGTATCAAGCGCTCAGTGAATGCCGGTTCCAGGCTTTGACGGGGCTGGGTAATGAACTTTGACGAATGATGTTAGTAAGGTGTAACTAGCGGAGGTTTGCCAGCCTTATTTTAGCGCACCCAGCTTCCTCGCAAGACGCGAATTTCAATATATTGCTGGTACTAACATCACTTGAAATGACATGAGAACAAGATCAATTGTTCACGTTCAGAGACTACGTAAGAGCGATTTCGAGTACATTTCGGAATACTTCAATAGCATGTTTGGCTTCAAACCAACGAGGAGTCAAGTTGTAGCATTCTCCTTGAGGGCGAGCTGTGAATGGTTGACCAGGTGTACAGATGCAGTTTCAAAAACTGGAACTTGTATTCATGCATTCCAATACCCAGCACAAGTATTTACTCCGCGCTATTTCGACGTTCAGCTTGATAAAAGCACTAGAGATCAACTCTTCGATTGGGCAACAAAACTGCAGTGGAGCATGTCGATGCTGTGTTCTATGTCCGTGTTCCACGCGGCAAGACAGCTCAGATACGATAGTACTCAGAAAAGTTGTGAGTAAGTGCACATCGGCATTGTTTAATGAACGTCGCGAGCCTCGAAGCGTCCTAGTTGGTTATTTTTCACAAATCTGGAGTCCGGCCTCATGGTTCATAGAATCATTCGGTTAGGCGACATATTGGCACTTAAAGTGCACGACGATCTGAGATGACTGGCATGACTATATAGGTGACATTCTTAAGGCCGGAGTTTCAGAGGATTGTGCTCAGTTAGTAGAATTGAATAGCGATTAGAGGAATTCATGGTCACACGGCTCAAACTATACCACTATACTCTTGCTTTGGCTGTCCCAATCGCACTGTGGGGCCTGTTTAACTGGTTGAACTACACATTGTCTGATCAATCTCATAGCATGTGCTGCGCTTACCATAAGGGGGTACTTGATGAGTGGTTCACATCAGATTCCTTACAGGCTTTGTTTGCTGGTCTTGCTTTTTCCTTCCTTATCCTTGGAGTCTACATCCAAAGAGAGCAACTGAAAGTACAACAAGATGAATTGAGCGAAGCTCAGCGTTTGATGACTGAGGAGACCAAGCAAACAGAGCTTAACGCCGAAACCAACAAGCGGCAACAGTTTGATACAACGTTCTTCAACATGGTTCGTGTGTGGAACGACAATTCCAATGTAACGATCAAATGGAATCACCCAACTACGGAATCAATTCGTATGAGCTTTCCCAATTTCTTGGGTAAGATGATAGATGGTTCTGCGAACGAGGTCATTAGTAGTTACGAACAGCGACTTCATGAAGATACCTCAACCCCACTTTCTCAATATTTTCGAACGTTATATAGCATCACGAAATTCGTTGACAGATCGACTCTCAGTGAGGCTGATAAGTTGACGTACATTAAGTACTTAAGGGCACTGCTCTCCTCTGCTGAGCAACAGATGATGTTCTACAATGGCCTCTCCAAATTTGGTTACCCAAAGAGCTATTACCTCATTAACAAGTACCATCTCTTGGCGCATATGTCGACCAACAGTCTGAAAGTTCATCGAAACTTCTACTCTGATTCCGCTTTCGACGATGACGTGGAGTATTCGCTCACTTTGACTGATCTGCCGCTTACGACTGATGGACTACCAGCCGTCAATTCCAAGTAGAGGTTAGTAACGAACGTGACTGTATTGAGAGCAATATGTTGTAGCAGTTCACGGTTGTATTGCTTCTACTAATGAGCACAGGTTCAAAGTAGTCTCAATAACCTATATGCAACTGACCCGAAATGCCGAACCAACATGGTGCAAAGTTGTGTTCTCTTGTATCAAATACTGTCGCTACGAATTGGGCAGTCAGTAATGAAAATCAATTGCGGAGAATCAATTCTGGTCGAAGCTCGTAGCGTTTCTTGTCAAGCGCAATCTTGGCGAATGGCGGATAGTCTCGATTAGCTAACATTTTCTTGGCAATTTTCACTATGTCATCAATATCACCCTCGGAACACCTAGAGCCAAATACTACACCCTGCAGTGCATCAGACGGAAATTCGAACAAATGCAGCAAGGTGCCATCTGCTGCTTTAACTATTTCATTGGCTTCTTCTAGTAGTCGAATGCACCGCTCTTCTTCTTCATATCCCCACACAGAAGACTTGGTGAAAAACAGTTTTCTAATGAGACTCTCCTCGTCGTCAGATTCGGAAATCATAGCTGTGATGTCGCTAAAACATGGCCGTTCTTGGCTGTATGCAACTTTTGTCAAACTTCGAACACGATGACCTGGATGGCGACTTTGTTGAAAAAAGTCATGCTTGCCATCAAAAACAAGACAAGCACCCGTATGCGCATTAGCATAGTGTGCCCACATAAGTTCGCTAGTAGAATTCCCAGCCAGGCAAAGAATGCCGATGTTCTTTTGTAGACCTTTGATGAAACTCGGACTAAAGTCCTGATTGAGCTGCTCAATAATGGTCTTTATCAGTAGGAAAACCACTTCCTTTAACTCTGGACTCTGAGCTAGCTGACTAAGCAAGTTTGAAATATCTTCTGACTTAAGCATCACTTTCATTGCGTCAGGGAGTTTGTCCAACTCGATGCCTACAGCTTGCAAAATTTGCTTGTTTAAGTCATCCTCAGGAATTCGCTGTCGAGCAACTGAGAGAGTTTCAGTACTAATGAGTGCACCTAAATGAGGATGCAATTCAAAGGGGTCATTGAACTCCACTGGGGGCGTGAATCGTAGCTTGCGTTTACTTAAAATTAGTTTTGCAACGTCTGTCGTGCAGTACTTTATCAAGTCCATCTTGTGACCTTATTGTGTTTGTTAAGGATCGAACAATAGAGCGAAACATTGTGTTGATTATCGCGATTATTGAGTAAGTGTTGAAAACTCAAACTGTATTTTTTCAAAAGTTTTGCGAGCCGATATGTTTTCACTTCTGAAAGCTCGCCGTGTGAGGTAAGGGGTGGGGTGCGATTTGGACCATGGGATGTATGAATGTTTTTATGCAAGGTTGAGTCGACAGTCCTGCTGTATAGATGAGAGCATCGCGCAATACGGATGAAATACCTTCATCGTTAGGCTTTGCAAGCAGCATCTAGAAACAGTGAGAAACAGCGAGCTAGAGGAATACGTGGCGTTTGCGTCCAGCTCAATCGTATACTAGTCGGCATCTGTTATTCTCGTTCCACTACAATACATCACATGACCCGTGCAGGTCGTAAAACTCGGCAGAAAGAATCTATGAAAAGCGGTTATACAACCCAGGTCGGAAATCCACTGCTCTGTAACAACAAGGACTTGCTAGTCTGCATTGTGGGTGAGCAAAACGCAGCCAAGTTGCTTTCACGCTTTAGCTCGTTCTACGAAATACTGCAAGCCGACTACGGCACCATTGCCCAAACAGTTGGCAAGAGTGCATCGACTCGCATATGGGCAGCATTGGAAATGAGCAGAAGAATTGAACCATGTATTTTCGAACAACGTCGTGTCATCCGTAGCGCGAAGGATGTAGCTAGCTATTATATTCCAAAGATGAGAGGCGCTGTGCGAGAGTCGTTTTATACTTTGCTTCTCAACAGTGCGAACCAAGTGTTCAAAGAGAGCCTTGTCAGTGTAGGTAGCCTAAACGCATCTATTGTTCATCCTCGCGAGGTATTCGCTGAAGCGATAACGAATCGTGCTGCAAGTGTTATACTTCTGCACAATCATCCAAGTGGGAACCCAGAGCCGAGCCGCGAAGACTTGGCTATTACGCGTCAATTGCGCGAGGCTGGTGCAATCATTGACATAAAGGTATTGGACCATGTGATCATTGCTGGAGACTCTTACACGAGCCTAGCAGAGCGCGCACTTTTGTAAACATCATCACTACACATAATGCTGCCAAATGAGAAATTGACTGAGGCGAGAAATGCAATCGGTACCGACTTGAAATTGCTTCGAGAAAAGCGAAGACTGACTAAGGAGCAGCTTGCAAATCAGGTTGGCTACACGACAAGTACAATCTCGCGGATAGAAGCAGGGAGGTTTTTCCCTACAATGGGTCAACTATTAACAATCCTGCATGAGCTGGATTGCAAATTTACTCTAGTCGAGAATGAGTCTGACTCGAGTGCGAAGTCATAGTTGTACAAAGAGTTACTCCAGCTGCCCACCCCGCACTCAGCTTAGCATATCTGCTATTTTTGTAGTCTTCCCTTAGCCACTTGTATACGTGCTTCAGCGTATCTCTTTAAGATATGACCGTCAGTTGACTTTGTGAAAGCCCAGGTCTCTGGCATACAATGCGCCAAGCCTAACTCGCCAAGCAGCAAATGCTCATCTTTGGTAATAGATGCTTTGGCAAGGTACGTTTGTAAGAACGACTTTACTCTTTCAACATCGTATTCGTTTGAATCCAGTAAGTGTTCGACAATAGCGTTTACAGGTACGACATGATCGTGTTGTATCTCAACACCATCCAGTTTCGAGTTATGAGAATGGTACCAACGATGGGATTCACCAAGTGGGAATACCCGCACGATGTTATTCAGAACAAATTTGCAATCGTTAGCTGTACAAAGCCCACTTTTGTGGACTTTAACGCTACTGATAACTTGAGCTGCGAGACCGGTTAACGACAGCCCCTCACGACGTTTTTTCGCTCTAGCCATACATCATTTCTATTTGGTGTACAACATAAGGTGTACAACACTTCCATGGAAGCTAGTGTTTGTGCGCCTTATTGTATCCCCGAGAGGATTTGAACCTCCGACTCCAAGTTTAGGAAACCTGTGTTCTATCCAGCTGAACTACGGGGACATCTATTGACTACTGCATGACTTTTCGAATGACGACTAATGAATGGAACTATTCTCGGCGAGGAACAGCCACTTGCCGTTTTGCCTTGATAAATCTTTGAAGAGCAAATCAGCAACGATGATGTGGAGCGTGCTCTTGTCAATTTCAGACAACGATGAAACGACGCATCTTTCGATCAGCAGTTCAATGTGTTGCGAGCTAATCATGCCTAGCGATTGCATTTGAATGAGCTCGCCCCATGCTTCCTTACTGAACAAGTGGCGTTCGGCAGGGTGGAGCGTTCTATACTGAATGCGAGGGTCGGAGCCGTCCTCATTGCGAATGCGAAGAGTCAGTGTATGCTGCATACTGTCTACAAGCCAGCTCACCGCTGTCGAAATTTCGGCTTCGGTGTAGCCACCACCAAGGAGTGACGAGATATCTAGATCTGCGACATCTTTTGCGTCACGAAGCTGATTGATAACCTGCTTCATGATCTCTAATATTCTGCCACTAGTTTGTTCAACACTTGCCATTACAACTGCTCTAAAATGATGTTCTCTTCTCTATGCATTCGTTCGCGGAGCTTAGGTGTTGCATCATCAAAACCTATGAGATGCAACACTCCATGTACCACGAGGCGAAGTACTTCCATTTGGAAGCTTACCCCGTATTCGGCGGCCTGTCTTCTTGCAGTATCAACGCTGATATACAACTCACCATCTACCTCGTTCTCGACCATCGGAAAGGTGATGATGTCGGTGACATAATCGTGCTGCAAAAACTTCTTATTCATTCTCCGCATCGCCGGATCATCAATGAATACCACAGAGACTGTCGCGTATTCAATTCTATGTTGGCGTAGGCAAAGTCGAACACTGCGCTCAATGAGCAATCGTGGAACTCGACGGAGTTTAGAATCGTTTGAAATCGACAAATCCAACTCAATGGTTTCGAGTGATTGTCTGCGTTTACTGCGTACTTGTTTTAGTGCAGACTTTTCATTGTGCATTGCCTTAGCCATACACTCAAGCCACTACTTGTTCGGTGAGCGAGAGCTGCATAGCAGCCATAAGGATGGTACTGTCGAGCTTCGCAAAATCAGCATGGATAATACTCTTTCGAATGTTTGCGAAGAGTGAACATGTTCCTTGAGCACCAACAACCAGACTCGAAAGAAACTCACCACTACTTGAAACGAAGAGTACTTCATCAGGCTCGACTACTACGAATCCTGAGCAATCATGAATTTCAAAATACCCGTGCTGAGTTTGTGCAGTAATGAGTGAGCCAGAATGCTGCTCATCCAAACCAACATTATTGTGGATGCTTAGTGCAATCGGTGCACTCTGCTGTGTTGCGATACGCAAAAACCACGATGACTCCTGCGCGCTTAACTCTGCACCCAGGGTTGTTGCAATGGTCTGTATGTCGTTTGCCAAAAAGCTGTAAGCCATAGGATACGAACCTGCTCTGACGAAGAATCGGCGCAAAATACGAAACGAAGTATCAATGCAGGGGAATATTCGAAGCGAAATGTGCTTGAGCTCTACTCTAAACAAACTAGGCTAAGAGCTGCTTGCAGCCTGATTCGTCGTTGTCACTCTCGCCCTTGAAACCCTCCATGATGAGCACATCTGTAAATCTGGAATAGAACTGCCTTCTCGCAGTTCTGTGTGCCTTGTTGCCGTACTGATGGTCATCCATGCAAGAACTACTTTTAGGCGGTGAAAAGGGGATCGAACAGAAAAAAAAGCCCGCGGAGCGGGCTTTTTTGCAAAAGAGACATATGTATGACTTCTACAGGACTACGTGCGTGACTTGGCTCTAGGCTATGTTCCTACACTTCAGAGCCGGCAGATTCATCTGCAGCACCACTGCTTTTGTTTGAACTTGCTTTCTTGGCAGTAGCCTTCTTTGCAACGGTTTTCTTCGCAGCCTTGGCTGTTGTCTTTTTCGCTACCGTTTTCTTCGCAGTACTTTTCTTTGCCGCTTTCTTCGCTGCCTTCTTCGCTGCAGGCTTCTCTTTCTTAGCAGATGATGGGTCTTGCGACGCAATCTGCAAACAATCTTCTAAGCTCAACGTCGCAGGATCAGTTCCTTTGGGCAAACGGTAGTTATCCTTGCCGATCGCAAGGAATGGTCCCCATCGACCTTTAAGAATCTTCACTTCATCATTCTCTGCAAAGGTCTTGATGGTGCGCTCTATATCCTTTTGTCGCTTGATATGAACAAGTTCGATAGCGCGCTCTTGACCAATCGTGTAGGGGTCATCTTCCTTTGCGAGCGAACAGAAGAGAGAGCCAAGTTGTACATAAGGTCCAAAGCGACCGATCGCAACTTTTAATGGCAAACCTTCAAATTCACCTACAATGCGCGGCATCTTGAAGCAATCCATAGCTTCATCCAAACTGATGGTCTCTAACGAGAGCCCAGCTCGAATGTTCGCATACTTCTTGTCTTCATCCGTGTTCTCGCCGATCTGAACATACGCGCCATAACGTCCCATACGCGCCCAGATGTTTCTGCCTGTAGCGGGGTCAACACCTAACAAGCGCTCACCGGTTTGTCTGTTCGCACCTTCCATAGTCTTCGTAACAACTTCATGGAAAGGAGTATAGAACTCTTTGAGCATGTTGTTCCACTGCATTTCACCGCGAGCAATCTCGTCGAACTTTTCTTCCACGTTTGCCGTGAATTTGTAGTCCATGATTTGATCAAAGTGCTGCATGAGGAAGTCCGTCACGATCACACCAATGTCAGTAGGGAAGAGCTTCGATTTTTCCGACGCATAGGTTTCCGAACTAACGACTCGTGTGATACTGTTTGCTTGCAGATTAAGTGTGATTACCTGACGTTGCTTACCTTCACGATCCTCCTTCACAACATATCCACGACGTTGGATGGTGCCAATCGTTGGTGCGTACGTTGACGGACGACCAATGCCTAACTCTTCCAGGCGCTTAACGAGGGTAGCCTCGGTGTAACGTGCTGGTGGGCGTGTGAACTTCTGCGCGGCAGACATGACCTTCAAAGGCAGTATTTGTCCCACATTCAATGGTGGAAGCATCTTTGAATCTTCTGACTCGGAGTCTTCATCACTGGATTCCATATAGACCTTGAGGAAGCCATCAAACTTCAATACTTCACCAGTAGCGCTGAGCTTTTCAGGTGTGGTCGAAATATCAATGGTTGCAGTGGTCTTTTCTAATTGCGCATCACTCATTTGTGAAGCGATTGCACGTTTCCAGATGAGGTCATAGAGTCGTCGTTGACCGCTGTCTCCGTCGATCTCTGAAGTTCCAAAATCCGTTGGTCTGATCGCCTCGTGCGCCTCTTGCGCATTGAATGACTTTGTAGTGTATTGTCGTGTATGAGAGTACTGATCTCCATACATGCGTTCAATGTTACTCTTTGCACCCTGAATAGCTTCGTTACTTAGGTTGACCGAATCCGTACGCATGTAGGTAATCAAACCAGCTTCGTAGAGCTTTTGCGCTACCGTCATAGTTTGAACAATTGAAAAGCCAAGTTTGCGTGACGCTTCTTGTTGCAAGGTGCTCGTTGTAAATGGAGCACTTGGACTCTTCTTTGCAGGTTTCGTTTCGATTCCAGAGATGCTAAACTGAGCTCCGTTGCATCGTTCCAGAAAAGCCTGCGCTGCCGACTCAGCGTCGAAACGCTTTGCCAGTTCAGCCTGCAGAGTCTTAGAGTTCCCTGCATCAAAGTCTGCCGATACCTTAAAGTTCGACTGCGAATCGAATGCTCGGATCTCTTTCTCTCGTTCAACAATCAAACGCACAGCGACGGATTGCACACGACCAGCAGATAGCGAGGGTTTGATTTTTCTCCAGAGGATAGGCGAGACTTCGTAACCTACCAATCGGTCCAGCACCCGACGAGCCTGTTGGGCATCGACTAAGTGCTCGTCGATGTTCCGTGGATTCTCGATCGCTTTTAGGATTGCAGTTTTCGTGATCTCGTTAAAAACGATACGCTTCGTGCGTTCCTTGCTGAGTTTCAGAGCTTCAAACAAGTGCCAAGAAATAGCTTCTCCTTCACGGTCTTCGTCGCTTGCCAACCACACCATTTCGGCATCTTTGGCCAACTTTCTTAACTCGCTGACAATACGTTCTTTTTCGGACGATACTTCATAGTGGGGGATGAAACCGTTTTCAACGTCAATCGCTCCGTCACCCTTGATGAGGTCGCGAATATGGCCTTGACAGGATCGAACAATAAAGTCCTTACCCAGATACTTTTCAATGGTCTTGGCCTTTGCCGGAGACTCAACTATAACAAGGTTTTTCAACGTGTTGCCTTTTGGTGATGTCCTAAGAAGGGCAGTAAAACGGTCAGGATATACCTTCGATTTTGCTCTGCCAGATAATAATACGTGTGCAGCTTCGCTGCGCACGTAGGAAAAAGACTCTTAAGTACTCGTTTCAATCGTCATGCCATTTCACGACGTTCTTGGCTCAATTCAGCCAGAAGCGGACCTGAACGAGGCTGATTATTGAATTCGCACGCTGATGGATCTGGACAGCGAGCAAAGATTTGAAGCGAGTGTTCTTCTGAGCGAAAACCGAACTTAGTGGCGATGGACTGTTGCATTTGCTCGATCTCCAGAGCGTTAAATTCGGTGATATGGCCGCAATCTCTGCAAATCAGGTGATCATGATGGGGCATCCTACTCGCAAGCTCGTAGGTGGCACTATCGCCCTGAAAGCGGTGTTTAACCAGAATTGTGCACCGTGTGAGAAGATCGAGGGTTGAGTAAATAGTAGCCCTCGACACTTTATCACCCAGGTTATTCATATGCATATACAGCTCATCCGCGCTGAAATGCTTGTCCAGAACAGCTATACGTTCGAGAACTCGATAGCGCTCCTGGGTATTCCGGTACATTTTCTTCTTAAGAAAGTCCGTGAATTGCTGCTTGAGCAAATCCAGATCAATTTTCGAAGATTTTGGTTCTTGAAGCTTCATGATATTCACCGTTTCGCAACTACATCGCGTACGAATATACAACGATGACCTTCACAACAACAGGTGGAGTGAACAAAGGTACTTTTACAGAATTGGACATTCAACTGCATCTCTTCCTTCAATTTCATAGCTCTGTGGTGAGGCAGCTTCACTGTAAATTTGTTGTCACTCTCAACTTGTACCAACAATATTAGGTATCACAATGGATCACGTTCAAGTAGTAAACGATCAAATCAAAGCGGCAATGCTAGGAGGCGACAAGTTGCGCCTCGAGACTCTGCGCTCACTCCGCGCTGGGATCATTGAGTTTGAAAAAAACGGCAGTGGCAAGGTTCTCGGCGAAGAGGACTTCATGAAAATCGTATCCAGCAATGTTAAGAAGCGCAAAGACTCTATTGAGCAATTCAGAGATGCAAATCGCGTAGAGTTAATGGAGAAGGAGCAAGCTGAACTCAACATTCTTATGGAGTTTATGCCGAAACAATTCACAGCGGAGGAAGTCGTAGCTGAGGTGCGTCGCATAGCCGATTCTCTGGCCAGCGCCGGTACTCTTGACTTCAAAACGTTGATGCCCGCAGTTATGAAGGAGCTTAAAGGAAAAGCTGATGGCGCTGCTATTCAAGCAGCGGTCAAGGCACAAATTGGTGCATAGTGATGAATCCGTAATTGGATCTTCACGAGTGTTTCGGTGGTAGTCTGATTCTCGAGTTCAAGGGTGATTTTAAGACTTTTTGTGGGAAGAAGCGTTCAAATCAACATTTAGTTAACAAGCGCAGGCACAATATTGTGTCCGCGGTTGCGACTTGAGAAGCACAGGCCCAGGCTTAAGATTCTCACTTTATCATCACGGTTTTTGAATGAATTCACTCTTTTCACTGCCCGCAACGAACATTTGGATCTCAACAGCTCATTTCAAGTTCATGGCTTGGAACAGCTTCCTGGCGCTGCTCCCCTTGAGCATCGCTTTATGGAGGTTTCGCGAGAAGAGCAAGCTCAGTATTGCCATTTCGACCTTATGCATAGCTCTTTTGTCGTTTTGCATTCCTTCGGTGCTGCGTGGTCTGTCAGTTATACTCGACTCTCTCGATCCTCTGCACCGGGCAGTGCTCGGAGCAGTGGTTGTTCTTTTTGTGACGGCTGCAGTGGTGCCAAGCTGGCGTAGGCACAGTTTGAACGTAGCGAGTATCGCGGGCTTTCTTTTACTGCTGCCTAATGCTCCCTATGTATTGACGGACATCGTGCACTTTTTTGAGTTCGTGCGGAGTACGAGCTCAGTTGCCCAGATCGTGGTGGTAGCCATCCCCATGTATACATTGTTTCTGACAATTGGTTTCGGCGCGTACGTGGCTTCGCTGAGTCTTTTTAGTAGGTTTGTTCACACACTTATACCAAGGCTCGGTACCACTGTCATTGAAGTAGTGGTTCATGCCTTGTGTGCTTTTGGTATCTATCTCGGCAGGATCAATCGGCTAAATTCTTGGGATCTTGCAACTCAGCCAGATCTCGTTCTATCTACAAGTGTACAGGTGCTGAGCACAGGCAAGGCAATGTTCATCATTGGTCTTACATTCTTAGTGTTATGGTCGTTGTTTAGTATTAGTCGACTGTTTGTTCGCGCGCTCGTAGAGTATCTGCGAGTTCGTACCAGTATATTGAATGGTTTCTTTCGTCTTCATGAAAAGGGTAGTGGATGAGTTTGTCAGTTGATATCAAACAACAAGAAGAGCGCAACGCAGCTGAGTATCAGGAGCTATTGAAAGTCTCGCTCGAGGAGATAGAGTTTTCGCGCGTCTTGGAGATAATTGCTGCAAGGGCAATGAGCGCCCGTGGACATGATCGTGTGCTGGCTTCGCTACCAAACATGAATATCGACGAACTTCAGCGAGAGCATGCCTGTGTTGATGAAATGCTACGCTTGTTGCAACATGTTGACGATGTGCCACTCGAGCATGTAGAAGACATCAGTGGACTCCTCCAGAAGTCTATGGTATCTGGGGCATATCTTCTTGCTCCACAAATGTTAGAGGTATGCGATGTGCTTCACAGTGCCAGGCGCATTCGCGCCTTCTTGCACGCTCGTGCGCAAGATGTGCCAGCACTAGATGAGTTGTGCGCAGGAGTTCAAGAGCATCGACTTTTAGAAAAACACATCAACGAAGCAATCGATCGAAGTGGTGTAGTGCGTGATAATGCAACTCGAGAGCTGCAATCGATCAGACATGAGATCTTTCAAACGAGCGCGCGTCTTCGGAGTCGACTGAATAAGATACTCTCGAAGCTGAGCGACGATGAGTTGCTCCAGGATGAGTATCTAACGCAACGTGATGGACGTTTTGTTATTCCGTTGAAAACTTCAAACAAACGTGCAATACCAGGTATCATACACGGTGTTTCTGCAACGGGGTCGACAGTATTCATGGAGCCGGCTGAAGTATTCGAAATGAATAATGAACTGTCGCTACTGTTCAACGCAGAGCAACGAGAAGTGGTGCGGATCCTAACGACGCTCACTGCGGAAATCGGAGCGATAGCACCAGACCTGATACACATGGTTGAGGTATTAGAGCACCTCGATGCAATCCATGCGAAGGCGGCGTATGCTAATGATAATGGTGGGATTCGTCCACGAATTGTGGAAGAGCATGAGTGCGAACTTCACAGCGTATATCATCCGATCTTAGTACATACGACTGGTCGCAAACACGTTATACCTCTCAGTATTCGCTTTGACGAAAGACAGAGAGGCCACTTGATTAGCGGACCAAATGCCGGTGGAAAGTCGGTTGCCTTGAAAAGTATCGGGCTCAACATTGCCATGGCTCTGTCAGGTATCTTTCCTTTGGGAGAGTGTTTGACGAGCCCACGACAGATTCTTGTTGCAATCGGAGATCACCAGAGTATTGAGTCAAATCTCTCTACTTTTTCTTCTCAGATCTTGAGACTGCGCCAGATTCTTTCCCACAGCGCGCACGATTCTCTTATCCTCGTTGACGAAATCTGTTCTGGCACAGATCCCACAGAGGGAAGTGCATTGGCAGCGGGCATTCTCGACTCTTTCATTGAACAACGAGCGTTCTTTGTTGTGACAACTCACCAATCTTCCTTGAAGAGTTATGCCTTAAGTCACGAACACATTGCGAACGCCTCGCTTGAATTCGATATGGATCGTCTGGTCCCAACATACCGTTTCCTTGCAGGCGTGCCAGGGAACTCCTATGCCTTTGAACTTGCTCATTCGGTCAATCTCCCGCAAACTGTTTTAGATCGAGCACGCGCCTATCTTGGAGATAGGCATGGCGAACTCGAGCAGAGTATTGTTGCTCTACAACGCTTCAAGCAGGAGGCAGAGCAATTTCATACGCAAGCAAGAGTTGCGTTACACGATGCAGAGAAGACGAAACAGGACTATGAACGACGCTTCACAGAATTCAAAGCAAAGTACCAGAAGTTGATGGCTGCCGCTAATAATGAGGCTGCGGACTTGGTGAAGAATGCTAAGGCTTCCATCGAGAAAGCAGTCCGCGATGCTCGAGAACAAAGTAGACCTACAAAGGAGATTCACGCTGATATAGAGAAACTCAGAGGTGAGATCGCTCAGAACATTGAGCATTTGATTCCCAAAGATCGCGACGCACACGGACAAAAATTCTCTGTTGGAGATAGTGTCTCGATGAAGAATTCTGAGCAACAAGGGGTCATTCAGAGTATTGAAGACCATAAAGCTCTCGTCGAGTTTAATGGCATCCATTTTAGAGTGGATTTGAATGAACTCAGACGAGTTAAAGTACAGAAGCCAGCAACAACTCGTACGTCAGGAACAAGCATCCTTAAATTAGACGCTTCATCGACCGTTGACGTGCGTGGAATGCGTGCCGGTGAAGCAATGATGAATGTGGACACTGCGTTGAACAATGCAGTATTGTCGAACCTACCATACCTTAACATCATCCACGGCAAAGGCACCGGCGCTCTTCGTCAAGCCGTTCATGAATTTTTACGTGAACAGCATACTGTAAAGAGCTTTCGCTTAGGAGAGCTGGGCGAAGGGGATAGCGGAGTGACTATTGTTGAGCTCTCCTGACAAATAGTCTCGTTTTCATTCTACTTTCTTCAGCAGAAGCGTAGCTCAGTCTGGATGCTAAGCTATTGAAGTATAGGCTGTTACGATTGTGGAACTTTTTGAAAGTGACCAAGTATAAACGATATCGCGGCTAAAAAACTTGAAAGGCCTTCTCGGTTTCCATGTTATTTTTGCCTTTCTGATCCAAATAGATCAAACTCCAAAATTGATTTTGGCTGGTTCGTTAGACTCGATCATTCATACTTTATTCACTTTCAATCTTACAATATGAAGAGTAGTATTCTCACGTTAATGTTCTGCATTCTGAGTGCGACTGTTGTTGCGCAGAACGTTGGATCTATTGGTATTGGCGCTGGAGTCGGAGCATCGTATACTGTCAGCGAGACTCGCAACCGTGCGGTTTCACCGGGATTCGGGGCGATGCTTTGGTATGGTATGAGTTCAAACATGGGTCTTGAGTTGAACTTCGAAAACGGAACTTCAAAAAGTACTGATGATAAGTCGGTTAGTGGACGTTCAAACTATGATGATAGCTACGACTTTTACTCAACTGGTTTCAATTCAGTAAGTGCTCGCTTGCGTTACTTCTTTATGGAGAACAAAGGGAACTTTCGTCCTTACGGTTTCGCTGGCTTGGGTATGGTTATGTACAAGAACAACTATTTCGATTCAACGAGTATTGTTCCAAATGATCCTAACGGCACACAGAGCTACTCAGGCGCAGATTTTTATATTCCTCTTGGTCTCGGTGCTTACGCACCGTTGACACCACAGCTTGGATTGGACGTTAATCTAGGTTTCAATGCCACCTTCGGCGACAATCTCAATCCAGCTCTCGATGGTAAGAAGGATGTCTATTGGAATGGCCGTGTTAGCCTTGTATACAACTTCAAGGATGAGAATCCAGACAGTGACCTTGATGGTTTGACTGACGCTGAAGAAGTAACACTTGGCACTGATCCAAACAATCCTGATACCGATGGAGACGGACTGAAAGATGGCGCTGAAATCAACAAGTACAACACCAATCCTAAGAACCCAGACACCGATGGTGATGGCTTGAAGGACGGGGAAGAAGTAGATTCCTATAAGACCGATCCTTCGAAGAAGGACACCGATGGCGATAGTTTGAATGATGGTGACGAAGTGAGCAAGCACAAGACGGATCCAAACAAGATTGACACCGATGGCGACGGCTTGAATGACGGCGATGAAGTGAATAAGTACTCAACAAATCCATTGAAAATGGATACAGACGGTGAAGGTTTGAACGACGGTGAAGAAGTAAATCGTTACAAGACTAACCCAACCAAGGTTGATAGCGATGGTGATCGTTTGAATGATGCAGATGAAGTCAACAAGCACAAGACAAATCCTAACGCCGTTGATTCTGACAACGACCGTCTGAACGATGGTGATGAAGTGCTCACGCACAAGAGCAATCCGCTTGAGCCAGATACCGACAAGGGTGGTATTCAAGATGGTGTTGAAGTTAACGATGCACACACGAATCCACTTGATGCTAAAGACGACGTAAAGAAGGAATCACCAAAGCTGAATAATCTTGATCTGGGTAAAACTCTCAGCTTACAAGGTGTTCAATTCGAAGTGAACAAGTCGGTTATCAAGCCAGAATCTGAGACCATTCTTAACGAAGCACTCGAATACCTTCGTACATACTCAACACAGAGTGTTGAAATCGGTGGTCACACAGATAGTGATGGACGTCATGATAGAAATATGAAGCTATCACAAGATCGCGCTGACGCCGTGAAAGCTTGGCTTGTAGCTCATGGTATTGACGCAGGTCGCATGACAACGAAGGGATATGGTCCTGACGTTCCTGTTGCGCCAAACGATAACGCTGAAAACAAGTCGAAAAACCGTCGCATTGAGTTCAAGCGAACCAAGTAAGTGATTGAGTATTTAGCTTGCTTCTAAAGCAAAGAACACAACGTTAAAACCGGCTATCTCTGCATAGCCGGTTTTTTTTTGAGCAAACCTTCCAATGGGTAGTCTAAGATTTCATGATATGGCATAACCGTCGAGAGTTGGTTACATGCGATAGAGAGCTACAATGCTTACACTCCCTTCGTATTCACTCATCAAGGCTAAAACGCCTGAGAGAGTCAGGACTCAAGACAGGACTGATACAAAAAGGAATTGAATAAGACACACTCATGTCTTCGTTGCTGGTTGGTACACCAGACTTGTGTGCTACCTTTGGTATCAAACACGAATTCGCTAGAGTACGCTCCGCTGAAAGAGCTTGCCAGCACTTTGCTTTACAAGTCCTTTGAACTCAAGGTTGAGAAGAGCTACCAATAGCTCATTTGCACTCGCTCCAAGTTCGTCAGCGAGGACATCTGCATGCTTTGTGTCTGTGCTCAACGCTGTATAGATCTTCTCTTCAAGTTCTGAGCTAAAGTCTATTGCTGGTTCTGTTGCTTGGGGCGCTTTGCCATAGCCGAGCTCCTGTAACAACTGGTCTGCTGAAAGGATGGGGCGAGCGAGCCTCCGAAGTAGTAGGTGATTGCAGCCAGCACTTTGTTCGCTAGTGATCGGTCCGGGTACTGCGAATAGATCTCGGCCTTGGTCAACGGCAAATTCTGCAGTTATCAGTGAACCGCCCCGCAAGCCACTCTCAATGACCAGCACCGCTCGAGATATACCACTTATGATACGATCGCGCTGCGGAAAGTATGGTGGAATAGCTCGAGTGCCACAACGGTACTCTGAAATGAGTGCACCACCAGCGTTAAGAATTTCGTGAGCAAGCTGCCGTGTCTGCTGCGGACCCGTACAGTCGGTCCCACAAGCAATGACCGCTGTTGTACCACCGATTCCTTTCAAGGCAGCTGCGTGAGCGGAAGAATCGATACCCAATGCAAGGCCACTATTCACGCGTATGCCGGCGTCTGAACAAACTCTAGCGAAACTCTCGGCAACACTTCTGCCATAGCTCGTACAATTCCTGGTGCCTACAATGGCAAGTCCCTTCTCGTTGTCGTTTGGGAGGTTGCCTCGCACGAACAACAGAACCGGCGGATAGGCTATCGTCTTCAGAATGCTCGGATACTCAACACTATAAATACTTAGGACGCGAGTCTGATGTCGCTCGCATCGCTGCAATTGTCGATCTGCTTGGTCACGCAGCGTTTGAACGCTTTGCTCGGCGAACAGACTCTGTTGTGCAATGCGTCGAAAGCTCGCGGTGGGAGGCGAATCCAGACACTCCTCTAAGCTTGGTGAAGCATGAACAACTTGGCGGATCATACTCCCATGTATGCCACGTATATAACTCAACGCAAGAATGTCTCTCAACGACCACAGTTCTGGTGTGTACATCTACAACTCTTTTTCGTGAACGATTCTATCTACATTCCCATCGTGGGAACGTTGTATTGAGCGGTTGACGAGCAGAGCAACAGTGATTCTGTATACAAGAAAGAAGTGCTGTCTCAGGGACAAGTGCAACTCTGTATCGGAGGAAACAGAGGCTGACATACCAAGCGAACTCTCTAAGCACCTTGAGCAATGGTGTTATCACTAGATCAAGAGACCGAGTCGATGTATGAGCACGGAGCAAACAACAGATGCGATGATCTCTTAGATCTTCGATCTTGTTGTTGAGCGGAGAGTAATGAGTACGGTCCTTGTCGGGACAAGTGATGAGCGGCTCTTTGGTTATTGTACTCGATGAGATATTTCTATAAAAGTCTCAAGTCCTGAGAGCGCAGAGCGACTAGCTGTCATTGACTAAGTGCAATATTGCATGACGGGGATCATTGCTCAAACTGAACTTTTACACACGTAATTTTCGTAGTCTTCGAGCAGCTTCAAGCAATGTCTCGTCCTTTTTACAAAAGGTGAGGCGAACAAAATTCTTTCCACGTTCTTCGTGAACATAGAACTTCTGCGAAGGGATAACGGCTACACCAATCTCCTTAATCCAGTTTTTTGCGACTGCTATTCCATCACCAGCATTGAGCGACGAAATGTCGGCCGTGATGAAATACGAACCCTCGGGAATTTGAAAGCTGAGAGGAGTTTCTCGAAGCGCTTCAATCAACAACGTACGACGATGATGATAGGCTTCATGAAGCTGCTCGTAGTAGCTGAGCGGAGAATCTAATGCCTCAGCGATTGCGTGTTGAAGTGGAGTAGCTCCGGCAAACACAGTGAACTGATGGACTCTTCGCACGGCATTTACGAGATGTTCCGGACCTATTGCCCATCCGCATTTCCAACCGGTAGAAGAGAAGGTCTTCCCGCCACTTGATATTGTCAAACAGCGAGTCGCCATTCCATCCATGCACGCGAGTCGTTGGTGACGGTGGCCGTCAAAGACAATGTGCTCATACACTTCATCGCTGATGGCGAGAACATTAAACGCACAGCACAAATCTCGAATGAGCTGCAGTTCTTCGGTATTAAAGACTGTTCCACAAGGGTTATGCGGGCTATTGATAAAAATTACCTTCGTTTTTGAAGTGAAGGCTGCACGTAGCTCTTCTGGGTCGAAACGGAAAGTGGGCGCGTGCAATGTAACCGCACGAATGATCCCTCCGGCCATGTGGATGTTAGGAAGGTAAACGTCAAACGCGGGTTCGAACACAATGACTTCGTCGCCTGGCTCAATAAAAGCGAAGGCGGAGCACCACAGGGCTTCGCTTGCACCGCTCGTTACGCAGATCTGCGTGGCAGGATCAATGCTGTGCCCGTAGAAACGCAGGGAGTGCCGGGCAATTGCTTCACGCAACTCGGGCTCGCCATGCGAGACCGCGTACTGATTGTGTCCTCCGTCGATTGCGCGCTTTGCCGCCTCTCGCACATGCTCCGGAGTGTCGAAATCTGGGAAGCCCTGCCCAAGGTTCACTGCCCCATACTCTCGAGCCAGAGCTGTGATCTCGGAAAAAATAGACGTGCCAAAACCTGCGATGCGCTCTATCATAGTCGTTCGGGAAGAATTTTGCCTCAGTTGTAGGTCAATTTAGCAAAGTACTAGCTCTGTGCTTGATCCCGTAAGCTGAAAAACCTGCACGCAGGTCTGGAAGCATAAGATTCAGAAGGTTCAGTCTCTCACAAAGGCAGCGCAGAGCGCTGCACTTCTTCAAGCCTTCAAGAGCTGAAGAATCCCAGAAGTTCGTACCAAGACTCGGTTACGCGTCGCTATCTACTGAGAGAACCAGAGTGTTGAAAACTGCTTGTCCGCCTCCATCGTAAATTGCCTTCTGAAGAGGATCTCAGAGAGCATAATGTAAGCATCGAGTTTGTACTCAATGTGCGTGTTTTGTTTGATGCTGCTTGATGGAGGATACTTCGAGAACATCTACGCGCAGAAGTTGAAACGCATGAATAGACTTCAAGAGCGAGAGCAACAAGAAAAAGATTTGCAGGAAAGAGCTTTTCAAATGTCATGAATTCGAGAATGCAGTCGCTTATGGAATGTCGTCCTGGATGTGGTGCATGTTGCATTGCTCCGTCCATCACTTCAGCTCTTCCGGGTATGCCACTTGGGAAAGCAGCAGGGGAGCGCTGTATACATCTGAGCCAGGATTTTCGTTGTGAGCTCTTTGGTTTGCCGGAGAGACCCACCTTTTGCGTGGGCTTGCAGCCTCATACGGAGATGTGTGCCGACTCTCGTGAAGAAGCTCTGACATATCTCTACGAACTTGAGATCCTCACACAGCCACGAACGTCAGCGGCACAGCAGCTCACAGTTCTTCAACGAGTTCTCAAGGCACCAGGACCAATTGGGGAGGAGCAGTAGAGCATGCTACGCTATCTTTTTGTCGATTTCAATTCCTATTTCGCTTCAGTGGAGCAACAAATGAACCCTTCCCTTCGCGGGAAGGCAATCGCTGTTGTCCCAATGGAAGTTGACTCGACCTTCGTCATAGCGGCAAGTTATGAGGCTAAAAAGTATGGAGTGAAGACTGGGACGAAAGTCGGTGACGCTCGTCGCATGTGTCCGGGATTGAAGTTGGTTCGCGGTCGTCATCAACATTACATCGAATATCACAACAAGCTTGTTGCGGCTGTAGAGAGCTGTATTCACGTTGACAGTGTGATGTCGATCGACGAAATGGTCTGTGAACTCGGAAAATCGCAGCGAAATGAAGCGAGTGCACGAGCGCTTGCGCAAACCATCAAGGAGACGATTTACCGAGAAGTTGGAACAGAGCTTCGCTGCTCCATTGGCATTGCGCCGAACGTGTTTTTGTCGAAGACGGCGAGTGATATGCAGAAACCTGACGGTCTCGTGATACTTGACAAGCAGGATGTACCGGCAAAGCTCTTTGAACGTAAGATGGAGTTACGTGATCTTTGCGGGATTGGAGCTAAAATGTTTCAGCGATTGCAGAAAGCTGGGATATTCACTTTGCGAGACCTCTATGATGCCGATCAAGCCAAGCTCCGAAAAGTGTGGGGAGGCATCGAGGGCGATCGAATGTATGCACGAATCCGAGGGGAGGAGGTTCGTACGCGCGAGACGCACAAGAGTGTTGTTGGACATAGTCATGTGCTATCACCAGAATTTCGTAGCCACGAAGGCGCGTACTCAGTGCTTCAAAAACTTATACAGAAGGCGGCAACGCGTCTTCGCACATACGAACACTTGGCGGCAGCTCTGTACGTCAAGGTGAAGTATCTGGGCAAAGACAGCTGGACATCCGTGATGAGTGTGCAGCCGACCAACGACTCATGGTTGTTTGTACAGGCTTTGTCAAAGATGTGGGAGCAGAATCCACACATACACGACAAACCATTCAAAGTAGCGGTATCCCTCTTCAATCTAGTGGAGGAGAAGGGGGCAACACTGCCACTGTTTGCTGAGTTCGAGGAAAATGCCGAGTTGAACAAGGCAATGGATAAAATTAATGCGAAGTATGGTCGGAGTTCAGTGTACTTCGCAGCAGCACATAAGGCTATCAGTCGTGGTGCAGCTCCCATGCGCATTGCCTTTCATCATATACCTGATATCGATTTGGAAGACGATCGAAAGAAGACCTAGCAGAAGTTCTGTGCAGAATCATACGATACATAAGACTCTTTCGTCGTATGAATTTTTCTCAACTCCTTGTCAGGAAAAAATATTTACGTAATCTCGTAGCGCTTATGAGTGCCGTGGAATACGCTCAGTTCACACATTCTACTACTATGAACCAGTTTCTCGTTGAATTCGATCTTCCTGATTCCTTTACGGAGCGTTTTATCTCGCTCATCCCTCAGCAGCGTGCTAAGGTAAACCAACTCATGCGTTCGGGTAAGTTGACGAATTACGCATTGTCGATGGATCGCATGAAACTGTGGGTGTTTTTTGTTGCTGCGACTGAGCATGAAGTCATTGAACTCATGAACGAGTTCCCTCTGATTGACCAGATGAAACCAACAATTCACCCGCTCATGTTCCACGAGAACATCGGCTTCCAATTCCCGGTGATGTCGTTGAACTAAGACATGAGCCCAAGCCCATCACTCCAAATAATTCAATCTGAGCCTGTGGAAGTTGCACCAGGATTCGTGGTGCATCGTGCAATGCCTTTGCGCGGCTTTCGCGGAGTTGATCCATACTTGCTCCTCGATCATTTTGGACCCCAGAGATTTCGTGAAGACTCTGTGCATGGAGTCCCAGTTCACCCACACCGTGGTTTCGTAGCGGTGACTTACATGTTGTCGGGAGCGATGAGACATAAAGATTCCATTGGTAACGACCTACTTGTTGCACCTGGCGACTTGAATTGGGTGAGCACAGCGTACGGTCTGCAGCATAGTGAGACTCCAGAGTTGGACTTCTCACAGGGTGATGCAGAAATGCAGGGCTTCCAGATTTGGGTAAACCTGCCCGCCAAACATAAACTTGGTACTCCTCGCCTGCAGCATCTTCGTAGTGATAGAGTACCCCTTGTAGAAAAGCAGGGCTCACGAGTGAAAGTCCTTGTTGGAAAATACATGGACCAACGTTCTCCCATTGAGACGTTCACAGAGCTACAACTTCTGCATATTGAGCTTGAACCTAATGCTAGCATTGAGCTCCATTTTTCTGATGGCTTCAATGCTTGTCTTTATGTAGTACAGGGCGAGGGAAGCCTTGGTTCGCAGGGTGAAAGTGTTCGTCATCGAGAATTGGTGTGTTTTCCTGAGGGACTCAACACGATTGAGATAAGAAATACGTCCACAGCTCTGTTCTCACTTTTATCACTTGGTGCTAAGCCAATTGGTGAAAAGGTTTTTGCTCACGGACCTTTTGTCATGAATAGTTTTGAGGAAATTCAGGACGCCATCCGCGATTATGAGCGGGGCGAAATGGGTTTCCTGAGCTAGCTGTAGCTATCTGCCTGAAAAGTGACAAAATCTCTTTCTGGATAAGAGACTGAACCAAACCAATCAAGTACCAGAGAAATCTTCGCGACCATTCAAGAAGCAATACACAGCATCCGAACAATCACACTACATACCATTAGCAATCAAGCCATGAATTTCAACGACGAAAAGCCCGAAAACGAAGGCACAGAACCGAAAGAAGAGAAGGCAGCCCCAATGATGATTGGAAAAAAGCTGCTTGAGCAGAGAAAAGTGTTCCTATGGGGGCAAGTAGACGACAATTCAGCTCGACGCGTCATCGACCGACTGATGTATCTAGAATTGAGTGAGCCAGGGAAAGAGATAACGTTCTACATAAACTCTCCTGGAGGTTATGTGACATCTGGAATGGCGATTTACGACGTGATGCGCAGTCTAAAGTCTCCAATATCAACCGTTTGCATGGGCTTAGCCGCATCAATGGGCTCGATCCTCCTGAGCGCTGGAGCAAAGGGTCGTCGATTCATCTTTCGTCACGGCAAAGTGATGATCCACCAACCAAGTGGCGGTGCTCAAGGTTCTAGCACCGACATTGAGATACAGATGCGAGAAATCCTGAAAACCAAGGAGATTGGTGCCAGAATTTTGTCGGAGAACTGCAACCAGCCACTTGATCGTGTTCTGCGCGACTTTGAGCGTGATTATTGGATGGACGCCCAAGAAAGCGTTGAGTACGGAATCGTAGATGGAGTAATGGAACAGTTTGCCTAAGATTGACGAATAGTGCCTGTAGAAGGGGGCTGCTGTTCAGCCCACTGCCGACAGTACTCATTCTCGTTGGGTCTCTCTGAGACTTCCTCAAGTCTTGATACCTGCAAAATTTGCGCAGTTTAGCCTACCTTGTCGCGAAAGTCAGCGTACGGGGATAATTTTTCATTGCTCTAATGAGTTCCGCGGCGTATCTTTGTAATCCGATTATAACATCATTTAAAGAGAAGCGCTTATGGCTAAGCAGCAAACATTTCAAGACAAGCTTAAGAAGACGAAAACCGACACACGTGTGAATGTACGCGTGATCAAGGCTTATCGTAGCGACAAAGGAACCGTGAAGTTCATGGAGCGTTTTGTGCGCGTTGATGACGCTAGTCAAATTGAAAAGATTGACATCACTCGATAAAGTCACAAAACAATTTTTTGATTTAGGTACGACATGAAAAAAGGCATACACCCGGCATACAAAGAAGTCAATGTTGTGATGACGGACGGCTCAACTTTCGTAACGCGTTCGTGTTACAAGGGCGACAAAATGGTATTGGAAATTGATTCCAAGTCCCACCCATTCTTCACTGGCAAGCAAATGTTGGTCGATACTGCAGGTCGCGTTGATCGATTCAAGAAGCGCGCTGAACGTTCAAAGGCAATCAAAGAAAAAGGAGAAAGTAACTAATGGCAATGCAAAAAAATACACACGACATTCTGCAACCACCCATGGCTGCAGCTTCTTCACCATTCCGCAATCGTCAGCAAGTGGTGCGTCGTAAAACCAGCCCGATGAAGGAATCCCGTATCGTGGATTACTTGGATCATAAGTTCCTTTCTCGTTTTATCAACGATCAAGGTAAGATCCTACCACGTCGTATTACCGGATTGACAGCTTTCCAACAACGTGAAATTTCCCGCGCTGTGAAATATGCTCGTCACCTAGCCCTGATCCCATTCGTGGCGCAAGACACCAAGTAAGATCCTGAAAATGTAGATTGAGCTTTGAGCTCAAACGAAAGAGAAAGACTGTCACTTTGACAGTCTTTTTTTTTGTGGCCTATCGTTGACACGTCCCTTCGATACAGCCGATCTATTCTAGGCAGGTTGTATGTCAAGCCTCAGTAGCAACCGAGAACGTCAAGTACAGTTAAGCGAAGTAGAACAAATCATAACTCGATCTGTTCAAGAGAGCTGTCAGTAACGAATGCAATTGAATCGTCCACAATAACTCCAGCCCTGAGGCTGTCGTCTCCATTTGACATAAACAGGTATACTGAGGAGCCGGGAAAATGAAGGGGCCGATCAACCCCAGTACCTTTGTTGGCCTCAGCGACAATGTTGCGGTAGGATGTTGATGCTTTAGCGTGTGGTAGCTTCACTAGGACTACAGAAATCTTCACTCAATTCGTCAAGAGAGTACAGTGTCAAGAGTAATGTGCGAGTATACCTAGGCCAGAGACCTTGGGTGTCTGGTCTACAGAAGATCGTAGCCTTGCCAATACTATCTCAAGCTACCGGTTGGCAGGCGCGTTTCTACATAAGACTATTCTGCAATGCTGGGTGGCATGAGTACAGGGGAGCACGATTGTTGAGATAGGTTCAGGTGAGCCCTGGGAAGTCTACTAGAGATACTGCTGCAAGCAAGGATAGTGCTTGAGAGTTTTTATCACTCCAACTGTATCACTCCAACTTGTTGTTGTTCTTTGATCATGGTAGAATTCTCCGAGTCTTGATTGGTATGGTTACACTTCTTCGTACTAATGTCGTTGGTGATCACGTTCCTCCGTGTATTCTTTTGCAGTACTTGGCTCAGGTATGGCTTTAGGTTGAAGTCGTTAGGTGTTGACTCACGCGGCCGTATACCATTGTTGTACAGTTAGGTAGTATCAAGTTCTTGTTTTGCAATCAATGAGTGACGGAGGAGCAAAGATGAGACGAAGTCGAAGACTTCATCCAGAGCAAACACCAAGCCTGCACTCAGTGTTCGGACCGAGCAACATTCCTTAAGGAGGAGATGCTCAACTGCCCTCCAAACTAGTAAGTGCTCGAATATGATAGGTGGTTATTGTCTAGACCTCAACGAACTACAGTCATGGAATAGAGTGTGTTTGGTAACACTTGTACCTGAAGGCTAGAGCTGGAGGCCGCACAGACACTAGTGTTTAAGGCAATCTGAAATGTAGAGCTCTGCAATCACGGGTCACGAAGCAAGAGGGAATTGGCGCTTGGAGAGTGCTCGGTCTTATTTTCGGGTTCAGCCATGAATTGTGCAAGTGGAATATTTCACTTGTTGAAAATTTTCTTCTTTGTGAGGTAGTCTCCAGCCCTGAAATTTGTGTGCACGTAAAAGCAACCTGCTACAGTGAGTGTTTCTTATGGATGAGTTCAGCAGTCGATAGTCAGGGGAGATAATCCGATGAGCCATCCTTCAGACAGAGATACCCGCTTTTCTCACGAGAGTTAATTAAACAACGAGGTGAACATTGGCTAAGAAAGCTGATGCGCTGCATTTGTTTCCCCAAACGCAGCAAAACGTATCGACTCAGAAGAAATCAACAACACGGAAAGAAGCGATGGGAGAACTGAGCGATCTTGAAGTGTTATGGCGTCGTTCGTTAGACATCATTCGCGACAACATCTCCACTCAAGTATTCAAGACGTGGTTCGAACCTATTAAGGTATTGAGCTTTGAAGATGATGAAGTGACGATTCAAGTTCCCAGCCAATTCTATTACGAGTGGTTGGAAGAGCACTACAATACGCTCATTCAGCGTAGTGTCTTCCAAGTGTTTGGTGCTGACGTTAGTTTGAAGTATCAAGTAGTTATCGATAACACTCAAGAGTCATTGGAGCAGCGCACCATTACTTTGCCTGGTATGCGCAACTCCGGTCATACTCCTATTCAGTCGAAGCTACCATTCATCCCGGCTTCACCAACTCAAGGTGCTTTTGCCAGCTACCTAAATCCACGCTATACCTTTGATAACTTCATCAGTGGCGAAAGCAACCAATTGGCCTATTCTGCTTCTTTGGCTGTGACGGAGAATCCTGGAAAAACACGTTTTAACCCCTTGGTTATCTACGGGAACACAGGATTGGGTAAAACCCACCTTATTCAGGCTATAGGCAATCGGATCCTAGAAAAGAACAAGCGCGCTCGTGTACTCTACACAACCAGCGAGCGTTTTACGATGGAGTACGTCAGTGCCCTTCAGACACATAAATTCAGCGAGTTTACCGCTTACTATCGCAGTATGGACGTGTTGATTGTGGATGACATTCAGTTCTTTTCGGGCAAAGAGAAAACTCAAGACAACTTCTTCCACACCTTCAATGCCTTGCATCAAGGTGGAAAGCAGATTATTCTCACAAGTGATGTTTCGCCCAAGGAACTTAAAGACATCGATGCTCGTTTGATTTCCCGATTCCAGTGGGGATTGACAGCAGATATTCAAGCACCTGATTTCGAAATGCGTCTTGCAATCGTCAACAAGAAGAGTGCTGACGAAGGTCTGATACTTCCGCCGGACATAGCAGAGTACATTGCTCGTCACGTTAGCTCGAGCATTCGACACATCGAAGGTTGCTTGATTAGCTTGTTTGCAAAGGTATCTCTCGATCGCCGCGAAATCAGTACAGAGCTGGTAAAAGAGGTCGTACACTCAGTGATCGGAGAGTCTCGCCAACGTCCATTGTCGATGGAAGACATAAAAAATGTGGTTTCATCGTACTATAATCTTCCTGTCGAGCTTCTCGCAGGTAAGACACGGAAGCACGAGATTGTGCTAGCACGTCAAGTTGCGATGTACCTTGCGAAACAGATGACCAATCTTTCGTTGAAGTCTATTGGATCCTTCTTTGGTGGCCGTGATCACACGACGGTCTTACACTCTATACAGATGATTGAGAACTACTTCGATACGGACAAAACTGTCTCTCAGTCAGTTGAGCATCTGCAGCGTAAACTCTCTCGCGAGTACTAAGGTTCAAATCGTTTCGTTTCGGTATCAATGCCATTCATGAGCGACAAAAAGCATAGCTTTTGTCGCTCATTTTGTTTGTCGCAGCCTCATTCTCATCCCACCATGAACGTCAGTGAAAAGCCGCCATTTTTAACCTAAGTGAAGTATCGCTAAACATGTTTTCGGCTGTTCTCTTCATCCAAAATCTCAATCAGTGTGGGAACTTAGGCTTAGTGTGGCAATAGCGCGAGATGCTAGTTCAAAAGCCTCACATCGTTGATCAAATAGACGCTTAATGCTAAGGGCATCGATCGACGTACTGAGCACGAGGGCAATGCAACGGAGCAGAGCTTACGCGCGCTGTGCATAATCAATGTGAATTCATTGCAAGCACTCAAATAGGAGAAACAGGGACACAGACTCTTGAGGAAGAAGCAGTTTTCTTGTAGGGCGCTAAAGCGAAGCACAAACGGGTGTATAGGGCGGCTTAGAAAGAGTAGTAGAGGAGTGAAGGCTGGAATAGCCTGGACGTGGGGAGATTTTGCTACGTGCCGGGCCAAAGGCCCGACACGTAAGAAAAATCAAAGTACTTTCAGAGGGAGAATGTTGACCGCAGTAAAGGGTGCTTCAATATATCGAAAACCAACAAGCTACTCGCGAGCTGGATCGATACCTGCGCGAGAAATCTCTGACTCAAAACTTGTTGGCGTCGGAATCGTACCAGATACATCACCTGGTGCCAGCTCTTCGCCACGAATGAGAGTATCAAGTTGTTCGCTATCGAGTGTTTCGCGTTCAAGCAACTTTAGAGAAAGGCGATGAAGTAGTTCCAAGTGGTCACGGAGAAGCTGTTCCGTTTCATCGGCAAGCGTATGTAAGGTACGCGATACTTCCTCATCAATGAGTTGAGCTACTTGTTCGCTGTATTCTCGGGTATGACCATAGTCGCGACCAAGAAAGACTTCCTGACTGCCCGACGCAGCGTAATTAACAGGCCCAATGCGATCATTCATACCCCACTCACGGATCATTTTACGAGTGAGTTGGGTAGCTCGTTCTAGATCATTGGAAGCACCAGTTGTGTATTGATTGAAAACGATTTTCTCGGCAGCGCGACCAGCAAGCAGGCACTTCACACGCGTTTCGATGTACTCTTTCGACATTGTATGTACATCTTCCTTCGGCAGGTAAGACGTAACACCGAGGGCCGGACCGCGAGGGATGATGCTTACTTTGTGAACAGGGTCACTGTGTGGGAGCAACTTTCCTGCGAGGGCGTGTCCCATTTCATGATACGACGTCGTCTTCTTTTCTTGATCGCTCAGGACCATGCTTTTGCGCTCAACGCCCATAAGCATTTTGTCTTTTGCTTGTTCGAAGTCATACATGGTTACTTGGTTGCTATTTCTCCGTGCGGCATAGAGTGCAGCCTCATTAACGAGATTTGCAAGATCTGCTCCACTGGCTCCTGGTGTGCCACGCGCCACCACGTTGAGATCGACATCAGCGCTGAGTGGAGTATTGCGCGTATGAACGCGTAAGATGCCTTCGCGACCTTTGACATCAGGACGATCGACCACGATGTGTCGGTCAAAGCGCCCCGGACGAAGTAGAGCTGGATCCAATACATCCGCGCGATTAGTTGCCGCGATGATGATGACACCGTTATTGACTTCAAAGCCATCCATTTCAACCAGCAATTGGTTGAGAGTTTGTTCACGTTCATCATGTCCACCACCAAGGCCTGCACCACGATGGCGACCAACTGCATCAATTTCATCGATAAAGACAATACAAGGTGCGTTACGTTTCGCTTGATCGAAGAGATCTCGCACGCGGCTAGCACCGACACCGACGAACATTTCTACGAAGTCAGCACCAGAAATGGAGAAAAAGGGAACATTCGCTTCACCAGAAACGGCTCGAGCGAGGAGCGTTTTTCCCGTTCCAGGAGGACCTAAGAGCAGAACACCCTTTGGAATTTTGCCACCGAGGCGCTGAAACTTCTGGGGTTCTTTGAGGAAGTCAACGACTTCCTGCAGTTCAAATTTTGCCTCTTCAGCCCCTGCAACATCGATGAAAGTTGTACGCTTAGCTTGATCGGTGGAGAGTCGAGTACGTGCTTTGCCAAACGAGAAAATATTACGTGGTCCACCCTGACCTCCGCCTTGCATACGGCGCATCATCATAAAAAAGACCACGGGAACACCGATCCACATAAGTACGGTTAGTACCGTACCAAGCCAAGTGCTATCGCTTTGTTCATACTGCCAACTAATGCCGTGGGAAGCCCAGATTTCTTCGCTTTTTGAGTCTACAACGCCAAGTTTGGTGACAAAGTACTGAACAGAATGTTCCTTACCCTCAATGGCGATTGGCCGAGGAGCCTTGAGTTCGCCTTGAAACTCGAAATCGTTGAGGTTGCTTTTCGTGATGACAGCGGATTTGATCGCGTCCTCGTTAAGAAGGCGAACATATTCCGTGTAGCTGACCGGATAAGCCTGGCGAGTACTGTGAGACAAGAACATATAGCCAAGGGCAACGGCGACTATGATGACTACCCAGATTAAGACAGAGCGAACAACTTTGCCGACTTGGGTATCGTCGTCGTTATTCAAAGGAGGTCGCTGAGGAGAGTTTTTAGAGCTCATGAACAATACAATAGGATACAAAAATTGCGTTACACAATGTCAGTGGACGGACGTGCCGGACTGTTGGTGTACGCGTGCCAAAATATTTGTGCACACACTAACTCCAACCAGCATCACAGCTTGCTTTTGGAACATTTCGTCTGTAAATTACACAATATCAAAGTACCACACGGTACTCTACCGAAATCTGTTGGACAGGTTTTCGCGCTGCAATCGAATAGGGACGATGCATAGTTATTGCAGCCTCATTGAGACACACATACATTTTTCACATTCATGGGGATATCATGAACCGCACACAGAGTTTGCTTTCGTTCGTGCTACTATTTCTGGTTACCGGTAGTATCGCTTATTCGCAGGGGATTAGTTCGACTGCATTTTCAAGTACAACGTCGACCTACTCGAGTATCATTGGGCAGTCTGGCACCACGCTCCTATTTGATAGCGACAACTCGAGCGAGACGACGAATGATGATGGATACTATACCGGTATTCAACTTGGTTTTAGTTTCAACTACATGGGTAATACCTACACATCGATTGCTTGCAATGCAAACGGTTTTGCACTGCTAGGTGGCAACAATGTTAGTGGTAACTCTTGGGTGCCAGATCTTAGTGGTACTTATGGAACCAGCGGTAGACCTGTACTCGCTCCATTTTGGACTGACATGGAACTTATCGAGGGCACAGGCGGATCCTTTCTTGGATACGCTACAACCGGGAGCGCTCCAAACAGAGTGTTTACCTTAGAGTGGAATAAAACAGAGTGGACCTATACAAGTGGAATCTTGTCGATGTCATTTCAGATTAAACTCTACGAAAACTCTGGCGCAGTAGAATACATATATCAGCAAGAGGATAGCGAATCAGCTACTCAGACCATTGGAACTGGAATTTCTTCAGCCGCCACTGGTAGTGGGTCGTTTTTGACCATCGTTTCCAATAGTTACTCTTCCGTGAGTTCAACGAATGCCTATACAATAGATTCGCGTCCATCTTCAAACACGCGTTTGAGCTTCGTTCCTTTCTCAACATTTCATGCTACTCCAACAAGTTTCAGTGCAACGAACGTGTCGCCAAGTGGCATGACCCTCAATTGGACCAACAACGCCTCGTCTGCCTATGCCGCGAGCATTTTCGTTTCGACTGATAACATCAATTTCAGTTCACTCACCAGCGTAGCAATGAGTGGAACTGGAAACTACTCAAAGGCGATTAGCGGGTTGACGTCGGGAGTGACCTATTACTTCAAGATTTATGCAATATCCAACGAGGGAACCAGTTCTCCCTTGACTGGTTCACAAGCCACCCCTACTCAGCCACTTTCAGGAGTTCGGCAAATCCCAAGTGCCAACTATCCGAATATTAAGACCGCGATCGACAGTATGGCTGCGTATGGTGTGAATGGTCCTTTGACCTTTGAACTTGGCTCAACATACACGAGCTCAAGTGAACCGTCGTTACCTCTCACTTTCGCTCCAGTGCAGGGAGCGTCTGCAACGAATGTCATTACTTTGCGTCCAGCGAGTGGAGTGACGAATGCTGTTATTAGTGGCTCAAACTCCACAGCCTTGATACTTCTCAATGGTATCGACTACTTTGTGATTGACGGTCGTCCGGGCGGAACAGGCACAACCAGTCAGCTAACCATCGAGAATACACTAGCTAGTACGACTACCACCATAAAGATTCAAGCTGACGCTACCTTCAATACCATCAAGTATTGTACTATTCGAGGTTCGTCGAACTCTAGCTCCTACGGAACCATCTACTTCAGCACTGGAACTACGGTAGGGAATAACTTCAACACCATTTCCAACAATGACATTCGTGAAGGAACTGCGGGTACTTTGCAAGACATTGGCATTTATGTTACTGGATCCTCAACTTTGTCTTCGCATGACAACTCGATCCTCAATAACAACATCTACAACTTTGGTCATAGTGCAAACGCTACCTATGGTTTCTATTGTTCATCCGCCTACTACTACAACTGGACTGTAACGGGCAATAGCTTCTATCAAACGGCTCCGCGAACAGTTGCTGGTACCAGTGCATTTATGTATATGAGCGAAACTGGCACCAACACCGGAATAGGGAACGTGATCACAGGTAATTACTTCGGTGGTACAGCGCCATCATGCGGCGGTTCCGCATGCACGATTACAACCAGTACCACATTCTACGGATTCTACAATGCCGGATCGACCGCAACCTACGGTACAAAGAATGTCAGCGGCAATCTGATGGCAAATCTTAACATCACTACAAGCAGCACGACAATCTACCTGATGTATAATCTCAACAATGAGAGCACATTTTCGAACAATGTGATCGGTAGCAGCAGTGCGGCCAGCTCTATTGTGATTAACTACACGGGCACATCGGTAGCTTCGGTATACGGTGCCTATGTTAATCCAGTTGCTGCTCTGAATGAGAATATGACCGTAAGCGGTAATACCATTGGCGGTATTACGATGAACGCTTCATCTACAGGCGCTTACGCTTTTTATGGTCTGTACTGGGCTTCAGGATTCTTCAGCAGTGCTTCTTCTATTACCAACAACCTGATTGGAAGCACTTCCGTATCGAATTCTATCAATGCTGCTGCTAGTGGTAGTACTAACGGCCAATCAGTGCGTGGTATGTTCCTCGCGAGTGTGACGGCGAATGCTGGATTGAATGTATCAAATAACACCATCGCGAATCTTAACAATGCGAGTACTTACGCAACCAGTGGTGGCTCGTATACGCACGGCATTTTTGGTAGCAGTGGTATACACTTCATTCAGAATAACACGATCTATAATCTGACGAACGTTGCCCCAAATACCAGCAGTACCAATACGACAATGTCTGTCGTCGGAATTTTGGAAGGCGCAACAACCGTACCTTCAGGACTCTCTGGTCATATCATAAGTGGCAACAAAGTCTACAACATTACGAGCACGGCTTCAACTGCTTCGAGCATTTGGATCATGGGTGTCAGCGTTAACGCTTCATCATCGTCGAGCCAAGTAAAAGTTATTGGGAACTCAATTCATAGCTTGAGCTCAACATCTTCTGGTACATCCGTTCAGGTTGGATTGTTGACTTTCACTGCAAGATTCCTTGTAGCTAATAACATGATTCGCCTCGGAATTGATGGAAGTGGCAACAGTCTAACGGGCTCAATTTCCATATATGGAATGTATAAAAATGGAACGTTGCCAATCACCAGTGTCTTCAATACTGTGTATGTAGGTGGGACAAGCGTCACCGGAGGCAATACCTTCTGTTTGTGGAGAAGTGCGGTTCCTACTGTTGGAACAGATAACATTCGTAATAACATTTTCCAGAATGCTAGAACCAATGGATCAGGTACTGGTGCACATATCTGTGTAATGGTGGGCAACGCTTCTGCAGCCAATGCTGCGGCTGCAAGCTCGCTTTTGACCCTCGATAACAATCTTTACTATCATGCCGGAGCCGGTGGAAACATCGGTGGTATTCTGTACACCCCAGGCTCAACAATTTACGTATATGCTTCCATGACTGCTTGGCGGGGTGCGTCATCGCAGGATGCAGCTTCAGGTTACTCAGTTCCAGGTTTGGTATTCCCAACCGGAACAGTGTCGAACGTCAATCTGCACGTAACAGGCACAACCGCTGCTCGCGGAGGAGGTTCTGCGATCGCTGGCATTAGCGATGATTTTGATGGCGATTCACGTCCAGCATCATTCCCAGACATCGGAGCTGATCAATGTGGTTCATGTAACGCAACAGACATCTTCGCACCAACAATTAGCTACTCACCATTGGCGAACGGAATTGTAGAATCTGTTCGCACAGTTTCTAACGTCAGCATCACGGACTACTCAGGTATCAATACTTCTAGCGGAACCAAGCCAAGACTCTACTTCAAGAAGTCGACTGATGCAGATACCTATGCGGGCAACTCGAGCACAGATAACGGTTGGAAGTGGGTTGAAGCAAACGGCACAACATCTCCATTTAGCTTCTCGGTAAACTACGCTTTGTTGCAGTCGAGCCTCGCCGTTGGTGATGTAGTCCAGTACTTCGTGATTGCGCAAGACTTAGCATCCACACCATTTGTTGGAGTTAATGCTTGTGCCTTCACTTCATTCCCAACCTCTGTAAACATCGCTTCAACGTCCTTCCCAAGTGCCAACTATCGCAGTTACACCATTGCTAACGCATTGAGCGGTACAATCAATGTTGGCCCTTCAGAGAGCATTACTTCTATCACAAACTCTGGTGGTCTCTTCGACGTTGTGAACTCTCGTGTTATTACTGGAAATGTTACTGCAGTTGTGACAGGAAATTTGACAGCTGAGACTGGCTCCATTGCCCTCAATGAATTGGTTGAGCACGGCAACGGTGGTTTTACTCTTACAATCCGTCCTGCGGCTTCAACTACCGACACAATCTCTGGCAGCTTTGCTGGTGGTTTGATACGTTTGAATGGTGCCGATCGTATCATCATTGATGGTCGCCGCGTTGGTGATCAGAGTGGTACAAACATGACGATTATCAATACTGCAACGACCGGTTCCATTGCAGCCGTTCAGTTTAGCAGCTTGGGTATCGGAGCAGGTGCAACAAACGATACGCTGCGTTACTGTACGCTTAAGACAGGTCTTGCAACCAACTCAAGCGGACAGGCAGTTTGGGTAGGTTCAACAACCGTCGGTACCTCAGGCGATGACAATGATAACAACGCTATCACGGACAACCGAATCTTGGCTTCGTACTATGGTATTCGCGTCATAGCAAGTACGGGTGGTATGAACGACAATCTGCTCATCCGTGGCAACACGATCGGTGTTGCACCTGGTGGTTCAGCACCTACGGATACCGTTCGTTTCACAGCTATCGATCTAACAGGCGTTGCGAATCTCACGATGGATAATAACCTCATCCAGAATGTCAACAATACGACGAGCACTGCAATGGCAGTTGTTTCTCTGACTTCGGTTACTGGTGGGGTAGTATCTCGCAATACCCTCAATCGCTGCTACAACGCAGCATCAATAGGAACATCTCCATGTGTGCGTGGTTTCGGAATTGGCTCGGGTGTTTCGAACATACGAATTACAAGAAACGTCATCGATTCACTGTTCCACCTTCAAACAGGCTCAGGCTACGGTGTGGCTGGAATTGATATTGGTACCGGTCTTCCAAACAGCGGCATTGTGATCGATAACAACTTCTTCTCCAACATCTTGTCGGACGGTGATGCATCATTCCAATACGGTATTTACGGTATTCGCACAGGTTATACCTCAACCAGCGGTGGAATAAGTATGATTCACAATACCATATTGATGCGGGGAACAACCTTCACGACGACTTCGTGGAAGCCAACGACTGCACCTATTGGTATTGCCAGTGGTAGTACGGGCATTGACCTTCGCAACAATATGCTCATCAATAACATACAAATCAGCCCTTCCAATGTGTACTTGGGCGTAAGTTATGCAGTGTATTCAGTTGTAGGGTCTTCCGCCTTCACGGCCAATGATTATAACATGTATCGCATGGGAAGTAATGCTAACTCAGCATTCTCTCTTTTCAACAACACGGCACAAACCAGCCTGGGTGCTTTACAGCTAGCAAGCTCTGCAAATGCTAACTCAATTATCGGTAGCCCTGCTTTCATTGATAGTACGAATTGTGACTTACACTTAAGTGCAGTTAACCCAGGGTACCTTGGTAGTCCAGCTGTTTCATCAGTGGTCAATAACGACTTTGATAATGTAGCGAGAACAGTCTACTACATGGGTGCGGACGAAATACGTCCAAATTTGAGCATTGGATCGCAGCCTTCTTCCGCGACATTGTGTGTAGGTCAAGCACTGAATCTGAGCGTTAGTGTGACGACTCCGGTTGCTTTTGATGACAACGTATCGAGACCAAATCCTTCACTCAGTTACCAATGGTACAAGGGTAGCAGCGCTATTAGTGGCGCAACCACATCTAGTTATAGTATTTCAAGCGTGGTTACCGGCGACGCAGGCTCGTACACCTGTAGAGTATACGCTTCAAGCATCGACTCAGTGGTGAGCTCAGTTGCTGTTGTTACAGTGAATACGCTGCCAAACATTAGTCAGGATCCAGTGGGAGCTAGCAGATGTTTGGGTGCAAACATGATCTTTAGTGGTGTGGCAAGTGGCACGGGTATTGGATACCAGTGGCAGAAGCTTGTTGGATCAAGCTGGACAGATATTAGTGGCGCCACTGCGACGAGCTACACTATTGCAAGTCTTGCTGCGGCTGACTTCACTAGCTATCGATTTATCGCAAGCGGCGCTTGTGCTCCTCCGGATACTTCGGCTTCAGCTACATTGACCCAACTCAATGCAACTGTTATTACAACGCAACCAACAGCAACACCATCATCTGTGTGTCTGGGTGCGAACTTCACACTTTCTGTCGGCGCTCAAGCCTCGAACATTGGCTATCAGTGGCGTCGTAATGGCAACGCCATCTCAGGAGCAACAGCTTCTAGCCTTAGCATCACGAACGCACAATCCACAGATTTTGCGACATATTCCGTCGTGATTTCTGGAGACTGTGGCGTGGTAACTTCTCAGAATGTAATTGTTTCACAGATTGCTCCAACCGTCATTAGCGCTCAGCCTTCAAGCACGACTCCTCAAGTGTGCTTAGGTCAGCCATTCACGATCACCGTTGGTGCTAGTGCGGCGAACATAAGCTATCAGTGGCGTAAGACTGGAGTTGCAATCGCGTCGGCTACCAATTCGAGCTATAGCGTTGCAGCTGCAACAGCAAGTGATTTCGCCAGCTATGATGTGATTGTCAACGGAACCTGCGGATCGGTCACTTCACATTCAATCACAATCGTTCAGATTCCTGCAACTGTGATTGGTACTGAACCAACAGCTTCAACAACAATTTGTCAGGGAGCACCGTTCAATATCAGTGTTGGTGCTAGCGGAGCAAATCTTAGCTATCAGTGGCAGAAGTTGAATGGTTCAACATGGACGCCAGTCCCTGGTGCCTCAACCTCCGCCTTTAACATTGGGGCAGTGGTTGTAGCAGATGCTGGATCATATCGAGTGGTTGTCAGCGGCACGTGTGGAGTAGTAAATAGCGCAACCGCAGTGCTGGTTGTGAATACTCCAATCGTTATCAACTCGCATCCAAGCTTTAGTCCGGCAAGTGCTTGTACTGGTGAAGCTAGTGTGTTAAGTATGACAGCCAGCGGCTCCATTACTTCATACCAATGGCAGAAGTTCGACGGATCGGTATGGCAGAATGTTAGTGGAGCAACAAATTCAACATTGAATTTTGCTTCCCTCGTGATTGCCGACGCTGGTTCGTATCGCATGGTCTTGAATGGTCCATGTAGCGCAACGACAATTTCTAACCAAGCTTCACTAAGCGTTCAACAAAATGTTCAAGTCAGTGCTCATCCTCAACCGGTTACCATTTGTGCAGGAGGCACCATAAGCTTCACTGTTTCAACTATTGGTACCGTGGTTGGGTATCAGTGGGAACAGGACAGAACTGGAAGTGGTACGTGGACTACGATTACAGGTGCAACCAATGCAACCTATACCAAAGTTGGTGCTTCAACCCTAGACTCAGGTTCGTATCGCGTGAAAGTTACAGGTAATTGTAGCTCCGTTCCTGTTGTCTCTAACGTCGCGAAGGCAACAGTACAGAGTATCTTCAATATCGTTGGGCAACCAACGTGGCCAGCTATACCTTATAACGTAGGACAAACAGTAACTCTAACCGTTACGGTTACCGGTACTGCTAACTTCCAATGGCAGCGTGATCAGTTGCGTAATGGCAGTTGGGTTAACGTTGGCGCGAATTTGCCAAGCTACTCATACATGATTAGCACAGTAGCTGACTCAGGCAACTATCGTTGTGTGGTTTCCGGACCATGTGGAGCTACCACTCAGAACACAAATACGGTACAAGTCTTTACCTGCCAACCACCGGTTGTAACTACACAACCAGTTACTCCAGAGCCAGTTTGCTCAGGTAGCTCGCTTTCACTCAGCGTAGCTGTGAATGGTAACGGTCAGAACATTACGTATCAATGGCAACAAGATGCAGCTCGTAATGGATCCTGGACTGTTATCAATGGCGCTACAAATGCAACCTATAACAAGAGCAATGTGCAACAAAGCGATGATGGATTCTATCGAGTACAGATCATCTCGGCTTGTTCAGCTGTTCCGGTGTATAGCAACACTGTTTCATTCGTGGTACTTAGCGCCAATACCGTGACAACACAGCCAGTCTCACAAACAGTATGTGGTGGTGCTACCGTGACGATGTCAGTGGTAGTAGCTGGTGCAAACCCATCGTATCAATGGTATTACAATGGTGCACCAATGAGCATCGGACAAAATTCTAGTGCTCAAACTGCAAACCTTGTCTTGACCAATGTTCAACCAGGAACGTCAGGCAGTTACAGCTGTTTTGTTACTGGACCTTGTTCACTTAACGGTTTGTTCTCAAACGCGGCAGTCCTCACGGTTAACACACCTGTCGTTCTGCTACAACCACAGTCTCAAACCGGCTGTGTTGGCACTTCACTCACATTTACAACGAATATCAGTGGTAGTGGCCTCAACTATCAGTGGCAGAAGAATCAGGTCAATATTAGTGGAGCTACCAATTCCAGCTACACTATTGCGAGTCCTGTATTGTCGGACACAGGTAGTTATCGGGTCATTGGCACGAACAGCTGCGGTACAGCTACATCAAATGCGGCAGTACTGAACATGACGGTTCCAGCTTCTATCAGCCAACAGCCTGTATCGCAGAGTATCTGTCGAGGCTCGAATTTGACACTCTCGGTATCAATCAATGCAGATGCAACCTTGCCGACCTTCCAGTGGCAGCGCAATGGCTCTAACTTGTCGTTGTCGACATATCCAAGTGCAAACACACGGACATTGACGATCAACAATATTCAAGCAAATGAAGCTGGGGTATATACTTGTCGCGTAATGAGCGCGTGTCAGCCAGTTGGTTTCAACTCTTCTGAAGCAACCATCATTGTCAATCCAAGCACGGCGATCAGCACCCAACCGGTGGGAGCAACGATTTGTGAAGGCAATCCATTCACATTCAGTGTTGGCGCTGTTGGAACAAATCTCAGCTACCAATGGATCAAGGATGGAACCGTGCTGTTCGGAGCAACAAACAGTACTCTTGTTCTTTCTAATCCAGTGGCGAGCGATGCTGGAAGCTACTATGTTATTGTAAACGGTAGCTGTGCGCCAACATCGATGAATTCTTCAACGGTATCACTTGTTGTTAACACTAATCCGCGCGTTACCGCAGCGAACTTGAGCAACCAACAAGCTTGTATCGGTAGTACAGTTGTCTTTAGTACTAGCGCATCAGGAACCGGATTGACATACCAGTGGAGATTTAATGGTGTAGCTATCACCGGAAATGCTAGTGCAACAACTCCAACACTTAGCTTAACGAATGTCAGTCTAGCAAGCGCCGGCAGTTACGATTGTTTGATTAAGGGTCTGTGCGTTCCAAGTGGCATTGCAACAAATGCCGCAATCCTCGTGGTGAACACACCAATCGCTATTCAGACGCCTCCATCGAGTCAAGTTGCCTGTACAAACACTGAAGTACGCTTTAGTGTTAGTAATACAGGAACAGGAGCTAGCTATCAGTGGAGATTCAATGGTGCTGCAATCAACAATAACCCTAGTGCAGCAACTGCTACTTTGGTCTTGAGTGGTGTTGGTACAGCGAATGCAGGTACCTACGACGTCGTAGTGAGCGGCACCTGTAATACGGTCACCAGTACAGCTGCAATATTGACGGTACAAACGCAGCTCATGATTACAACGCAGCCAGAGCCACAGCGTTTATGCGCTGGCGGCACGATTACGACATTCGTTGCTGTCAATGGTACAGCCTTGTCCTATCAATGGCAACGTGATGGAGTCAACATAACAGGTCAAACAAACTCGGTGTTGACGCTTAACAACGCCTTGACCACTCAAAGTGGTGGCTATCGTTGTATCATCAATGGTAGTACGGCCTGTGGTACAAACCAACAAGTCACAAATACAGTAGACGTGATAGTAGGTTTGGCTGCATCAATTACTCGTCAGCCATCGAATGTTGCGGTTTCTTATGGATCGACAATCAGCGTATCTGTGGAAGCTGCTGGTTTGGGTCGTGGTATCAACAATGTCCTGCAATACGCTTGGTATAAGGGCAGTACGTTACTTACGGATGATTCGCACTATAGCGGAGCAACAACTAACGTGTTGACTATTCGTGGAGTACTTCCAACGGATATCGCAACTGATTATCGTGTTCAAGCGATTGGTGTTTGTGGATTAGCTACATCCAATGCTTTTGCGCTCTATGTACCTACTGTATCGATTACAAGTCAGCCACAAGCAACGAGTGTCTGTGATGGCGCAAATGCACGTCTGGATGTTGTTGCTGTTCCAACGCCAGTTGGTGGAACACTGTACTATCAGTGGTTTAAGGGAACAGCAGCACTCAGCGATGGACCAAACATTTCAGGTTCAACAACAGCAAGTTTGATACTCAACGGACTAACCACTGCTGATAGTGGTGATTACACCTGTCAAATCACAGTTCAGCCAGGTGGTTCACGTGTAACATCAGCGATTGCTCATATTCAAGTGAATAGTTCACCAGTTATAGCGAGCCAGCCTGCTGACGCAGCTGCTTGTATTGGTAGTTCGATGAGCTTTAGTGTTTCTGCAAGTGGCGGAGCGCTAAGCTATCAATGGACGAAAGATGGTACTGCATTGGCTGGAGCGACCAACGCAACACTAACTATTAACTCGGTTAGTGCAGCAGATGCAGGTGTCTATACTGTGAGCGTTCGTAACTCTTGTGGAGTCACTGGCTCATCAGTCGCTCGTGGATCAATCGCACCACCTCCAGTCATTACAACTCAGCCAGTCTCTCAAACGGTCGGTTTGAATGCGGTGTTTAGCTTGTCGGTTACCGCAGCTGGAAGTGGTACTCTGCAGTACCAATGGAAATTGAATGGAGCCAATATCCCTGGTGCAACGAATGCTACATTGACAGTTAGTGGAACAACGAAGGACAACGCAGGTAGTTATACCTGCGAAGTTTCGAGTGAATGTGGAACAGCAACCTCAAACGCAGCAACGATCGTCATTACTTCCACTAGCGTGGTTGATGCTGAGCAGCTCGGATTCTCACTTATGAACCCAGAGCCAAATCCTGTTGCTGATTTCGCTACCATTCGTATTCGCGTTCCTCAGACTTCCTATCTAAGCGTCGATGTGACCGACCTCCAAGGTCGTACCGTAGCAACCCTGATGAATGGTGTAACTGAAGCAGGAGAGCACGTACGCGTACTCAATGCTGTTGATGCTCATCTGACATCGGGTCGATATGTGGTTCGTCTGATAACAGCGGAAGGTTATATGACCACAAAGTCTGTAATCATCGTACGCTAGTCATCGTATAGTGTTTCTTTTCAAGGGGTGCCGCGCTGCGGCACCCCTTTTTTTGATTCACTCTAGTACTGGTTATGTAGTGCCTACCGAACGGACTGATCGTTTCTAAAAGGCTAAAAGGAGGGTATGAAGGGCAGTGTCACAAAGAAACCTGCGAAAACGCCGGAAGTGTAATGAGACTGTGTCTGACTAGAATATCTCTGCAATCATGCAGCGAGCGCTGCCTCCGCCTATCGTTTCAATCGTTGAAAGATCGTGATAGATAATCTCAGCATCACGTTCAAGAAGGATCTGTTGCTCCTTCCTCAGGGATTCCCAAGCCTGCCGTGAAAGCACCCACACATTCGTAGCTCTTGCACTGCGAAGCTGTATCATGTTGCCGGCAAAGTGCAGCATTTGATCGAGCGTAATGCACAGTAACTCTCTTCCTGTTTGCTCGAGGCTCGAGCGCAGAAGCGAAGCTTCTTCGCTGCTAGAAAGTGCCTCAAGGCAAACGACAGCAACTTGATCGCCAATGGCCATCATAACGTTTGTATGGTACACCGGAAGAGAAGCAATTGTCTTCGTTCGAAACTGATGTGCGGTATAATTGAGCTGAGCGCAGAAGGACTGAACAACTTCGTTGCAGCTCCGAGGGGACTCGGCAACATATGCTGTGCGGCTGCGCCTATCAAGTACCAGACTGCCGGTACCTTCAAGAAAAAGCCGCTGGTTTTCATAGTGACGAAGATCAATGGTTGTACAATGTCCATGACGCGTCGTAACAAGATTTTCAATGAACGAGATCGCCTCGGGGTGACTCTCATTGCGACGATTCTCGTGGAGCATTGGATAGAGAACAAGAGTACCATCGTGATGAGTTGTGAACCAGTTGTTTGGAAAGATCGCGTCTGGCTTTAGTGGCAGCGGGGTGTCGTATAAAATATGAACGTCAATGCCGGCTGAGGACAGTCGCTCAATGAACGAATCAAACTCTCGTAGAGCCTCTACGTGTACACTCGCGTCGTTCAACTTCGGCATCATTTGAAAACTGTTCGTACGAGCAGTTTCCTCATTGTAGCCAAAGGCGCATGGTCGTACCATCAATATAGAGCTTGCAAATTCCATTGTGCCTCATGTATAGTATGGTTGAAAGTTAGCAAGGCATTGAACATTCATCATAGAAAAATGTAGTGTCTCCTACACTTTCCATTCGCCGAACCCTCCTTTCGAGCATCTTGCAGAAGAAGTGGCGAACTCTTTGATCGTCGGTTGTTAGCACTTGGTTTGACGTTTTCACTCTCTCAGGAGTGTGAATATGACATATCTTTCAATAGTGCTTCTGTTTCGTGAGATTGTTGTTAGCGCTTTGTCTCGTTTTCTTTGAAACCAAAGCACTAGTTTTGGTTTGTTGGTGATGCATCAAAAACGCTGCAAGCGATAGATAGAATACGTTACTTACAGCCTTCTTGTTTCAGTATGTTGATTTTAGTACACTTTAGACCTTTCTATGCTTATTCGCTTTACCATTCTTTGTTTGTCACTCATTCTCGTGCTCTTTGGAACAGTCAATTCGCATGCGCAAGGAGCAGCTCTACACACTCTCAGTCTATCCCAGAAGCAAGAGGCACGAGTGCTGGCGCAGATGAAGATGCGAATGGAGACTGTTGATCAGCGCACAGCATGGTTGAAGAAACACTCCGCACGGAGACCGCAAAAGAGAATCCTTCAAGCAAATCTTGAGAGCGCATCAGAGCAGCTTCAAGTCCGTACAGCACCATCAGCGGCATCGCAGATGCCTGAAAAATCCAGCATTCCAGGTGAGTTCGAAGAGTCTCAAGCGGTTTTTCTCTCATGGCCCTACTACGCGTTTAATGTTGATGGTGATCATCTGGATCCTTTGACCAAAGAGTTCGGATACCACTATTTGAACGACTCTGGTGACTATGCTATAGAACAGATCGCTGGATATGAATTGGATACAGTAGCAGAGTACTCTCTTGCCAACAAGTGGGCCGAACTTGCAGATGCTATTCAACAAGAACTACCAGTTTGGCTTGTGGTGTATAACCCTGATGATACTACGGCCTTGTTGAATTTTATGCAGAACCGTGGAACTCCCTTGAAAAACTACCGTTTCTTCTGCGTCGGCGGGGGAAACTCATTCTGGATTCGAGATTTTGGTCCGATAGGATTTTACTACGGTGACCAAGACAGCATAGGTTTTATTGATCCAATCTATTACACAGGACGCGCTGCGGATGATTCCGTCCCTGGAGCTTTGGCGGAACAGCTTGGCTACAAACTCGTACGCACTCAACTCAAGTTTGAAGGCGGAAACTTCATGTGTGATGGTAATGGAATTGGATTTACGAGCTCAATGGTTGATTCCATTAATGCTGATCCATATGTTCAAGCTTCCGTGAAATATGATAGCGTCAAGAAAGAGTTCACCGATGTTTACCCACGTCGCTCTGCCTGGAGCGTAAAAAAAACTCTCGATACACTAAAAACAGTGTTTGGTCCAAAGCAGATGATCGTGATGCCTACACTGGTGGATGATGGGGGGACAGGACACATTGATATGTTTACGAAGCTGTTTGACGAAGAAACGATCGTGAGCACGGAATATCCTGAAGTGTTCAACAACAAGAACTTCCGTGACTACAACATCGCCAAGAAGTGTATTGCAATTGAGCGCGCGACAAAGTCGGTTTATGGGCAGAACTTTAGCGTGCTCACTATGCCTGTACCCACGAGCGATAATGGTGAGTATGATTCAACTACATCCAGAACCTTTGGTGCAGATCCGAGAGGTTTCCTGAACGGTTTAACGATTAATAAGACATTCATTTTTCCATCTTTTTCGAGCCAAGGGAGCGGTAACGAAGCTCTGCTGGAGCGAGTTCTTGAGCTCTATCGAGAGTACATTCCTGGCTACAAACTCGTTCCCATCGACTCGCGTATACTAACTCCAATGGCAGGTGCACTGCACTGTATAACCATGCAAGTACCAGTAGAGAACCCTTTGCGAATTCACCACAAAGCATGGAGAGGTGCCGTCGGTGCTCGCAGCACATATGCAGTAGAAGCTCAGATTACTAATCGCAGTGGCATTAGAAACGCTAGTATTCAGTGGCGAAAGAAGGGTGAGACGAGTTGGAACACTATTCCACTGAAGAATGATAGCGCGTCATTTTTTAGCTCCGCTATACCCGCCAAGAGCGGGGCCGATCGTGAGACAATCGAGTATTATCTAGATGCCAATTCTGTTAATGGCAAACATGCCACATGGCCGATCACCGCGCCAGCTGGATTCTATAGCTTCACGTATGGTACGACCGTTTCAGTCGACGAAGATCTGAGAGTAAGTGGTAGTTCCTTAGTGTTTCCAAACCCTGCCCAAGATTGGCTATCCGTGCCCATCGATCTCTACTCCAATGCGACCGTGAGTCTCTGCGTTTTTGATGTCAACGGGAGATTGATGAGTTGTCAGAAGGAGATCGCGCTTGCAGCCGGACTCAATGTCTCGCAGATATCACTGCAGCAATTGGCGCCTGGAGTCTATAGCCTTCACATCATTGTAAATGGAAGACTGGCTGATGTGCGTCGGATAGTAAAAAATTAAACACTTGAAAAAAAAGGACTTGCGGTAAAATTCAAGCACTGCTTGAATTGTAAAAGGCTTTCGTGTTTTACTGTCAACTCTTCTCGAGCTAATTTAACGTTGTAACATTGATTATGCTCTTCGTTAATGGCAGACGATTTCTAACGCCCGAAAGGGATGAAATCAGCTTTAGTAAAAAGTTGATGCTATCAGCTACAAATTGAATATGAACAGTACATCATTACAGATGAAGAAACTGAGACGACTGGGTTTCGTGCTATTAGCTTGCCTCTGCTTTTTGAGTTCTTGCGAGAACTTTCAAATGGCAGAACGCTATGAGCAGAATCCGTGCGGAAGCGGTGTTGACACAAGTTCTGCAGATGCCTATGTTTTCTTGTCACCTCGTGGCGTCGTAGTACGTGCAGGTTCTCAGCAGCAGTTTTGGCAGGATGTGCAGTTCATAAGTTGCACTTCTGTGAAATACAGATTGAGCAAAGCTCTTGGGACCATCAGCCAGGATGGTCTTTATACCGCGCCCTCGACAGTGGGCGTAAATGGAGACACCGTGTTGTTGACTATTCAGTCGTATGCTAAAAAGTCACTCACAGACACGGTTCTTATATATCTAGCGCCTCGGACAGCGGACACTTGTGATGTTACAACTGTTCGCTACAGCTCCGATATTTTGCCCATACTCCAAAACGCTTGTCTGGGTTGCCATTCATCTCAGAGCTACAATCGTTCTGGAGGTGGAGTGAATCTAGACTCTATTCAGAACGTTCGCACCTACGCATTGAACGGTTTGCTTCTATCAAGTATAAACTACTCCAGTACATTCAAGATGCCAAGAGAAGCGGAGCGGCTTGACAGTTGTTCCATTAAGAAGGTTCGGGTATGGATAGAGAGAGGGGCACTCAATGACTAGTGGAAGAAAATACATGAAGTTTCCGTTTGATCTCATCTCCCTGAATCGACCTCACCAAGGTTTGAAGGGCACACGTGTCGCATTCACTCTCTTCTTCTGCGTAGCATTTTTTCTTGCGGCAGCGACAGACCTAGTCGCAATTCCTGAATACGCCGTATTGACTGGGAATAGATGTATCAATTGTCATGTCAACTCTGCTGGAGGTGGACTTAGGAACGACTTAGGCTTTTACGCAACGGAAGGTATCTCGCTCGTCAAGCCGGAATGGCTTGGCTTAGAAGGAATCATCAATGACGTCTTTGGGACGAATTGCGCCATTGACCGAAAGCTATTCTACGGACTAGATTTTCGACTTATGAGTGCGCGCAGTACCCGAGCACCAGTGCCCGCTGCGCAATCCGCTGAGACGGCGTCGCAGGAGCTACCAGAGCGCAAGCTCTTTCCAATGCAAGCGTCCGCGCAAGCTTCTTTCCATCCTGCATCGTGGTTCTTTGTTGAAGGACAGTACAACTTTGGTCCAACACGATATGCCGGGCAACAAACCTGGTCAGCGTCAGCCAATTTTCAGCCAGAGCTTAGTCTACCTTCATTGCGTGTAGGTTTCTTTCAGCCTTCCATAAGTCTGAATTATGATGATCATACGATGCTTGTGCGAATGGTTCCTGGTGAGCTATCCGACGCATTCATTGCACCATACTATTCTGAGTGGGGAGCAGAAGTGCGCTATGCCTCGCCCTTATGGTTGGACCTAAGCGCAGGTGCTTTTCTCTCGAAGAACATGAAGGAAGTGTACACTTATGATTCTTCCGGGACTCTGAGAAGTGTGATAGCAGATGATTCTAAGCCGTTGCTGAATGCTCGAGTTGCCTTTACTCCGAAGTTCTTTGAAGATCAGATAAACCTCTTTGTTGGCGCATCGGTGCTTAGTTGTGGTGACTATAGTATGGTTAATGCCTTTGCTGCGGTTGGGTGGACTGATCACATCAGTCTTATGTCTGAACACACCATTCAAGGAAACAAATTCGCTCGTCAGCTTCGATTGTCGTCTCTGGAGCTGATGGGAAGAGTGACGGATCCACTGTATCTTTTTGCAAGAGTTGATTATGGACAATCGTTCAATGTTGTGTCTGGCGCGGAGCGAACCGAGTACACACGTCAGTATGTGTTCGGAAGCAAAATGACACTCTTTCCATTTATTGAACTACGACCGGAGTATAGAATTATTGAGAATGCCAGCGCGTATCGAACACGCTGGACAGTGCAACTGCACTTGTATTACTAATCACAATCTGGAGAACGTCACCATGGGAAAAGCCCTGATAGCTCTTTCAATCCTACTTATCGTAGTAACTATTGGTTGGTGGGCTTACGATTGCAATCGCTATGGTGAGACCCTCTATTATACAAAGACCGCGAAGATCACCACTGCAAAGGAGGTTGATCCGCTCTTTGGCACCACGGTTGAGAAAACCACGAGCGAACCCGGCTATTGGCTAGGGTTGTTAGATATGGTACCGCCTTTCGGTGCTTTACCTATGTGCGGAGCGTGGACGGTTCTCGGAGTAGCCGGATTTGTGATGCTTCGCAGAAGCAGAAAGTGAAAAGCAGGCTCCTAAGTAGAGCCAGAATAAACGAAAATGTCGGTTCAATTGTCTTAGTCATAGAAATTCATTCACACCACATCAATACCATACCATGAAAACCAGCTTTTTTAGTGCAGCTATTTGCAGCGTTTTTCTCTTTTCGCACACGGTACAGGCAGGCTCCAAGACCGTTATTCTCCAGAATACTGAAAAGTACAAGAACGAGGTGCGTTTTGTAAGCGCTGCTCCTCTTGAGAAGATCTCAGGAAACGCAGCGAACATTACCGGATCATTTGCAATAGATCTTCAAAACCTTAGTGCGACTACTGGCAAGTTTAATGTCCCAGTAAGCTCCATGGGTACAGGTAGTTCCTCCAGAGACAAGCACATGATGGCGGCAGATTGGCTAGACGAAGCGCATTTTAAGAACATTACCTATGCACTTAAGTCGCTTGTTGTAGAGAATACTGACAATTCAACGCCAGGCAAGACGGTTATCACCGCGACTGCAAAGGGGGATTTCACTTTGCACGGAGTAACACGTCCGCTTGATGCGAAGGTTGTTATCACCTATCTGAACGAAAGCGCTCAAACGAAGCAAATTGCTGCCGGTGACCTGGCGCTTGTGAAGGTTGAGTTTAGTGTACCTTTGAAAGCCCATGGCATAGCTGGCAAAGAGGGAGTAGTGGGCTCAAAAGTGGGTGAGTCGATTGCCATCAGCGCGCAGCTTTTCGGCAGCACTGCAAGTCACTAGTTCCGAGAGTTCTACGTTTCGATTGCCAAAAAGTAAGTGTAGGCAGATACCGTCTTGCTTTCTTCTGTCTACTAACCAAAGACCCATATCGTGTACATTATGCAAGAGAATTCAGTTGAAGAGCGTCGGCAGTTTCTTACGAAAGCAGCTTCGCTTCTTGGGATCACCATTTGTAGCTCATCGTTAGCGAGTTTGTTGACTTCCTGCGAAAAAGATGAGAGTAAGTTGATTGCTACGCACGGTACATTTACCATCGATCTTAGCAGCGAAACGGGTCTGGCTAACATCGGTGATGGTGTAAAGAAAAGTGTTGGCACATTCAACTCGTCAAAGCCAGTTATCATCGTTCGGAGTTCCGCTAACGCATTTGCCGTCTTCTCTAGCACCTGTAATCACGCTGGTTGCGAGGTTTCGGCGCCCAAAAGCGCAGGAGCAGCTATCGTATGTGATCCTAATGATAACAAATGTGGACACAACGCTGAGTTCAGCAGCTCAACAGGGCTTCAAATCGTTGGTGCGTCGGGCGGGGCTCCCACTGGTGGATTGACTGTCATTAGCTCAACCTATGATAGCGCATCCAATAAACTGACGCTAAGCTTTTAGTAACATGGGCACTTAACATAGAAAGCTGTCAATCAGTAACATTGGCAGCTTTTTCTATTTGTCTTTTGCATTCCAAGCATCGACTGAAACAAGCAAGCAGTCTGTGTGTTTTTGGTCATGATTCAGATGTGCATAGTATGAACAAAATTTAAGCAAACGCATTTTTGGTGTTTGCTCTACTTGAAAACATGTTCATATTAATGTTGCAACACAGAACGGCAATCGTTTGCAAGGCGTTGCAAACCTGTTAGTTAGAACAATTTATCCCTTGAAGTTAGTCCAAGAGCAGTCTGGTTCGATAGGGAACCCGACCGTCTCATTCATGTGGTACTGTTTCAAGTTCAATACGATGACTGTTGCGTAGCAGTTCATGTGCTCATCCAATGGTCTTGTTGCTTTTCAAACAATGACTCAATTTTTTTTTAACTCTATTGTTTTATCTCCTATGAACAAATTGTTCCAGTTTTTTCTTCTTTTCATCGCCTTAAGCTACTCAGCTGCAGCGTATCAGAACGGCATCTCTGGCCGTACAACTTCTGGCTGTGGCGGAGCGGGCTGTCATAGTGGCACCTCGTCGAACACGACTCTTAGTATTAGTGGGAACACTACTCTCACACCTGGCCAACAAACGACACTGACCCTAACTATTCAGAATTCATCACGGCCTCGTAGTGGCTGCGACATCGATTTTGTTAATTCTGGTGGTACTGCAATCAGTGGCTTGGCAACAATCTCTGGTCAGGGCATGACCGGCAGCACAGAGCTAACGCACTCCACACCGAAGACCATGTCTGGTCAACAGTCTACATGGCAGTTCAACCTTACTGCACCCTCAACTCCAGGTCAGTACACGGTTCGCGTTGCTGGAAACGCGACGTTGAGCAGCTCACAGGGCGATTACAATACAACTACACAAAGCATCATTGTGAAGGGCTTGACCTTGAATGCGCCAACAGGCGGCCAAACCTATTGTGGTGGTTCAGTGATTGGTTTGCAATGGACATCATTTGGTGTAAGTAATATCAACATCCAACTCTCAACCGACGGAGGATCGAATTACGGAACCGTAACAAGCACTTCTTCCTCTAACGGTTCCAATTCATTCAACTACACCTTACCAGCAAACACTCCAACAGGAACAACCTATCGCTTGCGAATTGTTGATGCAGCAGATGCATCTTTGTTATCAGCGATGGCATCGAATTTCAGCGTTGCTGCAGGTTTGTCGATCACAACCCAGCCTAGCCCAGCAACACAAACTGTTTGTCAGAGCGCGAACGTATCCTATACGGTAGCAGCGACGGGTGGAGGATTGACTTTCCAATGGCGCAAAGACGGAACGAATTTGAACGGGGCTACAGCGAATCAGCTCACACTTAACAATGTTAGCCCGACCAACGCCGGTTCCTATGACTGTGTTGTTTCCAGTTCTTGCGGTGCACCAGTCACGTCAAACGCAGTAACACTTAATGTTGACCCAGCAGCGTCGATCACTACACAACCACAAGCTCAAACACTTTGCGAAGCAGCAAATGCCACGTTCACCGTTGCAGCTACTGGAAATGGCTTGACATATAAATGGCAAAAGAACGGAACCGCGATCACCGGTGCCACCAATGCCACATATACAATAACAGGTATCACTCTCGCTGATGCAGCGTCTTACAATTGCGTCGTAACGGGCGCATGTGGTGCACCTGCTACTTCACAAGCAGCTAACTTGGTTGTCGTTAGTAACCCAACCTTTACAACACACCCAACTAGTGCTGCAAAATGTGAGAATAACTCAATTACCTTCACAGCAGCGGTAGCCAATGGAAACGGTTTGAGTTATGAGTGGGTAAAAGACGGTGTCACATTGAGTGCGAATGCAAGAATCACCGGAGTAAATACTCTGAGCTTGACCATTAATCCTCTTCAGGCGTCCGATGCAGGTAACTATCAACTTCGTGCAAACGCGTTGACATGTCAGTCGAACGCTCTTTCGAACCCAGCAATCCTTGGTGTTGGAACTGCTCCTCCTATTGTGGCGCAGCCTCAACCTAAAGTGAGCTCCGTTGGCGGAAGCGCAACCTTTAGTGTTACAGCAATTGGAACTGGTCTAACGTACCAATGGCGCAAAGGCACAACAGCAATTGCTGCTCAAACCAATTCTTCCTATACCATCAACTCGGTTGCAAAAGCCGACGAAGGAAACTACAACGTTGTGGTAACGAACTCCTGTGGATCCACAACATCAACGAATGCCGCTCTAACGGTTTCAGATGTACCACAACCTGCACTTAGTCTCAGTTCGAACAGCCTGAACTTTGGTTCAGTGAAAGCCGGAGCAACAACAACGGCGAACTTTGAGATTGGCAATAGCGGAACAGCAAAACTGGACGTCTCAAAATTGACCATTAGCGGAACTGGTGCTTCGAGTTTCAGCGTTGATGGAGCAGCGTTTTCAGTTGATCCTGCTAGCAAGAAGGTTATTACTGTGTCGTTCCAACCTAGTACAGTTGGTAGCTTCAGTGCGAAGATCAGTGTAGCGTCGAATGCAACAGGAACCTATGAAGTGAGTCTGGATGGAGCTGCCCAAGCACGCGCGTTGTCACCAGCCTTAGTTGAAATCAAGGACACTATCAGTGTTGGAAACTCACGTGATACAGTGTTGCGTTTCTGCAATATCACATCACAGCCTTTGACCATTACTGCGGTCGACTTTAGCGGTGAGATAGGATCCTATTCGTTTATTGGCGTGCCAATTACTACACAATTGCCACTGCAGTTAGCCAAAGACTCCTGTGTGAACGTGCCAGTGCGGTTTACTCCAACAGCCGCGGGAAAAATGGACCTTCGAGTCAACATGGTTACATCACAGGGAAATGATACCACTCTGCTTGTTGGCTATGGTAAGATTGTCGTATCCGTTGATTGGTCGAGCAATGCAGCCTTTAGTATTGCTCCAAACCCTGCAACAAATGTTGCGCAGATTTCTTTACCTTGGAACGACGCGCGCCCAGCTCGTGTTCGTATCCTGAATCTGCTTGGCACGGTTGTCAGCGAGCAGGACGTATTAGCCAACTCCGTCCAGCTTGACCTACGTAATCTGGTAGCAGGAAACTATCGCATTCTCGTTGAGAGCGCTACCGAACGTTTGAGTCAATCGCTTATCGTGGTGCGATAGACGGATCAAATAGCTAGTTTTTCTTCAGACAAAAAGCCCAATTCTGCTTCGCAGAGTTGGGCTTTTTGCATGGATAGAGATTGGTACAGAGCTCAAGTATTCGATATGATCACTATGACTATGGCGCAAATGACAAAAAATGAGGCTTTTGCAGGAAGTCGAAGCCGACTGCTTGGCTTGAAGAAAATTGGCACAAAACATGCATTAGCTTTCCAGGATAGTGCCGAGATGAGCTCTCGAGCACGTTAGCAGAGACAGTTGTTTTACACAATATTGATTGCACATGGAAACACTTGGTGCCTTGATCGACAAGCTCTCGATCGTCAACTTGAAACTGTGGCATTGCCAAGAGGCTTTGCACAATGATGATGCTGCACAGCTACAGAGCGATGTGCGAGCCAATCTGGAAGCGAAAAACAATTCGCTGCTGGGTCAGCGCTCAAAGCAGATAGCTGAACTCAACGACTGGATACAACGTGCCATCAGCGATCCGTCAGAGATGCTCATTCTCAATCCACAGAACAAGATGTATGGTCGTTTCCGAAAGGACGCGTAAATGAGTACCACCTCAACGAATATTATAGTCGACGAACTAGAGCCAACGAATTTTGGCGAGTTCATTGATGCCTTGATTATCACAAACCTTCGGATGTGGCATGCTCAGGAGTTCTTCTATGAGCTGGACTTATTGAAGAAGCTAGATAAGGATCAAATGTATGAGAAGCTGCGCTATGGTTCTTGGTTGAACTTGCAACGCAATTTTCAGATGGATGGCTTAGATGCAGTTGTAGCCGCACAGCTTGCTGAACGGCATCCTTCGGTAATGAACCAAACTAATGACTCGGTCGAACAGGAACTTCTTTGGGAGAAAGTATGAACTATGCAATTCCAGTGTACGAACCCACCCTTGGTGGCAACGAACTAAAGTATGTAACAGACTGTGTAACCACTGGTTGGATTTCTGGTCGCGGTACCTATGTATCAGAGTTTGAGAACCAATTCGCTCGGTACATTGGTGTCAACAAAGCAACCTCTGTGTCGAACGGAACAGTAGCTCTGCACCTAGCTCTCATGGCTCTGGGCATTGGTCCTGGAGACGAAGTCATCGTGCCATCCTTTACCTACATCGCACCAGTCAATGCAATTGTCTACTGTGGTGCAACACCTGTGTTTGTCGATTCCATCGCCGACACCTGGCAAGCAGATCCTGCTGATGTACGTCGTCGAATCACTTCGAAGACCAAAGCTATCATTGCTGTGCACTTATATGGTCATCCTGCAGAGATGGATGAGCTTTGCGCGATTGCCAAAGAGCATCGACTTTTTATGCTTGAAGACTGTGCTGAAGCTTTTGGTACATATTACAAAGGCAAGCATGTTGGCGGCTTTGGAGACATCTCGATATTCTCATTCTATGGAAATAAAACCATTACAACCGGCGAAGGTGGTATGGTCGTGACCAATGATGAAACTTTGTTTCAACGTGCTGCACACCTTAAGGGACAGGGCTTAGCAAAGTACAGAGAGTATTGGCACGATGTAGTCGGGTACAATTATCGTATGACGAACATTTGCGCTGCAATAGGTCTAGCTCAGCTTGAGCAAGCAGACACGTTTATTGCTCGCAAACGAGAAATCGCAGACTTGTATACTGAGCTCCTGCAAGGAACGGCGTATGAGCCTCAGCGAGAAGCTGCGGGTATGACGCACTCATACTGGATGTATTCAGTACTCTGCGATGCTGTAGAACATCGAGATATCGTACGAGATCATTTGAAACAATGTGCAATTGAAACCCGCCCGACTTTTTATCCTGTGCACACAATGCCTATGTATTCACAGAAGTATGAGCGCCATGCAGTAGCGGAAGACATTGCACTTCGTGGTATCAATCTTCCAAGTTATCCTGCGCTCAGCAATGAGCAGGTTGAAACAGTTGCTAATGCATTGAAAGCAGCACAGCTAAAATGTGCGCAGCTCGATTCAAATAAGCGTCTGCAGCATTTCGCGCCTTCGAAGAGTACGGAGTCGGCAGCGAAATATGTTATTGCGGGACAGGACAAAGTTCTCGTGCGCTAAGCGTGCATAGAAGAAATAGATATGCGTTGAACAGTTAGGGTCGAAAAGAACGAGTATTCGTCTGCAATCGACCAAAACCATCGGCTTTCTCCCCATGGATGGGGAAGAGTTGGTGATTGATCTAAGCAAGCAACAAGAGCAGGGTAAAGGCGCATGCGAAGCATGCGCGTTGATAAGAATCACTCTGGCAGACGGGCAAAAACTCAAACTCAAGGACGATAGATCGATGGAGAACCCAGGCTACTTTACACAACATTGTACAACAACGGACGGAATTCACGTACATGTACGTGGAGCTGTTGATGCAGGACGCAACGAATACGCCATCTACGTGTTGCAAGCTCTTGGTGATCTGGTGGTCACCTCACAAGTCGCGAAACAGATTAAAGCTGATGACCCGAACGCCTATGTTGTGTGGTTCGTCTTGAGAAAGAACTCCTTCATCCTGAAGGGCAATCCATACATCGATGAGCTGGTGGAGTTGGAAGGCAACAACCGAGATCTCGACCAACGCATCGAAGAGTTTAAGCTCTTGCGTCCCTGGAAGCGATTCCTCGTTCCACAGCCACACTTGGCTTACGACAAACTGCCCGGCGGCGACCTCAGTGAGCTCACCAAGGCTGCTGTTGGTTTGGAATGGACAGTGCCCTATGTTCCGGTTATGCGCTTGAATGATGCAGAGATTGCCAGAGCGCGCGACTATGTAGCTCAGCTTCCAGCGGGCTTGAAAATCATGGTAGAAACTGAGTTCCAATCGGATCAGACACCATGGAATGTTGACTATGCCAAAGTGATGATTCATCATCTCAGGCATCTCAACCCAATCTTCATTTTCTCCGCCAAGAATGAGCCTTCGTACCTTGCAGAATTGCGATCGCAGTATGATCGTGTGGAATGGTGTCAGTTACCATTTCGTGAGAATGCAGAGCTGTATAACCTCATGGATGCGTTCATTGGTGTGTCATCGGGTATAAGTTGTCTTACGTACAGCGATTGGTGTAAAACCGATGTTCCACATATCGAAGTTGTGAACAACACGCACTGGAGTACCTATCACTTCGACAATCACACTCGGCGTCGCCTTTGCTTCGAAGAGCAAAGCTTCGTCAACTCACTACAGTGGTTAACGAAGGTTCTCGATGGTCGTCTCACAGGATTTGAGAACCCACAAGTACGGAGAATGGATTTGTATTCTCTCTACAAAGAGGGAAAATACAGTTTCTTCTGCAAGACAATCATTCCAAGCACCTATGCTCTTAAAGAGGATCTGCGCTCGATGGCGCTGGCGCTTCGCGACTTCCCAGATTTCTACCTTATCTGCGGCGATATTGATGACGCGATGATGACGCTATCGCGTGCACTGGACGAGCACAAACTGATCAATGTAGTTGTTTGCTCAAAGTACTTCGATGAGCTGCGACCTTTCTTCGACGAGCACTCCATTATTCGCAATGTGTTTGTCATTCCATTCCCGGATCAGCGCACAGACGCACAAACACATTTGATTCTCCAAATGGCATTTCAGAAGAATTGCTTAGGAGTAGGGGTGAAGAGTTTGGACCCAGGTATACGCGGACACTATGAAGATCTGCGCATCCAGGAGTTGCTGAGATTCAAATCCAATCCTAAGTGGGCTACACGCAATCATCATAAAACGAAAACACTGCGTATCGTAGTTGAGGCAAGTGGTGCGCCTGCACATGGACATCGGTCTGAGAGAGCGATTATTAATCCGCGATGGTGGAGGTCATTGATCGAGCTGATGGTGAGACAAGGTGTACGACCAATAATCATCGGAGATCCTGCATACTCATCAGTGTATAGCGTTGACGAACGATGCGAAGATGTACGCCGCGAAAGTTCTAAGCGCCAGCTAGCTGAACTTCGTCAGGCAGATGTGTTCATCGGAAGCGATGGAAAGTATATGACGGTTGCGGCTTTGATGTCGATCCACTGTTTGCGCTGCGTTCCATTGCGCGGACATGACTTGAGCTTCTATGATGATCCTCTTCTTCGTGGTATGCAACTACAATGGAAGAATCTAGATTCTTCAGATAGCTTTGAAGAACTCCAAAGTCATGTGCAGAAGAAGATTGATCAGTTTAGTGGACATCATGTGGACGCCCAACTTCTGCGAAACATGCCCGTTATCCGAGATTTCACCAGAAGAACCAATCCGAACGAAGTGTTGTCGAGCTTCAATAGTGTGTTTTGGGAGCGATCCTACGCTTCTAAGAAAACAGTGCTGTTGCGCTGTTCGACAGCTCTTGGTGATAGCTTAATGACAACAGGCGTAGTTGCTGCGCTGAAAGCAAAGTATCCGCACTTAAGTATTTCTGTATCCGGCTCTGAGGCAACGATGGCGGTCTTTGTTGCTAATAAAGATGTCGACAATGTTGTACTTCGAAACTCAGCTGGCGAGTTGCTCCTTGAATCGGCTGCTGATGAGATTGTGGAGTTCAATACCATTATAGATCAGTTCCCAGAGTATTACAATGGGATTCACCTTAGCGACATCCTTGGAAACATCGCTGGTGTGAAGCTTCAAGATCGACGCATACACTACACTCCAACCGAAGCTGAGCAACATATGGCTGCAGCGGCTATGGATAAAGTGTTTGGAAGCGCCTCACCTCAGTTTGTTGTGGGTCTGCATCTCTTCACCGAGAAGGACACGCAGCGAAGCTATCGTCACGCTAATGGTTTGATCGAGTACTTGCAACACTTGTATCCAAACATCTGTATTGTCAACTTTGGAAAGACATCATTCCGGAAACAGTACAATAACGTTCTGGATTGTCCGCGCTATGCAAACATTGGATTGCGTGAACAAATTGCCCTTGTTCAGCGCTGCCATACCTTCATCAGTATTGATAGCGCCTTCTTCCACGTCGCACACAATCTCTTTAATAAACCTACTCTGGCTATTCAGAGTGTAGTGAACGAGTTTCTTACAGGTGATCCGGATCTTGGAAACGTACGTACGGTACGCAACACCGAACGAGGTTGCAGAGGATGCTATTGGGTGCCAGGTGTTTGCAAGTCAGAGTGTCTACCAAAACTGCATCCTTCAATGGTAGCTGTTGAGTTCACGAAAATGATTGAGGACATCCAGCAAAAGAAAATGCCATTTGCAAAGCCTTGTCTCGATACTGAGATAATGGTGGAATACGATGCATTAGGAAAGAACCTCGCTAGGGTTTATCGCAGCAACGCGAAGCTCGGGAAGAATATCTCGGTGGTCTTGAAACAAGGCACTGATCCGATGCCAGACTACGTACGGGATTGGAATGGCGTTCGTTGTGCGCAGAGCAGCGACGTTCCGTCGGATAAACTCATCGACTCGAAAGAACTGGAAGCACAAAGCCAACGTAGTGCAAGTGCTCTTGCTTGGAACTAAGACCAAACAAATGATCAGGGTTCTTTGAGTAAAGCTCAAGCTTGTTGACCACGCTCATTCGTTTAACGACGAATGAGCGTGTGTGTTTTCAGTCGGAAGCGTTTGCATTTCCTCCAAGCTCGAAGCTATCCTATCCAAAAGCCTGCGTACTGCGTCGTATTTTGCTCCTTGAAATGGGGCAGGATACAACGGAAGAGAGCAGAGAGCTCGTCCATCTCCATGAAGTTCTAACAGCAGATGCTCTCATGGGATCGTTGAAAGCAGCAAAGCAAACTCACGCATATTCATAAAGGAGTTACAAATGGTACATTATCAGGTTTTTTGCGAAGTACCGACAGAGGAGGCAGCAGAGTGGTCTGCTTGGATGCGCGATGTTCACATACCAGATGTCATGCGAACGCAGTACTTCTTGAGTGCACAGTTTTGTGCAGAAGCTGTGGAAACTCCTTCTGCTACGAGACGTTTCGCAACCGTTTATACTGTTCAGAGCATGGAGCAGTATGAAATGTATCGTAGAGAAGCTGCTCCCGCACTACAAGCACATTTTCGAGAGCGCTATGCGGATCGTGTTCAGTGTGAGCGACATGTGTTGGACGTTCAACAGACATTCTGATGAACGAATGTCCGTGAGCTTGAAAAGTACCTTCGAAGATCTGTAACAGAGTTCTGTGAGTACCCAGCGTCATCGTGAATTGTGTGCATTGTGATCCAATCTTGTGATTACCGTTTGAGCCAATGTTAGAATCAGATGTGTCACTTGTGCTAGAGTGAGAGGCGTTCAAGCTTGATACATGATTTTCTGAAATAGGTACCCGGATCACGGTGGACCTGTGCATGCGAGACCCAGTACTTTCGTTTTCGCCGATTCCTTGTTGAATTTTCAACAAATCTCAAGACAAGAACCCAATTTTCACTCCTGTGCTCAGTACTTTCTCTGGTTGGGAAGAACGCAGACTGCGTATTTTTGCCTTCGTTTAGCTTTTCTTTTCACCTTTATCCCGTTCTCGGCCAACCGCATGGCAGATACACCAACAATTCACTCTTTAGATCCTCGGGTTACACGACTGGCAATTCCCGTGGATCCTGTCCATCAAGATTACAAGCCAACGCAAGACTTAGAGCATTTAGAGACCTACGAAGTTTTCCATCAGTCTCGAACGGGTGACCGACACATACATGTTGGAAGCGTCCATGCCTCCTCCGCTGAATTGGCAATGGTCTTTGCGAAAGAGCAGTTTGGCCGCCGATCGCGAACAGCAAACATGTGGGTGGTGAAATCTTCTCACATCCTTGCCTTAGCTCCAGATGATGCTGCGTTGTTTGCAACCGCTCCAGAGAAAGATTTTCGGGAGGCAAGCGGATACAAGGTGATGAAGAAGCTTAATGCATACAAGAAGCGAGTGAAGGGTGAAGTTGTAACAATTGCCGAATCGGAGGAGAAGGAATGAATAACGAAGCTTTGAAGGATTTACTTTTCCGCATGGCAGATGATGCCTTGATCTACGCGCACAGAAATGCAGAATGGACTGGCCTTGCTCCAACTCTTGAAGAGGACATTGCCTTTTCATCGATAGCCCAAGATAAGTTTGGTCACGCTCAGGCACTATTCGTGATCCTTGAGAGTCTAGGTGAAAAAGATGCAGACACCACAGCGTTCATGAGAAACGAAAAGGAGTTTCGCTGCTCTCACCTTGTTGAGTTTGAAACCATGGACTATGCCATGGGATTGGTTCGCCACTTCTTGTTCGACACTGCTGAGCGTTTGCGGTATGCAATGTTGGAACGCAGCAGCTGTGAACCTCTTGCTCAAGTTGCTTTGAAGGTTAAAGGAGAGATCAAATACCATATCTTTCATGCGAACACATGGATAACCCTGTTAGGTTCACAGGGATCAACTGAGAGCATGGCTCGTATGCAGCAAGCGCTTGACGTTTGTCTTCCTATGGCCTACAGCATATTTGAGCCAAGTTCATATGAGAAACAACTGATTGATGAGGGCATCTTCGAAGGAGAACTCGCTTTGGAGCAGCAGTGGGAGACAGCGATCCGCTCGGTAGTTGAGAAGGCTGGACTGCGGGTCCCTGAAGTCTCCGACAAAACCCTGCATTACGGAGGCAGACGCGGCTATCACACAGACGAGCTGCAAGCTATGATCGATGAAATGACAGAAGTGTTTCGTATTGACCCGAGCGCCCAATGGTAGTACCCGAAGCTCAGATACTTAGTGTTGACCTCATTCGTGAGTGTTTGCAGAGTGTTAAGGATCCTGAGATTCCCACCATCTCTATTGTTGATTTGGGAATGTTGACTGATATTCAGCTGGATACATCAAAGAGAGATGTGCGCGTTGTCATCACTCCCACCTTTGTTGGCTGTCCAGCAATTGACTATATCAAGAGAGACATAGAACGAAGCCTCGAGCACTTAGGCTTGCAATCACTCCGTGTGGACATGGATTTTCGCACCCCTTGGTCGAGCAATAGATTGTCAGAACAAGGGCGTTCAGCCTTAGCTGCCCACGGACTAGCTCTACCTCCGCGCTTCGAGGGGGAGTTTGAACCCGAGATTATGCTCAACGCGGCATGTCCATTCTGCAGCAGTACCAACACCCGACTTGTTTCGCCTTTTGGTCCTACCTTATGTCGGGCCTTTTACCATTGCAACTCCTGTCAACAAGGTTTTGAGCAATTCAAGGCCGTTTAGTAGCTCATCTTAGCCGTACTCAGCCAGGCAACATCGATTCTTGAAGCGTGCATTGTGACAGAGCTCAGTTCCTTGAACACAGTCAACGCAACAGTATGTTCTCGGTGCAATACACACACAATGCTCGTTTGCTTAGAACTTATGTGTTCGATCTGCTCTATTGCCGAACGAAAAGTCAACATTTAGACCGTGTATGGTTCGCAAAACTCAACAAAGCACGAGATCAGCTTTTCGAAACAATTTTGTGTGCATCAAGAGAACTTTTCAGACTTTGCAACGTAAAAACACTTTTCTCACTCATTCTTCATCGATATGAAAAACGTGCTTTACAGCTTAATAGCATGCGCAGTCTTCTTCAGTGCATGCAATGCGAACTTCATGCATGACAGCGTTCGGGGCAATGGTGTACAGGCAACGGAGATGCGTTCTTTGCCAAGCATCAAGAGAGTAGTAGTGGAGGGATCCATCGATATCCTCGTGAACGCTTCTGCCGATTCGGCACAATCCGTTCGTATAGTTGCTGACCAGAATTTGCTGCCTCTCATTAAAACTGAGGTCCACGACTCAACACTGCGCATCTACACGGATAAGTCATATTCAACCAAACTGCAGATCACGGCTGAAATGTGTATTCCAGGATTCAGCGGGATTGCCGTTGAGGGATCTTCTACTGTACGTGCCAAGGACATTCACTGTTCCTCTTTTGAAGTGCACATAGATGGCAGCGGGGATGTTGATTTAAGAGGGCTTTCTCAGCGCCTATACACCGAGATCAATGGTTCTGGAGACATTGCTGCTGCGAACTTGGCTTCTGATAATGTGCAAATCAGCATCAACGGCTCGGGTGACGCTTCTGTACAAGCACTCAAACGTTTAGAGGTGACTATCAATGGCTCGGGCGATGTCGTGTATCGTGGTAACCCAGAGCATCTTGTTCAGAACGTGAACGGAAGTGGCTCGGTTACGAAGAAGCCCTAAGCATTAGCAAACAACGAATCTATTCGCCACGACATCTGGGTCGATGGTTGATCACGAGGATTGCTCCTCTTGATAGGTGCTGAGTTTCACTCTGAACCTCTTCTCATGCTCTCGCAGTATTTTTGCAGAGAGAGCGAGTGGATGCGAATGCGAATGTCTACTCAGGAACGACTGTCAACAAGGAGATATGTGAGAAATCAAGAGTACCAGTTTCAAGACGGGCGGCATCTTCAGGTTGGGACCATGTACTGCATTGGGCGGAATTATGCTGCTCATGCACGTGAAATGAATGCTGAGCTACCGGCGAGCCCATTGGTGTTTATGAAGAGTCCGACGGCCTACGTTGCACCAGGTCAAGACCTCCACATTCCAAGCTTCAGTCAGAATATGCAGCATGAGGTTGAACTCGTCGTTGTCATTGGCGAAGATTCCGATGGAGTCGACGTTCTGAATGCATCTCATCTCGTTGCTGGTTATGCTGTTGGGCTTGACCTTACATTGCGGGACAGACAGGCGGAGGCGAAGCAGAAAGGGGAGCCTTGGACGCTCAGCAAGGCTTTTCGAGGTAGTGCGCCACTTTCATCTGTGGTTCCCGCTGAGCAGATCGCTCGCGTAGAAGACCTCGAGATTCGACTTTTGGTTAACTCGGAGCTCCGTCAGTATGGAAAAGTTTCCCACATGGAGCGTTCAATCGAGGAGCTCATCGTCTATATTTCAGGAGTGTTTGGCCTCCGTCGAGGTGACTGTATCTTCACCGGAACACCAGAGGGTGTAGCTGCACTGACAGTAGGGGATGAGCTACATGCAAGTCTAAGTAATTATACAGACTTAGTTTGTCGCGTGAGAGCTTAAATCAGACAAAATTATCCATAAAATTCTTGGTCTGGAGAAGCACGCTCAAGTCGCTCAATTTGCTCGAGATACAGGCTGTCGAGCCGCATGGTTTTCCCTGCGTCCCTTCCTATTATGAGCGACTTTTCATTGTCTATTTCCCAACTTTTTCGCAAATTGCACTCCTCTAAAGGGCTAATAGGTGTCAGGAATTGCTTACACATGCATTCACGAATCTACGAGCCGAGGTTCTTTGAAAATCTATACGTTGGTTCGTTATCGTTTATTAGTACTGTTGAGTGTATTGGTTTTTGTGTCGTGTAAACGAGACATTGGTCCAGACACTTCGCAGCTTTTTTGTTACAACGAAGCAAATGGTATTTCTTCTTTGGACCCAGCGCTCGCGAGTTACCAAGCCGCGGGGTGGGCAGGTACGCAGTTGTTCAACTCCCTTGTGGACTTAGATACTGCGCTTGTTCCGCAGCCGTGTTTGGCGCAGAGTTGGGAGATCGCTGACAGCGGTTGCACGTGGACATTTCACTTGCGTACCGATGTGAGCTTTCACACAGATCCTTGTTTTGGATCAAGAGGAACTCGAAGGATGAAAGCTGAAGATGTGCGCTATTCAATTGAGCGCATCATTCACGCAAAGTCCAAGTCACCAGGTCTTTGGGTATTTCGGCGCCGCATCGTCGGGGCGGATGACTTCTACCGAGCTTCACAGCAAGGACAGGAGAAACATTGCTCCGGTATCAAGGTGTTGGATGACTCAACCCTTCAATTCCGCCTGGTGTCGGCATACGCTCCATTTCTCCAATTACTTTGTATGCCATACGCGTGGGTTGTTCCTCGCGAGGCTATTGAGTTCTATGGACAAGATTTTGGCAGACATCCTGTGGGAACAGGACCCTTCTGCTTTGATCATTGGACGACGGATGTCGAGCTCCTTTTAAAGAAGAACACCACATACTTTAGGTTTGATTCTGCCGGTCAGCGACTTCCGTATGTACAGGGGGTTCGTATTAGCTTTATCAAGGATTCAAAAACCGAGTTCTTGGAGTTCCGTTCTGGGAACGTTGATGTTTTATCATCGATCGACCCATCAATAGCTCCTGCCGTTGTTGATGAAGGCGGTACACTTCGTGAGGCTTTTAGGCAGTATCAGATTCAACAGGCGTGTGCGCAGTCGGTGGAGTACTACGGTATTCTACTTGACACCACCATAGGCGCAGGTCACCAATCAATGCTCGCGAGGTCGAGATACCTCCGTCAGGCATTGAATTATGCAATTGATAGAGAACGAATTGTTCGTTATGTCCTGAACGGGAAAGGCAAAGCCGCTACTCATGGAGTACTTCCACCTGGTTTACCAGGATTTGATGAGAGTACCAGAGGTTACGACTATGACCCTGAACGTGCACGACAATTATTAGCGAAAGCCGGTTTTCCGGCTGGCAAAGGATTGCCGGTGCTGACATTGCAAATGGGCAATAGTGCTCGAACTGTGTCGGTTGCTGAGGCAATACAACAAATGTGGAAAGAGATCGGCGTTCAGCTCGAGATCAAGCAAGTAGACTTTCCGCAGCATCTAGAAATGGTCAGTTCATCAAAACTGCAACTCTGGCGAACAAGTTGGATTGGGGATTACCCTGATCCGGAGAACTTTCTCGCGCTGTTTTATTCGGGGTTTCATTCTCCAAATGGACCCAATACCACGCATTACAAGAGCACAGTAGCAGATTCACTCTATACACTTGCTCTTTCACCTTTGCTCTCTAGTGAGCAGCGATTCGCGCTGTATCGCCAGATGGAAAGGATGATTATTGAGGAAAGTCCTTGGATTTTTCTCTATTACTCTCGTATCGAAAGACTGCTGCAACCAAGCATCCATGGTTTGTCCCTCGATGGGGCGGATCGATTGGTGCTTGAGACTGTTCGTAAGTCCACCACGGGAAGATGAGGGCCCTGGACAGTGAACTCCTTCGCAATGATCGAAAGGTATTCATTTTTCATCCTCCTTCTTTTTCCGTTTTCACCTGTTGCTATGGTTGCCGTAGAGAGATCGCGGTGAACCGATAGCACGTGATGAAAGTGAAGTTTTCATGTTTTGCGGCATGTGTCCGCACCCAAGGAAAAACTTCCCTCACCGTCGCGATTAAGAACGGGATTCTGGTTGTTTTACTTTTACTCAGGAGGAATGATGGTTAAACGGATTTGTATGTATCCGCTCATCGCTGCACTCTTGATCTTCGGCTGTGTTGCAACAACAACAACAGCACAAGCAAAATCGAAGAAGTCACGTGTGCACGCGAAACATTGCAGTTCAAAGAAGAAGAAAGGTCGTCACTCGCGCCGTACTGCATGCAACACTATCGCAGGTAAACAACAGGCAATGGAATTCCTGAAGTCAGGATCCGCTGAACTGAAAATGCTTGCAGGAGTTGAAGCTGGCGAAGAAGGACAAGAGCCAAATGATGGCGTTGATCTTTCGGTTCAAAAACAATTGTTACAAGAAGTAGAAGATCTGAGTGATCTTCAGAATGAAGAAGACGGTAATATAGACGCAGAATCTTTCAAGATGCTGTGGCTGTCATTCGTCGATCCAATCGGCGATGAAAATGATCAGCATACCTTAAGCTGTGGTATAGCAAAACAACAGCTTATGAATTCGATTATGGATTGGCTAGGCACCCGCTATCACTTTGGTGGATCAAGTCGCTCCGGTATCGACTGCTCAGCTTTCGTACGTACCGTGTTTGCAAAGTCAGCAAACATTGTATTGCCTCGAACAGCTTCGAGCCAAATTGAAGTAGGGGATCGCGTTCGTAATGTGGAAGATTTGCAGTTCGGTGATTTGGTCTTCTTTCACACACGAAGCCATGCATACGTTTCCCACGTAGGCATTTACCTCGGAAACAAACTCTTCGCTCACTCCAGCACCCGTTTCGGTGTTACCGTTTCTTCGCTGGAAAGTGATTATTATAGCGCTCACCTTATCGGTGCACGCCGCCTAACACAAAACGATGTACAAGCTCTTAGCTCAGCTGATGCCATCACGGCAACAGGTACCCGCTAAGAATTCAAACTCCAACGTTGTAGATTTTCTCTGTTCGAAGAGCTCTTTACACATTGTTGTAAAGAGCTCTTCGTGTTTTCAGCTAGAGGCGCCTATGAAGAATCATGAAGTCGTCAGCGACAAAAAAACTGCACAACGCTGTTAGTGATGGTACACTAATTCTTGAGTTCTAGCGTGGATGTGCGGGACTAGCTCGATGATCGAATGATCAACAACGCTGTGTACTTGATGTGTAGCTCTCGAGTACTCTAGGGTTCTTTTTATCAACGCGTCGCACACCTGTCGGTGTGCTAGCCACTCTTTGTATTGCCTGTGCTCTGCCCATAAATGGACTCAGTGCGAGGTGATAAAGAGAAGCTGTTAATGATTGTAGCGCTATTATGCCTCGTTTTTACGGAACGTGGGATTGTGAGAGAAGAAAGTATTGAGATCGGGTAGGGAAACCTTACGCTAAGGGTCTCATGCTACACACCATGATCTGCGTTTCGTCCATCAATTCAGCCAGACCAGTATTATGATAGAATTCCAACATTGGGGCATGATTGAGTATGCAGAAGCAACTGCGAAACAAGAAGCTCTTGTGCGTGAGGTGAAGTCTGGTGCTGCCCAAAGCACGCTCGTCTTCTGCCAACACCCAACGGTCATAACAGTTGGGAGAGCAACTGAGGATGGTCATATTCTAAGTCCGCAGACAAGCCTTGATGCGCTCGGCGTTCAAGTCATCGAAAACAACCGTGGAGGTGATGTGACGGTGCATAATCCTGGTCAGCTCGTTGGCTATCCAATCTTTCATCTCTCACATTTCCGAGAAGATTTGCACTGGTTTCTTCGTGAGATCGAAGAGTGCATCATACAAACAGTGGCTCATTTTGGAATCGCGTCAGACAGAGTCGATGGACTGACAGGAGTTTGGGTTCAGCAGATGCGTAAAATCTGCGCAATAGGTATCCACTGTTCTCGATGGGTTAGTTCGCATGGTTTTGCACTTAATGTGGAAAACGATCTTCGCGACTTCGAGCACATCGTTCCATGCGGCATTCAGGATAGAACAGTCACTTCTATGGCTATAGAGCGTGGGTGCATAACTCCACTACCTGATGTGGAAAAGATCTGCAAAAGTGTTTTTCTGCAAAGATTTTCGAATGTTTGAAAAAATCCATTGTGAAAAAACTCCCTGCGTGTTAGTTTAGCGCAGTTGTTAGTCAAGCGGGAGTAGCTCAGTGGTAGAGCGTCACCTTGCCAAGGTGAATGTCGCGAGTTCGACCCTCGTCTCCCGCTCGATGGCGCAAGCCATCACTTCCTCTTTATGCTGCATGCCTTGCTATCAATTCCCCCCGATGGCAGGGCATTTTTTATGTATAGAAGCTCAAATTGAGCTGTTTTTCAGCATTCTCCGTGTCAAAGCATCCTCGACAATATTTCACTAGCCAAAGAGAAGATACGCTACTTTGTAATTTGGGTGTATTGAGCGGAACGATCTAAGCTATTGGTTTTTAAGATCGTCGACGCTTTGTTCAATACTGACCTCTGTTTGTACAAAAATTGGTTAAACAGAGTCGTTCAAAAGATCTGGACGAACAATCTGGGCAATATGTATGGGTACTGTACTGTTAGTTGATGATGAGATAAAACTGCGCACCTTGCTGTCACGAATACTCAAAAGCGAGGGCTTTGAGGTGGTGTTAGCAAACGACTGTAAGAGCGCAATAAAGAAGCTTGAGCAAAGCAGTGTGGATGTTGTCCTTTGCGACGTTCGACTTCCAGATGGTGATGGAGTAGAGTTGACGAAACGCATAAAAACGCAGTTCCCTGAGAAGGAAATTCTGTTGTTCACGGCTTTTGGTAATGTCGCCGACGGTATACGGGCAATGAAGAATGGCGCTTTTGACTATCTGGTGAAGGGCGACGATGACGAGAAGATCGTGCACATTCTTTTTCGAGCGATGGAGAAGGCACAACTTCACAAGAGGGTACAGGAACTTGAAGGTAGATCTTTCGTCAAACACACATTTGCATCGATCATAGGTAGCTCTAAAGCACTCCAACATTCTCTTGAGTTGGCACGTAAAGTTGCTCCAACAGATGCGAATGTACTCTTGTTGGGAGAGACAGGAAGTGGCAAGGAAGTCTTTGCCCAGGCAATTCACAACGCCTCTACTAGGAGCAAGAAGAACTTCGTAGCTCTGAACTGTAGCGCTTTCGCCAAGGACTTACTCGAGAGCGAACTTTTTGGGCACAAAGCTGGTGCTTTTACGGGAGCACATACTGACAAGCGAGGTTTGTTGCAGGAGGCAGATGGAGGAACACTCTTCTTAGACGAGATATCAGAAATGCCTGTCGAACTCCAAGCGAAACTACTACGTGTGCTTGAAAGCAACGAGTTCTACAGAGTTGGCGAAACACAAACAACGCGAGTCGACTTCCGTCTCATTGCAGCAAGTAACAGGGATATAAAGCGTGAGAGCGAGCTGCAGCACTTTCGGGCTGATCTCTACTATAGATTGAGTGCGTTTGAAATCCAGCTTCCGCCATTGCGAGATCGCATAGAAGATGTTGAACTGCTATGTAGGTACTTTGTTGGACGCTACTGCGCAAAGTTGAACAAGAGTATTCCGCATCTCGGCCCTGACTATCTCAGAGCTCTTAAGAGCTATCATTGGCCAGGGAACATACGCGAGCTCAAGAACGTTATTGAGCGGAGCCTCATCCTCCGTGAGGGAGTAGAACTCACCGAGCAAACTTTACCGCTAGAATTGCGGGGCGCACACCGTGGTATTGGGCCTTCACAATCGAATCTAGAATTGGCTGAAGTTGAACGGCTACACGTGCTTAAAGTTTTGGATCTCTGTCAAGGGAATAAGTCAGAAGCAGCACGCCTGTTGAATATTGGACTCACCACTCTTTACCGAAAACTCGACGAATACGCCGGACTAAAGTCAGAATAGAACATCGACCACCCTACCATATTGAAAAAATAGCTTTCCATATTGGCACGATTTCTTGTGCCTGAAAATCTCCTCGCCTCAGCTACCTAATTCCTAACTATCAATGATTTAAGTAAGATAGCCCCACTTCTTGGGCTAATGCGCAGGGCGTTGGCACATGCTTCGAAGGAGTATCCGTGTGCATCCTGATCGCCTAAACGTGAACCTAGCTGCAAATGATGCGCTCATCATCCATACGGATGACAAAAGCAAAAAGGGCGAGTGAGCGAAGCTCACGCAGCGATAAACATACTTCATAGCAAAGACAATGATAACAACCATACTACTCGTAGTACTGACAATCGTCAGCTTCTTGCTCTTCGAGAAAGCTGTATCAACCTTCGAGAGGATATAATACCATGATCGCCCTTTTAGTGCTCTCACTCGCTGTCTTTGCGTATTTGCTTTATGTGCTGATAAAACCCGAACGTTTTTAGTTGAACTGAAAAGAAACACTTCGTATGAATACCAATCAATACCTATCGACGTTCAGCACGGAACTTTTTGGTGTCGTGGCTATGTACCTTCTGACGTTTATAGCCGCCATACCCTTAGGGAAGTACATAGCAAAAGTGCTCGGCGGCGAAAGAACTTTTCTAGATGGCGTCCTTGGTCCAATGGAGCGACTCTTCTTTCGCATGAGTGCCATTGACCCGCAACGTCCCATGAATTGGAAGGAACAACTTCTTGCCTTGCTTAGCATTAACCTTGTGTGGTTCATACTAGCCATGTTCGTTCTTATGAATATGTCTTGGCTGCCTCTAAATCCTGATGGCAATGCATCAATGTCCGGACATCTTGCATTCAATACAGCGATCAGCTTTGTTAGCAATACTAATCTCCAGCATTATAGTGGCGAGTCTGGATTATCATATTTGGGTCAACTCATTCTCATGCTCTTTCAGTTTATCAGTGCGGGAGCAGGTATAGCTATCTGTGCGACGGTGTTTCACGCAATGAAGAGTGCTGGTGAAGAACAGACTTCAAACTTCTTCGATCTCTTTCTGAAATCATGTACTCGAGTGCTCCTGCCTTTAGCCATCGTTGTAGCAGTCCTTCTTGTATTCCAGGGAGTACCAATGACCTTCGAAGGCAAGGATCGTGTACAGACACTACAAGGTGATAGTGTTAGCGTTAGCCGCGGCCCTGCAGCCGCATTCATCGCGATCAAGCAACTTGGAACGAACGGAGGCGGCTTCTTCGGTGTGAACTCAGCACATCCACTTGAGAATCCAACCTACATCAGTAATGCTATTGAGTGCATGTCGATTGCTTTGATACCAATTGCCATGGTCTTTGCAATGGGTTATATGCTCAAGAAGCCAAGGTTGTCGCGCATGATCATCTCTGTTATGAGTGTGTGCTTTATGCTCCTCCTTGTTCCAACGATTTGGAGCGAAATGAGTGGCAACAGCGCTATCGCACAGCAAGGCCTCGTGCAGCACAGTGGTAGTATGGAAGGCAAGGAAGTGCGACTGGGAAGTGTGGCCTCTGCGTACTGGGCCATTGTGACAACGAGTACTTCTAACGGTTCGGTCAATTCGATGCATGATAGTATGACCCCACTGAGCGGGATGTACAGCATGCTCGGTATGATGGTTAACTGTATCTACGGTGGTGTTGGAGTTGGCTTTTTGAACTTCTACATCTTTATTATCCTCGCAGTGTTCATAAGTGGCCTCATGGTTGGTCGTACCCCAGAGTTCTTAGGTAAGAAGATTGAAGCTCGCGAAATGAAGATTGCCATGCTTGTTGCGCTGCTGCATCCATTTCTTATTCTCGTTGGAACAGCTATCGCGAGTTCGCTCTATAGTTCAGACCCAACGCAGTATGCAGCCTGGCTCAATAACCCAGGTTACCACGGTTTCAGCGAAATGCTCTATGAGTTTAGCTCTTCGTCTGCGAACAACGGAAGTGGTTTTGAGGGGCTTGGCGACAATGTTCCGTTCTGGAACATAGCCTGTGGCATCGTTATGCTCTTAGCTCGCTACATACCTATCATAGGCCCAGTAGCGATTGCAGGAATACTCGCATCGAAGAAGCACATACCGGAGAGCGCCGGAACACTTCGAGCTGATACATCCGTCTTTGCTACGGTTGTTTTCGCTGTGATTTTCATAGTAGCAGCACTATCGTTCTTTCCAGTTCTTTCGCTTGGACCGGTAGCTGAACACTTGAGTATGCCATAACACCACAACACCACAACGCCGACGGCAGTGAGATTGGTCGGAAGCCAGAGAGAACGCAGATCGTCGGACATCAAAAGACGAAACTTAGGTGAGTGCCACTTGATTCAACGTTTTACAACAACAGCATAACGAACTCAAAAAACCGCGCAGTATGAAACAGCAACTACCAACAGGACTCTTCCAGCGTGCTCTCGTGCTCGAAGCATTGAAGCAGAGCTTTGTAAAACTCAATCCTCGGATCATGGTTCGCAATCCTGTGATGTTCACAGTCGAGCTTGGCACCTTCGTCATGCTCGTTGTCTGTGTAGCAGTAGCAGGAGGAAGCGCTGACCAAGGTAGTTTCATCTACAACTTCTGCATATTTCTTGTCCTCTTCCTAACGGTACTCTTTGCAAACTTTGCCGAAGCATTAGCAGAAGCGAGAGGCAAAGCCCAGGCGGAATCGTTACGAAAGACGCGTGAAGAAACTCCTGCTCGACTTGTATTGCGAGCTGACGGCGAGACTTATGATCCACCAAAGACCATCAGTTCAGCCCATTTGCGTCGAGGCGATGTGTTCGTGTGTGAAGCAGGTGAGTTGATTGCTACAGACGGGGAGATTATAGAAGGTCTTGCCTCTATCGACGAGTCAGCAATAACAGGAGAATCTGCACCGGTTATTCGAGAAGCTGGAGGCGATAAATCTAGTGTTACGGGTGGAACAAAAGTCCTTTCGGATAAAGTGAAAGTGGTAGTAAGTGCTCAGCCGGGCGAGTCGTTCCTTGACAGGATGATTGCATTAGTGGAAGGTGCCTCACGACAAAAAACCCCTAACGAGATAGCCTTAAGCATCCTTCTCGCTGCTTTTAGTCTCGTGTTTCTCATCGTATGCGTTACTCTGAAACCATTTGCCGACTATGCTCATACCCCTATCACCATAGCGGCATTCATCTCCTTGTTTGTGTGCTTGATCCCCACAACCATTGGTGGTTTGCTCTCGGCTATTGGCATTGCAGGTATGGACAGGGCATTGCGTGCAAACGTTATTACAAAATCTGGAAAGGCAGTAGAAACCGCAGGCGATATCGATGTATTGCTTCTAGATAAGACAGGAACCATCACGATTGGAAATCGTAAGGCAACGAAGTTCATTGCAGCGGACGGAGTGAACGAACGACACTTTGTCGGCTGTGCGGTGCTCAGTTCGTTATCGGACGAAACTCCTGAAGGCAAGAGTATTGTTGAGCTTGCTGGGCTTGATCTTCGTCTTTTTGATAGCGCAGACGCCAGCTTCATCAAATTTAGTGCTGAGACAAGAACATCAGGTATCAATCTTGCCGATGGACGACGTATTCGAAAAGGAGCTTTTGATGCCATCCGAAAACAAACAGTTGAGGCGGGCTTTGACTTTCCTCGGGATGTAGAATCAGCTGTCGAGCACATTTCCGCAAATGGAGGCACGCCTCTGGTTGTGAGCGAGAATAGTGTTGTACTTGGTGTGGTAGAGCTACAGGATATCATCAAGCCAGGAATTCAGGAGCGCTTTGAGAGATTGCGACGTATGGGTGTGAAGACAGTGATGGTTACTGGCGACAATCCACTCACTGCAAAGTTCATAGCAGAGAAGTCGGGGGTTGATGACTTCATTGCTGAGGCAAAACCAGAAGACAAGCTTCAGTACATTCGGGGCGAGCAAGAGGCAGGAAAGCTTGTAGCAATGATGGGTGATGGCACAAATGACGCACCAGCTCTCGCACAAGCTGATGTTGGCGTTGCCATGAATAGCGGAACGCAGGCTGCAAAGGAAGCTGGGAACATGGTTGACTTAGACAACGATCCAACGAAACTGATTGAGATAGTGGAGATTGGGAAGCAACTACTCATGACTCGCGGTACACTCACAACCTTTAGCATAGCAAATGATGTAGCGAAGTACTTCGCGATTGTACCTGCTCTCTTTATCTCCTCGATTCCAGCGCTTCAGAGTTTGAACATCATGCGCCTGCATAGTCCAGAGAGCGCGATACTATCAGCAGTAATATTCAATGCGATTGTCATTCCGTTGCTGATCCCTCTTGCACTTCGTGGTGTGCACTATAAGCCAATTGGAGCGACCGCTCTTCTGCGTCGCAATCTCTTTATCTATGGTCTCGGTGGCGTAGCGGTGCCCTTCGTAGGTATCAAAGCGCTAGACCTCTTGGTATCACTCTTCGTGTAACAATGACTATGAAACATTTTCTCGTATCATCAATCCGCCTCAGCCTGGTATGCATGCTGTTCTTCAGTGGGGTCTATCCACTCTTCATCTGGTGTATTGCTCAGGCAGCACCGGAGCAGGGAAGAGGCGAGCTCCTGCGAGCCAATTCCAAAGTCGTTGGATATGTACATATCGCCCAGCGTTTTTCAAGCGACGCCTACTTTAGCTCACGACCTTCTGTTGCCAACTACGACGCTAGCGCTTCAGTTGGATCAAACAAAGGTCCCTCAAATCCAGACTACCTTCTTCAAGTACAGGCACGCACAGATACATTCCTTGTGCATAACCCAGGTTTAGACAGAAGTCGAGTACCAGCTGAACTCGTGACTGCATCAGGGAGTGGCCTTGATCCAGATATCTCACTCTACTCGGCAATGATTCAAGTAGAGCGGATTGCAGATCAACGATCAGTGAACGCAAAGCAAGTGGAACAGCTGGTTCTGAAGCACCACAGGCGTGCTGTCTTGGGAGTATTTGGGCCTAGCAGTGTAAATGTAGCACAGCTCAATATTGACCTTGATGCCATGTATCCCTTATCCAATAAACAGAAGTAGAAGTGTGCACGTATTGACAACACTCTAATAGCACAGTGGTTCGCAACAGCAGGCTATAGCATTTCAATAAGCTGTTTGTTGTTTCACAAGATATGAGTCGACGAGTGCTTTCTCATAACAACATATTCTCACTACTGACTTTTTACTGACATCATTCTTTTTACTTCAATGAAACACTACATTATCATTCTTGTATTCTGTACTTCAATGATTTCAAGTCTTGCTCAAACGGCTCTTGAATCCCAAATTCCTTTCGATGGAATTGAAACGAACTGGCAAAACGGGTCGGACCGACGTGACTCAAGCGTCTTCAAGGACCAAAAGTTCTTTACACCTTCGGTGTTGATGGACATTTCGTACACGCACTCATTCAATAATCCAAACGACAATACTGTTGTTGGATCAACAGCCCTGGCTCGCAACAACGAAGTGCAGCTCAGTGCATTGCATTTCGGGGGAGACCTAAGCTATGAGAATGCACATGCGAGAATAATGACACAGTTCGGAACCAGGTCAATTGTGGTTCCGCGAAATGACTATAGTCCGTATCGTGGACAGTACCAGTTGGCTGATGTCTATCGCTACCTTAGTGAAGCCTATGTAGGATATCACTTTGATGTACTGCACGGTGTGAATGTTGATATGGGTATGTTTATGTCATACATTGGTCTCAATTCCTACTACCAGCCTGAGAACTGGGAGTATCAAGCTTCTTTTACATCCGACAATACACCATGGTATTTCAATGGTGTACGAGTGCAGATCTACCCCTCAAAGTACTTGAAGATTGAGCCTTGGATCATCAATGGTTGGCAGAGCTATGGCAAGTTCAACAGCATGCCAGGTATAGGTGCTAACATCACGTGGATGCCGAATAGCAATTTCAAACTCCTCACAAACGACTACTATGGCACTGACGCAGCTGGTTTGCCAGATCGCGTGCGTTTCCACTCTGACAACAGCTTGCTCCTTCGCTATTACAACAACCCCGTATCCGATGGAGTAAGCAGGGCTGCCTTTAGTCTGACAGCAGATTTTGGCTTCGAGAGCGGAGCTGGAGTTAACGGATTCTCAAGCTCAGACTCAACGAAAGGTCCGGCACAGTACTTTGCAAGCTTGATGTTCTACAATAGAATCTGGTTCTGCAAAAACACCTTTGCTTGGACCATTGGTGGTGGTTTGATGACGAACCCTGGGCGATACCTTGTACTGTACCCAACTGGTCAGGCGAGTCCGTTACCAAGTAGGACGAACCCTACCCAAACAGAAGGAGCCTTCCCCTTTAGTGCGAACCCAGGTGATGAGTTTAAAGGTTGGGACATTTCAACCAACATAGACTGGATGCCAAATCAGAGCGTGACATTTCGTATCGAGTATGTGTACCGTCGATCAAGTGTTCCATACTTTGCAGGCGCAGGTGGCGTCACATCTCAAAGTGGTTACAGTACAACGGTCTTAGACCCTAACTGGCGACCAGATCTGGTGAAGTCAGAAAGTCGCATAATCGCTGTGATGCTGTTTAGACTATAACTGGCACCGCGAGCAGTTCACAACAATACCTTTCGCAAAACCTTGAGAGGGGCAACAATGGAAGACAAACAGCAAGCTGTGCAACACTTTCTCGATCTCGTAAAGCGATCCCGAAGGGGAAAGTTCAAGGTGTACATTGGGATGAGTGCTGGAGTGGGTAAAACCTTTCGTATGCTTCAAGAAGCCCATAGCTTGCAGCGCAACGGTATTGATGTGCGTGTTGGTTACGTGGAAACCCACGGTCGGATTGAAACCGCAGCCCTCCTCGAGGGGCTAAACTGTGTTGCCCGCAGGAAGCTGTTCTATAAGGGCAAAGAGCTTGAGGAGATGGACGTGCAAGCAATCATCTCGCAGAGACCTCAAGTTGTCATCGTTGATGAACTGGCGCACACGAACGTAGAAGGTTCCAAGAATGAGAAGCGATGGCAGGACGTATTCGACATTCTCGATGCTGGAATTAGTGTCATAAGCGCAATGAACATTCAGCACATTGAGAGTCTTAATGACGAAGTTCGAGAGATAACCGGTGTAGCAGTCCAAGAACGTGTGCCTGATAGAGTCCTGCGTGAAGCAGACGAGGTTGTAAACATAGACTTAACGGCAGATGAGCTAATTGCACGCTTGCGCGAGGGTAAAATCTATAGTTCAGAGAAAATTCAGCAGGCTCTGCAGAACTTCTTCAAAGCTGAGAACATACTGCAGTTGCGTGAGTTGTCGTTGAAAGAGGTAGCCTCTCAAGTAGAACGCAAAGTCGAAAGCGAGGTTCCGCGAAACACTGGACTTCGCCATGAGCGATTCATGGCCTGTATTAGCAGCAATGAGAAAACTGCAAAGAGTATTATACGCAAGACTGCACGACTGGCTAGCTACTATAACTGCAAGTGGTTTTTACTTTATGTGCAACTACCCAAAGAGGATGCCGATCGCATTGCACTCGACAAGCAGCGCTTCTTGATTAACAACTTCAAGCTGGCTACGGAACTGGGTGCGGAGATCCTTCGGGTGCAGCATACGAGTATACCAAAGGCTATTGTTGAAGAAGCAGTCAAACGCGATGTTACAACAATCTGTATCGGTCGGCCAAGCTTTAGTCTCCTTAACCTGCTTTTCAATTCTAATATTTTCGTTCGTCTTGTGAACAAGCTTTACTCACAGGATATCGATCTTATCGTACTCTCGTCATGAAAATCCAGCAAAAACTCAGACTTGGTCTCGGCTTTCTTTTTGCGCTCATTCTGCTATTAGCTGCTGTGAGTATCTACTATGTCAATAGTCTGTCTGAAGCGTCAAGAAGCATCTTAACAGCAAACTACAATTCGCTTGAGTATGCCCAGGGAATGCAGCGAGCACTTGGACTGGGGGACTCAGAACGACTCGATGCCGGTGCATTTCGACACTATCTCGACTTGCAGAAGAAGAACATCACGGAGATCGGTGAGCGAGAACTGACCGATGATCTTGAGCGCGAGTTCCATCGTATACTTCTGGACACGCTCCACCTTGCCTCGCAGAGCACCGTTCGGCGCGACTTAGATCTCGTAACGACCTTGAACATGCAAGCTTTAGAGCGAAAGAGTAGAATTGCAGGCACCACCAGTACAGTAGCCTGGCAATTGATTGTTGGGACCGCCAGTCTCTGCATTATTCTGGCACTCGTGATGCTCGTTAATCTTCCGCGTACCATAGCCAAACCTATACAAGAGCTGTTGAATGGAATCCAGCAGATCAGCGCAAAGAACTACTCGTCTCGTCTACACATGGATCGCAAAGACGAGTTCCGAGATCTAGCTGATTCTTTTAATCTACTTGCAGTTCAGCTGGGTGAGTACTACTCAACTAGCATATCTCGAATAATGGTAGAGAAGAAGCGAGTGGAAGCACTCGTGAACAACATGCACGATCCTGTCATCATTCTTGACTCTGCACGAACCATCATGTTTGTGAATGATATAGCATGTAAGATATTAGCTCTGCGCCGTGACCAGCTGCTCGGACACTCCGCCGTTGAACTTGCTTTGGGTAATGATCTCATGCGAAGTCTGATTCATGATGGAGAAGCACCAACTACAGAGAAGAGTGCATCGCACGAGAGTATGAAGATATTCTCGGATAACAAGGAGAGTTACTATGAGAAAGAACGACATGAAATCACAAGTGTTGACTCTGAAGGACAAGTTCAGAACCTTGGGAATGTGATCGTGTTGCGAAATGTCACAAGCTTCAAAGAGTATGACTTCGCAAAGAGTTCGTTCATCGCGACTGTATCACATGAGTTGAAAACGCCGATATCATCAATAAAACTGAGTTTACAATTGTTGGAGAAAGCAGAGACAGGAAGTATTAATGAGGAGCAGCATCAGTTGATAAAGAGCATGGCGGAGGACTGCACGCGACTTTTAAAAATTTCCTCCGAGCTGCTGAGTCTCAGTCAAGCCGAAACCGGCAACATCAAACTCAACATTCAAGCTGTAGATGCAGCTACGGTTGTGAACTATGCTGTTGCTGCAACCAAGACCCTCGCGGATCAACGTCATATTGTCGTGCATACCAAGCTGAGCAACTCACTACCGCTTGTGCAGGCGGATGCAGAGAAGGTGACATGGGTGCTCGTAAATTTCCTCACCAATGCTGTTCGATACAGCCCTGAGCATAGTGAAATCACAGTACGTGTAGAGCCCTCACAACACGCAGCGCATAGCATAGAGTTTTCTGTAACCGACCAAGGTAAAGGTATTGAAGAGCGATATCGGAGCAAGATCTTTGATCGCTACTTCCAGGTTCCCGGCTCAAGTAAGAGCGGATCTGGTCTTGGCTTGGCGATATCCCGAGAGTTCATTGAGGCTCTTAATGGGTCCATTGGTGTGGAAACAGAGGTGGGCTTTGGAAGTCGTTTTTGGTTCTGCCTTGATGCTGCCAGCTGAGTATTTCTGCCGATGCGTTGAATGGTATTTGCACTGTAAATTCGTTGATACACGTTTAGTATCACATTTGCCACATTCCTTCCATGATGGAATACCAAGACATAAAGCTGCTAGCGAAGAAGATTGTTGACGAGATGGAGAAGTCACACTCTGCTGAGATGGCACCGAAGTGGGAAAGTGCAACCATTATGGTTGTGCCACGCGATAGCTCGTTGAAGTCACACGAGATACCTGTTGATAAGCTCATGCACAAGATCGTTCTCATGCGCGACAATCTCCGTGTTCTTGAGCAACAGATCAACAGTTCAGGACTTAGTGATGGTGAGAAAGTGAAGTTCCAAGGCTATATCACCAAGATTTATGGATCCATGACTTCGTTCAACTTTCTCTTTCAGTACGACGAAGACAAATTCTAATGGGCCTCTACGGCTGGTGAACCACTTTGCTTCACACTGAGTTTTTTTTACTTGCGCAGCGCTGTCGCGCTGCGCAACTCCAGTGATCGCAATGCCTCTTGCAAGTCTTTCAAAGCCGTGCGGGCGCTTTTCTTCCCATAGACAACTTGCATTATCTCAGCTTCGAATAGCTGTTCAGCTTCAAGGAAGTGTTTGCTTCTCGGCAGTGGGCGTGCATGCATGCACTGTTTATAAAAAGCGACTGCATTGGGACTCCGTTTAAACAGTGTATCCAGAGCTTCTTCATTTAGTGCTGGCACTTCGGAGAATGCGTATGCTGGGAATCCAGCATCTGGTACTGCCGCGCAGAAGGCTCGTTGCACTGAAGGACGCGCGAGAAATGCGAATAACGCATTGGCAAGAGCTTTGTGCGCACTCTGTTTTGTCAGTGCGTAACAGTCAGCACTAAGGATACTCCAACCGATATCTTCTCCTTCAAGCTCGGTCTTCTGCGACAAGTTGAGCGATGGCCAACGTGGGCTAACTCGATAATACTCATCCACCTCCTTCTTGCCCAGATTCCACATGCCTGATGGCCATGCACTGAGCTCTGAACGCGCCATTGCTTCGTCTAGCTGTCGTGACGATTCCACCCTTCCATTCTTACACAGCTCAGCATATCGTTCTAAAGCCCGAAGGGCAGCCTCATCAATAGACTGAGAGAATGGCTCAAAACAAAACACTCTGCTGCCGGCACTCCAAAGGAAGGGCAGGGTTTTCTTTAACACATTATGCGGTTCATAGGCGTTCACTCCGAATGGCAATCGTGCAGCCGAAACTCCAACTGAACTCGACTTTTGGTTCTCGACTGAAAGCAAACTCAGTTTTTCTAGGTCATCTAGACTGAGTATTCCCTCATGTACTCGATCTTCTAGCGATGCTTGCTCGAGCAGTCTCTTGTTAAGAAACAAGGCACGGCAGTTCATAACCCAGGGAAGTCCGTACACCATCGAATCACTCTGCAGATTGCTTCGAAGAGAAGGGTGTGCTCCAACCACAAGTCTTGAATCCAAACTCTCTAGAGCACCTGCCGAAGCGAATTCCGTAAGCCATTCAAGCCCTATATGGATGATGTCTGGGGCAACTCCCGAGCCTATAGCCGTCTGCAGTTTTGCTTTGCCATCGGACCACTGCAAAGGAGTACACTCAATCTTGACGCCAGGATGCTCCTTTTCAAACTCTTGGATGATACGCAGAAAGGCTTGTTGCTGAGCTGGCTCAGACCAGAAGTGCCAAAGCTGAAGAGTCTGCGTCGAGGGTGCTTGTTTCGAGCAGTGTATCGAGAAGCTGGCGAGCAGCGCGAATAGCGCTACGAGCCATACAGATGAAAGGGATTTGAAGATCATCGTTGGGCATTCGAACTGTCGAGAGCTCGTTGAGTCGAATCAGCTTTCGACGAATCTGAACTCATGCGAAGCAAACGACGTTCGGGATGAAAGTAGGCATCGAGGATGTCGCGCGCGATTGGGGCTGCACGTTCGGAGCCGAAGCCTGCGTTTTCTACCATGACGCACATTGCAATGGTTGGATTCTCTGCAGGTGCATAACACACGAACCAAGAGTGGTCCTTTCCGTGTGGGTTCTGTGCCGTACCGGTTTTACCGCATACTTGGATGCCGTCAATGCGAACGTTCGTTGCCGTACCTCCAGCCGTGTTACAAACATCAAACATTCCGCGATGCACGATTTCAAAATACTTGTGCTCGATGGGGAGAAGCACTGAATCGTGAGCCATCGCTTCCATTTTTGAACGGTCTTTGTAATAATACGAACGGACAATATGCGGTTGATAGTAGGTACCCTTGTTCGCTAAGGCGCAGGTGTAGGCGGCCATTTGTAGGGGGGTGACACCAATCTCGCCTTGACCAATTCCAAGATTCACCAGACGACCATCGATGAGGTTTCCAGTGACACCACGCCGTGCATAGAGTTCTCGATTCATGAGAATGCCACGAGATTCTTCTCTCAAATCGATGCCCGTGGATTGTCCGAAGCGAAACATAGACCCATACTTGTTGTAGACTTCAATTCCCATTCTGCGACCGAGCTCATAGAAAAAGACATTACAAGACACATGTATAGCTCGCTGTACATTTACTGCGCCGTGGCGACCGTGACATTTGAAGGTACGTCCTCCATAGGTGTAGCTACCGGGGCAGTTGATAGTTGAACGCTCATCGATGAGACCTTCTTGTAAACCAGCAAGCGCCATCAGCATTTTCCATGTGGATCCGGGAGGGTACTGCGCTTGAGTGGCACGGTTGAAGAGCGGTTTTTCAGGATCGCGAACCAGCTCCATGTACTCGTTAGAGAGCTTTCCAGAAGTGAACCGAGAAAGGTCATAGTCTGGCGAACTCACGAGCGCCATAACCTCGCCATTGCGAGGATCCATAACAACGATGCCACCATTATCGCTATGCATTCCGTGCTCAGCGATTTCTTGTAGGACTGGGTCAAGACTGGTATAAAGATCAGCGCCTTCGGTGGCTTCTATGTCACTCTTGCCTTTGTTAAAATTCTCAATGGGTTGTCCCGCGGCATTCACAGCAACAAACTGAATACCCTTATTACCGCGTATAAGCTCTTCGTGGGCCTTCTCCAACCCACTTTGACCTATGAGGTCGCCCGAGCGATAATAGTTTCCGTTGGACTTCAATTGGTCGGTACTGATTTCTGCACGGTAGCCAAACATATGTGAGGCGCGCGCCTTCATCTGATAGGTGCGTTTGGTTTCAATGCTTAAGTCTACTCCGGGCAGAAGGTGGTGACTTTCTTCGATTGCAGCGCGTAAGTCGTCGTCGAGATCACGGAGTACTTTTACTTGCGCGAAACGATTGACCTTATTCTCTTCGTACAACTTTAAAATCTCAGAGGGATTTACCCCGGTTATGTTCGATAAGAGTGGAATGCAAGCCGGATCGAAGTCGTTCGGAGTCAGAACCAATGTATAGGATGCCGAATTCTGAATAATCACTTTTCCGTTGCGATCATACATGCAGCCTCGATACGGTTCCTTTGTCAGCTGCTTAATTGCTTGTGTTTCTGAACGTTGGAGAAGCTCCGATCCACGAATCATCTGTAGATAAGCCAGACGAAGCGTGAAAATCAATGCAACAGAGAGTACGATCACGCGAAAAATGCGTTCGCGCGTGGGTGCTGCGAAATTCGGGATATTAGAGATCGACATCTAAGAAAGCGGGCAAAAAACGTGTGGACAATTGCGTAAAAAGTGCTGCTCTTAACGCGACTGAGATCAGAGATGACTTGGAGACGGACGATACCTCTCTTACACTCCCTCTGCATGAGTACCCTTGAGGTAGGCAAGAGAAGAATACAAAGTACCGACTTAGCGCATTCGCTGAGAATAGTCTTCCAAGAAGGTTTTTTCCTCAGGAGTCAGGGACTCTTGACCATGCTCAAAGATCTTATCTAATAACAAGTTAAGCATCTCCTCGTCGCTTCGCTGCGGTTCTGGATAATACAACTTGCTTAACGCTCGGTCTGACTTTCCAAAAGAGCTCACCAATTCTTCCTCTTGCTCAATCAAACGTTCATCCATGAAGTCGACGTGCGACACATTATTCAATCGACGAACGCGCTTCAATTGTTGGTGGACTACAGTTGTTAGCATGATAGCGAAGACCACGCCAAAGATGGCAGGTAGGACACCATAGTACAACTGTTCAGGACCATCATGAATGGCTAGGTAGCTTCGGTATCCAATGGACAAGCCAACAAAGCTCAGAGCGAGACTCAATCCGCGAACTTCGTATCGTCGCCACAGGCTCACACTTCGTGTTGGTTGAACGAACACGAACATGGCCATGACAAAGAAAGAAACCGTGTCGCCACCGCTGAGTACATATGGCTGTGAAAAGCCAGCACAGAGAGCGGTATAGACCAAACCCTGTGCTAATACGAGGGAGGCGATAGTGCCGACAAAACGTTTTGTAGAGAATGCTACTTCAAGTGCAGATGAGAAAATTCCAATGCTGAAACTCAAGAGCATGAAACTAGCAAGGCTGAGAGTCGACAATGGATAGCTCAATAAACGCCAGAGCTCAAAATTGTGCAGAACTCTGTTTGGGTCTAAGGCAAGAAAATTGAACGCGGAATTGTGTCCTACAATATTCAGGATAAAGCACATCAAGCTCGCCGCAAGAAAAACCTGCGAAAAAACTGGGGCGTTATGATAGAGCTTATTCATAATTCGTTGTACTGAGATCGTCTTCGAGAATCACTCTCGATGTATGCTTCATTTTCACTTTTCACTGCAGCTGCACAAAGCTGGTTTCCTCTCATGAATTGTGCCGTCTCAACTAAGACGCAGAGAACTGAAATGTAGTTGCACCTGATCTCGGTCTTTAACACTTCTGAGAAAAAACAGAGACGATGTTTTCTATACTAGTGATTCAAGCGCCTGCGCAGCAGGCAAGAGAATAAACCACTCTCAACAAAAAGGTTTCCGATAAGACTGACGGAGAGAATCGCTGTTAATGCAGCTTCTCTAGAAGAGTTTCAATTTGTTGCCAAGAGATATTCTCATAGAAGTCCTCGTTGACAGCGATCATGGGAGCGCCTCCGCAAGCACCCATACATTCTACTTCTTCGATGCTAATGCGTCCGTCGGAGGTTGTTTGATTATGGCTTAGACCATACTTCTCGCACACTTGCTTGTAGATTTCATCTCCGCCGCGAAGCATGCACGACACATTTGTACACACCTGCACATGGAACTTGCCCATGGGCTTCTTGAAGTACATTGTGTAGAAAGTGGCAACACCCAGCACGTGCGAATAGGGCAGTTCCATAATCGTTGCAACGTAGCGCATAACGTTTTCAGACAGCCAGCCCCACTTTTTTTGAGCCATCCATAAAACTGGCATGATGGCAGCTTTTGGTTGGGGATAGAGCGCCTTGAGTTCGGCGACCCGTTGGAGTTCGTCTGGACTGAAGCTAATGTTCTCGTGACTCTGCATAATCCTGTGCCTGTGCTTGATGTAACTGCTGCAAAATTAGGAAATGGCGAAGTTGTAGAGAGAAGAATGCGTAGGAATAGGACAAAAAAGGACAAAACAGCTCAGGAAGGGGTCGTTTCTGAGCTCTATTTCTATCGTTTAACCCTTTGCACCATGATTCTGGTGTACACGTAGAGCTTTAGCGCTATCCAAATTTTGTGAAGGTTCGAAACCGAGATGCGCTTCTCGTACACATTGTAGTTGTTGAGTTCGATCTTCTCTAGGATACGATGGTAAATGGCATCCATGATTTCCGCTGCAAACATCGTGATTCGCTCATCGGAGCGAAGGGCAGATCGGGCTTTATTGTAGTATTCGCGGGCGCGACGTGATTCGAACTCCATGAGTGAAACGAATCGCTCATCATACACCTCATTGATGATGTCTTGCTCGCTGAGATTGAAGCGCTCAAGGTCTTCCAGTGGGAGATAGATGTAGCCCCGATCTTTATCCTGCTTGATGTCTCTCAGAATATTGGTAAGCTGCAAAGCATAACCAAGGTTCACTGCATATTCTTTGGTCTCTTCATACTTATATCCGAAGATCTCAATACTCGTGAGCCCTACGATACTCGCCACACTATAACAGTAATCTTTCAACTCATCAAAGCTCGCGTAGCGGTGTTGCAGTAGGTCTCGTTCGCAGCCATCGATCAGCGTTAAAAAGTACTGTTTGGGGATATCAAATGATCGAATCACGCCGCCAAGAGGAGCCAGAACCGCCAAATTGCTTGTTCCTGCGTAGAGCTTATCAATCTCATTCCGCCACCACTGAAGTCGCTCACGCTTAGCAAGTATGACAGAAGTTTCCCGAGAAGGGTGCTCGTCAACGATGTCGTCTATTTGACGAAAAAAAGCATACACGGCATGCATAGCCTCACGCTCATCTTTTGGCAAGAATGAGAATGAATAGTAGAAGTTTGTTCTTCTTCGTGTAGGAAGGACAAACTGACTTGTATCGGCTATTGCCACGTTAGTCATTGTTTAGTGATCGGTACCGTTTCACACTACGCCATATCATTGCAAAGCGATCGCTCCAACGCAATGAGGGTCTGGTGCGGAATATCTCTGTGTCCAGTTCGCGAATCGCATTGAGTATTGCACGTCCACCTTCGATGATGAAACAGAGTTCCAGTCGAAGTCGCCGATTGGATATCAAAGCTGGTAAGCGAGCACCAGCGTTCATCAGCTCATCGCTTCGGCGAATCAAGTCCTTGAGAAGTTCTTGATGCAAAGAAGGAAATTTAGCTGAAAATTGCTCCTCAGCCAAACTCTGCGGGCTTGTTTGGTAGAGTTGGCAGAGCTCCAGTGGCACATAGAATCGGCCTTGAGCGAGGTCGCGACTAAAGTCTTGCCAGAAATTGATGAGCTGCAAAGCTGTGCAGATTTCATTGGAATGCTGCAGATTCGCTGCATCACACTCGCCATAGAGTCTTAACAGAAGCTCTCCCACTGGATTTGCCGAGTAACTACAGTAGCTGAGCAAATCTTGCCAGGTAGCCGCTTGCTCAAACACTGAATCCATTTCAAATGCGTGTAGGAGTCTTTCAAAGGCTTCGACAGGGAGTTGAAAGGTCTGACGAGTATGATGCAAAGCAAAGAAAATGGGATGCTGCGAAGGAACCTCTGCGTAGAGTTGCTCTCGGAAAGAGTTGAGTATGCTGAGTCGTTGCTTTGACTCGACTTCTAAGTGATCAGCAACATCGTCTGCCAAGCGGGAAAAGCAGTAAATGGCATAGAATGCAGGTCGGCGGCTGGCATCGACGATGAACGAACCAACCGGGAAGTTCTCGTAGTGCGACCGAGCCAATCGTTCACAAAAGCTATACGCCTCCTCGAGGGTGCTGCATCGGTGCACTCCTCCGTCGGTTAGGACAAGCTCTTGTAAAACGCGCTGATCTAGGGCCACGGCTAATCTCAGACTAAGGGTAACTGGGAATGGACAATGAATACATGACAGATCAATGGTTTGCCACCACAAAAGTTCAATCGTGTCTTTGCCTGAAGCGCAGAACTGCATTCAGATCTAAACTTCAGTGTTCAAAACAAAGCGACGAGAAGCATCTGCATGCAAAGGTCAAAGTTTCATTTTCTTGAAGACGCCTTCAGGGATATGTCGGATGATGAACATGATGTACCGCCAAAATGCTGGGACATAAACGACATCGTTGCTGCCCTCCATGGCTTTAAAAATTCGACTTCCAACAAATCGAGCAGAGGCGAAGAGGGGGCTCTTTGGCAAGTGAGCCGTCATAGGGGTGTCGACAAAACCTGGCTTAACTGTCAGCACGCGAATGCGCTTCTCATACATTCGATTGCGTAAGCCTTGGAGAAAGAGGCTCACCGCTCCTTTGGCTGCTCCGTATACGTAGTTACTCTGTCGGCCGCGGTCACCTGCTACAGAGGAGATGACAGCAAGGCAAGGTTGAACTGCCGTTGAAGGCAGTGATTCAAAGTACTGAGCAGCGCGAGTGCACAATGCTATTACGGATCCAGCGTTTAGTTGAAACGCAGCCATTGTTTTCTCAACATTGGAATTGCATTCTTCTTGCGTTACAAGAGATCCGTAGGCAACGAGTATGGCATCAACTTTTCCAATGGCGCGTACAGCTTCCCTCACGAGATCTCGCTTTTCAGAATCGACGAGGGCATCGTATACAAGTCCTTCCACTGCCATTGCGCCATACACCTTTAGATCTGCTTGTAGGGTGTCGAGCTGGGCTTGGCTTCGAGCTGTAATACACAATGTCGCACCACGTCGCGCATACTCACGAGCAGTTTCGAGTGCAATGGAAGAGGAGGCGCCTACAATGAGAATATGGGTGTGCACTATGATTTACTGACTCGACGCCAGAACGATGAGGAAAATTTAGGGTCAATATACTGCGTAAATGTTGTCCATTCTGGGTACGCAGTTTGAAAGTGGCGTGCACTCATTCGAGCATCCTTTGCAGGGTACAATCTGCCTCCATGAGCCTCGACCACAACGTCTAACTCGTTCAGCAATGCAAGGGTAGAACTCCCTTCGTTCCGAAAGTCGAGTGCAAGGGTAACTCCTTCTCGAGGGAACGAGAGCATTCCAGGTGAAACACGTGGACCAAAGTTCTTCAAAACGGTGACAAACGATGTTTTAGCATGGCGTGCACTGCGCTGGAGGACTTCTCGAAGGGCAGCTCGAGCTTCGTCAAAAGCAACGACAAACTGGTACTGATAAAATCCGTTCGATCCGTAGATACGATTCCATTGATGCAGTGCATCTAGTGGATAGAAAAAAGGATTGTAGTGAATCAAACTCTCAGTGCTTCTTCTCCATTGTTTGTGGAAATAGAAGAAGTTAAACGCCCGAACACTGAATCGATTCATGAACAACGAAGGGAAGTTAAAGGGAACGGTGAACTCCCTCTGCTTGCGCGGTTGCTTCTCTATGAGTGCTCCAGTGGTGACGAAGTTGCCACCCTGAAAAATACCTCTTCCAAGTTTCGCTCCGGATGAACTACAATCGATCCATGATACAACGTAGTTGTACAAAGAGTCGCTATTACGTGATGTTTCCAGATACTCGTCGATGTTACGAAATCGAGTGCTTCGCTGCTGTATCATGACTGAAGAGATGCTCACCAATCTAAATTCTGCCCAGAGTATCAGTCCGGTCAGTCCTAAGCCTCCAATGGTTGCTCGAAACATCTGACTATTCTCGTGCTCTGAGCATAGCAGCCTCTCACCGTTCGAGCGAAGAAGTTCAAACTGCGTTACATGGCAGCCAAAGGTCCCTGCAACATGATGATTCTTTCCATGGACATCATTTGCTATGGCTCCTCCCACACTGAGCATTTTGGTGCCGGGAGTGACGGGAACGAAAAAACCTCGAGGGACAATCAAATCCAGAAGTTCGTCGAAACGTACTCCTGCCTCACAGCGCAATAATTGTTGATCCTCATCAAGCTCAATAAAGCGATGCAAACCCGAACAGAGTAACAGAGTTCCATTCTCGTTCAAACATGAATCACCGTAGCTCCGCCCGTATCCGTAGGGGAGTACATTCCCTTCGATAGAGGAAAAGTCGAGTTGATCTCCTCGCCAATGAAGGGATAGTGGTTGTCGATGATCCAGTCTTGGAGTTCGTCCCCACGATTGTGGTTGATTTACCATAGCGAGATTTCCAGCGACATGGTTGCAAAGGCTATGACTGCAATACTGAGTAGTGCCACTAGGTAGCTCGTTCGATCTTCCATTGCAAAGACAACTGGGTCATCATGCATTTCCGAACGATGCGCTATGTACCAAACACGAGTTATCCAGTAAAGTAGCAGAGGTTCAATCATCCATAGTCGATTGGGATGCGAGTATAATTTGACAACATCTCCTGAACTGATATACAATGCCATGACGAGCACAGCCATATATCCGCTTGCAGTTCCCACAGAGAGTAGTAGACTAGCATCACCTACTCTATACCCTCGACCTTTCACTGCATTCTCATCACTTGACTGCAGAACCAGTAGCTCTGAGTAGCGTTTGACGAAAGCAAGACTCAAGAAGATGAACATTGAAAAGGCAAGCATCCAAGCAGATATGCCTACTGAAACGGCAATGGCACCGCAGAGTACTCTATAGGCATACAAACCAGCAAGCATGAGTACGTCCACGATGGCAACTCGCTTTAAATAGAACGAATAGGCAGAAGTCAAACAGACGTAAAGCAACAATGCTACGAAGAACTTGATACTCAAACTAAGAGCAAGAACAGTAGATAGTCCGAACAGTATCGGCACGAACATGACACCTTTATGAACTGGAAGTGCCCCCGATGCTAGAGGTCTTTTTCGTTTGCGAGGATGGAAGCGATCGGCTTCGAGGTCCACTATATCATTGAGGATATAAACACTCGAAGCGCAGAAACTAAAGGCAAGAAAGGCAAGTACACAGTCCAAGAGTTTATCTACCTGGAAGACCTCATGTGCAAGAACCAAAGGGAGAAAGAGCAAAAGGTTCTTAAGCCATTGGTGCACGCGCATGCTGCGAATGACTTGGCGAAATACGTCACCTTGAGTAATGAAAACACGATCAAAAGGTCTGCCTAGAGACTTTGCCAATCCCCGTTTTGGATTGACTGCGAGGGCGCTGGATGCAGATTTCCATATTGGGATGTCTGCCGAGCGATCACCGATATAGTCAAACTCTCGATCTCCTATTAGGTGGCGGATCGCTTCAACTTTATTCTGGCCACCAAGATTTGCGCCTGTTTCTGTTGCTATTACTGCATCGAACATTCCGAGACGATCCGCAATAGGTTGGGCAAGGCAACGGAGCGAAGCCGTTGCAAGGATGCAATAACGTCCTCGCTCATGTTCGCTTCGCACGTACTCTACAACCTCTTGATTCAGAGGTAGGGAGTCGGTGTTGAGTTTGCTTACTTGTACAAGCGCGTTCTTGAAAGCAACTTTTCCCTTCGCTAGCCAAAAAGGCATACGAAACAGAGTTTGTGGTTTGTGCCCAAGAGCATGGATTATTGATTCATAAGTGACGTCCGTTGCCAACAAACTGAAGTCGAGATCAACGACAAGAACTGGGTCTGGCATATGTTCGGAGCGTGGATTCTTCACGAGACAGGTATAAAACTGAGAAATGGTTCTGAACTCTAAACGCTGAGCTCATTTGTTCGTGCGATGTACACTGATCTCATGGACCTTCTGCGTCGGCTGAGGCCAAGTCGAAGCGCGTAGACAGTCTGAGAAAGCCTTCAGATGTGAGCGAATCTTGTTTACAACACCTATTAATGTTGAACCACGAGAGGCACTGTGTATGAGCGCGAAGTTGAACCAATATGAACAAAGTACGTGCCGCTTGGTAGGTTCTCAATAGGCAGAACTACGGTGTTATCCGATACTGAGCCAGCAAAATTATGCTCCCGAAAGCAGGCTTGACCGCGAGCATCAAACACTCTGATCTCATGCAAGCCAGGAACTTGATCGCTAGGCAGATGTAGTATTGCATGTTTGGACGCAGGATTTGGCAGAATTAGAGCAGTATGGCTCATTTCAGGGTCATCCGACACTCCAGATACAATGTTCTCGCATACGGACTTTGTTCGGTTTGTAACATCGTAAACACAGGTGAGTCGACCTGCATTGTGATGAAACGTGATGAGCCACACGTTTGATGCCGGAGGAAAAAGATCGCTGTTCGTTTCGTCTGACGAAACGAGAAATACTGAGTCTGCTGTGAGCTCGTTGTGTTGAACTAAAATAGAATAGAACGTGTTGTTGCGCACTAGCTCAAGCATAAGGGAATCACTCTGTATGTCCCGCTCGTTCACATTGTAGTGCGCCACCTTTGAGCTATCAGTTGGAATCTCTAAGGCTACACAATTGCCTGTTGCTTTTGATTTATAAGCCACGATAACCACCGGACTACGATCCAATGACGAGCGAAAGCTATACACCCAGGCGGTTGCATTTGCTTTGCTCAGATTGAAACGAGAGCTCCCGAATAAGGGCGCATTATTGATAGGAAAGGTCCCTAAAGCTGTGAGTTGAGGTCCAGAAATGGTATCGCCAGCCTTGGCTTTCGCAACGCCGAAACACTCCTGCGATGTCGTTGGCACTCCGTCGTCTTGCGCGAACATGCTAACACTGCAAAGAAAGAGAAGGACTAGGACGCGAATCAAGCGGTTCATGAGATTTCCCATATAGTGTTAAGTCACGAAACTACAAATTATTCCTGCATTGACACGGTTGTGCTGCTCTGCGTTGTATGTTCGCAAACTTGAATTTGCATGGGCATTGTACATTATCTCTCTCTGTTTTGCATGAAACGAACCTCTCTGATTCTACAACTAGTTGCCAAACCTGGACTTTGGCTTAGCTTCTTGCTCGTTGGGACTCTAAACGTGTATGCTCAGATTTCCGCTTTCGATAGCGTTATGCAGTGGCGAAACATTGGTCCATTTCGAGGAGGGCGTTGTTTGGCTGTAGGTGGACATAGCACCCAACCAAACACCTTCTATTTCGGGGCAACCGGTGGAGGTGTCTGGAAAACAGTTGATGCAGGTACAAGTTGGATTAATGTGTCAGACGGATACTTCGCATTCAGTTCTGTGGGTGCTCTCGCTGTTGCTCCATCAGATCCCAACGTCCTCTATGTCGGAATGGGGGAAGCCGAGATTCGGGGGGATTGTGCCACAGGTGACGGAGTGTATCGCTCAACCGATGCCGGCGCAACCTGGCGTCATATCGGACTTGATGCTACAGCAGCAATTGGCGCCATAGCTATTGATCCTCGTGATGAACGTACAGTGTTTGTCGCAGCACTGGGCAACCCTTTTTCGCCAAACAAGGAACGGGGGGTATTCAAGACAACTGACGCTGGGGCAAGCTGGAAGGCTGTTCTTAGCCTCGATGATAGCACCGGAGCGATAGATGTTCAAATCGACCCAAACAACCCACGTACACTCTATGCGAGTAGCTATAGCGCTCGCCGCACGCCTTATAGCATGACAAGTGGAAGTACACGTTGTGCGTTGTGGAAGTCTACTGATGCTGGTGAAACCTGGCAAGACATCTCTCAATCGAATGGTTTACCCAAAGGCCTGAAAGGGAAGATATGTCTGTCACCAAGCAGAGCACAAGCAGGATTGATTTGGGCTATGATCGAGAATGAGAACGGCGGACTCTTCAAGAGCAATGACGGCGGCAAGAATTGGTCACGTGTGAATCAAGACAAGAACATTCGTCAACGACCATGGTACTTCTCAAGAGTTTATGCCGACCCTCAGAATGCCGACGTCGTCTACGTGCTGAACGTTGGTTGGTACCGAAGCAAAGATGGCGGAAAGAGCTTCCAAGGCATGAGTAGTATGCACGGTGATCATCATGCTCTCTGGATTGATCCACAAAATCCACAACGAATGATCATTGGTGATGATGGTGGTCCGGCGGTTTCTTACAACGGCGGACAAAGCTGGTCTGAACAAGATATCCCTACCGCTCAAATGTATCACGTCTCGGTCGACAACCAATTCCCATATCGGATCTATGGTGCACAGCAAGACAACTCTTCAGTATGCATCACAAGTCGCAGCTCAGGTTCTTCTATTGGAACACGTGATTGGTTTCCTGCAGCGGGAGGCGAGAGTGGATACGTGGTTGCACACCCCAAGAAGCCTTGGGTAATCTTTGGCGGGAATTATGGAGGCTATCTTGAGCGCTTGGATACGAAGATTGAACAAGGACAAGATGTGTCGGTGCATCCCGAGAACAGTATCGGATATGGTGCAGTCGATTTGCGTGAGCGCTTTCAGTGGACCTATCCGATCGTGTTCTCACCTCATGATAGTTCAACGCTCTACGTGTGCTCACAACACGTCTGGCGTTCCACAAACGAAGGTTCAAGCTGGAAACGTGTGAGTAATGATCTCACTCGTAATGACTCCACAAAGCAGCAAGCTTCTGGTGGTCCGATCACAAAAGACAATACAGGAGTTGAAGTGCATTGCACCATCTTCACATTCGCCGAGTCTCCTGTGAAGAAGGGTGTGCTTTGGGCTGGTAGTGATGATGGACTCATACATGTCAGCAAAGACAATGGGCAGAGTTGGACGAATGTAAGCCCAACGAACATTCCTTCATCTGCATTGATATCCATCATTGAACCTTCGTCGTTTAATGACGGAACAGCATATGTGGCTGCCACTGCGTATAAATCAGGAGATAACAAGCCTTACCTGCTTAAGACAACGGACTTTGGAGTCACCTGGTCCTTCATAACCTCAGGTATTCCCGCCAATGCATTTACAAGGGTCATACGCGAAGATCCCTCGAGCAAAGGTCTGCTCTATTGTGGTACAGAACGCGGTGTGTATTGCTCGCTGAACGACGGTCAGTCCTGGGAATCACTGCAGTATAACCTGCCTATTTGCCCCATTCATGATCTCGTGATACACAAGCGAGAAGGTGATCTGATTGTAGCCACGCACGGAAGAGCGTTCTGGATACTCGATGACTTGTCTGCACTTCGTCAGTTTCGCGACTCATTGAAAGATCAACGAGTACACCTCTTCAAACCTCGCCATACCTACCTCATCGGAAACGGTTCGTATAGCTACCCAGGTATGAATTCTGGAACCAATGCACCTAGTGGCGTTCTCTTCAAATACTTCCTTGCAGATACGACGAGTGCAGAGGTAGTGTTGGAGATACTAGATGAAAGGGATTCAGTCATTCGCAAATACTCTTCGCAGAAGGATGAGCGGGGAGAAGAGAAGAAGAAGTCATCTGACTTCTTTGAGGAAGAGAAGAAACAAGGCGGGAGAGGTTTTCTCACTCAGTTCAAGGGAATGAATGCATTTCGCTGGAATATGGTTCTTGCTTCTGTGACGGAAGTTCCTGAGGCTGTGTATTGGTTTGGAGGCACCGGCGGGATTTCAGTGCCACCCGGTCGCTATCGCGCCCGCCTGCGTTCAGGCGCGCATAGCTCGATACAAGATTTCGTCATCCTAAAGGATCCGAGACTACAAACCACAGATGCAGACTTCGAAGCGCAGTATGATCTTGGAAAGCGCATAGTTGCGAAGGCAGAGAGTTTGAATCTTGCTATCAACCAAATCACAGAGGTCACGAAGCAGGTCAATGCTTGGAGCGCACGTGCATCATCTGTGCAGGACAGCGTGGCATCAAAGAAATTGAAAGATCTCGCGAAGAGGATCTGCGACAGCTTGAGTGCTATTGAGAAGGAGTGTATACAACGAAAAGCAAAGGCTGGACAAGATGCACTCAATCATCCATTGAAATTGAACAATAAAATCTTGGCGTTGAAGACAACCGTCTACTCCGCTGATGCGAGACCAACACAGCAAGCGTATGAAGTGTTTGATGATTTGTCTGCGCGTATCGAGAAACAACTTCAACGCTTACGAAAAATTATCAGTACGGATATACCTGCTTTCAACGCACTCATCCGCGAACTTGATATTCCTGCTGTGAAGACCGAGCAAAGCGATGCTGCGAAGACAGAGAAAAAGTAGTCCTTCTCGATTCCATTCAGCATGGCTTCAAAACAGCTTGAACGTGCGCTGACATAAGAAATGAAAAAGGGGATGCCATTTGGCATCCCCTTTTTTAGACCGTCGCAAGTAGGTTCGCTTTGTGCAGAAGACTCTCTGCAACAGTAGACCAAGTGAAGAGGCTATGCGCGCATAGCGTTCTTGACCGCATCTTCAACAGCATCAGCAAACTGAGCGAAGTTGTTCTCGAAAAGCTCGACAAGGTGTTTTGCTTTCGCATCATATGCTGCCTTGTCTGCCCAGGTATTCTTTGGATTAAGAATCTCGGTCGGAACGCCTTCACATTCGGTAGGAATGCTCAAGTTGAAATACTCATCTTTCACAAAGGTCGCATTGTTGAGCGAGCCTGTGAGTGCAGCGCGCAGCAGTGCACGGGTGTAGGCAATTTTCATTCTTGATCCAACGCCATATGCTCCGCCACTCCAGCCAGTATTCACTAAGTACACTTGAGAATCGTGTTCCTTAATGCGCTTGCGAAGGAGGTTTGCATACACGGATGGATGATGAACCATAAATGGAGCGCCGAAACACGTTGAGAATGTTGCGGAAGGCTCTTTTACTCCAGCTTCTGTACCTGCAACTTTTGCAGTGTATCCGGACAAGAAGTGAAACATTGCTTGCTCAGGGCTGAGCTTTGCAATCGGAGGCATTACACCAAACGCATCGCAAGTTAAGAAGATCACATTCTTAGGGTGTCCTGCTTTGTTATCAGGAATAATGTTTGGTATAACATCGCGAGAATATGATGCACGCGTATTCTCTGTGATTGCCTGACTATTCAAATCGATCGCGCGGCTATGTGAGTCATAGACTACGTTTTCGAGAACGGTCCCAAAGGTTCGTGTTGTTTGGTAAATAATTGGCTCTGCTTCTTGTGACAAGTTAATCACCTTTGCGTAGCAGCCTCCCTCAAAGTTGAAAACTCCGTCAGTACTCCAGCCGTGCTCATCATCACCAATGAGGCCACGCTCTGGATCGGTCGACAACGTTGTTTTACCTGTACCGGAAAGACCAAAGAACAGAGCGACGTCGTTATCCTTTCCAACATTTGCTGAGCAGTGCATTGGAAATACATCCTTCAATGGCAGAATATAATTCAGAACAGTGAAGATCGACTTCTTCATCTCACCAGCATACGATGTACCGCCGATGAGAACCGTCTTCTGGTCAAAACTCAAAAGAATGAACCGTGTGGAAGCCGTACCATCGATGGCAGGATCAGCTTGAAAATCTGGTGCATGAATGATGGTGAATCCAGGAACGAAGTTCTCAAACTCTGCATCAGTAGCAGCGATGAACATGTTCTTGCAGAACATGTTGTGCCATGCGTGCTCATTGATAACGCGAACTGGTAAACGATAGGTGCTATCAGCGCCAGCCATGCAGTCGAGAACATACATGTTGCGTCCTTGCATATAGGCCAACATTCTGTTCTTAAGAGCATTGAATTTTTCTGTCGAGAAAGGTTTATTTACTTTGCCCCACCAAACATTCGACTTGCTGCTTTCTTCTTCAACCACAAACTTGTCGTTTGCGCTACGGCCGGTATTTGGTGCGGTGCTACAAAGAAGTGCGCCGTGTTCAGAGATTTCGGCTTCGCCGAGTATCACTGCGTGTTCATACAATTCGGCTGTCGTGAGATTGTAAAATATGTCGCCCGGTTGCGTGAACCCTTGTGCATGCAACGACGAGCTGATTGATTCCGTGGAACTCATGGTATCTCGAGCTAATGTGAAACAAAACAGTCAGATTTCCTGCGCAAATATCGCGTTTTTTTGGAAGGTTTCAGGCGCTTTTTTGTGCACATTCGGCAGCCAAGGTTGTTTTGAAGCCAATCTATACAGCCTCTTATACGTCCCAGCCACATATGGATTCACATCAAGAAATTAGCTCGCGAAAACAACAGCATGTTGAACTCTGCTTGACCGCAGACGTTGAGTTTCGCTCGAAAACAACTGGTTTTGAGAAATTCGAGTTGGAGTATTGTGCTTTGCCCGAAATAGATCTCGTGGACGTTATATGTCAGACCTCCTTCCTCGGATATACGCTGCAACAACCACTGTTACTGAGTGGAATGACTGGTGGATATGCTCAAGCAGAGCACATCAACAGGGACCTTGCAGAAGTATGCCAACAGGCGCGGATTGCCATGGGTGTAGGGTCTCAGCGCCAAGCGATGGTCTCAGATTCCTTTCATGCCTCATTCGCAACCGTGCGCAAGCATGCACCGAACATTCCCATTCTTGCGAACATTGGTGCTGCAGAGGTGGCTCTTGAACCCTCGATGGCTGCACTTCACGGTCTCGTAGACCTGATTCAGGCAGATGCGATCGTCGTTCATTTGAATCCCTTGCAGGAGCTTCTGCAACCAGAGGGAACACCTCGTTTTCGATCAGTATTACAAGGCATTGAGCGAATCGTACGTGAATTAAATGTTCCTGTTGCTGTAAAAGAAGTTGGGGCTGGTATTTCTGCGAGAGTAGCGAGTAGCTTGCTAGATGTAGGTGTGCACATCATCGATGTGGCTGGGGCAGGTGGCACCTCCTGGGCCGGAGTTGAACTCCTTCGTTCGCGCAACCCAGAACTGGCAGAGTTATGGGACTACGGTATCCCCACCGTAGATTGTCTACGCGAGGTTGGCTCACTACGACAGCAACGAGATTTTCAAATGATAAGCTCAGGCGGGTTGAAGTCGGGATTCGAAGTTGCCAAAAGTCTGGCTCTTGGTGCCGATATTGCGGCTGCAGCCAGACCTTTTCTCAAGAAGCTTGTTGAAAACGGTCAAGCAGCCCTTCAAGAAGAACTGGAAAGCTGGCAACGTCAGTTGCGAGCAACGATGTTTCTCTGTGGAGCGCGAACAATAGATCAGTTGAAAAACGTTCCATTGCGCTGGCTGTAGAAACAAGGTGGACCTGCCAGAGCCATTGGCTGACTTCCTCTCATCAGAATTAACGCTCAGAACTTGCTCTCTATGCATCAAACTGCTACTTCGATTTCGAACGGTCTTCCACACATTAAGAGCTATCGTCAGCAGATAGAAGACACAATTCTAACCGTACTCCGAGACCTGCCGGAGCCACCCGAGCTCTATGAACCATTTCGCTACTCCATGGCGAAGCCCGGCAAGTACATGCGTCCTTTAATGACAATGCTAAGCTCAGCACTTCGTGCCGAGGCTAGTCGTGAAGCTCTCTACGCTGGAATCGCAATAGAGATCATGCATACCTTTACCTTGGTCCACGATGATATTATGGACAAGTCTCCTCTGCGGAGAGGAATGCCAAGTGTGCACACAAAGTGGGACGAATCTACTGCCATTCTGAGTGGAGATGTCATGATGGGTGTAGCATATCAGTTGCTCCTCGACAATGTTCGTTCACCACAGCTTGCAGCGGTACTTCGCTCGTTCACGAAGGGCTTCATCGAAGTGTGCGAAGGTCAAGCACTTGATGTTGCTTTTGGCACGCGCGAGAATATCACGATGGATGAGTATCTGCTAATGATCGAGAAGAAGACGGCTCGTTTGCCAGAGATAGCCGCTCAGATAGGCGCTATTCTAGCGGAGGCGAGTGATGTTGAACAAGCGGCCATATCAACCTTTGCGCGCGAAGCTGGAATCGCATTTCAGATCCAAGATGATTTGTTGGATCTCACTGCTGACCAGCTAGAGTTAGGGAAAAAAGTTGGCCAGGATATTCTTGAAGGGAAGAAGACCTATCTGATCGTGCGAAGTATAGAGAAAGCGGTACTTCCTTCAGACCGCGAGCTGTTCCAACGTTTTCTGCAACATAAAGGCTTGGCAGAGGACGAGATTTCCACGATGCGGGATGTGATTCAGCGACTCGGAGTGTTTGAGGATGCAGAGAGGGAAGTACAGCGTCGATTTGAGATCGCTCTCCACTCGCTTGATATCTTGCCGGAAGGGATTGCCAAGAGTGGGCTTCGCGCGCTCGTTGAGCAACTCCGAGTTCGGAAAAAGTAGGGAGATGAGCATACACATTAGTGTCAGAAAGGCACATCTTCTTCCGCATAGTGTTGACTGCGTAATCAGTTATTATAGAAATAAAAAAAGGTTGCTGCGAAGCAGCAACCTTATCAAAAAGACTCAAGACGACGAGGCTTATTGGACCAGAGGCAGATTCTCTTTTCGCCATGAGGCGAGCCCACCTTTAAGGTAATAGGCCCACTCAAACTTATGAGCGCGGAGGATTCCGCAGGCTTGCATTGCCAGTTTGCTTTCCTCAGCAATCGTGATAATGGTACGATCGAAGTACTTCTTTTTTAGCTCCTTCACTCGCGCCTCAAACTGATCGAGAGGAACATTGATTGCATCCTTTATGTGCCCGGCTGCAAAGTCGGCTTCGCTACGTACATCAATAAGCAAGGGATTAGCGCCTTCATGCTCAATGATCTGCATGGTTTCTTTGGCGCGAAATCCATGAACCTCAATGGTGTCGAGTTTCGCGTTCTTTCGTACTCTTGGCTGCGGTGCTTGTTCCGTCGTAGTCTGAGCAATGATCAGCTCAGATGAACTGAAAAGTACTACAATGATGATGAGGAAAGCTCTCATTTCTATTTATCGGATGATGGTGTGGTCGATTGAGATGGAATAGCAAGGAGCTCTACTTCAAACACTAAGGTTGATCCGGCAGGAATAAGGCCGCCACCTACTTCACGATCGCCATACGCAAGATCAGAAGGAATAGTGAACTCATATTTTGAGCCCACGGGCATCAATTGTAGACCTTCGGTCCAGCCCTTGATGACACCATTCAACGGAAACTCGATTGGTTCGCCACGCTTGTACGAGCTGTCGAACTCTTTGCCATCGATCAAGGTACCTTTATAGTGTACTTTCACTTTATCGCTTGCAAGCGGTTTGGCACCACTACCTTGAGTGATCACACGATACTGAAGACCGCTAGGTGTTGTTTGAACGCCAGGTTTTTTAGCATTTTCTGCCAAAAAAGTATTGCACTTTGCTTTTGTTTCTTCCATATTTCCTGAGTTTTCTTTTGGTGAATTCTTTGCTTTTTCCATCTCGTACTTGGTGAAGATCGCCGACATATCTGACTCAGTCAGCAGAGGTTGCTTGTTCATGAACTGATCTTCCAATGCTCGTAAAAGAATCATTGGGTTGATCTCGAGTTTCTGACGCTGTATGGTGGTGATAACGTTGACAGCAAGCGCATAGCTCATGCTGTCACGAAAGTTCGACAATGTCAGCGGTGGCAACTCTGCAGGAACCGCTGCTTGCACTGGAGCACTTTTGGTCTTCTTCTTCGAAGCACTGGTTTGGGCATCCATGCTGCTTGCGCTTAGCAAACAGATGCATGCGAATACGATGTATTTGGTCATGATCCTCTAGGGTTAGAATGAATATCAACAAAGATACGTGCCAATTGTTCAATGGTACAAGTTGGGCAAAAGCAGACTTTGCGCGTTGTCTATGAATGCAACCGGATCTAGCGATCCGGTTTTGACGAGAAAAACAGCAGTATTCTCTTCGACTTCCGTGTAGATGACGTCATACAATGAACAGGAAGAAGAGTGACGATCTGTGAACACCTGCCCCTGAGTTACGCTGTTCAGGTGGGCTGGGGTGACCAAACATGGGAGACGGGTTTGAGGTCGATTTTCGTGTACGTCTACAATCAGATACGACTGACTGATGCGAAATTCCGAGATATTCCTAGCCAAGGCTTAGGTGGATTAACACCTGTGGCACAAAAAAAAAGCGCCGGTTGAATAGCGGCGCTCAGAGAAACTAGACATCTGTTGGAGGTGTCAGCGACGACAACTTCTCCTGGATGGCATCTTCACTTGGGTGCCGTAGGGAAGTCATCATAAAGGGCGACACATCTTCAATCAGACCGGTCATGGATTCCTTGTTTATGTACTCGACAACTTTTTCAAAGCTCTTTGTTTCTTCGTAGACACGTAATTGTCGGTCGGCACCGCTGCCCATCTCAAGGATTTGATAGATGTACTGAAGATGTTGACGTGAGCCAAGGTCATCAACAACATCATCGACAAAGTCGAGGAGTTCACGAATAAGGTCTTTGGCAGGATATTCCTGTTGTCGACCAAAGTCAATCAAGTTTCCTTCCAAGCCATAACGCACCGCACGCCATTTATTTTCCATTAACAGCATCCGGGGATACACGCGGAATGAAAGGTTCTTTTCGTACAGTGAAAAGAGTTTGGCGACGATGGCTTGAACTAATGCAACAATTGCGATCGTTTCGTCTACCCTCATTGGTAAATCGCAGATGCGGACTTCAAGTGTTGGAAACTTTGGATGTGGGCGTACGTCCCACCAAATTTTCTTTGGGTTGTCGATACAGTTCGTTCGCATCAGCAGATCGACATAGCTCTCGTACTCACCCCAGCTCGCAAAGTAGTCTGGAAGGTTAGTTCGTGGAAAACGCTCAAAGATCTTTGAGCGGTATGACTTCAAGCCAGTATCCATTCCCATCCAGAACGGTGAGTTTGTACTTATGGCTAGAATGTGTGGTAAGAAGTACCGAAGCACGTTCATGATCTGAATCTGAGTTTCGCGATTCTCGATTCCGATGTGAATGTGCATACCAAAAATGAGCAGCGAGCGAGCAAGCATTTGCATGTCGCGCACTACATTCTGATAGTGCTCATCAGGATAAATTTCTTGGTCTTGCCACTTCGCAAAAGGGTGAGTGGAGGCAGCACCGATGAGGAGATGATTCGACTTGGCCAAATGCGCTATCATTGAACGAATCTTCGTCAACTCAAAATGCGCCTCTTTCGTGTTCCGACAAATGCCAGTGCCAATCTCAAGCATGGAGCCATGCATTTCCGGCTTTACATGCTCATGAAGAATGAGACGGCCCTTTGAAATAAGTTCCAAATTGATATGCGATTTCAGATCGAATGTTGTCGGATCCAAAACCATATACTCTTCCTCGATACCGATCGTGAAGGAAGGTCGTTCGTAAGGATTCGTCGCCTTGAGGCTGTTCGAAAACATGTCCGCGTACTTCATAAGGGATCCGATCTGAACCGTAGTTCAACAGTGGGGCAAGAATCTTCGTATGCCTTGGCAATATAGCAAACCCAGGCAATCCGCAATGGCTCTAAAATGCCCCATATTTTGCGATTTAGTACCATTCTGTACTGGCTGTAATTTTTTTTTAACATGCTCTGTAACGTTGTTTAGCTGTCGCGGTTATTCCTCTTTGAAAGCGCGGAACATTGACAACAGAGCAGAGACGAACAGCGTGAGACCAAGACTGCAGCAGGGTACCACAAGCTTTTCCATGGAGGAGACTTCAACAGTAGTTCAGCTCTTCGTGCTCTGACTCGTTTATTCAGAAGCTGTGCTTTCTCAATTCGAATATTCAAACTATATTTACCAACACCACATTTTTGGAGTACGTATGAAAAGATCAGAAAATCGCTTGTTCGCAGGAGCCTTGGTTGGCCTCTTCGTTCTGGGCTTGTTTTTGCAAAGCTGCAGCTCAAACACTGCTACACCAGTTTCATCCAGTGACGTTGCAGTTCCACTTGTGAACGCTTCAAATGCTGGCTTGACAGTTCCAGACTTTAGTTTCAGTTCAGGTGATGAAGTTGCTGAATTAGATCCTATCGGTGGCAAGACCGGTCGTGACACAACGATTAAGGGTGGCGGACGTGATACCACAGTAAAAGGTGGACCAGATGACAAGGGCGGCAACTCAGGTAAGGGCAATGTTAGAATGCGCCCACTACCACTGCCATGTCTTGGTCTTGACTCAGCTCAGATGATGCTTATCCGCCAGATCATGGCAGAAGCTTCATCAGCAAGCAAAGACGCAGCTGAAGCATATCGCGCTTCATTAGCTCCAATTCGTTCAGCAGATAGCGCAGCGATGGCAGCATATCGTGAGGCAACAAAGGGTACTCAACAAGCTCTTCAAGAAATGCAAAAGGCATATCGCCAAAAAGCAGCTGAGATTCTTGCTCAATTGAGAGCTGGTACTCTTACACGTGAAGAAGCTCAAAAAGCCCTCCAAGCTTTGAAAGAGCAATTCGCTGCAGAGTCAAGTGTACTCAGAGCAGAACTGGATGCAGCTCGCAAAACACTTCGTGCCGCTCTTGCCGCAAGTGAAGCGCAACGCAGAGCAGCAAATGACGCATACCAAGCTTCATTGAAGCGTATCCAGAATGATATGAACACGAAGATTGCAGCTATCTTGAGCCCAGAACAATTGAGACTTTGGCAAATCTGGCTCAATGGTGGTGATCCATGTAAAGGCAAAGGCCCAAGAAAGTAATCTGAACAGTAGCCCTTTCTCTTGATTTATTGCAAAACGGCTGCCCCTAGGGCAGCCGTTTTGCGTTTCATCAAGATATTAGGTCTTTATGCCACGTACGAGAACTTCGTTGAGTTCAGCGCGTTCTATTCTACTGTATGGCATTCAACACAACTACTCGAGATAAGACGTTTGGCAGCGTGGAGGCTGAGGACGTGGTAGAGCTAGTCTGAGTCCGAGTCGCAATCCGAATTTCTTGTGCGAGTCAGAGGATTGACGAACGTACTCGACACATAGATGTAGTCTTCTAGCGACTCCGTTTGAGGCCGAGTACATGTGGACAGTGATGTTACGAAGTGGCAAGAGCTAGAGTGAGTTAAGCTAGACTGCGAGAACAGAATCGTGGAGCTCTTGATACAATGACTGGCTCGACTCGCTCGTACATAAGATGCTGCTCGAGAGGTCTGATTCGCCATAGTTAATCTGCACAATTGACTCAGCATTGGCAGAGCGAGCCAAGAGGTCAAGGAGACTGTGCACGCGAAAACTCTGTGCATGGCGAAGGCGTATAAGGTCTACGCCGTCGTGTCTGTGAACAGTGCAGTCGTCTGGCAAACCAGCAATGATCTCGCTAACCGTTTCAGTAGTACAGAGAATGCTAAGCTCAGATGCGCCGCGTGTGACATCCTGTACTGCAGGATGAGATACCACACCACATACAAACTCATGCACAAGTTGGTTGTTCGCTTTCAGGGAACGTGATCGGATCTGTATCAGCGATAAACCGTTGACAAGGAGTGCCACCCGTATAGCTTGCGTTGACGCTTGAGAACTGACCAGTGTTGCTCCGGCGTCGGGATGGTGCAAGTGACAGATGCGCATTGGAATTTGAGCTGCACGCAGAGGTTCGATCATTGTTGGATACAGAAGTTTGACTCCTGCTGCAGCTAACTCGTGAGCCTGAGCATAGCTGAGTTGAGAAACTAGGCTTGTATTGGAGATGAGAGATGGATCAGCACTTCGAATTCCATGAACGTTGGTGTACACTGTCAAGACATCTGCATGGAGCAACTGAGCCATGAGGGCTGCACTTAAGTTCGAGCTCTCGCGCCCCATGGTAGTGGTTTGTCCGTGTTGGGACCGAGCCACGAAACCCTGCATGATAACAAGCTTCTCGCTCTCGAACAGTGGAAGTAAGCTGCGAGCCACATTGAAATGTGTTTCGCGACGCAGAGGTTGCGCATTCCCGTGTTGTGAATCACTCACAATAATATGTTCAGCATCTACATGTGCAGCGGCAACTCCGTTTGCGTTTACATATGCGTGAATCAGTCGAAGAGCTATATGCTCGCCGAAGGATAGGATTTTGTCGCGTATGCGAGAAGTAAGTTGTTGCGTGATCGACACTCCACGTAAGAGCTGGAGTAGTTGCATTTGTACACTGAGAAGATGCTCGCGAAACTCATGCATTGCCTCGCTTGCACCAAGAAGCTCAGTTGCTAGCTCGTCCGTGCGACGCAATAGCTGTTCGCATTGCTCTTGTGCACTATCGTAGCTCTGCAATGAGCTGCGACAACAGCTTTCAAGCTCGCGCGTCGTGGATCCTAATGCCGAGACAATGACAAGTGTAGGGCTATGAGAAGCAGCTCGTAGTACTGTGAGCATTGCCTGGAAATCAGCTTGCTGGCGGAGAATCGAGCCTCCAAACTTGAGAACCTGCATAAGAATTACCTTGGAGTTGTATTCGATAAAGAAGTATCTGAGCCCGTGACATCTTCAGTTCGAGCGTTGGGCTCCAATCCAAATGGAAACCACTTGCGTTTCAAGGCAACACTGAGATACACAAAAATGCCCACGATCGTCATCCCTATGCCGCCAAGGATCGCTTCGGTCTTTCGAGTCCCAAAAAGCCAAAGCCAGATGGCAACGGAACAAAGAATTGGCAAGGGGTAGAAGAGCATACGAAAGGGAAGTCGACCACTCCCAACACGGTTTCGGTAGATGACCAAACCGATGGACTGTGCCACAAACTGAGTGAGGATGCGCATCGTGAGAATCATAGCGACAACAAACTTCAGATCTAAAAACACAACGCTCATTGCCAACGACAAACCGCCAATAAACAGCAGCGAAACGTGAGGGAAGTTTTGCGTTGGATGCAGAGAAGCAAACACTCGAAAGAAATTGCCTTGCGCTGCCGCTGCGTAGGGTATGCGTGAATAACCGAGAACGACGGCGAACAGAGAGGAAAGGGCTATGATAAGGACTAGAACGGTGGCAAGAGTAGCAGCCGCCGGACCATAAAGTCGTTCTATGAAGGTGCTGACAATGAACGGATGAACTTCACCAGCAGGAATAACAGCACTTATACTAAACTGCATGAGAATATAGAGAATGCCTATTCCTGCGATCGAGATAAAGATACTTCTTGGAATGTTCCGTTCTGGATTGCGGATTTCAGAACCTAAATGGCAGACATTATAGTAGCCAAGAAACGCGTATACCGTACTCTGCATGGCATTCCCCAGCTTCGTGAACCACTCTGCATCTATGCGAAAGGCATTCTCAGGAAGATGAAATGCGATTTGGGGTTGGATATGCGTCAAGCCACCAATAATAATCCAAAGGATAGTGCCAACCACGCAAACCCAAAGAATAACAGACAACTTCGCAAGTGTCTCAACCTTGCGATAGAGAGCGGTCACCACAAGGACAACAACCAATCCGCTCACAATTCTGTGCTCAAAGTCTGATCCCAGAGGCACTAGATAGGCGAAGTAATTTGAGAAGCCGATAGCACCAGAAGCCACAACGAATGATGATTGAAACACCGTTTGCCAAATGAACAGAAAGGACATGAGCTTGCCCCATCGTTCTGCGCCGTACGATTCTCTCAGAAAAGCATAACTACCGCCAGCGGCTGGCATCGCAGCGCCAAGTTCAGCCCATACAAAAGCATCAAGAAAGGCTAGTAAAGCTCCGGCAGCCCACGCGATGACGGCATGGGGTCCACCCATAATCGACATCACCGACGAGGTCACAACAAATGGACCAATGCCCACCATGTCGATCATGTTTAGAGCTGAGGCTTGCAGGAGAGATATTTTAGGTCGTAAAGACATCAATCATTCCACAGAAATGGGAAGAGCCAACTAGACACAATGCTCAGCACAACGGTGTAGGCTGCCATGATGCCAATGTTCTGAACAATGTACGACCAGGGAGTTCCTGCGATGCTCATGCTTGTTGCATCCACTCCGAGGAAGAGAACAGGGAGAACCAAAGGGAAACTGAGCACGGGAAGAAGCGCTCCTTTTGCTTGTGCTCGAGCAATCATTGCAGCACTCATAGTCATGGCAACAGAAACTGCGCAAGAGGCAACGACGAGTCCCAAGAGAAAGCTCCCCCAAGATGCAACAGTGCTCAACTCGAAAATGACGATGCACAGAAAGGAAGAAAAGGCAACCATCACCAACGAAAGGAGTACGTTATACAGGAGTTTCCCAAAGAACACCGATTGCGCATCACTCACCAGTTGCAAATACAGAATTGTTGATCGCTCTTCTTCGCTCACAAAACTCTTCGCCATTCCAACGGAAGAACTAAACAGTAAAAGCAGCCACAAGATGCCACTGAAAAGCTCTGGGCTCAGTTTTTGTCCCCCACTGGAAAACAACACCAGTACCACTCCATTCACTACGAAGAGGAGTAGGGCATACACAGACTGACGACTTCGCCATTCACTGCGTAGGTCCTTTGTAAACACTGATGCAAAACGGGGCATAGAGATGTAGTGGAGTTGAGGGGCTCAAACAAAAAAAGCGCCATCTCAGCTGAAGGCGCTCCAGAGGTCTGTATTCCGAACAAACTTACTTTGCCTTTTCTTCTTTGACTGCTTGTCTCGCTTGCTTTAGTTCCTTCTTCGCCGCCTTGACTTCTTTGCGAGCAGCTTTCACAGTAGCTTTAGCGCTTTCCTTATTACCAGCTTTGGCTTCAGTCTTAGCCTCAGCCTTAGCATTTTTCAGATCAGCCTTCGCTTCCTTCACTTCCTTTTTCGCGTCCTTTACATCTTTCTTGGGACCGTCTGCGAGGACCAGTGTGGACATGAAAACGACGGCGACCAGTAGGGAAACAACTTTGTGCATAGTGCTCATTCGAATAGTGTTGATCAAGGGGCAGTAACAACCAAATATAAGAAAAAGGCCGACCCACTCCTGCCAATTCATTGGGAATCGGCGATGAGTGGAAAACTATCTTTGTAGCAGAGCTGTTTGCCATCGCCTTTGTATCTCGACTCAGCCGAGTTACACGAGTCTAGATCTCTTCGTTGAGTTATCTCTCGCTTCACGAGATGAAAGCCAGAGTGATTTGCGAAAGCGACTCGCGTGAGCAACAGCGTTGATTTGTATACACATCTACCTCGTCAATTCGCACATGCTATCGCACTTACTTGTTGTTGAACTTTCGTCAGTTTTAGCCGGACCACTCGTTGGTCAGTTCCTCGCTGAATTGGGCGCTCGGGTTATCAAGGTTGAAAATTCAGCTACACATGGAGATGGAACCCGCACATGGAAGCTTCCAACCGAAGATGAGTCTGACGACCGTTCGGCATACTTTCTCAGCGCCAATGCTTGCAAGGAGTCGATCGCCCTGGACCTACGGAGGGAGCAGGATCTGAATCTTTGCCATGCTATGATCGCCAAAGCAGATATACTCATTCACAATTACAAGAGTGGTGATGCAGAGCGCTTTCACCTGCGCTATGAAGCATGTAAAAAGATGAATCCTCGCTTGATCTACGCGAACATAAGTGGCTATGGAGAAGATGATCGACGGGTGGGCTATGACGCTGTGATTCAGGCGCAAAGTGGCTTCATGGCGATCAACGGAGAACCACAGACACAACCAACGAAACTGCCCGTGGCACTGATTGATGTCTTAGCTGCTCAACAGCTGCGCCAGGCTATCCTCCTTGCCTTACTACATCGAGAGAAGAGTGGAGAAGGATCGCATGTGCATTGTTCGCTCTTTAAGACTGCTCTTTCTGCGTTGGTGAATCAAGCTTCGAATGCGCTCAATGCTGGATTTGAACCCCGACAAAGCGGTAGCGATCACCCAAACATCGCACCGTACGGCACCCTCTATCTGAGTTCGGACAACAAGTGGATTTTGCTAGCAGTTGGCACTGATACTCAATTCTGTTCGCTTCTGGATGTTCTTCATCTCAGCGCACAAGAGAGTTTTGCAACGAATCAACTTCGCGTGAAGCATCGTCGCGAGCTGCATGAGTTATTATCAACAGCCATAGCGCAATGGGAGGCGGCTGATTTGGAAGAAGCCTGCTTACAAAGAGCCATACCGGTAGCGATTGTTCATGGAGTGCGTGAAGCGTTTGCAATGCCAGAAGCTCAGGAAATGTTGATGCACTGCGACGGGGTGATTGGACTTCGCAGTATTGCCTTCGATGCGTCGTTCTTCGCACCGATTGCCGGTACTGCTGCGCCACATCTCAATCAAGATGAGAAGAGAATTCGTGCGGAGTTCGGCAGTGCAAGTTGATGTTTGGATTAGTGCACTACTGCACGTAGTACTACTTGCGAGCATCTGCCATGAGTTTTTCAATGTCGTCGATTGTGCGAGCTAAACGAGCACTGAGATTGATTGGACCTTCTGCGCTCACCAGGATGTCATCTTCAATACGAACGCCAATGTTCCACCATTTTGGATCACAAGGACTCCCTTTCGGGATGTAGATCCCTGGCTCTACAGTCATCACCACACCAGGCTGCAGTTTGCCAAAGCTGCCAACATCGTGGACATCGAGTCCGAGATAATGTGAAGTGCCATGCATAAAATACTGAGACGCCTCACTCGAATCCTTGATGATTCCAAGTGCCAGCAATCCAGCCCTCACAACCGCTGTTGCTGCCCGATGAGAACTCTTGAAATCCTCGCCGACTCGGCAAGCCGCAATGCCTGCGTTCTGTGCGTCTAATACGATGTTATAGATAGCTCTTTGATTCTCGCTAAAGTAACCGTCAATAGGGAAGGTGCGTGTGATATCGGCAGTATAGCCGTGATACTCAGCGCCACAATCGGCGAGAATGAGATCGCCTTGACGCGTGACTTTACGATTCGACTGGTGATGCAGGATACACGAATTGTAACCACTGCCTATAATGCTCGGATAGCCCACATCTTCTGCTCCACCCTTAGTAAAGTAGAACTGCATGACTGCCTCTAATTCGTACTCGTTCATCCCGGGTCGCGCAGCTTGCATTGTAGCCAAGTGTGCTTGCATGCTGATATCTATGGCTTTGCGAAGATGCGCGATCTCGTAACTGTCTTTGATCTCTCGCATCTTATTCAAGTCGGGCATAACTGTCTTGATGTACACGTCTGGATGCTTCGCATGAATTGCATCCTTTGCGTGTTGCTCTATCGAGACACGCTCAGTGGTCAATGGGTCAACCACGGATGAAGTGGGGAGGCCAGAAGCTAGAAAGAGTGTATCGCGACCATGAAGGAGCGTGTCTACTAAGCCTGCAAGACGGTCGTAGTCGACAACTGTGCTCATACCGAGATGCAGCCTTGCCTCTTCGAGCCCCATGGTAACTCCTGTCCATGACTCCCTCTTTGCATCGCGAGCACGAACAAAGAAACACTCGGTGGTAACAAGCCCGTCAATAACAGCGCCACCAGGAATGAGAAGCAGTGCGGTTTTCGCTTGCGTAGACCCACTTAGATACAAGAGCTGCGAGTTCTGACGATACTCGTAGTCCACATCGTTTTGGCGGTTTCGTACGTCGGCGCTAAAGAGGACGATAAGACTCTTCTCACTATGATTCTGAACTAAGCGAGATCGACGTTCGCGGTGAACTGAGGCCGGAATAAGGTCTTTATCTTCAATAACAAAGGGTAGCTGCACAGGCACGTTCTGACTATACAGAGAAGCTGAGCAGAGTAAAAAAACTAACCACGAGCGAAATGTAGTCATCGGGTTTGCGCTGTTTGTTCTCACAGATTTTGCTAATCTACGCAGACAGGACTTAGCACCAATCTTGGTCATCTGATGTGCATCGTCGTTTGCAACCAAAGCAAGATCTATCAAACTCATGATATCAGAGAGTCTTTTCATCATGGCGGCGCAAAGCGCCGCCTTAACAAAAAAGACCCTGAGTTCACTACATACAGCTGTTCTGTCCGTCTGAGCTATGAGGGAGTCGGGCTACATGCAAGAGGCCAAATCGATCTGCCAGTAGATATCTATTTGAATCTGTGCGGTCGATGGCAGGCTGCAAACAGAACGATGCATAGCGCGAACAGATCTTGGTACATACACGATGAGCGATGGCTGTAAGGCGGAGTGGACGGATCGTGCGATTCTATTCTGCCTTAACGAGCGTTGCGACATCAACACGTCTTGCTCCACTTTCAAGCAGTAGTTGCGCAATACCGTTTAGAGTAGAGCCTGTAGTGAGTACGTCGTCGACGATCAGAAAGGACTCGTTGTGCACCGTACGAGCATGCGGTTTCAAGCGGAAGGCGTGTTGCATATTGTGTTGGCGGTCTTGGTTGGAGAGTCGCGTTTGCGTAGTCGTGTATCGAGCTCGTTGAACCAAGTCTGACTCAAGTGGAAGCGTGAGGCTATTCGCAATACCTTTAGCTATTGCTTCAGCTTGATTGTACCCACGTTCACGAAATCTGGCAGGATGAATAGGGACCGGGATAATAGAGTCATACTGAGGCTGACCTTGGAATTGTATATGCCAGCCAAGATCCTGGCCAAGCTCTTGAGCTAGCTGAGTAAAGCCACGGTACTTGATTGCATGTACAAGATCCAATATTCCACCGCGATCATGCCGACCGGCACTAAAGCGAGCAAAGGCTTGGGTGATACAAAAACGGTCGTCCGGGAAGTGTCGAAGTAAGTCGTTCAGGAGCTCCTCATGACCTGGCGCTGGATCAAGAGACGCAAAGCAAGGAGCACAAAGACTGCGTATGCCATGATGCGAGGGTTGAAGGAGTTCATCGCAGAGTAGGCAGCAATTTGGCGCACAGACATCCAGGCAAGTGTTGAGGATGCCTCGGACGAGGTTTAAAAGCGATTTTTTCATGGGACCCTTTTTGAGCGGGATCCGGCGGAATTTGCGATGTTTGTTGTTCTTACAACTTTCGTTGAGCTATGCCTTCATACATCCCTGTGTCCATTCAGCGCCCAAAGCCGTACTTGCTTCGTCTTGTGTGGGACGACGGTACCGATTGTACCATTAGCCTCGCGCGTTTTCGAGAGGAGTGCCCTTGTGCTTTGTGCAAAGGCGAGACTATCATGGGCACAACCTACATTGTTGGTATGAAGCAGTTTAGTCCGGGGATGAACGAACTTCTCTCGTTAGTACCAGTTGGAAATTACGGAGTACAAGCCACATGGAAAGACGGACATGACTCCGGGATTTACACATGGGAGAATCTTCGATCGATAGCGACTGGTAGTGCTTTGAGTGCTGACGACATCGCCCGATTGGAGTCGCAAGTTTAGATGAAGTCGATACTTCGATCGACAAGCATTCCAACCTTGTCAGTAGGTAGTCTTCATCTGTTATCATACAAAGGGAAGTTGAAAGAACGAGTCATAAGAGTTTCAATCCACACACCTCCATTAGCTATCACGAACCTACTACCATGAGAACGATTCGATCACCCAGAGGAAGCGAACTGCACTGTAAGAACTGGCAGATTGAGGCTGCCTATCGCATGATTCAAAACAATCTTGATCCTGACAATGCAGAGCGTCCGCAGGATCTTGTGGTGTATGGCGGACTTGGAAAAGCAGCGCGCAATTGGGAGTGCTTTGACGCCATTCTTTCGAGTTTGCGCGAGATGGAAGAAGATGAAACTCTTCTTGTGCAATCAGGCAAGCCTGTTGCTGTTGTGCGCACCTTAGTCGATGCACCTCGCGTGATCATTGCAAACTCCAATCTTGTTGGAAAGTGGGCTACGTGGGAAGAGTTTCGTCGACTCGATGAACTCGGCTTGATCATGTACGGGCAGATGACAGCAGGCAGTTGGATTTACATTGGTACGCAGGGCATCGTGCAGGGAACGTATGAGACCTTTGCTGAATGCGGTCGTCAGCATTTTGGTGGTAGTCTTCACGGACAGTTTGTACTGACATCAGGATTGGGTGGTATGGGCGGTGCACAACCACTCGCAGCAACGATAGCGGGAGCTGCCGTGCTTTGCGTTGAGATCAATGAGAGCCGCATTGACAAGCGAATACATGATGGATATTGTGAACGGAAATGTCACTCGCTCGACGAAGCACTAGACCTTATCCTGGCTGCGAAAGCCGCGCGCACAGCTTTGTCTGTTGGCCTTGTAGGCAACGCAGCCGAGATACTACCAGAGCTTATCCGTAGAAACATCACACCAGACGTCGTGACCGATCAGACCTCAGCTCACGACCCTTTACATGGCTACTATCCAGCTGGTATGACTATGGCAGAAGCAGACGCACTGCGTTCCAGTGATGCAGATGAGTACGTGGCTCGGAGTACTGCATCGATTGGCGTGCATGTTGAAGCAATGTTGGAATTCCAACGTAGAGGCGCGAAAGTGTTTGACTATGGCAACAACATTCGAGGCATCGCCCGAGATCAAGCACAGGTAGCGAATGCTTTTGACTTTCCGGGTTTTGTGCCAGCTTATATTCGTCCTCAATTCTGTGACGGTCGTGGACCTTTTCGTTGGGTTGCATTGAGTGGTGATCCAGAGGATATAGCGACAACGGATCGCGCCATTATGGAGCTATTTCCTCATAACACTGCCTTGCATCAGTGGATTGAGAACGCGCAGAAGCATATAGGTTGGCAAGGCTTACCTGCTCGCATTTGTTGGTTAGGCTATGGAGAGCGTGCATTAGCTGGAAAGCTCTTCAATGATCTCGTGCAAAGTGGGAAAGTGTCGGCACCTATTGTCATAGGACGCGACCACCTCGATTGTGGATCCGTCGCTTCACCTTTCCGTGAGACCGAAGCGATGAAAGATGGTAGTGACGCCATTGCCGATTGGGTCTACTTCAACTTTGCGCTGAACACCCTAGGTGGGGCGACCTGGGTGTCGTTACACCACGGAGGAGGAGTAGGTATGGGGCTTTCGCTCCATGCTGGTATGGTCGTTGTTGCCGACGGTAGCGATGCTGCAGCCAAACGTCTTGACCGAGTACTTAGCTATGATCCCTTTATGGGCATTATCCGGCACGCAGATGCTGGGTATGAAAGCGCACAGAACAACGCACGTCGCTTTGGTATAAAGATTCCAATGATGAAGTAGTATTCCGTGCTTTGTGTCTGTGGCGTCAAGCGTAGACCTGCCTGAAGCGGCGTAGCGCCTCCAGTGCCAGATGAAGTGTTGTTCCAACCATCATCAGTACTCTACATGCAAGTCCTGATCGATGAGATTAGCATAGCTAGGCTACCAACAACTGTTGCGAAGCTTTGACTGAGGATGGTTGATTATGTCTGGTTGAGAGGTCAAACGACCCTGTTGCAGAGAAGTATTTACTCGGGTGAAGTACTGTGTGTAGAGTCGAATGAAAGGATCGTGAGACGAGAGCTTCTCGCTCTGAACAATAGGCCTAAAACGGCCAAAAAGGCCACCCAGGTGGGGAAAACTTTCCGGCCCTTCTCAGCCCGCAAACCCGCATAAAATCTTGTATTATAGCCATTTTTCGCCTATTTTTGCAGCTGACAATTCAGCAGCATCCCTTCTACTCCGCTTTGTGCGAAACTCTGGTTTTAACCTCGTGGTAGTCGTTTCATTTTCTGTGACTCTTCGTGAGTTTTTAGCCTGAGGGCTACGCGATGAGTTGACTGAATTGTGCCGGAGCTTTGATCTCTGGGGAGGCACTTGAATATACTTTTTACGTATCTGCGAAAGAACTATGGCACCGAAGAATGAAGAGAAGATAAATGGTGGGTACACTGAGGATAGTATTAAGATCCTTGAAGGTTTAGAGGCGGTTAGAAAACGTCCGGCGATGTACATTGGTGACACCGGGGAACGTGGCCTTCACCATTTGATCAATGAAGTTGTTGACAACTCCATTGATGAAGCTTTGGCAGGTTTCTGTAAGAGCATTATCGTAACTCTGCATGCTGATGGCTCTTGTTCGGTTGTCGATGATGGACGGGGTATTCCAACTGGGCCGCACCCACAGAAAAAGATATCGACGCTTGAGCTTGTTATGTGCACACTGCACGCTGGTGGTAAGTTCGATAAGGATTCATACAAAGTGTCGGGTGGTTTGCACGGAGTAGGTGTTTCGTGTGTAAACGCTCTTTCAACACGTTGTGAAGCTACCATCAAGCGTGATGGTGAAATATTCCGCCAAGACTACGAAAAGGGAATTCCTCAGGCTCCGGTGTACAAGATTGGGAAGACTACCACATCTGGAACGGAGATTCGTTTTTATCCAGATGCTACTATTTTTAGCACGGTAAACTTCAAGCTTGAACGCGTTTCAGAGCGTTTGCGTGAGCTTGCCTTTTTGAATCCAGAAGTGACCATTGAGCTATTTGATGAGCGTGATGGTCGCAAGGAAGTATTTGCTTATCGCGGTGGACTCGTTGACTTTGTTCGTTATGTGGATAGCGCTGTCACTGCAATAGTTAAGCCGATCTACATTACTGGTCGTGCCACTGGAGATAGCGGTAGTGAGACCGTTGTGGACATCTGTTTTGAGTACAATGACACCTACACCGACCGCATAAGTTCCTACGTCAACAATATCAATACCATCGAGGGTGGAACCCACGTTTCTGGTTTCCGCTCTGCCTTGACGCGCACCTTGAATACCTATGCTACCGCCAATAAGATGGATAAGATCCCTCTTACAGGTGATGACTTCAAAGAGGGGATGACCGCGATTATCTCAGTAAAGGTTGCTGAGCCGCAGTTTGAAGGGCAGACCAAGACCAAGCTGGGAAATAGTGAAACCGAAGGTATCGTTCGTACAATCATGAACGAGCAATTGGCCCAGCACCTTGACGCGCATCCGTCCGTAGCAAAGCGCATTTTGGAAAAGGCGATCTTGGCGGCTGAAGCTCGGATGGCTGCAAAGAAGTCGCGTGAATTGGTTCGCCGCAAGAATGCTCTTGAATCATCTATGTTGCCAGGTAAGCTGGCAGATTGCTCACTCAATACGCCTGAGGATTGTGAGATCTTCATCGTTGAGGGAGACTCCGCGGGTGGTTCGGCAAAGCAAGGACGTGATCGTCGCTTTCAGGCAATTCTTCCATTGAAGGGAAAGCCGCTGAATGTTCACAAAGCGCGCTTAAACAAGATTCTCGAGAATGAAGAAATTCGGATCATTCTGACAGCAATTGGTGTTGGCTTCGGTGATGATTTTGATGCCAGTCGCGCACGGTATGGAAAGATTATCATCATGGCGGATGCGGATGTCGACGGTTCACACATCCGTACACTCTTGATGACACTGTTCTTTAACTATATGCGTGAATTGATTACGCTGGGTAAACTCTACATAGCGCAACCTCCTTTATACAAGTTGAAGAAGGGTAAGCAAGAGTATTATGCCTACAACGACGCCGAGCGCGATGAGGTGATTGCACGCATCCGTAAGGAAAAGGCTGAGAAGGCGCGTGCAAAAGCGAATAAAGAGGCGGTAGAGGAAGACGAGGCAGTAGCAGAAGGCGCAACCGCTGATGGCATCTTGATATCCCGATTTAAAGGATTGGGAGAGATGAATCCAGAGCAGCTCTGGTCAACTACTATGAATCCTGATACTCGAACCTTACTCCTGGTAACCATTGAGAATGCTGCAGAAGCAGCTCTTCTGTTTGATACGCTCATGGGAGACAAAGTTGAACCGCGTCGCGAGTTTATTGAGCGCAACGCCCAGTATGTGAAGAACCTGGACGTATAACGTAGGTAGCATGGAGAGCGCAAGTACAGTGAACATTGAACTCTGTACGAAACCAAGCAAGCACGAGCTTTGCCACATTAAGATCCTGGCTTCTTCCGAGATTTGATTTGAGATCAGGAACGTAGGCTTCAAATGACAGAATTGAAACGGGGGATAGCGCTGCTATCTCCCGTTTTTCGTAGAGCATGTACTGTGGGGGCAAGTATCGTTTTCACTAAGCACGCGCTTATCAGCATCCCACGACGAGATCCGCTCCCCAAAATCGACCATAAGTGCTTCTGATCAAACAACCTTAGCGTGAACATTTTTCTTTTTCCACGAGGAACAATGAGACCTAAGTCTGTGTATCTTTGTTAAAAGATAACAATATCTTTAATTCTTATATTGACAATTGAGTTTTGCCCCTGCTTCACTGTGCTGCCTCTCTGCATTGGTGATCTCTGAACAAGTAGATCGACAAACACGGATCTTCTCAGACAAATAAGATGGTTAACCTGCAAAGGATAGGTGTTTGAGTGAGAAGAGCGTAAGCGCTGAGGAGCTGGAGTGAATTGCAATGCTTCAACATGCAGAACGCTAGCAGGTATCACGTATTACGAGGTGTATGATGAAAAGAATGTACCTATTTCTACGACAGTGCGCAATGATCGCTATTACACTGTCGTGTAGCTCTAAAGTGTCAGCGCAGTCTGAATTCCAAGCTTGGCTACAATCAGTAGAACCGACAATAGTGTGTGAGTCTAATAGCTCGGCTACACTACATTTTCAAATCACCGGAGCAGAGCCGCCATTCTTTGTTGAGTATACCGATGGAGAACAACTCTTTAGCTTTACAGCCGAAGCTACCGAGGCTAGTGTAAGTGTTGCTCCAGGAGTTACGACAACATATACGCTCGTTTCCGTGAGCAGTGGCTCTGAGAGTTTTGCCGAAGTGTTTGGCTCTGTAACTCTTGAGCTCAGCACCTCACCAGAGTTCATTGAAGATCTTGACAGTTCGCCAATGGAAATCTGCTTTGGACAAGCAGCGATACTCAGTGTAGCGGCTCGCGGGGTCGATCTGCAGTATCAATGGTACAAAGATGGACAGCAGCTCCAAGTAGATGGTGCACAAACTTCAACCTTCGTCATTAGTTCCTTCGATTCTGATGATTATGGAAGCTACTACTGCACGGTGAGTAGCAGTTGTAGCGAAGCATCGATAAGTAGTCAGAGCAGAACTTTGATGCTGGCGGCAAACCTTGAACTCATTAGCGATCTTGATGCAGGTCAAGTGGACATCTGCGCAGGCAACGAACTTCAACTGAGTGTTGTCGCAGCCGGTGGTAAGCTCAGTTACCAATGGCGACGTAATGGCGAAGCTATTCTTGGAAACGAAAGCGCAAAAAGTGCGACATTGTATATACCAGCGACAGATTACACCGACGCCGGACTCTATGACTGCAGAATTCACTCAGAGTGCGACAATTCGACTCTGCTATCACATTCTCTTATTGTTCAGCTCGTCAATCCCGTAACGATCCTCAACCAACCACTGAGCCAAAGTGCCTGCCCTTCGGCAGAAGTTCGCTTTAGCGTAGAAGTCGGAGGCAGTGCACCCGTCTATCGCTGGCGTAAAAACGGTATCAATATAGAGAATAACCCTACTGCATTTAGCCCGACTCTCGTCCTTTCGAATGTGACAAGCGCTGACGCGGCTAGCTATGATGTTCAGATTGCAAACAATTGCATGGAATTTCCAGTGTACTCAGACAAAGTGCAACTGCGAGTGTATCGCTCAGTCAGTGTAGATGTTTCCGAACGAACAGTGGGTGTATGCCGACACGGAGATCTCAGTCTCCATGCAAATGTGGTTGGAGAGTATCCTGTGTTTCAGTGGCGGATGAACGGCAAGGATATTCTTGATAACCCAAGCGCAACCACAGCGACACTTCACTTGTCTGATCTTCTTGATGACATGAGCGCAGACTATGATGTTATTGTACAGGATCTATGCGATGTTGTGCAGTCTGCAAGTGTTCAAGTTCGAGTATATGCCCCGATCGCAATTGAACGCCAGAGCACTTCTATGTCCATTTGCGCTGGCGCAAATGCTCATGCAGAAGTCAGCGTCAGTGGATCAGCTGGCCGGTATCAATGGTACAGAGATGGTGTGTTGCTAACGAGTCAAACACGACCTATCTTAGACATCTATGCGATAGATATCAATGAAAGTGGTCGATATTATTGTAGAGTGGACGCTGCCTATGAGTGCGAACCAGCAAGTCTGCAAAGTGAAGCAATTCAAATTAACGTGATCCCTCCAACCAAAGTCATCAAGGAACCTGACAACGCGATCACTGCGCTCGGTTCAACGGCAATCTTCTTTGTTCAGAGCAGTGGTACCGGGAACATTATCGATCTCATAGAAACATATCAGTGGTATAAGGATGGTGCGATCCTGACTGACGACGATCGTGTAAAAGGAAGCTCGAGTGCTCAGCTGGAGATTAGCGACATACGTTCATCTGACTCCGCAAGTAGATTCGTTTGTCGAGTACATGGAGCGTGCGGCAGCGCCACAAGCTCGGTGGCACGAATAATCATTCCACCATTGACCATTAGTCGTCAACCGCAGCACGTTCACGCATGTGTGGGTTCGACTGCGACGCTGAACGTTGAAGCACGAAGCACACAAGATATCTCACTCAGTTATCAGTGGTTTAAAAATGGCTTCGCAATAGCAGGGGCGACACGTCCGAGCCTCGATTTTGTTAGTCTGAGCTTGGATGATAACGGCATCTACAAGCTTGGCATCATTCTCGGCTACAAGGTTGTCGTATTTAGTAACAGCGTTAGCGTTGAAGCCCTACAAGCTCCGGTATTGGACATGGCGACACCGGTTGAGTATCGTCGTTCCTGCGCCGGTGGATACCTCGAGCTCAACGCGCCAGTGCTTAGTGGCACAAACTTGAAGTATCAATGGTTTCTCGATAAGGTAGCCATTGACGGCGCTGAGCAAGCTCAGTATGTAGACTATAGTATATCAAGCACAAGAAATGGCAGCTACTCTGTAACAGTCTACAACGGATGCGCAAGTGCATCAAGAGTAGTTGCGAATGTTCAAGCAGCCGAAAAACCAACGATTCTGCGTCAGCCAGAACCTTCGATATTGGTTAATGCTGGAGAGATGATTTACTTGAGTATTGAGGCTCGCGGTGAGGCTATTCAATATCGTTGGTCACTGAATGGAGTAGAGATACCAGGGGCAATCACGAATGAGTACTCAACTGTAGCAACGCCTGAGAAGGGTGGATACTATAGTGTTCGCGTCTTTGGAATCTGTGGTATCGTTTACTCTGACAATGCGCGTGTGAATGTGAGTGTGAGCACAGATGTGACTACTTCGAGTACAACTGAAGGATGGAGCATGAGTGCGTGCCGGCCAAATCCCGTTCATGATGAGGCAAGCATTCTTCTTACTGCACCTGAGCGCTCGAATATCGACTTAGAGTTTTACACAGCGGAAGGTCAAAAAGTTCTTACTCAGCACTATGGCTATGTGCCGGCTGGCCAAACCGTGCTTCGTTTAGGAAACGAGCTCGCTTCGTTGTCCAGCGGTCGTTACATGCTCCGCATTCGTACTGAAAGCGGAGTCGTACTTGATACTTCAGTTCTCGTAGTTCATTAACGACGACACACTGATGCTTGTACATGCAAAGGGCAGTACCGATGGTACTGCCCTTTGTTCGTTCGGTATGAAACGAGAGATTCACACAAGAGGCGAAACCGGCATCGGGGCTACGGCCTCAGCACTTAAGCTTCTGGATGGAGTTCGCGCAACAAGGCTTGTCGCTCAATCTCTAACTGCCGTATCTTTCGTTCAACGCTATCCAGCTCTTCAGGTAAGGAGTCAATCTCAATGCGAAGCTTGGATGCGGACTCATCAATGAGGTCTATGGCTTTATCTGGCAAAAAGCGGTCTGCGATGTATCGATGAGAAAGTTGTGCAGCCGCGACTATAGCGCCATCGGTTATGCGCACTCCATGGTGCACTTCATATCGCTCTTTGAGACCCCGAAGAATCGATATGGTGTCCTCAACACTAGGTTCCGCAACATAGACTTTCTGAAAGCGACGTTCCAGTGCAGCATCTTTCTCAATATACTTTTGATACTCATCGAGAGTCGTCGCACCAATGCAGCGAAGTTCGCCACGTGCAAGCGCTGGTTTGAGGATGTTCGCAGCATCCATACTACCTTGAGTTGCTCCGGCACCAATCAAAGTATGGAGTTCATCGATGAACAAGATAATCTCGCCAGCAGCGTCGGATACTTCCTTCACAACTGCTTTCAGCCGCTCCTCAAATTGTCCTCGGAACTGAGTTCCTGCGACAAGGGCACCCATGTCCAAGGCTACCACTGATGTGTTACGAAGTGTTTCAGGAACATCGCCACTAACGATTCGTTGGGCAATGCCTTCGACGATTGCAGTTTTTCCAACACCAGGCTCACCAATCAGAACCGGGTTGTTTTTAGTTCTACGCGATAGAACTTGGAGCACCCGTCTGATCTCGTCCTCCCGTCCTATAACCGGATCGATTTTTCCTTTACGCACTGCGTCGTTCAACAATCGACCATATCGTTGAAGTGCTTGGTACTTGTCTTCAGGGTTCTGATCGGTAACTCTCGAGTTCTTACGAAAGTCTTGCAGCACTCGAAGAATGGTGTCGTGGTTTACACCCTGATCTCGTAACAAATCCTGAGCACTTGACTTTTGTTCCGCTAGAGCCATGAGTAAGTGCTCCACACTAACATACTCATCCTTCAAGGTCGAAGCCTCCTTGAATGCCTGGTCCATGACAGAACTCATTGAATTCGATACGTACGATCCACTCTGCGCACCACCAACTTTGGGCAGTTTCTCGAGCTCTTCGTTGATTTTGATTTTAATGTAGTTGAGGTTAGCGCCTATGGTTTGCAGTATTCCCGGCACGATGCCTTGTGCGTCCTGCGTCAGCGCAGCGAGCAAGTGCATTGGCTCGATAGCCTGGTTGTTGTAACCGGATGCTATCTCTTGGGCGCGCTGAAAAGCTTCTTGCGACTTAAGAGTAAGTTTCTGTAGGTTCATGATAATGTCCTTGAAGTACTAGATGCAAAGACGCACAATGCACTCGAAAATTGGAGGAGTGGTTTGGCATTGCTAAGCATGCGCATGAGTTCGAAGCTACACTAGAAACTTGTCTCTCGACGTATTGGGGCGTACGATTTACTCCGCTACTCCCGAACGCGAATGCGAATAGAACGGTTGAGAAAGCGACCTTCCGGACGTGATTCATCAAACTTATCCGTTGAAACTGAGCTCTCAAGGCGAAACTTGGACGACGATATACTCTTGATGAAACTTTCCGTATTCGCAGCTCTGCGTTCCGACAATTGACGGTTGCTCGCTTCATCTCCTAAGGCGTCTGCACTACCCAGAATCTGTATCGTCGAACCTTCAGGCAACATTGTCACGAGTTGTCGGAGGAGCTCTTTGTTAGCCTGCGAAAACTCTGCTGAGTTATAATCGAAGCGAAGTATAGCATCGAATGATTGCAAGTTCAGTACGATTTGTTCACGGCGTAAGTCCGAGAGATTCACTTGATACTCATCGCGTGAATTCAAAAAGGGAGGTGCGTGTGCTGATATTTCCAATGTGTAGTTTCCTTTATCTGTGCTCAAGCGTTGGTTCAATTCTACAACGCGCTGCTCGGTCCCTCTAAAGACCTGATCTTTCATGGCAGGGCTCTGTACATTAATTTCACTGGAGTCAAAGAACTGAGCGTCAATAGCGATCTGGGCACTTCCGCGCAGTTGTACAAACTGCTGACGAGATACATACTCTTGCAGGGGAGCATTCTGAACATTGATATCCACCCGTCGATTCTCTTCGCGGCCTTGGGCATAGTCTGCGTTCGAAGCGATGTGAGGCAGAATAGTTGCACGAACGCTCATTCTATCAGGCTCAATACCCAGCTTCGCTAAAGCTGCTTGCACTGCTTCGGCACGTTGTTTCGCAAGACCGATTGCTCCAGCTTCATCGTTTCCTGAAGTAGCTCCTTCCAAAACAATACTCGCTTTTGGATTATTCTTCATGATGTTGGCAACAGAGAAGAGTATCGATCGATGATGTTCGAATGCATTGTCGCTCTCAACCACTCGATCCTTAGATGTGTAGTATCTCTCTGGGATCTCTGCCGAGTTCTGCTCAAAAAACACTGCGTTTACGAGGGAAGCGCTGGCGCGTAACTCGCTACCGGTTTGCAGGTACGGCGAAACGTTCTCCAGTCGAGCGGTCAGAATTGGCAGTGGTTTGGCAGACTCAACCGTCTTCACGATTGGAGGTATGCTATCCTTTTTAACTGGGCTTGGTTTTGCCGGTGGAATGACTGGTATTGGTTCTGCTGATTGAAGCGAGAAACGAAAACCCAGATCAGCGCGAACAGCCATGGTCTTCCAAGGTGCAGAGCTGACCACATTATTAAACATACTCTCAACAGTTAACTGTTGGGTAAAGTAAGAGCTTTTTCCAATGGGAAGTAGGTTCTCAATACCAAAGCAGAGACCGAAGAGCATATTGCTGATGCTGCCAATTGGTTTCGTGCCGTTGCTTAATGATACTGTTTGTTTGTTGTTAATGGTATACACAACGTTCTCGGGCGACACAATACGTTGCTCTTGATTGAACGTTGGCTGCATTGCAAAGGCAGCAATCAATCCTACACTGAGTCGTTGGTGCGACTTGCCGATCTGCGAAAAATCATAGCGCAACTCAGGTATGACATCGATATACGGCAAGGTGCAAGCAATACTGTTCTCAAAAGTTACTTCTAACACACTTCCAGGTTTGCTGATGTCAGCCGAGGGCAAGACGGTATTGTTTGAGTAAATAGATGCACTTCGATCGGTGGAGCGTGCACTAAGTCCAAGGCAAAAAGTATGTGCAACTGGCGTTTCCAAACTCAATGAAAACTGCGGGCGAAAACTTGAGCCGTGATCGAAGAGACCGCAGTCTGATACACCTTCAAAACTGGTGATGGTTGTTGAGTGGGAATTGTACCCCAAACCACCACGAGCATGCAGAGCTATCCACTCACGCTCGACCAAACTTTGCGCAGCTAGCTGCGATATACACAAACAGGAGAGGACGAGGGAACGTAGCAAATGCTTACTCATGACAACTGATCCTTGTTGACTAAATTGAATACAAATATCGTGTGCAGGGTCTAATTGACTCTGTTATTGTTGTTTAATCCACCCTCTGCCATGCTCAGCATCCAAGATCCAGAGCTTTTGCTCAACTACGCTCGCGACGCCTCAAACCTTGTTGGCAAACCCGACAGAGTGGTGCAACCCGCATCTGTAGAAGAACTTCAGGCGGTTGTCCGTGAGTGTGCTGCAAGCAATATGCCAATGGGCATTTCTGGGAACGGTACAGGTCTCGTAGGGGGGCGGGTGATAGCACGAGGGACACTCATTTCGCTAGAAGCGCTGGATGCTTGCCAGATTGATGTCCAGAAGCGTTGCGCACGTGTTCAGGCGGGCTTGAGCATGCGGGAGTTTCAATCTGCCGTGAGCGCAGAGGGTCTTTTGTATCCCCCTGACCCCACAGAGTGGTCAGCGGCAATGGGAGGAACCTGGGCAACGAATGCCTCCGGTGCCCGTAGCTTTAAATATGGAGCCACTCGACGCTGGGTGCAATCACTGCGAGTCATCCTGCCTGATGGCGAGGAGGTTTTTTGTTCACGCGGCGACTTCGTCGCTCGCGACTATCAATTGCGCTTGCAAAGTACTACTGGCAGGGAATATGTACTTCCGCTTCCACATTATCGCATGCCGCCCACATCAAAACATGCGGCGGGATACTACACAGCACCGGATCTCGATGCGGTTGACCTCTTTTTAGGAAGCGAAGGCACTCTCGGAGTTCTTGTCGAGGCAGAACTGCGTCTGCTTCCAACTCCAGAACGAGTCCTTGGTATGATTGTGTTTTTTGATGAGCTCGAAAAACTACTGGACTGTGTTGAATTCCTGCGCCATAAGGCTGCCATCGCAACAACGAAAACACTCGTGGCTCCGCGATTGGTCGAGTTCTTTGATCGAAATGCTTTGAACTTTATCGAGCCAGCCTATCCAACCATTCCACGTGCAGCAAGGGCGGCTCTGTGGATTGAGCAGGAGTATGAGGCTATTGATGAAGATGAGACGTTTCAGGAATGGACAGATCTCATAGCTCGATATACCGAACTGTCTGATGAGTGCTGGTTTGCTTACGACGAACGACGACATGCTGAGCTGAGAGCCTTTCGCCACGCACTTCCAAGTGCTGTTTATGAGATGATTAGCGAGAAGAGGCAAACAAAGATTGGGACCGATATCGCCGTACCTGAACAGTCTTTTCGAGAGTTCTTTGCATTCTATCGTGAGCTCTTTGAACGTTATGACGTCGACTACGTGCTATTCGGTCATATTGGTAACTGTCACCTGCATGCAAACATTTTCAGCAGTGAAAGAGTACCCTATGAAGCTTCGCTTGCAATCTACGATGAGTGCATTGCCAAAGGTCTTAGCTTAAACGGAACAGTTTCAGCAGAGCACGGGATAGGGAAGCACAAGCGAAAGTATCTTCAGCAAATGTGGGGCGAAGCGGCTATTGACGAGATGAGAGCCCTGCGTCGAGTCCTTGATCCACAGGGCTTGCTTAGTGTTGGTAATATGTTCGAGTAAGGAAGGCAGCGAAGCTGCCGCGCTTATAAAAAAAGTCTCTTGATGATTAATCGTCAAGAGACTTTTTGCTTTCTTTGCGGTATGAGAAACTGCTTTCTGATGAGTACTTGAGACTAGGAGCTCAATGCACCAGCATGTGAAAAATAGGAGCTGTGCAAGAACGCAAAGCGGACGAGTCCAGCAGTATTGTTTACGCCGAGTTTGTCCATCAAGTGGGCACGGTGCGTTTCGACGGTGCGAGGGGAAATAAACAACTTGGTAGCAATTTCTTGGCTGGTCAAGCCTTGAGCTACCAGATTGAGAATCTCTTCTTCACGGCGGGTAAGACCGACGGGAAGTGTGCCTGCATTTTGTGATTGCACTGGAGTCTTACCTTGCATCAACGCAAGGACGGCTTTCGAAAATACACGTTCGCCATCCATGACTTGTTCTACAGCATCGAGCAACTCACGACGGCTGATTTCCTTGGAAAGGTAGCCATCTGCGCCAGATTGTAGAGCCTGATCGAGATAGTACTGATCTTCAAAGGTTGTGAGCATCACAACGCGCACAGCGTCTTGCTGAGCCTTAATCTTCTTGGCTGCTTCAATGCCATTGCAATTCGGCATTAATACATCGAGAAACACGATGTCTGGTCGCTCATGTTCAGCGAGATACACTGCTTCCTCGCCTGTCGACGCTTCGCCAACAATGTCGATATTGGAATCGGTCAACAGCAAACGGCGAACGCCAACGCGCACCAATTCATGATCATCGGCAAGTACGATGCGAACCGTTTTCGTTTGTCTTCTGTTCGTGGCCATTTCTCTTCCTTCCGTGAGCTCACTTGATACAAGTTACCAATGCCTTAAGCACAGGCCTTTTTTGCACTTTTCGACCATTTTGCTGTTGGTCTTGAGCATTTATGAAAAATAAAACTTAATATCTGAGTTTATCGAGCTCTGTAAGCCATAAGCTACTCATGGCATCGCTTGGCATTCGCCAGTCTCCACGAGGGGAAAGCGCAATAGTGCCAATTTTGGGGCCATCTGGCATGGAATTGCGTTTGAATTGGTTTGCAAAGAATCGCTGGTAGAAGACGCGTAACCAACGAAGAATGGTGTCTGGACTATACTCATCAGCAAAGGCCTGACAGCTCAGCACGAAGATTTTGCGCGGGCTATGATGATGACGGAGCATATGATAGAGAAAGAAGTCATGCAGCTCATATGGTCCGATGCTGTCTTCAGTTGATTGCGTACTGTTGCCTTTCGCGTCAAGTGGAAGCAACTCAGGGCTGATGGGCATGTCGCAAATGGCTTTTAGTAGTTCGCCTAGGTTCTCTGCGTAGTGTTTACGCGCAGCCCACTCAACAAGTGTTTTGACGAGGGTCTTAGGAACTCCGCTATTCACAGCATACATACTCATGTGGTCGCCATTGAAGGTGTTCCATCCCAGAGCTATCTCTGATAAGTCACCAGTTCCAATCACAAAAGCACCTACTTGATTGGCAACATCCATTAAGACCTGAGTGCGCTCTCTGGCTTGGGCATTTTCGAACACGATGCTGTGATTTGCTGGATCGTGTCCGATGTCGCGGAAGTGCGACATCGTTGTCTCACTTATCGAGATCTCCCGGAATTCAACACCAAGCTTTTGACAGAGCTCATAGGCATATGATCGGGTTGTAGTACTTGAGCCGAATCCAGGCATGGTGATCGCGTGAATTCCGCGCAGGTCGAGATTTAAAAGTTGGAAGGTGTGAACGCATACCATGAGAGCGAGAGTAGAATCTAATCCACCAGAAACCCCGATCACGACGCGAGAGCACTTGGTGTGTTGAAGTCGCTTTGCCAAAGCTGTGCACTGAAGCGAGAAAACTTCAGCACAGCGTTCATCGCCGTAGCTGTTGGCAGCAGGCACAAAGGGGTGCGCATTCAACGGGCGTATACAGCTTTCGACCACTTGGTCTTGAAGAAAGACTTTGCAGTGGGTAAAATCTAATGCGGATATCTCGGAGCGAAATGTGGAGTTGCGGAATCGCTCATTCTCAAGTGCCTCAATATCTACGTCCGCAAGTGTGATCTGTGAGTCAAAGCTAAAGCGCTCACTCTCTGCAAGGATACTTCCATTCTCGCAGATGATATTGTGTCCGGCGAATACTACATCTGTCGACGACTCATGAGAACCTGCCGAACAATACACATAGGCTCCTATGCATCGAGCAGACTGCATGCGGACAAGATCTCGACGGTACTGTGCCTTTCCCAATACTTCATTGCTCGCGCTGAGATTGAAGATGACCTGTGCGCCGGTCAACGACATATCAGTACTCGGTGACTTTGTTGCCCACAAGTCTTCACAGATCTCCACTCCGAAACAGAAGCTCGTAGCATGAGCTAGGGGGCTGCATCTGTGTTCGAAAAGCAGATTGGGTCCAAAAGGAACTTCTTCGCCGCAGACAACGAGGGTATCTTCCACGCTATCGCGTGAGGATGCAAACCAGCGTGACTCGTAGAATTCGTTGTAGTTGGGAAGGAAGGTTTTTGGAACAACTCCAACGATACGTCCTTGTGAAATGATGACTGCACAATTGTACAGTTGTCCACGCGTATGCAGCGGTGCGCCAACAATCAAAACTGCATCGCTATCCAGTGTTAGAGCACTGAGTTGAGATAGTGCATTCTCTGTTGCATCATGCAGCGCAGTTTGGTAGAAGAGATCACCGCAAGTATACGCGGTAACACTCAACTCTGGGAAGAGCACTACCTGCGCCTTTTGTGCACAAGCACGTTCGTAGCAGCGACTAATTTCTGCAGTGTTAAACTCCACATCAGCGATGCGGAGTTCCGGAGTGATGGCTGCAACGCGCAGAAATCCTAGAGATTGAAGAGAAATGCCAGACATTTTCAGGACCGTAAGTTCAGAGCAAACTAGCAAAAAAACAAAGGAAACGACAGAGAATCGCAGCGATTGACAACAAAGCCTTGTTTGCTCTAGCTATCGGCTAGAAACGGCGAATTCTCAATGCCGAGTGAAGGGCAAAGACAATCAACATTCTTCAACTACGATGATATGCCTGAATTCGAAGTGGGAACAAGTATCCTTATTGTCCCCCCATTAGTCCAGGCTTCTGCCAAGACCGCGTTTATAACATTCCAGAGCGCGATTTCGCGCAAAGCTGTGCTCAACGATAGGGGGGCGAAGAAAGTCTTCAGGACGAAGCCATTTGCGAACATAGTCTTGTGACGCATCAAATTTGCGACTTTGCTCTGCTGGGTTGAATACTCGGAAATATGGCGCTGCATCACATCCGCAGCCAGCGCTCCATTGCCAATTGCCATTGTTCGACGAAAGTTCGTAGTCGTTGAGCTTGCGAGCAAAATATGCTTCTCCCCAGCGCCAGTCTATGAGCAAGTGCTTTGTAAGGAAGCTTGCCGTAACCATCCGAACTCTGTTATGCATGAAGCCGGTTTGCTCCAACTCACGCATTCCTGCGTCTACTAAAGGGTATCCTGTTTTTCCTTCGCACCAGGCAGTAAACTCCTCTTCATTGTTTCGCCACTGAATGGCTTCGTACTGAGCTTTGAAGCAACGCGTTACCACATGCGGATACTGTGCTAAAATCATCATGAAGAACTCTCGCCAAATCAACTCGTTCAACCAGACCTCGTTTATAGCGACGGCTCTGGATACGAGTTCTCGCACACTTATGGTACCGAATCGCAAGTGGATGCTCAAGTGCGAGGTTGCATCGAGCGCAGGTATGTTGCGTGTTTCAGCGTAGTGTCGGATGCTGTCATCTGAAACATGTGAAGATGGGAACTGTATGTCTAGCTTTTGAAAGCCCATCGACTCGATGCTGGGCAGGTCTATACGCTCATGTTGTGAGAGCTTTAAGAGCCGGGACATGTACGGGTCGGTGTCAAAAGTCTGCATGTGGTTCGCAGCAAGCTGTTGTTTCCACACCTTGGAATAGGGCGTGAAGATAGTATAAGGTTCTCCATTAGCCTTCATAACTTCTGAGGGAGCAAATACTACTTGATCCTTCACGCGAACGAATCGTGTACCAAGGTTTCTTAAAAATACCTCAATCGCATTGTCACGTTGTATCGCTGCCGGCTCGTAGTCTTCATTGCAGATCACTTGTGCAATTGTGTACTTCGAACCTAGCCATGCAAAGGCCTCTTCAGGATTTCCATAGAAACTCACTAACTCACTTCCATGAGATCGGAGTTGCGTTTGAATCAGCGATAGTTGCTCGTGGATAAACTGCACTCTGCGATCGGCACGATCGCTCAGTGCATCAAGAATGTTGCGGTCAAAGATGAAAATGGGGAGTACCGGGTGACCTGACTGGAGTGCGTGATGCAGACCATGATTGTCATGCAGACGCAAATCTCGTCGGAACCAGAATATGCAAACTGGAGCTGAAGATTGTTGCATACGGTGTTGTTCAAAGTTGTGTTAGGAGTGATAGAAAAAAGGCCGTCGTCTTTCTTAAGACTCCGGCCTTTTCTTTCCAAAGATGCTTCAGACTAGCGTGGTGTTTCGACCACAATCTGTACTGTACGGTTCAATTGACGACCGAGTGCAGGGTCATTATCAAAAGGTGCATTGAGTTTACCGAAGCCGAAGACCTCGTACTTCACGTCCTTCATTCTTTCCTGCAGTGCAGCCATTGTTGCACGAGCACGACGCAAGGAGAGTTCGCGATTGTACTTGTCGTCGCCAATGCGATCAGTATGACCATAGATTTTTACAATCGAGTTGTACTTGATTGCTGGAATCACCTTCTGCTCGAGAATGCGCTGGTTATCTGGCGTAATGACGTCTTTATCAAAGTCAAAAAGAATCAAGCTGAATTTGTCGACAGTACGGTCAGCAAGTTTCTCTTGCTTTTTCTTCAATGAGCTTAGGTAATCGACGCCAAGAGAACCAGTAAAGGTCTTCTTGACTCCACGAGAGTTTTCAACCGTATAACTGTAGTCGATGGGAACTTGTTTATCTGACAATTCACTCGGTCTGATTGACCAACGGACAGGGCGTACATCACCAATTCCGGAGAGATTACGAAGAACGCGACCAGCTTGCATAAGTTCTAACTTCCATGACGAAACAGGATCGGAAGTTTTCACTTCAGGAATGAACTCTAACATATCCGGTTCCGCAATTCTCTCGAGCTCTTGTTTAGAAACAACAGGGGAGAGCAAGTCTGGCATGTCGGAGTGGAATTCCACACGACGATTCTCTGCGAGACCATCCGCAACATTGGATGACGATGCTTTCTCTGGAACATCGCGCGCCTGAATATCCAATCGCTCAGGTGCAACGCCGCAGCTCACAAGGTGGTTCTTTACGAGCTCAGCACGTTGACGAGCAAGATCTTTGTTCTTGGCTTCTGTTTTTCCATCAGTCGTACCAGTAATGGTCAAGCGTGCACTCTCATACTTCTTCATGCGCATGCAGATCAAGTCTAAGATGTTCAGGTTCACCTTGATAGCATCGTTGAGGGTAGTGAAGTCGTTGACCTCACCGGTTTCACGCTTTGTAGGAATCAGCAGAGATGTATCGGTCTTCGTTCCACCTTGGTTAAAGAACACATAGGGTACGAGCGGATACAACTCTGAATACTGGATGTCCTCCACGCGCACCTTTGAGATGTCAACTGTATCACCTTTGTCATTATACGTGACGACACGTTTAATACTTGGTTCAACAAAGGCCTCGTCTGGTGGTCGGGGACTTGTAGTGTCTTTCGATCCAAGATCAAACACAAGATTTAAGCCTACACGAAGCTGTGGTATGGACCAGGAATCGAATTCGGCAGCGGAAGAGACCTTTGTGAAAGGAAAGCGTATACTCGCCTCTGGTTGAAGGTGAGTGGAACCGAACGCGATGTCATATCCAAAACCTGCCAAAAGTGCCGCTCTAAATGAAGTACTTGCGATACCTCCATCGATGATTGGACGGCGAGCACTCACCGTGGTGCCAACAACTGAATCACCGGTCTTTGAATAGCTTGCAGATAATGCGAAGCCCAAATCGAAGCCAGCAATCATGTACAGATTATCGATTGGAATTAAATCGTTGAACTTCAGTATCGGACTGATCTCAAGCATAGAAACTGATGGCACGATGGTATCGTGAACATGTACTGTAGCAGTATCGTAGCTGCCGAACAAATCTCCATTCAGTTGATTGTAGGCAACACGAAGACCAAGACCCCAAGACTTTGACATAGGAACATCAATCATGCCTCCTAATGCCAAGCCAAGACCCATTGCGCTGGAGTTAAACAACGGCGAATTCATCAACTGTGGAGTTGGAAACGAAGCGGATGGAAAATTCAAGTTCAAACCACCGTGGAATCCTAAGGATACCGGAGGTGTTTGATCACTTGTTGAAGGAGTGCCCGCTGGACTTTGCTCGGCGTAGGCATAAAACACTGTGCAGGCAAATAGCGCAAGAAGCGCGGCTGCTTTTTTCATAGGGATTCTATTGTAAATGAAACTGCTGCTGTTTCGATTGGGTGCGCAAAATACGAAAGGATTCTTCACGGACTAAACCTTAGACGCCTGGCTTCAGTCTGAATTGCATTCTTGTCCGGCATATTTGACATTGTGAGTTCGATGATGCGCGCTTTCTTACGAATACAATCGTCTGAACGTGGTCGCAGTGCGGTACGATGTTGTAACACAGAACGGAGAGATGGAGCTGGTTGATGTTTCATAGATGCTACTTGAAACAATGCTTGCCCTCCAACGTCTATTTTGTTGAACTACTTATTGGTTTGTCAGATGGCGAAATCTGTGATATCGGCTACGAACGGAGATAAGACTTACGTTGTACTCAATACAGGGTATCTGAGTATCAGTGTAGAACGTAACATTGGGTTGTTCTCTCTTGAGAAGCTGTGTTATTGTGAACCGAGAGTGGCTTGGAAGACAGTGTGAGGTGCTGGTCTCAATCACCTGTGTCATGCACAGTTTCTTGTGCCACACAGCTGTCCGTCAGTTCTCGTCTACGAGCGAGCTGAAGTGTCAAAGCTGGCAAGCCCATTGCACTGGAGCCAATCAGGCGATGGTGGAGTATAGAAAGTGAACTCGAAATCTAAACCATGGAATCCGCAAAGGATTTCTATTACAAAGTACTTTGGCACAGCTTTTCCCGTGTTTTTTCCGAAGTACAAAGTGCACATCGATCTATAGGATTTCCCATGAAAAAGTGTATTGTAATTGTCCAGGCAGCCCGTGTTCGTTGGCTAATGCCATCGTTTGTCACGATGTTGAGCATCCTGACCTTTTTTGTTTTCAGTGGTAGTGCGGAGGCACAAACAACGATTACTATTGGAGGTGGTCTTGCAACTCCGAATAACAAGATAAATGATGTGTATAATGGCGCAACAATATCTGATGACGCGAACAAAACCTGGGAAGCACTTCGTGGGTCCACTCGCTTAGGTTATGATTTGGCTGCTCGCGTGCGTTTCACACTCAGCGATAACTTGCAGTTCAGCGGTGGCGCAGGCTTCAGTCGCTTTCCACAATCCGATATCAAGATTGTTGATCCGGCTACAAAAGACACGATTTTGAGTCTGAAAAGTACCCAGAACGTCTTTCCTCTCAGCGCAGGTGTCGACTATTTCATTGTTCGAACGATCGTTAGTCCCTATATAGGCGCGGAACTCGAGTATAACTACATAAGCAGTACGGTAGACTACGATACGGGCACGAACATATCCGTGCCATTGAATCTGAATACAGCTCCTGTGGACAGTCGTGTCGGATTTGCCGTCGGAGCAGGACTCATGCTGGATCTAGCCTTAGTTGCTGTCAATGTTGATGTGCGCTATCACCTGGTCAATCTCATAGGACGAACCTCCGAAGAGTCCACAAAATCGTATCTCGGTTTGAATCTTGGCGTTTGTTTTGGATGGGAGTAAGCCATCAGCCTCCCGAGTGATTACTGGCAAATACTAACGATTCTGCAACACTGTAACTTCCTACGGTGCTACTTCAAAGCTGAGGTGCACAGGCAGCACATTCCCTATGGTATGCTGGCGACCTCGGTCGCTCCAGTTTCATTGAGGGCAAAAAAAAAGACCCGATGCATAGGGGTCGCATCAGGTCTGAGCATCTTTGCGCAGCATTCAGGGGAGAGAATACTGCTCAACTCGTAAGCAATTTACGCAACAGACTCGGCTGTAGCGTTTTCTTCTGGAACAAAATCCATGATTTCTTGAACAACCGCATCGATGATTTCGTCTTCACGAACTCTCCGAACGACCACGCCTTTGCGGTAGAGAATACCCACTCCTTTGCCCGCAGCAATTCCAATATCCGCTTCACTCGCTTCGCCAGGTCCATTCACAACACAGCCAAGTAAAGCCACTTTTACTGGTTTCTTAATGCCTTTGATTCGGCGTTCAATTTCGTTCGTGATACCAAACAGATCCACTTCAAGGCGTCCGCAGGTCGGACAGGAGATAATCTCCACGCTTCGCTGTGCCAAGCCAAGTGAGCGCAAAATATCTTTGCCAACTTCCACTTCATTCTCAGGTTCGTCTGTAAGGGAAACCCGAATCGTATCGCCGATTCCCTCAGCAAGGAGCGCTCCGATGCCAATACTTGACTTAATAGTTCCCACTCGCATAGTACCTGCCTCCGTTACACCCAAGTGTAAGGGGAAATCAGTTTTCTCTGCAATGAGTCGATAGGCTTCGATCATCAATCGAACATCGGTCGACTTCACTGAGATAACCAGATCGTCAAAACCAAACTCCTGAGAAATCTCAACATGGCGCATAGCACTTTCGAACAACGCCTGCGCAGTAGGGTAGCCGTACTTTTCTAGAATATCTTCTTCCAAGGAACCACTGTTTACTCCGATACGAATTGGAAGCTGACGCTCCTTGGCTTTCGTCAAAACCTCTTTGATACGATCGCGAGATCCGATGTTTCCTGGATTGATGCGCACAGCGTTCACACCAGCTTCGATTGATTTTAGCGCGAACACATGGTTGAAGTGAATATCTGCGACAATAGGCACTGTTACACGCTTCATGATCTCGTGCATCGCCTCTGCTGCTTCCCATTCGTTGACGGTGATACGTACGATGTCTGCCCCTAACTCTGCACAACGTTGAACTTGTGCAACAGTTGCTTCTACGTCTGCTGTCTTTGTTTTCGTCATTGTCTGAACCGAAACTGGAGCATTGCCCCCAACCGGTACGGAACCGACCATTACTTGTCTGCTCTTCCGACGTCGGAAGGGAGCAACAGCCATAGGTTGTGGAGCAGATTCAGAATTGTTGAGAATTGGAAGATCTTGGATCATGGGTTTCAGTGTTGAATGCAGTCGTGACTGGCGTAGCCAGACACGTTTGAGAGAAATCCGTATTGGATGACGCTGAGTATGAAGTATAAAATTAGCGAATGTGCAGCAGAGTCGATGATGACGAACTCGAGCAAATGTGTTCTAACTCATACGTCGACTTATTTCGAGCAGAATGTCTTTTTCTCTTTGATCCAGAGAATCATAACCCGTAGCGCTGATTTTCTCTAAGATGATGTTTACGGTGTCCTCAGTTACATACTCACCTTTGTGAAAAAACGAACCACCATGGAACATGCCTTGCTGAGCCGTTGTCGGTACTGCAGGTATATCACGATAGCGCGCCTCGCGCACAGGTCGGCCACCATACTGACTCGACGAGTCACTAGATCTCATAGCTTGTGCCAAGCGATCTGCGGTCGAAAAGATGTTGAAGCGATCACCGAACTTGATGAGCAAGAAGCCCATGATTGCTCCACCAAGGTGTGCAAAGTGAGCAATGTTGTCGCTACTTGAACCAAATCCTGCCACCAGATCAATGAGAGCATAGATCGCTACAAAAACCTTAGCAGGAATGGGAATGAAAATCGGAAACATCATAACCGGTCGGTCTGGAAAGGTCATTCCAAAAGCAACGAGTACTCCCATGATGGCACCCGAAGCTCCAACCGTTGGCGCGTCTGAACCTATGGCTAAGTGCAAGACTCCACCACCTATGCCACACAATAAGTAATAGACCAAAAAGCGATTTGTGCCCCAAATCTGCTCGAGCTCAGAGCCGAACATCCACAACGCAAACATATTGAAGAATATGTGCGATAAGCCTCCGTGCATGAACTGATAGCTTATCAATTGCCAGTATGGGTAAAAGAACTCGCTGCCTTGTGGCATCAGAGCAAAATGTAATTCAAACCAGGCAGACAAAGGGATGCCGTCTACGGCAATGGTACTTGGTAAGAGCGCACTGATGATGAAGACAATTACATTGATCCCTATCAAAATTTTGATGGCTGACGGTACTAGAGCAAAGGGACTTGGACGAAAGTTGCCGTTGTATGATGGCATAGTATTCTAGTGAATGTTGTGTCTATGGACGCAAACGACTGTTGTGGATTGTTAATAAGCAACAAAAGGCCGAACTGTCGGTGCACCTTTGAATCGTAGCCAAGTGGCTGTTACGCTTCATCTAGGATCGAAATGCCTGGTAGCACTTTACCCTCAAGAAACTCGAGTGAAGCGCCACCTCCAGTTGAAACGTGCGAAACCGCGTCCTTCAAGCCAGCTTGAGAAATTGCGGCCGCAGAGTCGCCACCACCAACAATAGTGATGCTGCCCTCAGATGTCGCATCCGCCAAAGCATGAGCAACCGCGAAGGTTCCATTATTGAATGCGTCCATCTCGAACACACCCATTGGACCGTTCCACACAATAGTTTTCGACGCCATGATCGTTGTTCTAAAGAGTTCAACCGACTTGGGTCCAATGTCAAGAATGCGCCAGCCTTGGGGAACAGCGTCGACCGCCACGGTTTGAGTGTTAGCATTTGCATCAAATGCATCGGCAATGACAGCGTCTACGGGAAGAACGATCTGTGAGCCGGCTTTCTGTAGCAGCTCTTTGGCGAGGTCAATCTTGTCGTGCTCACAAAGAGAGTCCCCAATAGAGTGCCCCTGTGCTGCGAAAAAGGTGTTTGCCATTCCACCGCCAATAAGAATGGTATCGGCTTTTTGAAGGAGGTTTGAGATTACTTCTATTTTGTCGGACACTTTTGATCCACCCATGATGGCGCAGAATGGTCGCGCAGGTGAGGTCAAAGCTTGTCCTAAGTACTTTAACTCCTTGGCAATCAGATATCCAACAGCCCTGCGTCCAACAAAGTGCTTTGCAACTCCTTCGGTACTCGCGTGTGCGCGATGGGCTGTACCAAACGCATCGTTCACATACACGTCACCAAGCGCTGCGAGTTGTGAGCAGAACTCTTCATCGTTTGCTTCTTCCTGGGCATAAAAGCGGAGGTTTTCAAGGAGCAAGACTTCTCCGTTCTGCAGCGCGTTCGCCAAAGCCAGCACATCCGCTCCAATGCAATCAGAAGCAAACTGCACCTTAGTGCCGAGAAGTTCGGATAGTCGTTGTGCGGCAGGTGCAAGAGAGTACTTTGGATTTACTTTTCCTTTTGGACGACCAAGGTGTGACATCAGAATTGTGCGACCACCCTCGGCAACAATTTTCCGAATTGTGGGCAGCGATTCAAAGATGCGTGTATCGTCTGTGATGTGTCCGTTGTCATCAAGTGGCACATTAAAGTCGACGCGTAGAAGTACCTTTTTTCCCGTGAGCTGGAGGTCGTCAATGGAGTGTATCATGGTTGTATACTGAGAGTTGGTGAACGACTTTTTACAATGCAAGCAGCAAAGCTGCTTGCATACACATGATCAGGTAAGAGAAAGAACGAAAAGCAGCTTAGGTCTACGAATGTGCCTGAAGCCGCGCTAAGCGCTGTCTTTGATCGAGAATGCTAATGCGAACTCCCAGGCTGAGAAGCCAGAAGTAGAGTAAGGTAAAGCCTGACAGCGACAATGAAAAAATGATCGCCTTGGTCAAGTTTATAGAGTCTGCTTGAGCACTCAAGATTGGACCAGCATTCGTGTCATCCCGTGAACCCGGGTGTAAACTTTCGGTGATTCGAGGAACAATGAAAATGAGGAATACAGCAGCAACGCAAGCAACAATGGAGTAGACACTTGCTAGTCGCGCTTTGCGTTCTTGTTCGGGAATTGAGGAGCGGAGAGCAAAGTAAGCACCATAAATCAACAGGAGTATGAGAACGGAGAGTTCACGCGTATCCCAGTTAAAGAACTTACCCCAATTGAACTTCGCCCAAAGAGCGCCTGTAATGTACGCAAGTACGCAGAACAGGGTGCCTATAGCAGCAGAGCTCGCCGCCTTGGTCTCCCACAGCATCACTCCTGTACGTAAATATTGAACGGAGTAAATGAGCGTCATAAAGAAGGCAAGAAAGCCAACCCACGACATAGGCACGTGAAAGAACATGACACGTGATCGTTCTTCGAGTGCAGGTATGTAGGGGAGCATGATGGCTGGTGTACCGCCTAAAACTTCAAGTACCGCAAAGTGATCATGACCGGTAGTATTCTTGACGAGCAGAAGGAGCTCAGATTGAGTTCCCAGATCTTTCGCTTTCTGTATGAGCTCTGGGCTCGCGAACTGCAAGTACTGTTTTGGAACTTGGGAGCTCGCTGACTGTTGGGTCGCTACCGTCGACGTCGAGTCAAGAGTAGTCCAATCAAGGGTTGTAAGAACTTTGATTTCTTGATTCGTGAGACTCAGTGTTTGTGCTCGAACGGCGTCACCAAAGTTGCCAACGATGGGCGGAAGAAATGACAAGACAACCACGGCGGCTATGCTAAGGATGCAAAGCAGCTTGGTAAGCTTTGGTCGAGCTTTGTCGATTGATGGTATGAGACCCAAGCCCAACGCTGCACCAAGGCCAACCACATAGAAGAGAAATTTCATACAGTTTCATTGATCGTAGTCACGTACTCAGAAGCGCTTTCATCGCTATCGTAATACTAAGCGCGTGCCGCAAGAGCTGTGCGGATGCGACGTAGCGCTTCTTCGATATTCTCAACACTATTTGCGTACGAGAAGCGTATATAGCCTTCACCTTCTGAGCCAAAGGCAGTTCCACTCAAGCATGCAACTCCTGCTTCGTAGAGCATAAAGTCTGCACACTCTTGTGAGGTCATTCCTAGTGCCGTGATGTTTGGAAACACATAGAAGGCACCTTTGGGGGAGTGACACTTCATTCCAGGTATACTGTTCAAACCACTGACGATGACGTCGCGACGACGCTTGAACTCTGCGATGAACTCATTTACACGCGGAAGTGAGTTATCGGTTAGAGCCTCAATACCAGCTATCTGCGTAAACGATGGAGCGCAGCTCGTACAGTTTGTCTGGAGTTTTGCGACAACTTTTGCGATCTCTTCAGGCATCAAACCATAGCCTAGACGCCAACCGGTCATAGCAAAGGTCTTTGAAAAGCCGTCGAGAACAATCGTACGTTCTTTCATTCCATCAAACTGTGTGATGCTCTCGTGTTGGAATCCGTCGTAGGTAACCTGAGAATAGATCTCATCAGAGAACACAATGAAGTCGTGCTTCACTGCGAGTTCTGCGATATGCTGCAAATCTTCTTTTGTAAGGATTCCACCGGTGGGGTTCTGAGGCGTGTTCAAAATGAGCATGCGCGTTTTCGGGCTGATACTTGCTTCCAAATCAGCTATATCGAAACGGAACTCTTTGTCTTCACGTAGTGGCAAAGGAACGGCTTTGGCCTTCAAGAAGTTTATCACAGATTCGTAAATAGGGAATCCAGGGTTTGGGTAAATGACTTCATCGCCTTCGTCAATAACTGCCATCATTGCATAGAAGATGATAGGTTTAGCGCCAGGTACCACTACAACTTCGTTCGCATTATAGAGATTCGTATTTCGCGTTTTGTTGAAATAGGCAGCGCAGGCTTCACGTGCTTGAGGTAGACCTGCCGATGGACCATAGTGTGTCCAAGAGTTATCGAGTGCATTCTTTGCCGCATCGATAATGTTTTGAGGCGTATCGAAGTCGGGTTCACCGATCTCCAAATGTACAATGTTCTTGCCTTGCGCTTCAAGAGCACGGGCGCGTACCAGAACTTCAAAAGCTGTTTCAGTTCCAAGTCGAGTAATACGTTCAGCTATATGCATAGTCGTATAAGAGTAGAGGTGATGACTTCTTTATTTCAAGTTGAATGTGGATCGGTGCGCACAAAAATTGATGTTGCTACTGAACCACAGAATGTTCATGAGAACCACTGTTACAATGCAGCTGAGTGAACTGACGAGTTCAAAAGCTGCGCTCGAGCTTAATGTCTGGTGTAATGCACCTTTGACTCTTAGCTCAAGTAGATTCGAATGCTTCACGGCCGTCTCGCGGACATGATAGCGAATGGATTGTAACAATAGTTGAGAATGAGACCTAACATGAAATCACTATGCAGCGATCTCAATCTTGTCTATACCGCTGATGTCGTTGCGCTTTCGCTTACTCTATCCACATGTTCAATGCGGATCTCTCGTTTATTCTCATTGTCATCGCTTTGTTGAAAAACAATATTGAATCGAGATGAAGGTAAGTGTCCAGTTGCTCTTTCCGCCCACTCAACCAATTTGATACTGTTGTGCGAATACATACAGTCCTCAAATCCAATCTCTTCGAGCTCAGCGGAGGTCTTGATGCGAAACAGATCTACGTGATAGATCTTGAGTGCATCATGATCGCGGTTCTCGCCGTCATATTGATTCATGATCGTGTAGGTTGGGCTGGAGACGATGTCTGACACACGGAAGAACTCGCATACCCCTTTGACGAATTCTGTTTTCCCCGCACCGAGTTCTCCATACAGGGTAACAATGTCACCCAAGTGTAGTCGCTCAGCAAATTTTCGTCCCAACTCAATTGTCTCGTCTTCGGAGTATGTAGTATGTAACTCAGGATCCATTCAGTCTTTCATGTGGGAAACAAGTCGAGTAGGGAGGTTCAGACGGAAAAAAGCGGGACGGATCAGGTCAGTCCCGCTTCACGAGTGTCTGAAGGTTTTCTCTACTTAGCTTCCAAAATTACAACGGGCAGGATCATTTCCTCCAAGGAAATTCCGCCGTGCTGGAAACCGTCTTTGTACTTGTTCAGGTAGTGGTGGTAGTCAGTCGGGTACACGAAGTAGTAATCTTCTTTTGCTACGATCATGTTTGAGGTAACGGATTCCTTGGGTAGACGTAAGTCACCTGGATTCTTGACTTGCATTGCATGCCGATCCTCAGCTTTCACGCTTCGTCCAATCTTGTACCGAAGATTTGTCGTAGTATCTCTGTCGCCCAGCACTTTTACCCCGTGCATACACCGTATAGAACCGTGATCCGTGGTGATCACCACATCGGTGTTCGGCATGGTTGCCAGGATCTTGAGCATGCCATAGAAGCTAGAGTGCTGGAACCAGGAACGTGTCAGAGAGCGATACGCCGGTTCATCCGGGGCGATTTCCTTCATGATTGCATGGTCGGATCGCGAGTGGGCAATCATATCGACGGCATTCACAACGATGGCTGTAAAAGGTGATTTCGCTAGACGATGGATATCATTCTCAACGCGTTTGCCGAAATCTGTATCGATGATCTTGAGATAGTGGAGATCTGACTTCAGCTCAATGAAGCGTCGCTTCAGAAAGGCGTCGAGCAGCTCTTTCTCATGTGCATTCTGACTGTGTTCAGACTCGAGATCGTTCGGTGCCCATTTAGGGTAATGCTTGGCAATATCATCTGGATAGAGTCCTGCGAAAATCGCATTCCGCGCATAGGGAGTTGCAGTCGGCAGAATTGAGCTATAGAATTTCTTTTCAACATTGAACAATGGTCGAATGAACTCTTCCATCACCAGCCATTGGTCCAGCCGCATGCAGTCGATGACGAAGAACACGGTGTTCCTGCCAGCGCGTAAACGCGGGACGATGAATTCATCAAGAATGTGAGGGGAGAGCAGTGGGGCGTTCGGCGTTGGCTTCTCGGTCAACCACTGACGGTATTCGTCACTCACAAACTTTGAGAATAGACGATTGCACTCTTGATATTGATCGCGCAAGGTTTGGGTCAGACCCAGTTCTGGGTGCGCATCGAGATCGATACTCCATTGCACAAGCTTCTGATAGATATCCAACCAATCATTCCAGCGAAGGTTGTCCATCAGACGCCTGGAAATCTCATTAAAGCCTTGGAAATAGTCCTGGGTGATCTTTTGCTCTGCAATCTTTCGCGACTCCAAGAACTTCTTGCACGCAGCCAAGATTTGTGCTGGATTTACGGGCTTCGTCAAATAGTCATCGATCTTCCTACCGATTGCTTCGTCCATAATGGACTCTTGCTCGTTCTTCGTCACCATCACTACTGGCCGTGAAGCGTCTTGTAGCTTGAGTTCTAACAAAACATCAAGTCCGCTCATGCCAACCATGCTCTCATCCAAGAACACGAGGCCGAAGCCGTTTGTCTTGCATAGCTCAATAGCATCCTCACCATTGGATGCAGTGGTGACCTGGTAGCCACGCTGTTGAAGTAAGATGATGTGTGGACGTAAAAGGTCGATCTCGTCGTCAACCCAAAGAATAGATTTTTGCTGCTCCATTGCTGTGATGCGGAATGTGATGATACAAATTAGCGAGTAGCAACGAGCATAGAAGAGTGTTGGTTATCTGAACGTGGCTTTGTGCCGCGTTGTTGTGTACTGCAAACTAACGACAGATAGCTCTATTTTATTGTACGTGTTTCTACGGCAATCCTATGGAAAGCTCTGATGCCCAACAACATTGTCGTCGAGTAAGCCACACTTTGGACTAGCTTTTGCAAGTGTTAGCTGCGACAGACTGTAGCCTGGCAGAAGTGTATAGCGTCTGCGACTATCTGTTCCACCCATAGCTCGCAGCGGCTCTGGCATCTTGACGAATGCTCCGTAACTTGGAGCAATGATCGGACTGTGATCTCAGAATTTCACTCAACAATAGCTTTCATGATCAAGCTTCCAGCACCAAAAAACGCCAACTTCCGAGAACGCATTCTCGAACAACTTACTCGTCAAGAGTTCATGAAGCACATCTCCTGCAAACTCAGCAGCATTGAGGCTGGGCAGGTTGTTGCAGAGATAGTGCTTGGCACTGAACACAAGCAGCAGTCAGGGCTGACACACGGAGGCGTCATCGCAACCATAGCAGACGTCGCTGCTGGCTTCGCCGGATTTACACTCATCGCAGATGATCAACAGATGGTAACGGTGGAATTGAAAGTGTCATACTACTATCCAGCTCTTGGTTCAAATCTCCGTGCGGTGGGCAGGGTCATGAAGCATGGCAACACGTTAAGCTACTGTGAGGCGGATGTGTTTTCAGTGAACGAACAAGGAGAAGAACTGTTGGTTGCTCGCGCAACGGCAACCATGGCTATCGTGAAAGGGCACTAAGGATTCTTTGATGAAAAAACTATTTTGTGCTAAGAGTTTTTAGTCTTTTTTCCCCTTCCCAATACCCTCACATTCCTTTGCAACATCGTATATTTGTGTAATTCAAAATCGTTTCACTCAACCTTTGACGAGCAATGGCTATTTACATTACGTCTGATTGCATCAACTGCGGCGCTTGTGAACCAGAATGCCCAAATACAGCTATCTATGAAGGTGGCGCAAGTTGGACTCTGGCTGGTCAGGAGTATTCTGACTCAACATCGCCAGGCGGTTTTACACGCGAATTCTGGTCTGACTCTTTCTATTATATCGCTCCTGACAAGTGCACTGAATGCGTTGGTTTCCACGATGAGCCACAGTGCGCGGCAGTATGTCCGGTAGACTGTTGCTTACCTGATCCAGAATGCGTCGAGACCAAAGAGCAACTTGAAGCTAAAGTTGCCCATCTCGATTCTATCGACTCAGAGCGCAGAAGAGACTAGTTCAATTGAAGCTTTTGGCTTCATTAGTTGTACAAACACTTGTTCAAGACAAGGCTATTGGCCCTTGTTGTTGGATGAGTGTTTTTTTTTCGTGGTAGTGTGTTGCCGTCATAAGGTGCGGAGTGAAAAAAAAAGGAGAGCTCGAAGCTCTCCTTTAGGTTCATTTATCGTTTTCTTATCATGCGGGCTTTGGCTCCGCCAAAGCAGCCGCCGAAGATTGACTCGTAGTTCTTCTTTCCTTTGTTCCAACATGTCGTCTACGAAACAGGTCTGTCAAGAACTGAGTTAACGAACAATCATGATCTTTCCAGTGAAACGACTATGTGCGTAGCTGACCAGATAGGTATACACACCAATCGGGAGATCGCTCAAGTCCATTGGAATATTGTAACTACCCGTTTGTAGATAAGGCTGAGTGGAACTTACGAGTTCCGTGCCGTTCAAGTCGACAATGCTCATCCGCACTGCCCCTGGTTCCGGAATGGTAAAGCTAAAACTCACATAACTCGATACCGGGTTCGGATGCATGATAAAGTCCTTCAACTCAGGAATCGTTGCAACGTCGCTGAGTGCGCTGGCAGATTGCGTGCGGAATGATCGCCACGTTGACCAGGTTCCTTCTCCGATATCATTGACAGCGCTCACGCGCCAGAAGAGCAGCGTGTTCTCTGGTACCGATGTACTGAGCTTGTTGCCAACCAGGTCGCGTAAATCCAGAATGAAGCGATCGAAAGTGGAATTGTCAGATATCTGTACATGATAAGAGTGAACTCCCTCAAGTGGTTGCCACTCAAGTTTGGCTATGCCACCAGAGAAAATGGCATCGTGTTCAGGGAATTGCAATGCTGGTGAATAGGGCGCGTTTCCGGTGGTGAAACTTGAGACCTCACTCCAATCGGTCTCAGCACTTTCGATATGCGGGCGGACGTGCCAGTAATAAGTAATCGTTGGGCTGAGGAGTGAGCTGACCACCTCGGTTGCGCGGACATTGTCAGCGCGAAAGCTGATGCTTGTGAAAGCTGTCGTTGGCGACACTTCAACATCGTAAGCGCTTACATCTTCCATAATGCGCCACTTCAGTGTTGGACGTGTTGCTTGATTAACAGCACCGTTCACAGGAAAGATCGCTTTTGGAGTTGTGGAAGGTCCCTCTAAGGTTGTAAACTGCACTGCATCACTCCACGCTCCTTTAACATTAGCCATACTAACGCGAACGCGGATATAATAGGTACTCATATAGTCTAGTCCAGAGAGCATGATTTGTGCCTTCGCTGTCTCGGCTTTGTATGACGTACTAATGATGAACGACTCGAAGTCGCTGCGCTCAGAAACCTGTACGTTGTACACAACGCCGCTTTGCGATCTCCAGCTAACGATAGGATTGAGGGGGATATCCGTGCTACCACTCTGAGGGGCAGATATGGATGGGGTGTTCCATTGCTGAGCAGATGTTGGAACTGTGCAGGATACAGCAAGTACAAACACTACTGCAACGAGACCTATGATACGAGACATGTCAACTCCCAGAGGGTTGTGGTGATTGGGAGTCATCCGTGATTCAAAAGAGCAAGCTCTTTACCGCGGTCCATGCGGAGTTTACAGAGAGATTGTCGACCCTTTTTTCGAGAAATGAAGTCTCGAAGGCGTTTTTTATCGGTATTTCTACTCAGAAGAGGAAAAGTGCACTTTTCGCCTAAAAAATCGCGATTCTCTCATTTGAAAAGCCGATTTTCGTACATGGCAACGAAAAAGAAGACAAAAACAGAGCACAGAGCTACAGACGGAACTGCGCTATCCAAGCAGGCAATTCCTGTTGAGCATGAACACAGCTTTGTTCGGCGAGAAAAGGCTACAAGGTCTTCAAAAAGTGATGGTTTAGATTCACCAAAAGCCGTGAAGAAAATCGCCGTATCGAAGAAAACGCCACCATCAAGAGCTTCGTTGCACAAGTCCAAAGGCTTATCAACTGCGGCACAACAACTTGAGGGACACGATAAAGTCGGCTTACAGAACAACCAAGCTAGGGCAGTGGCAATTCTGGATACCTTGGAGCAAGTGTACACTTCAGAATTTGAAGGCCTGGATTTCTCAAACCCCTTGCAGTTGCTTGTCGCCACTATTCTCTCCGCTCAAAGCACCGATAAACTCGTCAACACTGTGAGTCCCAAGCTTTTTCGAAAGTACCTGAGTGCTCAAGATTACGTTGATGTTCCGGCAGAGGAACTTGAGCAAGACATTCGTTCGACTGGCTACTTTCGCTCAAAGGCTCGTCACATTCAGGGCTGTTGCGCCATGCTTGTTGAGCGGTATGGAGGGCAGGTGCCAGGCACAATGGAGGAGTTGATCGCTTTGCCAGGAGTGGGACGGAAAACGGCAAACTGCGTTTTAAGTCAGTGCTTTGGACAGCAGGGTCTTACCGTTGATACTCATGTGAATCGGATATCAAATCTCCTCGGTTTTGTTCACACCGAGGATCCAGTAAAAATTGAGCGTGCATTGATGGAGATAGTTCCACACGATCGATGGAATCAATTTAATGAGCTTATCATCACGCATGGAAGAAAGACCTGCATAGCGCGAAGACCTCGCTGTGAGAATTGCGCTATCGTAGATCTGTGTCCATCTCGCCGAGCCTGAAGCGCGCAGCGCTCAGGTTGAAGAAAAATCAGCTGCTGACATTGTCCGACTAATGGGTAGAGTGTGCTTTAAGGCTGCCAGTTCAACACAGCCGCGACAGCTCTCACGCACAAGCAAAGCGTGAGATAGAGCGAAGCTCGAGCGAGGTGTAAAGTGCGAGTTTGGGAGTTCAGAAGACTAGACCCTTGACTTCATCCACATTTTAGTGTGCACCGCGTACAATGCTATCATTGCAAAGAGTGCATAGCCTCCAGCGCTTCCAATCCAGATACCAATCTGATTCCAACCACTGAATTGTGAAAGCACGTACACCAAGGGCAGTTGGAGTAGCAAGATCGAGCCCGCGACGATTGCTAGGCTCGCGTAGGCTGCACCAGAACCGCTTATAACACGGGCAGAAACAACGCCAACTGCGAAGAAGAAATAGCCGAATACGGAAACGTGCAGATATTTCTGCACTTCTGCAATCACCACCGCATCATTCGTATAGATGCCAGCGAAGTAGCCGCCTAAGGTATAGGACAAGACGCCAAGTACCAATATCACCAAGCTCAAGATCTTGATGCCAGCTCGATGATAACCGATAACTCGATCAAATTGACCTGCGCCGATGTTCTGTCCGGTGGCGACTTCAATAGAGATGCCTACTGAGAAAACAAACATGAAGACGACGAAGTCCAAGCTGATTCCAAGTGTGTATGCCGCCATCACGCTCGTACCAAATGCAGCAACGAGTTTGAAGATTGAGATGCGAGTTAAGCTCACCGCCAACATCTGAACAGATGAGGGAAAGCCCAAGCTTACTATTCGACGAATAATACTAAAGTCAAAGCGGAAGTCATTCAAACGAAGGTGTATTCCTGCCTTGCCGCGGAGTAAGAGAATAATGTTAATCACAGCGCCAGTTACCTGAGCAATCGCAGTTGCTAAACCAGCACCATAGATACCCTTGTTGAGAACAAAGATGAAGATCGGTGCAAGGATTGCATTGATGACAGTTGTAAGAACCAGAATGACCATTGGATACACAACATTGCCTGTGCTGCGAACAATAGCATTGATCTGAAAGGTTAAAAGATTACCCGCAAAGCCAAGAAACAAGGCAGTGAGATATTGAAAGGCGTAGAGAGTCACCATTGGCGATGCGCCAAAACGAGTAAGGACACTTGGCAGGGCTAATTGCAAAGCAACACTAAGAATGATCGTTGCGAGCAGCATAAACACGATAGCCTGTGTTGCTGTACGATCCGCACCTTCCATGTCGCGCTCTCCAACTCTTCGGGCAACAATGACGCCTGTGCCCATACAAAAGCCACTTCCTAATGTAAACACAAGAAAGCCGATTTGCTCACCTAAGCCAATAGCAGCAATGGCATCTGTTCCAATGTGCGAGATAAACCAACGATCGATGAGTGAATACACCATATTCACCAAAAAGCTCAACGACATCGGTACGGCAAATTTTGTCAGAGAGGAAACAAAAGGTGAGTGCAGTAAATCTACATGTCCGCGGCGTTTTGGAGCAGCTTGTTGATTGAGAGGTTGTGTAGCGTTCGTGGATGACTCTTGTGGACTCGGACTATGGGTATCGCTCATGCGTTCAAAATGTTCCTCAAATGTTTTGAAATATACGGTCTGGCGGCTGCCCGAAAAAATTTCAGGATGCTGGGGTGCATCGTAGTTTGCAGTGCAGAAATCGACTACGTATGACCGAGCTACTCTATTTTGTAACTATTGCCACCTATACTCTGCGCTCCCTGTTTTTTGTGTCAGGTGCAGCGAGGGAGCGTCGGCGAGTACATGTATTGTCAGGAGAGCTACCACCAGTCTCCGTTGTCGTGCCAGCTCGAAACGAAGAGCTGAATATCGTTCGATGCATTGAATCCCTAGCTGCATTGAACTATCCGGCTGATAAAATAGAGATCATTGTAGTCAACGATCGCTCCACCGACTCTACTGGAACGATTCTATCGCTTCAACAGATGCGATTTCCACAGCTCAAGGTTATCACTATTCACAGTGATGGCGAGAAGAATCTGCAAGGAAAGGCGGGAGCTTTGGAGTGTGGCATACGAGCTGCGCACTCCGATTTTATCCTCATGACCGACGCTGATTGCGTAGTGCACACCGAATGGGCGCGATCGCATGTTGCTGCCTATAGCGACGAGCGAGTAGGTGCTGTATGCGCCTACACCTTGATCGATGGGGAGACGTTCTTTGCGCGATTGCAAGCTGTTGAATGGACGAGCACGCACACCATGGCAAGCGCTGCTGTGTACTACAAACAGTACTTAGGATGTTATGGAAACAACATGTCGGTTCGTCGTCGTGCCTACGAAGCTGTTGGCGGCTACACAAGCATACCATTTTCAGTGACTGAAGATTTGGCACTACTTCAGGCCATTACTTCAGCTGGCTTCTTTGCGCGATATCTTTGTACTGCTGAATCTGGAGTAAGTACACTTGCCCTACAAACACTCTCAGAGTATATAGCACAGCATAAGCGATGGGCAATTGGTGGGCGAGGCCTTGGCTATCGTGCAGTCCTTTTTGTGATGACATCTGCCGTTTTCTGGACAGGTTTGGTTGTTGCAGCTCTTCAAGGAGATTGGATATGGGTATTGGCTATACTGCTCGCCAGAGTACTAAACGACTTCGCCATCAATGCACCAGTCCTGAATATATTTGGTCGCAATCGCTTGCAGCCTTACACCGTACCGGCAGTGTTGTTTTTTAGTTTGTTAGAGTTGGTACTCCCATTCTTGTTGTTGGATAGTACGACGCGGTGGAAGGGACAAACCTTCAAATCATAGAGATGTGTTCGAAAGGCATTGGGGAATTCACAATAGACAGAAGCATGCAAAACAACTCAGGTATAACGCGATATCACATTTTAGTTTTTGCTGGATGTTGGTTGGGTGGAATGTTTGACGGCATGGACTCAACGTTTATGTCGGCCGTGCAGCCCAAAGCAGTAGCGGAGCTCCTCCAGGGACACCCTGAGCTTGATCACAAACAAATAGCATCGTATATCAATGCAGCCTTCCTCTTTGGATGGATGGGTGGTGGGATCATCTTTGGCATGATTGGTGACAAGCTTGGTCGCGTACGTTCGATGCTATTTTCTATCCTCCTTTACGCGGTGTTTACAGGTTGCGCGGGATTCTCCGAAACATGGTGGCATTTAGCATTGTTTCGTTTTCTAACAGGATTAGGAATTGGCGGTGAGCTCGTTAGCATCACAACCTTCCTCTCTGAAGTTTGGGTTGAGCGCTCACGAGCTGTCGCCATCGGAGTCTTGATTACATCATACCAGGCAGGAGTCTTGGTGGCCGGATTAGTAACCAGGCAGATGGAATACTGGCGACACGTGTTCTTCATTGGTGCCTTACCTGCGGTGCTGACCATCGTGCTTCGCATGGCCTTAAAGGAATCCGAAAAGTGGCGGGCTGCCAAACAGGGAAGTCATGAGGATATCTCACTTCTTGCAGAAGTTCTTTCACCGGCTCACCGACGGCGTGCTTGGATCGGTGCAATAGCGTTCGGAGGTCTGCTCATTGGCTATTGGGCTTCCCTCTCGTGGATCCCACAGTGGGTTCAGTCCTTTTTCCCACCAGACTACAAGGGGAATGTTGAACGCGGAAACACCTTATTCTTTCAAGGTCTTGCTGCTGTGTTAGGGTGTGCAAGCGCGGGCTGGCTCAGTGATCATTTGGGACGTCGCGTTACGATTATGGTAAGCTACACAGGTTGCTTTGCGGCTTCTGCTCTGTTGTTTCTCAGTAACGATAGTTTTTCTGCAACAATCTATTGGCAGGTCGCTCTGTTGGGCTACTTTATTGGCTTAGCCCAAGCAATTATGTATATCTATCTACCAGAGCTCTTTCCAACTCGAATTCGTGCAACAGCGGTGGGATTCGGCCTCAATGCTGGACGCTTTGCCACGGCAGTATCGGTTCTCTTTGTTGGTGTTATCGTGAACGCCTTGGGAGGCTATGGAATGTCGGCAATGTTCTTTGCCACATCGTACCTCATTGCCGTGATTGCCGCCTTCTTTGGTCCGGAAACAAAGGGTAAGGGTTTACCAGCCTAAGACTAATTCTGAGCGTCACCCAATGAGTCGGGTCGTGGAGCGTGTTCCTGCATGTATTTCATCACGCCATCATAAAAGCGCCGAACCTCGATAGGCGCCAAGGTGTCACCTGGCGCCCATCGAATGCGGTGTTTGAGAGTATCAGTTCGAAGCTCAACGAAACAATTAAGGTTACCGTTTCCGTTGTAGCTCAGTTCTGAGAATTTCATTTGTTCCAGCTGCGTATAAAAATCTACAACGGTGCTTTTCTCAATCTGAAAGCGAACCTGTTCTTTTCTTTTATCTAGTCTACCGAGAAAGGCTGCAGCACTACCATTTGTACCAATTGTAAAGCCTTGAGTAACTCCGGTGAATCCACCAGCTGTGCCGACAGCGATCGACACGCCCTGGTATCGCTTGAGTACTTCCTCAGAAGACGAGCAAGACCAGAGGCTGAACAGAAGGCATAAACAAATAATAATACGGCTCATAGTACTATGTAGATAGACGAAAATTGTATGTGGATTCTATCGCGCGATCACAATCAATATTGAACGCTGTTGCAACGAACTATTGAGTTGTATGTGATACACTCCGTTCTCCAATGAACGAGTATCAAGAGTTATCGACCCAACCGCGCATTCCTGCACTGTCAGTGGTACATGACGACGAGTGGTACCCAAAATATCACTGATTCGCACGGAAGCTTCGTTAGCTGTAGACGCTTGAAAGTGCAGCGTCAAAGCATCCTGTGCGGGATTTGGTTCAGCTCGCAACATGGTGTTGAGGTCTTGGTTATCAGAAACCGAAACCGGGCGACTTCCTACAGTATAGAACACTGGGAACTCAGCATCAGAAGCAAGGAAGACCCCTGCGCCTGTGGAGCTGATTCGGTCTGCAGAGAGCGGCAGAATATTAACGATGGATTTACCTCCTGAGATACTCGCAAACGCCAGTTTGTTATCCAAACGGCCATAGGAAGGATATCCTAGTGCACCGTTATCGTTCACGAGCACATTTGCATCACCACTCTCCGTGTTGAGTGCATACACAAAGTATGTGTTTGTGTTATCGTTGATGACGTCGAGTGCAATAACATTAGGCGAGTTCTTTGAATAGGTTGGATTTCCAACACTGACACCATTAGCGAGCGGAGGGAGAACCGAGAAAATAGTACCATCGGCGAAGGAATTTGATGCAGGATCGTAAGCGCGAAGAATACCAATATTCCAATACTCCACGGTATCACCTTGGCCATTCGCAATGCGCGTAAAGGCATCAAAAAGCACATTCTTACCGCTAAAGTCCCACTCGATAGCATCTGCGTACTCAATATTGTAATTGCGTATGCCCTGAGCTGTTGTTGGGGCATAAAGTTTGTACCGCTGCATTCTTGTAGGTGAAGTACTTAAATCATACACATAGATAGATGAATCTATCTCAATCGAGATAGCAGCTAAGCGTTTGCCATCACGTGAAATGGCAACGTTCTCCCAAGTGGCGATACTGTTGAGAATACTTTCTTGGGGATTGTTGATGTCGAGGTTGATCGCGTGCAGGCGATTGTCTTGAGCAACGAACACTGCAAAGGAACCGTTGTCGACTACACTTGGGCGTCTATTGAGCTTCGTTCTCGTGATGGGATGGAAGTCACTTGATTGCGGACTTTCGGGTTTGACGATATACAAACTGTTAGGATCAGCATTGAAGTCCGTGTTGTGAAGAAGAATCCACTCGGTGCCATTGACGGCTTCTTGGTCTTTGTTTGTGTTGGTAGCATTTCCATCGAGAATGCCTACAGCGTCGAATGCAGCTGCGCAGGCATTGACTTCCACGGAAGAGAAGAGGTTTTGTGCTGCTTTGATAATTGCACGACGTAAGTCGATGAACTGCGAGTTTTTTGTAAGGTAGAGTCTGAGTGCATCATAATACACCTTCTCTGCCTTGTTCATGCCGATCGCTTGCTGTATCAGAAACGCAGCTCTATTCGGAATGCCACTATTCACGTGCACTCCGCCATTGTCGCCTTCTTGAGTTTCTGGCAACTTTTGATACTCATTCATATGAGCAGGCTGCCAACCATTGTCGTTTATACTGTTGCCACCATTGTGCGGATTCGCCATATCGCGAAGAGCACCCGAAGGAAAAGCTGTTGTACGAACTACGTCCTCACCAATCTTCCAATTGTTGCGCTCAACGAAACAGCCAAACACGTCGGACATCGACTCGTTTATCGCACCGCTCTGACTCAAATACTCGAGTGCGCAGGTATTTTCTGTCACCCCATGCGTCATTTCATGTGCAGCTACATCAACTGCACCAGCAAGACTCTTGAAAGCGCTCGCGCCGTCGCCATACGCCATGAGCTTGCCGTTCCAGTAAGCATTGTCCATTGCACGGCCACCTTCTGTGACGTGTATCACCGAGATGATTGTTCCTCCAGAACCATCGATAGCGCTGCGACCATGAGTTTGGCGAAAGTACTCATAGGTCAATGCACTGTTAGCGTGTGCCGAAACCGAGGCGCGATCTGACCAGGTATTGTTGCTAGAGTTTACGTTGAAGAAATCACTCAGATCAGTACTGCGAGCATCAATTGTCCAAATACTCCCTACGGTCGCATTTGGAAAAGTTGAGCGGGACAGTTGGAACATCGGACGAGTAGCATCGATTAGGTAATACGCACTCTTATGTAGGTAAGAATTGATGGTCGCATTTGAGTTGTTGAGATCGGTTGCATTCGCCGTAGCAGGTCCGTCGGCGCAGGTATTATTAAACTTAAACACCAGTTCAGATGTTGCGCAATCTACGAAGTACTCCCAGCGCTCTATGAGGTTCGGGCGAATGCTAAAGTGCCAGCAGTTGCGAGGATTACCAGATGCAGTTGAACGAGAGGGAAGCAATACTTGCTCTACACTTGGTTCTTTGTATCCAAGTAACTCTTGAGCCTGTTCGCTGAGTTTTACATTGGTGTGTGTTTGAGTTAGATCTTTCAAGCAGACAGTTATCGCTGCGCTCTGAGTAGCGGAGGCGGCGATCTGAAAACTCCCGGGTGTCAGGCTTAGAGTAGGCTGGAGCCGACCATTGTAACTTTCCACTTCACCTTTCGCATTGAAATGGACGATTGCCTCGGTTCCCCACATCTTTATACCATCAAAGTGCTGAGTCATGCGTACGTGAACACGGCCTTGTGCATCGCGTTCGGTGCGATCGATCTTAAGCTCAGAATGGACATCACGCAATCCGATGAGAGGTCCAACTACTGAGAGAAAGTTCATCGTCGCCGACTGCACGTCTTCTGGACTCCGTAGAAGAAAAGCCTCGGAGAGGCGCGTCCCCTCGATACTCACAACACTACGAGAAGATGATTCATAGCTAGCCAGGAGTTTTGATGACTGCGATACTAAGCTGTTTAACGATTGTTGTTGTGATTCACTCAAGCTAGAAATGTAGGTGCCGCGAATTGTTGGCGCGTCGCTTAGTGGTGCTAGCTCAGGGAGGGCAGAAGGAGCGCTGTTGAGTGCGCTTGCTTGACGGGCCTTGATACTACGTCGTTGTGAAAAACTGGAAGACGTTTGAGCGCTCGCGCTTTGCACCAAAAGGCACAGGCTAACTACTGCAAAGATCAATTTCATAGAAGGAAAGCGATTAGTGATAGACGAGATTTCATTGAACCAAACTACAAAGCAAAGAAGAACCGAGAACAGAGTTGTGAGAAAATTAAATGGGTCAAGGAGCAGAATGTCCATGACCCATTGCGAAAACTATTCAAAATCCCGACCAATCTCTGAGGCAGACTTAGAAGTTCACTGCTTCACCATAGGCGAGTGCAGCTGCTTCCATGACGGCTTCGCTCAGAGTAGGGTGAGCATGTACTGTTTTGAACAGAGACTCGGCGGTACCATCAAGTTCTCTTGCCAAGCCAACTTCTGCGATCAACTCAGTAACGTCAGAACCAATCATGTGTGCGCCAAGAATCTCGCCATACTTCGCATCAAAGACGAGCTTCACGAAACCATCATTCTTACCCGTGCCAGTAGCTTTTCCGTTAGCAGTGAAGGGAAACTTACCCACTTTGATATCATGTCCGGCTTCACGAGCTTTCTTCTCAGTCAAGCCAACGCTTGCTATCTGGGGCTGACAGTATGTACAGCCTGGAATGTTGCGATAGTTAACACCATGCTTGGCAATGCCTGCAATAGCTTCAGCGCATACAATTCCTTCGGCCGACGCTTTATGAGCTAACCATGGTGGACCTGCTACGTCACCAATAGCATAGACGTTAGGAACGTTGGTCTTGCAGAATTCGTCAACAGTAATCCAACCGCGCTCAAGCTTGATGCCACACTCTTCGAGACCAATGTTCTCTATGTTGCCTTGTACGCCCACAGCATTTAACGCGACCGTCGCGACAAGCGTCTCTTTGGTGCCGTCTTTCTTTTCAACCATGACTTCAACATGATCACCAACAGTCTTCGCAGAGAGAACTTTGGTACTCGTCAAAATGGTCATGCCTTGCTTACGGAAATTGCGCTCGAGTTCCTTTGAAACGTCGTCATCCTCAATCGGAACAACTTGCGGCATCATCTCAACAATCGTGACCTTGGTTCCAAATGAGTTGTAGAAGTAGGCGAACTCAACACCGATGGCGCCTGAGCCAATAACAATCATCGACTCTGGTATCTCTTGCTGAAGCATAGCCTCAGTGCTTGTGAGAACATGATGACGATCCACTTCGATTCCTGGTATCATTCGAGTACGGGCTCCTGTGGCAATGATCACATTCTTAGCGCTGATCGTATCGGTTAATGCACCATTCGCGTCGCGTACTTCAAGACGATTTCCAGGCAAGAGTTTACCCGTACCTTTTACCTGTTGCACCTTGTACTTTTTAAAGAGAAAGCCAACTCCGGCGTTCATTTTATCAGCTACGCCACGGCTTCGAGAAATGACTTTCGGGAAGTCAACGTTTACTTTTTCCAATCCAAAGCCGTAGTCGGCAGCGTGCTTAAGAAACACGCTATACTCGGCACTCTTCAGCAGTGCTTTCGACGGAATGCAACCCCAGTTCAAACAAACACCGCCAAGACGATCTCGTTCAACACAGATGGTGCTTAATCCAAGTTGGGAGGCGCGAATTGCCGCGACATATCCGCCAGGGCCGGAGCCCAATACTACTACATCACAGGAATGTTCAGCCATGATATTACCTCAATTGTATAGTGGTAGATGTTTATCGAAGGAATGGAAGGGAGTAGATGTACAAAAGCTGAGCATCACTTTTGCGATGCTCAGCTTTGTATGCTGCAAACACAACTTACTTTTTCTTGAGAGCGGTAGTGACTGCATTTGCTGCATCATCCAATGTTGCAGCCAAGAGGAAGTTCATACCACTATTCTTCAAAATCTCACGCGCTTCAACCGCATTGGTACCGTCCAGACGAACGATGAGAGGAACGTTAACATCCACAATCTCAAGCGCTTTCAAAATGCCATTTGCCACACGGTCGCAGCGAACAATACCACCAAAAATGTTGACAAGAACTGCTTGTACGTTTTTGTCGCTCATCATAATGCGGAAGGCATTCGAGATCCGATCAACATTAGCTCCACCCCCAACATCCAAAAAGTTCGCCGGTCTTCCGCCTGCCAACTGAATGATGTCCATGGTAGCCATTGCCAATCCGGCACCGTTTACCATACATCCCACATTGCCATCAAGCTTGATGTAATTGAGATTGAATTTGTTCGCTTCGTTCTCGAGCGGATCCTCTTCATCCAAATCTGCAAGAGCAGCATAGTCTGGGTGACGGAATAGGGCGTTATCGTCAAAGTTTACCTTTGCATCCAAGGCAATGAAGCGATCATCTTCTGTTACAACGAGGGGATTCACTTCGAGCATGGAGCAATCCATTTTCTCATACGCAGTATAGAGCTTCTGAATGAAGTCAATAAAACTCTTGAATGCCGCGCCACTTAAGCCTAAACCAAAAGCAAGTCGACGTGCCGTGTAGCCTTGCAAGCCTATTGCGGGGTCAACGTGTTCCTTGATGATTCGCTCTGGAGTTTCTTCAGCTACCTTCTCAATTTCAACGCCGCCCTCGGTGCTAACCATGATCAGATTTTGTGAAACAGCACGATCGAGCAAGATGGAACAATAGTACTCTTTCTTGATTGCTGCGCCTTCTTCAATGAACATGCGGTGAACAACTTTGCCAGCTTCACCAGTTTGTACAGTGATGAGTTTGTTTCCAAGGGTCTCCTTGGCAATCATGTACGCCTTGTGGGAAATCGAGCCATACTCGTCACTCTTCAAAACGCTAACGCCGCGTAGATCTTTGCCAAACAACTGAATAGCGGAATTGTTGCGTAGGTTGTGCACGATTCCTTTGCCGCGGCCACCAGCGTGAATCTGTGATTTAATCACAAGAACTTTCGAGCCCTTTGCTTCAAACTCGTGATGGGCAACATAGCCAGCTTCTTCAGCACTGAAGACTGCTTTGCCACGAAGTACTGGTACATGGTAAGAACGGAGCAACTCTTTTGCTTGATACTCGTGAATGTTCATTGACGACAGACCTTGATTGGTTTACAAAGAAAATTGATTTGCGATTTTGATGTTCGTTTGCAGCTGCGCAACTTTGCGTAACTGATGAAGTTCAGACGCTAATAGGTGCTTCAGACGACAGCTACAAAATTACCTAAGCACCTACAACTACCAAAGACCTTCTACGCATGAAGTATGCAGCGTTTTACGCACTCGTTTTGGTGCTTTTACTAGCCAAACTGAGCCTGAATCCCTTGTTTCAGGCCGGTTCGGACGAATTGGGCTCACAAAAGAACCCGATAAAAATCATGCTTACCCCTTCGGTCGAGGCAAATAAAGTCACCTCCAGTGCAGATTCTTTGGTTGCTTTTCTCCATCAGAGAACAGGATTGTACTATACTGCTGCTGTACCAGCCAGCTTCATTGTTGTCGTTGAGTCCTTTGGAAGCGGTGGAGTTGACTTCGCCATAACCAATACCTTCAGTTACATTAAAGCTCACGAGAAGTATGGAGCGGAAGCTGCAATGATGGTGCTACGGCGTAATGGTGAGAAAATGTATCGGGGCCAGATCATAGCTCGAACAGATAGTGGTATTGACTCGCTGAGTCAGCTACAAGGGAAGTCTTTCGCATATGTTGATGCCGTATCCACCTCAGGCTACGTTCTTCCCCGCGCACTTCTACAGTCAAATCATATCAAGTTGTCTGATTCCGTTTTTGCGGGTAAGCATGACAATGTTGTCACAATGGTTTATCAGAAACAAGTGGATGCTGGGGCAACCTATTACTCGGCTCCAGATCCAAAAACAGGGGAGTTGCTCGACGCCAGGAAGCGTGTACTCACACAATTTCCCGATGTGTTCGAAAAAGTGAAGATTGTGTCGCTGACTGACGAAATACCTAATGATCCCGTTGTTTTTAGAGCAGATTTCCCGGCCGACATAAAATCCAAAATCATTGACGCTCTCTTGGAGTTCCAAGCCACTGAAGCCGGTCGAAAAACTCTCTATGCTACATACAGTGTGGAGGGACTCGCACCCGCCAGTGACAGAGATTACGATAAACTCCGATCTCTGATTCGTAGTTTTGGCGTAGACTTAAACGGAGCGCTCTTAAAGAAGCACTGATGCACGTGCTCGAACACTCATATGTATAACACAACACACCTTAGTCAAAGCGAACTCGAGTATCTACTGCATGACAAAGTCAGTCTGGTAGATCTCCAACGCATCATGAGTGCATACGAAATGGCACGGAGCGTTCATGAGCTACAGCATCGTCGCGACGGTACCCCATACTTCTACCACTGTACGAGAGTGTGTAAGATCGTTGTGCAAGAGTTGCGTCTCTATGATGCTGATTTGATTTGCGCCGTACTGCTCCATGATGTTTTAGAGGATTCTCAAGAGATAACAAAAGAGATTATCTCATATAATTTTGGCGACTACGTTGCCTACGTGGTCGAAACCTTGACGAAGGATTTGAATGCTCAAGAGATGAACTATGATGAGGTAGACATCGCTCATGCTGAGTTATTAAAGAAATCCAGCGATGACTGCCGAATCGTGCGCCTTGCTGCGCGCTTAGACAACTTTCGCTGTCTTGGCTTCGACTTGAAAAGCAACCCGCTCAAGTACATTAATGATACCACTGAACGCTACCTGCCCCTGGGCGAAAACTCACCGAATCCGGCACTGCAGTGTCTGGCAACGGAGTTGAAGAATGTGCGAAACAAGTTCTTAGGCTAGTCACTCATCGAAGCGGAGCGCACGGAACGCATACCGCGGAAGCCTCGTCGAAGGAAAAGAACAAATACGCTTAGAGCTGCTGAAACTACGAAGCCTACGAGGAGCATTAATGAGCGAGCTGGGGAGCTTCGCTTATAGATAGGAACGGCAGCATCAATGATCTGAATGGTAGGTACATCTCGTTCTTCTTGAATCGCTTCTTGCATACGCTGCGATTCAAGGTAGGCATTTACTTGTTCTAGGATCTTTATGTCTCTAACCAGATTCAAATAGCCCATTGAGACGCTTGGCAGTACATCGACGGGAATAGACAAACGATCTTTACTGGTTAGTCCGCCATTCTGCACGGATAAATATTGCTCGCGTAAGGAAGCTACCTTTGACTCTAATGCCGTTACAATAGGCGTATGTGCTTGAAACTGCTCACGCATCAAACGTAATTCCGTTTCTGCTTTCGCGAGCTCCGTGCCGATACTGATTCCGCTCGATACCATAGCCTCAGCCTGCTTTTCCGGTGTAAAGACATGATGCTCGGTTTGGAAGGCAATCATTGATTTCTGCAACGTGTCGAGCTTCAAATGATTTGCAGCTAGAACACGCTCAATGTACTTACGGGTTTTTCTCGCCGTACTCGTGCTCTTTTCTTGATTAGCGATGTCTAATCCCTGTATTGCCGCGTTGCAGATCCGTGCTGACAATTCAGCGGTTCTGCGTTGTTCTTCTGTCGAGGGAAACAAACTTGTCTGCAGGGCGTTTTCAATGAGGATCACTCCACTAGTGCGCTTCGCATCGATGTTCAACATGTCTATGACGGTGCTCTGCATCTCATCTCTGCTCAAACTGCGGAACTGTTCAAGACTGTCCAACGCACAGCTTCTAATGATGAAATCTGCATTGCTACGACTTGACAAAATCTCCGCCATACTCAGAGCTGATGACCCTCCTGTACTTCCACCAATGAAAGCTGGTATTCCGCCCATTATAGAAGCGAGAGGATTGGACTTTGTCTCTATAGCCATGATCTTCGCACTTGACTGATAGGTGTGCCGCATGAAGATGCTATACACACCAACAAACAAGGTGCCTATCAGAGTAAACATGAGAATGAATCGCCCATTCGCCCGAATAAGGTCAACAATCGATATGCTCTCCGCAGGGGATTGTACAGGAGAATGTGTGTGTTCGAGCTCAGACATATAAACCTATTTCTGGTAAGCAAAGACTACCCCAAGTACAAAACCAACAATCGTTGCAAACTGAGCAGTTATGGAAAGTGCTTGCATGAAAACATCGACGAACTTGACATCCGAGCGCTCAGGAACAAGAATATTGTCGCCTGGATCAAGTCTGTACGTGTAGTCGGATGCTCGGTGCAACTCGCCCGAAACTTTTTGAATGAGCACCTCGTCTTCATCGGCTCGCAAGCCGAATCCACCAGCACGTTGGATGTACTCCAGGAAGGATGACTTTTTGTCGAAGGGGACCCTTCCAGGTCGAACCACGCGACCAATCAAGGTCACATAATTTGTTGACTTCGGGATGTACACCGAATCTTTGTGAATGAGAACGGGATTGTCGTTAGGATCTCTCGAATTGAACACTTTATTGAAATCTACCGACACCAAGCCCATGCTCTCTGAAGACTTGGTCCGATAATAACGCATTTCATTTTCGTTCATATTCTCTGGCTTCATCTTGCTCAAACGATCCAACTCACGGTCGAACCATGTAAAGTCTTTTCGACGGAACAAGAGACCAGTTTCTGGCTGCGCATCATCTGTGTATCCACCTGCTCGGTTGATGACATCCGATAAGCGGTCAACTCGCGGGTTGATTGAGTAGCGTCCCGGATGGGCAACACCGCCGTCGATGGCAACTTCTATGCTATTGTAAGCCCCAGTCCGCTGTCTCACATAGATGCGATCTCCATACTGCATTGGAATGTTGCAGGAGGGAGAACGGAGATCAATGAAACTTCTCACTGTTCTCATGCCTGACTCTTCAAATCTCGAGATCTCAATAGAATCAGGAAGGGCAGTGGAATTCAAGCCCTGAGCATAGCGCAGAATATTCAAGAGCGAATCGCCTGGCACGTATTCGTACGGACCTGGCTGATACACGTTTCCTTCTACCTCAATGCAGTCTTCATCAATGATGTACGGAACTAATATCTTATCTCCTCCCAGCACCACCGGATTATACTGATCCTCACCGGTTGAAAAGTAGCGCAGGATATCGACGTTGAGAGTGATTCCTCCTTCTCTCTCAACTCTGATTTTACGCAAGGACGCATTCCACAAGAGGCCACCAGCACGGTCGATTACCTCGGAGACGCGATCACTGGAGCTTGCTCCTACTACCATGGGCTTTCGAACGGCACCCAGGAGAGAGACTTTGAAGGTCTTCAACTTCTTCAAAATGACATCAACGCTCTGACCACGATATACAGCTTTCACAGCGCTAACGATTTTCTCTTGCGCTTTGGCAAAGCTTAGTCCTTTGACGTCAATAGCTTGGACAGAAGGGACAAGTACTTTCGCATCTGGAGATATGAAAATGTCAAAGCTAAGTGGTTGAGGTCCATTGATACCAACGGTGATAACATCGTTTGGTCCAACGATATACGTCTCTGGATCGATGGTCTTCTCAATTACGCCTTGTGTTTCTTCCGCGATTTTTGTTGCGTTCTTAAGCCCAACAGTATCGTAGCCTCCAGGAGCCAGCTTCTGTTTAGGCAAACGAAGAAAATTGCTAGGCTGTGCGATGAGGTTGGAAGTACATGCCATGAGAAGCCAAAGAGGCACGAGTACTCGTATGGAAATCTTAATGGTAAAACTCCCTCAGGGGTTGAACTTTAGGGCAGATGCAGTCACAAAAATAGTCAAAATTCAGGTCTCAAGCCCACTTGGCCAAGATGTTCGTAATTTTGGTCTTCACTTGACACAGACTCTATGAACTCTCCTGTCGATATTCAAAAACTACGTTCCTGCGCAGAATCTGCAGCTCGTGCTGCAGGGGAATGTCTGAAACAGGGCTTTACCCAAGCGAAGAACATCAAAAAGAAAGAGGGAATTCATAACCTCGTGACTCAATTTGATATTGCCTCGGAAAAACTCATCATCGAGAGAATTCGGGAGCAATTCCCTGATCATGCATTCCTCGCGGAAGAAAGTGGCGGGAGTGAACACAGCCAGAGCTACCGCTGGATTATCGACCCATTGGACGGTACCGTGAATTTTGCTCACGGTATTCCTATTTTCTCAGTCAGTATCGCAGTTGAATATGCTGGCGAAATGCTCGTTGGCATCGTCTATCAACCCTTACTCGATGAGCTGTTCCTCGCTGTTCGTTCTCAAGGAGCCTGGCTGAATGGAACTGAAATTCACGTTTCAAACACCGAAACACTTGATGAATCGATTTTGGTTACGGGCTTTCCCTATGACTCTAGTCTGAATGCCGAGCATAGCCTAGAACATTTTGGCACATTAGTGCAACGTGGTATTCCAATCAGACGTCTCGGCTCCGCTGCTCTGGATTTAGCCTACGTAGCCTGCGGTCGGTTTGACGGCTTCTGGGAGAGTGCGCTGCAACCCTGGGACGTTGCAGCTGGTGTGTTGCTCGTGCGTGAAGCGGGCGGTACAGTGACCAATTTTGGCGGGATCAGTCATCAACTTCAGCATTCTACCATTTTGAGTACAAACGCTGTTGTGCATGGTGAATTCCTGAGATTACTTAATTCTGTTATCTAAGGGTTGAGAGTTCGCTGTAGAATCTATGTTACGAACCCGTTGAAGATTAGTTGGCTACATAGCGAAGTAGTAGTGACCTCTTCTATCGAGGCTCTGTTCAAGTGCCATCTACCATCAAGGATTGAACACTGGTGATAAAAGATCGAAGCATAGAATTGGAAATCATGTCGGGCGCTGGCAATCTCTTCAGCGTTGCGGATCTGCGCGCTGTGCCAGAGCTGTCTACGCTGAGTCCTAGCGAAGTTGCTCAACTTTGTATACCGAATGAGTGGGCAAACAAAGGGACGGAGGGACTTCTCATTGTTGGTAACGCGCAAGGTCTCGACCGAGATTTCGATGTGTCGTTCTACAATCCAGATGGCTCAAGCTCTATGATGTGTGGCAACGGGGCTCGCTGCGCTCTGCGATTTGCAGTACAAAAGGGAATAGTATCATCAACGCAAAAAACACATCGATTCCTAATGGCTGGAAGAGTGTATCAAGGAGTGGATCATGGTGATCGGATCGAGATACTATTTGAAGCACCAACTCAGATTGAAGCGGACCTAGAGGAGACCTTGGAAGGTGCGACATTCCACTTCGACATGATTAATCTTGGTTCGGATCATATCGTCGTAAGTGAAGAGGAGTTCAGTTCCCTGATGCAGAAAGTCGGAACTCAAAGCGATGCCGAGCTGGCTTCAGTACTCCGACACCATCACCGCTTTCCTCGAGGAACCAATGTCAACATCGTTCGAGTGAAATCCATGTCGGACGACGTGCAACGAGCGTATCTAGACCTACGTACCTTCGAACGAGGCGTTGAAGATTTCACTGGCGCGTGCGGAACTGGAGCCCTTGCCACAGCTGTTTCCGTTTCCATTGCACATGGAAGGAAAACGCGATCTTTTATGATTAGTCCGCCAAGCAAGGAACAACTTGAAGTGCAACTCGATTACACGACCAACGAAAACATTCACCTCATGCATTTGATTGGGCCAGCAACCGTGCTTGGGCAATTGAATGTTGTGGTAACGAAAGGGCATTGAACGCTGAGCTTGTGCCTTTGCTTTTGAGGCCTGAGTAGTTCTTTGCATATTGTTTTTTCTAACATGTTTTTAAGTGATGGATAGTTGTGGATACAACAACGTCTTTTCACCTTCATCGTAGCTCGGCTAGTATTCGTCGTGCTGCTCCTAACAAGTGCTCTATGGATTCCATCTTTCAACTAGTCAGCAAACACGAAGATCGCATTGTTGCGCATAGACGTCATCTCCATGCACATCCTGAATTGTCGTTCCAGGAGTTTGAAACGTCAGCATACATTCAGTCTCAATTAAAGGAGCTTGGGATAGAGTTTCAGGTCTTGGCTCAAACTGGAGTAGTCGCTCATATCGGAAAAGGGGATCGCTGCGTTGCACTTCGCGCCGACATAGATGCTCTGCCAATTCTCGAAGAAACGGGATTGGACTTTGCGTCGCAAAACCCTGGGGTTATGCATGCCTGCGGACATGATAGTCATACTGCCATGCTGTTGGGAGCTGCCGCTGTTCTGAAGTCAATGGAGACGGAACTGTCTGGCGTTGTCAAACTCATTTTCCAGCCAGGAGAAGAGAAGTCGCCTGGAGGTGCGTCGATCATGATCAAAGAGGGGGCACTTCAGAACCCTACACCTGATGTCATTTTTGGTCAGCACGTGAACCCTGATGCAACGGTTGGTGATCTTGAATTCGCCGACGGTGTCATGATGGCTAGCGCAGATGAGTTGTACTGGACTCTGAAAGGTTTTGGGGCACATGCTGCGCAGCCGCATAAGGCTAAGGATCCAGTTATAGCCGCCGCTGAGCTCATTGTTCATTTACAGACTCTCATCAGTCGTCAACGAAACCCACTCGATGCAGGAGTTCTTTCTGTAACAAGTATCCATGGCGGATCTGCAACGAATATTATACCTGAGGTAGTTGAGTTAAAAGGTACACTGCGCGCGTTCAATGAAGAATGGCGATGGGAGACCATAGATCGAATTAAGCAGCACAGCACAGCGCTGTGTGCTCTGCATGGAGTAGAATGCGAGTTTCAAGTAGTGGTAGGTTACCCACCGCTCGTCAATACTGCATCTGCGGTTGCATTAGCTCGCTCTGCTGCATCGAGGATCGTGAGCAGTGAACATATCCATGATTTCGAGGCTAAAATGTGGGCAGAGGATTTCTCCTTCTACGCACGTGAGATTCCCGCTGCTTTCTGGATGCTCGGTGTACGTCCACCCGAACTCAAACACTTAGCAGGTTTGCACAATGCAAAGTTCACACCCGATGAGAGCGCCTTCGTGTATGGTGCTTCCATGATGGTGAGCGTTGCTCTCGATGCACTTGCATCTCGCTGAGTTTTTTCTTACACGCGCACAGCGAAGCTGCGCACAGCTCAGGTGTATAGGCAGGACGCAGCCCTTGTGGTAGTCGGGAACTTGCAGGAGTTTCTGGAAATCGGCTGAGGCCGCGCACAGCGGAGCTGTGCTCGCGTATTCAACGGCAAAGAGCTTCTCACCAAAAGTGCTTAGATCGTGCTTCGTAAGTGGTGGCAGAGAATTGATGCCGCAGCAGAGACGTTGAGTGAATCGACAGTAGAGTCGATGGGGATATGAACACGCTGATCAGCGAAGGAAAGGAGCGGAGGATTCACTCCATAGCCTTCAGATCCAAGAATCAAGGCTGCTGGTTGTTGTATCTGGACATGCGCTATGTCTACTGACTCAGGATGAAGTTCTGCGGCATAGATCTTTACTCCGCGATGTAGACGGAGCCAATGTAGATCTGACTGCAGGTCGTTGCTACCATACAATTTCATTCCAAAGATTGCTCCCATCGAAACCCGAACGGAACGTCGCAACCAGGGATGTGAACACTGCTGATCGTATATGAGAGAGCGGATACCGAAAGCTCTGGCGGAGCGAATGATGGCTCCAACATTCTCGCTATTCATCAAGGAGTTAAGGACGATGAGCGGAAAGTCAAGCTCTTCCAAGGCACAACTTCTGGGCTGCTCAATGGCAAGAAGGACTCCTTGGTGCAGGTGGTAACCTACCGTGATACTGAGCAAAGCCTCGTCAATAACAAAACGCTTGTTGTCTTCAACCCCAGCACGCTCAAGCTCTGATGCAAGACGTTGGTGATACTCATTCAAAGCAAGGAAAGCCACGACTTGTACCTGAGAAGCCAAAGCCTTACGTATTACTTTCTCACTCTCAACGATAACAATAGAATTCTCGTTGTTCTTGAAAAGTCTCGAGGACTGCGCGTCGGAATACTGTTCGCGCAGATTTTGGAAGATAAGCAGACGTGCATCGTCGAGAGAATCAATGCGTTGCATGGGGTGAAGAGCTCAAGCCCTTTGATTGTGCGAATGCAGTGGCGACACGTTGTCCGTCCATTGCAGCAGAGACAATTCCACCGGCAAAGCCGGCACCTTCACCACAAGGATACAAGCCACGAATTTCAACGTGTTCGAGCGACTGTTCATCACGCGGAATCTTTAGGGGTGTTGAAGTGCGCGATTCGACGCTACTCAGTAGAGCATCGGACGTATAGTAACCTTTCATGCTTTTATCAAACAGACGAAATGCACGTTGAAGACGCTGTCGAAGCGCTGACGGGAGTAGTGTGTGCAAGGGCAACGAATGAGTGCCTGGGATATATGAGCATGCTGGTAGGCTTGAGGATGTGCGTGATTCGCAAAAGTCCACAAGACGTTGTGCCGGCGTGCGTTGAGAGTTATCAGCGCCTGCCTCGAACATAGTTTGTTCAAGCCACTGTTGGTACGCAAGGCCAGCATGCTCACCGTGTTGGTGGAACTGCTGCACATCTTCACGACGAATCTCTACCACGATTCCAGAGTTTGCAAATCGTGAGTCGCGACGACTCATACTCATTCCATTCACGACGATCTCACCAGGCGCGGTTGCAGATGGAACAATGAGTCCTCCAGGACACATGCAGAACGAGTACACACCTCTGCCCTCAACTTGTTCTGCAAGTCGATAGGAGGCAGCTTCTAACAAAGGATCACGTGGACGTTGCTTGTACTGAATCTCATCGATGAGTTCTTGCGGATGTTCGGCGCGAACTCCCATCGCAAAAGCTTTGAACTCAGTGCGTATGCCACGACGCTCGCACAGAGCGTAGATGTCGCGTGCGGAGTGTCCGGTGGCGAGAATGACTGCATCAGCCAACACTTCTTCTGCATCGTTGACAACAACGCCAATGCACTGGTTTTTCTTGAGAATGAAGTCCGTGCAGCGAGATTCAAAGCGCACCTCACCACCTAACTCAAGAATTGTGTTACGTATAGCAGCAACTACTTGCGGCAGTTTATTGGAACCTATATGCGGATGCGCATCGACCAGTATGTCCGGTTTTGCACCGTGCTCGACCAAGAGTCTGAGTACACGATGCACATCGCCACGTTTTGACGACCGTGTATAGAGCTTGCCGTCCGAGTATGCCCCAGCGCCTCCTTCACCGAAACAATAGTTGGAGTTTGGGTTCACAATATGTTCTTGCTGCAAAGCTCTCAGATCCCAACGTCGACTCCGCACATCTTTCCCGCGATCTAATACAATTGGTCTCACACCATACCGCAGAAGTTCAAGAGCTGCAAAGTAGCCTGCAGGACCAGCTCCAACAATCGCCACTCGAGGAGAGCTTGCAGAGGCACTTCTGAATTGCGTTCGTAAAGGTTCAACGTCAGGAATGGCTTCGTCCACAAAGAGCTCTACGCTCATAACAATGAGCGGGCGGCGCGATCGCGCATCGGTGGAGCGTCGCTTTATACGCAGCTCAACATGGTGGAGTTGGGGATCGATACCTGCCTTCAATAGGGCAGCGCTACGTAGTATCTCAGAGTTTGCTGCCTCGCCTGGCGACAAACTTAATTCAACAAGAAGTGGCATACGGAACTGATTTAGAGTTCAAGTCATGCAAGTATACAACAAGAGTAGCTGGCAATGAGCATTGCCTCCAGGAAAAGCTCTAGCTATTATAGGACGCATGTCTGCTTGCCCGATAGGCGGTGTGCGAGCGATGACTGTACGAATCCAGAGCTTTACAACGCTAGCGTTTATGCAAGAGTGTAGCTATTGCTGTGTTCAATACTCGATGGGCTACGCAACTGTTTGAAGAAGTTACGATGCCAGAGTTCAAAGCTTAAAAGGGCGAAGAGATGACGTTGATAGTTCTCACGACGAGTTTGATGCATGAGAATCATCTGATTGATGGTGTGAAGGTTGAAGTACTCGCGTACAGCAGAATCGCTTTCGTTGAACAATCGCTGCAGAGATTTTGCTAAGTCGTTCTGCAACCATTCATCGATTGGAGTGGCGAAGCCGCGCTTTTTACGATGCACGATTTCTGATGGTAACTGAGCTTCGCAACTTTTCTTGTGGAGGTACTTTTGAGTACTGCCGTTGATTTTCATGGTAGAAGGGAGTGACTCCAGAAAATCAACGAGATCGTGATCCAGAAAGGGAACTCGCATCTCCAAAGAGTTAGCCATGCTCATTTTGTCATTGAACAAGAGCAGATTGTCGGCGAGGTTCAGACGAGTATCAATAAACAGCAAACGTGAAAGCGAGTCGTGAAGTCCTCCCGTTTGCGCATGCAGTCGTGCCATACTTTGATCAGCAGAGCTACGAATACTATCCTGCAAGTCCGAGCGAAGCAAACGATGCTTCAGATTCGGATGAAAGATTGTGTGTATTGCTTGGAAGCGCTCAAGTTCAGTTTTAAAGGAAGCAGAGAATGCCAATCGCTTCAAGCGTTCGTTTCGAGGAAGAAGTGCAGCGATTCGCTCTAGTGGCAGCTTTGCGAGGAGCCATCCATAGTCGCTCATCAGTTTCTCGCCACGATAGCGAGGATATCCTGCAAGTGGTTCATCTGCACCTTGACCTGCCAAGACCACCTTCACGTCTCGGGCAGCCAACTGTGACACATAGAACATGGCTGGAATGGTCGACATGGCAATAGGTTCTTCGAGGTAATAGAACGACTTCTCAAAGAACTCGAGATAGGACTTTCTATCCAACAATAGCTCATGGTGTTTTGTGCCTAAGAGCTCAGAGCTTGAACGAGCGTCAGCCAGCTCATTATAGTCGCCTTTTCCTTCAAAACCAATGGTATAAGAGTTTACTTGTGCATCGGAAGAATCAACCATGTGCTTGGCAATGATGGCACTATCGATACCACCACTGAGGAGAACTCCTACAGGAACGTCGCTCACCATCTGCCGTCGTACTGACTGTTTGAGCAGTCTGCTGTACTCACTACGCGCTTCATCCTCTTGGATTCGCAGATTGGTTGAAGGAAGTGATTCGCTGATTGGGAAAACGCGCGGCACACCTTGCACTCGAGTACTGAGAACATGTCCAGGAAGAAGCTTCTGGATGTTCTTGAATAATGTCTGCGGTGCTGGATTAAACCTGTAGTCGAGGAAGGTATCGAGAGAAGCAAGATCGAGCTCTTTGGGAAGTAACTCGCTGGCGAGTACAGCCTTAATCTCAGATCCAAAAACAAGACTACCTGCTACATCGGCATAATACAAAGGTTTCACACCAAAGCGATCGCGTGCGAGTATGAGTTGCTGACTGCGTTCATCATAGATCGCTAGCGCAAAAATCCCATTGAGGAGTGCAAAAGCAGCTGGACCTTTTTCTTCGTACAGACGAAGGATAACTTCAGTATCTGTTTGTGTTTTAAAATCGTGGCCAGATCGACGTAGACCGTCGCGAAGTTCTTTGTAGTTGTAAATCTCACCATTGAAAACGATGTGCCGGGTTCCATCAAAGCTAGAGATGGGTTGCTTTCCACTATGAAGATCGATGATAGATAGACGCCGATGACCTAGTCCAAGGCGATGATCTGGACTTATGTAGTATCCTTCATCATCTGGACCACGGTGCTCGATGCTTTTGGTCATGTCGTGTAGTACATCAAACGACACGCGTTCAGCGCTAGCATAGTGTAGTATTCCTGCGATTCCGCACATATTAAGCTGCTTGGAGAGTAGGTGATGGAATTCTAAAGAAGATGAGATCCGCTTGCAGCATCATTCCTGTTTGTGCATCACTGAAGCCAGGTTCGATTGATACCAGTGTATAGCCCCGATTACGCATTGAGACAATGGTCTCATCTATGAGGGCTTCGCCCTCATAGAGTTGAACAAGCGATGCTTCAACTTGAAATCCATCAATGAGATGCAGAACTTCGCTAGCGCCGTCAATGATCTTGCTTTCAAAACCTTGCGCATCTATCTTCACGAAGAGTTTCTCGTTCTCGTCTTTGAAGGCTTCGAGAATTGTATCAAGCCTGCTAACCACAACATCCTCTTTGCCAATGTAGGCGGAATCAGGTGCTGCTCCGGAGTGAGCTGGCATCATGTTGAGCAATGAGCTGCTTTGCGAGTTTGCAGCAATATTGATTTCTGTAATTCCGTCATAGTCACCAAGAGCACAATGAACTGTTTCCCAGCTTTCATCGCTGCGAGCACGTTCTCGAAGACTTCGATAGGCATCGGTAAGTGGCTCGAACGAGACAATGCGTCGTTGATAGCCCATACGCCGAAGGTCGGTTGCGTACTGTCCGATGTTTGCACCAATATCAAATATGAGATTGATATTGAAGTGTTCCAACAGTTGCATCCGGCGCTCTACCGGACGTGAGGCGAAGTCGGTGCTGACAAAGCGCTGTACATCATAGCCCACTCGGCGAAGAAGTTGTCGGGCAGTGCGCTGGATTGTCGGCTTTTTATGGTTAGCAGTCATAGTAGCTTCTGATAGTCAATTTTTCTGCTATCTGGCAATGATTGTGCCAATGAAGAATGCTGCAATCAACTGCCAGGTGTTAGCTTTGTATTCAAAGGGCAGAAGCTTCGTTTTTATGGTAAAAAGAGGGCTTTTCCCCAGACTTTTGAGAGGATATTTCCATGATCCACGCACTGATTGCGGACGACCATCCAATAATGAGAGAAGGCTTAAAACTCTTCTTGGTCTGTGCGCTTGACATTGTAGTTGATGAAGTTGAAGACGGATTTCAAGCCATTGAGTATATCAAAGAGAAAGACCTGGATGTTTTGATCTTGGATATCTCTATGCCAGGTATGGATGGACTTGAGACGCTTAAACTTGTCAAAGACATCAAACCAGAACTTCCTGTACTCATTCTTAGCGCATATTCAGAAGATCAGTATGCTCTGCGTGTTCTTCGAGCGGGTGCTAGTGGCTATCTCATGAAAACCTCTGCTACTGAGGAGCTTGTTGATGCGGTGAACTGTGTGATTGCAGGGAATCGCTATCTCAGCCCACATGTTGCCGATAAAATCGTTGCAGATTTAGCCGGACATGGCGAGCCTAGCCATGCAGCTCTGTCCGATAGGGAATTCGAAGTCATGCGATTGCTTGCAACTGGTAAGACCGTTACACAAATCAGTGAAGAACTTGAATTGAGTGTTAAGACGGTGAGTACCTACCGCACTCGCATCCTCGAGAAAATGAAGTTCGACGACAATGCAGACATAACGCAGTACGCTATGCGCAATGGCTTGTTGCATGAAGTCTAGACCGGCACAAATCCTTAACATGGTTCCTCCTCATTCAATGTTGCATGCCCGAAGCTCTGCCGAGCAGCGCACCTAGCATGGACAGCTGAGCTTTGTTCGTGCACCTTTTGACAAGACTGATTTGATAGCAACTACCTGTTCAGCTGTGAAGGATTCGCGAAGTTCAAAGTTGAGTTTCGAAGACTGGTTCATGCTTCGCCGAGGCATTTTACCTACATAGAATACATGCGAACACAGAATTGACAACTATTAACACTGTGGGCGACCTTTGTCGCTTGGCAGTTCTTAGGTCACCGCTATTTTTACTCTACATTCACATCACACATTACAGATGACACATTTTCCCGACATGCCTTATGAGCGCCCGAACTTTGAAGAATTTAAAGTACGGTTTGACTCACTCTTAGCCGAGTTCAACACAGCAAGCTCCGCTGAAGCGCAGAGCGACGTTATGTCCAAGATTAATGCTTCACGCGATGCCTTTGATACGGCAATGAGTTTGGCTTCGGTACGACACAGTATCGATACTCAGAATGAGTTCTACGAGAAGGAGCGCGACTTTGTGGACCAAATTGGTCCGCTCTATCAAGAACTCAATAATCACTTTTACAAAGCACTCGTTGGCTCAACCTATCGCAAACAGCTCGAAGAGAAGTGGGGTCCTCAACTCTTCCGTATCGCAGAGCTGGGCTTGAAGTGCATTTCGCCAGAAGTTGTTGAGGAGCTTCAACAAGAGAATGCATTGTGCACAGAATATTCAAAGTTGTTGGCCTCTGCGAAGATTAGCTTCGATGGTAAAGAGTTGAATCTCGCTGGTATGGTGCCATATCAAGAGCATGTGGATCGTGACATACGACGCGGTGCAGCTCAGGCTAAATATGCCTTCTATACAGAGCATGCAGAACAACTTGATCGCATTTACGATGACTTAGTAAGACTGCGTACCACCATTGCCAAGAAACTTGGATTCAAGAGTTTTACCGAGCTTGGTTATGCTCGCATGGGAAGGTCTGATTACAATGCAGAGATGGTTGCGGGATATCGCGACAAAGTCCTCCGTTACATCGTACCTATCACCCAGCGCCTTCGCGAACGTCAAAAGGAACGTCTGGGAGTTGATTCGCTGACCATCTATGATGAGGCTTTAACGTATAAGTCCGGCAATCCACTGCCTAAAGGCGATGCCAACTGGATCGTTGAGCGAGCCAAAGAGATGTACAGAGAGATGTCACCAGAGACCGATGAGTTCTTTCGTTTCATGTGTGACAATGAGCTCATGGACCTCATCAATCGTCCTACGAAAGCTGGCGGTGGCTACTGCACGATGTTTCCGGCAAACAAAGCACCCTTCATCTTTTCAAATTTCAACGGTACGTCGAACGACATCGACGTGCTCACCCATGAGGCTGGGCACGCATTTCAATGCTACATGAGCCGAAATCTGGGCGTTCCAGAGTACTATTTTCCAACCTCTGAAGCGTGTGAGATTCACTCTATGAGTATGGAGTTCTTTGCGTGGAAGTGGATTAAATCGTTCTTCGGCAGTGACGAAGACAAGTATCAATTCGATCACCTTAGCGGAGCGCTGCTGTTCTTGCCCTATGGCGTTACCGTGGATGAGTTTCAGCACTTTGTGTACGACAATCCAACAGCCACAGCGAAGGAGCGCAAAGAAGCTTGGGCTGCGATTGAAAAGAAGTACTTACCACACCGCAACTACGATGGTATTTCGTTTCTAGAGGACGGTGGATTCTGGCAGCAACAGCGTCACATTTATGAGTCGCCATTCTATTACATCGACTATACTTTGGCGCAGGTCTGTGCTTTGCAGTTCTGGGTTCGCAACAAAACAGATCGTGATGGAGCTTGGACAGACTATGTTCGTCTGTGTTCAGCTGGTGGTTCAAAGTCATTCCTTGAGCTTGTTGAACTGGCGAATCTCCATTCTCCATTCGAAGAGCAGAGTTTTGTATCTATCGTTGGCGACATCAATCATCGTTTGGATGGAATTGACGACAAGATTTTTGCCTAGTTGAGATTACAGGTATAGCCTTTTTACTAAGAAGGGCTGTTGCGCAAAGCGCAACAGCCCTTCTTATTTAGTGAGCATTCATTCAGATCACAGAAACGAGGCCAATCTCTTTCAGTTTGCACTTCCTGCTTAGGAGTGAACTCGCAAAGTTGAACCGCTAAGTTCACAAGTATAGGTGGTCAATCCACCAGCTCCTGTACTGTTTAGCCCACTGCCACCGAGCGAATATCGAGCACCGTGTTCTGAGCAGTAGTAGTTGTTGTTTGCAGGATCATACCGAACCTTTCGTTCACCTTCATGCGAGCAAATCACAGTCGCAGCGTAGTATACTCCATCGAAGCCAAAGGCAACAACGCAATCATTGATAACCACATAGTTACCTTTGGTGCTTAGTGTGGAATATGTTGGTGATCTCAGATCGATGGTGAAGTCCACTGGTCCACTTGGTGTTGTTGAGCTCGTACATGAGCTAAGACAGGTTAGCGCTAATGCCAATGCAGCGCCCGCTCCGACTTTCTCTAAGAATTCTCTACGATCCATGGTCATATACTGTCATGTGATGATACAACCAGTAACAATCAAAAGTGCTTTATGTATCAGAGAATTCGCTCCACAATGCAGAAATATGTACAACCTGAGTATGTAAAGTCAATTCAAAGACTGGAGTATCAACAAAAAGGGTGGCTGCGAAAGCAGCCACCCTTAACAAAATTTCGTCTGTGAACTTCGAGAGCTTATGCCGACTTAAGAGCCTCAGCGCCGCCAACGATTTCAAGCATTTCCTTAGTAATAGAAGCTTGACGGGCTTTGTTGTACTCCAGTTGCAGCGAGGTGATCAAGTCACGTGCATTCGTTGTCGCGTTATCCATTGCAAGCATTCGCGCTGCCTGTTCAGCTGCGTTCGAGTCGAGCAAAGCACGCCAGAGTTGAAGGTTGAGATAGCGGGGAAGTAATGACTCCAAAATCTCCACACGCGTAGGCTCAAATATATAGTCAGTGCTTTGCTCCTTCTTCTTGTCTTTATCCTTCTCCTTGTTGTCCGCCTCAATTGGTAACAATGGCAAGATGCGAACATCTTGTCGGATCGTGGATTTGAACTCATTGAAAATCAGAATAACGCGATCATACGAGCCATAGGTAAATCCCTCGGTGACAATAGGTGCAATCTCTTGTATCGTCTTGAAATCGAGTTTCAAAAAGACATCTGGAAAAGTTGCTACGATATGATCATTGCGTCGATTGAAGAAGAGGATAGAGCGTCGACCAACTGGCATCACATGGATCTTTGCCTTTGGATACTCCACTTTGAGCTTGCGATCGATGTGATAACTTGCTGCCTTTTGAATATTTGAATTGAAGCCGCCGCACATGCCACGGTCTGAGCCAACAACGATGACCAGAATATTGTTAACCTGTTCACGGGTTTCGAAGAATGGGTGAGCAAACTCTGATTCACTTGAGGCTAAGTTCTTCAAAATCTCAGTGAGCTTATTCGTGTACGGGCGTGCAGCAATGATGGCATCCTGTGCACGGCGCAGCTTTGCAGCCGCAACCATTTTCATTGCAGAGGTGATCTTTGAAGTGTTCTTAATCGAAACTATTCGTTGTCGAATATCACGTAATGTTGCCATAAGGGTCGATCGTTGTAGCTATCTAATGAAACGAGTGCGATGGAGGGAGGAAGAACTATGCATTCTTCCAGGGCTTCATCAAATACTCTTGAATGTACTCTTGAACACTGGACTCAAGGCTGGCGAAATGATGTCTCGCCGACGTAGACTCCAGTTTCTGCATCTCAGCCTGCGTGAAATTCTGATACTGATCACGCAAACTATCAGGCATATCAACATACTCTATCTGTTCTGGCAGCTTCATTGCAGCAAAAACAGCTCGAACGAGATCGTTCCACGAGCGAGCTACTCCAGTACCAAGATTATAGATACCATGAATAGTTGGGTCGCTCTGAATCTTCCAAATCACATCCGAAACATCGCCGACATAAACAAAGTCACGTTTCTGTTCACCATCCGCGTAGTCGGCGGAGGTAGACCGAAACAACTTGACCTTTGAACTCTCGCTTATCTGCTTGTATGCTTTGTAGACCATACTTGCCATCGCGTTCTTGTGGCTTTCATTAGGACCAAAGACGTTGAAGAACTTCAGTCCAACAAAACGCTCATCAAGTTGGTTCTGTAAAACCCATTGGTCAAACAGGTGCTTTGAAAAGCCATACATGTTCAGTGGTTTTAGCGGATCGAAGATGGAATCATCGTAGCCGCATTCTCCAAGACCGTATGTTGCTGCAGAGCTGGCATAGATAAAGCGAAGGTCATGATTGACGCAATACATTGCCAGCTTAATGCTGTAATGATAGTTGTTTTCAAAGAGGTAATCCGCGTCGCGCTCTGTGGTATCGGTACATGCGCCCAAGTGAATGATGCTATCGATCTGCCCGTCAAAACTACCTTGCTCTAAACCATAGAGAAAGGCGTCTTTATCGATCATTGTACGGAACTTCTTCGAAACACAATTCTTCCATTTCTCGGTCTGACCAAAGTGATCGACAACAAGAATATCTGTAATGCCTTCGGCATTTAGCTTTTTCAGATAGTTGCTGCCGATAAAACCGGCCCCGCCTGTCAAAACAATCATTGCGTTCCTCGCAGTGCCTCAATACAAATGGGCTCTACTAACATCACACAGTTCAACTATTCAACTCTTCAAAGAAGCTTGCAGTATTGCGGTGAATACTACCGATCGTCTGCAATACCACTACGAAAACTACCAATACAGACTGCTTAGGCTGCAGGAAGTGTGCGTTTGAATCCTTCTACAAATCCAGTCAAGGCAGCATCGATCTTCGCCTTGTTATCAGCAGTAATCTCTTTGTTTACACCAATACTATCAATCACTTCTGGGTGAGCGCTGTTCATGAATTCAAAGAACTCAGACTCAAAGCGCTTTAACGATTCAACTGGTAAATCGTCGAGGTGACCGTTTGTAGCAGCATATATCAAGGCAACTTGATTCTCAACGGATACTGGCACATACTGATCTTGCTTGAGAATTTCTGTAAGGCGAGCACCGCGACGCAATTGTTGTTGAGTAGACTTGTCCAAGTCTGAACCGAACTTTGCGAAAGCAGCCAACTCGCGGAACATAGCGAGCTCAAGCTTCAATGGACCGGCTACTTTCTTCATAGCCTTGATTTGAGCATTTCCACCCACACGTGATACGGAGATACCTACGTTGAGAGCTGGTCGAACACCAGCATTGAACAAGCTAGGTTCTAGGTAGATCTGTCCGTCTGTAATAGAAATAACGTTCGTTGGAATGTACGCAGCAACGTCTCCTGCTTGCGTTTCGATAACAGGAAGAGCCGTCAAAGATCCAGCACCTAAATCATTGCTGAGCTTTGAAGCACGCTCAAGTAAGCGACTGTGAAGATAGAATACGTCTCCAGGGTACGCCTCACGTCCTGGTGGACGACGAAGCAGCAAAGATACTTGACGATACGCGGCAGCTTGCTTTGTCAAATCATCATAAATAATCATTGCATGGCGTCCGCTATCACGGAAATACTCACCCATGGATGTACCGCAATATGGAGCAACGAACTGCAACGGAGCTGGATCTGCAGCGCTTGCCACCACAATAGTGGTATACGCCATTGCACCATGCTTTTCCAAAGTAGCAACAACGTTAGCTACTGTGGATCCTTTCTGGCCTACTGCAACATAGACGCAATACATCGGGTTGATTCCACGCGCTTTGGCTTCGGCTGTGTGTGTATACTTCTGATTGATGATTGCATCGATTGCAACAGCCGTTTTACCAGTTTGACGGTCACCGATAATCAACTCACGTTGACCACGACCAATTGGAATCAAAGCGTCGATCGCTTTAATACCAGTTTGCAGCGGTTCGGTAACTGGCTGGCGAGAGATAACCCCAAGAGCCTTACGCTCAATTGGTAGAGAGTGTGGAGTGTTGATAGCACCTTTGCCATCCATCGGAACTCCCAATGGATTCACAACACGACCTAAGAGAGCTTCTCCAACAGGAACTGAAGCAATGCGACCAGTGCGCTTTACTTGGTCACCTTCTTTTACAAGACGATCGTCACCAAATAGTACCACACCGACGTTGTCTTCTTCCAGGTTCAAAACCATTCCAAGAACATCGTTGCTAAACTCAACCAACTCTGATGACATACAGTTGTTCAGTCCATACACGCGAGCAACACCGTCACCCACCTGTAGTACCGTTCCAACCTCTAAAACTTCCGTTTCTTTTTCGAACCCAGCGAGCTGACGGCGCAGTATCGCTGAGATTTCATCGGGACGAACTTCTGCCATTGTAATCCTCTGATAATTAGTATTTCAAATTTTCGTTGTGATAGCTTTGTCGGTACGTGGATCATAACTGTCAATTCTACTTGAGCTCCGTACTCAAGCAAAGTGCTATGAGTTCGGTATATGATGCACGCAATGACGGTCTAGTTCAAATTGTCTAACGTGCCACTCTTAAGCAGCGATTGATGCATACGACCCAGTTGGGTTCGCAGTGATGAATCCAATAATTGGTCGCCAATCTGTACCATGAGTCCACCCTTGATCTTCGCATCAACGCGATAGGTAGCAACTGGCTGCTTATTCATCCGTTTCGCCAAGCTCTCTTCGAGACTCTTACGAGCAGCTTCATCTAATGCGACAGCGCTTGTAATCGTTACTGGTACCAAGCCAAACTGCTCGTTATAGAGAACGTAATATTGTTCAAAGATTTCTTCAGTGATGTCTTCGCGATTCTTCGAACAAAGAATGGCTAAGAATGCCTTGCTGAGATCCGAGATTTTGTTCTCGAACACTTCAAACATGAGATTCTTTTTCTTCCAACTTTGAATGACAGGGGAGCGTAAAACAGCTTTGAAATCTTTAGCGTTCTCTATACTCTCCAATATGAACTCTGCATCATTGCGAACTGCTTCCAATGAATTAGTAGCCCGAGCCGTTTTGAAAAGGGCGGTTGCATATCGTTTGGCAACTCGTAAATGCTTCATAGATAATATCTCAGTTTCATTTGATCCGTCCTGCACATCGATACGGCAGCACTATCGTAATGTCATGATTGAAGACATCGCTTCTACCACAACCATCTCTTAGTTCTTCGATACTTGGGCGATAGAGCTGTCGATCAGCTTCTTGTGCGCATCCGCATCCAGCTTGGTGTCGAGAACTTTCTCTGTAGCCTGCATAACTAGATTCGCAACATCTGCCTTCAATGCAGCAAATGTCTCATCTTTCATGCGTTCCATTTCCTTGCGCGCATCTTCGAGCTTCTGCGACTTCACCTTTTCAGCTTCTTCAGCAGCTTTCGCAATGGTTCGCTCAGCTTGAACACGGCCATCCTTGATAATGTTCATCATCTCTACTTGAGCGCCGCTCAGTTTGTCTGAAGCCTCTTTCAACAAACGCTGTGATTCTTTGTTCGCGGCCTCAGCGTTGGCGATAGAATCATGGATTGACTTCTCACGAGCTTCCAAAGACTCGCGCATAGGCTTCCAACCAAACTTTACGATAAGGAAGAGAAAAATGCTAAAATTGACCAAAGTCCAAAAAATGAGACCTGGGCTGATATTTAAGACGTTATCCATAGTTCTAAGAGCATAAGGCGTGTGTAAACATTCTAAGGAAAACAGCGACGCACAAGTTGGCTTGCGTAGAGTCAGTTGTTCAATTTAGACGGATTACCATACCGTAGAGGAAACTACAAAGCCTACGGTCCGTGATTCTTACAGAGTGTCAGCAGACCTACGACTTGATAGTTCGGGCTATCAATAACGACATTTGGGTGAATTCACGTGCAGCCTAAACGTAGGCTGCACGTGATCCACTCCGAATATTACTTGATAGCAAGTAGAACGCACACAACCATAGCAAAGAGAGCAACACCTTCGATAAGTGCCGCACCAATGATCATGGTAGCGCGAATATCACCTGCAGCCTCTGGCTGGCGTGCACCAGCTTCGAGAGCGGAAGCAGCCAAACGGCCAATACCACTACCTACACCGATAACGGTAACTCCGCAGCCGAGACCTGCGCCCAACCATGCTAAACCGGTAGCAGTTGCGCGCGCAATGGCGACTTGATCTGGATTCATTCTATTCTCCTAATAAATAAGTGGGTAAAAAATTATGACAGTTGGATATAACAATGAATAGACATAGTAAAAGCTCACCCTAGTGATGAGCAGCGTGTGGATCTTCACTCTTGTGATCGCCGATCGCTAAGCCTGTAAACACGGCAGTCAGCATGGTGAAAATGTACGCCTGAAGAAAACACACCAAAACCTCAATGAAGTACACGAACACTGAGAAACCTACAGCAACGACCGACGCGCCATAGCCTCCCGCAGGGCCCCATAGCTTCGCACAGAAAAAGATCAATCCCACTAAGGTTAAAAGCACGATGTGACCTGCTGTCATGTTTGCAAACAAACGCACTGTCAACGCAAAAGGCTTCGTGAAAATTCCGATGATTTCAATCGGAACCATGATGGGGGACAGGTATATCGGTGCTCCACCAAGTAAGTGATGAAGATATGAACCAATGCCACCTTCTCTGATCGCAACCCAGTTGACAACAACCAGAGCTGTTAAAGCAAGTGCTGCTGTAAAACCTATGGCACCAGTAGCTGCGTGCATACCAGGCAACAAGCCGATGTAATTCAGAATGAAAATGAAAAAGAACACCGTCAAGAAATAGGGCATGAGTTGATTGGTTACACGCTTTGTGCCGATGTTCGGACGGATAACTTCATCTCGCAAATAGAGAACGAGCATCTCGAAAGCATTCTGCAATCCCTTTGGTGCAGCCATTGGTGCTTTTTTGTACCGACGGGATGATGTCCAAACGACAAAGAACATGATCACGATCGCTGTCCACTCGTACACCACAAGATTGGTGATCGAGAAGTCGAACGAAGCTGTTTGAGGTTTGCCATCAACCAGAATCACTTGTCCCTTGTTTGCTTTCACAGGCTGACCGTTAAATCGAACGGTCTCTTTTGCTTCACTGTGAAACATCACATAGGAACCTTCTTCGGTCATGACTTCGGGGTTCTTCCAGAAGTGCAATCCTTGGTCGTCATAAACAATGACAGGTAGAACTTCTGCTGTCTGGAAAGCCATGCTCAACTCATGGTGATCACCAAGCTCACTGAGCAAATGGTCAAAAATCTTCTCTTGTGGCAGGCTGTTAGGATCAACGTGATGTCCACCATGATTGGCCGCATGTTCATGCGCCGCGTCTGATGCATGGTGCTGAGCCGCTGCATCTACCCCATGCTCTGAACCTGCTTGAGCCTCAGTATGCGCTTCAGAGTGCTGTGCTGATTGCTCTTGACCTACGCTGTGCTGTGATTCTGATTTTATGGTATCGCTCATATATTTTCTTTAAGTGCTCTGCAGATCGGTCTAGAACTCGTAGCCCTCTGAACTCTTGTCTTAACTCGCCTTAGAGCTGCTCTGATTCACTATCTCTTCTGACTCGCTTCTTTCGGTAATAGGGCTTGGGTGCGGCTTTGGTCGTTGTATGAAAAAAAAATGCTTCGACCATCAGCATCAAAAAGAACGAAATCATCAACGAAAGTGTAAACGAAGCCATGTGGAGATTCCACACAGCTAAACAAATCCACGTGACAATGGCAACCACAAACAAACGAACTACCATTCCGCCAATGACTACACCAAGTGCATTCTTCAGAGGCATTTTCTCAGATCGCTTTGCAAGCAAATAACCTACACCTGCATTCATAGCACTCAGCGAAATGCCTGCAGCTACACCAACAAATTCCTGAGGGATGTCAGACAAGTCTAGTTCTCCTCGTTGGACGTAGTAGTGTTCACCGCAGTTCGTTCCATGTTTCTTTTTGAGATGCTGTTCAATGAACGTATGAGGTTCACTAAACCAACCACTGCACCAACTCCACCAAGTATTCCAATCCAAAGCGGACTCGATGCATTCTGTTCATCTAAGTACCAACCAACAAACACAAAGGCTAACACGGTGACACTCGTTTGAGTACCAACGTTCATGTAAGGACCAAGTTCCCGTAAAATGTTGGCCGTTGATGACCGCTGCATGTTATTCGGCATAGTGTGCCTGCATGTTTTGCAGCGATAAGAAGGAACAGACACGCAAAAATAGGAGGGAAGGGACTCTTAACAATACCGAAGGGCGCTGTTGTGGATAAAAAGGCTGGTTTTTCTGCATTTTTCGACGAATTGCACCGAAAAATCCTGATTTTCTTAGGCTTTATGAGGAGGGAAGCTGCGCAACAAAGTTGCGCAGCGGATTTCATGGTGCTGAGTCGTACAAGTCCACGACCACAAATCTGGTTGAGCTCGGTCCACTAGCTACAACAACTCTTGTATAGTCTACCTGCGTTCATGAGCTGTTCATTGTTCAAATACGCCAGCTCAAGCCCCTCGAATTTGACAGCTATTTAAAGCTTCAAGTTCGTTCCTCCAAGCTCAGCTCTGTCTTGCAACAACTGAGGATTCGTTGGATCAAGCTCCAGACCCATTTGTACATAGTTGCGTGCTCGGTTTAGGTCTTTTCGTTTCTTTACCATTACGTCGATAGCAAGCTTGTGATAAAAAGGAACGAGCACGGTTTTGTACTGGGGGAATCGGTTCAGATACGCAAAGTACTGTTCGATGTAATCAATCTTCTCTCTGCTGTCAGCCATTCTCCCCAGTCCATCAAGCAATCGGTTGATGTCTTGATGATACTTGAATTGCTCTGTGTAAACACCACTCATCATTTGATGAGCCGCATGGTAGTCGGGATAAATCGACATGGATCTGTTGAGATATGATTCAGCCCGAGCCAACAGAGCCTGCTTCGCACTGTCTGTCTTGGCTCGCAGGAACTGCTGATACATGTTCACTCCCATAAAACAGTTTGTCTCACAAGAGTTCGCCGAGGTCTCTATGTCTGCTTCATTGAGCGTCGCTGTGCTTCTTAAGGCTGGTATACGGTCTATCGACTTGATACTAAGTGCCAGAGCAAAACAGGTCATAGTTACAGCTCCAGCTTTACGTATTGCATCTGCCTTGGTATTCAGAAGCTCGGGCAATACTTCAAAAAAGAAATACGCAACTGCAATCACAAAGCCAATTGAGGAGAAGTACATAAAACGCTCATTCATAAATGAACCGATTGGAATGAGCACGTTTGATACAATCGACAAGGCTATGAGATAGAACAGGATGGAGTAGCTAAAGATGCTCTTCTTTTTGAATCCAAGAATGGCTACAATCACAAGTGCAAGGTGTGCTACGAACGAAAGAATACTTCGCCAGTCGCTCATCTCCATAATTGGAATTGCATAAGGATAGTAGTCATGGGTGAGTGGATGTGGATAGAAGCACATCTTCAGATAGAGACCCAATGTGTACACAATGGTCGCAGCACGTTGCATGCCCGTCATTCCGTAAAATGGGTTGTTCATTAAGTCGGTAATTTCTTTGCCGCTAAAGAAGAAGCCAATGACTTGATAGCGGATCATCAAGTAGAATAGCGTGACGACTACCAAAGGAATGGTTGTGGCAATGTACTGTCCGCGATTGGCCTTGGTAAAGAAGTACAAGCTCAAAGGGATGATTGCAACAAATGTGATGGCATTCTCTTTCGATAAAAGGCCAAGAAAAAGCATGAAGCCACTTAGCACGAGCTTAGAAACTGACTCCTCTTCTACGTAACGTAAGCTATAGTATAATGCGAGGAGCGAGAACATCAACACCATGATCTCATCGCGGCCTTTAATATTCGCTACTACCTCAATGTGCAGGGGGTGAACAACAAAGAGCATGGTCGCTGCAAAAGGTATACAGAGGTACCATGGTCGTTTTTGCTCGCCACCAGGAAAGAGCATGGCAAGAATTCGAAAGAGGAGTAAGCCAGTAAATGCATACAATAGAGCATTGATGAAATGCGATATGGCGGGATTGCCTGTCATGAGAGGCTGGCCCTTTGCGTCTTTCAACGGAGTACCCCACTCGTCGCTCTTTGGACTTTCGAAGAACTCACGCTCAATGGCAAAAGTCACAATTGAAAGCGGACGGTAGCGCGAACCGGCAACTAAGTCCATGCGCTTCTGGAAGTAGCCAACAAAGCTCTCCTCAGCCATTATACCTTTTATGCCCGCAAAGCCTTTGTTTGTGTAGACATTGTCTGTAATGACAATCTTATCGTCTAACACGTAGTCAAAGGTGACGGTACTGAGATAGAGCCCAAGACCACTCAGAAAAATGATAATGGTAGCCGGAAGATTGAGCTGCCAAAAGTTGAACTTCGAAGCCTTTGGCTTCTTTTCGGACGACTTCTTTTCATTTCGCTGTTTTTTCGACGGAGCAGCCATGAGTGTTCTTAGTTGATGAAACGATAAGTAGTTGAAATATAAGATAGTAGAGCACCTAACACGCAAAGTCTTTTTCTTACACGTGGCGCAGCAAAGCTGCGCCACAGCTCAAAAGTCACAGCTCAAACCGCAAACTTGCTCTGGTAGCCGAACCTCTGAGCTTGGCTTCTTGCATTTATCGGCAGCTATGCTCTGGAGCAAAACTAGAATACGGTGAGAAGTTGGCAAAAAGCTTGATAAACGGACAAAATGAATGATAACGCCTGTTCTTCAGCAGAGGAAGTGTTGCCAACCTCACCAGAAGCATAACAGTAGATCCATACCTCATAACCCAGTCCCAGATCCGAGCAATTTCCTAGCGCTTTATGAGTAATAAGCTCTGTCTGAACTTGCTCGCCAAACGACCAGAGCAAGAAACAGGCAAAAAAATAGCCCTTGTGAAAGTACACAAGGGCTGTTGAAAGTAGTGTATCTGACTAGACTCGAAGAAGAGTCAAGTATGTTAAGCCGACATAACGACGACCCTTAGCACCTTTACGAAGCGGAATTGGGTTAAGAGGATCGATATCTGCTGAAGGACGAATTTCAATGCGATCTGGAGAAACTCCACCCTTGATAAAGAAGTCACGTAGGGTTGTTGCGCGATCTGTGGTCAACTTGGTATTGGCATCCTTGCTATCAGAAAGATCTGGGAAACAAGAAATTTCAAACTTCACTCCAGGATTCATCACCATTGCTGAGCGCAATTGAACTAACATCTGGTCTGCACCTGCACGCATTCTTGACTTTTTGTATTCAAAAGGGGAGACTGGAAGATGGATTTTGGATCCAACAACCATTGGGCGAACAAGCCAGTCGCGTGTTACTTCAGCATACTTGCTTGTCTTAGGTGTTTCGAAATTGAACTCCTCGCGGAAGTAGACTGGGTTCTCGATTTGTACACGATAGCGAGTACCAGGTTGAAGAATGACGTAATACGCGCCACCCTCTTTTTCGTTGCTACGTGTACTGTTTACCTTCTTACCGCTCTCATCAAGGATATTCAAGGTAACGGTGACCGGCTTACGATTTGATTCGTCGAGTACCGTCCCAGTAAGTGCGATAGTCGCACTGATTTGAGCTGCGAGACCCGATGCAAACCCAATCAGACACAGGCACATGGTGCCCAGAAATATGGTTCTTTTCATCATGGCTATTTACCTTTTGTTGATTTTTTAGCTTTTGTTTTCTTTTTCGACTTTTTGGCAATCGGTGCGTCGGTGGCAGGAGTTGGCAGTGGAGCCTTTAAGCTGAAATCCTGCGTCATTTCTGCATACTTCTCAGACTTGGGCGTATCGATCTGAAAGCTGAACTTCCGGAAATCATCATCAAGAATACTGATGGTGTAATGTGTCCCACTTTTCAAAACTGTTTGATACGAACCGTCAGGAGCACTTGTCGCACGAACGGACTTGCCACTAGGATCCGAGAAATTCAGTTCAACTTTCTTAGCGGAAGCGTTATCGAGTATTTGACCTTTAAGCAGAACAAGAGCTTGAGCATGAGCTGTCGTTACGCTTGCCACAAGCATTGCTGCACTTAGCATACAGATGCGAATAAATACGTTCATCATTTACGCTTCTGAGGTGTCTTTGGTGCAGATCCTGAGCCGGCTTTCAAATTCGAATCACGGAGCATGCGAACAGTTCCATCCGCACAAGCTAAAACAATTGTCTTGCCATCACTCGTAACGTCAACACCCCAAATCTCGGTGTCAAGCTTCATTTCAAAGAGTTTTTCGCCATTAATGATGTTCCACATTTTCACTGTTTTGTCAAGACTTACAGTGATAAGAGTTGTATTGTCCTCAGCAAAGGTAAAATCCTGAACCAAGTCTTCGTGGGCATTGATCGTGCGAACGAGCTCGCCACTATACATTTTCCAAACTTTTACTACACCGTCTTTGTCGCAGGAAACGAGAAACTTGTTGTCGAATGTAAACAAACAGTTCAAGATTGGAGCTTGGTGACCAGGGCCACTAAGGTTGATGACCGGTTCTTTTTTGCCAATTTCAGTTGACCAAACGTTGATTTTATAGTCATCACCGCAGGAAGCGATATACTTGCCGTCGTAGCTATAAGCGACGCCGTTCACAGCAGAGTTGTGTCCGCGAAGAGTCTTTACTTCTCCCAAGGTGCACTTGTCATCATCATGACAGATCAAATGGGTGTCCCAGAGTTTAACAGTACGGTCAAAACTGCCAGAGCAGATGTAAGCGCCGGTATCTGTTTGGCTATAGTATACACTGCTTACTTCGGCGTTATGTCCGCGAAGTACTGCAATTGACTTTCCGCTTTCCACATCCCAAACGCGAACAGTGTTGTCGCTACTTGCTGAAGCAAGTGTCTTGTCGTCTCCTGAAAAAGAAACGTTGTTCACCTGGCCAAGGTGCCCACTTAGGGATCGAAGTTCTTTACCGTCTGGTAGACTCCAAATCTTAACGGTCTCATCTACGCTGCAAGTAGCGAATCGTGTATTGGCCTGGTTAACGAACACGCCCAAGACTTCATCGTCATGCTTGCCGATGGTGGACATGGTGTAATTACGCGTTTGTGCAACTCCTTGCATCATCAGTAGTGCTCCCAGCACACAACACATGGCACAACGCAGAATCAGTAATCGCGGCATAGTGTACTCCAATATTTTATAGGTAATCAATACAACTTTGTTGATTCGCTTCTACAGGGCTTCAATTTGGTCGGCCACTTCATGTAAGAGCTTTATGACCATTTCTACGTCGCTTCTGCGAATCTGAACAAAATCACTTTGTTCAGTCTCCAGATCTGGTGAATGCTCAATCTGAACACTCGGTTCCTGCGCGACGATTTTTACCTGATCCTCGGCTTCCTGAAGTAGGGAGTCGGGGATACCATCTTTCAAGAGATTCTTCGCTGCTATCACCGGCATACGATCCACACGAAGAAGCTTCTTAACTACTTTCAGTACTTTGATGTCCTTGTCGGTATAAACGCGGTTACCTGCCCTATTTTTGGATGGATTCAGACACTCGAATTCCCTTTCCCAATAGCGCAGGATGTGTTGTTCTTCATCGAACATTTCCCCAATCTCTTTTATCGAATGATAAAGTTTGAGGGTGGATGAGTGTTTCACTGTAGACGTCCCCGCATAATCCCCTCGCAAATATACAGTCTCAACTCAAATAGCAAATTCTATTTTTTCCAAGCAGGTAGGGCGCATCGCTGAACATTGGTGTCAAGCCTACCTGAGTCAGAGTATTGCAAATGAAAACAATCTCAGAATCTCGACTTTTCACGTAACTTGCATGGCACGTGCGAGCCATTTTCATGAATGAAGCTGAACCTATTGAGTTGCTCATCTCCAGTGAGCGTAAGAACATTTCGCTCGTCGAACCTTTCCTTCGTTCGATAGACTGTTTTGTTGAGTTAGAGGAGAGTCGCTACTATAATGCACTCATAGCTGTTACCGAGGCAGTGAATAATGGTATCGTGCATGGAAATGCTTGCGATCCTGAAAAGACAGTAAGCCTCAGTGTCCGATGCACTCCTGAACATCTGATCATCGCGGTAAAAGACCAAGGAGCAGGATTCAATCCAGATGGGGTACCTGATCCTCGTCGACGTGAAAACATTCTGAAGGATGGAGGTCGTGGCGTTTTCCTTATCCGTAGCCTAATGGATGATAGTCGCTATATCAACACAGGCTCAGGGATGCTTCTTGAAATGACACTGTTTCGCCATCCCCACTAAATCCGCATCTCTTAGCAAGTCCTATCTCAGCGTATGTCGACAGATCTGAGCTCTGCCTGATCTCGGCTTTGCACATCTATGTTCTGAACCAAAGAGACCGCATCTCAATTTCAAACAAGACCTATTGCTACTTCTGTATTCTGTTGTCGCACTCCAGTCGCACTCTCGACGCACTCTAATAGAATCCGCATAGAGGGAAGCTCAGACAGAGGATAAACGATCAACGCTTTTTCTCCGAATCTCGCAATGCCTGAAACTGGATACCATTGAAGTCCACAGAGCTCATTCCACCGTTCTGTACTCCAAGGGCGGGGAGAACATTGGCAAGGTTTGAAGGTTCGGAGTTGTCTCGTGCTCTTGAGAACTCATGGGGCGCTGATCGATGTACACGAAGTTCTACATACTAGATTCTATCAATACGATGGTAGTAGTGCACGAAGTGGATAAGCAATACTGCTACACTTGTGCTACCAGTATGTCTTTCGAGCCAGTACTCCATAAGACGACGTTCTTACGAATGTTCGCACGCAACTCTCTACCAGAAGGCGTTTATGTAGTGGCGAATCTCTGTTGGAAACACAGCTTCATCGACGGCAACAACATCAAATCTGCACTCAACATCTAGTATGCCTTTGATGTGTAGATATGCTTTCGCAACTCTTCGGATCTGTTGTTTTTTTCGAGGAGTGATTGAGCTTTCTGGACTTCCGTAGTTGCTGCTCCTTCTGCCTTTCACTTCTACAAAAACGAGTGTCTCTGCATCTGAACAAATGATATCAATCTCGCCAACTTTTCCGAATTGAAAGTTCCGTTTGATAATGACGTATCCGAGATTTTGTAAAAAGGCAGCGGCCATGTCTTCCGCAGCTAAACCAAGACTCCTTTTGTTGTTAGATTCCATGATTGTGTAGCTCTGAGCCCGTTATTGTGGTTGAGAAGTAGCTCTGACGTGAAAGTTCGTTGACGCTTAGGCTTATTGGAAGCTTATTAGGCTGGCGAGAGTTCTGAAGTTCTTTGTCCGAGAACAGTTAGGTAGTTGGACGAAAGTACCTGTGCTGATGAATCAACTATGAGATCTGGGAATGCGACTTAGGTTTTGAGCATCTGAGTATGGAACGAGATACTAAATGTAGTCAGGATGATGAGGGCAATCGTGAAGAAATGAGTTCTTTGGTATTGAGTATGCTCTTGTTAGGTGTGTAGATACGATTTCAATTGAGTGCTTCCACAACGTCGACCACTCATGCAATTCGACATTGTATGAGCAGGTGTATCGCTAGAGCAGGATTCAATCGACTCTTACTCACTGCGTAGTGCTTCTGTGATACGAGTTGCTGCAGCGCGACGTGCAGGAACGATAGTGGCAAGAAACGAAAAGAGGATGGTCAGGACGCAAATCGCGGTCACGTCCAACCATGCTATTTGAACGGGAATCGCACTCACAATGAAGCTCTGAGGATCGAAGCCTATGAGTTTGAAGTGTATCTGAGCTTCGCACAAACCAAGACCAATAATCAAACCTAAGACGGTCCCAATAATGCCTATCATGAGTCCCTCATGCAAGAAAATCTTCTTGATAAGAGATGGTGGAGCTCCCATTGACATCATGATTCCAATGTCCGCTCGTTTCTTCACAATGGTCATCGTGAGCATAGCAAAGATGTTGAAGACCGAGACCATTACTATGACGGAGAGAATAATGAAGGATGCAAATCTCTCAAAACGCATCACACTGTATAGGTCTTTGTGAAGATCGTACCAGGTTTCGATCCTATAACGTTCACCAAGCGAACTTCTCAGCTTTGCGGCGAGCTCATCGGCATACTCTGGATCGTCCAAACGGATGTCAAGCGAGCTACACTGATTGGGTTGAGCAGAGAATAGTCGTTGCGCAACGTCTGTGTTGCAGTATGCAAAAGACGAATTGTACTCTTTGGAGTTGGTATAGAAAATGCCACTAACTACACAACGAACACCTTGAGGTGCCATCAGAGATTGTAGTGCATTCTCTATAAAGTTTGGCGACATCAAGCTCAGCGTATCGTCGACTTGAAGAAGAGCGGTATTTGCAAACTCTGCACCAATAACGATCGACGGCAGAGTCGCCGAACTATCACTCTTGAAGCTACCCACAACCAGCGAAGCAGCAACTCCCGAAACTGCCTGAAATTCGTCTTCGTGTACACCGTGGAGTTGAACAACTTGGAAGGTGTTGTGAACACTCACTACGGCACGCCCGCTTACAACAGCTTGCGCAGCCTTCACATGCGGAGTTGACCGAAGTTGTTCCAAAAGCTCAGGGCTCCGCTGCAACCAGGCTCCTTGCTCAGGAAGCACTCGAAGATGCGGATCATAAGCCATCATGCTCGATTGATAGACTTCACGAAAACCGTTGAAGATCGATGACACACAGATGATAGCGGCCACGCCAACAGCTATGCCTACCAGCGATAGAATAGTGATAACGCTGATAAACTGTAAGGATCGGCGTGCAATGAGGTAACGCCGGGCAATCCACGTACTAAGTTGATTCATGGTGACTGTTTGGTCTGCAAAACGAGCTGCGATTCTGCATTGTTGTTCGAAAGAGAAGCTGCAATATCTGCATTTCGTCATTCTCCTAAAGCAATTACGAGAGTCTGGAGCTCAGTTCGAAGGCTAATGAGATCAGTTGATTCAACAGAAACTATGTAAGCGCCGACCGGCAGACAAAAACCCGCGGCATTTCGTCCATCCCAAAGTACCTGGAAATCAGACCCTACATACAATCCATTCTCGATTTCACGTACACAACGACCTTCCACATCGAAGACACGAACGAGAACTCGCGACTGAACCGTAGACAAACGCACGCGAATGACTGTGCTTTGTCGCGAGCCCAACACGCTCCTAGGTGAAAATGGGTTTGGGCTAGCACTGAGCTCTGGCGCTGAGGAAACTTCGCGAGCAACACTATTGACAGCACCAGGCGTTATTCCAGATGTGTCTGTGCACGTTGTCCAAGACCAAGGCAGATCCGAGCGAAGAAGCGGAGAAACTTTCTCAAGTGATTTACCTTTCGTCTCGGCTGCTGCGCCAGAATGCCAGCTAGAAAGATAGGCGAGTGAGTCAATGCATTTAAGGTAGCTATCTCGAAGCACCACCTGATCTTCAGTACTTCGAAGTGTGAAGTTCCCAGAACAGATCATCCCAGATTTCTTTGAAATGAGCTGAGGATTCCGCTCAAAGAAGGTGCTATCTCGCGAGAAAGCCATGTAAGCCATCGAAGTGAGTATGCACGTTGAATCAATGCGCATTGTTCCACCAGAACCATCACAGAAGAGCATTGTTTGAAGGTCGAGCTCTTGGTCCGACGCGTTATACAATTCGACAAACTCGCACTGCGTGTGTAGTGGGTCAAAATGCACTTCGTTTATCCGTAGGCTTTGTCTAGCTGGGCTTAAGCGAAGAAGCATGGATGCTGTGTCGTTGACTCGTCGTTGATCACCACTCATCGAAAGTGATGCGCGCAAGCTGCATCGACCAAGATGGTTGACGAGTGTCTGAATGTTCTCAAGACTTTGCACCCATATAAAGCTCTCTCCGCGTTGAAGCTGTTGCAGTGTTTGAGCTTCGAATGACGTAGAGTCTACACGCACCAGGAGTGTTGACTCGTTGCAAGGACCACGACTCATGTTCTTACAAACCACACGCACACGTTGGGCTTGTGAGTCGATCTCGATAGATGAGATGCCGATATCTAGCTCAAGGAAGGCGACAGAATTTGCAAAACCGCAACTTGCACCATCACTATACTGGCAGGCTTTCAGGTTCATAAAGTCACGCACCAATCCTTTCGCGTCGATGCGTTCTATACTGCGGCCTGGTGTCATTAAAGAGTCGGAGTAGGTGAGAGAGTCGAGGCTAACTGAGTCTTTCGTCTGCAAGAACAGAGCCTCGCCACTGTTGTTCAACGATGGTATGTTCAGCTTGACAATCTGGGCTTCACTCGGAAGCAGTCGTTGCGATCGAAGAGCGGCACTGTCTTTACACAAAATAGCAAACGCACCCGCTTCCAAATGCAGCTTCGGGATGAGAACACGAGAGTTTGCGTCGTGCAGGTAGATGTTTTCAAGCGTATGCGCTACGGAGTCGGAATTGTAGAGCTCAACCCATTCTGGCTCTGGTGATCGTGGCGCAAACATGATCTCATTGATCACAACCTGAGCCAAAAGTGGAGGCTGCAGGCAGAGTACGAGAATGCAAAGGACGCTACCGAACGAGTGGCGTGCAGGCGCAAAGCGCATGCCGCCATACAGAAAAATCTCTTGAAGAGTCATATGGACAATTATCTGCCAATCCATCAGCAGAACAGAAATCTATGGCAAAATGAACTCTGTGTTAGAAACGACTATGCGTGACGATGAGCTCAATGAGCTTTTCACAGAGTTGCACTTCGGATGGACCAAAGCGGGCGGGTATGGGCGAATCGAGATCGAATATAGCCTGAACACTTCCATTGTGCATGAGCGGTAGGACGAGCTCCGAGCGAGATTGCGGATCGCACGATATGTGACCTTCAAACTGCAGAACATCGTCTACTACAATCGCTTCGCGACGCACTACACAACTACCACAAACACCACTGCCCACGGTAATACGAGTGCATGCAGGTTTACCCTGAAAGGGGCCGAGATGGAGCGTGCTGCCTTCAACCAGATAGAATCCAACCCAATTCAGAGCGGGCAATGAGTGGTACACGAGGGAGCAGATGTTGGCTGCGTTCGACAAGAAGTAATCTTCACCCTCGACCAATGCCTTGGCATACCGGCGGAGCCCATCATGAAGTTCTTCGGTGCTCAGTTGTTCGGCATCCAGGATGTATTTTGCTTCGTTCATATTGGCTGTAGTTGATAGTGCAAACATAGAGAGACAGCCGAGCCTGGGCAATGCAGAAATAGTGAAAGAACAAAATCGCAACGTGCAAAACTGGACATGAGTGGAGAAAGAAAAATGAAATCGAATGCTGAAACTGAACAACGTGTAGCAGAGCTGTCTGAGCTGATTCGTAGGCATGACTACCAATACTATGTGGAAGCCGAACCTACGATTAGCGACCGCGAATACGATCTGTTGTTTCGCGAACTTCAAGATATAGAGGCTCTGCACCCAGAGTTTGTACGATCTGATTCGCCAACACAGCGGGTGGGCGGACAAGCACTCAAATCCTTTACTCAGGTGCAACACCAGCGTCCAATGCTATCGCTCGGAAACACGTACTCACGTGAGGAGTTAGAAGATTTCGACCGACGTGTGCGAGGATTGCTTGAAGGCAAAGACTTCCAGTATGTTGTTGAGTTAAAGTATGATGGTGTTGCAATGTCGCTGCAGTATCGAGACGGGCAACTCTTTCAAGCAGCCACGCGTGGAGATGGTACGGTTGGAGATGATATCACCGAGAATGTGAAGACCATTCGCAGTATTCCACTTCGTGTTCGAAAGGTAGAGTACCAAGGAGTCGAGCTACGGAACTTTGAAGTGCGCGGTGAAGTGTATATGCTGAATGATGACTTCTTAAAACTGAATCAAGAACGCGAGGAACAAGGTGAGAAAACCTACGCGAACCCACGGAATACTACAGCTGGCACATTAAAGCAGCTTGATGCACGAGAAGTTGCCAAGCGTTCTCTGCAGATGGTTTGTTATTTCTTAGCAAGTGAAGAGGTTGCATTGCACTCTCACAGTGAGAATCTTGAGTTGCTCCAACAGCTTGGTTTTCCAGTAGGATCTCAACGAACAATCTGTTCGAATCTCAACGAAGTGTTTGCCTTCATTCACCGTTTTGAGTCTGAACGCGATCAGTTGCCATTTATGATCGATGGCATCGTCCTCAAAGTCAATTTGTTACGTCAGCAAGATGAGCTTGGCATGGTTGCTCGTTCTCCGCGTTGGGCGATAGCATACAAGTATGAAGCGCAGAAGGCGATCACTAAGCTGAACGCGATTAGCTTTCAAGTTGGTCGCACCGGTGCCGTTACTCCGGTCGCAGAGCTAGAACCCGTGTTTCTTGCTGGCTCAACGATCTCTCGAGCAACGCTGCACAATGCCGACTTCATTGCGCAACTAGGGCTTCGCGTTGGTGACTTTGTGCAAATAGAAAAGGGCGGCGAAGTCATTCCCAAAGTAAGTGCTGTTGTTTTGGAGAAGCGTGGCGAGGACACCGTCGAGTTTTGTTTTCCAGAATCGTGTCCATGCGAGCACCATAGTAGTCTCCACCGACCAGAAGGTGAAGCAAACTACTATTGCGAGGCAGCACAGTGTCCCTGGCAGATTCGTCGCCGGATTGAACACTTTGCTTCGCGAAAGGCAATGGACATCGAAGGGTTGGGCGAGAAGGTCGTAGATGAATTCGTACAACGTGGATTACTTTCAACAATTGCCGACATCTACAAGCTTCATACTCATGCCAACACAATTCGCGAGCTTGACGGTTGGGGAGAGAAGAGCGTTGAGAAACTCTTACAGGGAATTGACAAGAGTAAGGCAATACCTTACAACCGCGTTCTTTTTGCGTTGGGTATTCGATTTGTTGGAGAGGGTGTGGCGAAGGTACTGGCACGCGCCTTCCCATCGATCGAGAAGTTGCGGGCAGCTAGCTTTGATGAGCTCTGCGCAGTGAATGATGTTGGACAACGGATAGCGCAGTCAGTCATTGACTTCTTTGCCGATCCGGAAGAGAAAGAGATCGTCGATGCACTGCAGACCTCTGGTTTGCAGTGCGAATCAGTAGTTGATGTAAATCAGACTTCAGAATGGGCTGGGATGACTTTTGTTCTTACCGGAGAACTGGAGTCGATGCCGAGGTCGAAAGCTGGAGAGTTGATTGAAGCAAAAGGTGCCAAGGTTTCGTCTTCTGTGAGCAAGAAAACTACAATGGTAGTTGCCGGAGCGAATGCTGGCTCGAAGCTGAGTAAGGCTCAAGAGCTAGGCGTACGTGTAATTTCAGAGCAAGACTTGCTCAGCATGTTGGAAGCGAAGGCGAGTTGAGCGGTGTTTACAATACTATAGCTTGACGTGGAATCATCATTGTTGAGTTTGCGACAGAAGAGCTTGCAAACAAATCAGCTTGTTTCGCCTGTCGCCTAAAAATTGATTCTCGTCGAAACTTCTCGCTTTCGAACCACATTTATTCTACTCTTGTGGCATTCATATAAGAAAAAGCTTTGACGGTCGTAGGGATGGCATTTGTTGAGTTTTGAGCCCATTGCAGCTGAACTGTTCCAGCAGTACCTCCCACAACAATGATTCCTTTTAAGTGAATCAAGTTCTCAGTGTCATTTACGCTGAAGAAGTTGCTGATGTGGTATTCAGTCCCGGAGCTAGTCATTTCGAGAAAGCCGTCATCACTGTCATCGTTATCACCAGTTGCTGTTACCCACATAGTTGAACCCGCTGGAAGTGCAAGTGCGAACTTGAAATCGCCAGCGCTACCGACAACGCGAATCATGACATCGATAGTCCAAGTTTCATTGGCTCCAATGGTCACTTGCAAGTTGTCGTCGTTCTGCAAGGTGGAGTTGGTATATGACTCATCGCTTGTTTTACGTGCAAATGAAGTTGTCCCAACATTCGACCAAGTCAACACTCCCGAGCCGTTCGTCTGCAGAAATTGATTTGCCTCTCCATCCGTTGTTGGTAAAGTATAGGTGATGTTCGACGATTGAGCTGCAGCCTTAAACGCGGTGTAGTTTGACCCTGACGTACTTGGTTCGGCTAGTCTGAGTTCAGCTGCCGTATTGTTATTGTTATTTAAGAGAACGTTTCCATTCATGGTCTCTACTGCTTGCGACGGAGTTGTTGTGCCAACTCCCACGTTGCCACTCGCAACAACAATTCCATAGTTGTTTGTTGCACCACTGGCACTGAAGTATCCGGCAACGTTTGTACTTGCTGTTCCGGTGTGGGTGTTCGACACCTTTGTGCCGTAGGTAGTTTGTGTTGAAGTCGCATTAGCTCCGGAACTCGAAATGTTGAGCAGCGTTTGGGCGTTCGACGCAGCTGCTGTAGAGCTCGTGCTCAACGTGAGTGCGTTTGTACCAGCGAGCGAGTTCCACTGCCATGTTTGCGCATAGTTGGCGTTATCGATACTGTTTGTTGAGGAAGCGAGAGTAAGGCCAGATATTGGAGTATTTATACTCGCGGAGCCCCAACTCAAGACACCACTTCCATTTGTTGTCAGCTGTTGTCCACTTGAACCATCAGCTGTAGGAAGTGTATACGCCACGTTCGCGGCGTTGGCACCAGCTTTGAACGATGTAGTAAAGGTTCGGGCTGGATTGTAGAACAAGAGTTGTCCCGCTGTTGAGGCAGCACTTGTATCAATGGTCATGTTGCCACCGCTAAAGCGGCTGGCACCGTTTACATGTAAAGTTGTACTTGGTGCAGTCGTCCCAATACCGACGCTACCACTAGCGACGAGCAAGCCATAGTTGTTTGTACCACCGCTGGCTGACACATATGCACCAACATTCGTTGAGCTTGTTCCCGTGTGCGCATTTGTTGCGTAGAGTCAGTAGGTCGTCTGTGTACTCGTTGCATTAGCACCAGTCAAAGTGAGGTTTAGGAGCTTCTGTGCATTACTAGCCGCAGCAGTTGAGCTTGACGAAAGTGTAAGAGCTGAGGTAGCGCCAAGACTGTTCCATTGCCACGTTTGAGCATAGTCCGCGTTGTTTATCGTATTTGTCGCTGCCGCTACAGTGAGTGCTGAAATGGCATTCGAACTAGACGCTGACTGCCACGAGAGATTCCCACTTGCGTCTGATTGTAAGTACTGTCCGGCGCTTGGAGCTGCCGTAGGTAGCACATAGTCGATGTTCGCTGCTTGCGCACCAGCTTTGATCGAAGTACTAAACGTGCGTGCAGGATTGTTGAAGATAAGCTTGCCTGCTGTTGAAGCTGCTGAAGTATCCACAAGAATGTTTCCTGCAACATGCAAACGTTGAGAAGGAGCGCTTGATCCAATTCCAATGTTACCTGAAGAAATGGATGTCTGTGATCCGTTAACTGAAGTGCCATAGATCAAGTTGCCAATACTGAGCTGATTGCTCCCCGATGCACTCGGAGCATCAATGTTATATCCAATGATGATATTGTTCGAGCCCGTACTAAGAGCATCGCCAGCCTGATAACCTAGAGCGATGTTGTTGGATCCAGTCGTGATGCCAAGAGCTCCCGTACCGACTGCGGTGTTGTTGCTCGTAGTTGTAAGGCTGCTTAGCGTATTTCGTCCCATGGCCACGTTCGAGCCACCGCTACTCACGAGAGCAAGACTATTGTAGCCGACACCAGTATTCAAGGTGCCGCTAACCGTTTCGTTCCCACCAGAGAGAAAGGTGTTATCTGTGCCAATGTTTGCAAGAATACGGCCACCAACTTGCAGTCGCGCGCTCGGTGATGAGGCAAAGATTCCAAGACGTGAGTTTGTGTTATCCCAAACCATATTCCCACTCGAACCAAGTGTTGTTGGTGCTGTAAAGAACGCAACTTCTGTGTTCACTCCACTCCCGCCAATTGTTCCTGTGGCAGCAGAAGCCCAGCTCAGAGAGCCAGAACCATTCGTGGAGAGCACTTGTCCAGAACTTCCATCTGCAGCAGGTAGTGTATATGTTACACTGGCAGCCTGAGCTTGAGCTTTGAGTGCGCTATAGTGGCTACCACTTGCGCTTGGCTCGTATAGTCTTAACTCTGTAGCTGTGCCGCTGTTTGTTAGTTGTACGTTCGAAGTGAAAGACTTTGTGCCTCCGATAGTTTGTGCACCCTCGGTCATGACAAAACTGGCGCTTGCTCCAGCATCAGGTATGGTGTAGCTGCGAGCCGCTCCGAGTGAAGCAAGTGAGATAGTGGCAGCGTTTGAACTCACTTGACCGTCATTGATGATCAAAGAGCCAGCGTTTGAGTTTGATCCAAGAGTGAGAGCTCCTGCGAGTGTTTTTACTTGTAGATTCTCAACCCAAGATGATCCACTCCATCGTAACGTAGAACTCGTAGTTGTACCGTTTGTAAGAGAGGCAAGTGATACCCATGATAGATTTGCGCTCGCGTCTGAGCTAAGAACTTGCCCACTTGTGGGAGCAGACGTTGGAAGAGTGTAGCTAAGGTTTTGTGTTTGTGCGCCAGACTTGAATGCGCTGTAGAAAGTGCCAAGAGGGTTCGCCAAGCGGAGCTGGGCTGCAGTGCCGCTGCTTACACTATCGAGATAGAGGTGTCCACCACTGAGATGCAGGAGCTGTGTCGGCGATGAGGTTCCAATGCCAACCAGCCCTGTTGAGAGAACTCGTATACGCTCGGTGTTGTTTGTGAGAATGCGTAAACTTTGTGCATCTGTAGTGCCGAGAAACATGGTTGCAGGATTCGTGCTAGCATTACCGACAAGTGACCAGGCGGTGCTTCCAGCAACTGTTTCCGGACTAATCCACTCAAGACTTGTACCGTTCATTCGCAAAAGCTGTTGTGTTGTTCCCGGACTTAATAGACTCATTTGTCCTGTCGTCCCGTTCACATATGCTAACTGCGATGCAGAACTTCCAAGCGTTGCAGGAAGGAGAAGTCGATACGAACTTATGGTGGCACTCGGTAGAGATATCCAAGCAGAGCCGCCAGCAGGACTACTCAATCGTAAAGAGTCCGAACCAACTCCCTGAGCTACCAGCTTGGGTGTCGACAGCGCGACAAGTCCAAAAACAACTATTGAAACTACGAAAGGTATGCACTTCTTGCATTTCATGACGTTCATCCTGAATCGAGTGTGTTGACTAAAATCAGAGCATTGTCAGAATGCTCAGCGCTAGCATTGCAAAGACCCTGCCAAAAAAGCAACACAGTACTGATTAATGGATGTTGAGAAAATCAATTGGTTCAGTGATCCCAACGCGTGATTTCAGAATCGGAGGGAGGAAAAGCAAAAAAAAAGTGCTCTAAGTGCTTGAATAACAATATTTTATGCATTGATAGTGAGGTTGTTCAACTACTGAATTCTGTTGAGTTTCATGTACGAATCGACAGCTCCAGTTGTCGCCGTAGCGCTTGATGCTTGTTGTGCCCACTGCCAGTACACATCTCCCGCAGTTGAGCTGGTGTTTATCACGCCATGAAGTCTGATAACGTTGCCTCCATTAGCATCAGTTTTAAGTCCTGTGTAGTAGAAATTGTATGATCCAGTAATGAAATCCTGACCAATGTAGCCGGCTGACGCGTCGTACCCTATCCATGCTTGAGCTTGAATCATGCATGTAGATCCACTCGGCATCATAAGCTGCATCTTCACTCCACCATTGGTGCCACTCGTAACAACCACTCGAAAGAAGAGTTCAATCTCCCAGACCTCATTCGCACCAACAGCTAGTGTTAGGTGATTATCATCTTGTAAAGTAACTGAAGAGGTTACGGACTCATTGGCAGTCTTCCTCGCGTACTTCACCGTTCCAACACTGCTCCATGTCAAAGCGCCGGTTCCATCATTCTGTAAAACAGATCCAGATCCTCCTTGGCTTCCGGGCAGGGTTAATGTGTGTGTGCTTATTGATGCTGGTGGCGCAATAGTGATACCAGCAGTTGGGGCACTGGGATGGACTATTTTGATACTTTGCTGTGTGGTTGAGCCTTGGGCTTGCACAAGGTTGTTAGACATGAGTACGCAGACAATGCTCAGAATTGCCAGAGCCGAGATGTGTTTGAAAGAGTACATAGTATGTGTCTGTTTGGTGCCAAAGATTTTTGAGAGAGAGCACGGCTCCGTCAACGGCTCACCCCACACAAAGGCAAATCGCAAGCCAAAAATCAGGCTGTTCTTGCCAATACGTGACGTATGTGCGTGCTATTGAACTCGAGTGTACTTCATCATCGACAAGGATTTTACAACGGTCGCTGTCCCAGATGATGTACTCTGAGCCCATTCCAGCTTAACACTTCCAGCTGTAGAGCTGATCGAAACGATGCCGCGAATACTGATAGACGTAACATTGTTTGTAATCGTAATGCCACTACTTGCAGTGTTGCTTGTGCGTATCCACTCGTGAACGTGGCTTGTGTTGCCAGCGGTGAGGTTTGCGCACATATTTAGCGCCATGGTACTGCCTGTGGGAATTGCGAAGCCGCACTTTATTCCTCCAGTACTGCCAGTCACATCAAGCAGGACATCTATGTACCACTTTTCATTCGCATTGACGGCAAACTGAAGTTCGTCGTCATCCTGCAAGGTCACTGAATTTGTTAAGCTCTCGTTCGTAGACTTGATCTTTATCATTTCTTTCCCAATGTTGGTCCACGATAAGGATCCAGAGCCATTCGTAACCAGCACATCTCCCGATGTTCCATCTGCAGCCGGAAGGGTATAGTTTACATCAGCGGTTTGTGCTTGTGCAGAGAAGGAGCTGTAGTTTGTTCCACTTGCGCTTGGCTCATAGAATCGAAGCTGGCTTGCAGTTCCACTGTTTGAGAGAGCAACGTTTCCGAGCACATCGAGCCTTGCATTGAGTAAAGGATACATCGTGTTGATTCCCACTGAACCATCTGATCGGATCACCATGCGTTGCAGAAATCCTGTGCCTCCTCCTAAGGGTACAGTCGAAAAAACGATACGGCCTGGTACGTTCCCACTACTCGGGGTGGTGTCAACCTCACCCGCTATATCAGAGCATGATAAATAGCTGCCACCGAAATAGCCGCGCCATCGGAGTTGTCCTATTTCGTCGTTTGCCTGCACATCCTCGTATGTTGACGCGTAAACACCGCGTGAACGAATGAGTTCGAGGTGCGGACCACTTACCTGAGCGTTAGACACACCAGACATCATGGAATAGGACTCATCCCCACCCTCCATAAACAAGCGATTTGGAAGACCAGCGTATGAACTCGGTAGGGAAGTACTGTTATAGCCAATTCGCATCGAACCATCAGCGCTTAGTGAGGCGACTTGGGTATTATTCGTCCGAAACAGGAGCGGGTAGTTATCAGTAGTTCCAAGAAATGGTGCGTTTGCACCACTGTTTCCGCTCAGTAGCCATGCAACATCTGTTGCGCCATACCAGCTAAGGTTTCCGCTTCCATCGTTCATGAGAAATGTGAATGCACCGCCTTGACTTCCTGGCCACGTTAGGGAGTACGAAGTCAAACTACTCGGCGGATTGAATGTGATAACATTGGAAGGTGCAGTTGGATGGAGTATTCTCAAACCTTGGAAAGTTGAATAGCCTTGTGCATTGCTAACTACGGAAACAACGATCAGTGTAAGCACAGTTATACAAGCCCGCAAAAGAGCGAGCTCATAACTACTGCGTCCGCGCTCAATTGCGAGACATAAATGCCGAGTTGTATACATCCTTCTCATAATGTTCCAAACATCCATATTGTTCAACGGTATACATAGCCTAGAAAGTAGTGGAGAGCAATAGTGCTCTGTGTCCACGCATCTAGATGTAACAAGCAAACTGTCAATCTCAATAAGTACTCTTCTTCATGGCTAGCTGTGCTTCGCACAGCAACGCCAGCTTCAAGTGTTTCACAAGTGCAAAGGCCAACCCTTCGACTCACAGATGGGGCGGCTTTACAGACGCCTAGTTGTTCGAACGACTGACTTCATACCATACGCTAGCTGAGCCGTCCCAGATCAATTGAATTACACCGCCATCAAGAATCTGTGCTAAGCCACTCAGATTGCAGTTCCCACTATCAGCTAACTCAACTCCGTTAGTGGCAGTGCCATTACCACTGATGCGGAGGTAGAGAATTTGACCATCTTGCAAGCCATTGGATAAGGTAATCGTGCGGCTTGTAGGAGCAGCATTAGCTGTTAATCGGAGAAAAGACGAGTTGCCAACTGTCACAGCTTGATTGTCTGCCGTAATGCTCGATGTACCTGGACGCATAACGACAGCACCGTTGACATCCAAAGCTACCTTTGGAGTTGAGGTTCCGATACCTACGTTGCCAGCACTGTCAATACGCAGACGCTCTGAACCATTGGTTCCAAACTTCATGTAGCCGTTCTCTTGATTCCACACGAGAGCGTTTGTGTTGTCGTTCATTAAGCCAACAAGTAAACCGTCAGTACTGGTCATGCCTGAGCCTGAACCAGTGGTCATTTGAATGTATGATTGACCGCCAGAGTTCGCATCAATGTGTAAACGGTAATTCGGTGCTGATCCACTCACGCCACCGATCATGATTTTGTCACTTGTGATCCGCATCATCTCGTTCAGTGACTGAACCGTTGTTCCAGATCCCGTCGTAGCAGGTGTTTGGAAGCTGATGTAGCCTGGCGTACCTGTACCGGTACCAGGACCGCCTTGTAGTATCAAGTTGGATCCAGTTTGATTCGTCGAGGTGGATGCAGCAGTCCAACCAGCAGGTCCTACAGTGAATGAGCTAGAAGGAGAGGTTGCACCAGAACCTTGAACGCCAAGCTGAAGCGCCGTTCCATTCGTGAAACGTGCACGTTCTGTAGCATTTGTTTTGATCACAAATGCTTGGGCATCTGTTGTTCCGAGATAATCTGTACCTGGAGCTGTTGAGCTATTGCCAGCTCGCATCCAAGCTGTAGAGGCGGTCGCTGCTGTTGCCCAACTCAAAGTTGCACTGCCATTCGTGCTAAGGACTTGACCTGAACTACCGTCTGCTGAAGGCAACGTGTACGTTGTAGAACCTGCTGCAGCCGCAGGGGCAAAGCCGACATAGCCAGATGTGGAACCTGTCAATCGCAATGTACCCTTGACATCAAGCGCCGAGCCAGGGCTGGAGTTTCCAATGCCAATGAATGGTGTGGAGGTATAGATGTTGTTGCCATAGATAGCATTCCCAATGCTAAGGTAGTTCGAGCCGGATGTTGCAGAGCCGTAACAAGCGGAATCGCCGATGAAGATGTTATTACTACCTGTAGTATGGAGAACGGCGGCGTTGTGTCCAATGACGATATTTCGACTTCCACTAGTGAGTGAGTAGCCTGCAGAGGATCCAATTCCGACATTGTAATTGCCTGTAGTGCTGCTGAGTGCCACGATACCAACTGCCACGTTGTCTTGACCACTAACGTTCGTACTCAACGCGGCAAATCCAAGCGCTGCATTGCGGGTACCAGCAACATTAAAGTACATTGCCTGGTAACCAACAGCAACATTCGCTCCACCTGTCATACTTAGTCCAGTCTGATATCCAAGGACTGTATTCTGGTTTGACTGGTTTAGGTGAATAAATCCAGTCGACTTTCCAATGGTGAGGCGCTCTGTACTGTTTGTTTTGAACATCAAATCCTGATTGTCAAGCGTACCCAGGAAGTTGGTTCCAGACGTTGTTCCAGAGTTGCCTGTTAGCGACCACACGGTGCTGGAAGGAGAAGCCCAGCTTAGTGTGCCGCTACCATTGGTTGACAGTACATAGCCGTTGCTTCCATCTGCAGTTGGCAAGGTGTAGGTCGTGCTTCCTGCTGATGATGCGGGGGCGAAGCCTACATAGCCTGAGTTTGAACCGCTTAGACGCAAGGTTCCTTTGACATCTACAGTCGATCCTGGCGTGATAGTACCGAAGCCAGCATTGCCAGAAGCGACAATGAGACCATAATTGTTTGTTCCGCCGCTTGCGCTAAAGTAGCCACCTACGTTCGTAGAGGATGTACCGGAGTGTGTATTTGCGACTTGTAGTCCATAGGTGGTTTGTGTACTGGTAGAGTTCGCTCCGCTGAGGGCAATATTCAACAACGTTTGTGAATTTGACTGCGCGCCAGTTGATGAAGAACTCAGCGTAAGAGCAGAACTAGCAGCAAGTGAGTTCCATTGCCAGCTTTGAGCGTAGTCTGCATTGTTGATAGTATTCGTGGCCGTAGCCGCTGTTAAACCCGAGATAGGCAATGAGGTTGCCGCTGTGCTCGGTGTACTCCAACTCAACACTCCTGAGGCATTGCTTGTCAACACTTGTCCAAGTGTTGGAGCAGATGTAGGCAGAGTGTAGTCAATGTTTGCAGCCTGAGCGCCAGCAGCGAAGCTCGTCGCAAAAGTGCGTGCAGGATTGTTGAAGATGATTTTTCCGGCCGTTGAAGAGGCGGACGTATCGATGAGCACATTTCCAGCAACGTGTAAACGTTGTGAAGGATCCGCTGTTCCAATACCAATTCTACCAGACGAGATAGTGGTGCCACTGCCGTTGACCGTAGTTCCAAAAATGAGGTTACCAATACTGAGTTGGTTGCTGCCTGTGGCACTTGGAGCGTCAATATCATGTCCGATAATGATGTTGTTCGATCCAGTTGTTATAGCATCACCTGCTTTGAAACCCAGTGCGATGTTGTTAGCACCAGTAGTATTTGCATAGAGTGTTTTGTATCCGATCGCCGTGTTGCTCGTACCATTACTTGACGTAGTAGGTTGGTTTGAGTAAAGAGATTGTGCACCGAGAGCAACGTTGTAGCTACTCCAAGCAGTACTTGAATTGCTATAGGATTGCGTGTACATCGCAGCGTAACCTAAGGCAACGTTTTCACCTGCGGACGTGTTCTGATAACCACTCCAGCGACCAAGGAAGGTATTCTGGCTAGCAAGATTGTTGTTCTCACCAGCATTGCGTCCGATAAAGGTATTCTCTGCTCCAGAGGTGTTCTGGTAACCTGCTGACTGACCGTAGAAGGCATTGTGGCTAGCCGTGTTGTAGTACCCTGAACGATCTCCGAAGAAGGTATTGTGATTTCCGCTGACATTTGAGTATCCAGCTTCTGCTCCAAAGAAGCTATTGTTCAAACCTGCGTTGTTCAGCGCGCCAGCAGTGTATCCAATAAATGTGTTTCTGGTACCGGTATTGACGTTACCAGCTTGGTATCCAAGTGACACGAGAGCATTCGTATTGTCGATGCGACCAGCCTTCTGGTTGTTTACTCGGATGTTGAATGGGATGTTGTCTGTGGTTCCAATGAAGTTCGTACCATCAACAGTTCCGCTGTTGCCACTAAGTGTCCACGCTGATGCGAGTGCCAGAGCTGTTGGTGTAACCCACGTTAGCGTTCCACTACCATCGCTCATCAATACTCCAGTTGTTGTTGTGCTGGTTGGCGTTAAACTGATTGGCCATGTATAGTCTATGTTCGCCGCCTGGGCACCTGCTTTGATACTAGTTGCGAAGCTGCGAGCGGGGTTGTTAAAGATTAACTTTCCTGCAGTAGATGAGGCGGAAGTATCGATCAAAACATTTCCAGCGACGTGGAGTCGTTGAGCTGGAGCAGGTACTCCGATTCCTATAGAGCCAGATGAGATGGTAGAACCGCTGCCATTAATACTTGTTCCATAGATGATATTGCCAATATTTAACTGATTGCTCGATGTGTTGCTTTGCGCGTCGATATCATAACCCAAAACGATATTGTTCGAACCCGTGGTCAGTGCATCACCAGCTTTGTAACCAAGTAACAGGTTATTGGAGCCTGAAGTGATGCCAAAACCTGACTGGTAGCCAAGCATTGTTGAATTGGAAAATGCGTTTGAACTTGGTCCTTGACCAGCACTTGTCCCAACAAGTGTATTGTTCGCTCCAGTTGTGTTGTAGTAACCGGCGTTGTATCCCAGAAGGGTATTGTTGTCGGCAGTAGTAAAGCGTCCGGCGTACGCTCCAATATAGGTTGCGTTTTGACCCGTAGCCGCTCCACCAGTGTTGGCACCAACAAACACGGAGTAACCTGCTGACGTAGATGTTTTGCCCGCGCCTGCGCCCATGATGGTATTGTAGCCACCGCCGGCGTTGATGTCGCGCCCAGCTTCGTGTCCCACATAGGTATTGACGCCAAGCGTTGTGTTCGATTTACCTGCTCCAGACCCCAAGAAAGTATTATAGTTTCCACCGCTGGCAAGAACCAATCCAGCTTGATAGCCAAAGGTAGTGTTGTAGTTGCCGATGCCAATTTGACCAGCTTTCGTGTTGTACACACGAATGCTTAGTTCGGCTGAGTCGAGTGTTCCAAGAATGTAGTTGGAGCCACTCGTTGTGTTGCCACTTAGTGACCATGCATTTGCCACTGAGGCTGGATCTACCCAGCTCATAACGCCGCTGGCATTGGAGCTAAGAACGTTTCCCGCGGAGGGTGCAGCTGTAGGCAAGGTATAGTCGATATTGACGCTTTGGGCACCTGCCTTGAAAGAGCTACTGTAGCTACGAGCGGGATTGTTCAGAATTAACTTTCCAGCCGTTCCAGAGCTACTTGTGTCTACGAGTAAATTTCCACCAACATGCAGTCGTTGTGTTGGGTTCCAAACTCCGATACCAGTATTGCCATTTTTATCTATTGTGAACATTTGAACTGTGCCCGTCGCTGCATTCCCGCCATCCAGGACTGCACCAACGGCGTCGTTGTGTGTTGCCGCTCCGCTTCTGCGGAGCACAGAGAAGTTGTCGGAGTTGTAGGTAAATCCATTGCCATACGGGCGTCCGGCATACCATTCATTCTGTCCACCACTATCAAGCATCGAGATGCCCACACCGCGCCAATTAGACAGACTGGTGTTACGCAATACAACCCCGGCGGCTAGTGAACCTGATCCAGCGCCCTGAGCTGTGATCATCGCCTGTTGAGTAATTCCATCCAAGTGGAGGATGCTTGTTGGACTCGATGTTCCGATGCCTACAGACCCTTGCACGATCAATCCGTTCGTAGGAGCCGCTAGGTTGTAGCCGATTGAGGTTCCACCACCGATTGTCAGAGGACTGTTTGGTGTGGAACTAATACCGATACCAACATTTGTTCCACCAGCCGCATAGAAATATGGTGTCGCACCGTTGTGGAGATAGATCGTCGAATGGTTTACTTCTAATCCGTAACCAGGTGCACCAGAGGTTCCAATACCAACTTCACCAGTTGAGTTGATTCTCAACCGCTCATTGGCACCATTTGCGCCAGTGAAAAAACGAATGTCCTGCGCAGTCGCATTCGTGGTTGCGAGCACCAGTGGATTCGCGCTAGTAGTTCCTAAATAGCTGCCGGCTGAGCCTGTCCACGCGCTTGATGTTGCATTGCCAGACAATAACCAACCAGCAGTGCTAGAGGAGTAGTTCGTCCATGATCCGTTTTCATAGAATTCAAATTTTCCTGTCGTTGAGTTGTAACGCATCATACCATTGGCCGGTGTGCCTGGTTGCTGTGCCGTCGTGCCGACTGGTATCGTGATGGATGCTGTACCTGGTACAATAGGGTTTGTTGCAAGAGCAAAGGTCGGATTACCTGCAATGCCATCACCGTTTGTCACACTCACTTGGTTAGCGGTTCCAGTCATTGTACGAGCCGTCATCGCCGCCGTACCATTTCCAGAAGGGAAACCAGTCACAGTTGCCACACCTGTGCCACCATTTGCCACTGGTAGAATACCGCTGACATCATTAGCCGAGGTTAAGTCAACAGCTCCGCTTGAGAGCAAGCCAGATGCGTTATTCTTGACGACACCTGCTGTGCTGAACGGAGTAACAGTTGGAGCAGAGCCAAATGTCTTTGCACCGTTGATGCTTTGCGCACCCTCAGTCATGACAAAGTTTGCGTTCGCACCAGCTTCAGGTATTGTATAGATTCTGTTTGCGGCTTGGGTTGCTAGGCCAATGGTTGCAGTCTTCGAAGCAACTTGTCCGTCGTTGACGACAATGCTACCTGCTGAAGAATTTGCACCAAGAGTCAAAGCACCAGCACTTGTTTTCACATCTGTGTTCTCAACCCATGAAGTTCCATTCCAACGAAGTGTGGAACTTGTTACAGTACCACTACCCACACCAGCTCCACCTGTAGCATAGTTTGTCCAAGCACCATTTTGATAGAACTCGAACTTGCTCGTTGTTGAGTTGTAACGCATCATACCGTTAGCAGGAGTGACTGGCTGCTGCGCGGTTGTACCCGCAGGAACCGTAATTGATGCAGTTCCTGGTACGATTGGGTCAGTTGCCAAGGCAAAGGTTGGATTGCCCGCAATACCATCACCATTAGTAACACTCACTTGATTTGCAGTACCAGTCATGGTGCGTGCAGTCATTGCCGCCGTACCATTGCCAGAAGGGAAGCCAGTCATAGTAGCCACACCTGTACCACCATTGGCAACGGGAAGTATGCCACTTACATCATTAGCCGAGGCTAAGTCAACGGTTCCGCTTGAGAGCAAGCCAGATGCATTGTTCTTGACAACACCAGCTGTGCTGAACGGCGTAACAGTTGGAGCAGAGCCAAAGGTCTTCGCACCATTCACGGTTTGAGCACCTTCCGTCATGACAAAGTTTGCATTCGCTCCAGCCTCAGGGATTGTATAGACTCTGTTTGCTGCTTGATTAGCTAGACCAATGGTTGCGGTCTTTGAGGCAACTTGTCCGTCATTGACGACAATACTACCAGCCGAAGAGTTCGCACCTAAGGTTAGAGCACCAGCACTTGTTTTTACATCTGTGTTTTCAACCCATGAAGTTCCATTCCAACGAAGTGTGGAACTTGTTACAGTACCACTACCCACACCAGCTCCACCAGTAGCATAATTTGTCCAAGCACCATTTTGATAGAACTCGAACTTGCTCGTTGTTGAGTTGTAACGCATCATACCGTTAGTAGGGGTGACTGGCTGTTGTGCCGTCGTACCTGCAGGGATTGTGATTGACGCAGTTCCTGGTACGATTGGGTCTGTCGACAGCGCAAAGGTTGGATTGCCCGCAATACCATCACCGTTTGTCACACTCACTTGATTTGCGGTTCCAGTCATGGTGCGAGCAGTCATTGCCGCCGTACCATTGCCTGCAGGGAAGCCAGTCACAGTTGCCACACCTGTACCACCATTGGCAACGGGAAGTATGCCACTTACATCATTAGCCGAGGCTAAGTCAACAGCTCCACTTGAGAGCAAGCCTGAAGCATTGTTCTTGACCACACCTGCAGTGCTGAACGGAGTGACGGTTGGAGCAGAGCCAAAGGTCTTCGCACCATTCACGGTTTGAGCACCTTCCGTCATCACAAAGTTTGCATTAGCTCCAGCCTCAGGTATTGTATAGATTCTGTTTGCTGCTTGATTAGCTAGACCAATGGTTGCGGTCTTCGAGGCAACTTGTCCGTCATTGACGACAATGCTACCAGCCGAAGAGTTCGCGCCTAAGGTTAGAGCACCAGCACTTGTTTTTACATCTGTGTTCTCGACCCACGAAGTACCATCCCAACGCAAAGTCGAGTTTGTAACTGTACCACTAGCAACACCAGCTCCACCAGTTGAGTAGTTTGTCCATGCGCCATTCTGATAGAACTCGAACTTGCTTGTGGTAGAGTTATAACGCATCATACCATTGGCAGGAGTGCCTGGCTGTTGTGCGGTTGTACCTGCAGGGATCGTGATCGAAGCATTTCCTGGTACGATTGGGTCGGTCGACAGCGCAAAGGTTGGATTGCCCGCAATACCATCACCATTAGTAACACTCACTTGATTTGCAGTACCAGTCATGGTACGCGCAGTCATGGCAGCAGTACCGTTTCCAGAAGGGAAGCCGGTCATAGTTGCCACGCCGGTACCGCCATTGGCAACAGGCAGAATGCCACTGACATCATTAGCCGAGGTCAGGTCAACTGTTCCGCTCGAGAGCAAGCCTGAAGCATTGTTCTTTACCACACCTGCAGTGCTGAACGGAGTGACGGTTGGGGCAGAGCCAAAGGTTTTTGCACCATTCACGGTTTGAGCACCTTCCGTCATCACAAAGTTTGCATTCGCTCCAGCCTCAGGGATTGTATAGATTCTGTTTGCTGCTTGATTAGCCAGGCCAATGGTTGCGGTCTTTGAGGCAACTTGTCCGTCATTGACGACAATGCTACCAGCCGAAGAGTTTGCACCAAGAGTTAACGCACCGGCACTTGTTTTCACATCTGTATTCTCAACCCATGATGTTCCATTCCAGTGAAGAGTCGAGTTTGTCACCGTTCCATTTGCAACTGTAGCCAGCGATACCCACGAGAGGTTGGAACTCGCGTCACTACTCAGTACTTGCCCGTTCAAAGGTGCGTTGAGAGGAAGCGTGTAGACGATGTTTGAAGTTTGAGCGCCGGACTTCAACGCACTATAGAAGGTACCCAGAGGGTTTGCAAGCCGCAACTCGGCAGCGATGCCTGAGGCTACGCTATCGATGTACAGATTCCCACCACTCAGATGCAATCGTTGGCTCGGACTGCTTGTGCCGATACCAATGTTTCCCGTTGAGAGAATGCGAATACGTTCGGTATTGTTTGTCAGTATGCGAAGTGGCTGTGCATCAGTAGTACCCAAGAACATTGTCGAGGGATTTGTTGCGGCATTGCCGCGCAGAGACCAAGCACTCAGGGAGATCATAGTATCACGATTGATCCAGCTTAGACTTCCACTTGAAATATGGAGAAGGTCGGCATTGTTTCCAGGACTTAAGACGTTCATCTGGCCGCTTGTGCCATCAACAAATAGTAGTTGAGAAGATGCAAGACCTATCGACGAAGGAAAGATCATTCTATAGGCACTGCTTGTGTTAGATGGAAGGCTGAGCCAAATGGAGCCTCCATTCTGATTTCCAAGACGGACAGAATCAGCACCGATCCCTTGTGCACGAAGTGGAGTGTTTTGGATTGTGCACCAGAGAAGCAAGACTACCAGTGAACAGAGTAAAGACCACTTCGGTTTGGTGTTTGAGCCTCTTGCCAAGCGTTCACATACAGAGCTTCCTGCTCCTGCTCGACAGGAGTTGGTGATCTGTATTTGAACTTGGTTCAGTATCGTTTTCATGTGCTCTGAGTCCAATATTTCTTGTTCCATTCAACCATCACAATACGACTTTCTATTACTGAATTCGAGTCGCTTTGAGATACGACCCTGTTTTTACTCTCGCTTCATTTGCATTCATCGTTGCCTGTGCCCATTGCAAGTTGACTGAACCTGCAGTGGCTGCTGTTGTCACATAGCCTTTCAGCTTAACCACGTTTGGAGTACCATTACTTAAGGAGGCAACGGAGTGGGTGAGTCCGCTACTCGTGATAACCGACTCAGCTGTTGCCGTCGTATATGCACTCGTACCGAAGAACACCGTTGCCCCTGCTGGAGCAGTGACAGTGTACTGATACCCACCATTCGTTGCAGAGTTCGTTGTCACATGGAGTACAAACTCATATTCCCATGTCTGGTTAGCAGGCTGTGAGTAGAGCAGATCGTCATCGGATTGAACTGTATTTGTGTTTGTTATTGCTTCATCAACTGTTTTTGCTTTGAACTGGACACCTGCCACGGAGGTACTGAGATCCATCCACGACATGGTACCCGACGTTGTTGAACTCAGCACCTGCGCATTCGCGCTTGGTGCTGAAGTTGGTAGTGTATAGTTAATGTTTGCAGTCTGAGCTCCTGCTTGGAAGCTGGAAGAGAATGTTCGGGCAGGGTTCATGAATTGAAGCTGTGCAGAACTTCCAGCAGAAGCCGTATCAATAAGTATGTTCCCACCACTTAAGCGCGTTGAACCACTTACATGAAGTGTTGCACTTGGTGCAATGGTGCCAATTCCAACACTACCACTACTTACCAGGAGACCATAGTTCGTGCTTGCACCACTGGCGCTGAACAATGCGCCGACGTTTGTTGATGAAGTACCCGTATGACTATTTGAGACTTGAAGACCATATGTGGTTTGCCCCGGGTTCGAGTTTATGCCACTAAGTGCAACATTCAACAGCGTCTGCGTGTTAGAGGCAGCTGCTGTGGTGTTTGCACTTAGAGTGAGAGCACTTGAGTTCGCCAGAGAATTCCATTGCCAGGTTTGATTGAATGCAGCATTGTTGATGGTGTTTGTTGCTGTTGCTGCAGTGAGAGAAGAAATTACCTGACTAGAGGACGAATTGCTCCAACTCAGGTTTCCGCTTGCATCAGATTGTAAGAACTGTCCTGCACTAGGCGCTGCCGTAGGCAGCGTATAGTTAATATTCGTTAGCTGAGCCCCTGCCTGAAAGGTCGTTTGGAACGTTCGCGCAGGGTTCATAAACTGAAGCTGAGCAGAAGTACCGGAAGCACTTGTATCTAACAGCATGTTGCCTCCGCTCAAGCGTTCAGAGCCGTTCACATGTAAGGTCGTTGTTGGGGTCGTTGTGCCAAGTCCTGTATAACCAGAAGCAACAACAACACCATAGTTGTTTGTTGCGCCACTGGCATTGAAATAAGCCGCAACATTTGTAGAAGTGCTGCCGCTATGTGTGTTGTTTGCCTGCAGCGCATAGGTCGTTTGAGAGGCAGTAGAGTTTGCACCGCTCAAGTCTAGTTTTAATAGTGCTTGCGCATTCGACGCAGCCGCAGTTGAAGTGGAACTAAGGTTGAGAGCTGGACTTCCACCCAGAGAATTCCATTGCCAGGTTTGTTGGAAAGCGGCATTGTTAATGGTGTTTGTTGCTGTAGCTGCCGAAAGACTCGAGATCGGCACTGTAGTACTAAGACTGGACCAGCTGAGATTTCCACTAGCGTCAGATCGTAAGTACTGCGATGCAGATGGTGCCGTTGTCGGGAGTACGTAGTTGATAGCTGCTGTTTGTGCTCCTGCCCTGAAGCTGCTAGCAAAAGTGCGTGCAGGGTTCATGAATTGTAACTGCCCAGCTGTACTTGCCGCTGATGTGTCTATGAGGACATGTCCACCACCTACATGTAGCTTCGTGCTTGGGTTTGGTGCACCAACACCAACATAGCCATTGTCTTTTACAATGAACTCTGTACCAGCCATAAGGTTGTGTATGCTGAAATCACCACCCTCAGCTTGCATGTATAAGCCTGACTTCACACCATTGTTCCTGGCCATGATTTCGTTGTTATCGATAGCGATGTTCAAGCCTGTGCTGATACCACTTGTGATTAGTCCGCTTGCTGCGGTTGCGAGAACGACGTCACTCGAACCGTACACGTGAAGAGCAGTACTTGGAGCCGAAGTCGCAATACCGACAAGACCGTTGCCCTGAATGCGCATTAACTCAGTGGAAGTGCTTGAAGATGTACCCGCATAGAATGCATGGCTGCTCGAGGTTGCGTCTACCTGATAACGAAAGACCGATGTGTTTACCCCCAAACCATAGAACTGATGATCATTGTTTGCTGTTTCAAATGCAATCAGTTTTCTATTCGAGGTAAGAGCGGGCAAGTGGATGTTTGCATGCGGAGCATAAACGCCGCCGATGCCAAGGTTTGCAGTGCCACTTGCTCCTTCAATAGTCAGTGCATGTTTAGTTCCAACGCTTGAGGACGCGTCTGTGCCTTGGCTCCATACGTAGAAGTCCCATGCATTATCTGTTACCGCGCCTCCGTTGTGACGTGTTTTGATAGCATGGCTATACTGATAATCACTCACACCTTGCCATCCAGCAATAAACTGGTTGTAGGTGAAGGAACCGCTGCCGTTCCCATTTCTCATAGAAACTTGTCCGTCTGTGCCGATGCGTACTTTCTCAGTATTGTTTGTCCGAAATGCCAAAGCCTGGTTATCCGTAGTTCCGAGAAAGGCAGATGTTGGATTTGTACCGGCATTTCCTTGTGGCGACCAGAAGGTTTGCCAAGTTAGTGCCATTGTGTCTGCGAGGTCTTCCGTCGTGAAGGCAAAGTGATTGTTGCCAAAGGAACTAGCAGTAGGGATTACTCCTGGCAAACGATAGACAAGGTTTGTTGATTGAGCTTGCGTTGTGAATGCCGTGTAGCTCTGATTGCCTGTGGTGTAGAATGGTTCTGCAATGCGAAGCTCATTAGGTAGTGAGTTGCCGTTGGAGATGAGAAGATTTCCTTGGACATCTACTTTTTCTCCTGGAGTGTTGGTACCGATTCCGAGGCGCAAGAGACCATCGTCCCAATAGAGTCTGGCGTCACTGGTGATCTGAGAGGTTGTAGACCAGAACGCGACCTCTCCGGGCTGACCTGTTCCGGTAACGCCACTAGCACCGCCACCACCTGTAGGGTTAACCCACGACAAGCTTACGTTGTAGCCAGCTCCAGAGCTACCTGTAATCGTTGTTGCTTCAAGTACCTGATTAGCCGACGGTACCGTTTGAGGCAACGTGTAGGTCATATCATAAGACTGTACGGTGCTTTTCAGTGCGCTGTAGTTTGACCCACTGCCATTAGGCTCTTGAATACGGAGCTCGTATGATGCATTATTGAGGTTGCCCAATAACAGATAGTTTGAAACATTCTGCGTTTGGATTGCCGAGGAAGAGAGAATGCTGTTGCTGTTAACATAGTGCAATCCTGTAGTTGGACTTGAGGTGCCGATTCCAACATTTCCGCTACTTGAGATCTGCATGCGTTCGGTATTGCTCGTTCCGAGTAACAGCGCTGCTGACTCTCGATTGAAAAGTATCGCAGAGAGGTCTGTTTGCAAACCCACAGCAAAACCGTCAGATGCGCTGACTCCCGAGCTACCGTTGTTTGTTAAACTGATGATCGAGCTAGCACCAGTCCCACCGTCGATATGTAATCGCGACACGGGGCTTACTCCACCGATACTAACGTTAGAAGCACCTGTGATGCGCATGAGCTCGTTCGACGTAGACGAAGAAGCCCCGGAGTAGAAGATGTGGTTCGCGCTCGATGAAGAAACTTGATAACGAAGAATTGATGAATTGATACCAAAGCCATAAAACTCATGGTCGTTGTTGGTCGACTCATAAAGAGTGATTTTTCGATTTGCAACAGTGTTTGCGAACTGTAGCGGAGCATTTGGACTAACTGTTCCAATACCTACGTTCCCATTACGAAAAGCTGCGAGATTGTCGCTTACAACGAGATTCGGACTACCTCCTGTTCCAATCTGGAATTCAGGTATTGCAGTGAATCCGAAGCCAGTCCTGTTTTCGTAACGGATGTTCCGTTGGTTTGCCAAGCCTTTAAAGACAAAATCCACAAGATCAACCGAACCAGCCTGTTCGAACATTGCACCGTTTACACCCGAGCGATTTTGCAAATGCAAACGAGTAGTGCCGTACGTGTCGCCGGTTTGTTCTATGGTGAGGTTACCGCCGCTGCCTGTGATTTTCGCTGAAGCCGAGCTCAGGTCTATGTTCCCGGTAGTTGACAATGACTGTGACGGTGTGTTTGTACCAATTCCTAAGCGTGAGTTCGTGTTATCCCAGTAGAGGTTTGTGTTGGAGCTCAGCGTGTTTGTACCGCTCCAAAAAGCCACTCGAGTTGCGACGCCACCTGCTGTGGTAACGAGGCTATTGCCTGCACCAAGGTCGGTCCACGACATCAACCCTGCGTTCGTTGTCTGCAACACTCCGTTGTTCGTGGGCAGTGCTGTGGGTAGAGTATAGTTAATGGTAGCGCTCTGCGCGCCAGCAGCGAAGGTGCTCTGGAAGGTGCGCGCCGGATTCATGAATTGAAGCTTACCTGCGGTTGAAGCTGCACTAGTATCAATCAAGATATTGCCACCTGAGACTCGAGCAGATCCGTTCACGTGTAGTGTAGTACTTGGCGAGGAAGTTCCAATTCCAACGTTCCCTTGAACGATCATGCCATTACTAGGTGCAGCTAGGTTGTAACCTATAGTGGCATTCCCACCAACTGACAAAGTACTTGCTGGTGACGAACTTTGACCGATACCAACATTGCCACCACCCGCTGCATAGAAATATGGTGTTGCACCACTATGCATGTAGATAGTTGCTCCGTTCACCTCGAGGTTATAGCCGGGAGCGCCACTAGTACCTATGCCTACATTGCCCGTGGAGCTTATGCGCATACGCTCTGTTGCTCCATTGCTTCCTGTATAGAACTTTATGTCTTGTGCCGTAGCATTCGTTGTAGCAATAGATAAAGCTTGAGCAGAAGTGGTTCCGAGAAAACTCCCGCTACTTCCGTTCCATGCTGTCGCAGTAGCATTCCCGCTAAGACTCCATCCTGTCGACCCAGTAAGTGCAGTACTCCAACTGAGAACACCGCTGGCATCGCTTGAAAGAACTTGTCCGGAACTTGGTGCTGCAGTTGGCCATGTGTAACTCAGGTTTGCCGTCTGCGCCCCAGATTTAAACGAGCTGAAGAATGTTCCAGCAGGGTTCGCCATCCGTAGCTCTGCGGCGCTTCCAGAGGAAACAGTATCGAGAAAGAGGTGACCTGTGCTAAGGTGAAGCAACTGTGTTGGAGTGCTTGTGCCAATACCAATGTTCCCACCAGACAGAATGCGCAAGCGCTCTATACCATTCGTTGCGAAGCGCAGGGGTTGCGCATCCGTCGTTCCAATAAAGTTCAGGTTTGGGTTAGTTCCAGCATTTCCACGCAGAGCCCAGCCACTCGCTGCAAACAGTGTATCCGGGCTAAGCCAGTTCAAGCTTCCGGACGAAATTCGGAGCAACTCGCCATTGTTTCCTGGATTCAAGGCGCTTATCTGACCACTTGTTCCGTTGACATAGAGAATTTGGGAGTTCGACACGCCCAATGAGCTGGGTAAAAGCAGTCGGTAGTTTGTTGTGCTCGAGGAGGGCATAGCAATCCAAACTGACCCACCTGAACTTGCGCCGAAGCGCAGAGAATCGACGCCTGAGCCTTGTGCGAAGCACAAGGCAGGAACGAAGAACAATATGAACAACTTGATTTTTTTCATTCTAAGCCTATGGGCTGCTGCCCGATCCTGTGAACTTTCATGAAAACGAATGTTGAGCTGTGCTTCACTAGCGCGCACACAACAGGTTCTTTGCCTGAAAGCATACACGAATACAATCGACCTAAGTCTTGTGTTTAAGCGCTTTACAGGCAGAGACCTTTGGCAAACAACAGGAGCAATCTGTCCGATTGGACGTCGATCCCGGTTTGCCGTCCTTCTGAACGACAAACTCCGTGCCAATTTTCTGATTCAAATACCTGACTTTACTCAGAGTTAAGTTCCGACGAGTCAAAATGTGTAGGCTCAGGCTTGTTTACATCTGCTCTTAGGAATTGGAAATAGGCCTTTATGGGAGGATTCTGGCTTTTTTGACGAAAAAAAGGAGATATTGAGCTCGCTTTGTCGCTCTAGGTTGTGCTCCAACTCCGTTCTCACATTTTTTTGATATGAATGTGGTGCAGAGTGCGCAGTGGCGAAAAAGGAGACTGAGTCCAGTAAAGTAGAAAACAAAAAAGCGCGACCTTTGGACAGAGGTAGCGCTTTACAATGGAGTTCGGAGGAGGATGATTTTGAATTCAGCCGATGTACGGACTGACATTACATTTTCGAGAGAAGCCCTGAGATGATACTAATAGCTTCGTCGATAAGCTGCGTGCTGACGTCGAGAGGTGGACGGAAGCGTACACTGTGGTCGCCGCAACCGAGTATCAACATACCATGGTCGTACGCGCCATGTAAGAATGAAGATTTGAGTGCTGCATTTGGCAAGTCGAACGCCGAGAAAAGTCCTCTGCCGCGAACATTAGAAACTAAATGTGGATACTGCTCAGCAAGCTTGTTCATGCCTTGTTGCAGATAGAGACCTTGGCTGGCAGCGTTATCAAGCAGCGATTCCTCTGTTATGATTTGAAGGTACCGGGTTGCTCTCGCCATGTCAACAAGATTTCCTCCCCAGGTAGAATTGATTCTACTTGATTTATGGAACACGTTTTCTTCAACGTCATCGATGCGGGAGCTTACAAGAATACCGCAGACTTGCATTTTTTTTCCGAAGCTGAGAATATCCGGCATCACGCCAAGCTGTTCACAGGCCCACCACGTGCCTGTCATCCCCATTCCAGTCTGCACCTCGTCAAAAATGAGCAGAGCCTCATGTTCGTCAGCTAGGCTTCGAAGGCGCTGGAGAAACTCAGGACGGAAGTGATTGTCGCCCCCTTCACCCTGTATTGGCTCAATGATGATCGCTGCAATGTCATCTCGATTCTCAGAAAATGCCCGAAGAATTTGTTCCTCGGCAAGGGCCTCAGCTCGTTGTACGCTCACCAGCACATCTTCCGTTAGCGGGAATCGCAATGCTGGGTTATCGATGCGAGGGAAGTCGAATTTAGGGAACAAAGCAACCTTGTTTGGGTCGGTGTTCGTTAGCGACATTGTATAGCCGGAACGACCGTGGAACGCTTGTTTGAAGTGAATGATTTTTGATCCGCGTTCCTTGGTATAGCCTTTGGCAAAGTTCTTCCGAACTTTCCAGTCGAAGGCTACTTTTAGTGCATTTTCATTCGCAAGGGCACCCCCTTCAATAAAGAAACTATAACGAAAGTGAGGCGGAACGGCGGTTTCAAAGAGGGTGTGTACAAAGTCTGCCATGACCTCTGTATAGAGATCAGAGTTCGATGGCTTTTGAAGAGCAACAGTGCCAAGGTGATGAATGAACTCTTCATTGCGTACGCGGGGGTGATTTAGGCGTAGAGGAACAGAAGCGAAGCAGCTGAAGAAGTCGAGAAATCGACGTCCAGTGATAGCATCCGCGTAGTATCCATCACCACTACGTGCCGGATCGAGGACAAAATCAAAACCGTCGATAAGCATATGCTTCTTCAACTCAGTATGAACCTGAGCAGGAGCAATTCCAGGCAGATGCTGGGGATTCGTCATGGGAATACCTTTCAAGGAGTAGTAAGAGAATTCATTTTTCTATTGGGAAGCAATCCAGAAGCTCGGTGCTCCTATGGCTGCGTGAAGTCTATGTTCGGTTGTGTACCATTGAGTGCGAGGCACTCTTCAATACAAAAGGTCTCTACGAAAACGGGAGCTATGCAGGGAAAGACGACGCCAGAAACAGCGAAAGGAGAAGAGCTGCGCGTTGTTGATGCCAAGTCACGAAGGAACCGCCACGGATTGTACCGTGAAAATCTAAGGGAAATGAGGCTGTGAGAGTGGCTGTACGCATTGTCTTTGTGCAAATTTACAAAAGACTGCGCTCAAAGTCTAAGGAAACCCGACATGCTCTCTATGCATTTGTGATGAAAATAAATTTATACTCATTGGCAGCTCGCTTGAAATGTTCATATTTGTCGGTGGGGCAGTTGCCCAAGCAGGATTGTGCGACTCTTCTTTGTTGTATATTTGTTCATAAATGAACAGAATCTGAAATGCCGTAGTCGCAGCTACAGGGAAGGCGGTCATTTCACCAGAATTTTGAAGAAATTTTCGTTCACTTTACTAGGGGTTGACAATAATGTCATCATATAGCTCGGAGCAGACCGACGGTTTGCAGTTCAAGAACACGTTCGTTCATTATGCTGTGTTCTTGGCGATTGGTATCGCAGTCGCTGTTGCTTTCCATACATTGGTATTGAGCAACATCGTTTCAGGATTCGTCGTGTCACAGTTTAAGCCCGACGGTACACAAGGGGTTCTTACACAATTCAAGGGTCTGCAAGCAGTTGCAACTCCAGAAGGTGTAAGTCATGCCGGTCAGGAAGTTAAGCGCGAGTATATCAAGCCAGACTTCATCTTTGATTTCAGTAGCATGAAGCGTGATGACAAAACGCACGGCTACTCGAAAGAGCCTGGTGAGTGGTTGGTAAAAGCTCCGAAGCTTGGAGAAGAAGCTATCTATTTGGAGCCTTATGGCTTCTGGATTCTTTCCTTTGATGCTGGTTTCATGGTTGCGATCCTCGTAACTCTGATTTTGCCAGGTAGTCTCGGCTACGTATCCATCAAAGTTGAACGTGAAATCCACAATAACAAGGCTAAGGTTCGTTTGCAGACCGGATTTTCTGAGGAGATTGTTGAGCTGCTGGCAATGCCAGACAACAAGCTTGCAGAGTTAGGCGAGTCTGACCGCAAGCGTATTTCAGACTTCTTCCGCGTCATCTGGAACCGTACAACTCCTGAAGATCAGGGTGATGTTTTTGGTTCACACCAAGTAGTTCACTTTGAAGACGTCTTCGATAAGAATACCGATCTTGTAGCATTCCGTAACAATGGACTGTACATTCGTATTCGTGAGCACTTCAGCGACTTCGTAGAAGGCGAAATTGAGGATATCAAGGCTGCACACGAGTGGATGGCAAATCACTTCCGCATCTTCAAGGCGTTGCGTCTATACATGGCACACCACTTTACAGAAAAGTACTCAAACAACGTTACAGGTTTTGCATACGGTGGAGCTGCTCTTCTGATTATCGCGGTAGGTATTCGTGGTTTGAAGTTCATTCCTTCTACACGTCCATCCGTGATCTTGTTCGCAATTCTTCTTGAGTTCTCGATGCTTGCGTTGCTCGCTTTGACGCTGTTTTATACAGAAGAAGAAGAGCGTATGGACAAGATGCTCAAGAAAATGGAAGATGCAAGCCGCTCACAGTTGGAAGTATTGCAAGAGCAACAGCGCGATATTCGTACCTTTGTTGACAAGCTCATTGGTGAGTCATCAGAAGTTATCAAGCGCCGCGTAGAGCAAGCTTTGAGCGAGCATTTGACCAATGATGATGCCATGAGAAAGCAACTGACAAATGCAATCGTTGAGAATCTCAAGATTGGTTTGAAGGATTCTTTGGAGCGTCGCTAAGATTTTTGTTAGTACGTTGGGCTCCCTCCGGGAGCCCAACGGTATTTTTTCCCACCACTTTTCTATTGCATGAAAATTTGCTACGTTGACTCAGTGAATTGAGAACAAAACGCTCCAAGCGCTTCTTGGAGATATGAACGTACCAAAACCATGCAATCCAGACCTTCAAGATCTGTTTTTACCCGCTTTTTAGGTGTATCAAAAGTACTCTATACTTTTGCTTTGTTAGTTGGTGTGCTCTATTCAACACCAGCTCTGGCAGAGGAGCAGTTTTTTGCCTCAACGAAGGGTTGCACAATCGTTTTACGACATCAAGCATCGCGAGTTATCGATGATCTCCGCTCTCTGAGCAAGCCTGAGCAACCCTCGAAAGCATCTACCCAAGAGCATACAAACAGTGGCTTTGCGCCATACTCATCCTCCCGTACTTTTTTTGCGATCGTTCCCTCAACTGGTTCTCTCAGCGCAGTTATGGAGCAACAAAAACTGTCGAGCACAGATAATGCTTCACATCGTGGTATCGAGAGTCAGACAATTGGAGTGAAGGTCCGACGAGTTGGTGTTTCGCGTGGACACCATATAGCGCGAATCGATGTCTCACTTCTAACGAGTAGTCTTCTCCTCCAACGTTGGAGCGTTCTCGATGAATGCGTCATACAGCTTCGCTTTAGCGAAGCATTGAGCAAAAAGGCGCTAACAAAAAATGAGCTTCCGCTGCTGAGTGTCGTCAATGAAGAGTTTAGCGAATTCAGTACACCAAACCCTAGCGCGGCTATTCCGCTAACAGAGAATACACCTAGGACAGCAAGAATTGATTCTGCATCCCTTCCTTTGGCAGTTCATACAACCAGAGATGGGGTTGCAAAAATTCTAGGTTCTGCCATTCTACAGGCTCATCCAGAGTGGAAGGGAGTCGCAACCTCGTCACTCCATCTACATTTCAAGGCTCAAGAACAAAGGGTGTACATTCCAGCCTCAACGAAGCCGAATGCAGAGTATCTATCCGCTGAGAGTATACTCTACTTCTATGGACAGCATGCCGAAGATGACACGACATGGTATAGCGCATATACTAGAGAACGAGTGTACTATTTGTCTGTCGACTCGACTGTACCTTCATTGCGATATGCGGAGCGCACGCCAACGAACAATGGACCCGAACTCTCTTCAATGAGACTTTCACGCCACTTTGAAGAGGAGTACGACTATGTGCAAGGATTCTCTCGCAACCGAGATGAAATTGATTGGTTGTGGACAGATAACGCGGAGGGGGAGCGTTGGATATGGCAGCCCTTCGACCGTTATCAAGACTTTTCGTATACAATCCCGCTCTTAAACTCATCGAGTTCGACTGATAGCATGCGTATGCACTTGGTGTATGAGAGTGTAAACGATTTTCCAGGAGCAAACCCAGACAAGCGAGTTCAGATACTCGTTAACGGAGATACACTCTACGATGAAACATTTGAAGGTGCACAGGTGAAGGAGCTTGATATCCCGATTCCTAAGCGCTTGTTACAAGATGGAAGTTTTACTGTTACCTGTCGCTCGCTTGGGTTCAATACTACTGTACGTGAATACAGTGAACGTCAAGCTTTGGACTACTTTCACTTAGAAGGTCAGAGTAGAGCACTGGCAATTAAAGGACATCTCTTTGGATCAGTTGATGCTTCTCAATCTTCAATGCTAAGAGTTGGCTTAGTCCGGTCACCGCAGGCGGTCCTTCTCGATACTCTCCAAGCAGCAGCTTGTGTTCTTGATGCAACAAGCGTGAACAGTTGCATTGCTTCTACCCGTCGGCTCCCGAGACCATGGACATCAATGCTCTATAACGGCAGGGTTCTTCGTAGCAGCGTTGAAAAAGCTCTCCATATCTCAGTCCTAGCGCCATCAGTTGATACCGTTCTCCAGTGGAATGGGGCAAGCTCGGATCGCGAAGCAGCAGTCTTCCTACAGAAAGCGCCAAGCGGAAGCGTGGTTTTTGTGAGCTCAAATGATTCAAGAGCCTTCTCTTCTGAGCTAAGCACAACGCTTAGTAATATGGGGTTCAATAGAGCTACAACCAAGGCTGCTACAGCGGTCTACGTAGGTGTGCAACATCTTCAAAGTGGCAAAGCTGCCATTGAGTCAATCGACAACGAGAGTGCTCAACTCTTTGATACGCTTCGCACAGCGTCATCAAACTGCTTTGAAGCACGTGTGCCTTTGGCAGTAGGGAAGAATGAAATTGTACTGAGTTCCAGCGACAGTATAGAAACCTGCGCTGTTCGAGTTTCTACATTGTCTGATCTACGAAATAGCTCACACAGTGCAGACTATCTCGTTATCTATCATCCTATCTTCGAGCAGCAAGCAAAACGTCTGGCTGACTATCGCGCCAAACAAGGTCATCGAACCGAAGTGGTGAGCGTTGAAGACATATACCAAGAGTTTTCCGACGGACAGAAGACACCTCATGCTATCCGTTCCTTCTTAAAGCATGCTTACAATTTTTGGTCAGGACCAAAAATACATGACGTTGTACTCTTCGGTGATGCGAGTTGGGATAACAGACAAATCATTGGTACTTCCGTCATGCGAGATTACGTTCCCAGCTTTGGTAAGCCGGTGAGCGACATCTGGTTCAGCTTACTCGATAGTGCAGATCGTGTTTGTGACTTTAATATCGGTCGCATACCTGTTCAGACCCCTTTGCAGGCAGAGCAGCTGGTTGCGAAGATCATGCGCTATGATTCGCTTCCACCGAATCTCTGGTGGAAGACTTTCTTGTACATCTCAGGTGGGCAAACATCTCAAGAGAAGATTGACTTTCTTGACTATAATCGAGACCTACAGACCGTAGTACTCACTGATGATCCAATGTTCAGAGCAAGAAGTATCTGTGGTGATACGAACTTTGTGACCACTCTTTACAATGAGACCAACACCGCGTATAGCGCTTCTGGCGAGATATCCAAGGCTGTAAATGGAACCGGCGTGTGTTGGATAAACTTCGTGGGGCACGGAAGTCCGCAACTGACAGATGTCAATGATTGGGACGCCAGTACTCTAGCAAATACAGATCGACCATTCATGTTGGCAACGCTTTCTTGCCAAACAGCAGCTTTTGCAGAGCCTCAAACGAATTGCATTGATGAGAACTTCTTATTCGCTGATCAAAAGGGCGCGATAGCTGCGATGGGCTCAACCGGCTATGGAATTCCTGTTATTCAAAGTCAGGTTATGCGCAATTGTTTTTATGAAATGGCTCTTTACCAGACCAGAAAGTTCGGAAACATCTTTAGCAATGCACTGGCAATTGTAGGTACGCATGACGACGTATTGTATCGTGATGTGTTCCTGCAGTGCTGCCTCCTTGGAGATCCACTTTGCCAGATTCCATTTGATACAGTAGCGCACCCAGTTCTTTTGAACAGCGGTCTTAGAATCACGGATCGCAACGGTAGCACCTTCATTACGGACGATCAGGATTCTGCGTTTGTTCGCTTGGAGTTTTTCAACGCTGGAGTGCACGGTGACAGTGCAACGGTTGAAGTGATCCATACCTATGCAGGCAAGAGCGATACAACCTATCTGCAGTTGTATGATTTGTGCATGACAAACACAGTAGAGATGCAGATACCTGTGCTTGGAGCAAATGGTGAGCACAGCTTGAAGATCCTTGCAGACACAGGACGTAAGACAGAGCGTTCGCCGCGATTTCCTTCGGAGCTCCGCACGGCATTTAGTGTGTATTCGCCACGCCCATTGCCAATCGACCCTTTGCCGTATTGGAACGTGAGTGCTACACATCCGATTCTACGCGCAATATCTCCAAGTAAGAAGCCAAACCAGTTTGTGTATGAAACCAGATTGCAGCGAGGAGGCGAGGTCGTTGATTCAGTTAGTATACTCGAGAATGATCTGCTCACAGTAGACGAGTGCTACGTAGAGTGGCAACCAAAGAGTCCTCTTATCGTTGGTGATCGTTATACGCTCAGTATTCGATCGACAGATACAACGGACTCGAAGAAGAGCGCGTGGCTGGAGATCCCAGTCGTAGCCTGTGCCGATTCACTGGCTCAATCAATCTTCATTCAGGCGGATGTTGCACACGAGCATGCATTGTTTACAACCAGTTCTACCTTGCGACGCGATTCGGCTGCTGCTACTCCTGGTTTTGTGCTGAATAAACACCTAGCATACTCGATGCGCTCAGCTGTAGGCTACGGGTATTATGACAGCCTAGGCCAGTTGCAGATACCTCTGCACCCAACTATTGAGATTCGTCTGGACGGTATCACCTATGGCGATAGAGATGACCTTCGTGGTTTTGGGGTGCGGCTTATGAACAGACGCACTGGCATTGTGCGCGAGGTGCGGACATTTGACTGCTTCATTGACAAGGATACGTGCGATACCTGTTTCAATGGTTCGGGGCGAACGTTGTATCGCTTCCTACGAGACTCTATACAGACTGACGACTATGTCTTCATGGCTATCTGTGGCAACTCCTACGGCGATGTCTTTGTACAACGAGATCAAGATAGTTTGCACTTAGCCCTAAAGATGCTCGGGTCTACATTGTATGACTCGGTTGTATCCCCACATTCGTACATCATGCTCGCATCTAAAGCAGAACCGAAGATGCTAATGGAGAAGTTGCGCCTTGATACGCTCTCTAAGTTCTACGCCCAAGACACTGTGAAGACCTCTGGTACCGTGTTGATTCAACCTGACAGCGGGTGGGTGAAGAGTATTGTCTATGGTCCAGCTAAACGATGGACTCGTGTTCAATACACCGGACAGCTAGCCGATAGCGTTGCTTCTATTCAACTCCATGTATATGGCTTGAGAAATCCATTCGCAACGCCGGAATTGCTTAAGACTGATACACTAGCTCAGACCTCACTGAGCGACATAGATGCGCAAGTCTATCCCTATATTCAAACCGAGTTAGTGGTGCAACGGAGAAGCGTGTTAGTCGATCCTCGCATTGAAGCCATGAGGATCGATCTCGAGGCTTTACCGGAGTTAGCTGTGATTCCGTCCTCCATAACTCTCTCACGAGATAGCGTCCTCCGAGGCGATACCATCGTCGTTACCGGTGCCGCTAAACGCATATCACCCCGTGCCCGGGTTGATAGTGCTGTTTTTGTGTATGATCGTCAGCCCCTTGAAGGTGCTGGATTAACGAGTAAACGTACGGTTGTTGTTCAGGACCCAGCTCCAGACTCTGTGATTATGATTGTTGATACTGCATCAACACTTGCCTTTGCTGGCCGGACTCGCAATCTCTATACAGTAGATCCTGTTCAAGCCTTTCCTGAGCTCTATCGATTCAACAATAGTCTGGGGCTCGATCAGGTAGTGCTCAATGATACTGAAGCACCTGTCTTAGAGATAGATATCGACAGTATGCCAACCTATACCAACATGGTTGTTGCAAGGAATCCCTTTGTTCGCTGTGTTCTTCGAGATAACTCGCGCATGCCGATCACCGAGTCATGGCGCTTGAGTGCAACGATCAACGGTAACGAGTCAGCAATCCTCTCAAGTCCATTATATCGCTTTAGCAGTAGTCCGGAGATCCTTGGCGATCAGTCTCTGCATCCATCTGCACGTGCAACTCTGCAGTTCTCCTTGCAGTTGGAAACGGGTATTAATAACCTACGCATAAGCGCTGTTGACTTCTTCGGCAATGAGACTGATAGTGCTTTGACCCTCATTGTTGATCGTGATGTCTATGTGTTGCAGTCGCGCGTTAAACCCAATCCCTTCAGCGATTTCTGCACGATTTCGTACCAGCTGAAGAGTCCTCTGTCCCGTCAGATCGTGCGCTTTGAAGTGTATGATCTTCGTGGTGAGCTTGTTCGTTCTCAGGAGCTTGCCGCGCGTATTGGAACGAATCTTGTCATGTTCGACGGAAGAGACGATGCTGGGCGTGAGCTGATGCAGGGAAGCTACTACTATCGTCTGTTCGTCTCGCAGAACGGCTCTATCGATTCTGACCACGGTATGCTCGTCATCGTGCGTTAACTTGGCTTCTTTCGTAGTTTTGAGATCATGTTTACGAAAGCCACACACTTCATTCGGCGCGCATGCAGAACCTGCGTTGTTTGTTGTCTCTGCATAGCAAGCACACCCTACGTAAAAGCTCAGGTTTATTGCGGGGTTGAGACAGATCCTTTGCCTTTTGTTCTCGGTGGCTACATTGTTTCTGCGTACGCTGGTTCTGAACAATGGCATCTTCGGGTCCTTGATGTTCAGGTGCACAAACCAGACTTCTTGTTGAGCAAGGGATTTGATGAGAATCGCATTCACTCCAACGCAGTTCTGGTGGATTACTTGCCCAAAGGGGCCATGCACCAAGAATGGTGGTTTAGCGTGGGAGCCGTTTTTTGGAGGGGCGAGATTCGACACGTTGCCACTGCGGAACGCAAAAACTACAGTAGCCAGCTGCTCAGCTTTGATGTAGGCTATTTCTGGTTTCTTGACTCTCATTTCTATCTGAGCCCCTGGGCTGCGCTTCATGTTCGAGTCGCTGGCGACTCTGAGCTCCCATTTAGCACCCAAGTCTATACAATTCCTCGATTCAATCCCGAAGCCAGTTTGAAACTTGGCTATACCTTCACGCTTTGATCAAAACGTGTTTTAGATGAGCTGCAGACCGCCTAGAGCCTCATTATTGGCTATCTTTGCAGCTTCACCATCCTTTATCGATCGGTTACTATGCTGGAACTTGCTAAACAGTACACGCCCCAACAGGTTGAAAGTCCTTGGTATGACAAATGGATGCAGTCAGGAGTATTCTCATTTCCGGACAAGATCCCCGATGGAAAGAAAGCCTACTCCATCCTCATGCCACCGCCCAACGTGACAGGTATGCTCACGATGGGGCATGTGCTAAATCACTCAATTCAGGATCTCTACATTCGCTACAAGCGCATGTGCGGTTATCAATCCAGTTGGTTCCCTGGATTAGATCACGCTGGCATTGCAACGCAAAGCAAGGTTGAGGGAATGCTCCGCGAAACAGAGGGTATTACTCGTCGTGATCTAGGTAGAGAGAAATTCGTTGAGCGAGTCTATGAGTGGAAGGAGAAATACGGAGGAATCATCCTTCAACAGTTGCGATCCCTTGGGAATTCTTGCGATTGGGATCGTACACTTTTTACCATGGATGAAAGTGCTTCGAACGCCGTTCAGGAAACCTTCATTCGACTCTTTGACGACGGCTTGATTTACCGCGGAAAAGGAATCATCAACTGGTCACCAGTGATGCAGAGCGCGCTGTCGGACGAAGAAGTGATCATGAAAGAAGTCAACGATAAGATGTACACCCTAAAGTACATGTTCGAAGACGGCAGTGGGTTCATGCAAGTTGCGACAGTACGTCCTGAAACAATCTTCGGAGATGTCGCCGTTGCTGTACACCCAAAAGATGAACGATACGCTTCTCTGGTTGGAAAGAGAGTTCGTGTGCCTCTGTGTGATCGCTTGGTCCCAATTATTGCAGATGACTACGTCGAGAAAGACTTTGGAACAGGATGCTTAAAGATCACTCCTGCGCACGATCCGAATGACTTTGAAGTAGGCAAGCGACATAGCTTGGAAGTGTTAGTGTCGATTAATGCAGACGCCCACTTGAACGAGCTCGCCGGCAAATATGCGGGTCTCGAGCGTTTCGAAGCACGCAAGGCTATAACACAGGATTTACAAGCCGCGGATTTGTTGGTAAAGTCTGAAGACTATACACACAAGGTTGGTTTTAGTGAGCGCGGCGGTGAAGTAGTAGAACCATACTACTCAGATCAGTGGTTCGTGAGTATGCAGCGATTGGCGAGCCCAGCTCTGAAAGCGGTTCAGGATGGTCGCATCCATTTCTATCCAGATCACTGGACGAAAACCTACGAACATTGGATGACGAATATTCGCGACTGGTGTATTTCTCGCCAACTGTGGTGGGGACATCGCATTCCGGTGTATTACACACCTGATGGACGCTACACAGCCGCTCGTTCTGCCGATGAAGCAAGAGTGAAGCTTGGTGTGGAAGCTAGCGTTTCACTGATCCAAGACGAAGATTCTCTTGATACCTGGTTCTCTTCTTGGCTGTGGATGCTAACCACTATGAACTGGCTTGCAGACTCAAAGACGGAAGAAACAGAACTCCTTAAGAGCTATCTGCCAACAGATTTGTTGGTAACAGGTCCAGACATCATCTTCTTCTGGGTAGCACGGATGATCATGGCTTCGTTGTACTTCAAGAACGAAGTTCCGTTCAAAGATGTGTATTTCACGAGTATCATACGTGATGGTGACGGACGCAAGATGTCGAAGTCACTTGGGAATTCCCCAGATCCTCTTCATCTCATTTCGAAGTATGGTGCCGATGCCGTACGCTACACCACACTCTACCTAGCTCCATTAGGCTCAGATGTAAAAGTGAATGTGGTGGATGATAACGGCAAAGCAGATGCGCCTCAGATGGAGTTTGGACGCAACTTTGCTAACAAAATTTGGAACGCCGCGCGCTTCTTGCTGATGAAAGCGACTGAAGCAGGCGATGTCACGAGCGCAGCAACTCTTTCTGCATCTGAACGAAGTGCAGCTGATCTCTGGATTCTTTCTCGCTATCACAGCACTATCAAAGCCGTGCATGATAATCTCGGCTCGTACAAGATCACGGATTACACACGTGCGCTGTATGACTTTATCTGGAAGGACTTCTGCGATTGGTATGTGGAGATCATGAAGGTGCAGTTTGCTTCGAACGAAGATCCAGCGTATCGCCAGTCTCTTATGCGTTTCGCTCTCGATCTTTTTGAAGGAGCTCTTGCTCTGCTTCATCCTGTCATGCCGTTCATCACAGAGGAAATCTGGCATGTGTTGGGACAACGTTCTGAGTCGGTTTTCCTTGCCACCTCTGCACTACCTGCGCTCGATGAATCATGCATTGATAAGAAGCAAGAAGAGCACTTTGAAGTTTTGCAACTTGTCATTGATGAGCTGCGCATGCTCAAGAGTCAGAGTGGAATAAAGCCTGGGCAGAAACTTCCGCTGATCATTCGTTGTGCGCCAACCGACGTTGAGTTCTATACAAGTGTATCCGCAATGATTGCTTCACTGACTCGAAACGAGCTGCCTGAAGTCAGCTCAGAAGCGCAGAAACCAGCGGCTTCGTTGTCGAGCGTTGTTCGTGGGATTGAACTCTGGCTTGTTGCTGAGTCAGCGATCGACGTTGACAAAGAGCGCGAACGGTTGACGAAAGAGCTCGAGCGTTTGCAAAACCTCCAACGAAGTACTGAAGCGAAGCTCAATAACGAACGCTTCGTTGCCAATGCAAAAGCAGAAGTCGTCGACGCAGAACGCACAAAACTCCGTTCAGCACAGGAAGGTATAGCCAAAGCCGAAGAGTCACTTGCAGCTCTGTCTGCACGATAACAATTGTTCAATGTATAGCACCAACGCAGATTAGCTATGAAGAGTGTGTATTTATGTGAAGCCTTACGAAGTCCAGTGGGAAAGTATGGCGGAGCGCTTGCAGCTGTGCGTCCGGATGACCTAGCCGCACATGTCTTGCGTGCCGTTGTAGAACGTTCTGGGATCGACGCTGCCTTGCTCGATGATGTCATCCTAGGTTGCGCAAATCAGGCAGGTGAAGACAACCGCAACGTGGCTCGCATGGCCTCATTACTCGCGGGTATTCCGCAGAGTGTACCAGCCGTTACTGTCAATCGACTATGCGCTTCCTCTCTTGAAGCAATTATCCTCGCGGCACGTGCAATTGGTTCCGAAGAGGCTAAAATGGTTATCGCAGGTGGAGTAGAGTCCATGTCGAGAGCTCCTTATTCCTTGCCGAAGAATGTGAGCGGTGGAGCTGCATTTGGAAACTTAACAGCCTACGACACAGCCCTAGGATGGCGCTATCCTAACCCAGCTCTCGAAAAGCTCTTTCCTTTGGAGGCAATGGGCGAGACTGCAGAGAACATTGTCGAACGCTTTGGAATATCGCGCGAAGATCAAGACGCATTCGCCTTACGCTCGCATCAACTCGCCATTCAGGCTCAGGAACAAGGTGCTTTTGATGACGAACTTGTAGCGATACGTATTCCTCGGAAGAAAGCGGATCCAATTGTTGTGGCAAAAGATGAGCAACCTCGAGCTGATACGAACTTGGAGAAACTTGCAAGCTTGGGACCAGCCTTCCGTAAAGGTGGATCGGTCACAGCTGGTAATTCTTCGTCGTTGAACGACGGTGCCGCTGCGATGATCGTTGCTGACGAAGAGATGGTGAAACGCTGCAATCTGAAACCTTTGGCGCGTTATGTAGCTGGACACGCAGCTGGCGTTGACCCTCGCATCATGGGAACAGGTCCAATAGAAGCTATACGTGGTGCACTTGCGAAAGCTCGACTTTCGATTTCCGATATTGACGCTTTTGAAATCAATGAAGCGTTTGCAGCACAGGCTTTGTGTTGTCAACGTGAATTAGGTATCGATCTCAACAAGCTTAACACTCAAGGCGGTGCAATTGCTATTGGACATCCCTTAGGAATGAGCGGAGCCCGGATTACTGCTACGTTGATCCGTTCAATGAAGAAAAACAACCAGCGCTACGGTGTAGCATCGTTGTGCATCGGAGTTGGACAAGGTCTTGCTGTGGTTGTTGAAAGTGTATAAACGTCAGAAGTCGCTTTCTGTATGCGTGGGCGCGGAGCGCCCACGTAGTAAAAGAGACAGCTGATAGAATTCTCCCAGATCTTCTGCCTAGACTAGGTCTGACGTCAACTGAGCTCTTCGGCTCGACAGGAATTGATTCTCGAATTGAGTGATACTCTTCATAGAAAAAGGGTTGTTGGAAAATCTCCAACAACCCTTTTCTATAGTCAGTATGCAGCAAGCTGCACCCTTTAGATTACTTGTTTGCCATGGAGACGAGTTGATCCAAGGTCACAGACTTTGGACGAGTAATCGCTGAACCAAGCATACGATGTACGAGAATCTGCGAGCAGATACCCATTGCGCGGCTAACGCCAAACATGACGGTGTAGAAGGAGAATTCCTTCATGCCCAGATCATAAAGCAATGAACCACTAATAGAGTCAACATTTGGATATGGACTCTTTGCTTTGCCGTGCTCGGTGAGCACACCTGGTACAATCTGGAAGAACTTCTTCACAAGCAAAATGCTATCGCTTGTCATGTCGTGCTTGTCCGCAAAATCATGGAATGCAGTAAAACGAGGATCGGTGCAACGAAGAACACCGTGACCGTAGCCAGGTATAACGCGTCCAGAGTTCAAGCGATCCCAGCAGTACTGTGTTAATGTTGCGTCATCAGGAACTCCCTTGAAGTGCTCGACTACTTCACGAATAAACGCAAGTACTTCTTGGTTAGCCAAGCCGTGGAGAGGGCCTGCAAGACCGCTGAGACCTGCGCTCACTGCATAGTACACATCGCTCAGAGCTGAACCCACAGTGAGGCCAGTAAGAGCGCTCACGTTGCCACCTTCGTGGTCAGAGTGAAGAACTAAGTACAAGCGAACTAAGTCATGCCAAGCTGGATCATTACTAACACCAAGCATAGTAGCGTAGTTCGTCGCCCAGTCCGCATTTGGATCCGGGGCGATCAATTGTCCGCCATGGAACTTGAGTCGGTAAATGGTAGCTGCCAAGGTTGTAATGCGCGATAGGAGATTCACCGAATCTTCAAGAGTTGCCTGCCAGAGTTGATCTTTGCTTGCACCTGAGTCGTAGGCTTGACGGAACACAGACTCGTGCTCCATTGCTAACAAACCTGCAGAGAGCATTGCCATTGGATGTGAATCGGCGTGCATCGACTTGAGCACATCAACAACGTATGAAGGAAGCTCACTTCTTGAAGCAAAAAGGTGTTTCAAGAGCTGCTTTTCCTCATCACTTGGCTTAGCGCCGGTAGCAAGCAAGAAGAAGATCTCTTCTGGTTGCCATTCAGTCAGTTCCATGATTGGGATGTTGCGAATGCGCAGACCTTCATCAGCAGAAACAGATGACGTGTCACATAAAACCGATGGTATACCGCGCATACCGCCAATGACTTGCTCAACTGTAACGGATGCTATCTGTACCTCGCTCTTTTCCTTTAGAAGTGTGGTGCGTTTTTCTCGAAATGCTGGTACCACTTCCAGCAGTTTGTTTTTGATGAATTCCATGGAAGAACCCTTGTGATGAAAATTCAGCGAACTCTACGTTTAGTATGTCTACAAAAATACAGAGCTGCAGAGCAATGAAACGCACTTTTCGAAGAGAAAATGGCAGATGATTGCTAAAGTTATGCACTCGAGAAGCAAAGCTGAGGTTTGGAGATCGATTCAGTGACAAATCCTTAATTTTACGAATGAAGAAGGTCTTTGCACTGCTCGCTATTGTTGGTTTCATCCTCTGTGGATCTCTAGGATACTACCTGTTTCTCCCCCTGCAAAGTAGTGCGGCAACCACCGATATCTATGTTCCCCGTGGTGCCTCAGTGGCTAAAGCTGCCGCTGTTGTTGAGCAATCAAAGCTGGTTCGCTTTCCTTCGTTGTTCCGTCTCATCCTGAAACTGAGCTGTCGGATTGGCAACGGAACCATTTACTCGGGTGCATACCGTTTCAGCAGCTCCCACACTCATCTTCAACTGCTTCGCGCTTTGCTCAGCGGTAAACAAGCGTTGAAAGTTCGTGTGACATTTCCAGAAGGGATTAGCGCTCCTCGCTTTGCTTCGCTCCTACAGAAGAACGTAGGTGTGGACTCGGCTAGCTTCATGAAGTTAATGAGATCTGACTCCTTGATTTCGGCGTTGGGTGTCCAAGCGAATTCTCTGGAGGGCTATCTTATGCCTGATACCTATGAATACTATTGGAAGCAACCAGCAGCGGATATCATTGAGGCACTTGTCAGTCGACAAACGAGAATCTGGCAGGAACGTTTTGAGAGCTTGGCTCTGCAACAAGGAAAAACGAGGAAGGAAGTTCTGACTTTGGCTAGCATTGTTGAAGCTGAAACGCCTCAGGCTGACGAACGTCCACGCGTTGCTGGTGTGTACCTCAATCGATTGGCAAAAGGTATGCGCTTAGAAGCGGATCCAACCGTTCAGTTTGCTTTGGGTGAGTCACGTCGTGTACTGTTGAGCGACCTTGAAGTGCAAAGTCCGTACAATACCTACCTTCATAACGGGCTGCCTCCCGGACCAATCAACTCACCATCAGTGCAGAGTATTGAAGCTGCGCTGAACGCCGAGGAGCATGGTTACTATTTCTTTTGCGCGAAAGGGGATGGATCGAATCGACACTCTTTCGCAGCGTCGAGCGCAGAACATGCAGTTAATGTACTTCGCTATCGAAGAAACCGACGCATGGCAAAAGAGTAGTGTTCAAACATGCTTCGGCTTTACACAATGATGCGGTTGCGATGCCAATCAATGAAACGAACGATCTTAGAGTGGGAAGCTCAGCCTCAGTCGCGCACCGTATACTCACGGCGCTCGGACGCTTTCTTGTAGCCGTTCATCGCTCGTAAGCTAATGCTGCTTTGTTGTGTGTTGAATTGAAAGACCTGAAGGTGGACGTTGAATTTTGCGTCGTAATTGTAATCTCCTAAACGCTCTTGAACTTTTGTATTCAACGCCGGACTTAGTTCAAGTTTCACCCGCGAACGAACGTCGTTCTCAAGACCAAATGAACGAGTACGAACCCAGATTTGACCATTCTGACGACTGATATCGAGTATCTCTGGTGCAGGAAAAGCAATCACTGGAATACTCAATGTCTGCCCGATCTTGCGCGAGTTTAGACTTCGTTCAAAACTGAATACTCGGCTAGTGTCATCAACGCTCGGACGAAAAACGAAACTCTCTCCCTGCACACTCGAAATAACTTCGTTGCCACGATCATCGCGCAAACTAGCCCCCGCGGGAATCCCACTAACATTGGGGAGATTTGGAGCAAAGGTATAGCTAATGCCGGGATACATCCGCTGTGGAACAGTAGGAGCATCAAGGCTCAAGGCAAGCACACGAAAACTCACACTCGTGTCTTTCTTGTCGGATATACGCCGCGCAGAAAGTGTATACACGGCCATACCATCAGGTGGTGTTGTACCACTAACCACTATGTCGGCTCCCTCAAAGCGATAACTCGCGCTGCCACCACTCAAACGAATCTCGTCTACTTCACGCTGTGGATCTGCACCGTACACGCGAATGTGATTCTCGAAAGGCTGGTACGAAATCATCTTGACGATCTTTTCTCGAGGCTGCAACGAGAACTCACCAAGGGGTGCCGGAATGAAACGAGGTTTCTCTAACTCTGCGAGCAAGTCTTGATAGCGTTGGCGAAAACTACTATCACTCTGCGCCAACACTTGTTGGTTTAGCTCGGTCATCGGCGTGCTACCATTTCCGTCAACATATATCAACGCAACCGTGAACTGTGTTTCCGCCGTCAAGCGCAAACCGCCTTCGTCGCTCATGAGTTCATCCAAGTACTTGCGCTGCTCCTCACTCAGCCCATTGGGGAGAATTGGAACACCACTCGCTTTGACTTTCACTCGGAACAAGCGATTCTTGTGTTCTGCCACTGGAGGCTTCCAGCTAAACAACACACTGCCTTCATCGCCATGGCCTTTGATGTGGAAGTAGGAGGCAGATACATTCTGGGAAGAACTGAGCTGAACTGAATTTCTATACGACTGATCTTCAATGCTAAACTCATAGCGAACATCGCGAACCGATCCTGAGTGGTAGATGGTGTTGAGCGAGTCACAATTGAGTACCAGACTTTGGTCACTTGTTCGCACAACGCGGCACATGAGAACTGTATGTTCTGGTTGAAGTGTAAATGAAGATTGTAGGAGAGAAGAGATGAGAGACGTAGCCTGACGATCCTCGTGCTTCTTGTCGGGAATCAACAAGACTAGCGCTGCTAAATACAGCACGAAGTATATCTCGACAAAACGTTTAGGCTTGTTTCTTCTCACGAGCGTATTGAAGTCTTTCAAATGGCACTAGTACTGGGGAGCGTCGATGCTGGGAGCCTGATGTCGGTCGCACGAGATCGACCTGAAATACAGACACTAGAGCTTTGTTTTCTCACGGAGGAGCCGCTCTACTTCACGCCGCACAGCAGATTCAATCTCCTCGCGCTGCAACTTGTCGGCAGCAGCATTAAAACTCTTCACTGTTTTCTCAAGAAGATCTAGGCTCTGTGCTGTGTGGTTCATGCTTTGCAACAACTGTGGGTTTGGTGCAACGGCTTGTGTCGCGGCTTCTGTGTGTTGTCGCAATAGCGACATCAGTTCCGAATTCTCACGACTAAGCTCGCGAAGTGCGCTGACAGCCTGCTCCATATGCATGGAAACATCGGCATAATCACGACCAATCTCACCAATCTCGCGCAATACATCACCACTCGACTCTTCGTCCGATGAACTATCGTCGTCAATGGAATCATCGGTTGGTGAGAAGAACATCACCACAAACATGATGACCAAAAGGAAGGCTTCAAACAAGATGCTTCCAAGCACTGTCGAGTCGGTCACGCGATCCGTAAACCTGCGAATACCAATCATCACCAGGAGCATGGCGGCGCCGAAGTACACGAAGGAATTAATGGTGGAATAGTAAAAACGGTTTACTACTTCTTGCATCCACAGTGAGCTTCCCCGTAAAACTCCAAGCGGATGGAGCACGGTGACTTCAATGTTTGAATAGCGGAAGAGCTCCCGCTCGGTTGTGCAGATGCGCCACATTGTCGACAGTGTTCCAAAACCGCCTAGCTGCTTGTCAAAACGCAACTCACGGAATATTTCGCGCAGAACACGACGACCTTCACGAGAGGCTAAGGATCGAAGTTCTTTCATTCAATCAAAATAGCGAAAATTCAAGGATTTGCAGCGATGCACAGGGGAAATTCAAGCTCATCGCGCCGCTTCGCGGCGCCTTTAGCCGTCGAGGGAGCTAGCGGACGCGTATAAAACTGTATTAGTTCACCAGTACCAATGCCTTGAGGACTTTAGCCAGGGAGCGAACACTCACGATATAACTCCCTTTGGCGAGCTGTCGATCGAGAGTCACTGCCTCAGAAGGGTGTGGCACAGACGGAAGGTCTTGAAGCAAGAGTAGATGACCTGAGAGGTTATATACCCCTAACTGAAGTGTGGCATTCGCAAACGAATCTGGTAGATCAAGATGAAGGCCCTGAGCTGCATCCGACCAAGCGCGAAAGGTGGTAGCATTATCTTGTTCGCCCGTTACTTCCGCAGTTATGCCATGAATCGTCTTTGAAGACAGAAAGACGCCATCACCAGTATTGGCATTGTCTCCATTGCACGCGTTGGTTGCGTAATAAAAAGTCACTGGTCCATCGTAGCTGCTTGGAGCTGTCCAGTTCACAAGCCACTCGTTGATCCCTGGAGCTGTTGGTGTGATTCCGTTTGTGGTATGCGTGCAGTAGAGACGATTGTTGTCTTGAATAACTTGAACACGAGGAGTTTTGAGACCAATTGGCACACTCAACGTTCCAATACTCTTGTTGTCTTTGTCCAACGCGACTACTTCAAAGCCAAAGCGTTTGGCTTCCGCATATGAAACACGGATCCGTAGCTCATAAAGCGAGTCTGCCATGTAGCGAACATCACTTTTGTTATTAATGCTGAGACTGTTTACACTGTCTCCATTTTTAACGAAGCTGTCTACATGACATCCGTACATAGCACAGGTTGCATCTCCAGGTGCACCAGTCGTTCCTGGATGCGCGCCACTACTCTTGCGTACGTGTTCGGCGAAAACGCCGACGATGATCAGAAAGGTACAGCTTATGACGATGACGATGTTGCGTTGCGACATGCGATTCTCTCTTTTATAATATGTGCTATTGTTTTACAAAGCCAACGCGCTCTTGGCGACCTTCAGTTCGGATGAGCAGTTCATATCGACCAGGGCTGAGAGTCTGACAATCCAGAACTGTAGGAATGGGACTTCCAGCAGATATGGTCTGCACACTTCGACCAGAGTTATCGAGTATCTGTAACTCGCGAATCTCTGCGAAACAACCAAGTCGCCAGAGTTGCAGAGACGACAGAACGGGATTCGGACTCACTAAAAGTGAGGGATCCTCAACTATGCTAATGCACGCCGAACTCAGCGGAGTTAGCTGTTTCTGCATTGTATAAATGTGATCACCCTTGTCAGACTTATCATTGTTGGCTGCTGCAAACGCAGCGTAAAAGTGTATCGGTCCCACCGACACGGAAGGAGCGGTCCATTGAAGCTGCCACTCACCAACACCAGCAGTCTTCTCCGCAGTTCCTGCATACGTATAGGTAGCGTAACGCCTGTCAGTCAAGTCATTGAAATTCTCAAGAACTTGCGTGCGTTCATTCTCCTTGAGTGTGAAGAATCCCACATTTTTATTAGCTGTATCCAAGACAACAAGCTGAAATCCAAATCGGTGGCGCTGTACATCTTCAACACGTAGTCGAATAGTGTAGGTTGAGTCTGGAAGATACGATTGACTACCGTTGGAAAAGTTGATGCTATACGATGCAGGGCCAATGTTAGGCTGCGTGTCATCATGACATCCAGACTGTGAACAAGATTTTTCTCCAGGTGCACCGGTAGATGAAGCTGGAGCTCCACTACTTAATATCGAAGGAGGGTTTGTTGACCACAAAGTGGCAACTGTAGCGCTGATCATGACCAGAGCTAGAGCACTTCTGTGTATGCTTGTTTTCAGTAGGGAAGACTTCATGAGATTCTCGTACGAAAAGGTATATGAGAGCGTCCGTAGCTTCACTACAGAACGCACGATGCCTCAATCTACGCTGCCAAGAGTTGATAACACATAAGCTTTAACAGCCGGTGCCTATTATTAGGGGGCATTCCAGATGCGCCAAGCAAAGAGCTGTCGCTCTTATGCCCGTTCGCGATGCATGCAGGGTAACACTTGGACTCCCTGTGTCTACGTGGGCGCAGCAAGGTTCAGATGCAAACAAATGCTTGAAACTACCGGCTAACAACAAATGTTTGGAATGAGTGCTCGGCACTATCCCATTGAATATCTATGAGATAGCATCCGCATGGCAAGGACGAAGTGTCAAAGGAGCCTGAACTCAAGGACGGAAACGAGCATTGCTGACCGAGAGCGTTGACCACCTGAGCGCTGACCATCGTTCTACTCTTGGTATCATGTATTCTGAGCTGCGCGTCCACTGGCTGCGGCTGTATCTGAATGTTATCGTCGATCAATGACTCAACACCGATTTGCGTTGAAACTTCGCCATCCTTGAGTTTGGAAGGTGTCCAGATGACGATATTGTTAAATACGTCAATGGTCGCTAAGGTATTAGAATTGAAGCTCCATACGATCTCTGACTTCGTTGGGAATTTGCGGAGGTTTGTGACACAGCGCGAGGTGCTAAAGTCAAAAAGTCCTAGAGAGTCACGCAGATCGGGCGTTCCTACCGCAAAGTAGTTCTTTTGCGGGCGAAAGTATGCGCGGTAACCTGTGCGGTATTGCACTGCTGTGCCGGTACTTGTGCTAAAGCGAATGATTGCATCGTCGTATATACAAACACAGGTCGCATCTCCTTGACAGAACAAGGTCTCCTTTGTTGGAGTTGAGAGCGCTTGAATGAGAGAGCCATCTGTTATACGGAGCAAGTCGTTGTGATCCGCTGAGATGAAGCTGAGATAGCGAGAACCGGGGGAAAGAACCACTTTGCGAATCTCAGTTCCAGCGTTGAAAAGGGGAGTTGCTAGGTGAGAGAGTGCGTCAACCTTCCACAAGGCGCCTAGGGTGTCACCAAAGACGTATAGGGTATTCTCCTGATTCTCCGTTGCAGCACTAATTGAGCGATGTGTGTCAATCGAGTCTAAAAGCGTTCGATTCGATATGGAGTATTTATAAACGAGCCCTTCAGAATTGCATACTAAATGGGAATGGTCGTCCCCACTGAAATTCAACCAGCGAAGTGTACTATCGAAGCTGTATACAGGCTGAAGACTAAATGCGTTAAGAATGGTTGTCCACTTAGTGGGTCCATTTGCATGAAACAAGACCACAAATGTGTCCAACGGACTCCACACAATACGCTCTGCGTTTGCAAAACGTGCACTGCGTAAAAGAGCGCCTGTTTGTACATCCCATAGTTGTACAGATTGATCCAGGCTGAGTAGGAACTTACCGTCCGGACTGAGAGCTATGGATTTCTGTCGGTACAGGAAATCATTTTCCGGGAATTGTCGTACAAGAAGTCCGTTGAAAAGGTCATAACGCGAGATCCGATCTTTCAGTACGAAGAGCGATGTACCGCTTGGACTAGTTGCATACACCGAACTCTTATCAACTACTGCAACCGTCTTTCTTACTGCCAAATCAAGAATTCTAAATGAACCGCTTGTATCCCTAACAAGGAGTGCTCGGTCACCATCTAGAAAGGACATGGCTGTGGGGTCCATATGCGAAACGTCTGCCACAAAGTTCAAATGGAACTCAAACAAACCCGTCTGAGTTTCTATATTCATAACGTGGAGCACGGTATCGCTGGTGAGGTATGCCAACTGAGTCTTGTTGTAGTTGAATGCATACCCCAACAGTTCTCCCGCCAAGAATGACTTCTTCAAAATCATTGAATCCAATCGCCAAATGCTTATGGTCGAGTTAGGACTAATGAGTGTGACGTGCTGTACATTACTTGCCAATCCATAGTCTGTAATAAAGTCATTTGCCGTGAGGGTATGCTTGACTGAGTCCAATCCCACATAGAAAAACTGCTTCCCTTGAAAACTGCAGAACTGGCGCGCATCGGGATGCCACCTACCCAGATCATCCATATCTAATGAGTCGAACAAATACCGCCCCTTCGACAGGTCATAAGGACGCCAGTATGTCTCAAATCGGTAGTGCTCGTTAGTACCAAGGGTATCGGAGAGTCGATCCAATTGAAGCATGACAACGCTGTTGTCAATGCTCCAGCTATCTGGTCGACAGTGTATCCTGAAATGAGCATTGAAATATGAACTATCAAGCAAGCCGACTGATGTATCTGGCGGTGTAACGTAGGTATATGACCTCCAGACGCTGTCCTCAAGCAGAGCTTTGCTCTGACTCATTTTATAGATGGAATATCTATCATCTTTTGTGCAGACCACAGTATTCGAAAAATCCGGAGACATATAGATACTTCTAATGGTATCTGGCACAGACCACTCGCGAAAGACCTCACCAGTTATTGCATTCACTAAGCTGAAGACGTTTACCTCAGGGCAGTACACTAGATGCGGTTGTTGTAAGTAGTTGCCTAAGCTGAAGGTTCTTGGTTGATCAGCTAGTTGCTTGTGAAAGAAGTTGCGGGTTTCAATTGTTGCGCCCGTCTTTGCATCCCAATTGCGTATCTGTATTTGACTTTCGCTCACTCCCTTGTCGTCAGTTCGAATGTGCTCAACGTACGCGATACAAACAGTATCACCAAAGGTGCTTGTTTTAAAAGCAACAACAGAACTGTCGGCTCGATAAAAGCTACTGAGAACACGAACGCTATCAGCGGCTGACGTATTCACGTAGCTGCTTAGAAAGCTGCCAATTGCTAGGACGAGACAGATAAATGATGATCTCATGGCTTTATGGTGACGTTGATGTGACATGGTGGTGTGTGCGCAATAAAGTAAGTGGCTACAGATTAGACGTCAATGTATCTAAGACATGAAAGGTCTGTGTGAGCCGCATTCAAGAAGTATAACAGGCATTGTATCAACCTAGCGCCGGACCACAAAGGTTCGGCTGGCGATGCGTGCATCACTCAGTAGGCATTCGAGAACATAGACTCCTGCTGCAAGACCGGAGACGTCGAGCTGGCTTGGGCTGTATTGCTCAACTTCGACCTGAAGGCCACAGAGGTTACGAATGCGTGAACTCAGAACTTGCCGCTCATCTCCAACGATTACTTGGAGTGTGGAGCTCGCAGGCTGAGGAACACACAGGAATGCGTCAACGTCGAACTCAGATACTGCGTTAATAGTAGTAGTTGTGTCTGGGATATTCTGTGGGCTCCATATCACGATATTATTGAATATGTCAACAGTTGCTAAAGTCTTTGCGTTGTGACTCCAGACTACGGCAGAATTCGATGGAGCATCTTTTAGACTCGTGACAACACTGCGGCTTCTATAGTTATAAACCGCGAATGAATCTCTTACGTCCGGAATCGCTACAGCATACAATTGACCATCGCGGCGGAAATGCGCTCGAGAGGCGGTTAGAATTTGAAAAGACGTACCATTGTTTGTTTTGAACTCTATGATCGCATCATCGTAAACACAGACGCATGTTGAGTCGTTTTGAATGAACATCGACTCATAGGTTGCCTTCGATAGTCCTTGCACTCTACTTGAATCCGCAATACGGTATATCACATTACCTGCTGCACTGATGTACGACAAGTACTTATTGTTACGCGAAATAACAAGCTTGCGAATTGGACTCAAAGCGTAGACACTCATAACTTGAGATTGATTCTGCGTATTGAATACTCTAATGTACCCGCTTGTGTCTCCGAGAGCAGTCAGTGTGCCATCATAACTCTGACATGCAGCAGTTAATGGGCTGGTACCTTGGAACGAGGCAAGACTCTGCCCAGTGCGCATGTCAAACAAACCAGCATTGTTAAACGAAGTGGAAAGAAAGTACTGGTACTTGTTCGCTGCAAATCCTAGTAGTCGCTGCGATGATCCGATGAGGCCAATGGAATCAAGTGTGTAGCCGTTAATGACAATTGCGTGCTTTCGTAATCCTGTCCGACAAAAAAGAAGAGCTAAGGAGTCGTTTTCGGTCCACTGCACTGTCTGCACACTATCGTAGTGATGTGCTCTTAACTGTAAAGCAGTTTTAGCGTCCCATAGCCGAATAGTCGTATCAACACTGAGAATGTGCTTGCCATTTGGACTTAATGCAACGGATAAAACTCTGTTCTGAAGTTCGCCTTCTGGAAATCTGGAAATCTGTTTTCCATTGAGAATGTCAAAACGCGTCAATAATGTGTCTTGAACGAAAAGGGCGTTTCCGTTCGAAGACGTTAGAAAAGTGGCAGAAGCGGATACAGTACATACCACCTTATTAAGTGCTAGATCAACGACCCGCATTGCACCATTCTGATCTCTGATGGCGATGGCTTTATCGCCATTGAGGAAGAAAAACGATTGCGAATCGGAGAACGAAAGTCCATCGTTAAAGTCGATAGTATATGAATAGATACCTTGATAACTCACAGTATTAATCACTGTGAGTGTATTGGCGACCACATAAGCCAGAAGATTGCCATCACTATTAAATGCGTATGCTCGAATGGAACCTGGCGCAAACTCATGCTTCAAAGTCAATGCATCCATGTTCCACATTGAAATGGTTGTTCCCGGATCAACAATAGTCATCTGGTTCGTGCCATCAACCCAAGCAAAGTCATAGATGTACTTTCCTGTGGCAACCTGCGTGGTTTTGCGATCGAGAGTCGTGACAAAAAAGGTTAGCGCGTTGTACGATACAAAGCGTTTAGCATTGGGTAGCCATCGCCCATACATTTGGAATGGAATGGTATCGGTGACATAACTCTTAGTCTTTAAATCAAATCCACGCCAGTACGGTTCATAGCTCAGATTGAAAGAACTGTCGGCATGCTCGCGAAGTCTCGCCACTCTGAACATGAGCAGTGAGTTGTCCGAGGTCCAACTATTTGCTACACATGCAACCTTATAATGTTCGTAGCTGTTGATACCTTTATACATGACATATTTCGAAGCATAGACGGTATCTTGAAGAAGGAACTCTCCGCTTCGCGTATCGACAACAAAGAAACGATCGTCAACTGTCACGAAAAAGGCCTTACTAAAGTCTGGCGACGGATAGTACTTCGCCAGAGGAGCAGGAAAGTTGATATCCCGAACGGTTGTGCCATCAAAAAGGCGTGAGACGCGCATGACCGACAGGCTTGGACAATAAAACAGGTGCGGCGTACCATCGAGGTTACCTACGCGATAGATGGTGGTCTGATCTGCAGCCTGAGTATGAAAGTAGTTGCGTGTGTTCAGTGTTTGGGATGTCAAACTATTCCACGTGCGCACCTGAATGTGCGTGGTGTCGTATACAGCATTACGAGCCGAGATTTTTGCACTGAAAACAAGACCTACACTGTCGCCATTACTTGTTGTGGCAAACATTGATTGGTCTTCTTGTGATCTATAAAAGCTGTGAATAATCTGCAAGGTATCACTAGCCGCAGCATGTGCCAGTGGTTGGCAAACTATAATGGCTAGGAGGAAAACAATAGAACAAAGGTTTCGACAGCGTGACATCGTGCTTTTCATCGTACAGAGTGTTATGGTGACTAACAACAATACTTGAATTAGGGAGCTTCTTTTATTGGTGGAATTTACACTTCAAAGAGTCCATCGCAATAGGATTTGTCACGGTTTTATTAAGCACTGTGGTCCGCACGAGGATGCATGTGCAGCGAAGCTGCGCGCGTGTAAGAAGATTGGCTGAAGAGAAGCGCCAGAGCTGAGTTACGAGAGGATTGGCCAGCGTTACACTAGGTTTTCGTGAGACGAAGATTTGTAAGTGCAATGAGTAAAAATAGAGCATTTGCAGACCAGGCCACCGCTTGAGGCGAGACATTCAGTTCGTAGCCCATGGATTGTGAGATCTTCGTAAAAACGAGATAGACGAAACTCACGATCATTGCAGTGGCGACTTCGACCGCTATGCCACCTTTCTTGCGAACGGATGCAAAGGGAACCCCAAAGAGAACCACCACGAGATTCGCGAAAGGAAAAGCGTACTGTCCGAAATAGTCAATGCGCTTCATGCGCACATCCTTGCCGCCTCGCTCAAGCACACCGATGTACTCCTGAAGTTCGTCGAGAGTCATTTCATCGCTTGTGCGTTGAAGTGTCATAATGCTCTTATGAGACATTTGAAGATGCGCTGTGTCCTGCTCAAAAGCTCGTACGTGTACTTCACCCTCAGCGCTTATTGTCCGCGCAAAACCATTCGTCATCTGCCAACATGATAGAACCGAGTCCCAGCGAAAGCTCTGGGCATCGATACGCCGCGTTACTCTTGGTTGTCTCTCAGAGTTATAGTCCTCAATTGCCATCATCGTACCGCTCTTTTGAACTTCATCATAGGAGCTCATGATGACGTTACGAAGTGGATTGTCGCGGAAATACAAATTGTACACCTGAGTTTCAACAGCGCCTCTCCCTTTACCCAAGTATTTACGGTCGATCGCAAGCATTTTTGTGGTAGCACGAGGAACCACCCATCCGTTGAAGTAGAGCTGAGCAAAGCTCAAACCGATACTCACGAGAACGATGGGTATCATGAGTCGGTAGAGACTTTGTCCTGCTGTCTTCATCGCCGTAATCTCATTTGCTCCGGAATGCTTACCAATGGCAAACAAACTTGCCATTAACATCGCAATAGGAAAGATGAGTTTGATAATCTGAGGCATGAAGTACAGGTAGTAGGACGCGATAGCTACAAATCCTGCATTGTGATCAAGAAAGCCGTCAAGACTCTCCATCAGATTGACCACAAGAAAAATCACACACAAAGCCATAACCGAGAAGAGCAGGGTTTGTAGGAAACTTCGGAGAATGTATCTGTCTATCTTGTTCACACGGATATGTGTTTATGTAGGGAATGGACCTGGTGCTCTTTATCAAATCAACGGTATATCAGATTACCTTCATAGAACCACTGAAGAAACACTGAAGACCCATGCTGCAGCTCTTTAATCACATAGATCTTGCTTAACTCGAAGCAGCCATTATGACCAGCGCCTCCCGGTATAAACGATCGGCCAGTTCGGAAGATCGTATGGATCTCTTATGTCCAGTAGTTGAAAGGCAGTCAGAGAGCCGAACTTGAACGACACCTAAGTCTCTTTATTGCAATAACATAGCGAGACCTGACGGAGCTGAAAGAGAGCTAAAACAGCCGTGAAAGTGATGCCACTCACTGCAAAATCATCAGTTTTTAGTTTGGGCAAAGATACATGGAGCAGGGGAAACCCAAGCTCAGGAAGCAGCTCCTGTAGGCACTATGCGCTTGATTATTCCCACCTTAGCCCCTATCTTTGTAATCTATCTCGCTGCGTGAGTCTGTTTCACTATAACACCGAACATTAACGGAACGCAGCACCGTTACTTCGTTCACAAGGATTTTACAATGTCCGAAACAACACAACCCATGGAAGACAAGCCAATGGAAGCGGTTGAAATAGTATCCGATGCATCAGCTATCCTGGATATTATGGAAGACGCTCCAGTGCAACTTTCAAAGAAGAGTACCTTAGCAGCCATTTTGGAGGGTGATCTCGACCTCGATTTCAACGGTCTGGATAACGACGCATTTGAGAAAATGTTGTCGACCAAGATGACGCATATAAAAGAAGACGAAATGGTTCACGGCCGCGTGGTCGCTATTTCGAAAGACGAAATTCTCGTTGATATCGGATTCAAATCACTCGGTGTGGTTCCGCGTGCGGAGTTTTCCGTAGCTGCCGACTCACTACAGATTGGTGAAGAGATTGACGTGTTTGTTGACAAGATGGAAGATGCTTCCGGTCGTTTAGTTCTGTCACGTCGTCGTGCAGACTTTATGAAGACCTGGAACGACATCATGTCACACTATGAAAAGCAAGATGTTATCCCAGTACGTATTCTCCGTCGTATCAAAGGTGGTATGGTCGTGGATCTTCTGGGTATCGAAGCATTTTTACCAGGTTCACAAATTGATGTCCGTCCAGTACGTGACTTCGACATTTGGGTTGGAAAGACTATCGACGTTCGCGTTGTGAAGGTCAACAACCCAAGTGAGAATGTTGTTGTGAGTCATAAGATTCTCCTTGAGGAGCAAATCTCCGAGCAACGTGGTAAGATCATCTCCTCATTGGAGAAGGGTCTCATTCTCGAAGGTGTTGTCAAGGCTATTGCAGACTTCGGTGTGTTCGTTGACTTGGGTGGCGTAGACGGTTTGGTTCACATTACCGATCTCTCATGGGGTCGTGTTAATCACCCATCTGAGATTGTTAGTCTCGACGAGCAAGTTAAGGTTGCAGTTTTGGACTTCGATCAAGAGAAAAAGCGTATTTCGCTTGGTATGAAGCAACTCACTCCACATCCTTGGGATACCATTGGCGAGAAGTACGAGCCAGGTGTTAAGGTAAGTGGTAAGGTTGTAAGTATCACCGATTACGGTGTCTTTATTGAAATTGAAAAGGGCGTAGAAGGCTTGATCCACATCAGTGAGATGTCCTGGACACAGCATATCAAGCACCCATCACAGTTGGTTTCACTTGGCCAGATGCTCGAGGCAATCGTCTTGAATATCGACCGGGACAATCGCAAGTTGGCTTTGGGTATCAAGCAATTGGAACCAGATCCTTGGCAAGACCTGATGAACAAGTATCCTATCGGATCAATTCATAAGGGTATTGTTCGCAACCTGACCAACTTTGGTGTGTTTGTAGAACTCGAAGCTGGCGTCGATGGCCTTGTTCACATATCCGACTTGTCATGGACGAAGAAGATTCGCCATCCAGGTGAATTTGTGAAGAAGGGTGATACTCTTGAAGTCATTGTGCTAAGCGTTGACCCAGAACACCGCCGTATCTCGCTTGGCCACAAGCAAATTTCGGACAACCCATGGGATGTATTTGCTGACAAGTTTACTGTCGGTACAGAAACCGAAGGTAAGATTGTTCGCATTATTGACAAGGGTGTTATCGTTGAAATGCCAGAGGGTGTTGACGGCTTCGTACCATCATCACAACTCTCATTTGCTCCTGTCCGCAGTATTGCAGATTTCTTCCATGTTGGCGATGCACTTCCATTGAAGGTTGTGGAATTCGACAAAGAATCGAAGAAGATTGTTCTTTCAGCAGTTGATGCTCTTAAAGGCAAAGACCAAGAGCTGATCGCTGCATACAACGCAAATCACCCAGTTCCGAACGCTGAGAAGTACGTCGCAGAAGGTGTTGCTCCAACGATCGCACCTGAAGAAGTGGCAGCTATCGAAGCCGTCGTTGCAGCAGAAAGCGCAATTGTCGTTCCGGAAGAAGTCGTAACGGTGAAGACTGTCCCAGCTGTAAAGTCTGAGGCAGATGCGGTTGTTGCTGATCCAGCAGCGGATGCGCCAGTAGCGGATGCACCAGCATCTGAAGCTCCTGACGAGACACCAGCGGCATAAGTCTTGTACTGGTCTTTTTTGGACCGATACACATTCTTTTTTCATAAAACAGCACGTCCTCCGGACGTGCTGTTTTAGTTTGTACCGAGTTCTGAAGCAGCGAACAAGGAGAAGTGCTTCTTGGTGCTCGCTCCAATAGCGTTGAGTTAGTATCTGTGTTTCTTTCTCTTTGAGTCGAGGTACCTTCGTGTCAACTATTGAAGTAGATCAACAAACAAACTTGCTACAGGTTGCAGTTCTTAGTATAGGGGACGAACTCTGTATAGGCCAAGTAATAAACAGCAATGCTGCTTGGATTGCAGAACAGTGTTCCATACTGGGCGCACACGTGAGCGAGCATCGAGTAGTACCCGATAGCCCTGAAGTCATGCTTCAAGCACTCCGCGAGTTGGCTGCGACTCATGATGTTATTCTCATGACAGGAGGTTTGGGACCAACTCATGATGACATCACAAAGGCAGTACTCTGTCAGTACTTTGATGACGAACTCATAGTAGACGCAAAAACGCTACAAGAGTTAGAGCTCTTGTTTGAGCAGCGCAAACGAGTGCTCACCGATCGCAATCGAGCGCAAGCATTAGTTCCCTCGAAAGCTACCGCGTGGTCGAATGCGCGTGGTAGTGCCCCTGGCTTGAGTTTCCTCCATAATCAAGTGCTCTACGTTGCAATGCCTGGGGTGCCACAGGAAATGAAGGCGATCATGCAGGACCACATCTTGGCTTTGATCGAGCAAACATTGCGCGCGGGATCGTATCATATTATGCGATACAAAACATACACGGCAAGCGGTATTGCAGAGTCTAGTCTCGCCGACCTTCTCGGTGATCCAGAGCATTTTCTTGGCGGACATCAACTTGCCTTCCTGCCGTCCTACAGTGCCGTGCGATTGAGGTTAAGCGTTTCTGCTGCGTCTATTGATGAAGCAGACAAGATTATTGAAACAATAGGCTCATACATTAAGCAGACGGTAGGGAAGTATATTGTTGCTGAAGACAAAGCAAGCCTGAACAGTACTCTTCACGATGCACTTGTGCAAAGCGGAAAAACACTTGCTCTTGCTGAATCCTGTACAGGAGGAATGCTTGGCATGCTCTTCACGGATAACTCTGGGTCGTCTGCCTACTTTCTAGGCGGAATTCAGTGCTACTCAAATCAATCCAAGCATCGCGAACTCGGAGTTGCCGAATCAATGCTGGACCACTATGGTGCTGTCAGTCAGCAAGTTGTCGAGGCATTAGCAGTAGGTGCGCGCAATCGATTTGAGTCTGACTATAGTCTTGCCATTAGCGGAATAGCTGGTCCAGAGGGTGGCACGAGCGATAAGCCGGTGGGGACTATTTGGATTGCGTTGGCATCCGAGAAGGGTGTTGTTTCGCAACTTCACCATTTTGGTAGCGATCGGAACGCAAATCGGGAACGAGCCTGTGCGGCAGCTCAGCTCCTCTTGTTGGAGCAGCTCAGAAGTTTGTGACGACGTGATGGATGCCGTGTGTCTGTGTCGAAGAATGTCTGGAGATTCGAAGAGCAAAACACTGACAAATGATCCAACTCCGATGTGAAACAAGCTGCTGTATTTATCGGTCGATGGTTGAGCTAGAGTTTGCTGCATCGATTCTAAGGTGCCCTTCCATTGATTCGTAGAATCCCTGCACAATAGTCAGAGAAGCGCAGCTCGTTCGTAAAACAGGTACTCAACGAAAGCTTGAATGAAGCATGACTTCTGTGTCGGTTGAGGCAGGAGAAAAATCGCAGTTTATATATACCTCAGCCCTCTTAGCAGCTAGTGAAAGCAGCGCTTTCACCCAAGCAGAGCCAGAACTGCTAAATTGACTCAGATTCCACCCCAAGTGTGGAAAATCTGCCAGAATTACCATGATTTCTTAGCGTATTTTTGCTTTTCTGTCAAAGTTCACCTCTCCTCGTTTAGCATGGCATTACACAGTGAAAAGATCCTTCCGGTATTGCTGGAAGATCAAATGCGCGGGTCCTACCTCGATTATTCGATGTCGGTTATTGTCTCTCGTGCACTCCCGGACGTCCGTGACGGATTAAAACCGGTGCACCGTCGTATTCTGTATGCGATGCAGGAGCTTGGTTTGAGTCCAAGCCGGCCGTATAAGAAGTCAGCTCGTCTCGTCGGGGAAGTACTTGGTAAGTACCACCCTCACGGTGACTCTTCCGTGTATGATGCAATGGTGCGTATGGCCCAAGAGTGGTCATTGCGTTATCCGCTTGTGGATGGACAAGGGAACTTTGGTTCGGTCGACGGAGATCCTCCAGCGGCTATGCGTTATACCGAGACTCGTTTGGCATCCATCTCCAACGAAGTTCTTCGAGATATTGATAAAGACACGGTTGACTTCCAGCCAAACTTCGATGATTCGCTCGAAGAGCCTAAAGTTCTGCCAACGGTTGTGCCATTACTTCTGGTTAACGGAGCCGGTGGTATTGCTGTTGGTATGGCGACAAACATTCCTCCTCATAACCTTAGAGAAGTTGTTCGCGGTCTCAAAGCTCTTATTGAGAATCCGGCTACTTCAAGCAATGACTTGATGCAGTACATCACTGCTCCTGACTTCCCAACGGGCGGTGTGATTTATGGATATGAAGGAGTGCGTGATGCCTACTTGACAGGCCGAGGTAAGGTCATCGTGCGAGCACGTGCATCAGTTGAGACAGCAAAGAATGGTCGGGAGTCTATCATCATCACCGAGCTGCCTTACCAAGTTTCGAAGGCAAGCTTGATCGAGAAGATTGCAGATCAAGTACGCGATAAAGTGTTAGAGGACATCTCGGATATCCGCGACGAATCTGATCGTGACGGTATGCGTATTGTGATTGAGCTGAAGCGTGATGGCGTGCCTCTTGTAGTGCTCAACAATCTGTATAAGCATACAGCAATGCAAACAACCTTTGGTTGTATCATGCTGGCACTTGTTGATGGCCGTCCACGCATCCTCGAACTGCGCGAAATGCTCCAGCATTTCATTGATTTCCGCGTCGAAGTCATCGTTCGTCGTACTCGATTCGAACTCGCTGCGGCTGAAAAGCGAGCGCACATCTTGGAAGGCTTCATTATTGCCTTGGATAACATTGATGAAGTTATCAAGACCATTAAGGAATCTCCAACCGTCGAGGTAGCAAGCGAACGCTTGCAAAAGCGTTTTTCGTTGAGTGAGATTCAAGCTCGAGCTATTCTAGACATGCGTCTCCAGCGATTGACAGGTTTGGAACGCGAGAAGATCATGAATGAGTATCGCGAGATCATTCAACTCATTGAAAAATTGAAATCTATCCTTGCTAGCAAAGAACTGCAACTCAAGATGATCGGTGACGAACTCACCTTCATCGATGAGAAGTATGGTGATGAGCGTCGTACAGATATTGTGTTTGATTCACGTGATTTCACGGTAGAAGACATGATAGCAAATGAAGAAGTCATCGTGACCATTTCTCACAAGGGCTTCATCAAGCGCACACCTGTGAACTCGTATCGCCGTCAAGGACGTGGCGGACGTGGTCTCAGCGGAGCTGGTACCTACGAAGACGATTATGTAGAGAATCTGTTCCGTGCTGCAACGCACGACTATCTCTTGTGCTTCACGGATAAGGGACGTTGTTACCGCGTTAAGGTGTACGATATCCCTGAAGGCTCGAGAAACGCTAAGGGGCGCTCCATCGCGAACATTATCCAGAAGCCAGCCGATGAGCGGGTTACAGCGTACTTGCTGGTGCAAGGAGCTTTTGGTGATGATCAGTTCATCTTCATGTGTACAAAGAATGGTACCGTAAAGAAAACGCAGCTTTCGGAATTCGAAAGTGTACGGGCGAACGGTAAAGTTGCTTTGACCCTTGAAGAAGGAGATATCCTCCTAGCTGCAAGACTAACTGATGGTACCTGCGACATCATCGTCGGTACGCGCGAAGGTTCCGCTTGCCGCTTCCGTGAAAGCGATGTTCGCACAATGGGTAGAACAGCAGCAGGCGTGCGTGGTATTAGTCTTCAAGGTGATGACTTTGTGGTGTCGATGATTGCTCTGAAGAGAGCGGATTCACAGGTGATTATCATCGGTCAGAATGGCTACGGTAAGCGCACACGATTTGAAGACTTCAGATTGACCCGTCGCGGAGCCAAGGGAGTTATCTCTATGAATGTTACCGAAAAGACTGGACAAGTTGTGTCGATAGCAGAGATTACCGACAGCGATGATCTGGTTGTCATGACGCAGAAGGGTATCCTCATTCGCCAGCCTTCAGATTCTATTCGTATCATCGGACGAAATACACAAGGCGTTCGCCTCATTCGTCTTGATGAAGGCGATACCATCGCCGACATCACCATTGTGCCACACGATGATGAGGAAGATGTAGAGACTGAAGAAGTCGCTTCATAAGAGCACGAGATCGCATAGACACGAAGGGGCTCGCAAGAGTCCCTTCTTCGTACAATAAATTCGTACGATCATGTTCCAATCCCAAGATGGTTGGATGAGTCTGCAGAACGAGAATTGATTAAAAGCTGCTTACTCAGCGAGTAAGCTATTGAGAACTTTCATTGAATACAAACATGAGCACCAAGACCACCCATTTCGACATTGCAATCATTGGCTCTGGACCAGCAGGATTCACCGCTGCTATTTATGGCGCACGCGCCAGCCAGAAAGTTGTCGTGTTTGAAGGATTACAACCAGGTGGTCAACTTACCATTACAACTGAGGTAGAGAACTATCCTGGCTTTGAGCATGGGATCATGGGTCCTGAAATGATGGATGTATTCCGCAAGCAAGCACAGCGCTTCGGTGCAGAATCTGTCTATGAGCTCATTGAAGAACTCGATGCCTCACAACGACCATTTCGTTTGGTTTCTGATCGTAAGACAGAGTACACCGCTGATGCAATCATAGTCGCTACAGGTGCAAGTGCTCGATTGCTTGGAACCAAAGGTGAACAAGAGTATATGGGGTATGGCGTATCGGCATGCGCGACCTGCGACGGATTCTTTTATCGCAATCTTCAAGTGATTGTTGTTGGTGGAGGCGACACCGCGATGGAAGAAGCAAACTATCTTACTCGATTTGCAGATACTGTTCATATCGTTCATCGACGCGAAGAATTTCGAGCCTCGAAAATTATGCTTGAACGAGCGAAAGCGAATCCGAAGATTAAGTTCATCACAAACACGGTTATCGATGAGTATCTCGGCGAAGTCTTGCCTAGCGGCCTCAAAAAGCTTCTCTCAGTTCGTTTAAAGAACGTTGTTAGTGGTGCAGAGGAAGTGATGCCCATAGATGGCGTGTTCGTTGCAATCGGTCACGAACCAAATACAAAACTCTTCAAAGGAATGCTGGACTTAGACGAAACTGGGTATATCCAGACCAAGGGCAAGTCTAGTTACACAAATGTTGACGGAATCTTTGCTTGCGGTGATGCGCAGGATAGCGTTTATCGACAAGCGATCACTGCAGCGGGTAGCGGCTGTATGGCGGCAATTGATGCCGAACGATGGCTTGAAACCGTCCGTCACAACAGTAAGTAATAACTCAGAGAGAAGGAAAGGTCGAGCATGATAGCAACGATTTGTGTGATACTATTGTTGTTTTCCAATGCCTTTATGACTGCTGCTTGGTATGGGCATTTACGTTTGTCAGACTACCCGTGGTTCCAGCGCCTCAATCTCTTTGGGATCATCCTCTTTAGCTGGATGATAGCTCTTTTTGAATACTGCTTTCAAGTTCCCGCAAATCGCCTTGGCTACCAAGACAATGGTGGACCCTTCAGCCTCATCCAACTGAAAGTGCTCCAAGAAGTCATCACTCTTGTAGTCTTCGCTCTCTTTAGCGTCTTGTTCTTTAAGAACGAAAGTCTGCGATGGAATCACGCAGTTGCTGGGATATTACTGGTCGGAGCTGTATACTTCGCCTTCAAAGACTAAGTGTCGCGTCTCTTTTTCGAGAGTAGCTTGATACTCTGTATACCATGGATAGCTTAGCGCATTCGGCAGCCTAGTTGTAGCAGGTAAGGCTGGGCCGAGATGTCGTTCGATCGAGTTTAGTAGTATGTGACTACTCTACGTCCAGATTCTGACCGTATTTTTTGCGTATGGACGCAGACTCAGCCTGTGCTTTTTCTTCTGTGGCATATCCCCAGAGCTTGATTCGAAAAGCCGACATACCTTTTACGAGCACGCGCTCGTAGTATGTCTTAAAGCCTCTCTTTTCCCATTGCTCACAGTACTTCAAAGCCTCATTCTCCGTGTAGCAGTATTCTGCAACGAGCTCAAAAGGCAATAGGCTGGGGTCGATCCAGCGCAATTCTACTCGACGATTGAACTTCTTTTTCCAGTCCTCGTTTTGGAAGTAAAAGAGCGGTCTTAAATCTCCTAAAGCTTTGCCACGAACTTGCATCGGATTTACTCCCATTTCAGCCAAGGCTTTGCGGACGCTTCGAACGCGATCCAAGGCCAGTTGTCTCATCGCATCCTCATCTCCTTCGGCATTCGCATTCCCACATATCTCTATAACCTTTTTCGGGTTATCTCGAAGAACCTGTGCAACGCTTCGTAGTAGTGGGAGATACTCATCTGAGATGCTCGTTTGCCTGAAGCCGAACATTGCAATCGCTTGATAGTTCGGCTGAGAATTTGCAGAGCGACCATAAAAGCTCATCTGTTCATGAAGCTCATTCGAGCCAGCTTTCACTACCAAACGCAGGCTTGCGCTATCACATGCTGTTAGTGCAGATCTCTGGACGGGAATCTGCATCAAGTAACTACCATGGATAGAATAGTTAATCTCGCGTAAGATACTTGTGAGATCCATAATGCTTTCTGTGGGAAGACTGTAGTGACGTCCACCAGTTTGTGATGAGATATAGCGCAATGGATAGGTCTCAACAAGGTCGCCAATTCCAACCGTAAAGATCTTCACTTGCTTCTGGAGAGCTCGTTGAATCAGGTCTTCTGCAGTATAGATAAATGAAGCGTTGTCTGATCCTGTACAGACAAGGACAAGTACATTTCTTGTTTTGTCTCGGTGCTCAAACTTCTGCATACAGGTATAGGCAGACTTCAGCATGGTATTTAAGCCATGTGACTCTCCACTAAACATCTCTGCAAGGTTGTTCAGCTTATCCTTGCTGTTGTGTGAGCAAACAAGCGTGCTCTCCTGATTGAATGTTACGACGCTGAGCTTGTCCGAAGAACCCAGATAGAAGGGAAAGTCGGACACCGCTTTGATCATAGACGCATCAACATGTTCACTTGAAGCCGATCTGTCCAGACAGAGGGTCATCATCATGCGGTAGTCTGAGCGAACCCACTTATCTTCCGCAATGATCGGTTGATACTCTAAGCTCTTCTCATTACACTTCGTATGAAGAGAGATGCTGAATTTATCGAGGTCTACCGAGGAGAGTTGGTTCCCATTCTTGTCAAGAAAGATTGTGTGCATGACGAGTGCCTTGCCAGCACTGTCTGGGAAATCGCAATGCACTATGCGCGCACTTGCTATTGTTCCAATATCTCCAGACTGTCGGTAACCCACGTAATAGGGCGATGCATCTGCTGAGGCTTTGGGTGCAAGAGAGAAAACTGCACTTTCAGGACCGCGACGCGCTTCTTTTGGGATGTCTTGCTCAAGTACATGTACTGTCCAAGTGCGCTCCGTGGTATCCGTGTTGTGGATAGCACGGATGACATAGCTGGTTGTCTGTTGTGGTGCTACATATACTTGGTATGTAGTGGGATAGCGAGTAGTATCGCTGCCTACTATCACGTAGTCCATATTGTCGAACTTCCAGCTAATCATAGCACGCGCACCGCGCGCTACTTCCTTCTGTCCACCAAGTTGGTCATGATCTTCTGCTTGTACAGACGACAGACTTAGGAGTACAAGAGCGTATAAGCAAAGTATTAGGAGTCTGGGCATTGAAACGTCCATGTTAACAAGACACACCAGTTGAGGACACGAAAATACAGATCGGAGGGTGCCAATCGACCATTCTTTATTGCATTCTTTTCAAGAAAAAAACAGAACTGAAAGCACTGCAGGTTGAAAAGAGGATTCCTATTGCACGTAGGTGTTCGTGCGCTTCTCGATTTTCAGGTCTCGAAGCACGGAAGAAAGCGGGCTAAAGCTCAAGTAGAATCCACGAATGTACCCAGTTGGATACCAGGTTACATCCAGTGCCCAGCAGTGAATAATCTTGCGAATGGTGACACTAGGAGCAGCGATGGTACGGTTGAGGACGTCGTAGTTCAATCCTGCAGTAACAGACCAGGTTGGCGTAAACGAGAAGTTGAAGTTGGTCTGGAGAGTCATAATCTCCGTCGATGCAAGGGAGGAATACGGCTTCGTTGAGCTGTAGCTGAGACTGAATGATGCGCTCCAAGGGAAGGAGAGCGGAGTATAGCCCATAGAGTTTTCGCCATACAAATCGCTTTCGCTTTGTTGGTAGTCCATTCTGCGGCGGAATCTTTCCCCTACGTTTACTTGAGAGCTATCATTTGAGCTGGTATCGCTCTGCGTACTAAACGCTGTACTCCCTGACGAGCTAAACGAAGCGGACAAGTAGAAGTTTACTCCACTTACCCTCAGAGGAGCTTTGCCCTCTGAAGAAAGAAATTTAGCGCTTTGACGATAGGCACCGGTAGGGCGACCATTCGTGTCAAGAACCGCATACTCGCCGTAGGCCGTTGTTGTCAAGTCTGTTGTGAAGCTAAATGCTCCGATGGTCGGTGTCCGCAAACTCCAGTGAATATCGCTGAGTTTGTTAGAATCCTTCATGAAGTTATAGTTGCCAGAAACGTTGATGCGAGCTAACTCAATCTTGGAGTCCGTACTATCTCCAAAGACCTTTGCGTCGAAGCTATTGTCTAATGACCAATTCAAAAGCAATGATTTCGACTGAGACGCGATGCCTCCACCGTCGGTAGCATAACGTGAGTAGCGGATGCTCTGTGCAACACGGTTTAGAGAATCGACAGGAGTTGTGTAGGTAGAATAGAAACCATATTTATCAGAGCTAAAGTCTGGCGTATAACTCAAACCAAAACTCGGCATGATTGTATGGCGTACCGCAAAGCTCCCTAGGTTCAATGGAGTTCCATATAACGTTGTTCGCGTAGAGACTCCTGCACTTGCATTGTATTCCCAGAACAAACCGCTCTCAAGAACATCGTTGGTTGTCTTAGTGGTTGCATCATACTGACGCTGCGCGATGCGTCGTCCATACGCGTTTGCAACAAACGAGATGCTAGGAGTAACGGAGAACACTCCTAGACGAGGAGACACGCTAATCGAAGGAGTGTGGCGCCATACTGCGGCATAGTTGTCGCTGTAGGTACTGTCGAATAAGGTGACCACACGAGACGTTCCCCCTGGATCAAGTATGGTGCTATCTCTAGTTTTTACGCTCAATGCGTGACGAAATGTTGTGTTCACTTGTGAGTTGTAACTCAAAGCAAGATCTGAGATCCAGGAGTCACCGGCAATGCTCTTAAAGGGGAATAGAGAGGGTACACTGAAGTTGAGCGTTGGGGTTTGTTCTGAGGTTTTAGCGCGTAGGTCTTGATTACGTGTATAGTTCAGGCTCAAACCCATGTTGTTTTCAAAGCTGTGGGAGAGACCAGCTGAGCTAAACACATTCTGCTGAATACGGTTCGCAAGGGTTGTGAGCGTATTGTTATTATAGTCATTTGATTGAAAGCGCAGCTTTGCATCAAAGCGGGTTTGCGGGCTAAGAACTTGATTGTGATCCCAATCAACCTTATACTCAGTGGCGTAGTCTGAAAGTGGGTTCTGGCGAACATTTGCATAACTCAAACGCAACTGTCCATTGAGTATGTAGCGTAAGTTATAGTTCCAGATGTTGTTTACTTGAGCGCCGCCCTTTGTGTACAGATCAAAGGTAATCTGTGTGTCATAATAGTCGCTAAGTGCAAAGTAATAGCCTAGATTTTGAAAGGCCACGCCTCGGTTTGCATCGAAGAATGGACGCGGAATGAGAACACCGCTCTGACGACCACTTTTGTTTGGAAAAAATAGCCCGAAGGGCAAATATATCACGGGCACATCCTGCACATAAAGGTACACATCCTCCATGAGGATGCGGTCACCTGGAATAACTTTCATCTTTGGTGAACTAAAGAAAAAGTGCGGGTGTGGATGATCGCAAGTAGTGTAACAGCCATCTTCAACGAACATGGTCTGATCTGGATTTCGTCGAATTCTACCACCACTAAAGAAAGCATTATCAATGGTGGTTTCGCCCATCGAAACTGTACCTGTTTTGTTCTTGAAGTTGTATTTGATAACAGCCCCAGCATATTCTTTTCCTGCGTCACTGAACTTTGGATAACCAACGGTCTTTCCCGAACTATCCGTAACGGGAATAGAGTTCATTAGACCGCTATCGAAGTATAGTTCGATGATCTCAGACTCCAACTTCTGTGTGCGATATTTCGTATTAGCACTACCACGCAATCTCATGCGCTTGTCTTTTGCGAAGAAGACAACGGAGTCAGAGGCGAAATAACTCACTACCGTGTCGATGCCGCTCGAGCTTCTGCGCAGTGTATCTGTTGAGCCTTCAGCACGAATGACAGCAGCATTCTTTGCATTGCTAGCTGAACTATCTACGTTGGATCGTAGTTGAGGTGCTACGACAAGACATAGCAAGACCACAACGAGCTGCAGGTATGAATCTCGAACGTCTTTTTTATCATGGCGGCGTGCTTCGCACGCACGCTGATGAAGAGAGGAAATATGGTGATGATACAGATGCAGACTTGTGTTCCCGCCTAATCCAATTTTGTTCTTTTAGTGCCTTTTGGGACACTAAAGCTATAATGCTCGTTTTTCGGATCGAGGACCAAAGAACTGACACGAAATCTGCTAACCGTTTTTTGAGCGGGTATCGTCATGACAATGGTACGCGGAAAAAGCACACCGCTCATCAACTCGTAGTCATCGTAATTGAGGTTGAGAAGGATCTCACCACTACGAGCTTTTCGTTGATAACTAAGAACGCAACCATCCGTAGCAGAACACTTGACGAAATCGACATAACGAGGATCTTCGTCGTAGCGGTAGATCATGTTGGAGTCGCCATTTGAGCTTCGAATAAAATCATATTTGTCAGCACGGAAGGGGACTTCGCTGCGCATTAAGTGGACGAGATCGTTGTAGTTGAGCGGAATTGGCAGTCGTTCCAGTACCTTTGGTGAATCAGTCGTGGCTTCGAGCACTTCAGTATTCAAAGCGTCAAAATACAAAAGCTGTTGGGCTGAAGCAGCAAAGCGGCCAACAAGAATACCGAAGGGACCCGTAATGGTCATTAAAAGAGAGTCCTTTTTAAGGACCGAGAACGTACATGCTCCTGCTAAGGGACCAGATTCGATCTCCATGTCAACTTCGCACTCTAAGCGATAGCGTCCTAACTCCTGGATATCATGTCGAAGCAACACAGGCGCTTTGTCGCCTGTACGTAGCTCGGACGAAACCGCCGGAAGTTGCGATCGGACTTCAAGCTCCGACTGCGCAAACGCAGAACTCCAAACACCTGCCAGCAACAGAGTTAGGACGAGGGTATGGCGGAGCAAAGAGCTCATATTGTAGATTCCAGAGAAGTGAAGCAAACGAAATTAGCTATTTTGTCGTCTCAAGACGGGATAATGCTCACTGAACGAATTTAACCACTTTCTATTGAGATTTCCATGATGTATGTGACGCGCCGTTCTCAGTTTTCGGCTGCCCATCGATTGTACAATCCAACGTTCAGCGATGCTGACAACGATCGAGTTTTCGACAAGTGCAACAATCCCAAAGGTCATGGACACAATTACACCCTCGAAGTAACTGTTCGAGGAGTACCTCATCCCGATACCGGCTATGTCATCGACCTCAAGAAACTCCGCGACATCTTAGAAGAGCACATCATCGATAAAGTTGACCATAAGCACTTGAACTTTGATGTTGACTTTCTTCAGGGGATCATTCCAACAGCAGAGAACATTGTTCTTTGTTTTTGGCAGATTCTCCAGACCCACATCACCGAAGGCGAACTTCATAGCATCAAACTCTATGAGTCAGAGAACAACTTTGTTGAGTACTTCGGTGAGCCAATCACCATCAAACGCTACAATGTTGAACGTGCGATGAATATCAATGGTGATGAGGCACAGCATGCAGAATAACAATGGAAACACGCAGGGCACGACCAGTACCGACGCCGACTCACAACTCTTTGCAACTCTGAACTCCTTGGGTTACCCTGTCTTTGACGCGAATTCCAGTCAGCCGGTTACAGGTGACGAGCTTGCAGAGATGCTGGTGTTAGTGGAACAGAAGGTTGCCGAGATCATGGATGTACTTCGCATCGATCGAAACGACATGAATAGTCAGAATACGCCTCGTCGGGTTGCCCGCATGTGGGTGAATGAGCTCTTTGCCGGTCGTTTTCAGCAAGCGCCTGCGTTGACCGTCTTTCCTAATCGAAAGAACGTCGACGAACTGGTCATCTCAAAAGGCATCAAAGTGATGTCGCTCTGCTCGCATCACTGGCAACCAATCAGTGGCTCTTGCTCTATTGGTTACCTGCCTGATAAGCACGTAATAGGAATTTCAAAACTCACTCGAATCGTTGATTGGTTCTCACGACGCGGCCAGATACAGGAAGAACTAGGTGAGCAGATTGCTGACTATGTGCAAGATTTGATACAACCCAAAGCCCTTGGTGTAGTGATTCAATGCAAGCACTATTGCATGATTGCCCGTGGAGTGAATGCGGATGAAGATCGGGCAGACATGATTACCTCTGTAATGCGGGGCGAACTCGTGGAAGATTTGAACCTGCGCAATGAATTTCTGAATCTCATTCGCGGATAACAAAAAAGCGGGCTTGCCCGCTTTTTTGTTATAAAGTCCATAGAAACGATGACACTAAATCAATGTGAAGAAGACGAAGGTGATGAGTAGTAGGTCCAATCAAAAATCCACTCCTCTCGCAGACCCTGGAGCAACAGCTTTCCCACACTGCGAGTTTGAGCGCGAGTTTTGGGACCGTGATCAGCTCGTAGCAGGGGTCGACGAGGCTGGGAGGGGTGCACTCGCAGGACCAGTTGTGGCAGCTGCAGTCATCTTGCATCCAGGATGCGGTGGACTCCCGGGTGTTCGCGATTCCAAACTTGTGGCAGAAGCTGAGCGGGAATTGCTCTACGATCGTATCTGTACCAGCTGTTTGAGTTGGGGTGTTGGCATAGTCAGCGCTCAACGAATAGACGAGATCAATATCCTTCAGGCAACATTAGAAGCGATGAGAATTGCTGTTGAAAGCTGCTCTACGCAGCCTCAACACTTGTTGATTGACGGCAACCGATATCAAGCTTCAATAATTCCTTATCGAACAATCGTTCGCGGTGATGCAATTTCGCTGTCTATCGCGGCTGCTTCTTTAGTCGCGAAGGTGACTCGAGACCGAATAATGCGTCAACTTCATGATACCCATCCTGTGTACCAATTTCATCGTCACAAGGGGTATGGAACCGCTGCACATCGCAGTGCAGTTCGTGAGTTCGGCGCACTAGCGGAGCATCGAGTTAGCTTTCTCGGGAAGATCCTGTCGCCGCAAGAAGAACTATTCAAAGACTAACTATGAACATTCTGTTTCGTAACATCAGAGTTATCTCGCCACTTCAAGGCATCGACGAGCGTCGGCAATTGTGGATACGAGATGGCAAGATCGCGATGTGTGCCCCTATCATGCCGGAAGTGTCGTCCGAGACCACCGTCATCACCGCCGACACCCTAGTAGCAGCTCCTGGGCTTTTCGATATGCACGTTCACTTACGTGAACCAGGTCAAATGCATAAGGAGACCATTGCAAGCGGAACGCTTGCAGCAGCCTATGGTGGTTTCACAGGGGTGGTTTGTATGCCTAATACTGAGCCCGCCATTGACTCTTTGCAGACCGTTGAGTACATTCGATCTCGTGCCGCTGAGTTTCTCGTTGATGTTCACGTCTGTGCCGCAATAACCAAGGCAAGGGCTGGGTCAGAGCTAGCGACTATGCAGTCGCTGGCCACAGCAGGCGCAGTCATGTTCTCCGACGATGGTGGCTGTGTTGAGTCTGCCGAGATGATGCGTCGCGCCTTCGACTATGCATCATCCATCGATGCTCTTCTCACTCAACATTGTGAAGAGCATAGTATGACCAAGGGTTTTGCCATGCATGAAGGCTTCGTATCAGCAGAGCTTGGTTTGAAAGGTTATCCGTCGGTTGCAGAGGACATCATTGTTGCGCGTGACATTCTGCTTGCGGAGTATTGCGGCAATCGTCGCTACCATGCCGCGCATATTAGTACTGCGGGTACTACCCGACTGGTTCGGGATGCGAAGCAGAGAGGACAGCGGGTGAGCTGCGAAGTTGCACCTCATCACTTTATACTCAGCGATGAAGCAGTTCGTGGATACAATACAAATGCGAAGATGAATCCTCCTCTACGAAGTCAGCATGATATCGACGCAATACTTCAGGCATTGGCGGACGGTGTTATCGACGTTATTGCAACTGATCACGCACCTCACGCGGAAGTAGAGAAGAACGTTGAGTTTGACCTAGCTCCTAATGGAATTATTGGTCTGGAGACAAGTCTAGCTCTGAGTCTAACGCATCTCGTTCATACCGGCGTTTTAGGTCTCGAGCAGCTCATTGACAAAATGAGTGTGCAGCCACGTCGCATTTTAGGTTTAGAGCAGCCTCGCATCGAAAGTGGTGCTTTCGCTAATCTTTGCATTTTTGACCCTGATGTTGAGTGGCTTGTTCAGCCACAGTCTTTCAAGACAAAGTCGAGAAACACACCATTTGCCGATCGAGTTCTAAAAGGCAAGGCGCGATGGGTTTTCAACAAGAGCCAGATGATAGAGTGCGACAACTAAAAAAAGTGGCAACCGTGTCCATGTGATAGACGCTCTTGACATTACAAAGGGAGCAGAATGGTGTCAATAAGTTGGAACCGACGAAATCAGAGACTTTCCATGCTTAAAAGCAAAGTTCATACGCCATGCGCAGAGCTACGTTGAGGGGAGATAAGCAGTAGGAATCGGAAATACCACAAAAAGAGCAAAAAATAGAGAATAGGGAAGTAGTCAAAAGAGCACGAAGAGTTGAGCTAAATAGGAGAAGAAGATCGGAAGTTCAAGAATTTCATCCATTTAGACGCACGATTCGACAAAATCTTTTCAACAAAACGTCATTTTTGTTTTGATTGACTAGGAATGCTCGCTATTTTCGATATTCAGAACGCTAACCACAATAATCACTACACCAATGGGGAAAAAGGGCGATTTCTTTCGTGCAGTCCTGCTTATCGCAGGATTCGGCGCAGCAATAACACTCAATTCTTGTAATATTAACGGTTTTTTCACCAAACAGAGTGATGATCCTGTTTGGGTAGATCCCACCCCGAAGGCAGAGGCTACGGCTGGTGCAGATGTTGCTGTACCTGGCAAATCTCTGTTTTCAAAAAACTGTGCTGCTTGTCATCAGGCAACGGGCAAGGGTTTGCCGGGCACTATTCCGCCTCTCGCAGGATCTGCTCTAGCAGCTAATGAAGACGCAACAAAGCCAATTCGTGTTGTTTTGCATGGTTTCAAGGGTGAAATCGAGCGCAACGGCGCGAAGTTTAATGGTCAGATGCAGTCTTGGAAAACGAACTTCAATGATCAAGAGATCGCAGATATTTTGACCTATGTTCGTTCCAGTTTTGGAAATGCCGCTGCACCTGTAACAGCGGATCAAGTAAAAGACGTACGTGCAAAGACAGCATCACGTGGGGCTCCAATGACGGAAGCCGAACTTGAGCAGCCTTTGTAGGATAGCACAGCAATCGTTCACACTAGGGTTCTTACATGCTAGATTACTTCAATTTTCTCCTGTACTTTCCGGAAAACGTCAGCACCTTTGGTGCAGAGTTAGATAGCCTTTTTGCGGTGATTTGGTACGTCACTGTAGCTATCTTTTTCCTCACGTATGGATTGCTGATCTACAGTTTGATCCGTTTTCGTGCTAAGCCAGGCGTTCGTGCCAGTGGAAGTCATGGCAATAATATGCTTGAGTTCACTTGGACCATCCTACCAACATTTTTGTTTGCTGGCTTGGGTATCTATACGGACAATGCTTGGGAAGTATCGAAAAACGAGCATCGAATTCCAAAGCCAGATATTGAGATCGAGGTTTTGGGTAAGCAGTTCAACTGGATGTATCGTTATCCAGGTTCAGACGGAGTGATGGGACGTCAGTCACCAACCTTCCGTTCAGCAGATAACCTCTTTGGCTTGGATCCCAGTGATCCACATGGCAAGGACGACATCATTGTGGAAAACGAGTTCCATCTTCCGATCAACAAGAATGTATTGGTACACTTGTCATCGGTCGACGTGATTCACTCTTTCTTTCTCCCTCATTTCCGTGTAAAGCAAGATGCTCTTCCAGGTTCTTGGATGAAGGTCTGGTTTAACGGTTTTAAGACGGGTAAATATGAATTGGCTTGCGCAGAGTTGTGTGGACCAAGTCACTACAACATGCGTGGTGTACTCATGATGCAATCGGCTGATGAGTACAACAAATGGTATGACGAGCAGATTAAAATGAAAGCTGAGCAGATGGCTCAGTCAGTACCGACAACAGCTTCAGATGCGGTAACGGCACCTGCAACTGAGACGAAGGCTGAATCGGCGCACCACTAAGGTGCACAAACGGAATAGACTCTAACAACTCACGAGGCTTTAATGAGCTCCACGGCTTTGCAGTCGGTTGACGACGTGCATGAGCATGCACATGCGCATGATTCGCACGCTCATCATCCTGAACTCTCCTTTATCCGAAAGTATATCTTTTCTAACGATCACAAGACCATTGCGAAGCAATTCATGGTCACCACCTTGTTTTTTCTCATGGTGGGTGGTTTAGCAGCTTTGATGCTCCGTTGGAAAATTGCGTATCCAGATCAAGCGGTGCCTTTGATTGGCAGCTTGTTACCAGATACGTGGGCGTCTGACGGTGTTATACAACCGGGTTTCTACACTCAGTTGTTGACCATGCACGGTGCTATCATGTTGTTTTTGGTAATCATCCCTATGGTGAACGGCTTCATCGGAAACTTCGCGATTCCGCTGATGATTGGAACCGATGATATGGCACTCCCTACCTTGAACATGTTTTCATTTTGGCTCAACATTCCTGCAGCAATGCTCTTGATGGCAGGTTTTGGTTTAGAGTCTGGAATGGCTGGTGGAGGATGGACGGTGTATCCGCCTTTGTCGGCAATTGCAGGATTGGGGCAAACCCTTTGGATATGCGGCTTATTCCTCGTCGGGTTTTCCTCTATCATGGGTGCCATCAATTACATCACTACCATCCTAAACAAGCGTGCGAAAGGTATGACCTTGTTCCGTATGCCAATGACCATTTGGGCATTGTTTATTACGGCTGTCTTGATCACACTGGGTACACCAGTGTTGGCTGCATCGCTCGCCATGATTTTCTGTGATAACTTCCTTCATACCAGCTTTTTCATCCCAACAAATCTCGTAGCGACCTCAGCGTTGGATGGTACGAGTCATTGGTCTGGCGAAGGTCAACCACTCTTGTTCCAACACTTGTTCTGGTTCTATTCTCACCCAGCGGTGTACATCATGATTGTGCCTTCGATGGGTGCAGTGTCGGACATCATCTCTACCTTTTCTCGTCGTCCAATCTTTGGTTACAAAGCCATGGTATTTGCTATCATGGGTATTGGATTCTTGGGCTTTATCGTGTGGGGACACCACATGTTCCAGTCAGGTATGAGTCCGCTTCTTGGAACAACCTTTGTGTTGTCGACCATCGTTATAGCTGTACCCTCAGCTATCAAGGTCTTTAACTGGATAGGAACAATCTGGGGAGGAAGTATACGATTCAGTTCTGCTATGCTTTGTGCCCTTGCTTTTGTCGCGATGTTTATCATCGGCGGCTTAAGCGGGATTTTCATGGCTTCAGCTGCTGTCGATATCTATATTCACGATACCTATTTCATTGTTGCTCACTTCCACTATGTGTTGTTTGGCGCTTCATTGTTTGGTGTGTTTGGAGCCATCTATTATTGGTTCCCCAAACTCTATGGTAAGATGCTGAATGAATCATGGGGTCGTAAGCACTTCTTCTGGTCATTCTTGTTTTTCAATCTGACCTTTTTCCCAATGCACATGCTTGGATTGGGTGGGCACATGCGACGTATCGCAGATCCAACAGTCTATGACTTCCTCAAGCCATTCCAGCCAATGAATGCCTTCATTACCTGGTCCGCTATTGGTTTAGGATTTGCCCAGTTCTTCTTGATCGCCAACATTTTTTGGAGCTTGAAGTACGGCAAGAAAGCATCTCGAAATCCTTGGAATGCAAACACTCTCGAGTGGGCAGCACCAGAGCACCCAGGTCACGGAAACTTCGATATGGACATTACCGTCTATCGCGGTCCTTACGAGTTTTCTCAACCAGGTCGTGAGTCTGACTTCTATCCACAGTGGATTGCGCCGGAAGAGAGCGAAAGTCCTGCAGGTGTTGACGGTCATCACAGTTCGCACAGTGAAGCTGCAATGAGTCATCACTAATCTGCAAACAATCAGATTCTCGTAATTTTACTGTCTAAGCAAAGCATTGGAACTCGCAGAGATAAACGCCATAGAGAAGATTGATCATAGATCAACGGACGACAGTCGTCTCGTAGCGAAGCTACGAGGCTACTACGAGCTGAGTAAGCCTGGCATTACCCAAATGGTAGTCCTTACAGCAGCAGCTGGCTATTATCTGGCAGTGGGAGATAATTCCTATTTCACGACGATTCCTCACTTGTTGCACTTCGTACTGTGCTTGATGGGCACGGCATGCATTAGTGCAGGTGCATGCTCCTTCAATCAGTATCTGGAACGAGATGCTGATGCATTGATGAAGCGTACGAGTTCACGGCCTATTCCTTCCGGACTCATTAGTCCAGAACATTCTCTGTACTTTGCGATTGCAACTTCTGTTATCGGGGCAGTGGCTCTGTACTTTGTGGACACCATCAGCTTCGTGCTCGCGCTCATTACGCACATCAGCTACACCGTCATGTACACGCCATTGAAGAAGAAGTCATGGACAGCCATGCTTCTTGGTGGAGTACCTGGTGCATTGCCAGCAATGGGAGGATGGACAGCAGGTTCACACGAGCTTTCAGCTGGAGCATGGATTTTGTTTGCCCTTATGTTCTTGTGGCAAATGCCGCACTTCCTTGCATTGGCAATCATGTATCGTATTGACTACCAACGTAGTGGTTTTGCATTGCTGGGCAAAGGCGAAGGTTCGTCAACAATGGTCGCATGGCACGCATTAGCCTACTCGCTTGCATTGATCCCTACAGGGTATATGCTTTATCATGAGAATTTAGTAGGCTCTTTGTATCTCATTGGCTTTGCTCTTTTGAGTTTCTTTTTTGTGTGGAGAGCAATCGCGGTTACTCAAGATTCTTCGGTTAGCAATGCTCGCAAGTTGTTGCTGGCATCTTACGCATTCCTCATGGGAGTGTTTCTATTCATGTTTGTTGATAAAATTTGATCATTTGAGGTACCTATGTCATTAGCACTTGATTTACGACATGAACCAGTCAGCGGGATCAACCACGGAAAGCTCGTGATGTGGATCTTTTTGGCTTCGGAAATCATGTTCTTCTCCGGTTTCTTTGGCGCATTCATTGTGTTGCGCAACGCCAATATCGATGTGTTCACACACACATCCCACGAGCTCAATGTTGCACTGGCAACACTGAATACCGTGTTCCTGATATCTAGTTCGTTGACCATGGCTCTAGCCATTTTTCACATTGAACGAAATAACAAAGCAATGTTCCAGTTGTTTATGGGACTCACCATTTTGTGTGCGTTCGGTTTCTTGACCGTCAAGTACTTCGAGTACAGCAGCAAGTTCCATCACGGTCACTTCCCAAGCAGCAACATCTTCTTTGCGTTCTACTTCTTAATGACAGGATTTCACGGCTTGCACGTGATCGGTGGAATCATTCCAATGGTCTGGATGTTTTTCAAGTCGTTCACAAGCAAAGGCTACACCAAACCGTACAGAGTTGAAGTACTAGGGTTGTACTGGCACTTTGTCGATTTGGTATGGATTTTCTTGTTCCCAGCGCTCTATCTGTTATTCCCAACATTGCACTAACACAAAGGACTGAACATGTCAAACTCACACGACCTTTCGCACGATCAGTCGCATGGCGACAGCCGCAAGGACTACTACAGAGTATTTGGTGCTCTTATTGCACTTACGGCAGTAACGGTGGGAGCTGCAGAATGGATACACTTTCCCGGCTTAGGACAATTTGGAGTGCTTATCAATCTGGCAATAGGCTTGATCATTGCAACCATCAAGGTGACAATGGTACTCTACATTTTCATGCACTTGAAATTTGACAACAAGTATTTGCGCGCATTTATTTTCGTTCCAGTATTTTTGTTCGCTGTGATGGTTTTTGCTCTCACAAATCTTGAAACGTTTCATCATCCATTTTAGGGGTTGAGCACGAGCTTAGAGCTGTGTTCACGAGAACTATGACTGTTTGGCGATGTTGGTGCTCGCTTGTGTTTCTTGGCTTTTCACTAAGCCTCGTAAGCGGCTGTAAGCCCTCTGAGCAAAGTGCTCAGAAAGATATCGTTTCTGACAGTACCTTAGCTCGTATAAAAGAAGCTCCGCATTTCCAGGGGGTTGATGCACATGGTGATGCCTTCGATAGCGATAAGCTCAAGGGAAATGTATGGGTTGCGTCGTTTATGTTCACAGCGTGCCAAGGCGTTTGTCCTGTAATGAACGGAAATTTGCGCGATTTACAGCTTGGACTCGCGGGAACAAATGTTAAGTTTGTTTCTTTGACAGTTGACCCAACTACCGATACTCCCGAAGTACTGGCCCAGTATGCTGAGCAGTACAAGGCTGAGAAAGATCGCTGGTCATTTGTACGAATGAGTTTGGATTCGGTTCGTCAGTTGTGCGTCAAGGGTTTCTTACTCAGCGATCCCGTTGAGCCATCGGCGCACAGTCCTCGGTATGTGTTGGTTGATCAGACGAATATGATTCGCGGTTATTATGACAGCATGGATTCAGCTCAAGTCGTGAAGTTCAAAACCGACTTGAAGAGCTTGTTGAGCGAAGGGGTTCATTGATATTATGACATCAGGACTTGTTCACAAAATGTCTGAGTCGAATTTGCGAGTGATCGTAAGTGCGCTGAGCATTGTTGTGATCGCATTAGTTGCTTTCATGATCATGTACCCAGGTGCATTGTCCTTGAGAACAATGGATGTGAGTTATGCTCCACCATTCCATGCATTTCTGAATGGAAGTTGCGCGATACTTCTTAGTCTGGGGTATTGGGCCATACGAAGTGGTCGACGCTCTTTGCACCGAACAATGATGTTGAGTGCATTCGGACTTTCATGTGTATTTCTCTTATCCTATGTGCTGTATCACTCTCAAAAAGTGGAGCCAACACATTTTGGTGGGGAAGGAACGCTTCGTTTGGTGTATTTTGGGGTTCTTCTTTCGCATATCGTTCTTGCGGCGGTGATTGTTCCGCTTGCGTTGTACACGATCGTGCGTTCTTGGCGTGGGGAGTTTGAAAAGCACAAGAAGATTGCAAGGATCACATTTCCGCTCTGGCTCTATGTGACGCTAAGTGGGGTGTTGGTTTATCTGATGTTATATGTGTGGTTTCCATCTACGGTATAAATGCATAAAAGCAGCATCAAGTTTTCGTTAAGACGCAGTCAACAGTTGTTGGCCTGCGTTTCTGTGTTTTTACTCGCAGCCAGCGTTGTTTCAGCTTGTCCTAGCTGCAAAGACGCGTACACTCCAGGTTCGTCTGATTCTGCTATTGGGGAAAGTTATTCATATAGTGTTCTCTTCTTTTTGGGTATGTTTTTTAGTCTGCTGGGCGGGGGAATTCTCTTTCTTCGTTGGAAGATAACGAAGGCAATGAGCCTGAAGGCAGACCTTAGGATTGCAAATCAATAATCGGGTTACTTTTATGTTTAATAGATCAACTGATCAATCAATTAAAATGGGAATTGCAGCCGGTGGCTTAGGACTTTTCGTCCTTGTTACCGTTGCATTCTTTGGACTACAGAATCGAGTAACTGACCGTGGATATCGTCCACAACAACCGATTCCATTTTCGCATAAGCTACACGCTGATACCTTAGCAATGAGCTGTCAGTACTGTCATGCGGGAGTTGAGAAGTCAGCTCATTCACCAATCCCAAACACGAGTACCTGTATGGGCTGTCACCTTGTGGTGAAGTCCGAAAGCCCAAAGCTCAAAATGGTGCGTGATAGCTGGGAAAGCGGCCAACCAATAGAGTGGGTACGTGTGCACAAGTTGCCTGATTATGCATTCTTCGATCACAGTCGTCACATTCGTAATCAGATTGATTGCCAATCATGTCACGAGAAGATTGAGGAACAGGGAGTTGTGTCGCAGAACAAAGCATTATCTATGGGTTGGTGTTTGGATTGCCACCGTGATCCTGAAAAGTTTGTCGTACCTGCGCGTATGATTTCGGGAATTTTTACCGGTGGACGTGTTGATTACACTTCAAAAGAGAATCTGTATAAGTCTGTGAATCCTGATCTTTTAAAGGGTGTACACGAGCGGTCAAAAGCGATTACAGTTCCTCAGTTTGGTCAGTTTGAAACCGAGGTTCCCGCTCAGCAAGTTGCAGGAATACCACATCCAAAAGTACCTGGATATGGTCCTGAGAATTGTTCGGCTTGTCACCACTAATTGAACCTTGCTGAGTGCGGCGCCGATAGGCGCGCACCATACAGATAAATAGTTTGAAGATCCTTGCACTTGCCTTGCACTTCGTGAAATGAGCAGTGCTTTTGGATGTCAAACTCAAGATTGAAAACAAACACACTATTCGAAAATATCATGTCTAAGTACGAACCCTCGAATACGCAAGCCTTGCACACAATTGACCTACATGGTGCTGCATCTTCAGATGCATTCCGTGAAGAATTCAAAGAAGGCTACGATACACTTCCAAGCTTCGAGAATCCGATAAGTCGTCGCTCTTTCATGGCTCTATTATCAGCGTCCATGGCGGTCACAGCAGCAGCTTGCCGCCGTCCTGATCACAAGTTAGTGCCCTCGGTAAAGAGTCCAGAGTATCTGGTTCCTGGTCTGCCAAATCACTATGCAACCGTATACATGCATCAGAATGCAGCGCAGGGGTTGTTAGTGAAAGTTCGGGAAGGACGTCCAGTCAAAGTTGATGGAAATGATCTCCATCCTGTTTCAGGTGGGAAGTCTGGCGTGTATGTTCAAGCCACCCTCATGAATCTGTATGACCCGAATCGTATCCGTCAAGTGACGGTTGGACGTGTGGATGGAAAGCAGAAGACTGGTGGTTTCTCAACTCCTCAGAACGCTGTGAATTTGGTAGCGGCTGGTATCAACAATGCCAAAGCTGCTGGCAAAGAAACGCGCATTCTCATCGATGAGCATTGCTCACCATCTTTCGATGCATTGTGCAAAGAGATAGAAGCTGCCAATCCAAACATTGTGTTTGTGACCATGCCAAATATGGTGTGTGATGGCGCTGCTGAAGCGAACAAAGCACTCTTTGGCGTTGATGCTGAGTTTGTAGCAGACCTCTCAAAAGCAAGTGTCATTGTTTCTGTGGACCATGATTTCTTGGGCACGGATAAGAATTCTACATGGCATACCCGCAACTTTGCTGCAGGCCGCAAGCCAAGCAAAGAGAATCCGAACATGACGAAGTTGACGGTCGCTGAAGCAACCTTCTCCTTAAGCGGTATGAATGCCGATGAGAGAGTAAAGCTTGGTGCGAACGACTTCGAAGCCTTTCTTGCGACACTTCATAATGAGGTTGCTGCGAAGAAAGGTGGCCCTCGTATTAGTGGTTACGCAGACACTCAAGCACAAGCAGCGAAGCGTTGCGCAGAAGAACTCTGCGAAGCTGGTGAACGCGGTTGCGTGTTAGTCGGTGCACATCTGTCACCAATGGCCAATGGTATCGGAATGGCTATCAACGCCATGCTTGGTTCCGTAGGCAGCGATAAGGTGTTTGCGCATACACTACCAAACAGTAACGCAAAAATGCCAGCGATTGAGAAGCTAAGAGCTGACATCCGCGCTGGAAAAGTTGGTGTAGTATTGTTCTGTGATGCCAATCCAATGCTCAGTGCGGACGCTGATATGCGCAGTCTCTTAGGAGCCGTACCTGAAAGATTCTCTTCCACCTACTACGAAGATGAAACGGCACTTGCTACAGCTATTAACTTTCCATCCGCTCACCAGTATGAGTCATGGGGTGATGCTGTTGCATTTGACGGCACCTTAAGCCTGCAGCAGCCACTCATAGCGCCATTGAATGAAGGTTCGATGTCGAACGCAGACTTGCTCATGAGTATTGCAAAGGTCTTGAATGCTGAGAGCTTTGCAGCATCTGCGAACTATTACGAGTATGTGAAGTCTCGTTGGATGAGCGTTGTTCAAGATGATGCCGGTTGGGAGAAAGCACTTCGCGATGGCGTCGTCGCTCAACCAAACACAAGCAGTGTTGGCGCAGCTAATCTTGCAAACCTTGGCACACTTGCAAAAGCAAAGAAGCTTGACGGAATGGTATTGTTTACCACGCCAAGCTCAACCATCTACGATGGAATCTTCGCAAACAATGGTTGGATGATGGAGTGCCCTGACCCAATCACCAAGCACACATGGGAGAACGTTGCGATGATGAGCAAGAACACCGCTGCGAAGCTTGGTGTTGTTGCTGATCGAGTGATAAGCGTTAGCAACGGCGAACGTGAGGAGATTGAACTTCCTGTTCTGATCCAACCAGGCTTGAGCGATGATATCATCGTGACAGCTGTTGGTTATGGTCGTGGTTTTGGTGATATAGCAAAGGGCTATGGCACGAATGCCTATCGCTTGCACAAGCAAGGCACATCGATTGGTTATACCGCTGTAACCGTAAAAGACGCACAAAAGAAGAACACCGTTGCTCGTACCCAAGGGTACTTCCACACTCAACATAGCAAGGGCTCAGAGTGGGATCCACATGCACCAGAGTCAAAGACTCGCGATATTGTTCGAGACATGACCATCGCTCAGGTTAAGAGCGGTGAGATCATCACTAAAGAAGAGCACATTGTTGGTGAGCATGCAGAGGGCGACAAATTTGTTACGCCAATGAGCTTGATGTCTGGATTCCAATACAAAGGACATCGCTGGGGCATGGTTATCGACATGTCAACCTGTACTGGTTGTAACGCTTGTGTTGTTGCTTGTCAGAGTGAGAACAATATTGCGACTGTTGGTAAGGAGCAGGTTATTCGTGGACGTGAAATGCACTGGATGCGTTTGGATCTTTACTATAAAGGCGATCCTGAGAACCCAGAAAGCATCGTTGAGCCAATGATGTGTCAACATTGCGAAAGCGCTCCTTGCGAAAACGTATGTCCTGTGGCTGCAACCACGCACTCTCCAGAAGGCTTGAATGAAATGACCTACAATCGTTGTGTAGGTACCAGATATTGCTTGAATAACTGTCCTTACAAGGTCCGTCGTTTCAACTTCCTTGATTATCGTGAGCTTATTCAGGGCGACAAAGAGCCAATGAATTATGTATTCAATCCGGATGTTACCATTCGCGTTCGCGGGGTCATGGAGAAGTGTACATTCTGCGTTCAACGCATTAACGAAGCGAAGTACCATGCAAAGGATCGCGGATTTAGTCGAGTGCCAGATGGCGATGTCGTCACCGCTTGCCAAGAGGCTTGCCCGGCATCTGCAATTACCTTTGGCAATATGAACGATCCGAAGAGTAAGGTTTCAGAACTCAAGCAAGGACAGCGTTCCTTCAAGGTTTTGGAAGAGCTCAACGTTCGTCCTTCCGTTACCTACCTGGCAAAGGTTCGTAACAAACAGGGCGAAGCATAACATTAGAAACGAAAGAATTTAGAATCACTGAGTCATGAACACTATGCAAACGCAGGCTGTACGGTTTGAGCGAGAACCGCTGGTTCTGGGAAATCCTTCACTGGGCGACATTACCAGGAAGATCGCAGGAATCACGGAGGCGAAGCCGAATATGAAATTCCTCATGGCCTTGGGATGCTCCGCATCTCTGATGGCTTGGGGCTTAGGGTGTATTCTCTATACCATGTTTAATGGTATCGGGGTGTGGGGTTTGAACAATCCAATTGGATGGGGTTGGGACATTACCAACTTCGTGTTTTGGATCGGTATTGGTCACGCGGGAACGCTGATCTCTGCCATTCTGTTTCTCTTCCGCCAAAAGTGGCGTACCGGTATTAACCGTTCCGCTGAGGCTATGACCATTTTCGCGGTTATTAATGCGACAGCGATGGTGCTTTCGCACACAGGACGTCAGTGGTTGTTTACCTGGCTTATTCCAACTCCAGGTAATCAAATGCAGATCTGGACGAATTTTCGCTCTCCATTGGAGTGGGACGTATTCGCGGTAAATACATACTTCGCTGTTTCAGCGATGTTCTGGTTTATCGGTATGGTTCCAGATTTGGCAACCGTTCGTGATTTCGTAAAGTCAAAGTTAGCGAAGAAATTGTACGGCTTTTTCTCGCTGGGTTGGGACGGCTCCATGCGCCGTTGGCACCACTATGAAATGGCGTATATGATTCTTGCAGGTTTGTCAACTCCGCTGGTATTGTCTGTACACTCAGTGGTTTCGTTAGACTTTGCTGCGGGTATTCTTCCAGGATGGCACACCACAATCTTCCCACCATACTTTGTTGCTGGAGCTATTTTCTCTGGTTTTGCGATGGTGGTTACCTTGCTCGTTATTCTTCGTGAAATCCTTGACCTCAAGGAGTATATCACGATGAAGCACCTTGATAACATGAATAAGATCATCCTTGCAACAGGGATGATGGTTGGATATGCCTACGCGATGGAGTTCTTTATCGCCCAGTATAGTGGCAATCCTTATGAAGGTTTTGTATTTGTAAACCGTGCAACAGGGGATTATGCCTGGTCATATTGGACCATGGTGTTGTGTAACGTAATCTCACCGCAAGTCTTCTGGTTTGCAAAAGCACGCAGAAGCATTCCTTTGATGTTCGTGATCTCCATCTTCGTGAACATTGGAATGTGGTTCGAGCGCTTTACCATTATCTCAACGTCTTTGCACCACGACTTTTTGCCAGCAAGCTGGGGTTACTACTCACCAACATGGGTTGAGGTCTCGATCTTTGCCGGAACATTTGGAATCTTCCTTACGCTATTCCTTCTCTTCTCTAAGTTCATTCCGGTCATTGCTATTGCCGAAGTAAAGTCGATCATGCCTGGTGCTCAAGCGCATCATCATCATGATCATGAGGAGCACGCAGCAAGCCCAGCAACAGAGCATACTTTTGGAGGAGGACACTAATATGAAAACAAGCGGAGTACTTGGGAACTTTACGGACCCTAATGCTATTATGAGCGCTGCTACGAAGACGAATCAAGCAGGCTTTACAAAGTTCGACTGTTTTACACCCTATCCATTGCACGGTTTAGACCGCGCTATGGGAGTGAAGAGAACGATTCTTCCGTACATCTCATTCGTTGGAGCTGTGTGTGGAACAGCAACGGCTATTGGACTCCAGGCATGGACTGGTGCTGTTGACTACAAGTTGAACATCGGTGGAAAGCAGCTCTTTGCTTTTCAGTTTTCAATTCCTATTGACTTTGAATTAACGGTCCTTCTCTGCGCTATTTCAACCGTCGTTGGGTTGTTTGCTTTGATGAAGCTACCAACTTGGTGGCACGCATTTCAACACGATGAGGGCTTTAAGAAGGCAACAGATGATGAGTTCGTGCTAGGCATTTATGCAGATGACGCTCGCTTTAACGAAGAGTCGGTTGTGAGCTTTATGAAATCTCTCGGAGCCAACGATGTACGCGTTGTCTACGAAGGTGACGAGCATAAGTAGAGTCGGTTTATCCATAGAACAATGAACATCTATTAGTTGAATTATGAAAATGAAGTTGTCAGTGTTTTGGATCGTTCTCGGACTCGGCCTTGCGGGTTTTGTCGCTGCGGTCATTGCTGGATACATTCCTTGGTATTCTGAGCAACCGCCGATCATGATGCTTGCCGATATGGACGATCAGTTCAAAGTCAAACCACAAACTGGCTCACACTACTTTGTGGATCGTAAGTCCAACCGGGATCCGCTTGCGAATACGGTTCCGCGTGACGGACACGTCTATCCATTTGCTCCTGGCGATGTGGACAAAGCTGAAGTTGCTTTTGCTGCCGGTAACCCGGTGCCAAATTCAGAGTTTGTGTTAGCTCGTGGACAAAATCGATTCTACACCTTCTGCGCGCCATGTCATAACTATGGCGGAACAGGCGATGGATTGGTACACAAGCGTACTCCGGAATTTGGAGCAACAGAAACCATGAACATTACGCGTGAAGTAGCTCGCGGCTATTCGGATGCGAAGCTGTTTCACATTATTAGCGTTGGACAAAACATTATGCCTGCGTATGGCGACCGTCTCTCGGACGTTGATCGTTGGGCTATAGTCCGATACATTCGTGAATTACAAGGCAAGGCTGCAGGAGAAAGCCCAGTAAGTTCAGCGGCTCCTGCTGATAGTTCTGCCACCACTACTGCGGGAGGGAAATAATTATGACGAAGTATAATCTGGCAGATACTCCTTTTGTCAAAAAAATGCAGACCGTCGGCATCATCCTGTTTGCGATTGGTGCAGTTGGTTTAGGTGCCATGGCCGCAACAGGCATGCAGAACTTCTATGCAGGTTACGTTCTTGGATTTATGTATGTCACCGGTATTAGCGTGACATTGCTCTTCTTTTCGATCCTGAGTTACTTAGCAAACGCTGGCTGGGCTGTATCGATTCGTCGTATAGCTGAGCTCCTTTCGACAAATGTCAAAGTAGGGGTTCCTCTTACATTGATTCCTCTCGCATTCATGGCACCACTTATTTACTCGTGGTGGAATCCAGCAGGCGATGAGCATTTGGCAAAGCTTATGGCTCCAGGCACGTTCAAGGGCTTGTATCTTGATCATACCTTCTTTTATGTTCGTCTGGCAGTCTATGCTTTGCTCTGGTGGTATATGCACAGCTTTATTGTTGGCAACTCCATCAAGCAGGATACAACAGATGACCTCACTCCTACTCGTAAGAACTGGAAGCGTGCAGCTCCCTTTATTATCGCGTATGCTTTGACCATCACCTTTGTTGCCTTCGATCTTATGATGTCGCTTGAGCCAAAATGGTTCAGCACCATCTTTGGTATCTATTACTTTGGTGGCAACTTCGTGTCGACTGCATCACTGATGCTCATTTTCGCATATTACTTCAATCGTGAAGGCTATCTAAAAGGCATCATTACTCGTGAACACTACCATGACCTTGGTAAGTTCATGTTTGCCTTTACTATTTTTTGGACCTACGTTGCCTTCTCTCAGTATTACATCATCTGGTATGGTAATATGCCTGAGGAGACCTTTTATTATGCTAAGCGCTTACAAGGCGGCTGGGAGGTTTTTGGATGGTCTTCATTGTTCATCCACTTCTTCACTCCATTCTTATTCTTATTGCGCCAGGATGTAAAGCGTAATCCACGTTTGGGAATTATAGCTTCTTTCATCATTCTCTTTGCTCACTTCATTGACCTTTGCTGGGTTATTCTTCCAGTGTTTGGTGGACACGGTCACGAGCATGGTCATGGTGATGAGACAAGCTTCTCTATATCCCTCTTAGTGGCTGGTTTGAGTGGTGTGCTGCTTATGGGCGGTATTTTCCTCTACGTCGGTGCTCAGGCCTTTAAGAAGCATCCTGCACTCGCCTACAATGATCCATACTTGCATGAATCTATTGAGTATTCATCTGGATCATACGACCCATTGTAAGAGTCATCGATTCGAAGTGCATTCAATTTTTAGAAAAGCCCGATCACTTCCGATCGGGCTTTTTTGTTGCGTTCTGTGCATCAGGCATTTCTTGCAATTGTGTCTGGGAGTATGGGCACAGAAGCGGAGAACAGTGACTCCAGAGACTATGTGCTTAAGCGCTTTCGATCAAGGAGCTATCAGTACTTACGATCCACGATGAGAACTCAAGGTGGCGCGCTCTGAAACGTCGCGTATCAAGAGGTCCTACTACTGAAAGACCTTACAAACGACTCTGACACTCAATGCGAGAAAGGGAAGTCGATGCACATTCGATTATTGAAGCTGTCTTTCTATGAAGAGTACCTGTGGATGTACGAACAAGGGAATAGAAGCGGATCCAAACAGATGCATGAGCTGTGGTCACTAGGTTCAGTTATACAGGGTCAATGTTCATCTTCGCTCTGCACACTGATTGGACGATTGTTCTCAATATCGTAGAGCGTTGTTTTGCGAATTCTGTAGTAGGAAACCCAGTAGTCTCGTAGACTAGAGTAGTAGGAGCGCTTAGATTCGTCTTTCTCCTTTTGTGCCAACATTAACTCAGTTGTTTCAATCTTACCGATGATGTAGCGATTTCTGGCGACTTCGTAACGACGTTCCGCTATAGACTGTGAGCGATCGGCGATACCGAGCAGAGATGAGAGCTGTTGAAAGTCTCGCAAATCATATTCGATCTCTTGTTGCAGTTCAGCTCGTCGCAGAGAATTCATTGCTTCCACCTTATCGCTTTGTGCGCGGGCGGCTTCAACGAGCGATGAGGTACGTCCCCAGGTGATCAATGGCAGACCCACGTTCAAAGTAAGACGCTGTTGCTCAAGTAAGTTCTGATACGATCCTTGCATGGAGGTCGCGCTTTGATTCAAACCATAGCTGGCTATGAGTTGAATATTAAATCGATTATTGACCTTTGCTTGATCCAGGCTACGTTCGGCATCGAGCGCTTGCATGTCGTACGAAATTGCGTCAGAACGATGAGCCAAAGCATAGGCTAAAGTTTTCGGAATATCGATGCTGATCTCTTTTGCCATTGGTGGAGTCTGCGCTACGATTACCGTACCAGAGGGCAAGCCGAGGAGCAGTTGAAGGGCGGCTAAACTTCTGTCGCGACTTAGTCTCGCTCGTTCGAAGTCATTGCGTGCGCTTAATACAGCCAACTCATTTTGCAGCAAATCATTCTCTGCGATCTTCCCAAAATTGTAACGACCTTTTGCCAACACGTGAATGGAGTCGTTCAAGGCAATGTTCAGTTCAGCATTGCCGATGTTCATTCCAGAGATGTAGTAATCGAAGAAACGTCCGGCAGCTTGAGCAGAGAGCTCTTCCATTTGCTCAATGTAGCTTCTGGTTTGTGCCTCAAAACGCATATCATCTAAGCGACGTTGGAAGGTGTACGGGTTGTAACCTGTGAGGGGTTGTCGTAGCTGTATACTAAACGGAGTAGCCGACCAGCCTTCGCGTCGCTCGCCCTGCAGGTTAACACGATTGTCAAGTGAACTGCTGATACTCAGATCACCACCCGTAAAGGGGATCTTCTGGTTGAGCTGCAGACTGGCGTCTGAAAATGTTTGGGTTTGAGACACATACAAGTTTGTACCGTCTGGTTGCAGGACTGGAGCAATTGCACGTGAGTAACCTGGCAACGATGCGTCCAAGCTCAACTGAGGCAGAAACTCAGCTCGAGCGGCATCATGCTCAGCACATTGAGAAGCATACTCAAAACGAAGCGCTCGTGCATTTGCGCCATCTCTCTTTGCTCGAGCAATACAGGACTGCAAATCCAAACGCAGGGTATCACTCGCCTCAGCAGGACTTAGCATGCCGCAGCCAAAGAGCAGAGCGATTGCTTTGCTGACAACTCTTCGACCGTTACGCGCATGCCTTGTGTGAGTTTGAGCAGATGAGTGTGCACACTCAACATTATTGCCAAAGGTATTGAGAGGATGTTTTGCAGCGGTTGATTTCATAACGAGGGCAAATTTGAAGCGGTGTTCGTGACGGGAAGCAAGTACCTTATTCGTATCGTAGGGCAGCAACAGGATCCATCGTTGCTGCACGACGTGCAGGGACGATCCCAGCAATGAGGCCGATAGCAGCTGAAACGGAGAACGACATCAAAACCGATGTCCAGGTCACTTCAGTTTTTATCTCGGCGAGTTGTGAGATTGCATAGCTCAGTGCTACACCCAAGCCAACGCCGATAAGTCCGCCACCCATGCTAAGGCCAATAGCCTCGGAAAGAAACTGGATGATGATGTCACGTCGTGTTGCCCCAATTGCTCTCCGTGTGCCAATCTCTTTGGTCCGTTCCAACACACTGGCGAGCATAATATTCATAATGCCAATGCCACCGACCACGAGTGAAATACCAGCGATGGCTCCAAGTACAAAATTGAAGATGTCTTTTGTGCGCTGTTCTTGTCTCAACAAGAGCTCAGGAACTACCACTTCAAAGTCAGGAACTTTGTTGTGTCGTCGTGCGAGCAAGCGACTGATGACTTCAGCGACGGCTTGGTTATTCTGAGAATCCATCAGCTGTACAATGATTCTATCTACTTGATGTGGGTTCTTTTCTTCATCTGTCAGAGCCTTTTCTTCGTCGTTGTCAGACCTCGAAGCCTCGTTCAACATACGCTTCGTAAGGAGTGAGCGATTTCGAAAACGTCGCAATACAGTTGTGTACGGTGCATATACATCGTAGTTCTGATCCCGAATGCCCAGGTGCTCCATCGTCTTCTCCGTGAAGGTATTCGACGCCAATACGCCTACGATTGTCAGCCAGAGGTCACCACACTTTATAGATTGTCCTATAGCATCCTCATTTGCAAACAGCTTCGTTTTTATACCCCAGCCGATCACACATACAGCGCTACTGTGAGATATGTGCATCGCCTGCAACTGAGTACCATTCTGAACTCGATACTCACCCGCGGAGAAATGAGCACTATCAATGCCCACGAGTTTCACGCTTCTTTTTTTATCTGAATGCAGAGCCAGACATTCAACAACAATCTCAGGCGATACACTTTTTAGCGTTGGTATTGTGGCACGCATTGCCTCTATATCAGCTATGCAGAGGCCAGGCGACCAGACTTTCTTCTTCTTCGTTTCATCTTCGCCGGCTTCTTTGTCTACCTTCTGTTCAACCACCGACTTAATAATGAGATTATTCGAGCCCAATGCTCTCATTTGTTCTAAGATCTCTTGTTCAGCTCCTTTGCCAACACTGAGCATGGCAATCACCGAGCTAACGCCAAAAATGATCCCCAAAGAGGTCAGGAGCGTTCGCACTTTGTTATGCTGTATAGCCTCGGCAGCGATACCTATGTTGGTAAGTAAATTCATTCTAACTGTATCTCACACATGGCATACTGATCAAGCTCCTTCGAACTATCCTCTTGCTACTATCAATAGCGCAGGTTGATTTGGACGATGACACGATTCTCACGCATTCAAATGCATCGAAGCTGAGTCCGCAGAGAAGCTGCTCTGCTCTAATGCCCATTGGCACTAGGGAAGTGCCGACACATTCGCCTTTGCCGCATCGCTAGGTGTAGAGAGGTACACACTTTCGCCCTCATTTAAACCAGCAACGATTTGAGCTTCATTCTCATTGAGCGCACCAGTTTTGACTTCTTGTTTTATGAGCGAGCCGGAACGGCGCAGGTAGACATAGGTCTTCGAATTCTCGGCGTGCAGACACTCAAGAGGAACCGAAAGACTCTGTTGCAGCTCTGCAACAAGAATGTGATTCGCTGTGGTCATAGCCGGACGTAACAAGGTGTCTGACTCAATCATCTGTATCTTCACTTCGAAGACTTTGGAGTCGGAATTTGGACGCTGTTCACCAATGTTCGCGACTTCATCGATGCGGCCGTGTAGACGCTTGTTAGGATCAGCATCTAAACCAATGCTAACACTCTGTCCCTTTTTAATCTTCTGTATATCCACCTCATTTACATAGCAAACGCTGAGCATCTGAGTCAAGTCAGGAAGCGTGGCTACTGTCGGCTCCCATGCGGATATCTGTGATCCTACAACTTTCTTTCGTCCGTTCCACTCGCGTGCATAGATAACCATCCCATTGGCTGGTGCTGTGACGCTGAGTTGTGAGAACAGAGCTCCAAGCGAGCCCATTCGCTGCTGTTCCTTTTGAAGGTCGGCAGAAGCCTGCGACATTCGAGCAACCGACTGCTTGAGCTTGGTTTGATAATTGGTAATGCTCTGTTGCAATCGACGCTCTGCGCTTTGATACTCTATTTCGGTTCTGCGCTTAATAGCTGGTGGCTCGTATGCAGACTGTTCAAGCTGCAGTTTCGTTTCTTCAAGAGTAGATCGGAGGTTGGTAATATCATCGCGTGCACCTGATAGTGTCAGGCTTGAATCCAGCGATGTCTGAGTGTACTGAGCTTCTGCTTTCTGTACTGCAAGTTCAGCCTCCTTGAGCTTCGACGCTATTTCCGTGCGGTCCAAGTCTGCCACCCAATCTCCTTGTTTTACGACCGTTCCTTCAGGAATCAACTTCTCGATCTTTAACTGCCAGATGCCTTCAGATCTCGCTCCCTCAGGACCGTGAATGTCTATCGAGTTCTTTGCTTGCAGCTCACCACTCACAGTAACACTTACCTGAAAAGTGCCACGCTTTACCGTTACCATTACTTCCTTTGTACTAGCAGCGCTGGTTCTGAAGAAGAGCCATAGCCCTAGTCCAAGGCAAAGAACAGCCGCTATTTGAACCCAACGAGTGCGGAGTAGAGAGGGGAAGGAAATGGACATAATTCGGAGGACTGTGAGAATGGCGCAAGATAGTCTATGAAGACCTTCCTTACACTAGCAGAACCCTTAAAAGGTGTTAAAAAAGGGGAGATGAAGACGCCTCATTATTATGCGTCGAGCTTCGCTCGCCGCTTTACTCGTCGGAAGAAGAGGTTGTGCAATTGCAGTGTGGCAGGCAGAGCTCAGGACGAAATTCAAAGTGCATGGTATCGAAGTGGATCCACTTTCCACCCCAAATAAAACCGTGACGTTCAAAGAGCTCAACGATCTCAAAGGGAATTCGATTTCTATAGCTTGGTGTCCCAATCGTCGAGTGATTCCGCCAATAATGAGACTGGCGAACATTTATATCTAGGGCGATACCAAATGAGTGCGCGCTCAGGCGATTGGTTCCTGCAACCTGACGCCACACAAGCGACCCACCAGGCTCACGAAGGTACTTCTGCATAGAGTCTGGCAGCGTACTGAGTTCGCGAATAAGCTGACGTATGTGCTTGTCCACGGAGTTAATCCGTGAGAAAAGGAGAGTGCGACCGTCAATCCATCGAAGAGCAGTGCAGTTTTTCCGCACACTTTTCTCGTCTGAACCATACATCGCGGTGAAAAAATCACGACAACGAGCTCTACCAGCATCTGAGCTGGGAAGAGTGCACTTTCCACGGAGGTATGGGACCGAAAGTTGATCGCAGAGAGTCGCATCGTCGTACCACTCTTCGTTGTTTGCGATGGATCTACACGGACCGAGACTAAGATGTGTTCCTCTTGGAAAAACGACCGATAGAGAGCTCACCGAGCTATCTATATGCATTCGCTGCTCTGGATAAGCCGCAAGAAGCTTCTGAGCAAGCAACATCGCTTGTGTACGATTACCTTGCTGAATGACCGCCTTGTTCAAGGCCGCGTTGTTGGCTTGCAAGCCATGCAAGCTAATGACACCTATTGCAGCGCCGATTCCAAGAATGAAGAAGTGTACAATCTGTCGCATTCAACCCGGTAGGTTCATTCAACACAAGTGATAGCAGTTCAATCTACGCAGCACAGCGCAAAGTTTGTGAGCGCTTTCGTAGATTGAAACTCTTCTGAGAACTCAAATACAATACAAGAAAAGTATGTCGATACCGCAGCTTAAACACATTCTCGGATTAGTAGCACTCTTCCTTGCACTAGCAACATACACGCTTTGCGTGCAGCCAACGGTGCCGTTTTGGGATTGTGCCGAATTCACCGCGGCGGCTGTGCAGCAGCAAGTGCCGCACCCACCAGGGGCACCGCTTTTCCTCATGGTAGGGAAGCTCTTCCATTTGATCCCCATTGGAGATCCAGCTGTGCGTGTGAACATGGTTTCCGTTGTAGCTAGTGCTCTGACTATCTGGTTGTGCTACTACATCGCAATCATGATGATCCTGAACATTGCTAAACGAACAATAGATGGCTTTGGAGATGCGCTTGTTGTGTACGGAGCGGCTTTGGTTGGTTCTCTGGCGTTTTGCTGGAGTGACACCTTTTGGTTTAATGCCGTTGAAAGCGAGGTGTACGCCTCGTCTTCACTTTTTGTAGCACTGATTGTGTACCTCATGTTGAGATGGCATGAGCGAGCGGACGAAAGCGGTCACGAGCGCTATTTGCTGCTTATTGCATACTTGATTGGACTCTCAACCGGTGTGCACTTGTTGAGTGTTTTGTGCATTTTTTCCATCGGACTCCTTGTGTACTTCCGCAAGTACAGTATCTCGGTAAAGAACGTCGTTCTCACCGGGGCACTAACGCTGTTCGTGTTTATCATCGTGTACCCTGGAGTCGTGAAATACTATCCTGCATTGTTAGCTGGAAATCTACCCTGGCAGAATGAGGCGCATGAATATCATGTTGAGAATGAGCTCTGGGTGCAGGTACTGGGTTGGACCGTACTAGTGGCTTCTGTTCTCGGTGTCTACATCGGTATGCAAAAGAAGAAGTCCCTTGTTGCACTCGCATCAGCCAGCTTTGTCTGCATGTTCTGCGGTTACACAACCTATACGCAGATATTGATACGATCGAATGCTAATCCACCAATGAATGAGAATGCACCCAAGACATTTCGCTCCCTCATTTCATATCTCGGCAGAGAACAGTATGGTGACGCACCCATGTTCCCGCGACGCTTCGAGCGTGATGCTGACAAGATCGAAGCATACAAGAAGTATGGTCCCTATACTCCTCCGCCGTACAAGAGCATCGAGTCGCTGCGTTCACCTGGCATGTCGTTCTCTGTACCGGATTATGCAGCTGCAAAGTCCAATTCAGGCGACTGGAACTATCTTTTCAGCTATCAGCTCGACCACATGTTTTTCCGCTATCTCTTATGGAACTTCTTTGGACGAAGTAGTGATGTACAGGATGCAGAGGCCTGGACCTGGACAAGCTCAGCAAAGTACCTTGAAGGCACAAACTTTGGCAATGGCTACGCGTCGCACTTCCCAATTGCATTCTATGGCTTGCCCTTTGTTCTTGGGCTGCTTGGAATGGTTCAGCACTTCCGACGTGACTACAAAATGGCAATTGTGTTTGCGGTCATGTTTTTGATGATGGGACTGATTGCGGCGTTCGCACAGAATCAACAGGAGCCGCAACCACGAGAGAGAGACTACTTCTATACCGGTGCCTTTATGGTATGGGCTCTGTGGATTGCGGTGGGTTCTATGAGTGTGGTTGATATCATCAGACAGAAAGTAAGAAGCAATCTCGTGACATTGTTAGCGATTGTTCTCTGTCTGACGCTTGTTCCACTCAACATGGCTGCTCAAGGCTGGTTCATACATTCTCGCGCCAACAACTATGTGCCATTCGACTACGCCTACAACATTTTGCAGAGTTGCGAAGAGGATGCCATCCTTGTGACTAACGGTGATAACGACACGTTTCCGCTCTGGTTGCTTCAGGATGTGTATGGTGTACGCCGCGATATCCGTATCGTAAATATGAGCCTTGCAAGTACACTTTGGTATGTTTATGACCTTAAGAACCTCGCTCCCTGGGGTGCAAAACCAATCCCTCTCAGCTTTAGCGATCAAAGTTTGCTTGCGGATGAATACAGCGCCGGTGCATTATCAACAAAAGTTGCCAAGGCCGAACATGTGCAATTCGAGCTCTCCGATGAGGTCTGTAAGAAGTACGCATTAAATAAGGACTCAACATCGCAACGACGTTTTGAGTGGGAGTACACGGGATATGCCCGTGAGAACTCACAGTATGCATTCACTGTTTCACAGCAAGTTATTGGTGAAATAGTAAAGCGAACGCAGTTCAAGCGGCCGCTCTACTACTCAATAACCTGTGGCTACCCTACGGCCGAGCTCTATTGTGGTCTTGGCAGTAGATGTCGGCTGGAGGGTATGGCCTATCGAGTTTGCCCTCAGCCAGTAGGAGAGCCCGGTGAAGTTATCGATGCGAATGTTATGGAAAAGTGTTTGATGCATTTGAAGTATGGAGACAGCTACTCTACAGGCTTTGACTATGGATTCAAGTTTCGAAACCTAAACAATGCACAGGTCTACTATGATGAAACACACCGACATTACATTGATAACTATCGTACGCTCTTCATACGATATGCAAACTTGTTGAGTGCTGCTTCGAAGAATCAAGAGTGCATTGCGGTACTAGACTCTATGAACGCCATCATTTCCTTAGACCTGTTTCCTATGTCGTATGCGCTCATGCAAGATGTGAGCGATTTGTACGCACACTGCGGCGCGAACAAACAAGCATCAGATCTTGCGAAACGAGTTGCTGAGCAATGTGAGTTGATGGTCAATAAGACTCATCTCCAGAAGCGTTATGCTCAGTTTGTTGAACGAATGCCACCAGCCTTAAGCGCTTCGCAAGCCTATACAACCTGCAAGCAATTCGACAAAGCCAGAGCAATGCTGAGCGCGTATCGAGACCAAACGCGTGACGAGGCTGGATATGAACTGCGAATGGCCAAGCTCAATGCCGATGAGAAAGAGTCGATTCAAAAGTACGATGAGGCGGTACAGATACTTCGGAGTTATGTATTGAAAATGAAGAGCACTCAGAATCCGCAGTACAACGAAGCTATCGCAGCATTCGAGGCAAAAGCTGCTGAAATAGAATTGAAAATCAAGCCTCAGAAAGTCGCACAGACTACTCCATGATGCGACGCAGGGGTGATAGAATGCTGTAGTATTGTACGCTACTGGATTGCTGCGGAGCAGCAATCCAGTATAAAGAAAAAGGGAATGCCAGGTCGAAAACAGAGGTATAACTTCAATCTAACCTCCTGACTCGCACTCATACTCACGGAAGCGTTAGCGCGGGTTATTGATGAGCTCAATTAATCTGCTGAAGAGACCCATAGGTCGATCTTAGATCCAAGGTGTAAACGTGTTCCCGCTGCAGGTGACTGCTTGATAACCGTTCCAACAGCGTAGGTTTCATCGGATTGTGAGAACACTTCACCTGTTTGAAGGTTCATATCTTGGAGAGTTTGCATAGCATCCGACTGACTCAGTCGCTCCAGTGATGGGGCTATGACAGTCGCGTTTGAATCTTTGCTGAGAACAAGATTAACGCTAGTACCACTCCCAACACTCATGCCTGCCATATATGATTGGCGAATAACACGATTTTCAGGTATTGAATCACGAAAATCGTAGCTCACAGTTCCAACTTGCAGACCCATACCCATGAGGGCTAGCTGAGCTTCCCGTTGCGACATCATACTCAAGTCGGGCATTGTAATCACTTCATATCCTTTGCTGACCGATAGGTATACACGGCGACCTTCTTTCACTAGGGAATTTGGGAAGGGAAGTTGTGTTATCACCACCCCATGCTGCACATTGGTGTTGAATTGCTCAGCAACCTTCTCGACCTGTAAACCCTGCGATTCTAAGAGGTCGATAGCTTGCTGCTTCTGCATTCCAATGATGTTTGGAACCGTAACGGTTTTGCCTGAGTTGACGATAAGAGGCATCACCGCTTTGTCGCAGACGACAGCTAGAACGACGAGCGAAAGAACCGCGATGAGTACTTTGAGCTGGAATGGTCGTGAGCCAAGCATTGATATGAAGCGAATTGTAGTTTCCGTTCGAAAATAACAAGGGATACGCATCTGGAGATGGCGCATTTCGTCGCGTTGTCTTGCGTCTGAAGCGCTGTCCTGCCTGACGAATTGGTGTAAATTGCAGTGTACACTAGTGTCGCATCGGCGTGCCCCGGTTTTTTGCCACGGAAGGCAATTCCAGATGTGTCGTAGCTGAGAATGACACTGAAGTCCGAAACCGCATTCCATTCAAATACATCGCAGAACCGTGAACCAAAAAATACGCATATCAAACAGCCAGCTTGCAGAAATTCAAAGTGTTGCCAAGTCACTGCAAAATGTCCAAGACCTTGTCCTGACAACGCACATTAACCCAGATGCGGATGCCATCGGCTCAACTTGTGCTCTTGCCCTCGCCTTGGCTACACTTGGGAAAAAGCCTCGAGTCATTAACACGAGCCCTACGCCAGAGAATTTGCAGTTTATGGCGGGAACAAGTATGATTGAAGTCTTTGATGAAGCTGTGCATACGAAGCTGTTGCAAGAGACAGAGCTAATCGTTTGTCTTGATCTCAATGTTCCACAGCGCACAGGCGGTCTAGCCAGTCTGATATCGGAGCGAAAGGCATCAGTTATGATGATTGACCACCATGCAGATCCTGCAGACTTCTATAGTACTCATCTTCACGATGTAGAAGCTACCTCAACGGCGGAGCTTGTTTACAAGCTTCTAGCATATTCCTTTCCTCAGACCTTAAATGCTGATATCTCTACAAATCTCTATGCAGGGATCATGGCAGACAGCGGCAACTTCCGCTTTCCACGGGTCTGTGCCGATACACATTACATTATAGCTGAGCTCATTGAGTATGGTGCGGATCCCGTGGCAATCTACGATACTATGTACAACTCTTGGAGTATCGATCGTACACGTCTGAATGCGGAGATCGTTGCCTCTATGACGCTACATTGCGATGGACGCTTTTGTGCAATGATTGTACCGAAAGAACTCTATCGGCGTCACAACTGTACAGAGGATGCCGTAGAAAGTGCGGTACAGCAAACGCTTAGTATTCGGGGTGTTCGATGCGGGGTGCTCATTGCCGAGCGTGAAAGTAGCGACGAAGTCAAAATCTCGTTACGGTCCAAAGCTGAGTTTAGAGTAAATGGGATTGCGGCAACATTTGGCGGGGGTGGCCATATCTATGCTGCAGGCGCTCGTGCCAAGAACTCCACTCTTGCACAGGTCTTTGAAAGAGTACTCGCAGAGGTCAGCGAACAATTCAGAGTTCTTGATTCCCAAAAGTAGAGTGATATCAGTATGAAGATATCAAAGCTATCAGCTCTGCCGACTAGCCGAGGAAGTCCATTAGTGTACGGCCGAAGAGCTTTGAACCTGCTTGCATAGCGAACTGCATTGCCATTTGATCTTTGTTGAGGTTCATAATTGTTTCGCCTACATCAGCATCTTGTACACTAGATCGTAGATCTTTCATTCGACTGATATCGGTGTCCATTTGGTCATGAATCGCCTGCATGCGATTCAATCGTGTTGCTGCAATACCATTGCCACGATCTGCGAAGTCGACAGCATCCGCCATCTGCTTGATGGATACTTGCATTGCTGCATGCTCATCAGCCGTGTAGGCTTGCGAACTGGATTCGCGCTTTGTCCCATCAGCGCGATACATCATCTTGTTGTAGACATCGATGACTTTGTTGAAAGTGTCGATGCCATTGGCACCAAAAACTTCGTCAGCAGTAACATTTACTTGTTCCGTGCTGTTTGGTCCTGAGTTCACTATACGCTTCTCTAGATTTCCCTTGAAGCTGACACGAAGTCCAGAAGGATTTGAAGCTGTTGCTGCTTCTTGAACCAGTTCAAAGGGAAGATTCTTCGTTTCAGGAGCTGTAGGCTTGAGAGAAGCGGGGCTTGTTTTCGTTCCAGCAAAGCTGTAGCCTCCATTGTGGTGCGTATTCGCTGCATCAATCAAAGACTGAAGCATTAAACGCACATTTGTGGCTAAGGTTGGTAGCTTGTCTGAGTTGTCTACCAGTAATGAGTCTGTTGCAGTTTGACGAATAGAGGTCAAAGACGTAGAGACCGACTCGAGCATTGCCGAGGTGTTTGTTAACTCGTCAACAGCAGTACTGGCGGTATTCTTATAGTTTGTAGAGTTCTCAATGTTCTGATCATAGAACTGTATATCCATTACTGCGCCTGGATTATCACTCAGATCTACCATTTGCTTACCAGTGCTAAGCTGAATGTTGTCACGTTGAACACGAGCATTGATGTCGTTTAAACTCGACATATACTGTCCAAGTATCGAATTCGTTGTTACTCTCATCTCTGTATCTCCTACGCTCCAAGATTGACAATGGTTTTCATCATTTCGGATGTCGCTGTGACCATCCGGGCAGCTGCCTCAAATGCACGTTGGTATTTGATCATGTTGATAGTTTCTTCATCCATATTCACACCAACAGCAGACTCCCGCTGACTGTGTACTTGGTTTACCGTTGCATCCGCTACGGCAGCTCCATTAGAAGCCTCAGCACCGACGTTTGCCACAGTAGTGAGTGTTTGTCCATAGTACTGACTTGCCGTTTGATTGCCAACCATCGTTGCATCGTGCACGAGTTGGCCCATTTGACGGATGACATCATTGTTTCCTGCGTCACCTGCTACCGAAGATGTAGGGATATCATCAGGGTTAGAAAGCAATGAAGGATTAACTTGAATGGTATCTGCCGTGATTGGTCCGCCATCACTTGAACTAAAGAAATTACGTCCTGGAGGTGTGGTACCAGTATCATTCAAGCCATAGCCTGTTTGACTTAAGCTGTTTACTTTGTTAGCCACAGAACTTGCCAGAGTATTGATGTTCTTCGCTATCGAGAAACCACCAGTACTGTCCTTCGGATCAAGTGTCACATTGTAGTACTTCAACTGTGACGCGAGCTCGCCACTTGCTGGATTATAAGTGCCAATCGCATTGCCTTTGTAGTCGGACAGAGCGATGCTTGCACTAATTTCTCCAGTGCTCGAATTCGTGCTTTGTTGCATTTTCATGACCATCGATTTGTCGTTAACGACAACCGACATCCCATTCATCGAAACATTCGCTACTCCATTCGTACGATTCACTGAAACGTCGCCAATCTTTGAAAGCTGCTCCAGGAGGACATTCTGCTTATCAATCAAGGTGCTCGACGTTTGACCGTCGGACGTACGAGTTGTCGCTATGCTAGAGTTTAAGTCTGCAATACCTGCAAGGAGACGATTGATCGACGTGACATTCGTTCCCATTTGTGAGAGCACGTCGGAACGAAGATTTGTTATGCCGCGATTGACCGAGTTGAAAGTGCCACTCAGGCTCGAGGCAGCGCTCAACAGATTGGTTCGCAAGGAAGAATCATCCGGTTTGGCTGCAAGTTTCTCAACAGCGCCAAAGAAATTACTCATCGACGTATCGAGACCATAATCGCTGGGTTCGCTTAACGACGTTTGAATCTGCTGGAAGATCTTGTTATCACTGGCATAACCACTTTGGCGTGAAAGGCTATTACGCATTTCGCGATCCAGCCAGTCTTCACGATACTGCTTGATATCATTGGCAACGACACCAGTGCCTAACTGACCATGAGAAGTGGTGAGCGGATCGGTTTCCGACATGATAGCCTCTTGGCGCGTATAGCCAGGAGTATTCACATTGGCAATGTTGTTACTTGTTACATCAAGTCCACGCTGTTGGGCTTTCAAAGCGCGAGCACTGGTTTCAAATGCAGTTATCATAGTGTTCTTGTGTTTGTTCTATTAGAGCGAGGCATTCACGACGTGAAGACGATGAGAGCGAACGTGATCAAGTGTGGCCTTTACACTATTGCGTCCACGAACGGCTAGAACTCGATTTACATTGTTCACGAACTGGACCTTTTGTGTAAGACTGTTCATGGCGTCTTTAAACTCAAGCAGCTCCGGTACGTGTTCGGTATCAATCATGGTTGCCAACTGACTAAGTTTTAGGCTGCGAGCAGCGTTGAGGCTCAGACCAAAAGTTGCGCTTATCAAACGGATTCGTTGTAGCTCACATTCGTCCATTTGCTTTGCGTACACTTCTTGTTCGCGAGCAATCTCTTCTATGCGTGTGGACTCAAATTGTATAAGCGCTTGCTGTTGTTGACTCGCAAGGTCTACCACACGTTCAAGGATTTCCTGTTCGAGGGTGAGTAATCCGAAGAGCTCGGAATAAAACATAGTACCAGCCATGGTCTTCATTATTCTGTAGTGGTCAATTCATCCGTGAGTGACGTCGTTGTTTCTGCAAGTGCAGTGTACTGATTCATGTAGCGTCGAACCTTACGTACATAGGCTTGCGTTTCTGCAAAAGGAGGAATACCCTTGTGTTTCTCCACATTGCCTGGACCTGCGTTGTATGCCGCAACTGCGTGATCAAGATTTCCAAATTGCCTGATCATTCGAGCGATGTACTCAGTTCCGCCTTTAATGTTCTGCTTCGGGTCGAAAGGATTGCTTACATCCAGATCTTTGGCAGTGCCGTTCATAAGTTGCATTAAACCCTTCGCTCCAACAGGGGAAACGGCATTAGGATTAGCAGCAGATTCAGCGGTAATAATTGCCTTTATGAGAGTGTCGGGAACGCCAAACTTCTGTGAAGCAGATTGTATGTACGGTCCATAGCGATCGAGCTTATCGTTCATTCGAGCAATGAAAGCACCGCCACTACCTTGAGAGTTATCGACCGACTTCAGCGATTCCTTGAGGATATCGTGGATTGGAGGGAGCGGCCTTTTTTCGCTTGTCGGTGTTGAAACCGCACTCATTGGCTTCTGTGTAACAAGCTGCGGCAAGCTTTCACCGCCACTAAGATGACGATACATCATTTCGGCAATTCCCATTCCGCGGCCGTTTTGCGACACATAGTCTGCAAACTGCATATCAGTAAATCCTTCAAGAGCGTCGTTTCCAAAGGTCATTCCACCATCTTCGTCTTTCTCTTCATCGTCTTTGCCAAGCATGCTTTCACGCATGGTCTTATACATTTCATGGACGAACATGGACTCGAAGCCGCGTGCCGCCTTGACATATCCAGCTTTTGTTTCAGCACTTGCCGTCTGTCCTGTTTGCTTTTCGCTCGCTCGTTTCATCATGTCTAAGCGCACGCTCTGCAAGGCAATATTTGTTTGCAAGGGGAGTGACGCTACTGAATCTTCCATGGAGGCTCCGATAAAGTGAACAGGGTAGAACCTACAAGAACCTTGCCACAAATAGCAAAACCCGCTCCTATGGAACGGGTTTGCCGCTTTCTTTGAGGATGAATCTCAGTGATTTAGCCCGTGACCTAAGTCAGCGCCTGAGGATAGCATCCTCTGATGAGACTAGGTTTATTGAATGATGAGTTCGCCTTGAAGGGAGCCGGATTCTTTAAGGGCTTGGAAGATAGCTATGAGGTCTCGAGGACTCACTTTGAGGCTTGTCAGCGCTTTTGCAACGTCTTCGACCGTCGAGCTTTCTGGTATCAGTACAGGTGCATTGCGTTCTTCCTGAGCGTTGATCTTTGCAGTTTCTGCTCGTTGAGATGTTCCAACACTAAAAGGAGCAGGCTGCGACATCTGAATCTGCTTTTGAATCTGGATTTCGAGTCCGCCGTGCGCTACCACTGCTGGCAACAACTGCACATTCCCACCTACGACAACGGTACCTGTTCTCTCATTGATGACCACGCGGCCAACAACATCGACAGCAACCTGAGCTGCTTCGATCTGAGAGACAAAGCTCATCACCTGAGTTGGTGTTGAGCCACCGGGGATCGTTACGGCTATTGTACCCGCATCAACTGTTTGCGCCGCATTTGTCAAGTTCTGCAGTTTGTTGATTGCCTCAGTGACTCGGGTAGCCGTTGTGAAGTCCGGTTGACGTAAGAGTACACGAATCTGCGAGTTTTGAACGATTGTCCCTTCAACACTTTTCTCTAGAATAGCACCCGATGGAACTCGTCCCGAGGTTGTTTGATTCCGACTTGCTCGTGAACCAAGGGAACGTACGTCATATCCTCCAACACTCACAGAGCCTTGGGCGAATCCGTAGAAACTGCCATCAGCCGATTGAAGGGGAGTCATCAAGAGGATACCACCTTGTAACGATTCAGCGTCACCACTGCTAGATACGCTCACGTCTACTTTCGATCCTTTTTTCATAAACACTGGAATCGTTGCAGTCACCATAACCGCAGCCACGTTTCGAGTGCGAAGGTTGACGTCCTTCGGAGTCACGCCAAATCTCTTCAGCATATTGATAACTGACTGTACGGCAAAGCCAGAGCGTTGTGAATCACCAGTTTGATTTAAACCGGTGACTAAGCCGTAGCCCACTACTTGCACACTCGTTGCGCCTTCAATACTGGCAACGTCTTTAATGCGTGAAGCTGTAAGCGACTGATAGCTTAGTGCTAGAACAACGAGGAATGCGATCTTTTTCATGACTTTGTAAGAGAATGATCTTAAAACAGGAAGCGAAGGAACTTTGTGAAGAGACCAGGCTCTTGCGCTTTAGTGATTGTCCCTTCTCCATTGTAGCTGAGTGTGAGATCAGCAATGTTGTATGAGTACACGGTGTTGTCTGGTGAAATGTCGACAAATCGAATGATCCCACTGATGATGATAACCTGTGTCTCGCCATTGATAGTAACGGTGCGACGTCCTTCAATCTTGATCGCACTTAAATTATCTGCTTCAATGATTCTCGCTGTAAGCTTAGCCTTTACATTCTCATTACGAGATGTCTGTCCTTGTCCATTAAAAGTGTTGCCACTGCCAATACCCCCGCTGACGTTTGCTTGTGAAGAGTTGACAGAACCGTTTAAGCCGACCGACAAGTTCGTGGAGGCGTTTGTTTGGGTTCTCGCATTGTTATCAGCTTGCACATCTTCTACGATCAGTATGGTCACAGCATCACCCTTACGGAAGGACTTCAGATCGCTAAACATACTGCGCGTCACAGCCTCGCCAAGCTGCGCTTGTACGCTGACTGAGCACAGGCAGAGCAGTGCTATGGAAAGGAGCATGCTTGATGATAGTTGAGTGATGTTCTTCATAGTTTTTTAGTCCTGTATACTGATATGTTGTTGTGTGTACATATAGGTTCGCGCATCTGCAGATGAACCCATGATGACCTGTGAGTCCTACCTACTTGTACGAAGACGAAGGAGCTACTTGTGAGAGACTCACGTAAACTGACTTGTCTTCACCCACAATGCCACTGATGATTGCTTGGGAATCTTCTCGTCGAACACGAACGTTCTGACCTGCAACTGCATCATCAAGAGCTGCGCCAGTGGCTCGAACGGATATAGCGCCGTTACGTAGTATAATACTCACTATGTCACCTCGCTGAATTGCTGCAGCTGAACCCAGGTGCGCTTGCGTGATTACAGCGCCTCTACTCAGAGTTGTTGTTAGGCGTTTCCCAATGACATCGTCAGGAAGCTTCGCTTGTAAGTAGGTTACATCGCTCAGTCTGTATTCTATGTCAGAGGCTTGGACAACATCGCCACGATTTAGCACTCGCAAAGCGACGGGAACATTTCGCTTAAGGCTGACACGAATAGGGACGTAGATGCGACGAATGACGTTATCATTCTTACTAAACACAATCTGAACCTTGGTTGAACCTGAAAGAGATTCTGGAGCAGCATCACAGCGAGCCACGACAAACGACTCAGCAAAGATTTGTTCTGGAATCTCACGCGCTATTTCAAACTCATCAGTTTCTTCCAGTCGATCGCGAAGAAAAGACTCAACTCCTATTCGTAAGGTATTTGAGCTGAAGCGCGATGGTTTTGGAAGTTGCTGTGCACTGAGAAACTCCATGCAGGCAAGCAAACTCAGTGCTACTATGAGCACAATGAGACGAAGGTTACGATCCATAGAAATAGTGCTAGTGCTACTCATATTTGTTATCTCTTAAGATTAACTGCTGTGTTTAAGATGTCGTCCGCTGTTTTCACTGACTTCGAATTGATTTCGTAGGCTCTCTGTGCAACGATCATATTGACCATCTCGGTCACCAAATCAACATTAGATCCTTCAAGCTGAGCTTGAATCACTTCGCCAGTGTTGTTCGTTCCTGGTGTTTCCAAAATCGCCTCGCCGGATGCTGGTGTTTGCTGATAGGCATTGTCGCCAATTGCACTCAATCCTCCTGGATTCACAAAGCGGGCGAGTTGGAGTCGACCGATCTCGCGTTCTGAGAGTACATCTTTTGCATCTTTAACAGTGATGACACCATCACGCGAAATGCGTAGGTCGGTACTCTCTGAAGGAACTCGAATTTCCGGATCAAGAATGTAGCCTTGTGAGGTGACGATTGTGCCGTTCTTATCCATAGAGAATGAACCGTCTCGCGTATACACTATGGTGTTATCTGGCTTGCGTACTTGAAAGAAACCATTTCCATTAATTGCCATATCAAGGATGTTACCCGTTTGCGTAATGGTCCCTTGGCTGAACTCTTTGGCAGTCGTGACAAGTTCTGTACCGCTACCAATCTGCACCTCATTAAGCGGGGTTCCGTTTGAGAGCTGAGTGTTGCCATACGGTCTAATAGTCTCGTAGAGCAAGTCTTGAAACTCGGGACGTACCTTCTTAAAGCCAGCCGTGTTGACATTTGCCAGGTTATTCGAAATGATTTCGATGTACTTCTGTTGTGAACTCAATCCAGTGGCTGCGGTCGAGAGTGTCTTATCCATGGTCTTGCGTCAGTGTTGTTGTTTCGTGTGTTGAAATCTACTCTTGTGTGACTACTTGCAGCGCAAGTGCGCCTACTCATCAGTTACTTAGATCATTCGGCCGATGTCAATACTCTTTTCGAGCGTGTTATCATTTGTCGTTATGACCTTGTGTCCCATTTCAAACGATCTTTGCAGCTGAATCATCGTAATCATTTCGTTGATAATGTTAACGTTCGATCCTTCCAGGAAACCTTGCTTCACATTTACTTCGTCGGGTTTAAGGAAGCTATAGTCGGTGAGTTCAGTTGGACTAAACTCCATGGAGTTACTGCGCACAAGTGTCTGCGGGTTCTCAACCTTGACAAGGCTGAGATTGCCAACAAATGTGTCGTTTGCAAATACCTCACCTGCTCCACTTACTCTTACTGTTATTGCTTTCTGATCATTGTTTAAGGCACCATTGGATCGGTTAATATCAACCAAGAGATCGCCTTTGCTGCTCTGCAGTGCTTTGCCGCTGTCGCTCACAACGATTCCTTGGTCGTTGATCTGAAAGTGGCCAGAACGCGTGAATGTCTCGTTGCCATCCTCGTCCATCAGCACGAAGAATCCATCTTTATGGATCGTCAGGTCAAGGGGGTTGTCCGTTCGCTGCACTGATCCGGATGAAAAGTCTGTGTATTGATCTAAAGGTGGGTCGGCTTGCTCAGCTTCGCCCTTATTGTGCAGCATGTTCTGCCGTGCCTCAATAAGTGACTGCTCAAATACGCCAATACGCTTGAAACCAGTGGTGTTCGCATTGGCAATGTTGTTGGCCGTTAACTCCAAACGGGTTTGCTGAGGTAGCATTCCCATGGCGGCTGTATAGATTTCTTTGAGCATCCTGCACTCCGATCCTTAGTATTCAAAGGAAAGTCAGCAAGCATTGTGCCAAGTGCGTTTGGCGGACCGCTCTTCTAGCCCTTTGGCTTTGACGCCCGGCGTTTTCTGTAGGACATTGTCTTACATGCACCACATAATTTCAACCGAGAGTATCAACAGCCCACTCATCAGTCTTGACGAATCTCGGTACGCTCGACACCTGAAAAAGAGCTCGGAGGAGTAGATACCTAATCACTATTGGACCAACCTTAGGCTGCATAGAGGCTTCCGATTGACCAATCAGTCACCTGTGCTGTGGGTGAGACCCTTGAGCATTTTCATGAGCATGTACGCTTCTTTTCGTGACATAGAAAGTGAGCAGCAGAAAGTATCTAGGCCTCATTTTGATTCGTGCTGGTGCAGCTTCGCTGCACTTCGCACGGCAGACATGATCCGGATAGTATTCTGATAGGCCATTGCCCTAGCTCCTTGAGCTGGTTAAAAGACATTGCAGCGGTAAGGGAGCTCTATTGTCGAGATCACATGTAGAGAACTGATGTGAATGAAACTCGGTGAGGGAATCACCTTAAGACTGTAGTAGGAGAGAATTCTGTGTCCTGAGGAGCTAGCGAGACAAGCCGGAGGCTTGACGAGCGTTGAGCAAAAGACGAAATGAAGGATTAGAGGTGGCGGAAGAGCTACACTGCTGGCAATGTAATCCGAACAAGCTTGAAATCGTTTACAGCAAGTTCAGTGTGAGGCTTCATAGCATCTGAAGGAGAGAATGATTCGTGGACAAAGAAAAAGGCTCATCGCAACAGTTGTTACGATAAGCCTTTTTCACTTCATGTTTGAGTTTCTCTTTGCGCAGGCACTCACTAGGGAAGTAGCATAAACGAAGCGGTTTCGGATTGGCCGCGAGTTCGTATGCGACAGAAGTACAGACCTGGGGAGAGATGTTGCACGTTTAAATGTTGCTCCTGACGACCGGCTGCAGAGAAGGCAAGCTCTTGCGATAGAACACAACTTCCCAATGAGTTGAACAATTCAATCCGAGCATCAGCCGCTTCACTAAGCGAATACTGTACACCTATACTTCCAGATACAAGATGATTCAATTGCAGTGACAGTAACGTTCGCGCTTGAACAGATGCACCGCGGGTAAAGCAGACTTCGTTCTCATTGATGGTGATGTGGGCACTATCTGTGAGCAAACATTCCTTTACATTCTCAGCCAAAGTATGCACGCTCATGGTGTTCACTAAGTTTTGCGAAAGGTACACATCGAAAGGCAGATCTGCAAAGTGTATTGGGTTTGTGAGTGCTGCACCAAGGTAGCGTCCACTGAATATATAGCGCGACCCAATACTATCAATGGACCAAGTCCAACCTTGAGAAGAAGTGACGAATCGCTCAACTGCAAAGCGAGCTTGTGATGGATTCGTAGTAAGATCAAAACTAATAGTATCAAGTACAAAAGCTGTACTAGCAGTCAAATTCCCTACAATGTGGACTAGGTATTTTGATCCAATATCTGCTCTGAACGTTGTATCGCTCTTGGCAATGCTCAGACTTGCTGTTACCGAGTTAGCACTTACTCGTAGCGTGTCTGATTTCTGACCATTACCATAATGTAGTATAATCAGCGCTGTTGATGGACCTAGTGTGCTTGGATTGTAGTCTAGGTGTACCGTCTGCGAAGCACCAGCCGCAATGTTCAGCGGACCAATGGGCGAAACACTAAAGTTCGACCCGTTCTGAATCAAGTCAACTCGAGTGAGAGTGACGGATGTCTGAGCAGCTTTGTTGCTAATACGAAAATCTAAATCAGCGCTGTCGCAACTCAAGATGGTGGGGAAGCGAAGTTGCGTTGAGTCGACAATGAGCTCGCTCGCATCGGCTTCAACTATGACGGTGTCCAGGGCACGAGGAAGAGGGTCCGGGCCCGGCGCTGCATCATGTTCAAATACATAGTATGCCCGATGTAAACCAGCACTCAAAGGATAATACTCAACAGGGATTACAATGGAGTCACCCGGTGCTATCGAGGTATCAGGTACGTTACGAAGACTATGGAAATCGTCCGACTGATTGTTTCTCCAATGAGAAGAGTAGATACGGAGCGCTGAAAGGGTATCAATGTTGCGTATGAGGACGCGTCCCTGCTCGGTCGAAACTCTGCCTTTGGCTACTGTTTGAAATCTATATCCACTCGTGCTTTGTCTTGGTAAGAACCCAGATCCTGTGGCCACTGCAGATGCTCGAATTCGAACAGCTATCGATGTGTCCACATGTACTTCGAGAGAATCTTCCTCTATGTGGGTTGGTACAAACTTCACGACGATTGGAAGATCGGAATGGGCAGGTATGATCGAGTCGGATGGGAGTTTGACTGACCATTGGAACTCATTCCATTGATTGTATTTAGAGCCAAGAGTTTTGAGCGGAATTGCACCTGGGTCGTTATTTAGAATATGCATGGTGTCGTAATTAATTGACCCAATGCGTTTACGTCCGAAACTAGTGCCCGTCATCATGAGGTTGGGGAACTTAGCATAGCTCTCAATGCGAATAAATGCTGGTTCGGAACATTCAGAAATAGCAACGAGATAGGCATTGCGTATAGTGCGCGAAACTGGTCGAGGAGTAATACGAATGCGAATCTCAGGATTTGAGTGAGCATTAATCACCCCTGGAGCAAGAGGAGGATCCACTGAAAAGTCTGCACTGTCGATACCCACTGGATAGAACTTCAAAAGGTTCATTTTCGGTGTGCCATCATTTCGGAAGGGTTGTCCGGCTGGATACACCAGACTCTGACCGACATCCACTTGTTGCATTGACAACTTTGCGGATTCAAACCAAGCCAGTGGATTAAGAATTGAAAAGCTCTTCGCCGATTGATCAGATCCTGGATTGAGGCTCACAGCGCGAACGAAACCATCGTTCATCCCAGATGTCGGGCTTGTACTTTGGGCACACTGTATACTTGCATTGAAGGTCCCACACTGATACACCTGTGTGTTATTAAACATCGCAGTCGTAGAAGCACGTGTGTACAAAGGATAAAAGAAGCCACTTAAAAAGCGTACTACTTTACCAGTTTTCGAGATGTCAATGCTAACAGGAAAGTAGAGATCGCGAAGATTAGGTGCGTCGAAACTTGTGCTCTTGGTTGTACTCGATGCAGTATAGATTGATTGTATAACTCCGCGTTGATAGCCTTGTACTGCATAAGAGCTATCAGGTTTAGCATATACACTAGAAATAATCATCTCACCAAGATTCAATCCTGTACTGTCTGCAATCGCAATTGCCCAGAGCGTCTTTCCAAGCGTGTCAACACAAGCTACAAAGCCACTGCTGGTTAAAGGATGAGCGACGATGAGTGTTGAATCTCCACACCGAATACTGCCGCTATACGAGTTGCCGGCTATGACAAAGTTGCCTCGAGGATCCGCGTCTACACTCACTACTTCATCATTCTCTGTGCCACCGAATGGTATCAGACTCCTCTGTACACCATTCTGTGTCATGACGGCAAAAAAACCGTCTCGCTTACCAAATGAAGCTGTTTGTGTAGCTGCATAGCGAATACTGTTTTCAAAGCTACCTCCAACGCCCAAGTTTGTGCTGAGGCTGTTCAGACAAAGACTCTTCGCCGAGTCATTGACGATGCCTCCAAAGGTGCTTAGCCAGCGACAAGAACTTCGTTGGACTTTTATCTTATAGGGAAGCAGGTTGTCGGTCCCTGCATTGTGTTCCACACGATGAAACCAGGAATAGTGCAAGCCCGATGCATGAGCATCAAGCACCTTCCACTTTGTGCCATTGTCCCACGAAGCCATGACCGTGATAGCCTCGTCCTCAGCAATGCCACTCCAACGAATAGGAATACTATCGCATCCATCGAGTGATTCGCCGCCAACGGGAGTCTCAAGTTTTAAAACCGGAATAATGACATTCAGATTAATACTCTGAGAACAAGGTGTACCATTGATTGAAAGAACACCATTGTGCATAGACCCACTTGTGCTCTGAATGAACTCCACATCAATGTCCATACTCTCGCCTGCAAGGAGAGTTGCAGGCAGAGTCTTCGATGTTGCGCTAACACGATAAAACAGTGGTAGACTTGATACTAGGCTGTTGATTCGAATACTAATGCCTGCTGGAGCTTTGACCGTAAATCGCTTGATTACACTGTTCCCGCTACCTGGATCTTCAAATGAGAGAGTGGAAACAGAAGGAATTGGGTCGGCAACGCTATTGACGCTTGCCATATATGTTCCGCGCCACGTAATAGGTGGTGTTGCTCGTTTAAGCACAGCACGTAGGCTACGCAGACGGCTGTTTTGTCCGCAGCCAGTAGCCGAGGTCCAAGTGACTCTACAATCAATATTGCGTTGCATTTCCGCAGCGATCAGTTTGTAGATGACTGCTATCTCCGCTTTGGAGTGAGCAAGAAATGCTCTGCCGCCTGTTTTTGTACAGATCTCAAAAAGATCTGGGTTCACATTCTGACTTCTCGGAGTGAACATATTGATAGCAAAGACTGTGATACCGTTTGCTATGCAGGAGTCTATGATTCGTTGCTTTGACGGTTGTTTGTCTGGTTGACCATCTGTGAGAATGATCATGTATCGTCGCAGCATCAATGGGGCGTTACGGAGAATTGCAACCGCTCCTGCAGCTCCATTTGGCGCACTCGTGTTTAGAAAGGCCTCATCATAATTGGTACCCCCTTGGATGGGAATTTGTCCCAAGGCAGCATAGAGCGGAGGTTTCGTAGTTTGGAATGGTGCGCGTACATAAGCGTTGCCACCAAAGGAGGTGATCGCGACGCAGGTTGGCGGAACCATATTCAAAGTGTCGATGAACATCTTGCCACCATAGGCAGCCCAATCCCAATAGGTATCGCCTGCTGGTGTTTTGTCTGCCATCGAAAAACTCTGATCGAATGATAAACACACAGCGATGGGAATGGGTTTATCACTGGTGTCGCAGGAAATCGACATGCTCGAGTTTTTGAGTTGACCATCCTCATAGAGGTCAAGGTCACTCACTGTAAAACTGCGATATCGTGCCTGCGCAATGTCTATTGCGTAAAGAGAGGCGGTAACTCGAGGGAAAGCGGTGGTGTCAATGTTATAGAGAACGAACGAAGAATACTGAACCTGGGCATTCAGTGGCTCAAATCCGAAAGCGATAAGCGCGATTGCAGTAATACCAAGACATTTTAGTACCGTTCTCAAGTGCTCTCCGAAGATGAGGTGTATCCATACGATCAAAGCTCAAAAGATGCGGCAGCCTCATCAACGAGGCTGCCGCATTCAATGATTATCGGCCAATACTCAAAACTCTTGTCTGAATTGTTCCGTCAGTACTCAACCGTACGTAATAGACACCTGTAGAAAGCGATGACAGATCGACCGAATTTCTATAGAATCCGGAATTTGTTCCCTGATCGATAGTCGCCACACGCTCACCAATAGTATTGTAGACTTCTACGGCGTACGGTTTGTCAAAACCAATTCCATACTCAACGAGCAAGCTCGTTCCGTTCAATGGGTTAGGAGATACCTGAAGACTATATGGCGTCTTTGTAGGAATGACTTGCGATCCATCGCTATAACATCCACGTTTTACGTTGATGTTTGAAGTGCTAGGCTTAGAGACGATACATGGATAGTCTGTTGTGTTCGACCATGCTACCGTTACAGGAACGAGGTCTACCGTTGGGTTCAGTAACTGCAGAGGTAAATAGCAACTCACCGTACCACCAGTCACTCCGGTAGCATTTGTTCCAGTTACAACCCAACTGCCCGCAGAACGTTGCTCAGGAGAGTAGGCCCAGGTCCAGTTGTTGTACGTTGTCTTGAACTTTTGGGTATCAAACAGGACCTTTGTACTGTCAAATGAGACTCTCACCGCAAGACGATTAACGATAACATTGGTTAGCGTTGGAATGACAAGGTCGGCTTTCCAATCTTTACGATCTCCCGCAGAATACTCAAGGTCACTGGTGTTCACGTTCATGGTCGCTGTAACGCCGTTTGCACTGAAGTCACGGGTTACTTTTCCAGTAGGGAGGTCAAAGACGAGAGAAGCCAAGTGACTTCCTGGAGTACCGCGGAATATCACGACGTAGCTTTGACTTGCACCTGGTTGCAATGTGATCGTTGAGGCAGCTGGATTAAAGACGAATGCAGAGGTATCTCCTGTTGCACTAATGTCAACAGTTATAGCATTCGCACTATTATTCGTAATAGTAACGCTTCGCGTTTGAGTTGAATCACAGCTCAGAACATCACCAAAACCTGCAGGTTGTGGGTCGATTGCAACTTGCAGACCTTCGCCAGAGAGCTTAACACGTAAGAGTGTATCTGGACTGAGTAGTGGACCTTCCTTGGCATCTGAGATGATATCAACGTAACCGATATTCATGCCCGCAGCTGGTACGAAACTCACATCAATCACATATGATGAGTCAGGTAGCAAAGTCAGATTAGCGCCAGGTTTTGGACTAGCAAAACCGAAGACTGTACCATTTGTTGGATTTGCAACAGACTTCACAAGCAGCGGCGCACGCAAATGCGAGTTGCGAATGGTAAGTTGTTGCGGTGGATTTGTCGAACCTACAGGCGCAGCAGGGAATACGACGTCGGCCGCAGTAATCTGCGGAACAAAACCTTCTCCACTGACGAGTCCTTGAATAGGTGTAACACTACCGTCAACCGTAACGTTGACATAGTTGCTAAATGGACCTTCCGCTTGTGGCGTAAATTCGACTTGAATTGTTGTTGAGCTTCCCTTGACTAGCTTGTAAGGTAAGCTTGGCAAGCTAGAAGGAACGATGCGGAAATGCGGATCTGCAGTGGCAAGAGCGATCGCTGTAATGTTTGCATCCAGTGAGTCGTTATTCTTGATTGTACAAGGTAGTGGAGTCGTCGTTAGTTTTCTACGAAGACCAAAAGGCACTGAGTCAACATTTACCTGCGCAGCCAAACCAAAGCCAATCAATGCAATTTCCTGTTGCAATCCACACTCAGTTGGAACATCAAAATGCAGAATCGCTGTACGTTGTCCGGAGCCCTTTGGCGTAAAGTGGATGATTGCTGGTAAGCAATCCTTGTTGGCCTGAAGTGTGAAGTTTACCGTATTTGGATAGGTCAAGGTTGCTGCATTGGCGCCGGTAAAGTCAACAACGAACTCGTCAGGATTCAATCCACCCAATGAGATCTTACCACCATTAGGACTTGCAGAGTTGTTACGAATGATACATGGAAGTGGTCCGACATCTTTCGTCAGATTGATACTTTGTGCTCCAATGTATGGTTGCGATGATTCGAACTTACAAGGAGGCAATGCTGTGCCTTGAAGCTCAACTGTCGCAGGATTGCCGCAAACACTTGCAAAACTCAAAGTGGCAGTACGTGTGCCTTCAGCAGTTGGGATAAACTTGATTTCAATGTTCTGGCAATCGCCTGGATAGAACACTTGGTTATCATAGTTCGAAGTGATTTTAAAGTCACCTGGATTTGCACCAGTTAATGTGACCGCGTTCGCTGCAATGAGGAGAGGAATATCACCTGTGTTGCAAAGTTCAACGTTGAACGTAGAGTCTGAAGAAAGTCCAACAGAGATCTTTGGTAGAACTAAGAGATTTGTCTTAAAGCTCAATACAGGTGATGATACCGTGAACAAGTTTGCACTTGAATCAGAGCTGCCAGGTTGTCCACCAAATTTGCGAACGAAGGCATCAAAATCTCCGCGGGAAGTGAGATTAACAGGAGCGCCACCATTGTTTTGCGTGCCCTTGAAGGAACCGCAATCATAGAGATTGCCCTTTGAGTCTGTTTGAGTTGTGGTAGTATACGAGTGGACCTTGTATCCCTGCACCAAGCTCAGCAAATTGCCGTTTCGATCAAAAGCGGCGATGAATTTCTGAAGAGCAGTACTAGTGGTGTTTAACTCAAGATATCCAGGTGAGGTTTGAGTCCCACTGATACGGATTTTCGACTTGAATCTGCCATAAACATAAATCGTGTCATTGTCAACAGCGATCGAGTCTGAGTAAGCATATCCTGTTCCTGTCGCGGTACCACCACCTGTTCGTACCCAGTTCACATTCCCATCTGTACCGTACTTCGCAACAAACATGTTACACTGATCGTTTGCTGGCAGAGTGAGTTGGGTAGAACCAAATTGCACTGCTTTCGACGTAAAGTAGCCAGCAACGTAGATTCCATCTTTACTATCGGTTGCAACGCCGCAATTACCTTCGTCAGCATTGCCGCCAGCGCTCTCAACCCAGATGAGATTTCCGTCGGAGTCAAATCGAGCAACAAAGGCATCTTTAGCACCATTGCTCGCAGCCCACTTTGAGGAGCTAGACACGCGCATGGTATCATTCATGGTACCAGCCACGTGAACAAAGAACTGAGATTTGTCGAGAGCGATGGAGCGTGTTGTATCAAGCATCGGACCACCCAATGAGCGAGTCCAGAGATAGGTTGCCGGTGGGGCTGCTGTGATCTTAATACGAAGTTTCTTACCTACAATATTTGGCTTCCACTTATAGGACAAACCTGTCGCGCCAAGTTTGATAGGCACCCAGGTTGGGTTTGGAGAATCACCATCTTGAGCAACAAAGATGTTTACGCCTTGAGTAGGCTCCACACCAGCCCATTTGATGTTGATGGAATCGCAGGTGTTGGCTACATCACCAGAAGGAGACAACACGCGAACGCTTGACAGTCCACCGAACATACTAATGAGCGGAGGACATGGTGATCCAAACGCTACCAAGCTAGCCTGACGGTATCCTTTGGCAGCACCTTGTTTGAACTGCAATGTGAGAACCAGGCTATCGCCTGCATTGACCGTTAAAGGCGTACTCTTCCCACCATTAATGTCGATGACTGTGAAGAAACCGGCTGGCGTAGGCACCAATGAATCAATTTTCAAGGGCGCGTTGACTGGCTTAATTGTTACTTTCTGTGTCGTAGTTCCGTTTGGAGCTGGATCGCCGAAATAAAGAGTTGACGATGAAAGATTAACACTAGCGACCGAGTTTAATGGAGCTAAATAAGTGGTCGTAGAAACCAACGGAGGAGTTGTACGCTTGAAGGACACTTTCACATCACGCACTCTGCCACTTTGATTGCATGAATACGGAGCTGTCCAATTAACGGTGCACACCTTCTTGATCTCGGTTTGTAAAGCGATTAAGCGATAGATAGCAACAAGATCTTCCTCATTGTATGCTTCGAATGACTTTCCACCGGTACTGTTTGCAATCTGCTTGAGATCAGGGTTCATTTGCGTACCAATGGTGATCGCATAGAACTGAATTGCATAACGATTACAGAGCGTTATAATGGAGTCACGACTCGGTGTATGATCCGGTTGTCCGTCGGTCAAGAAGATAATGATGCGGCGTACCGTCGGCTCTTGCAAGGACAATAGTTTAATGGCTCCAAATGAAGTATCGAGTAGAGGTGGATTGTATTCTGTACCACCCTGTGGCTTCAGCTTGGAGATAACGTTAACGAGCGGTGGAGCGGTATTACGAAAAGGGCTTTCGAAGGTTGGTATGGTACCAAAAGAGATAACCGCAACTTCAGATGGCGGAACAAATTTGAAAGTATTAAGAAATGACGTAGCTCCAGAGATAACCCAGGACATCCGATCTTTCTTCGTAGCAGTATCTACGATTGTTCCCATAGAACCACTTCGATCAAGAATCATGACTACGTTAGCAGCTGGCGGTACTGAAGTGTCTTTACAAACGTAGGTGGCAGTAGTGTTCAAAACAATGCCATTCTCAACAAGATCAAACTCGTTGTTGCTGACATTGAGGTAGTCTGTTCCAGCAGCATCCTGAGCGACGAAACGAGCCGACATTTTCGGAAAATTCGATGCATCTACTGCGTAGAGCTGAAAATACTGCGCCTGCAAAGAGTTGCCCCATAGCAGCGCAATCAAAGGCAGTATCATTACAATACTCCGTTTTGTCCACGTACTCCACTTTCCCCCTAATGTTGTCGTTGTTTGCACGATACTCTCCATAAATGTATAGTTATTATTGTTCCATCGTTATTACTCAGCTGCCTTGGCAGTTGAGTACACTACCTACTTAAAATGCTATTGAGACTGGATTTTGCCGTTCCGCTCATAGAAAATCAACTGACAACTGCTGTCCATCGAAGCCTTAGGCTACACTTGGATCAAGCAGTCGTAAAGACTTATCAGCACAATCCAGTCGGGCTCGTACTCCAAGTGGCAAGGTTAGCTTGCTCTTGATGTGTCCAAATGGAAGACCCGAAAGCACTGGTATTGTCATTGTTGAGAAACGTTGTGTAAACACTTGTTTCAGACTCTGCGACATCAAATCATTCGGACTAATGTTCTTCCGACGATTTCTTTTGATCGTGTCGCAGCTCTTAAACACACCTAGTACTACGCCCTTTACGTCATCAAACTTTCCGCTAAGCCACAACTGTGTGAGCATTCGGTCCACTCTATACGGTTCTTCTGCAATCTCTTCTAAGAAGAGTATGCGATTTCGTGTGTCGATTTCATACGGAGTACCGAGAGTGGAGCAAATCGTAGACAAGTTGCCTCCAACCATCGATGCCTCAGCTTGACCCTCATGAAAGACTTCTAGGCCTTCATGCTTATACAAGAGTTGTTCTGGAGTCTGGTCTTGTCCCTCCAGTGTTTTGTTTGTCATCATGACCTGTACAAACGAACTCTTGGTAGTAGCGTCAAATGTCGAAGAACACACTGGACCGTGATAGCTGACTACTTTGCTCTTGTTATACACAGCAATGAGCAGGGCAGTGATGTCACTATACCCCATAATCACTTTGGCCTTTGCGCGGATAGAGTCGTAGTCTATCAACGGAAGGATTCTGGCTACCCCATAACCGCCACGTGCGCACAAGATCCCATCAATGTCATCTCGCTGCACGAACTCATTCAATTCATCTGCGCGCTGGTTGTCCGGCGCCGACAGATACCGCAATTCTGGACTCAAACACTTCCCCAAAACAACCTTTAAACCTTGATCTTTCAGGAAGCGAATACCGTCCTCTAACTCAGAGGTCTGCACGCCACTTGCCGGTGCGGTGATCCCAATGGTGCTGCCCTTCGAAAGCGAAGGAGGGAGCACGATAGAATCGCCGCGAACATAGCCACGTGTTGGTACAACCACACTCTGCTTCTCAGCGCTTATCGTAGGCACAGTACTCATCGCCGCAGCAGAAATGCCTAGCATGGTAGTCCCTAGAAATGTACGCCGAGATAATTTCATAAACAAGACGGATTGACACAAAACAGGCTTCATGCAAAATTAATTTTTCAGAGCATATGGATTGTGAATTTTCTCTGACATTTCGTTGATATTTCTCTTTTTACCGCGTGCTTAGGACAAGAAAATGTGGATAACTCTAGGTCCATCACTTTTTGTCGGTCATGAGGACTTTCTTGGCAGCTTTGACGACTTTTTCGCAGGTTTTGAGTCGCAACCAATTGACGCTTGCAAGATCAGCCGTATATTTGTGTTCGTCTCGGAAGGATGCAAGAGTGGTTTAATTGGCACGCCTGGAAAGCGTGTGTACTGGAAACGGTACCGAGAGTTCGAATCTCTCTCCTTCCGCTCCAGTTCACCGGTGGATTTTTTGCAGCACGAAGCATGGACCAGAACGCGAACGATCAAGCGGATTCACCGGTAGTATCTGAAGATTGCCTGATTATTCAGGACATCTTGGCAGGGAACACCAATGCCTTCGCTATCCTGCAAAAGAAGTACAATCGACAGATTCATAGTCTCATGCGTCGCATGGTTCGTGACGCTGATGACGTCGATGATCTCGTGCAAGTCACGTTTATTAAAGCGTATAACGCTCTCTCCAGCTTCCTCTGCGAACACTCCTTCGAAAAGTGGCTCTACAAGATTGCATCGAACAATTGCATCGACTACATGCGTCGGAAGCGTTTTGCTATGGTGTCGCTCGACAAACCCATAGCCGGTGGAGACGGCGACATGATCATGGAAATTCCAGATCCTCATTCTCCTCAGCCGGATGGGGTCCTTCTAGGGAACGAACGATCCGCTCTCCTCAATGAAGCCTTCGAAGCTTTGCCTCCGAAATACAAGGAAGTGATACGTATGCGCCATCATGAAGAGCTTGAATACAACGAGATTGCTGAAAAATTGAATCTCCCATTGGGAACTGTGAAGGCGCATATCTTTCGTGCACGACAAATCATGTTCCGTAAACTCCAAAAGCATAGATCTCTTTTTCAACCCTAGCTAGGCCTTGAGTGTTAGCGTTAGCACACCTCCATAGACGTACCGTTTCTGTTGATGTTGTTACGTACTGATTCATTGTTGCACAGACTAATACTCTTCGTTCCACATTTTTGAATGTTCTACCTACCTAACTCTCAAATCTTTTTATGAACATGACGCTTTGGCGCACTCGCAACCTGCTTGTCCTCACAACACTCTTTGCTCTGTTGCTTTCCTTGAACTCGTGCTCTTCAAAAAAGACCGATTCCTCGAGCACAATTCAGTTCTGGCACTTCTGGAGCGAACCTTCTCAGAAACAAGCCCTAGCACAGCTCATATCTGATTTTGAGAAGAAAGAGAATTGCACGGTCCAGTGTACGGAGTTGAGCTGGAATGACGGTAAAACGAAGCTGATAGCGGCTTTCAGCTCGAACACTGCCCCAGATGTGATGGAATTTGGCTCAGATTGGGTACCTCAGTTTAGCTCTTCTGGTGTACTCTCCGAACTCTCGAAGGATAGTATGTCGATGTCGAACTTCATCGAATGGTCCACCGCACCCTGTAGCTGGCAGAATAAACTCTACGCTGTGCCTTGGGTCGTCGATACCAGAGTGCTGTATGTCAACAAAGACCTCCTTGAAAAGTCTGGAGTAAACTCCGTTCCTGCTTCGTGGAGCGAGTTACTGCAAATGGCTGAGAAAGTGCAATCGAGCGGTCAAGGCAGTGGCTTTGCATCAAACGGTGCAGACGCCCATCGTCTCTACAAAAAGATCTTGCCGTTCTTTTGGTCTTTCGGAGGTGATGTTCTCAATGCTGAGTCCCAGCCTGTTCTCAACTCTGCTCAGAATATAGCGGCACTCAATCTGTATCTTGAACTATCACGCTCAGGCACTATCGATACTCAGAAACAACTCGATGCTGCATTTGCTCAAGGCAAAGTAGCGTTTTGGAATTCAGGGGGTTGGCTTGCGGACAAGATTGGAAAGGAGAATCCACTTCTCGACTATAGTGTGCTGCCTTTGCCAGCTGGGCCCTCTGGACCGGGTGTGAGTTTTGCTGGAGGAGAGTACCTCTCAGTAGCAGCCTCTTCAAAAAATCAAGAGCTGGCTCGAAAGCTTGTGCGTTTCCTAAGCGATGGATCGAATGCCCTTACCTTTTGCAAGCAAGTGACAGAAGCTGGTTTTCCCGCGGACAAACGCAGCTTCAATGATAGCTACTTCGTATCGCATCCTATTCGAAGCATCTTTGCTAAACAACTGCAAAGCGCTCGAATGACTCCAGTTCACCCGAAATGGCTCGAGATGGAGAGCATCATTGAAAACGCCGTCGTTGAAGCGCTCTATGGAAAGAAGGATGCAACTCAAGCCCTCAACGACGCACAGTACTTACTCACAAGGCTGCTGGCTTCAAGCGGACACGCAGCTAAGTAGAGTCATCGGTCGCCCTTTGAACCTCGTCATTCTTTGGTCGCAAGTCTAATCACCAGAGGTTGCAATTCTCTACAGGGTCTTTTTCATTCTCGCGGCACGTACGGCGCCTAAGGCGCCGTGCGTGCCGCAACTCCAACAAATTCAAAACTCCAGCAGCAACGAGCCTTTGCTCTGCCACTTTGCTGCTTCAACTTGATTACTCCTATGGCACGCATTAAGGTCGATCTTCATGAAGTCTTCAACAAGAGTAAGGGTATCGAGCAGTACTTGGTAGAAGCCTTTGAAGAAGCTGCGGATGCACGTATCAAAGAGATAGAGATCATACCGGGAAAAGGGAGTGGCCAATTGAAACGGAAAGTTGAACGGTTTCTTCTGCGACCAGAAATCAAAGCACAGGTTCACTATGTGAAGACGGATTTCAAGAACCACGGTCGCATGTTTGTGTATCTGAAATAGCAGAACACTAGGTGAGTATTCGATTGATCGGGTGCAACATGGCAAGGCGGTCTCGCTCTTCTTACTCGATGTCTCAGCAGCACAAGCGGTTTACTACTTCGAAAACCTGAATTCACATCGTGCGATAACAATTCACGGCGTGGATAGTCTTGAACTACGGACAAAGACGAAGGATCAATGAAAAGCCGAATCGATTTGGAATGAGCAGGGAAGGAGAATGTCTGCTAGAACGACAGACGCGAGAGGAACAGACTAAGCTTCACAGAGAGTAGCGTTCCAAGGGCCATATTCGTCGGGGTGAAAGGATTTGAACCTTCGACCCCCTCGTCCCGAACGAGGTGCTCTACCGGGCTGAGCCACACCCCGAATATAGAGCAAAAATATAGAGCAAAAATGATTGCACAAAGTATATGTAGTTTTGCTCAATAGAGGCAGCTTGTCGCACGTCTTAACGCCTACACCTGGCTTGTGACCATGTTTTAGCTGCACCTGATCGATCTCTACGCTCCAATTGTGTACCGTGTAGTGCCATTCACTCGGGCTGATCTACTGAACTTGTTCGGCAGACCAACTTTTAGCCGGACAACCGATTTGATTCTCGAACGAAGCTGCTTTTTTGAGCATTGCTTTTTAGAGTGCACAAGAGTTCAGTATGCAGTTTTAGAGTCTGCACTGTCTGCTGAACGTCAAGGCAGTATGTGAATGAGTGCTGATGAGCTGGAGTGTTGTCGCCGCATGGTTGATCAAACGATGCTTGAGCGTAGTTGCCTATGAGAAACTTCTACTCTTGAATTTTCTTTGTTTTGACAGTTGAACAGAGTTTGGTTTTTAGTCTTGGAACACTTGGCGTATTTACATGCGAATACGCGAACGAAGGAACGGATGAATTCATATACACTTGGATTAAACAGCGCTTGGTGGGTTGCAATACTCGTAGCCATAGTATGTCTTGGAGCAGCTATCTGGTATTATCAGAGAAGTCATCCGCCCTTGCGCCCTAGCCTGCGCTTGAGTCTCACCTTTTTACGTGCTTTAGCTTTGACGTTGCTGGCATTCGTGCTCCTTGAGCCAGTGCTGAGTCTTGTGAGAAGTGAAACCCAACAAGCACAGGTAGCAATACTACTGGACAACTCTGCATCGATGAAGACCAGTGATGCAGGTGGAGCACGTCTGGATACCTATCGTAGCGCATTTCAAAGTGCAAAAATTGAATCTCTGTCAGAAAAAACTGGCGCATTGCTTTTTGATGAGAGTGTTAAGACTATTGCGAGCGCTCGATTCGATTCGTTGTCCTTCAGCGGACAGCGTAGTGACATTGAACGTGCGCTCCGTTTTGTGACTGACAATGCAGAGCAAGCCAATACGCAAGCGGTACTGCTTGTGAGTGACGGCGCCTTCAATGCCGGAGCGAACCCTCTCTACCAAGCCGAACAACTTGCGAAGCCTATCTATGTTATTGGCATTGGTGATACGAATGAAGCACGTGATGTTTCGGTTCAGTCACTGCTAACGAACGAACTTAGTTACGTTGGAAGCACTCTTGCAGTTAATGCGAGAATCAAAGCAGTGGGCTTCGGCGACCGAAGTGTGCGCGTTCAACTGAGCGACAATGGAACGAAGATCGCAGAACAAGAACTGCAATTACGTGAGAATCAGCAGAACTATAGTCTGAGCTTTGAATACAAAGCAACTACAGAAGGGATGCACAAGCTTAGTATTAGTTGCGCTGCTCTGGACGGGGAACTAACACTCAAGAACAATAGTCTTAGTGAATTCGTTCGGGTTCTGAGTACGAAACGAAAGATTGTTTTGTTCGCCGGAGCTCCCAGCCCAGATGTGTCCTTTCTGAAAACTGCTCTGGAGGCTGACAAAAGCGTGCAGCTACGCAGTTATATCCAAAAGACCGGATCGGAGTTCTATGATGAAGCCCCAAACTCGGCAGCCCTGCGCGAAGCTGAACAAATCATCTTCGTGGGCTTTCCAATCAGCTCCACGTCGCAAAGTGTTATCCAACTGGTGCTTTCGGAGCTGCAACGCGGTAAGCCTTTGCTTTTCATCACTTCACAGAACCTGGACTACACGAAGCTCCGCTTGTTAGATGAGTTTATGCCGTTTACCGTGCAAAGCAGTAGAGCAAATGAGTTTAGTGTTATGGCCGATGTGCGCCCCTCTGCAGCATCAAATCCTTTGCTTCGCATTGATGGTAGTGCACAAGACATTGATCAGTGGAACACCTTGCCACCACTTTTCCGAACTGAGACTTTTGTACGGGTAAAGCCTGAGGCTGAGGTTGTGGCAACGATGAAAGTCAACAATGTTCCATTAAGCGACCCACTCATAGTCAGTCGACGTTTCCAGAAATCTAAATGCGTTGCAGTCTTGGGCTATGGTTTATACCGATGGAAACTTCTCGGTACCGGCGAGGATCAAGCACATGGTAAAGGACAAAGCGTTGATGTTCTCGCACATTTTATGCAGAACTCGATGAAGTGGTTGCAAGCCAATGACGAAGAGAAGACTGTACGAATTCGCAGCAGCAGAAAGCAGTATGCCAGCTCCGAGCGCATTGAGTTTGTCGCCCAGGTCTATGATGCTGCAATGACACCGTTGGAGAATGCAAGCGTTACGGTGAAAGTCAGTGGAGGCAAGGAGCCGCGCGACATTGTGCTCGCTTCACAAGGAGCAGGACGTTACTCAGCAAGTATGGATGCCTTGAGCGAAGGGGATTATAGCTATACGGGAACCGTCGTTGTGAACAACAAGGCCTACGGCTCCGATGGAGGCAGATTCAGCGTTGGAGATGTTGCTCTGGAATACCAAAACTTGCGCATGAATGTTGAGCTACTTCGTAGCATTGCGGAACGAAGTGGAGGGAAATTCTACTATCCGAAAGACGCTGGCAGTTTTGCAGATGACTTAAAACAGAACAAGCGTTTTAGCGACCGTGTGGTTAGTCACAACTCCGAGTACAGTTTGTGGAATCTTGCCTGGCTTCTCGCAGCTGCATTGCTCTGCTTTAGTCTTGAGTGGTTGATACGCAAGCGAGCTGGAATGATTTAAGCTGCATGCATCGCCCTAGCTCCTTAGCGGAACTCTTCATTGATCGTCGCAAGATGAGAAACATTTGGGACGGTGACGCTCTGTGGAAGTGCATTGAGTGCATTTGCAGAGGTGTCAATGAGCTGGTGCAAATCCTTTGCTTCGGTATCGATGTAAATCAGCCCTGTCAACACTTGTCCCTTCAATTTGGCCTCCTGTAGTTTGTCCAAACCCGACTCACGATTCGTTGGATCCCAATCTGGCGCGAGTTTCTGTAGACTCATCTTTGATCCATCGTGAAGTTCGACAAGCTTTGTGTCGCCAGCGCTGTAGTCGAGCTCAATTGTCTCTCGCACCGGAACAAAATCCATCTGCGCCAGGGTTAACTCGTGATCTCGTACAAAGTCATAGCTCTTCGTGCTACCGTCGTTGTTGTTGAAAGTTACACAAGGTGAGATAACATCGAGGAGTGCGAAGCCATGATGCGACATTGCCGCTTTGATAAGCGGAATGAGCTGCTTTTTATCTCCACTGAAACTCCGTGCAACAAAGCTCGCACCCAAGTTGATTGCCAGACTACACAAGTCTATTGGCTCAAAGAAGTTCTCTGCCCCAGTTCTGCTTTTCGAACCAACATCCGTTGTAGCAGAGTCTTGTCCTTTGGTGAGACCGTAGCATCCGTTGTTCATGACGATATAGGTCATGTTCAAACTTCGGCGTATAGCGTGAACAAATTGTCCCATCCCAATCGAAGCGGAATCACCATCTCCCGACACGCCCAAATACAACAGATTCCGATTCGCCAGATTAGCGCCGGTCGCTACCGAAGGCATGCGGCCATGCACCGCGTTGAAGCCATGGGAGTTGTTTAAGAAGTAGTTGGGAGTCTTTGACGAACAGCCAATTCCCGACAGTTTCGCGATACGATGTGGTTCAACATTCATCTCATAGCAGGCCTGTGCAACAGCACCACTGATTGAGTCGTGACCACAACCTGCACAGAGCGTAGACATAACACCCTCATAGTCTTGCTTCGCGTAGCCCAAAGCATTCTTCGGAAGATCTGGGTGACGAAAGGGCGGCTTGATATATGACATAGTAAGACTTAGATCTAATGTTGTGTTCTTGTTTAGTACTATCGCAGCGTCCGAACTGAATTTTCAAAATGATTGTCCTTAGAAGTACAATCAGCTATGCAAAATAGTCTAGCCCATCTGCAGTGCATTCCGAATCAGTGAACGAATGGCAACTGCAGTTGCAGGCATACCATCGTAGTTGAGAATCTTGATGAGCTTCGATGCGTTGATGTCGCATTCGGTCATAAGCAAACTCCGCATCTGAGCATCTCGATTCTGTTCCACAACGAGCACTCGTTCATGCTTCTGGACGAAGTCAACGACCTCTTGAGTAAAGGGAAATGCTCGGATTCGTAATGCCTCAACACTCAAACCGTCCGCTTCTAACATATCGATGGCTTCAAGAGTTGGATGAAGTGAGCTGCCAAAGAAGAGCAAACCTATATCTGCTGGACGACCCGAGGCTGGAGGATACACAATAGGCTTTGGAACAATGGTCTTTGCATAGTTCCACTTCTTCTCCAGACGTTCCATGTTGCGAACATAGGCTGCCGGATCTTCCGTGTAGCGAGCATATTCATCGTGCGATGAACCACGAGTGAAGAATGAGCCGCGTGTTGGATGCAAAGCAGGGATTGTTCTATAGGGTACTCCGTCTCCATCAACATCCAGATAACGACCGAAAGACTTCATCGTATCGAGATCATCGGCACTGAGAACTTTCCCGCGATCGAGTTCTTTGGCAGGATCCATGTGCAGCGCTTCAGTGAGGTGCTCGTTCATTCCCAGATCCAAGTCCGACATGACAATGATGGCAGTCTGCAATCTCTCTGCTAAATCAAAAGCGTCAGACATCATGTGAAAGCCCTCGGTAGGGGTAGCAGGGAAGAGCAGCACATGCTTCGTGTCGCCATGCGAAGCATTGGCGCATAACAAAATGTCGGATTGCTGAGTACGCGTAGGCATCCCAGTCGAGGGGCCAACGCGCTGCACGTCAACAAGTACGGCAGGGATCTCAGCGAAGTACGAGAGGCCAAGGAATTCACTCATCAGCGAAATGCCTGGACCACTTGTCGCCGTGAAAGCCCTAGCGCCATTCCACATAGCACCCAGGACCATACCTATTGCGCTGATCTCGTCTTCAGCTTGCAGCACAGCAAAGGTCTTCGCTTTTGTCTCTTCTTCACGACGCAAGCGATTGGCATACTTCTCAAAAGCTGACACTAGGCTCGTTGAAGGTGTAATTGGATACCACGCGGCAACGGTAGCACCAGCATAGACTGCACCTAAACCACAAGCATCGTTGCCACCCATAAAGATGCGATCTCCAATGAGATCGCGTTTCTCAACCCGTCGATTGATTGGATAGCTATAGTTCTCTTCAATGAATCGCATCCCAAGCTCCAATGCCTGAACGTTTGGCTCGATCAGTTTTGGTTTTTTCTTGAATTCGTCGGCAATCACGGTTCTCATGACCTCGGGATCAATATCCAAGAGTCGCGTGAGCGCACCAACGTAAATCATGTTCTTGAAGAGTAAGCGTTGGCGTGGATCACTGTATGCCTCCATACAAATGCGCATCATTGGTATGCCAATGATGAGAACATCGTTGCGGAGCTTCTCTCGGGGTATAACCTTTGTTGAGTCATACACAAAGACACCGCCGGGCATCACGCTAGCCATATCTCGATCAAAGCTCTGCGGATTTAGAGCTATCATTAGGTCAATACCATGGCGACGTCCCAAGTAACCTTTCTCGCTCACTCGAATCTCATACCACGTGGGTAGACCCTGAATGTTCGATGGGAAGAGATTCTTCGCTACGATTGGTACACCCATGCGAAAGATCGCACGAGCAACCATCGTGTTCGCACTCGCTGATCCAGTACCATTGACGTTGGCAAAGCAGAGGACAAAGTCGTTGATCAGTGGGGTAGCCGACACGAGTTCAGGATGCAACTCAGTACCTAAGTCTGCGTTCGATTGCTTTGTATGGCCTATGTCCGTTGTTGAGTTCATGCGTTGATTACCCGACATTGATTTCCAGCTTTGGTCACTTGATAGATAAACTTTTGCATGTCCCAAGCAGCTGTCGGACATCGCTCGGCGCAAAGTCCACAGTGCAAACAAACATTCTCGTCTTTTACCATTACTCTCTTCGTTTTTAACTCATCAGAAACGTAAAGGTCCTGTTGTAGATTCGTTGCTGGGGCTACTAATGACAGTCGCAGTTCAGCCTCATCGGCATTTGGAGTGAAACTGATGCAAGCTGTTGGACAGATGTCCATACATGCGTCACACTCGATACAGCGCGCGGTGTTGAATACCGTTTGAACGTCGCAGTTCAGGCATCGTTGCGCTTCTTTGAAGGCTATGGCCACGTCAAAACCAAGTTCAACTTCGCGTTTGCGGTCAGCAAGACTCAGTTCTTTCTGCATGTGCGGAACCACAAAGCGCTTATCTGGTTCAACTGCGCTGTCGTAAATCCACTCATGCAATCCCATCTTTTGATTGATAAGCGTGACGTGAGGAGCTGGTCGCTCATGTACGGAACGTCCATTGCAAAAGAGGTCGATAGAAATGGCAGCTTGGTGACCTTGAGCCACAGCGGTGATGACATTCTTCGGACCAAAAGCGGCGTCGCCGCCAAAGAAGACCTGTGGCAAGGTGGATTGATAGCTTTCGCTGTTAACAACAGGCATACCCCACTCATCAAAGTCCAGTCCGATATTGCGTTCTATCCAGGGAAAAGTGTTTTCCTGACCAATTGCAACAAGCACATCATCAGCTTCAATGAAAACATCTGGCTCACCAGTCGGGACGAGCGAGCGCTTCTTGTTGTCGTCGTACACTGCATGAACTTTTTCAAAAGTCATGCCTTTGAGTATGCCGTTTTCATGAATGAACGCTTTGGGAACATGATTGTCGAGAATTGGAATGTCTTCATGCATAGCATCTTCCTTCTCCCATGGAGATGCTTTCATTTCAGCAAAGGGACTCCTCACTACGACACGTACTTCTTCTCCGCCAAGACGTCGGCTCGTTCTGCAGCAGTCCATCGCTGTATTACCACCACCTAAGACTATCACTTTCTTGCCAATGGACTTCGTGTGTTCGAATGCCACACTTGCCAACCATTCTATACCAATATGAATATGTGCGGCAGCTTCTTCTCGGCCAGGAAGTTTGATATCACGTCCTTTCGGGGCACCTGTACCAACAAATACCGCATCATAGTTCTGAGCTACAAGCTCTTTCAAGCTTGATACATAATGCTTGAAATGCGTGTGGATGCCCAGGTCAAGCACGTATTGCACTTCTTCGTTGAGTACAGTTTCAGGAAGACGAAAGGCAGGAATCTGGCTGCGCATCATACCGCCTCCGAAACCCATTTCATCGAAGAGATGGAGCTCGTAACCGAGGGGCGCGAGGTCTCGTGCGACGGTGAGTGAGGCAGGGCCTGCTCCGACAAGAGCTATGCGCTTGCCGTTCGCGGGGAATGGTCCTTGAGGCATCATCGATCGCACATCCGATTTGTAGTCAGCTGCAACGCGTTTGAGTCGACAAATCGCTACTGGTTCTTCCTCAATGCGTCCACGCCTACAGGCAGGCTCGCAGGGACGGTCGCAGGTGCGACCAAGAATTCCTGGAAAGACATTTGATTCCCAGTTAATCATATACGCTTCGTTGTAACGCTCGGCTGCGATCAAACGAATGTACTCGGGAACTGGGGTATGGGCAGGGCAGGCAAGCTGACAGTCCACAACCTTATGAAAATACTCCGGGTTTGAAATGTCAGTGGCTTTCACAATCTCACAGTATTAGGTGAAGTGCAGGGTTCTTTTTATGTTGCTTGCAAAAATAGAACAAAGTCGCATAGTAGACTAGATGCATATAAGAGTAGCTCGTCTGAAACACGCATGAACACTTGTTTTGATGAACTACGCTCTTGATTGACAATGATTTGCGTCTATCGCACCGGCAGCTGTAGAGTTGGTTCAACCATCATCGCACACACTTCAATGAAAATATTCCAACTCAAGGCCTTTCGTATTGCTCTTCTTGCAATCGGAGCGCTCTTGCTAATCATGCAATTCGTTCAGCCGACACCTAACGATACGCACGATGATAAAATGCATCTTGCCACTACACTTCCGTTGCCAGATTCCGTTGCGCAGATTCTGAAAACATCGTGCTACGACTGTCACTCGAATCAGACGAACTATCCATGGTACTCAAGCATCCAACCAGCAGCTTGGTGGTTGAATGAACACATTAATGAGGGTAAGCACGAGCTGAATTTCGCTGAGTTTAGCTCGTATCGCATTTTTCGACAGTACCGCAAGCTTCGGCAAATCGACACAACTGTGCAGACAGACTTCATGCCACTTGAATCCTATACGTGGATTCACCGCGATGCTGTCCTCAGCCCAGCTCAAAAAGAAGTCATTCATCAATGGGTAAACACACTTTGCGATAGCCTTCGCGCTCGCTACCCAGCCGATAGTCTACGCCGGCCCAGCTCAACAGAGCGTAAGTAAAGCTAATGCACTGCAGAAAATTCAGAGTGAGCAGAGAAGTTCTTTCTTACACGAGGCGCAGTTCCTGCGCCTCGTGCTGTTGTCGACTCCATCCACTGACATGCTGCGTCCCATGTTGAGACATGCTTATGGACTTGGTCTCGTGCATACTATTGATGTGATAACGATACGCTAGAGTAATGGGATAATCAGATTGCGCTGCAGCCTCGAGGATTCTAATCTCAGGACCATAGTGTACGCTTTATGGCACTTGGACGAAGAGAGACGAGTCATCCGTAATGATCAGATAGGTGCCGGAAATGAGATGACGAAGAGGCACTGATTCAACATCGCTAAGCGACAGAATACAGTCGCCTAGTAAAGAATAGACAAACACTCGCTTGCACATCTGATGAAGATGGACTTCGCCATTGCGAATATCTTCCGCGAGAATGCGTTTGACGACCGAATGATTCTGAAGCGATGAACTCAATGACGAGTCGTCTCTACTAACTGCCGACACAGTGGTACAGTTCGCAAACGCGCCTGCGTCAAGAGCATCTTTCACGCAACGCCTTTTTGAAGAGCAAGGATGAAGGTACTCAAATTGAGGATGCAGCTCCGTACTACTCAACTGCCCACCATAGTGTAACGCTTTAGAACGCAAGCCTATGGAGAAGTCGTAGTTACTGCTATTCGAGAAGTCAAGCTCTGAGTCATCATTCGCTCGCAGGTTTGAGTGTTCTACAATAGCCGTTGCGGCATCTGTATTACACCAAGTTCCTGGACCAACCACGACGTTGTTCTCTGCGCTAAAGAGCTCACAGCCTGTCTTGAGCTGAACAAACGAACCGTTCGAGCGATTGTTGATCAAGGTGTTGTGAGCGAGTAGTAACTGGTGGGCTACTGGGTTCGTCAAACCTTCAAGTCCAAATCCAATGATGTTCGAGTTCTCAGAAAGCGGTCCTTGTTCAATGAGATTGCCGACCAGTATCGTCGTTCCGCCATTTGGCAGATCGAGACTGCGACTGGCAGTACCGCTTAACTCATCGCTGATTCTATTATAGCGGATGATATTCACATTCGCTCTGCTCTTCAACTCATGTCCGATCCGCGCATGATGCGTGTAGTTAAATTGAAAGACCAAGGTATCGATGTTGCCGATGTAGAGATTGTGAGAGTATCCATCTCCAGCACCGTTGGCATTGAACTCAGAATGCTCAATGCGTAAGCTACTTGGGTGCTTTGCACCGCAGAGGATGCCGTTCTCATTGTGTTCAAAGAGACATGAATCTACTGTCAAGTTGCTTGCTTCGAGTCGTATGCCTGCTCCATTTGCATCAACACATCGAGCATCATAAAAGGCAATGTTCTGCACTCGACAATTCGCACCGCCGATGACCCAAATTGCTTTGCCTGCTGCGACGTTGCCGCGGGAGCGCAGCTCAGCTTTGCCACCTATAGCACGAACTAGCAGCTGTGAAGCAGACCAGATACAGACATCTGACTCATAGATGCCAGCGTCGATATTGACAGTATCTCCGTCTGAGACAAGGCGTGCAAGTTCAGAAGGCTTCTTGTACTGATGTGTTGGACCAACTGACCACTGTACAGCGCTTACACTAGCACACATACTGAGCGCGCTGATGAGTACAAGTATGCGAGTTGTAACGAAGCGAATCATCGTCATAGCTGAATTCCGTGCGTCTTTTGGTCTTTTGTAGGTTCAAAACACCGACAAGTCTTCGATGCTGAGCTGAGTCTGAATGAAAAAAAACACGTCCTGAAACAGCGCTCGATGAGCGATACTTTATTAGCGTGTTGAAAAAAGTACCGAGGATAAAGACAATCTCAGCCAGCTCGCAGCTTGAGGCACATCGTAACACTGAGTTTCACTGCATCGGCAAACTGACAAATCAACTGGTAGTTGGGCTACTATTAGTGAGCGTTCCGGTCGACACGAGCTTCAAGTTTCTCTAAAATTTCAAGCTGACGCGCTTGAGTTGCGATAAGTGTCTTGAACTGATCTTCAAACATGAGGTCAACTTTTTGCTGCAGACTCCTAATCTGTAACTCCGCCTTAAGATTAACCATGTAGTCGTTCTCTGCGCGCTTGCGATCCTTCTCTTCTTGTCGATTCTGACTCATCATGATCACTGGTGCCTGTAAGGCTGCGATACACGAGAGGATGAGATTCATCAAGATGAATGGGTATGGGTCGAAAGCGTCTTGACCGAGAGCGTAGACGTTCACAATGATCCAGAGCATTAAGACAGCGAAGAAAGCCAAAATGAACTTCCAACTTCCACCGAAGCGCGCGACCTTGTCCGAGATGCGTTGTCCACTTGTGAGCGTCTCACTTGGTGGATTCAACAGATTTCGAACAATGAGTCCCTCTTCTTCAATCGTTCTACTAACGATCTCATGAAGCTTCTGAAGTTGTGCATCTTCATCCAGCAGGAGTTGCTTGATGTCGGTCGACTCATGATGGCTCATCTTGTTCTACGATTAGGATTTCAAAACACCAAGCTGTCGGCCCACTTTTTCAAAGGCTGCAATGGCTCGATCAAGTTGCTCAACGCTATGCGCTGCGCTAATCTGCACACGAATACGGGCAAGACCTTTGGCTACTACTGGGTAAAAGAAACCAATTACATAGACTCCTTCATCTAGCAACGCGCGTGCAAAGTCCTGCGCGAGCTTTGCATCGTACAGCATGATCGGAGTAATAGGATGGGTTCCAGGCTTTATGTCAAAACCAAGGGTTGACATCTTCGAACGGAAATAGCTTGTGTTTGACTCTAAAGTATCCCGAAGTGCTGTGGTTGAGCTGAGTAGATCGAAGATGGTGATGCTTGCACCGACTACGCTCGGAGGCAACGAGTTACTAAAGAGATATGGTCGGCTGCGCTGACGCAAAAGTTCGATGATCTCTTTACGGCCTGTGGTAAAACCACCGATACCACCGCCAAGTGCCTTGCCCAAGGTGCCGGTAATAATATCAACGCGACCAGTGACACCGCAAAGTTCTGTTACACCGCGACCGTTTGCTCCCATAAAACCCATAGAGTGACATTCATCAACCATGACCAATGCCTCGTACTTGTCAGCTAAGTCGCAAATTTTATCAAGCGGTGCGATAGTGCCATCCATTGAAAACACAGCGTCGGTCGCGATCATGATCGTCTTTGCACCTTCAGAGCGAGCAAGTTGGAGTTGTTGTTCAAGCTCTTCCATGTTGCTTGACTTGTAGCGGTATCTCTTCGCCTTACAGAGGCGCACCCCATCAATAATTGAAGCATGATTCAACTCATCACTTATGATGGCATCCATCTCTCCGAGTAGTGGTTCGAACACACCACCGTTAGCGTCAAAGCAGGCTGCGTAGAGGATCGTATCATCAGTGTGACAGAAATCAGCAATCTTCTTCTCGAGAGTTTTGTGGATGTCTTGCGTGCCGCAGATGAACCGCACGCTCGACATACCATAGCCATGTGAGTCGAGTGCCGCTTTGGCAGACGCAATCACATCTGGATGTGAGGACAGCCCGAGGTAGTTGTTTGCACAAAAATTCAAAACGGGTCTAGCACCTCCCGCAACTTGAATCTCTGCTGCTTGTGGAGTCGTGATAATGCGCTCTTCTTTATACAAACCTGCTGCGCGAATGCCATCAAGTTCTTGCTGTAAATACTGCTGAAATGATCCGTACATAGGAGGAGAATATTGGTGAATGATCTTAGGATGGCGCTGTTACGAGCAGAAGACCTGCTTCTGGTGTCGAAAGAGTTCTGAATTGCTCGAAACTGCGTGAAGACGAAAATAACCAACGGAAGCTGCTATTTTGCGCCGAAATCATAGCTCGCATGAAAATCCTCCAACTTTGTCCACGACCTATTTTTCCTCCTGACGACGGTGGTAGGATAAGCATGTACAATGTCAGCAAACACCTGCTGCATTTCGGAGCAGAATTGAGCATACTTTGCTTCGACCCAGAAGCGCCTGCTCTTCGCGAGCAACAGATTGACGATGCATCGGTAAATATCTATTCTCTCAATCACCAGACAAAGAACAGCGCAACTCGGATCTTTAGCTCTGTTTTCCAGAGTGAGGCACTATACCTACGCAAGCACTTCAGTGCTGAGATTCTTCGACAATCACTGTCAATTGCCGAGAGTGTGCAACCAGATGTCATCCACGTCGATCACACAGCAATGGCGCCCTTAGGCTTTGCCTTACGCAAGCACCTGGGTTGCTTGGTCGGCTTGCGTCTTCACAATGTCGAGTGGAAAATATGGAAGAGATATGCTGAACAGCTTCCTGCTTGGCATCCAAAGCGTTGGTATGTGGCTTCTCAAGCCGCTAAGCTTCGACGTGACGAAGCTCAGTACATCGCAATGGCAGATGTTGCTTTTCCCATTAGTCAAGTCGACTTAGACGCTGCAAGGGATCTTGCTCCAAAAGCTCATCTCGTTCTGGCAGCTGCAGGGGTGAACAGCGCTGAGTGGAAAGCGGATGCGAAGCAGCCGCGTGAAGAAAATACTCTCGTGATGGCATCAGCATGGTCGTGGCAGCACAATGTGGATGGTGCTCACTGGTTTCTGCGTGAAGTGTTACCCTTGGTGCAGCGCTCATTACCGCAAACCAGAGTACTGGTTCCCGGACGACATGCCGCAGAGCATTTTGCGCGCTACAAAGAAAGAGGCGTGGAGTGCTTGGGATATGTTGAGAAGATGCAGCCAACCTATCATCGTGGCTCAGTGTTTGTCGTGCCGCTCTTTGTAGGTTCAGGTGTGCGCATCAAAATCATGGAGGCGATGGCGGCAGGATTAGTTGTGGTGTCAACCTCGATCGGAGCGGAGGGGATTGCAGCGACCCAGGAGCATGGTTTGTACACGAGCGATAACGCTGCAACACAAGCCCAGATGATCGTGCGTTTGTTGTCTGATCACAGCGTGCGCGAAGCAGCTAGTAAAAAAGCTGCTGAGTATGTGGCTACTCACCACGAGTGGAGAGATCAAATAGAGAATATCTATCGCAGTTACGAGGCTTTGCTCAAGCGCTAAAACACGCCGTAAGGCGTAGATCGCTACGTAGCGAACAAGTGTTGATCAATGTCAAGCGAGATGTGAAACTTCATGCAATGAACGTTCTTCAGCCTAAGGAAAAATCGAGGCTAAACACGCAATACTAGTTCGAGCTGGCATTGAGAGGATTGATACTCTGGTCGGTGATGATACCGCCGCCAACGACGTCGTTGCCTTCATAGAGGACGACAGATTGTCCAGGAGTAATAGCCCGACGTGGCTCATCAAAGCGGATGTGCAGATTGCCTTCTGCATCGAGCTTGCAATGAGCTGGACTCCCTTCATCTTTATAGCGAATCTTGACAACAAACTCTCGATCTTGTGGCAGGTCAGCATACTTGATAAGGTTAACATCCCGAGCACTAAGACTGTGATGCAAGAGCTTGTCTTCCGTGCCTACTAGAAGCGTGTTCGACTCAGCCAGGACGTTCAGCACAAACAGCGGCTCGGGGTGTGCAATGCCAAGGCCACGCCGTTGTCCAATGGTATAGAAGGGAAATCCATCGTGATGGCCAATGACTTTACCGTCAAGCATAATATCACCGCCCTGAAGCTTGGAATCTAGCGCTGGAACTTTGTCGCGGAGAAAACGATTATAGTCGTTGTCGGGGATGAAGCAAATCTCATACGATTCTTTTTTCTTAGCTACGTCGAGCCCAACTCGCTCAGCAACCGCGCGCGATTGCTCCTTTGTCATATCTGAGAGTGGAAAAATAGTACGAGCTAAGGACTCTTGGGTCAAGCCCCAAAGTGCATAGGACTGGTCTTTGTTTTGATCGTTTCCACGCGACAGAATGTAGCGCGCGCTGCTATCATCATAGCGAATACGTGCATAATGTCCGGTTGCAATCCACTCCGCACCCAAAGCATCCGCCTTCTCTAACATTTGCGACCACTTGATGTGTCGGTTACATTGTACGCATGGATTCGGCGTGCGACCCTCCATGTAATCCTGCACGAAGTAATCGATGACTTCTTCGCGAAAGCGATCGCTGAAGTCTACTACGTAGTGAGCAAATCCAAGCTTCATTGCTACGCGTCGGGCATCGTTAATACCGTCTAGGGAGCAGCACGACGAATCATTCCCAACATTTCCACCCACATCTTCATAGCGATAGGTTTTGATGGTAATGCCTATGACCTCGTAGCCCTGCTCAAGCAATAGGGCTGCTGCGACGCAGGAGTCTACTCCGCCCGACATACCAACTAACACTCTCTTTGGGTGACGCTTCATTGTTTGTTTCTCTTTTCTCAGTCAGCAGTTGTGGATGTGTAATTTGCACTCGAGTCCGATCCAACTGCAGAGTTCTCGGAATCTGCTAGGCTATGATGGAGTTTTGTAGACTCCCAATTCTCAACCTGCATTGCTTCAAAATAGCACATGGAACTACAAGCACTTCTTGATAAACTCTATTCACTCCATCGCTTTGGTATCAAACCTGGATTGGAGAGAACTGTCCAATTACTTGAAGCCATTGGCAACCCGCACAAGGAACTACGCTGTATCCACGTTGCTGGAACAAATGGTAAAGGCTCCATTTCCTCGATGTCTGCTTCAATTTTGCAGGAATCTGGTCTGCGAGTTGGATTATACACCTCGCCCCACATCCAGCGCTTCAATGAGCGCATACAAGTCAATGGAATTCAAATATCTGACTCTGATCTTGTTGCTTGTTTTCAACAGCTTGAAAAGGCTGCCGATGAGCTACAAGCCACTTTTTTTGAACTGACCACAGCCATAGCCTTTTTGTATTTCAAGCAGATGCAGACGGATGTGTGCGTGATTGAGTGTGGAATGGGAGGTCGCTTTGACTCGACCAATGTGGTGCAAGCACTTGTAAGTGTTATCAGTTCCATCGATCTCGATCATCAAGAATACCTAGGTTCAACTCTTGAAACCATCTGCTTCGAGAAATGCGGCATTATAAAAAGCGGCGTACCAGTAGTTGTTGGGGAACAACGTGATGCACTTCGTGCTCAGATCAGTTCGTACGCAAAAGAGCATCAAGCGGCTTTTGTCCTTGCATCGGATTTCGTGCATGTACTCAATTCTCAGATTGATGATGAGTTATGTACAGTGTTTGATCTGAAGAGTCAGAGCTATGATTGTAAAGGACTTCGCGTGCCGTTATGTGGTTCACATCAAGTCCGAAATATCGAATGCGTTGTGAGCACTTTGGAAATGCTACCCACTGACTTGCGACCAAATGAAACAGCGCTCCATCGTGGCTTTGCGCAACTGAAAAAAAATACTTCTCTTAAGGCACGCATTGAGTTGTATGCTAAGAATCCCGTGGTCATTGCTGATGTTGGACATAACCCTGCTTGCATGCGCGAGCTCGTGCAAACACTTGCGCAGTCGCCCTATAAGGAGAGGAAGTGGCAGATTGTGTTTGGGGTGATGGAAGACAAAGAAGTACGCGAAATGCTGCACATACTACAACCTTTTTGTGCTCAACTCTTTGCTGTACATCCTCACATTGCACGCGCCCTTGATTCTGAGGCACTTGCAGAGATTGCCCGCGATGTTGGTATGGTTACTTCAGTGATGGGCGAGGATATCGCCGCAGCAGTACATGCTGCTGCCATGCAAGGGGATAGTGTTCTGGTTTGCGGGAGTTTTTATGTGATGGAGGCTGCGATGAGTACTCTCTCTACGCTCGCTATAGCAAGAGATGCTGCTATCTAGAAATTCGATTCATCGCGCCATCGCTGAATCATCCATTTGTCGCTCACATTAGCTCGTGCTATGCGCAGGTTCACTCTACCCTGAAGAAAGACGATATCGCTGGCACTAAAAGTAATGGTGAGATTGAAACCACGGCTTATGTCTTGGGTTAGAGAGTCGCCAACTGCAGTCACAACGTCGTTAAAGAGCAAGTCCAAACTCTGACATCCTTGGAACAAACCAGTAGTTGAAATCATGTCTTCGTCTCGTCCCCACGTATGATCAATGCCAGAATCATAATCTCGGTAAATGAAACTGAAGTTTGTATCGAGAAGGCGACCATACACAAGAGTGTCTTTGGTCATGTAGGCGTACCGAAAGTTCTGGAACAAACCTTCAATGGTTGTCTGGTCTCCCAGCCCAGCTGCCGTCTGCGCTCGCGACACTTTACGAGGTGCAAATGGGTTATCGCAGCCATCAAGTCCGAGTAGCATCATCATGCAGACCAGTAGCAGGCACAAGTGCAATGCTTGACGATATGTGGAAATAGCTGATGGCATAGGATTGCAAATGCAAGATTTTGTCTTGAAACTATTGAAACTACGAAGAACTAGTTTGCAAACTGCGCCTTGAGCACGCTCCAGGTTGTAGGTATGCTATCATTGGATCCAGATTTCGCATCTGTCCAGCGTTCAATGCTCCACTGGTTGAGCTGGTTCGGCACGATAGTTAATCTCAAATAACCAGCGGCGATCTTCGAGATGGAAGCAGAGCTGTGCGGTACGCGCAGAATGTAATCGGAGATATACACAGCAGAGTCTGGCACTCGCAATTCAAATCGGCCATTGCTGAGAACGAGCTCGCTTCGGGTGGTTGAAGCAACCTTGCTTGCCATCGAGTTAAAGGCTTGTCGCTCGTTTTGTAAGGTCCACACCTTGAATTGTTCCGTATACGAAGCGAGGGCTTCGCTCGATGGCTCAAAATGAAAATTGCGACGAGCTCCTTGAGTGGTATCAGCGAGACATCGCATGAAATTGTCGGTATTGCTTTCTTTGACAGAGTTCTGCAGATTCGAAATCACAATTAACTCCGATGTGGGCTGTTGGAAGCTGCTTGTTGAGCCAGAAGGATCTTCCGGAGTTCGGGTTTCAAACAGGCTGCAGCTCAGCAGCGCCATGCTCATGACGAGGCTGAGAGTGTAGAGGCAGTATGGAGCTTTAGAGCACCGCAATGCGACCCTCCATTGCTCTCGAAAGTGTCGCGTCATCAGCGAACTCAATATCGCTTCCAATGGGAATTCCACGAGCAATTCTGCTCACTCGAATTCCAAGCGGTTGTATGAGGCGCGATAAATACTGCGTTGTGACTTCCCCCTCAACATTCGGATTGAGGGCAAGAATAACTTCAAGAACCGAAGAGTCCAAACGTTGAATGAGTTCGCGAATACGTAAATCATCTGGCCCAATGCCATCTAGTGGATTTAGTGAGCCGTGCAAGACATGATACATGCCATTGAATTCATTCGTTTTCTCAATGGCGACCACATCACTTGGCTCTTCAACCACACAGAGTACAGTGCGATTGCGCTTTTCTGAGGAGCATATCGGGCAAGGATCGTTCTCTGTAAAATTGAAGCAGCGGGAGCAGTAACGCACGTTTCGCTTCAAATCAATCAGCGTTTGGGCAAAATGTCGCACCTGTTCATCGGATTGTCGTAACAGGTGGAACGTCAAGCGCTGTGCCGTTTTACGACCAATTGTTGGAAGGGAGGCGAAAACCTCAACGGCACTTTCAATGGATGGCGAAGTAGTTATCACTGGCTTGGGTATACGTCAGGAAATGTTTTTCGTTAGAGGTTGCAGCCAAGGCTGCCCTTTCTACAAATCTACTCAGTCTGTTGTCACAGCAAGGTGCGATTGTGCGGATTTTCGCTGTACTTTTGTTGACGGCTGTTTGGGGAGAATCATGCAACAAAGCGGACTGCCGTTCGTTGAAGAGGGAAAGTGACAGCACCTGGTGTTGTCCGATGAAAGAGAAAACATTCATTCTTCACCTTATTAGGACCTACTTATGGGTATGTTTAGTCGTATGTCCGACATCTTCAAGTCTAACGTGAACGACGCCTTAGACAATGCCGAAGATCCGGAAAAGATGCTCAAGCAGATGGTGCTTGAAATGGAAGAGTCTATAAACCGCGCGACTCTCGCAGTAGCAAACGCGATTGCGAACGAAAAATCGCTCGAACGTAAACTCAGTAATTCCAAGAATCAATCGGCTGATTGGCAACAAAAAGCAGTGCAAGCTCTGCAAGCTGGTCGCGAAGATCTGGCGAAAGCGGCATTGGAAAAGAAGGCGCAAAGCGATCGCAATGCAGCCGATCTGGAGCCGATCTACGCTACAGCGAAGGCTACATCATCAAAGCTGCGTGATCAATTGGATCAATTGAAGTCGAAGCTAGACGAAGCACGTTCTCGCCAGAGTACGTTGATTGCTCGCTCACAGGCTGCAAAAGCTCAAAAAGAAATCGCGCAATCATTTAGCGGAATTGGTTCTGATGCCTTTTCAAAATTCGATAAATTTGAAGGCAAAATCGAAAAGTTGGAGTCGCAAGCAAGTGCCTTTGAACAACTAGCCGGCGAGAATACCTCGCTGGATCAGGAGTTCAAACAGCTCAGTTCTGCGGCCACGGTCGACTCAGAATTACAGAAATTGAAAGAGAGTTTAGGTCAATTACCACCACAGCAATAAGGAAACAACATGGAAATCGATGTAAATCAAAAGAGTCTTGAGCTAGTAGAAGAAACTCGTATTCGCGTTGAGAATATTCTCAAGGATGCGTATCCAGAGTTTATCAACTTTGGAAACGATGTCTATGCGGTTACTCGTGGCTCAACTCGTGTCATGATCTCTATCCGTCCCTTTACTGCGGAGGAGTGCATGGTTGAATGTACCGCGCACGTTGTTGCCGGAGCAACCATCAATGAAGAGCTCATGCGCTTCCTCTTACGCAAGAATGCAGAAATTCACTTGGGTGGTTTTGGATTGCTCTTCGACGATACCATCGTCTATTCGAACTCGATCACTGGAACACACCTTGATCGCAACGAACTTATTGTTCTCGTTGCCTCGGTAGCAGTGATCTCTGATCACTATGATGATGAAATCGTCGCCATCGCAGGCGGAAAACGCGCGAGTGACGTTACGGAACTATAAAAGCTAGGTTTCGTGCTGCTTACAACTTTAGTCCGAGATTGAATTGTGTTTTCGATCTCGGATTTTTTTTTTGCGAACTGAGGAGAGTCCATCTTCAACAGAACATCTATCCTCAACTCTAAGCACAGTTCCAGCGCTTCGTTCTATGGCTTAAAAGTTCCTGAGCTTCTCAGTCTTCTAAGTACAGGTCCATGAGTAGATCAAGTGAATGTTGCACGCATAATTTGTGGTTCCTCGCGAACGAAGATCGCGGACAGAAATGCTATCGCTGCCCAAATAGCATTAGACCCGACCCACTGTATTTCGTATCATCCATCTAAAAACACCGCCATGCCTGATCGCTGTGCTATGCGGACCTGCGAGCTTAGCGAGGACATGAGCGCCAGTTCACTGATTGCATCTAGTATCGGTAACTAAACTGAAGGAGATACTGCGAAGGTTTTGAAACAGCCGAATATGTTGAGGATGTGCCATCTCCATACAGCGTATAGTCAGCGCTTACACTTGACCAACGTCCGCTGAGATCAATGCGAATATGCTTATCAGCTTCAACACCGAGCCCGCAAGCCATTGTTGTGACTGAGGCATCGCTGATTCTCGCCACATATGCACTTGATGATTGATCAACAGACGCTCTCACAAAAATTGGCAACGAAGGCAGCTTGTACTCTGCACCCACACTAAGGTTCAGTTGTTCTTGTAGTTGGCTACGCACACTATCGTTCAGTGTCGTGAAGAAGAGGGCGTAGTTAGAAGGGACGTTAAAAGACGCTGAACTATAGTCGCGATAACGCAATGCAGCTGAAACTTTCAACTCTTTGATGATGACTGCTGCTGCAAGACCAAGGTCCCAAGGTGAGCTTAGGCTGTAGTCATTGATGTAGCTGTATTGATAGGTGAATGCGCTATCTGGCTTGGGATCATAGGAAGCTGAAGCGGCGCGTGAGTAATCCTCCTGGATTCGATAGCGTAGTGGGGGACTCATACTGAAACTCAAACGGGCCCAGTCGTCAATCTTTGCCATGAGTGAGAAGCGAATGTCAAATGCTGAGCTGGTCTGATGCAATCGATCGTCCACCTGCAGTCTATTCAAATCTATGTTGCTGCGTGGCACCTTTAGGTCGTAGCGATTGTAAACGTCTAGCACATCCTGCTCACTGTAAGATCGGGAGTAGCTATAATCAGACCATCGACTTCCAAGCGTAACACCAATAGAGAATGCAGGACTGAGCTCAAAGCCCATTCCTGCTAGTACGCTCCCACGACCACCGCTTTGTGAGATTGTTGCTCGTTGTTGTAGACTGTCGTTCACTGGACTTACCAAACGCATTACGGACGAATCAATATCAGCCACATATACTTGGTACAAGAGGTTATCACTCAGACTCGCTCCAATGTCCTTCAGCATAATCGGAACAATGGAGGAGTTTGGGTTGAACGCTTCTAGGCTGTATTCTGAGCGCAGACTCTCGTCGTAGTTCACCATCAATGAAAAGCCTGCTCGACCACTACCAATCCGAAAAGGATGGGATATTGCTGCGTATGAAGGCATGATCTCTCTCGCTTCCGTACTGCTGCTATTTGCCTTATAGTTGATATCGGTACCGAGTCTATACATTCCCAATGCAAAGCTCAGGTCGCCAAAACGGAGCTGAGACAATCCCGCTGGGTTCAGTGCTACCGCCGCTGCGTCATCAGCGATTCCCATGAAACTCGTCCCGAGTGCCGAGGCACGCGCAGAAACGCTGTTGTTTGTCGAGCTGACTCGCAGCAAATCGTCATTAGACTGCGCATGCGCAAGTGTCTGCAAGCACAGCACAATGCTGAGCATCAGAAGGAAGTGTGCTGTGGGCGACGTTGATAGAGTATGAAACACTTTCATGGGTGCTGTCCTTAGTAAATCTATGATCATGGTTTCTTCTTCCTCAATAGTACGGTTTGATACTACTTCTCAATGGCATTCGGAGCTTTGCTTTTGTGCTCATTCTTGTTGTGCACGCGCTTCGCGCCAGTCTGCAGCGGGGTTATCGGTGCAGTAGCCTTACGATTGCGCTCGATGATCGCTGCCCCTGGATTCGCTTTCCCTTTATCGGATGAAGCCTTTCCTTTGTAGTAGGGTTGACCTTGTGTCTCCTCATGACTCATAGCTCCTCTCCTAAAGTCGCGTGCTGTTACACACTTTTTTACACATGCTCTTGTGTCTGGCAGCTCGCTGCGATCAACGACACTAGTTGCAGATGCAACTTCTGAATGTCGTGTTGACAACCTACACTGGCTGACAAGTTTCTCCGAGCCTTTGTGAGCTGGAGAGCAGATCGGCGCACAACGAGAACTACGGCAGACGCAGGATTTGTGCGGCCATGCGGCATGAAGAGCTAAACTAGCGGTAATCAGCATAGTCAGCAGCATAGAACTTGTACTGAGCGCAGACTTCGTCCAAGCGAGGATACGCTGATTGAGCGTTTTCTTGAGCTTTCGTTCGATGTTGTTTGTTTCCTGTTGCATGACATTCCTTGGCAATAGTGAGACTCAACAAGCTATTGATGTACACCAGTACACGAATTAGAGAGACGCATTCAAGAACCCTCCTATACTCTCTGACTTCAGAACTGATCAAAGGGTTTGGTTATCAGACGGTTGTCGATAAAAAAAGGTTTCGTCAATTGTGCGCTTCGTTCAGAATAGACTCAACGCGAGTCTGTTCCGTCTACGCTCAAACCTTCGAGCTACGCACCATGTCAACAGTGTTTCATTGGCCAGGTTCCGATTTGGTCAAGTTCCGGAGAAAGGCTTCTCGTCCGAAAACTGTCAGAAAGGTCAACCACTGTCTGCGATACCAGTGCATACGAGCACAGGGTCGACTTCTGTTGAAAAGTTCGCCCTGGTATCCTACCGTGTACTAGAGATTGAAGCTGTGGTTCTGAAGCTCAACGAGACGACATAGCATTCAACGGTTTTTGCTGCAAGATTTGGCCGAGAGATTGAGCAGTGAGCAGAGCCGAGCTCAGCGTAGAGCCATCTTAACTTTCCCAAAACTGCTGTACTGAGCAGCCCAAGTAGGTCAATCCAAAAGAACATCACGCCTGTGCATAACTCAATCTTTGTTCAGTCTCATCCTTCGCTATATTCGTGATCGGTCTCTTTTCCACACCCAAAACTGACATGTCTGAGGCATCATCCCGTGCATCCCGAAGCGCTTCTTCTCGCACCTCTGAAAGTGTGACGAAAAAGCGTTCAACTCCTGCTTCCACACCTTCTTCATCAAAGAAAAAGGGTAGTGCGGATTCGCACGATATCTTGGGTCCAACGAGCGAGCAGACGCATATTCACATTCGTGGTGCACGTGAGCACAATCTCAAGAATGTGAACGTTACGATACCGCGAGACGCCTTAGTGGTTGTGAGTGGACTCTCAGGGTCGGGAAAGTCATCACTTGCTTTCGATACTTTATATGCCGAGGGGCAACGACGCTATGTGGAGTGCTTGTCGCCTTATGCGCGACAGTTCCTTGGGATGATGAAGAAACCGGACATTGATGTTGTAGAGGGGATTTCTCCCGCTATTTCCATTGAACAAAAGTCCGTTGGATACAGTCCACGGTCAACAGTGGGTACCGTCACCGAGATATATGATTACGTGCGATTGCTCTATGCCAAAATCGGTATCCAGTATTGTGTTGATTGCAACATCCCAGTTCAATCGCAGACGCTCGATCAGATCGTCGATGCTGTGATTGAAAGCTATCCCGCAGCAAAGATTCAGATCCTCGCACCGATGGTGCGTGGACGGAAGGGACACTATCGTGAGCTCTTTGAAAGTTTGTTGAAGCAAGGCTATACGAGAGTTCGTGTGGATGGTGAAGTACGAGACCTTGAATCTGGAATGCTCTTGGATCGATACAAGATTCATAACATTGAGCTCGTGATCGATCGAGTGGTAGTTGGTGAGGAGCACCGTTCTCGTATTCATCAAGCCGTAGAGTTAGCACTTTCGATGGGTGAGAACACAACGATGGTCCTCGTTGAACAGAAGGACGGTGAGTGGAAAGACATCCTCTTTAGCACGGAGTATTCGTGTCCAAATTGCGGAAGCTCCTATGATCGCCTCGCTCCAAACATGTTCTCGTTCAACTCTCCCTTTGGCGCGTGTGACTATTGCGAGGGTCTCGGTGAGCTGCGAGATTTTGACCTCGATCGCATCATGCCAGATCGAGGGTTGACCATCGACGAAGGCGCGTTTACCATCCTCGGTAAAGAGCGACAAACCTGGCTTTGGCAGCAGTTGAAGTCTGCCGCCGACAAGCTGGCTATCCCAACAAATGTTCCTGTCAGTGAGCTGAGCCAGAAGCAGTTAGACTCTCTGCTCTTTGGCACTGATAAAATCACCGTTGATATCGAGGTGTTGCCAGGGAAGAAGCAGAACATGAGCTATAGTCAGAAGTTCATTGGAATAGTTCCAACCTTCAAACACCAATATGAAAACTCCAGCTCGGCGAAGATTCGTAGTTGGCTGGAGTCGTTCATGGCCGAAGTGCCGTGTCCGAAGTGTCACGGAGGACGTTTAAAACAAGCAAATCTCTTTGTTCGCATCGCTTCTAAGAACATTCAAGATGTAACGGTATTCGACTGCCCAGATGCGTATGCTTACTTCTCAACACTTCACCTTCAGCTTAGCGAGCGAGAGAATCGTATTGCCTTTCTCATTCTCAAAGAGATTACCACGCGACTTCAGTTCTTGAATAACGTTGGTCTCTCGTACTTATCGCTCAATCGCCCGGCGCGGACACTTTCGGGCGGAGAAACGCAGCGCATCCGCCTTGCCTCGCAAATCGGATCCCAGCTCGTTGGTGTGATGTATGTTCTTGATGAGCCAAGCATTGGACTGCATCAGCACGATAACACTAAGCTCATACGTTCGCTCAAGGAATTGAGAGATCTTGGGAATACCGTGGTTGTTGTGGAACATGATCGTGAGATGATTGAAGAAGCGGATATTCTTGTGGATATTGGACCTGGTGCTGGCGTTCACGGTGGGGAAGTGATCATTACTTCCAAACCTAGCGACATCCCACTGCTCTCGAAGGCCCAGTTAAAAGCCTCAAAGACAGCTCAGTATTTGAATTCTATGCGGGAGATTGAAATCCCCGAGAACCGTCGCAATCCTGGTGAGCAACGCTTGTCGTTGATTGGTGCCAAAGGCAACAATCTCAAGAATGTAGACCTGCACATACCACTTGGCTGCTTCGTGTGCATTACCGGAATGAGTGGTTCTGGTAAGTCTTCCTTAGTGAATCACACGCTCTATCCCATTCTGAACAAGTACTTCTTTCATGCAGAGAGTATTCCATTACAGCATCAATCGATATCCGGACTCGACTTGATTGACAAAGTGATTGAGATAGATCAATCTCCGATTGGTCGTACACCGCGTTCAAATCCTGCAACCTACACTGGACTGTTCACGCTCATTCGCGATCACTTTACCTTATTGACCGAGGCAAAAGTGCGCGGCTATAAAGCTGGTCGATTCTCCTTTAACGTGAAGGGAGGTCGCTGTGAAGAATGTGAAGGCGCTGGTATCAAGAAGATTGAAATGAGTTTCTTGCCAGACGTGTATGTACAATGCGATGTGTGCGGTGGAAAGCGATATAATGATGAAACACTTCAAGTATTGTACAAGGGAAAGTCGATCTCAGACGTCTTAGATATGACTGTAGAAGAGTCTTTAAGTTTCTTCAATGAGATCCCGAAGATTAAGTCCAAACTGCAGACACTCTTTGACGTTGGTTTGAGTTATGTCACGTTAGGACAACAAGCGCCAACACTCAGTGGTGGGGAAGCTCAGCGTGTAAAGCTGGCAACCGAACTCAGTAAAGTCAGCACTGGCAAAACGCTGTATCTGCTCGACGAGCCGACTACCGGGTTGCACTTCGAGGATATCCGTATCCTGTTACGATTGCTGCAACGCCTCACGGATCGTGGAAATACAGTGGTGGTAATCGAGCACAATCTCGATGTTGTGAAGTGTGCAGATTGGATTATTGATTTGGGACCGGAAGGTGGGAAGTTTGGCGGTCATATAATCGCTCAGGGCACTCCAGAGCAAGTTGCAGAGATGCCAGATTCGTACACCGGTCGCTATTTGAAGAAAGAAATGTCGCGAACGCGCCAGGTAATGAAGATCATCGCCCAAAGCGGCGATGGTCATAATGATTAGTTCCCTTTTTGAAGTGCTGCCTGTTGTGGCAGGATTGCGTAATTTTGTAGCCCCGATGTTTTTGATGCTCAAAAAGCGTTGAAAATCGTCGAAAAACGAACATTCAGCAGCGGCACTCGCTGTTGATTGTTTGATACTTACGAACATTCACCAAATATTCTGTCTCCATGAACATCCTCGTTTGTATTTCACAAGTACCGGATACAACCTCGAAAATCACGGTGGCCTCCGGTGGTTCAGCCATCGATAAGACCGGTCTGAAATTTATTCTCAATCCCTACGATGAGTACGCAATTGAAGAAGGCTTGCGTTTGCGGGAGAAAAACGGTGGTAGCGTTACTGCGATCACTGTCGGACCTGACAGCGCGAAAGAAGTCTTGCGCACTGCATTGGCAATGGGCGTCGACAAAGCTGTTTTTGTGAAAGAAGAAAAGCGTGACGACTCATTTGTTGTTGCGTCCAACATTGCAGACTATGCAAAGTCGGCGAGCTTTGATGTCATTTTGCTCGGCCGTCAAAGCATAGATTACGATTCATTCCAGATGACACCAACGTTGGCGGAGTTATTGAATCTTCCTTCTATCTCGATGGTATCAAAGCTTGATATCGCTGGCACGAGTGTAAGTGCTGAGCGAGATATTGAAGGTGGTAAGGAAGTGCTCGAAGCGTCATTGCCATGTGTTATCAGTGTGCAGAAAGGTATCAATGATCCGCGCTATCCAAAGTTGCCAGACATTATGAAGGCCAAATCGAAGCCTGTGGAAGAGCGTGCAGCAGTTGCTTGCGATCGTCGAGTGGAAACTGTTTCTATCGAGTTGCCCTCGAATAAACGAGCACAAAGGATTCTTGGTAGCGAGGATGCCGATATCGCAGAGTTTGTACGACTCTTACATGAAGAAGCAAAAGCATTCTAATGTAACTGTAGCCTTAACGAAGCAATCGTAGTTATTGGTAGATCTCAGTTGAAAAAGCAATGACGTCACCGAAACCCTGAAAACGAAATATTCAATTGACATGAAAAAGATACTCGTATATATCGAAGAGAAGAACGGAACAATCAAGCGTGGCTCTCTTGAAGCCATTGGCGCCGCACTTTCGCTTGGCTTGCCGGTTGTTGGTGTGAGTGTTGGTACTACCTCACTTTCAGCCCAAGCTGCAGAGTACGGTCTGAGCGATTATGTCCGCATTGAGCACGCTGCTCTAGCAGAATACTCCAGCCCATTTGTTGCACAAGCACTCAGTCAATGTGCTGATGCAGAAGGAGCTGATGTTGTGATGTTTGCAGCGAATTCGAGTGGTAAAGAGCTAGCACCACGTGTAGCTGTTCGTATGAACGCAGCGTTATTGTGCGACGCAGTGCAGTTGAGAAGCGATGCCGCTTCACTCGTTGTTACGCGTCCAATTTTCGCTGGTAAAGCACTAGATAGTGTGAAGGCACTCACTGCGAATGTTGTCGTTACATTACGTCCGAACGTTTTCACATCCCGCAAGTCCGACAGTCCAAGCGCTATTCAAGAGAGAAGTTTTGCTGCACAGTTGCAAGCAGATAAGCGCAAGGTTGTTGTGAAGCAAATTCTTAGGAATGAAGGCAAGTTGGATGTATTGGAAGCGGATACTATTGTATCTGGCGGGCGCGGCTTAAAGGGTCCTGAGCACTTCGAGTTGATCGAGAAGCTTGCAAAGAGCCTTGGAGCAGCTGTTGGCGCTTCTCGTGCTGTGGTCGATGCCGGATGGCGTCCTCACGGTGAGCAAGTGGGTCAAACAGGGAAGACGGTTTCACCGAAGCTTTATGTGGCTTGCGCGATTAGTGGTGCCGTACAGCATTTGGCTGGAATGTCATCCTCGAAAGTTATTGCTGCGATCAACAAAGACAAAGATGCTCCGATCTTCAAAGTTGCCGATTATGGTATTGTTGGCGATGTCTTTGAAGTGTTGCCAAAGTTGACGGAACAGATCGCCCGTATTACTGAAAAGTAGTCACGGTTGTTTGCATGCACGGCTTGCGCTTTTCGTCACTCATCTCCTGAATATGCTGCCGAGCCGCTTGCGGCGCCGGCATGATAATGAAAGACTCTATGCCTAAAGTCCAGCTCGAAATACTTGGTCTCTCCGCTTCGCAAGCAAGTAGCGGTGCTTATGCTCTCATTCTCAAAGAAGCGGCTGGTACACGTCGTTTACCAATTGTTATAGGTGCTAATGAAGCTCAGGCGATAGCTATCGAACTGGAAGGGATCAAAGCACAAAGACCCATGACGCATGACCTGATGAAGAATATCATTGAGCAGCTGAATGCGACGGTGACAGAGGTGTGTATTGTGGATTTAAGAGATAGCACCTTCTATGCTTCGATTATGATTGATGGTATTAGCGTGGATGTGGATGCGCGACCAAGTGATGCGATTGCTTTAGCAGTTCGCTTTAATGCACCTATCTATGTGTCAGACTCAATACTCGACGAGGTCGGCTTTGATCCGGATAATGATGAGTCTACCGACACAGAAGCAGAAGGTGATGAGGAAGAAAACGACCTCACTCAGTTTATGAAATCGTACGTTGCTCGGAATGAGGAAACGACAGAACCTGATGTAGAAGAGGATATCTCTAACCTGCCACAGAATAAGCAATTGCAGGTGCTTCTGGCTAGAGCAATCAAAGCAGAAGACTATGAGAAAGCTGCTCAACTACGTGACGAAATTCAAAAACTCAACAACGAAAACCAGTAGACATTTTCATTTTGCCTCTTATATTTGTAGTCTGTTATTGCGCCGGGGTAGCTCAGCTGGTTAGAGCAACGGAATCATAATCCGTGTGTCGGGGGTTCAATTCCCTCCCTCGGTACCAATACGAAAAGGCCTTCAATCTCTTGTGATTGAAGGCCTTGTTTTTTTAACAATACGAGATATTGTTGTAGACGCGCAAGGTTGCATATTGGGACAGCTGAGTCTCCAGAGCTCTGCTTGTTCTCCGCTTGTGCTCGGTTCAGTTCAAGTGCGTGATGTAGACTGGAATGTTCAGCTATTAAACCATCATACTCGTTACGCTCGTGGCAGTGCATCACAGACCAAGGTGCACGTTGAATAGGAGAGCACGCTATAGGTCCACGTTTTCAAGACAGCTATGAAACTCACTCCTCTGAAAGATAAGGTTATGTTCTGCTCAATACTCCTGTGCGCAGGACTAGTCCTGAGTCTGTGTACGGCACAGATTCATGCACAACAATGGAAAGCACTTCGAGAACTGCAAGGTGGACGTGCCATTCACGAGGCGTTTGATCAATCAAGTACGGCTTTACAGCAACGTCAGTTCCTGCGCCTGGAGGACTCGGTCATCTATGCGCTTGGTGGATTGCGATTGTATAGATCGAGTGATAAAGCCCTGCGTTGGGAATATTGTGGAGAGGGACTTCCTCCTGGTCCGTACGAGATGGCAAAGCATGACAGTACACTGTATGTTTCATGCTTCGGGAATCAGTCTGCTAGTTTTTGGTATTCGGCAGACGGAGGACAGCATTGGCAAAAACCGCAATTGCAGAATTTTCCTGCTGGCTCAGGCGTGAGTACCATCTTCGATATAGCCTGTACGGATGCATATGTCTATGCCCTTGTACGCAATGATGTAAATACACGAGGTGGAATCGTTGTAACACGATCTTCGGATCATGGTAATCACTGGGAAGAAGTTGCCGTCGTCACTGCTAAAGAAACCCGCGACGATGCATCTATCTTTCCTCGTCCGGCACTCCTGAGCTCGTCGCAAAGAGTTGTATGGTATTATGACGCGACCAGCGTAGTTAGCTTTCACGAGAAGGATGGATCTAAACAGTTTGTTGGCGGTATCGGAGTGCTTGACCAAACAACCAAAGGAGCGCTTATCGGATCGCAGTTGTTCCTTGTTTCAAATGCGCAAAAGCTGAAGCTCTTTCGGTATCAGTTGCAGGACGACATCTCAGCAGCTAAACTCACTACGCTTTTTGATTCAACGGAGTTTGTAACGGGAATCGTTCGTCGAAATACTCAGTTGTTCGCAAGGGTCTTTCTACCAAATAGACTGCTTTACAACAACACTGTGTTTCTTCGCTCCCTGGATAGTGGGAAGTCGTGGCAGGAGATTAAACTCGAGGGGATGCGAGCAGAGCTGCGTCGAAGTATTCCAATGCTGTTTGCGGATGGAACGATTATCACGGCTACGACAGATCATATTTTTAAATGTACCGATGGGGGCTACACCTTCTTGCGTGCCGAAGATGGTTACAGAAATTTCGGCGGTGATGGCAGCTATATCGCCCAGAGTGGAGCAGCGCTTTGCGTCTCCGATCCATATCAACTCGGCTTTTACTCCTCGATTGATGCTGGTGCAACTTGGCTCACGGGATTGAGTAAGGCAGTTCAAGACAAGCGACACCTCATCTCCGTTTTGCCGCAGAATTGCTTTGCGACAAGTACTGGCCTGGTCTTTTTCGATGGAAGAGAAATCTATACTTCAGATGACGGTGCAAGGATTTGGAAGCAATTGGACGTCAGTGCTGTTGAATCAGAACACTTTAAATACTACACCCTCTTGCACTCATACAATGGAACATGCTGGTTCTATGCGCAATATGATTCAATGTCGTTGAAAAGCCGTCGCTACTTCTCGGTCGATAGCAGTGGAACAGTCAAAGCCTGGAACGTTAGTATACCAAATAAAGCCACTGAAAATATGATGACTGTTCGAGGCAATATCATGTATAGTATGAATGCGGCGCATTCATATCAATACAGTTCCGACGGGGGATTAAGCTGGACGCCTGTTGTTTGCGCGGACACCTCAGTAAAACTCGATTTTCAAGCATTCTCAGCTGCAGCTTTGGCAAGTACAGATAGCATGCATTTCCTGTGCTGCGCCGCCAAAATCAAGGACCAGCAAAATGAGCAGCACATTTTTCGTCTTCGTGCCGACACCCTGGATCTCGTGAAAGGACTGGAATCTTGGACTGTTGATATGACGATCGGTGACTTCATGAATTTCCGCCATAAAGTGTTTAGCCTCGACCAGAAGTTGTGCTTTGCGAGTTCGAAGGGGATTTTTCAAAGTGACGATTCTGGAATGTCATTCCACAAGATCTCGACGCCTGGAATGCCGTCTGAACTCGGTGTCTCCGCTGCAACTGTTACACCAACTCAGGTCTACTGCCTCGTTAGTGGTATGGGCATATATGTACGCGATCTCAGCACTGGTGTATGGCATACAGAAGAACCTTCCGATTCCGAACTCCAGTGCCAGCCGCAACCATGTTTTGAGACATGTACCATCACGTTACCAACAGATCAGAAACTTGTGAGCTTCAGTCTGAGTACAGTCAGCGGCTTGAACTGCACTGTGCAAAGCACATTTACCAATCAACAATTGGCTCTCGATCTTCGAAATCTCGCCGCTGGTTGCTACTCAGTTCAGTGTCGTTTTGAATCGGGACTTTACCTTCAGACGGCTCTATTGAAGGTAGATCGCTAGACCCAAGAACGTGCATTGAAAGGTCTTTGACCGGTTCTCAGGAGTCTTTTTGCTCAACCAGGCAGCCTTTGGCTGCCTGCTGTACTCCGCAATAAGCCATGACCCCATGCGTCTGCACCCTGTTGTATATTTGTGCAGTCCCGCATTCCACCGATATCGAGCTACGAACTATGCAGACCTTTGATTTACCTGTTATTCAAGCACCTGATCCAAATCTCAGCCAACGTCGACCAGATTGGCTCAAAGTCAAAGCACCGGGTGGGGAAAGTTTTAGTCAGCTGAAAACCATGATGCGCAGTAAGTCGCTGCACACAGTCTGCGAAGAAGCTCGATGTCCAAACATTGCCGAATGCTGGAATGCAGGAACAGCTACTTTCATGATAAACGGCGATACCTGCACGCGCTCTTGTAGCTTCTGTGCGGTGAAAACTGGTCGTCCTGCACCCTTAGATTGGGACGAACCCAATCGCGTTGCTGATGCTGCACAGAAGATGAACTTGGTGCATTGTGTGATTACCTCAGTAAACCGTGACGAGTTGCCAGACGGAGGCGCTGCTATTTGGGCGCAGACTATTCGTGCGGTGAGAGAGAAGAGTCCAAAGACCACCATCGAAGTTCTCATTCCCGATTTCAAAGGCAACATGGACGCGCTTCAAACGGTTATCGATGCAGCTCCTGATTTGCTCAACCACAATACCGAAACAGTTCCTCGCTTGTATCGTCCAGTACGACCACAGGGTCGCTACCCATGGTCCATCCAACTGCTGCGCGAAGCGAAGCTTCGTGGTATGAGAACCAAAACTGGTATCATGCTTGGACTCGGAGAGACTAAAGAAGAAGTGATTCAAGTGATGAGTGATCTCGTAGAGATTGGATGCGATGTGTTAACACTCGGCCAGTACCTCCAACCCACGAAGAACCATATTCCGGTGCACCGCTTTGTGCATCCAGATGAGTTTGCAGAGTTCAAGCACATTGGAATGCAAATGGGCTTTGGTCACGTCGAGTCAGCACCATTGGTGCGAAGCTCCTACCATGCAGAACGTCACGTATAACCACTGACCTACAAGCTTTTGTGGCAGCAAAGAAGAAAACTGTGTCAGCATCCAAGACAGCTCCCGTTTCAGGTACTATCAAACGCACACCTGCTGCAAAAGCAGCTGCAACCAAAGGCAAGGCCAAAGCCAAAGTCAACGTCAAAGTCAAAGCACAATTGAAGTCCGCTGAATCTTCTGCTACGAAGTCAGCTACGAAGTCATCTACAGCAGCGAAGTCTCCATCTCAGCATCAGCGTTTTCGAGCTGTTCTAAACTCGTCCGACAACAAACTCTGGGGAGCTCATTTTGAGGTACCCGCCAAGGTTGCTGAGCTGTATGTTAGAGACAGTGCACGTCGAGCGGTGTGTACGATCAACGGCACTGAGCGCTATCAGTGTGGCATCCTTCGAGGTGTGAAGAGCAAGTTTGTCATCACAGTCAATGCTACGATCCGAAAGAAACTCAAGCTTGAGTTTGGTGATAGCTTGGATATCCAGCTGGAAGCAGACGATAGCGAGTACGGCTTACCGATCACAGACGAGATGAAAGCTGCCTTAGAGCTTGATGATGAAGCTTCAGCTTTGTTCCATGCCTTGACGCCTGGAAAGCAGCGCACTTTACTTTATGTGGCTTCGTATTTGAAGAATCCAGATGTCCGAGCTTTGCGAGCCGTGTGTATTCTCGAGCACTTGAAGAAAATGAAGGGTAGCATTGATTTCAAGCAGCTTAATCTTGACTTGAAGGCGATGTCAAGGCCAGGCTCTATATCGCGTCGATAGCACTTTCTCCGCCCCAGTTTCGAGGATTTTCCTCCCTGTGTGCCCACCAGCCCCTATTTTTGTAGTCTATTCATTCCCAATATTCAGGAACGCAACCATGGCTTTTCAAGGTGTTGATTACTATAACATTGATGAACTTTTAAGTGAAGACGAACTGTTGGTTCGTCAGACCGTGCGTGATTTCGTCGACAACGAAGTGATGCCAGTCATCGAGGAAGCCTATCAAGGCGCGTATTTCCCGATGGATCTTGTCGCCAAAATGGGCGAGCTCGGCGTATTCGGCATGACCTTGCCACAAGAGTACGGCTGTGCGGGGATGAATAACACTTGCTACGGCATTGCCATGCAAGAGCTTGAGCGCGGCGATTCCGGAGTGCGCTCGTTCGCTTCAGTGCAGAGTTCATTGGTCATGTACCCATTGTACACCTATGGTTCCGAGGCGATACGTCAGAAGTGGTTACCGAATCTTGCAGCAGGCAAGGCAATTGGATGTTTCGGTTTGACGGAGCCAGATTTCGGTTCCAATCCTTCAGGAATGATCACCAATGCGAAGAAGATTGACGGCGGCTTCTTGCTCAATGGAGCAAAGATGTGGATCACCAACGGTTCATTAGCCGACGTGGCAGTTGTCTGGGCGAAGTTTGAAGATCAAGTTCATGGTTTCGTGGTGGAGAAGGGCATGAAAGGATTCAGTGCTCCAGAGATGAAGAACAAGCATTCACTACGTGCATCAGTCACCAGTGAGTTGATATTCCAAGATGTGGAAGTGCCCGAAGGCAATTTGCTCGACGTGAAGGGACTCCGCGGTCCGTTGTCATGTCTGACCCAAGCACGCTACGGCATTGCCTGGGGTGCGATTGGTTCAGCTATGGCGAGCTATGAGTCCAGTGTCAACTATGCAAAGACCCGTATTCAGTTTGGCAAGCCTATTGGAGGATTCCAATTAGTGCAGCAGAAGTTAGCGTGGATGTTGACAGAGATCACCAAAGGACAACTTCTGAACTGGCGTTTGGCAAAGTTGAAAGATGCCAAGACAATGCGTCCGCAGCAAGTATCCTTGGCTAAGCGCAACAACGTAGAGTTAGCTCTTGATATCGCTCGCGTTGCTCGCGATATACACGGAGCAAATGGAATTTTGAGCGAGTATCCTATTATGCGTCATGCGAATAATCTCGAGTCGGTGAAAACCTATGAGGGAACACATGATATACATACTTTGATCTTGGGACAAGATATAACTGGCATTGCAGCTTTTGAATAAGCGATCATGAGCACAAGATATCCTCATAGATTATCGTCGGGCGCGAACAATATGGTCGTTGTCCTTTCGAATACGGAAGTGGGGAAATTGTTCACTGAGGACACGCGGTCAGACATTGGGTCGGAAGCAGAGAAAATGCGTTTTGCAAACGATGTTAACTCATTAGTTGTCCGATTTCTAAGACTGGATACTCACGTTGAGAGCGGTTCTGAAATGCTTGTAATGGAACGGCTTTTCCCGCTTGATTTCAGAAGTCACGAAGAAATGAAACGTGAGCTCTGGCTTGATGTGTTCCGTGATGAGCTGCAACAATTACATCGTGCTGGGTTCGTCCATAGAGACATTCGGAGACCTTCAGAACTGAAAGGTCAGCCATACGACAATGTTTTCCTAACAGACTCAGGTTTGAGATTGATTGATGTTGGGATCTCAGCGTTGAGGTCTCAAGTAGGAGACAAATTGTTTGATAAGTTCGTTGAGCATGAGATGAAGGAGATAGAAGAATTCGCAACGTACTTTCTAGAGCGTTGAGGTCATAAGAGTTCTTACTACTAAGATTTGGTATTGACGGTTGGAATGAGTGTTACAGCAAGGAAATTTTCGGGGATGAAATGGTCTCGACGGGGTGGAAGACTGACGTAGATGCATGCCGAGCTACGCTGGTGGAGCTCGTAAATACAACTGGCGAAAAAACAGAAGGCAACACCTTCTCCTACGCTATGGCTGCCTAATAAGCAACTATAGTTGAAAGCGTCGAGCTTCGGTTCCGCTTTCCATCGACCACAGTTGTGCCATTAGGGCTGTGAGTCGGTGACGAAATTTAATGGATTGTTCAGTAGTGTGGCGTTCCACTGCGCGAATGAAACAACAGAACGATAGTGCTGGATGTACCTGTTTGTCGGTGAAGGTCAGCGCGAATAAAACTAGATAAACTACGCATGGAGTAAGCTACGCGATCTGCACTTCGGACCCGGGTTCGACTCCCGGCATCTCCACATGAGCTCGATGATTGTTATGATCATCGGGCTTTTTTTTTATCTACATACATGGTACTGGAATGTGTGTCTCTGGAGAAGAGGGCCAACGGTGAAGGAGCTTTACTTGTTAGCGTAATTACAACCTGCATTGTGAACAACGAATGCCGACTCATGCAGAGCCGCAGAGTCGTGCTATCCTGACGAGCCGCAGAGCCACGGCAACTGCTCAGCGGCTCATCCTCCTCTGCGTCTCTGCGTGAACGACACACGCCGACTCACGCAGAGCCGCAGAGTCGTGCATTTCTGACGAGCCGCAGAGTCTCAGCTCCTGCTCAGCGGCTCATCCTCCTCTGCGTCTCTGCGTGAACGACACACGCCGGCTCACGCAGAGCCGCAGAGTCGTGCTATCCTGACGAGCCGCAGAGTCACCGCTCCTGCTCAGCGGCTCATCTTCCTCTGCGTCTCTGCGTGAACGACACGCGCCGACTAACGCAGAGCCGCTTCAAATAAAAGTTCTTCTGACCGTAGTATCGATCGGTGTAACAACCTACTAAGGTAACCTTGCACCCCTAGTTTCAATGTTTATAGCACCAATTGTAGCATTAACTCCAACCGTCCTGCTCATCGCAAACAGCTACACATATGTCTTGCGGCTTTTGCTCGTTACCCTTGCACTCATCGCCAACGATATGTGCATCAAGCAGTGTGCCGGCGGTAACTTCGATCTCGAAGGGGCTGGATTTATAAACCTCTCCTTTTTCATCGGGGCTAGCTTGTCGCTTTTGAGGGTCATTGTAAGTGTTGAGCTTTTGCAGCGAGAACGAGTCTTACAGAAGGTTGCTATGACGATAGCAATGTTCGTGGCGCTATACGCGTGTCTATCATACTTTGATTTCTATAGAATGGGATGCAACCTATCTGCGTGGAAAACACACCAGGTTTTGATAAAGCGCGGCGGTCTCATTTCAGTTGCTGGATTCTCCAGTATAACCTGAATCTTGGCAATGATAACTGTCTCGCTCAGGGCGTTTCTTGACATTGAAATGAGTTGTTGTTCCTCCTATTTACCAAATACTGCGCTCTGGGCTGGTCTGTTGTATTTCATCAGAGCATCCTCCTTTGATACTGATGGTAGTACTGGAACCTAAGCACGCTGTATCCGAAGAATAATAGGAGCGCGATACGCAGAGCTTAGAACTATGTCGATTAATATTGGTCTATCGCGTTCCATCCAGTGGTATTTATATATGTCAATGTACAAACGAAACTCAGTTTACTTCATCAGTTCCACAACTTAAGCGCTTCCTCTTGGCTATCTACAAAGAGCACCCGTCCCTGACGATTGCTTTCCTGTATGAAAAACTTCAGACTCGTACTCGTGACCTCGCTGTAGTCTCCAAGTATCGCGAGAAAACAACGATAGTTTGAGATCTTTTGGAGGGCTTCTCCAGCCAGACCTGTATGAAGGTCAAAGAACGTTGCGGGAAGGTTTGAGTTGTTGATGACGAAGTATTCGCAGCCTTGAAAGCGGTGATTGACGATGAACTCAAGTAGGTCTTGCGCCGACTCAAAGACATGTTCTTTGGATTCCAGTATGGCAAGCTGCTTTGTATTGACTGTTTGGGTTCGTACTTGTAGCATGAGTTATGTCCTTTGGCTTTGTCGAGTACTAAGGGGCTTTGAAGACTAGACTGGCAATGGACCGCTTAAAAAGCGGAAGAAAGGCGTCAAACTCCTTTGCGGGCGCTTCGTAGACAATTGTGCAGATATTGTCGTCGAATGAGGTGGTTATAACGCAGCTTTTCAATCGATAACTGTCTTTGGACAACTGCAGGTCCATGATGCGTTGATGGAGCGTCCGATCTTTAACTGTCACAGCATCGTTTGACAGTTCCTTGTGATAGAAATAGTTATCGTAACCTCTGACGCCCAGAGCGCCCTTATCGTAAAAAGCCTCCCAAACACCTGCTACGAACTCAGGGTCTTTACCTTCAAGACCCGGGACTGTTTTTGAGATTCTACGTATGAAGGTAACCGTGCAACCCAAAGTAAACATGTCGCTTTCCTTTTCCACTTTCTCAGCCGAGATGAACATCTGCATGACTTTATCGTCATCGGTTGTTTTAATGTGCCACTCTTTTGGTAGGTCAATACTCAGTATCCCTTTCTTATCGCGAAAGGTCTTCAAAGCGGCTTTAGGATTTCTATGGCCGAGTGTATATAGTATAAAGTCAACTTTCTCACTCACAAAGCTATCCAGTTTGGCTCGACGACATTGCATTGCGTCCTCATACGCAGCAGCACGATTATCGAGCTTAATGTTACATACGCTTCGATTGTAATACACCATAGGGTTCGAGCTGTCGCGCGCGATGTAAGCGCTCAGACATTCAATTGCCATCGGGTACTGTCCTAAGGTGCCATACAGCTCTGCGAGGGCTTCATAGGTATTCAAAGAATTTGGATACAAACGTCGGACTGCATTGTAGTAGTACAAAGACGAATCGTGTTCACCAAGAGCTCTATAGCTGAATCCAACATTGTAGAGTGCATCCTCGTTCGTTGAATCTGTACGAAGTAGCGTTGTATAGATATCGATAGCTTCATGGTATTTATTCTCTTGAAGAAGCTGATATGCTTTGGTAAGGCGTTCATCGCCAGCATGAAGATTCTGGAAAAGTAGTCCGAAGGAAAGAATGAGAAGAGAGAAAGTACGGCGCATGTGTTTCGTGGTAACAATGGTAAAAGCAGGGTGATGCAATTATACGAGGAAAAAGGGAAGGGGATTGCCGTGTTTAGAGTTGAGGATGCACTACTGTGGAATGAATCAAGACTATTGGATAAAGCTGACGTCAACACCTGAATCACTGTTCATACATAGGTACTTCCTGAAGTTGCAATTGTAGCAGCTGTCTGTTTGTGCATGCTCTCGTGATTGCTTTGGCTTGTGCAAGTTCATCTTCATTGTTTACAACGATTAGTAAGGTAAAGAAGTTCACTAAAAATTGAACAATGCTCTACGCTGAAGAGTGAAAATTGAGTTGACCTGAAAAAGTGGAATCGTGAGGAAGTTGATAGACTATAGTTATACCCACTACATTGAGCAGACTAGCTTTGCGAGAGAACAACTCAAAACCTTGTCTTCATGTTTTTGGCGAGACGTATAAGTAGGTGGCCTTGTCGCACAGCATTCTGGCGTACTTAACAGAGGCAATCTTGTCGATACATCGAGTTCTACTACTATGGGTAAAGAAAGAACAGCATGTTTGGCAATAACAATCCGCAGGAGTCAGAACACAAAATAGCATTGTCCATAATAGATCGCCAATGTTTGATAAGGTCAGCCACGACGAACTAGAATGACATCGATCCATGACGCCGTTCGACTAGCGTAGGTAGTCGCGCTTTTCAGGATCGCCAGCGAAGCGAGTGAGATTTTCAGTTATGTTAAGATCTTCGCCCTTGAATCTGCCAACTTTATTGTACTCCAAAACAACATCACTGAAATACCCAGATCGCACTGTTGAACAAGCTGCCCAAGCATGATCGGCAATCATGTGTAGGCGTGGATTCTTGTTATAAGAACGCACGCAGTTATTCAGTAAGGACTTCGACGCAGGGCTTGGAATCATCGATAATGCGTAAAGGCAATATCTAAGCATACTGCTTGCTCCTCTCAATGCAGGCAATCGTTCTCGAAAATCACCGTGAATCTTCGCATTATGATATTCTCTTTCTCTTTGAGTATAAAGAGCAATGGATGAGCGGCAAAGCGATAGCAGCAAAGAATCCGAACCTGGTAACCTGTTATAGCCAAGATCAAAGAGGACTGACGTTTGCTCCTCCGTTGCGTCAGTACTATCTATTGTGCCACCTAATATCTGGCATACGATAGTATTCAGCACTGTCGTATCATCGGGTCTATTGAATCGCAGAAGGCAGCCAAAGTACGGACTCCCTGGTTTTGCAATTGCGCGTTGTCGGACGCTGTCATAGAACTGAGGATTGGTATCTATACCACGAACATAGGCTCTGACATCTGGATCATCCTCGAGACTTGTGCTGTTGTTGCGGGCGAGAAAAGTACTGTCAAGTTCATAGAGTTGTTGCATCGTAAAATGAGGGGTTGATCGTGCTTTGCGAAAGTAGGTAATGCTGTGTAGGGTCTTGTGCGCAACCGTTGAGCGCTCGTTATCCCATTCACTGCGAAGTACGCTAAAGGATGCAGTATCTCGTAAACCCAGGCGTATGTATGTCATCATGTCAGTGGAGTTACGCCGAATAAGCTCATGGATAGCCATGGCTCGTAGTGCTGGATTGTCGCATTCTGCGGCTTCACGAAGTAATGTATCACTTAACGAGTCTAAGGGTGGCCTCTCCAGAGGACGTTGCAGTATTGCGTCGTCTGTGTGATAGAACCATGAATGAATTTGGAGTTTGTCGAATGCAACGACATGAGTTCGCTTAACACTTGGTTGGCAAGAGAGCACAAAAAGGCATCCCAGGAGCAGTAGCAACTTTAAGTATGATGTTGAAAGAGCTTTTTGCATAACGTTCAATCGAAACTATCAAGATGGGCTTGATAAGTAATATAAGTATCGCCAGACTATGACCTTTCGCGCCCAGTTCATTGTCAAGCAGATGAGTTCATGTTGTGTAGAAGCATCAATGTTACACTTGGCACGTACTCGTAAATCGGACTGTAGTAGTAGAGACGCCGTTAGATCTAACGGCATGATGGACCCTATCCACGGCGTTGCACTGGGCTGGTATGTGGTGCCCCTTCTGGGCACTTCTTATGAGGTATTCGTGTTTACCCAGGGCTTTGCCCTGGGCTGGTATGCGGTGCGCCTTCAGCGCACTTCTTGTTAGGTATTCGTGTTTACCCAGGGCTTTGCCCTGGGCTGGTATGCGGTGCGCCTTCAGCGCACTTCTTCTTAGGTGTTCGTGTTTACCCAGGGCGTTGCCCTGGGCTGGTATGTGGTGCGCCTTCAGCGCACTTCTTGTGAGGTATTCGTGTTTACCCAGGGCTTTGCCCTGGGCTGGTATGTGGTGCCCCTTCAGGGCACTTCTTGTGAGGTATTCGTGTTTACCCAGGGCTTTGCCCTGGGCGGGTATGTGGTGCCCCTTCAGGGCACATCTTGCTAGGTGTTCGTGTTTACCCAGGGCTTTGCCCTGGGCTGGTATGTGGTGCCCCTTCAGGGCACTTCTCGTTAGGTATTCGTGTTTACCCAGGGCTTTGCCCTGGGCTGGTATGTGGTGCCCCTTCAGGGCACTTCTTGTTAGGTATTCGTGTTTACCCAGGGCTTTGCCCTGGGCTGGTATGTGGTGCGCCTACAGCGTACTTTCTTGTAGGGGAATGTTGCGGTTGTTCTCTCGTTGTTACCCAGGGCTTCGCACTGGGCTGGGTGGCGTTACCGTCGAAGCACTTTATAGATTGAAAGAACTGAATGTGAAACGTTTAGTTGTACCCCAACGGGGTACCGCATACCAGCCCAGGGTGCAACCCTGGGTTGATATCGTGTCACATGAAGGCGTGTATGTATTCTCCCACCCGCGAACGCGAAGCGTGAGCGTATAAAAAAAGTCTCCTGAGAACATCAGGAGACTTGCAATAAACATATCACATTAAGCGAGTGGTCTTAAGCAATTTCCCAGGTCTTGTCGCCTGAGAGGATCTTTTGCAACGGCGTTTTACCCTTCTTTGCAACGATCGCATCGATTTGCTCTGACATTTCATCTTCGTAGCAAGCGCGGTCTTCAACATAGAACACTCCGAAAGGACGAGGGAAGTGTGCGCCGAATTCGTGGTCGTCTACGAGACGAGACAAAATGTTTGCTTTGGTTTTCTCGCGCTCGTCGTGAATCCAGAGATCGTTGACGGAAACTCCGCTGGTGTTGAGATCTACGAGAACTGGCTTGAAACCGTCGAGCTTGATGCCTTTGTCTTTGTTTGTCCCAAAGACCAATGGCTGACCGTGCTCAACGAAGATTGCCTGTTCTGGTTTGGATTCTTTTTCTGTGAAGATCTCGAAGGTGCCGTCGTTGAACACGGGACAGTTTGTGTAGATCTCTAAGAAACTTGTGCCTTTGTGATCAAACGCACGACGAATCATGGCTTGTTGGTGGCGAACATCACGATCCATTGAACGTGCTACGAAGGTTGCCTTTGCGCCCAGCGCTAACTCTGCTGGAATGAATGGTGCTTCGATAGTACCGTATGGAGTGGACTTTGTGACTTTGCCATGCTCTGATGTAGGGGAGTATTGTCCCTTTGTCAAACCATAAATCTGATTATTAAACATCAAGTAATTGATGTCCAGGTTTCGGCGCATTAAGTGAATGAAGTGATTGCCACCGATGGCGAGGGAGTCACCGTCACCGCTGACCAACCAAACGGAGAGGTTTGGGTTGGATGACTTAACGCCGGACGCAATAGCTGCTGCACGACCGTGGATGCTGTGCATGCCATAGGTGTCCATGTAATAGCTAAAGCGTGAGGAACAGCCGATACCAGAGATGAAGACGTAGTCCTCTTTCTTCACTGGAAGATCGGGGAATACGGTTTGAACTTGTTTAAGAATGGAGTAGTCTCCGCAGCCCGGACACCACTTCACTTCTTGGTTGGAGGTAAAATCCTTAGCCGTCAATTGTGGCAGAGGTAATACAGTTGTGTCCATGGTTTATTTCTTTAATAGTTCGTAGACTTTTTGTTTGATTTCGTCGGTCGTAAATGGTAAGCCCATGGTTTTGTGTAAACCAATAGCTGGAATCATGTACTTGCTGCGAATGAGGTGAATGAGTTGTCCGTTATTGATTTCCGGAATCATGACCTGATCAAAATTATGGAGCAATTCTCCGAGATTCTTAGGGAATGGATTCAAGTGACGTATATGTATATGCGCCACATCAAAACCTTCAGCTAACAATTGATTCATTGCTGTTTTGATAGTGCCATAGGTTGAACCCCATCCTAGGATGGCAAGCTTTGCTTTCTCATTACCGCTATCAATCTTCTGAAGTGGTATGCAATCGGCAATCTTGTCAACTTTTGCCTGACGCGTATGAACCATGTGTTGGTGATTCGCAGGATCGTACGAAACATCACCAGTAATGTCTTTCTTTTCCAATCCACCAATACGATGCTCTAAACCAACCGTGCCCGGTTTTACCCATGGACGTACCAACAAATCATTGCGCTCGTACGGATGAAACTCTGCGCCATTGAGCTCTGAGGCTTGCATGAAGTGCGCATTGATTGGAGGCAGTTCGCTAACAGTAGGGAACTTCCATGGCTCTGAACCGTTTGCCACGTAGCCGTCGGTCAAACAGATGACCGGTACCATGTGCTCGATCGAGAGCTTGGCTGCTTCATAAACAGTGTCAAAGCAGTCGGAAGGTGATGCCGCTGCGACAACTGGCAGAGGCGCCTCACCGTGACGACCATAGAGGGCTTGCATTAGATCTGCTTGCTCTGTTTTTGTTGGCAATCCCGTCGATGGACCACCGCGCTGAACATTGACAACCACCAGAGGAATCTCGAGCATGAGGGCTAAGCCAAGGGCTTCAGCCTTTAGCGACATCCCAGGACCTGAAGTTGTTGTGACCGCTAGCTTACCTGTATAGGATGCGCCAATGGCAGAACATACTCCAGCAATTTCGTCTTCCGCTTGGAAAGTACGAACGTCATTGGATTTGTACTTCGACAACTCGTGGAGAATATCGCTCGCTGGCGTAATAGGGTATGAACCCAAAAACAAGGTTAAGCCAGCTTGCTCCGCAGCAGCAATCAAGCCGATAGCTACGGCATGATTACCAGTGATATTGCGATAGGTACCAGGAGCGAGTTTTGCAGCCGCTACTTTGAAGCGATTGGTGAACACTTCCGTGTTGTCGCCAAAGTTCCAACCAGCCTGCAATGTCTTGACGTTCGCTGCAGCAATATCTGGCTTCTTCGCAAACTTCTCATTCAAGAAGTGAATGGTGTAGTCTAGGCTGCGATCGAACATCCAAAAGATGAGACCAAGCACAAACATGTTCTTTGCGCGCTCGATTTCCTTGAGACTGAGTCCGCTGCCCTTAAGAGTTTCACGTGTGAGTTTAGTGATATCAACATTGACAACACGGAAGTTGTCAAGGCTGCCGTCTTCCAAAGGATTCACGCCATCAGGATACTGAGCGAGTTTGAGATTCTTCTTATCAAAGCCTGCAGAATTCGTAATGATAATTCCACCAGGTTTCAAGCGCTTGAGGTCACCCTTCAATGCCGCTGCATTCATAGCGCAGAGCACGTCATAGTTGTCGCCAGGAGTGCTGACTTCCGAACTGCCGAACTGCACTTGAAAACCAGAAACGCCAGCGAGGGTGCCGATTGGGGCACGGATCTCAGCTGGGAAGTCAGGGAAGGTACAAAGGTCATTTCCAAAATAGGCGGCAGCGTCCGAGAACTGCATTCCCGTCAACTGCATACCATCGCCAGAATCGCCAGAGAAGCGTACTACGACGCTCTCGCTATTCAGCATAGGTATCGACTTTTTCGCCGTTGCAAGAGGTTCTGCTTGAGGTTCCATTCGATTGAGATGTACAATAGTGAATGTGTTTAGAATTGCTAAACAACTATCGAGCCCAAAGCTTGCAGCTGCTTAGAAATACCCTGCAAAGATATGTAAAAAGGAATTGAGGACGATTATGTATTAAATTTCGTATCTTCGAAAAAGTAGTTCCGGCGCGTCTTCGTTTTCACGAGATTTGCGCATACGACAATCGATGCAGCGGGGAATCCATGGAGAGTGAAGAACTAATCCTCTTTTTTATCAGTGGTATCGTTATGGTAGCGGGCGGCATGGCCGTTTCCCACCTTCTGTCACCACACTCCAAAAACGCTCTTAAAAGCGAAACCTACGAATGCGGTATTCCCACTCAGGGATCATCGCTGTTCCAGTTCAAAGTTGGCTATTACTTGTTTGCTATTCTCTTCCTTGTGTTCGAAGTGGAAGTGGTCTTCCTGTTTCCTTGGGCAACTGTGTTGAAGGATACTGGTATGACGGCCTTCATCGAGATTTTAGTGTTTCTTGCCATCCTTGGTATTGGCTTGCTCTACGCTTGGAAGAAGCGTGCGTTGCGCTGGCAGTAAGGATAGCAACGTGAGTTGCTTAGTACTGAGTTCTCTGCCTTGAGAATTGCGACTGAGCAATCCCTTAACGATTGATGGTTTCTTGTAGTGAATCTGCTTTACATCTACTCTAGGGTACAGGGATGACAAACAATGATGCTTTCCATACCGTTCCAATCATAGAAGAGCCAATTCCTGGTGGCAACTTTTTTGTCACAAGCTTGGATGGCGTTCTGAGTTGGGCACGAGCGAACTCACTCTGGCCACTCGTGTTCGGTACGAGTTGCTGCGCAATAGAGATGATGGCTACTGGCGCTTCGCGCCATGATTGGTCACGGTTTGGTACGGAAGTAGCCCGCGCCACACCACGTCAAGCGGATCTTATCATCATTGCTGGCACGATCGTGAACAAGATGGCACCTGTGTTACGCAGACTCTACGAGCAGATGGCAGATCCTAAGTATGTGATTGCTATGGGAGCTTGCTCGGTGTCTGGCGGACCTTTCTATTACAACTCCTATTCTGTCGTCAAAGGCGCTGATCACATCATACCTGTTGATGTATATGTTCCCGGATGCCCGCCACGACCAGAGGCTCTGCTCTACGGAGTGATGAAGCTGCAAGAAAAGATCAAGAACGGACGTGATCATGCGCACCTGGAAACCAAAGCTCCGGAGGGACCGGATCTCGACTCGATTAGTTTTCACCTACCGGTTTTGCCTCCGCTATGAGCAATGAAGAACTGAAAGAATTTGTGTCTGCACACTGCGCAGAACCAAGCTTTGAAGAGACAAGCCAGTTTCTCTGTGCCGTCGTCGCACCCGAACACCTGCTCAGAGTAGCAGATGCTTTGGCACATGATCCAAACACGCATTTTGACTATCTGTTTTGTTTAAGTGCTGTTGACTATGGTACACATTTCATGGTTGTGTATCACCTTGAGTCGACCACATTGAATCATTGCATGGTGCTAAAGGCTAAGGTCACGGATCGAGTGAATCCTGATGTGCCGACTGTTTCGACGATCTGGCGAACTGCTGAGTTTCATGAACGTGAAGCCTATGACCTGATGGGAATACGATTCGTCGATCATCCGGATCTGCGTCGACTGTTGTTGGATGAGGACTGGGAGGGACACCCTCTGCGCAAGGATTATAAAGACGATGCTAACATTGTACAACTCGCCTGACACAATGGAAACACAACATCTCATAGAATCAGAGCAACCTATCAAGACCCAAGATTACTTCATTAACATGGGTCCGCAACACCCTTCAACACACGGTGTGTTGCGCTTGGTGTTGACGCTTGATGGCGAGATTATTAAGAAGGTAGAACCACACATCGGCTATATCCATCGGTCCATCGAAAAGATGTGCGAGAGCGATTCCTATCGCCAGATAGTGCACCTCACCGACCGCATGGATTATCTCAGTTGCCACATCAACAATGAGGCTGTGTGCCTGGCAGTTGAGAATGCCCTGCAGCTAGAGATACCAGATCGCGTTGTCGTCATCAGAACGATCATCGACGAACTCACACGATTAGCTTCACACCAATTGTGGTGGGGAGTTATGGGTATGGACTTAGGCGCCATTACTACCTTCCTCTATGGCTTTCGTGACCGCGAACAGATTACCGACATTTTCGAAGAGACCTGCGGCGCTCGCCTCACTATGAACTACAATGTTCCTGGTGGCTTGATGTTCGATATTCATCCAAACTTTCAACGACGCGTCAAGGACTTTGTAACCTACTTCAAAACCAAGCTTCCAGAGTACGACGAACTGCTAAGCGGCAATGTGATCTTCATGGAGCGAACTAAAGGGATTGGAGTGTTGACCAAAGAAGACGTGATCTCCTTTGGAGTGACAGGCCCTACAGGTCGAGCTTCTGGCTTTGAGTGTGATGTTCGTAAACGACACCCCTATGGTGCCTACAACAGAGTGCAGTTTAAAGAAATTCTGCTTGAAGAAGGTGATACATACGCGCGCTATCGCGCTCGTATCCTCGAGATGTGGGAATCACTTTCGATTATTGAACAGCTCATTGATAACATTCCTGAAGGCGAGTACTTCGCTAAAACCAAAGCAGTGATCAAGCTCCCTGTTGGTGAGTTCTACCAACGAGTAGAAACGGCGCGTGGTGACTTGGGTGTGTATATCGTGAGTGATGGTAAGAAGAGTCCGTATCGTGTGAAATTCCGCTCGCCTGGTTTCTCAACGCTATCTGCTTTGAGTAAGTGTGCGGAAGGATGCAAGATTGCCGACTTGGTTGCGATTATGTCGACCTTTGATCTCGTATTGCCAGACATCGACAGATAGTCTGCTTTTTTCAATCGAATTGGAAACGAACGTGCAAGATTTCTCATCCATAACCTCGGCCATACACCAAAGTCTCAGCGCCAGCCTTTCTCCCACTATGACACAAGTGGTAGAAATGGTGCTTGTGGGTGTGTGCTTCCTTAGCTTCTTTGCTCTGGCAGGATTGATATTGGTGTACGTTGAACGAAAGATTTGTGCACTCTTCCAGCAGCGCTTAGGCCCAATGCGGGTAGGACCTTGGGGATTGCTTCAGTCCTTTGCCGACTTCATCAAGTTGCTCTTCAAAGAGCCTTTGATGACGAGACAAGCTGACGGTTTCATCTTCAACCTTGCACCGTTCATCATCATCATCTCCTCATTCATGGCTATTGCCGTCATTCCTTTTGCAAAAGGATTGCAAGCATTGGACTTTGATATCGGGATCTTTTACGTGACAGCAGTTTCATCGATCGGTGTAGTAAGTATTCTTCTTGCCGGATGGTCCAGTTCAAACAAGTATTCCTTGATTGGTGCCATACGAAGCGGAGCACAAGTGTTGAGTTATGAGATTTCCATCGGACTCTCACTTCTCACCATCGTGATGTTTAGCGGCTCCCTTCAGTTTTCAGAGATCATTGAGAGTCAGGCGAATGGCTGGTGGATTTTCAAGGGACACTTACCAGTCTGGTTTGCCTTTGTCATCTATATCATTGCCGGCACAGCAGAAACGAATCGCGGACCTTTTGATATTGCTGAGGCTGAGTCTGAGCTTACAGCGGGCTTTCATACCGAGTACTCAGGTATCAAGTTCTCGTTCTTCTTTTTGGCTGAGTACATCAACATGTTTATCATTTCTGCAATCGCAGCAACCGTATTCTTAGGAGGCTGGATGCCCTTCCATATTGGCGGTTGGCAAGCCTTTAACGGCATCATGGATATGGTGCCGCCGATTGTTTGGTTCTTTGCAAAAGTGAGCTTTATCATTTTCATGATGATGTGGTTTCGTTGGACATTCCCGCGCCTTCGTATCGACCAATTGCTTACGCTGGAATGGAAGTATTTGATGCCGCTGAGCATTATCAATATGGTGTTGACGGCTTTCATTGTGGTAAGTCGTTGGCACTTCTAAGTGACGGTCGTGTTCGTTCGCGCTGAAGTGACAGCCGTAGGCTGGCACGTAGTAAACATCAATTGACGAAGAATTATGAACGAAGTCAGTGAATACATACGCGATATAGTAGGGGGGCTGAAGTCCTTGGTTAAGGGCATGAAAGTCACCGGACATTATGTTACGCACCCAAGTGAGATTGTTACTCAACAGTACCCTGAGAACCGAGAAACGCTTCAGATGATGGATCGTTTTCGCGGAGAAGTTGTGCTCTTGCATGATGAGAACAACGAGCATAAGTGTACGGGTTGTTCCGCTTGTGAGCTAGCCTGCCCAAATGGCACCATTCGTATTGTGTCTGACCAAATCGTACTGGAAAACAATAAGAAGCAGAAGATCATTGACACCTTCGTGTACAATCTTGCGATGTGTACCTTCTGTAATCTGTGCATAAAGGCTTGTCCGACGGATGCTATTGTTATGTCTCAAGACTTCGAGCACGCAACCTTCGACCGAGTAGATCTTATCAAGATCCTGAACAAGCCTGGATCGAAAATCATGGAGGGCGTCGAAGAGAAATCGACTGATTAATATGAAGCCTGTTCTATTCTACATCATGGCTGCGGTCATCCTTATCTGCTCCGTGCTAACGGTGACGAGCACGAGGATTCTTCGCGCTGCGGTTTACCTACTGTTTGTTTTGATTGCTACCTCGGGGGTGTATTTCCTCATGGACTACAACTTCCTGGCTGCTTCACAATTGACTCTTTATGCGGGCGGTATTATCGTCCTGATCATTTTCTCAGTGATGCTTACCAGTAGCGCCGGCGAACGTCAAGCACCGGTAGGCAAGTTTAAAGCTAGTCTGAGTGCACTTGCTGTCGCAGTCGGTGCCTTATGTTGCTTAAACACGTTTCTTGCCTATCAGGCTTTTCCTGCCCGAACACTTGCGCTTGACTCCACGGTGAAGTCTATTGGTACGGCTCTCGTATCGATGGGAGAGAATGGCTACATGCTTCCATTTGAAGTCATCAGTTTGTTGTTGCTTGCAGCGATGATCGCTGCGATTATTATAGCACGGAGGGACATCGAGTCATAAGCTATGTTTCAAGACATTCCATTAGCACATGTGATCATCGTCAGCACACTTATGTTTTTCATTGGTGTGTACGGCTTCATGACGCGCAAGAATCTGTTCGCGATTTTGATGTCGACCGAGTTAGTCCTTAACGCGGTTGCTCTCAACTTCGTCGCCTTCAACTACTATCTCTATCCCGATAAGATGCAAGGTCTGTTCTTTGCTCTTTTCATTATTGGTATTGCTGCGGCTGAAGCTGCAGTTGCAATTGCGATCATTGTTGCGATTTATAAAAACTTCCAATCCGTGAATGTTGAGGAAGTAAGTCAAATGAAAAACTGATGTGGTGCTCGGCTCTGTTTTTTCTCGTGATTCGCTGCGCTTGTTGATTCTCAATATGACAAAACGATGGATTATTCAATAACAATCTGGATTCTGATCATACCCTTTCTCAGCTTCGTGCTGACAGGTTTGGCTGGATCACGTATGAAGCCATTGGTCTCAGGGATCATTGGAACCGGGAGCATGTTTGTTGCTTTCGTGTTGTCCATTCTCACTGCGAACAGCTACTTCTTCCACAGTGCCAAGGTAGAGAACGCCTTTGCGAGTATCACCGCATTCAATATGGTGTGGCTGCGATTCAATGAGACTTTGCATATCGACATTGGTGTTTTGCTCGATCCTATCTCCGTAATGATGCTCGTTGTCATCACAACCGTTTCGTTGATGGTGCATCTCTATAGTATTGGATACATGAAAGGCGATCCGGGCTTTGCTCGTTTCTATGCCTTTCTATCGCTCTTTAGTTTTTCGATGCTTGGTTTAGTAGTTGCCACCAACATCTTCCAGATGTATATGTTTTGGGAGTTGGTGGGAGTATCGTCATACTTGCTGATCGGTTACTATTACGACAAACCATCCGCAGTTGCGGCCTCGAAGAAGGCATTCATTGTCACCCGATTTGCTGATTTAGGATTTCTGCTCGGCATTCTGTTGCTATCGTACATGACCGGCACCTTCGACTTCCTTACGATTACTGATCCGAAGGGTATGTTGATTAGTCAGGGACCAGGTGCGATGTTCATGGGTTGTTCGTTGACAACCTGGGCAGTCGTTCTCATCTTCATGGGAGGAGCAGGGAAGTCGGCAATGTTCCCATTGCATATCTGGTTGCCAGATGCAATGGAAGGTCCTACTCCCGTCTCCGCTTTGATCCATGCGGCGACCATGGTTGTTGCAGGTGTCTATTTGGTAGCACGTCTCTTTTCCGTCTTCGCACTTTCTGCGCCTGGCGCGCTTGATGTGGTTGCCTGGGTTGGAGCAATCAGCTCACTGTTTGCAGCAGTCATCGCGTGCACGCAAACAGATATCAAGAGGGTTCTTGCCTATAGCACGATGTCGCAGATTGGCTATATGATGCTAGCGCTTGGAGTCTCGGGTTACGGTGCTGAACATGGCTTAGGCTACATGGCCTCCATGTTTCACTTGTTCACCCATGCAATGTTCAAAGCTCTGCTCTTTCTTGGTGCTGGAGCCGTGATACACGCTGTTCATAGCAATGAGATGGGAGATATGGGAGGTTTGCGTAAGTATCTACCTATCACACACCTGACGTTTCTTGTTGCCTGTTTGGCAATCGCTGGCATACCACCTTTTGCAGGCTTCTTCTCGAAGGATGAGATTCTTGTTGCGGCTTTTGAGCACAGCAAGGTTCTCTTTGCAATAGAGTATCTGGTTGCAGGGCTTACGGCATTTTACATGTTCCGACTCTACTACAACATTTTCTGGTCAGAAGAACCCCATTACCATCACGCACCTCACGAAGCACCAGCTATAATGACTGGTCCGCTTTTGTTCCTGGCAGCAGCCTCGGCATGTGTCGGCTTCTTGCCGTTCAGCGAGTTGGTAACCAGTGATCGCATGGCCTTTGAAGCACACATGCATTGGAATATTGCAATTGCTTCCGTTGCGGTCGCTGTCATCGGAATCGCTATAGCAACTGTACTTTATAGAAAGAAGAGCGGCACGCCTGATTCGATTGCAAACAGTTTGCAAGGAATATACACGGCTGCGTATAGGAAGTTTTACATCGACGAAATCTATGTTTTTGTGACTAAGCAGATCATCTTTCGTCGTGTTGCCGAGCCTATTGCCTGGTTTGACAGAAATGTCATTGATGGTTCAATGAATGGAATTGCGTTCACAACGAATCTGCTTGCTGAGCGCATCAAGTGGTTTCAATCTGGTCAGATGCAATGGTATGCTTTCGTGTTTGTTTGTGCAGCCATTGGTTTTGTGCTCCTTTTCTTGTCCGTTCATTACTAGTTGTTGTTGGTTGGGTTGACTGATCATTCTTGAAACGTATGGATATCCTATCACTTTTTGTACTCGTTCCTCTGCTTACAGTCATGGCACTCTTGTGGTGCAAAGACTACAAGCAGGTGCGTATGGTCTCTGCTGTTGGCATGAGCATCCAGCTGTTACAATCTATAGCCCTTGTCTTCAGCTATCTATCAGCCAAAGCTAGTGACGGCTTTAGTGAGGTGCTCTTCAAGCAGAGTTATCTCTGGTTCTCCAGTTTGCATATCTACTACAGCGTCGGTGTCGATGGGATCTCTGTCGCACTTATTCTATTGACGAGTATTGTGGTCTTTGCTGGAGTGTTTGCTTCGTGGGAGGTAGAATTCCAAGCAAAAGAGTTCTTTATCTCTCTGATTCTGTTGTCGAGCGGAGTGTATGGCTTCTTCATCTCTCTTGATCTCTTCACCATGTTTCTCTTTTACGAGATCGCGGTTATTCCAATGTACTTGCTTATCGGTATTTGGGGAAGTGGTCCAAAAGAGTACTCGGCAATGAAGTTAACGCTGATGCTTATGGGTGGCTCTGCGCTGCTCCTTGCTGGCTTGTTGGGTATTGCCTTTAGTGCTAGTGCGCAGATCGGACACTTCACTTTCAATCTTGATGAGATTGCTCTGCAGCACATACCGATTCAGGATCAGCTTTTGTTTTTTCCTTTGACTTTCATCGGCTTCGGAGTACTTGGAGCTATGTTTCCCTTTCATACGTGGTCGCCCGATGGACACGCTTCTGCACCAACTGCGGTATCAATGCTTCACGCAGGCGTACTCATGAAGTTAGGTGGATACGGCTGTTTTAGAGTTGCCATTTGTTTGCTGCCAGATGCAGCACGAGAATTGTCATGGATCTTTATCATTCTCACTGCGCTGAGCGTTATGTATGGCGCGTTAGGCGCAGTTGTTCAGAAAGACCTTAAGTACATCAACGCCTATTCCTCAGTTAGTCACTGCGGATTGGTGTTGTTTGGTTTGCTCATGTTCAATCGTGCAGCAATGACTGGTGCGATTTTGCAGATGGTATCTCACGGCTTGATGTGTGCTCTGTTCTTCGGTTTGATTGGGATGATTTATGGTCGTACGCATACGCGTATGATCGACAAGATGGGCGGTTTGATGAAAGTGATGCCATTCCTTTCAGTAGCCTATGTGATCTGCGGTATGGCTTCGCTCGGATTGCCGGGGCTTAGCGGCTTTGTCGCTGAGATGGGCATCTTCGTTGGTGCGTTTGAGCATGTCGACACTTTTCACCGTGTCGCAATCATCCTTGCGGTCTCATCTATCGTTGCAACGGCAGTGTATATACTCCGTGCAGTAGCGCAGATGTTGTTGGGTCCAGTAGGTGATGTGCATTTCAACGAGCTGAGTGATGCGAAGTGGCAAGAAAAACTCACGGTGGTTACTCTCTTAGTTGCCATCATAGGAATGGGTATGGCACCTTTCTGGTTGTCTGAAATGATTGGCAGTAGCGTCCAACAGGTATTAACGAAACTTCAATAGAGCACAACTATGGTGTGGACTGATCTCATTGCGATGCGAAATGAATTGCTGCTCACGATAGCCGCCTTCGTTTTGTTGTGTGCAGAGTTGTTCTTCAAGGAAGAGCAGCGGAAGCATATCGTTCGACTGGCAATTGTTGTTTTTGGGCTGATAAGTCTTTGTGGCTTTTTTGCAATGCCAACTGTCGTCCTCTTTGGTGGAATGTTCCAAAGCAATCCCATGATTGCCATGATGAAGAACATTCTCAACATTGCGACGCTTATTGTCTTAATGCAGTCCACAGATTGGTTAGCGAAGAAAGAGAATAGCGATAAGTCGACCGAGTATATTGTCTTGATGTTCAGTACCCTTATCGGAATGGACTTCATGATATCCGCTGGGCACTTCTTGATGTTCACTTTGGGTTTGGAACTCGCAACGATTCCTATCGCCGCTTTGGCAGCCTTTCAAAAACATGAGAGCAGATCGTCGGAAGCCGGTATCAAACTCATCCTCCTTGCAGCACTTTCATCTGGCGTCAGCATGTTCGGATTGTCGATACTCTACGGATGTTTTGGCTCTCTGTATTTCGCTGATCTCGCTAATCAGATGAATGGTAGTTCGTTGGCTATGCTCGGTTTTATATTCTTCGTGACTGGTTTAGCCTTCAAGATTTCGCTAGTACCTTTCCACCTGTGGACGGCCGACGTCTACGAAGGGGCTCCGATTAATATCAGCTCCTATCTCTCTGTTGTATCTAAAGGTGCCGCCGTTTTCATTTTGGTGATCACCTTGTTCACCGTCTTCAAAAGCGTGGCATCCTTGTGGTTGCCTATGATGAACATCATGGCTGTGCTTACCATGACTATTGGTAATCTGTTTGCGATACGACAACAAAACCTGAAGCGTTTTCTTGCGTTTTCATCCGTAGCGCAGGCGGGCTTTCTGATGCTTGGTGTTGTCAGTGGATCACAGATTGGGATGAGCTCGATTGTCTACTTCGTGCTCGTCTATGTCTTCTCAAATCTCGGTGCATTCGGTGTGGTCTCTTCGATTTCTAATCAGTATCAGAAGGAGAACATTGACGACTACAATGGACTCTACAAGACCAATCCAATGCTCAGCTTGACGCTGATGTTGTCGCTCTTTTCATTGGCAGGCATTCCGCCAGCTGCTGGCTTTTTTGGCAAGCTCTTCTTGTTTGCCTCTGTAGCTCAAAAGGGATACTATACCTTGCTCATCATTGCAACCGTGAATGCAACGATCTCGTTGTATTACTATCTTTTGGTGGTTAAGGCAATGTTCATTGTTCCAAACGACAATGCAATGGCACCGTTTCGCAATAACGTCTGGACGCGATCTGCATTAGTACTTTGCGTCGTCGGCATACTCGTTGTTGGTTTTGCCAGTGTGATTTACGATAGCATCTATTCTCTCAGCACAGGAATCTAATATGACAATCAGCGGAAAACACACAGTCGAGGCGCTCAATGGAGTTCGCTGCGTTCTTCTGGAGAAGGATGTGTCGGCTGAGAGAGCTGCATTTATCAAAGCTGTGCTCGAGCACAACGGCTACCATGTGCAAGTTCAGAAGATCGTGCCACCGCCACCGAAAGCTCCTAAGGTTGACCCCAATGCGGATCCAAATGCGCCACCACCACCTCCGCCTCCGCCACCGCCCGTGGTTCCCGAGACATTCAAGGTCGGTGTTACTGATCTCAGTTTCGTGCTCTCAGTAATGGTGTACACGCGGCGTTTGCGCACGCTCGATAATCAAGTCCTTCTTCCAACATACTGGACTCAAGAGGACCCTGCTTTTAAAAGCTGGTATTGGCTGCACCACTAGCATTGTCTGCGCTTTGCCGTCTCTGAATTCTCAGGGCGAAAGATTTACTACATGTCAATAACAACACTTTACTCTGTTGCTTTGCAACAAGGGTGTCTAGTTACGCCCATTACAATGTTCGCAATGTTGGTTTGGGTCCTAAGCAGCATGCAATGAATCCGGCTCGAGCATACTCCGAGATCACTAGAGAAGTTATGCGCTGCTCATTTCTGTCTAGAAGTCGGAATAGTAGGCAAGAGCAGTTTGGAGGAAGTAGAAACGAAAAACGCCTCATAGAGAGGCGTTTGAAAGAGGAGCGGAGGGCGAGGGACTCGAACCCCCACAGGCGTGAGCCCGGCAGTTTTCAAGACTGCTGCAATACCATTATGCGAGCCCTCCGGCTGAAACTTCAATTGTCTTGCGAAAGCCACAAATACTCTTCAAAAGCGAGACATTTGTAACGACATCGTTTAGAAGCTCAATTTTCGCAGCCGCGAAATTGCATCGAAAAAACGAATTAGGCAACTCATTTTACAATATGTGCCTCTTCAACTTGCCAAACTTCGTATGCCGGATCTTTCTCGCATACTATGGCGATCACCTTTAAGTGTCCAGAACTCCATGGCTTGCCGCTGATAGAGGTCTTGTACGTGTTTGTGATAACGGTGTTAGCTGCCAAGGTTGTATTTGAGGTCATTTCTGCACCGAAAGCACCCAGAGGAGCATCACGAAGCATGTCGCGATGAGTGTAGGCTGGAATCAGAGTAGATCCATCGAGTTGCGGAGCAACGATCGAATCTTCAACAATAAACAGTGCAACATTCAGCGGTTTGGAAGTAGTGAAGCTTTTCAAGGCTGTTGTTTTCACCGTTATCGCTACTTCGCCGGTTGAAGCTGTATACACAGGAGTGAGATCCAGTTTGATATAGGCGGTGTCGTTCGTAGCATTTGCAACATCGGCCGACCAAGCACCTTTACTGCGTACAACATCTCCATCAATCTTCTTACGATTGATCGTTCCGCTTGGGTAATTCGAGATGGCGAAGCTTGATGCTAGAGTTGTTCCTGCAACAGTGCGGAAGTCGTTAGGGTACTTTGGAGGATCTGGTTCGGCAAATCCACCAGCATGAATCGACATACTTATAAGTCGATCACCGTACACACCATGCAGACTCGCGACTTGACGGTGAGCATCTGGGCAGTTTCTACAGGATTGTCCTGTGTACTCTTCCAAGAACACCTTCTTCAAGACCTTTGTCGTATCGACATTGATCACCGTCGTTTTCTCATAGGGCATGGAGATTTCATCGCAAGCTGCAAAGCTCAAAGCGAAAGCGAGGGTACAAAGAGCACTGAGGTATTTCATAATGGAAGTGTTTGTAAAAGGGAACACCAGTAAATCAGCTGAACTCAGGCAACAATATGCAGTAAAATACCATTCCTTGCAAGACCCAAGCTTCATGCTAAAAGCGTTTTGATCTTCCTGACCAAGAGTGAAGCTACGCGTTGCATAGATGACGCAGAACATCCAACGAAAATGATCAGAGAGATGAGTAGCTGTCTATATCGACACTGACGCGTATGGCGGAACTTGCGTGTCGATCGCGATAATGCTGTAGCGCATGCTGGAGACTTTGTCTCATGTACGCTCCTCCAGGATCCTCACTTTTAACACTCTTGAGGATGATCACTCGCCGGTAGCTTCCTCGGATACGATCGACATCAGGCTTGGTGGGTCCCAGAACTTTTAGAGCCGCACTATTTCTCGGCAGTGCGAAAACCAAGTGCTGCGCATGGTCTTGCACCAAGTGCATATCTCGACCACTCAACTCGATGACGACAAAGCGTGTGAAGGGGGGATAGAGCGCTTCGCGACGCTGCTGCAGTTCGTCGTTGTAAAACAAGTCGTACTGTGCCAGCTTCGTTGATACGATAGCAGGGTGTTGCGGTTGCGCGGTTTGGATGAGCACTTCGCCACGCTTGTCCGCGCTTCTTCCCGCACGGCCCGACACTTGCGTTAACAACTGAAAGCTCCGCTCAGATGCACGGAAGTCTGATAGGTACAATTGAAGATCGGCATTCACTACACCTACAAAGGTTACGCGCTCAAAGTCCAAGCCTTTGGCTAACATCTTTGTGCCGACAAGGATGTCGATCTCAGCCTTCTGAAAATCCAAAAGGATCTTTCGTAGCGAACCTTTGCGAGAGGTTGAGTCTAGGTCTACACGTTGAATTCTTGCCGTTACATTTCGTGCGATGAGAGCTGCATTGAGTTCTTCTTCGATGCGTTGGGTACCCGCGCCAACTTCCGACAGTTCAGCGCTACCACATACCTGACAACTCTTGAGAGCACTTTCGCTGTATCCACAATAGTGGCAACGAAGCATGTTGAGGTGTTTGTGGTAGGTAAGCGAGACGCTACAATCTCTGCATTTGGGGATGAATCCACAGTCGATGCACTCCAGTCGTGGAGAGAAGCCCCGACGATTCTGCAGGAGGATGACGCCTTCTTTCTTTTCAATGCGTACGCATATTTCGTCGAGCATTTGAGAGCTAAACGAGCCTTCCATTTTCTTGCGCTTACGCGCATCAACGATGTCAATCACTTCAATGGTAGGCAATACAGCGTTGTCTACGCGTGATCGAATCTCTAGCAGGTGATACTTGGCAGTGCGAGCATTGTACATACTCTCAATGGAAGGAGTAGCAGAGCCGAGTAAAACCACAGCTCCTTCGACGATGCCTCGCATCACCGCACAGTCACGGGCATTGTAACGAGGAGCAGGTGATTCCTGTTTGTACGAGACTTCGTGTTCTTCGTCGACGATGATCAAGCCGATTTGTGAGAGAGGTGCAAACAAGGCAGAACGAACTCCCAAAACGATCTTCGCATCACCGCGCTGAATTGACCGCCACTCGTCGTATCGCTCACCGATACTCATGCGACTATGGAGCACCGCAATGGTGCTACCAAAGACTGCCCGAAAACGATCCACTAACTGAGGAGTGAGGGATATTTCAGGAACCAATACTAAGGCGCTTTTGCCCAGACTCTGAGCATGCTTGATCGCATGCATGTACACCAGCGTTTTGCCGCTACCGGTTACTCCGTGTAAAAGAAAGGTCTTGGCTTTGCCCGCATCCAACGCAGTGTTCAGTGCTTTAAGTGCGTGGTCCTGTTCTTCACTTAGTGCATAGGTAGTTTCATCTTTTGTGTGCAGTAGCTCGTCGGCTGAAGTTGGGTCGGCATTGCGATGCACTTCCACGAGGGACTCGAGAAGGTAGCCCTTCTCAACAAGAGATTTCGCACTTGCTGCCGTAGCCTGAGCCTTTGCGAGAGCTTCAGTTGAGGCCATAGGACCTTTGGTTCTGAGCTGATGCACATAGACTGCACCGAGCAGCTGTGCTTGCTTTGGTGCTCGATGATCTAAGTCGTCCATCAACGATTGGACCGCAGAGGGATTGAGGAAGAGCTCGTCCGATAGCATGAATGCCTTCAGTGTCTTGGCCTGTGCTTGGGCCTTCATCCCACGTTGAATTTCGATGAAGCCTGCGTGTTCGAGAGCTTCCAATTGCGTCGTGATAGAGTCCGATTTCAATTGCTGTTGAAGAAAGGCAACAGTCAGTTGTCCAGTGTGGCGCTGCAACACACGTAGCAAAGCCGCACGTTTCGGCGCTGATCGAGAAATGAAATCCAGATGCTGTTCTTCGAGAGTTTGCAGTAAGCGCACTGTAACGACGGACTCCGGACTCATGCCTTGTGGAATAGCGGCATGCAGGGTCTCACCCCATGACGCTAGATAGTATTCTGCCATCCACTTTGTGAAGTCGAGCATGTTAGGACTCATGAGCGGCTGATCGTCTAAGAGCTCGTGGATGTGTTTTGCATCTGGTAGCGCGGGACAATTCAGCTCGACAATGATACCGGTGAGACTGCGCTTCCCGAACGGTACAAGAGTGCGCATTCCGCGTTGGGCAGTCATGCCATCTGGAACGATGTACGTGAAAAGTCTGCGAGCCGGGATTGGCAGGGCTATGTGTACGTATTGAGGCATATAAAGTAGACCTGGCTAAAACTCTAGTACAGAGTCGGTATGCAACTACAAACGATCAGTTCATATGGTACAACGGTACTCCATTCAGCTCCCTAAGCGGTGTATCTTTTGAAGGAGGGAGCGTTCCGGTTACACTTGAACCTCTAAACAGAGACCAAGAGCGTGGTGATCAAGTGCTGAAAGATACGTTGAAGAATCTCAGCAGACAACGTAGAGGCTGTGCAAAAACTATCCACACTCAAATGAACCACACTGTAGCCTTCATTCCTGCTTAATTTGCCTGTTCAAAGCAGAACAGCTCATGAAGAAGGAATTTAAACGCAAACCCAACCGTAAGTCGATCATTCGCAGCGATGACTCGCGCCATAGCAATGAGCGTGAGGAGCTCTCGCGTGAGCGCCATAGCACCAACATCAAGCGCACGATTGCAGACCACAGCTCAAAGGCCACGCATAGAGGCAGAGTTGTGGGTTCCGCTGGAAAAACCTGGTTTGTGGTTGAAGAGTCTGCACTTGATAACCATGTGGGCGAATATCTGGATGTTGCGCGCTGTCAGATAGGAGGTTTGGCTCTCAGCTCCAATGACGACGATACCTTGGTATGTGTCGGCGATTGGGTACGCTATGCCGCCGAGTCGAAGGCGAAGCCTGAGCATACAGAAGATACTCTCCTTACAAACTCAGAAGTGGGAGAAAAGGCACCGGAGCCTTCAAGTTCCCTGCGCGCAAAGGAAGAGCAGTTGACGAAAGCGACAATTATTGAGATTGAAGAACGCAAAACACGTCTGCTACGCCAAACTGCTGGTGAGCGCAAGCACATGCAGAGTATTGCTTCGAACATTGACCAATGCGTGATCGTCAGTGCAGCGGCAGAGCCATTCTACAATCGGCGACTGATAGATCGCTACTTAATCTCTGCTGAGCAGGGAAAAATGAAGCCTGCTCTGGTGATCAACAAAATTGAGCTCATGACGGAAGAGTTTGTGCGAGAGGATCTCCAATGCTACAGAGATCTAGGTATCGAAGTGGTTTTATGTAGTTGTGTGCGCGGAACCGGGCAAGATGAGCTGCGTACGCTCTTTGCTCAGAAGACTTCAATGTTGGTTGGTCCCTCAGGAGTAGGGAAGTCGTCCATTGTTAACGCTTTCTTTGGTATAGAGCTCCAGGAAGTCAGAGAAATCTCCACCAAATACGATAAAGGCAAGCATACCACCACTAGTGGAAAACTATTCGGTCTAGGCAATCAGTCCTTTATCATCGATACACCGGGCATGCGAGAGTTTGCCATTACAGATTTACATATCGATGATTTGTCCTATTACTTCCACGATTTTGACGCTTTCTACCAACAGTGTAAATACCTTCCTTGCACTCACACACACGAGCCCGGATGTGCTGTGAAGCAGGCTGTAGAGCAGGGAGCTATTGATGAGCTGCGCTATGATTCCTACCTTCGTATTCGTGAAAGCATGCTCGAGACAAACTAGAATACGCCGGGATTCTGCTCAGATCGAGTAGGCTTTGAGAAAGGAAGTGAAAAGACCCTAGTAGTGTCGAGACGCTCTGAGTGGACAATTCTCTCGCTTCTTCACGCGGTCTTCCTTTCCCAATTCTTCCTCTCCTGCTATATTGCGAACAATTCTGAAACGAATGACTCGACTTACGATGGGGATCGGCTCGCTTCTTAGTACCTTATTACTACCATTCATTGGAACGATAGCCTTGCTCCTGATCCCTCGCGATCAAATCAAGGCTTTACGGAGTTCAGCGTTAGTGCTTTCTCTGCTGACTTTCTGTGCCTCGATTCCACTGTTTTTTGCATTTGATCGCACGAATTCCGGCTTTCAATTTCTGATCGATGTACCTTGGGTACCGAGTTTGGACGTAGGGTTGCGTCTTGGATTGGACGGTATGAGCCTTTTGCTGGTGCTTTTAACCACCTTCATCATGCCAATTGCCATCTACTCGTCATTCGAAGCCATTCAAAAGCGTGAAAAAGAGTACTACGCCATGCTTCTGTTCTTGCAGTTTGCGATGACAGGTACCTTCATGGCTATGGACACATTCGTGTTCTACGTGTTCTGGGAAATGATTCTCATACCAATGTACTTCCTCATTGGTATCTGGGGTGGCCAAGATCGCGTCTACGCGGCTGTTAAGTTCTTCTTGTACACCGTTGTAGGCTCGTTGCTCATGCTCATCGCCATTGTGTGGTTGGGCTATTATGCACAGGTACACGCTGGAGGCTTCACAACCAGTTTTGTAAAGCTACAGACTATCGCTCCCACCATTCCTTCAGAGCTTTCTCGCTGGATGTTTCTTGCTTTTGCCCTTTCATTCTGCATAAAAGTACCGCTCTTTCCATTCCATACCTGGTTGCCTGATGCGCACGTTCAAGCCCCAACGGCAGGTTCGGTCATCTTGGCTGGTATTCTCCTGAAACTTGGTACCTATGGTTTGATCCGATTCAATCTGGATCTCTTCCCTGAAGCTTCTCGCTACTTTGCTCCGCTTATCTGTACGCTTGCTGTCATTGGTATCATCTATGGCGCTTTAGTTGCGATGGTGCAAACCGATGTCAAGAAGTTGGTTGCCTACTCTTCCGTTAGCCACTTAGGCTTTGTTGTGCTTGGGATCTTCTCCATGACAGAAGAGGGTGTGCAAGGTGCAATTATTCAAATGGCGAATCACGGTTTGTCGACGGGAATGCTCTTCCTTTGTGTTGGTGTGATCTACGAACGACGCCATACGCGTGAAATTGCAGAGTTTGGCGGTATCACGAACGTCATGCCTCGCTTCGCAGTTCTTTTCGCTATTGCCATGTTTGCTTCCGTTGGCTTGCCTGGACTGAACGGCTTTGTGGGTGAGTTTTTAACACTCGTTGGTGCCTTCCGCTCAGCAGTACTCAACAATTGGACCTATGCAGTAGTGAGCTCAACCGGAGTCATCTTCGCAGCGGTCTACCTACTCTGGATGTTTCAGCGAGTGATGTTTGGAACAAACGATAATCCAAAGAATCAATCATTGTCCGACGTAAATGCGCGTGAGATGTGGACCCTTGTTCCTCTCGTGGTGTTTATTGTATGGATTGGTGTGTACCCAAAGACCTTCATGGAACTCAGTGCTGCTTCCACCAATGTGTTGGTTGAGAAGGTGATGGGGCAGCGTCCGTTGACTTTAGAAAGCCACTCTACAAAGTGATTTTTCTGTAGGGCTTGCAGCCTTTGGCTGCGCCCATGAACAAGAACTCCAAAAGAATATCAGTCTGGAATTTCGATGCTACAAGATCTCATAAACGCTGCACCGCTGAGTACGTTGTCGTTCCTTGCCGTGATCTGTATCGTGGTCGATGCAATGACGCCTAAGAGTGAGCGTTTAACCTACGTTTTCGCTGCCAGTGCTATGGCCGTGTCGTTGTTTTTTGGCGCACTTACTATGTGCCATCAGGCAACAGCTTTCAACGGCATGATTCATACAGGCGGATATGCAAGCTTTTTCGACATTCTATTCTGTACTGGCGGTCTGCTAACATTACTCGCTGGACGTCCCTATATCCTTCGCGAAGATGTTGAGCACAACGAATTCTATTCTCTGGTTCTTTTTGCAGTAGCTGGTATGTCGGTGATTGCACATGCCAACAACATGCTTATTACCTTCATTGGCATTGAGATTATGTCGGTGAGCTTCTACGTTCTTGCAGGCTACTTCCGAACAAACGAACGATCTGTTGAGAGCTCATTGAAGTACTTTCTACTTGGTGCCTTTGCCACAGGCTTCCTTGTGTTTGGGATGTCGTTGACCTATGGTGCTACGGGAAGCTTAGAGTTTTCTGCCATGCACTCAGCGGTCGTAAACAACCAACTGCACTTTCCAGGATTGCTGGCAATTGGTACCGGACTCATTATCATCGGCTTAGGCTTCAAAGTCGCTGCTTTTCCATTTCATCAATGGGTACCAGATGTGTATGAAGGCGCACCTACGGTGGTTACTGCGTTCATGAGTACTGCTGGTAAAGCTGCATCTCTCTGCGCATTGATTCCATTGATGCATGCTCTTGTTCCGGTCGGCGACTGGCATGTTCCAACCATCTTGGCTATTATCTCCGCAGCTACCATGTTAGTTGGAAATATCAGCGCTGTGGTCCAGTCCAATGTGAAACGTATGCTTGCCTATTCCTCCGTGGCACATGCAGGCTATCTCCTCATTGGTTTTGTTGCGAACAATCAACGAGGCATGACAGGCATTTTGTTCTATGCCACGGCATACTTGTTCATGCAGATGGGCTCCTTCGTCGTTGTTTCCATGTTAGAGCGCAAGGAGAATGCGCATTTGCAGATGAGTGATTATGCGGGCTTGAGCAAGCGACACCCAGTGCTAGCTGCATTGATGGCTCTGTTCATGTTTTCTCTTGCAGGAATCCCTCCAATGGCAGGATTCTTCGGCAAGTATTACCTCTTCGTAGCAGCCGTCGAAACGGGCTACACCTGGCTCACGATCGTTGCAGTAATCTCATCGATGATTTCCGTGTATTTCTATATTGGACTCGTGGTTTCCATGTACTTCAAAGAGTCTGCGGACCAAGAAGCGGATGCGACGCCTACAGGAACAGCTGGCATCACCTTGCTGGTGTGCACAGTGTTTGTTCTGGTGATTGGCTTGTTTCCATCGGTTCTCCAAGGTACGGCCAACTCGTTTTTCCCTTAAAAGCTCGATTGCAAAGATGTATGCGAAACCCATGTCTGCGACGTGGGTTTTTTGTTGTGTACACTTTTTATTGCTCTATATTCGTATCTCATGCGAAGCACACTCCTCATACTAACAGTATTCTTCTTCTGTCAGCCAGAAGTACTCTCTGGAGTTGACGGACTTGCAAAAGGGCGAATACTGAGCTCTATGAGCAATGACCGAGACACCATTGATTTTGGGTATAATTTGTCGGGGAATGAGGGAGCATTCATTTATCGCTCTCTCTACTTTGTCAACGATGGAGATGAGAGCCTCGTTGTACGCGACTCAGATATTGTCATCGATACAGTAGCTCCCACGAACGCGAGTTTCGATTTTACCTACCCAGTACCTCCTCCGTTGGTGATTGATCCGCAGTTCAATTTCTCCAATCCTTTTCGTTATGACTCGATTCGATGTGTTGCGACCATCGCGCTCGATCGAGCGCCAGAAGGTATCAATCGGCTTCGAATGCGCGTGCGTTTAGCTTATCCTCGTGCGGCGCAAGCAGACAGTACGGTTGCACTGCGCAGCTTTATCTTACAGTACATAAAAACAGTTCGACCGCTCTGGGCGAATGCCATCGTGAATTTCGACTCAGTTTATGTGGGTGGAGTTAAAGATGATTCCATACAGTTTCGTAACAGTGATTTAAAAAGAACGCTGCGCGTTGAAGACAGTTCCTCAACGAGCTTGAGCGGTATCCGAGGAAATTTTGTGTTTCGCGACTCGCCTATTCAACGTCAGTTGCCTATCGATAGCGGAGCAAAAGCTCTTGGTATTCGAGTGCGGTACACAGCTTCACAACGCGGGCTCGATTCGGTGCGTATGATGTTTGAGCATTTTAATCCTTCGTCACTTCGACAAGGACAGGACTCAACGCCCGTTGTATTGCGCGGGGTTGGTGTTGAGCAGGACATGCGACTCAGCAATGTCCTTTCACTCCGGGGCAGTCTTCACGGCGATACCGTCGACGTGGGCTCGTTTACAGTTGGAGTTTCGGATACAGTGCGAATCGTGTTCAACAATCGTGGGAATATCAGCTACCGAGCCCGTATGACGATGACGGCGATTAGTCCTGCAGATAGCATTCCGTTCTCTGTGATTGATTCGCTGAGTTCAAGATTGGCTTCTGTACAGCCGGACCAGAGCGACACGATGGTTGTGGTTTTTCAGCCAACGCGGGTTGGTGATGTACTTAGCCGCTGTGTTTTGCGAAGCGACATAGACTCTAGGGTTTTTGCTGTGCCACAAGATCAGCTGAACAAAGTGTTTTATCTGCGTGGACAAGCAAGGCCACAACTTGTGACAGCTTTCACTCCGGCTATGAGATTTGATAGCGTTGCAGTCTTTGACGCCTGCCCTGTATCTCGAAGTCTCAATGTCCGAGTTCATAACAGTTCAACCCAAGATGCCACCGTGCGCGTACAGTCCATTATACCTGCCGATGCACCATTTACAGTTGAGCCAGCCGAGCTGCTGATCAATGCTGGTGAAGAGAAGGTATTCCGCTTAGTGTTTTCACCTCGGACAGTAGAGGCTTTTAGTGCGCAACTACTCCTGCGATCGACAATCGATGATGCTCCTCTACGCATTAGCATACAAGGAAAAGGAGTTGAGCCGCGCAAGATGATGTTATCTCTACCGAGCGATCTTCGATCTTTTCCAGGCAATCTGGTAACTATTCCGCTCCTAGTCGACGCCTCATTGATCAGCCAGGCGCAGACTTTTACAATGCGTATGAGCTTTGATTCTTCCTTGCTTCGTTTTCATCACTATGATAAGGTTGGTACTGCAAGCGCGGGTGCAGACCTTGTTGAAGTTATTGATCACGTTCCTGGAGAATTGCAACTGCAGATTCACATGCCTTCGACATTTCAAGCCAAAGACACGCTACTTCGTCTCGTCTTTCGAAGCTCGCTCGGATATCAAGAACGATGTGACGTGTCGATCAGTAGTCCAGCTTTTGGACTTGATACCTGCACAAGTGTCATGCCCTCATCCGTTCCAAGTACGGTTTTTTCGCTGGACTCGCTTTGCGGTCTGCAATCCAAATTGATGAGAGGGCCACTTCAGGAGTTTCGCCTGGGCACACCAAGTCCTAATCCTGCCCAGTCTGCAACGGAGATCGTGTACTCTGTGGCATTTCCGACATCAGTGCGAATTGTGATCTTGAATAGTGTGGGAACAGTAGTACAGACAGTTACGAACGCAGCGCACGATCGAGGAGTGTATCGGACCCGCGCGCGCTTGGATGAGCTGAGCGACGGAGTCTATTATGTGCACATGAGTGCGGCAATGTATGAAGGGATGGAGCGCATTGTCCACAGCCGCTAAACATACAACGGCACTAGTCCTTATGCTCCTAAGCACTCAATCATTGTTTGCTCAAGGTTTCGATTGGGAGTACTCTCTTCGTAAACCTAGGTATGCGCCTACCGTGTTTGCTGGTCCGACAGTATCTCTCGCTACTACTGGAAGTAGCTCCAATATTCAGGTTCTCGATCAAGTTCGTAGTCTGCAACCAGCATTTATTTGCGCTGCATACAACAAAGGAAAGGGAAGTAGTTGGAGCGCAGGCATGCAAACCGAGTGGTGGAAATGGCCGCACACCGCGGTTGGAGCCTGCATAAGCTACCAGCGTTTCCAATCTGACTTTTCAGCAGATTCGCCTCAGGCACTCCTGGCTGACGGAAATATTTTTCAAACTCAGTATTTACTGTCAACCGCTGTACACACTCTCAACGTCGAAGTTCTATTGAAAACACTGATATCGCAATCTCACCTTTGGCTGGGAGTGCGGTTGAAGAATCAGGTACTACTCTCGGTCGACTCAAAATTGAGTGAGAATGTACTTCAGCCTCTTTCTTATACCTTCCCTGGCACCAACGAACAGTCTAAGTTGTTGTCAGATAAGGATATAGCAGGAGTTCGATCCTTTGTCATCAATCCTGTGTTTCAGATTGGTTATGACCTGAACATGGGACGTGATTGGTATTCATCCTTAAGTATTGGGGTTCAGGCTCCACTTATGGACTATACAAGTGGAACAAAGTGGAGTATCTGGTCTGTAAATTTTCAGTATTCCCTGGTAGGTGGTGTTGCTAGCTTTTGAGCATATTGCAGAGCTAGAATCGAAAAAGTTTGGCTGACAGGCTGGTTACAGACAAATAGTTGGATGTCTGTGCCGTCTGAAGCTTGTTCAAAGAATTTCACAGTTGTATTAACTCATTTATCTTTTGTACTCATGATGAAAAAGATTACCATTCTTCTTGCGATGCTGTTCTTTGCAGGCGTTGCATATGCTCAACCGAACCCAGGTGCGAGTATTCCAGAACCAAAGCTCGATATCATTGGTGGCGACACTTATGATTGGGGCAAGGTAAAGCCAAAGGATTCGCCTTTGAAAGCGAAGATTAAGGTTCAGAACATTGGTAAGGCTATCTTGTATATCAAGGAAGTCAAAGCTGGTTGTGGCTGTACAGCAACAAAGATCGATAAAGACACTTTGGAGCCAGGTGAATCTGGTACCATCGACGTCAGCCTCAATGTTGCTACTGTAACAGGTGGTGTAACAAAGACCATTACTGTATACAGCAATGACCCATCCAACAACGCTCATATCATTTGGTTGAAGGCTGAAGTTGTTCGTGCTGTTTCCTTGTCACTTCCATACATGGCATTCAATGACTTAGCAATCGGCAAGTCAAGCACACAGAAAATTAGCATCAAGAACAACTCAACAGAAACCATAACAGTTGATGGTTTTGAAGCAACTGCAGGTCTTGTGTTGAACTTGAAGAAGAAGACGGAAATTAAGCCAGGAGCTGAGCTCGAATTGATCGGTACCTTCATTCCACAAGCTGAAGGATACTTCAACTCGTTGATCAAGTTCACGACCTCGAATCCTGACTTCCCAACAATCGAAGTATCTGCTTATGGTAATGTTACCAAGCCAGATTCTCCAGTCTATCAGAAGTAATCCAAGGGTAGGATTATTACGAAAAAAGGGTGCGATCTTCGCACCCTTTTTTTTTGTCTATACCAGCCGTCGTTTGTTGTTCGAGCTTGCTCAATCAACTTCTATGCATGTGTTCAACTCTTCGCTCAAAACGAGTTCTCATTTCGTTCTAGTCCTTCACCAATATCTCCCAGAAACCATTCTTTGGTTTAGGCAAAGACGTTTTTAGCATCCAAGGGTTGAGTAGCTTTAGCTCCTTGTAGCTCATGTGATGCTGAGCAGCCCAATGAGCCAGGTTTTCGATGGGCTTATACTCCTTGACTTTGCGAGTGCGATCGTAGCCGTATCGTTCGCTCATTGGAATGTTGAAGCCATAGGTCTGCGCATGCTCAAGAAGCTCCTTCATGATTGCAATTCGAAAAACGTAGCGAGACGTCTCTTCGTTGAAATAGAGTTCGAAGTAGTTCGAACTACCTTGCACGTCAACATTAAACTGAGCACCTTCAGGTCCCATGTTATATGCTGCTGCAGCCATGGTCCAGGATCCGAAGCGCGTATAAGAGTCCTTGAGAAACTCGACAGCAGCATGGGTGGACTTTTCAACATGTCGTCGTTCGTCAACATACTCGTTTACTTCCAAGCCATACCGTCGTGCAGTGCCTTCAACAAATTGCCAGATGCCTACGGCATCCTTGGCAGAGCGCGACATGTATAGTGCGCTCTCTGCCACAGCTAGGTACTTCAAGTCATCTGGAGCTCCATGCTCTTTGAGGATCTTCTCAAAGAGTTCAAAGTACCGACCGCTACGTTTGATGTTGAGAAGGATTTGTGCTGGTTGTTGGAGGTTTAAGTAGAACTCGCGTTCTGCTCGCTCACGTATCTCAGAGTTCTCGAGAGGAATGCGTTCCCCGAAAATGCTTAATGACGAAGGAAGAGGAATCGTGCTAATCGATCCGACAGACATTGCCGCAGCTGGTTGCGCACTGCTGGCTGGAGTTGCTGCTTGAGGAGCAGGTTTTTGCTGGGCGCAAGCACATTGACTTGCGATCACGGCAATGCTTACCACTCTCACGATCTGAAGTTTGAGAGTTCTTGAGCGTAGTAGGTTGAGATAGATCATGATCGTTTCTCCAGAGCCCATTGAAACACTAGTAGGTACTTCTCTGCGCTACCTCTTGCCGAGTAGTCACAATCCATACCATTACGTCGAATTGTTTGCCAATGTGGCTCAGAGCGATAGTAGTGAATAGCCCTTCGAACTGCGCGCGCAAAAGACGTTGCTTGGTATCGATCAAATCGAAATCCATTACCGGTGCCGTTGTGAGCATTGTACTCTTGAACGGTGTCACTCAATCCGCCTGTTGCCCGCACAATTGGAACCGTACCGTATTTCAATGCGTAGATCTGCGTGAGTCCGCAAGGTTCAAAGAGCGATGGAACCATGAGAAAGTCCGAAGCAGCTATGACCTGATGTGAGAGGGCGGAATTGTATCCAGTTCGAATGAGCGCTCGAGTAGGATATCGTCTGCCCATGCGATGCAGAAAATTCTCATAACGTTTATCTCCGGAGCCAAGGATAAGAAAGCGAAGGTCTCCACTTTGCAACAGATACTCCATACTTTCTTCAAGAAGTGATATGCCTTTTTGAGCCGTAAGACGAGTCACCATTCCAATGAGCGGTAGATCGATTGCCGCCTCAGAGGCAGGCATAGAATCCTCCATCAACTCCTGCTTCAACAAGGCTTTGCCTTTCATAGCATCGGGAGTGTATTGATGACTGAGTAGCTTATCGCTTGCCGGATTCCATTCATGGTAATCTGCACCATTGAGGACGCCAATGACATCGGCGCCGCGCATGTTTAGATAGTCTTGCATTCCCTCGCCATTTGAGGTCCAGCGAATCTCGTTTGCATAGGTTGGACTGACTGTAGTGATCTTGTCAGCAAACATCAAACCGCACTTCATCATGTTCAGAACACCATCGTGCTCAAACCATGAGCCGCGGAAGTTCGAGGAGGGTAGACCCATGAATTCCAGAACACGACGTGGGTCGCTTTGTCCTTGGAAAGCCATGTTATGAATGGTGTACACACCAGCAGCGGATGCAAACAATGGATGATAGCGATAGTGAGTTTTTAGAAAGGCTAGAGAAAGCGAGGTGTGGTAGTCGTGTGCGTGAACGACATCCGTTTTGAAACCTAAAACGATGGCCAGTTCAAACGCGGCTCTGCTAAGGAAACAAAACCGACGATCATTATCAACAAAACCATCTGGGTTTCCGTAGATACCCTTGCGGTCAAAGTAATCAGCCGACTCAAGAAAGTAGACAGTAACCTGACTATCCGGAAGCGGAGCTTTCCAAACGCGTGCATACTCACGCCAGTGGCCCATTGGCACACTGAGGATGATATCAGTGGCAATCAACCCGTTCTTTGCGACGTCAATGTCGGCGTACTTTGGGAGTACAATGATGTTGCCGTGCCCTAAGTCCTGCCACTCTCTGGGGAGTGCAGATGCGACATCTGCAAGTCCACCAATTTTCGCAAAAGGAGCACATTCAGCCGCAACGGTAAGAATATTCATAGAGTCTTATGCGTTTTGAAAAGTACAACAATAGTGGGGAAGATGCTCAAACTGTCGTGCTGCAGCGTTACAACTCGTGGCATCTTTAAACAAAGCAAAAATGCTGGAACCGCTGCCGCTCATCTGAGCATAGAAGGCTCCCGTGCTCAGTAGAGATTCCTTTAACTCTGAGAGACTCGGGTGTTGTGAAAACACAAAGTCCTCAAAGTCGTTTCGCAGACTTGTTTGTAGGGATTGAGGATCGTTGAAAGCAATCTGTAAAGACTGAACGATGTTTGACGGCCGCCTGCCCCCGTTGGGGATACGAATACCACCGTATGCCCATGCGGTTGAGATGTGTACCGGCGGACATAGCAAGAGCAAAGACCAAGGAAGGACCAGATTTGTCTCCTCCAGCTCAGTACCCGTTCCACTTGCGATACAGGCACCTGAATGCAGAAAAAAAGGCACATCTGCTCCGAGTTTCGTTGCAATACGCTGTAGAGTGTTGGCATCTGCTTCGATTGACCAGAGGCGACACAATTCGATGAGCGTTGTTGCAGCATCACTGCTGCCACCACCCAAACCAGCTCCAATTGGTATGTGCTTATGGATGGTTATCTTTGTGCCTTCCGCAACTCTGTATTCCTGTTGAAGCAGAAATGCAGCTTTGTAGACAAGGTTGTGTTGCTCAGGTTCAGCAGACAAGGCATCGCAGTAGACCTGTATCGTGTTGCTGGGCTCAAAAATGAGTTCGTCGCACAGCGAAATACGGTGAAACAGTGAATTGATGGCATGGTAGCCATCCTCGCGCTTTTGCAAGATTTCCAGACCGAGATTGATTTTTGCAAAAGCTTTGGCAGAAAACATGGCGGGCGGTTGTTTGAAGGACAAAAATACGGAATGACGGCACAAACGGAGATAACATATCAGTCTGAGATCCAGCGCAAGGGCATTCATCTGCTTTCGCTTTCGATCCCGCTGCTCTATTCCGTTGTCGATAAAAACACCGCACTTTGGTTCTTGGTGCCATTGACATTTGCTTTTGTGGTCGTAGATGTTGTGAGCCACAGAAGTGGTCTGGTTCGCGAGCTAGTGCTTCGCTTCTTTGGTTCCCTCATGCGGAATCACGAAAAGCGAGTTGACAAGTTTATGCTGAATGGAGCATCATACGTGCTGCTTTCTGCATGTATGTGTGTGATAGTATTTCCAAAGATTATCGCCATCACTGCCTTCACAATTCTCATTGTGAGCGATATTTGTGCTGCATTGATTGGTCGTCGTTTTGGAAAACACGCCTTTCTTGATAAGAGTCTTGAGGGCACTGTTGCATTTGCAGTGTCAGCTTTCATTGTCGTATTCGTGATAGCGGCAGCATTCAGTGCTCCACTATCATATCTTGTTACCGGGTGCATTGCTTCAGCAATAGGTGCACTTGTTGAAAACGTATCACCGCGTTTGCATCTCGACGATAATCTATCGATTCCGGTGAGTATCGGAACTGTGCAATGGCTTTTGGGCTTGAGCATAGCTGCCCAATCGGATTCTTTTTTGCTCATACTGAAGTAAGTCTTCTTCGAGAGGATCTCAGTAGAGCATCGGCTTGCCCAGCTTCGCGAGATCAGTGTAATGCTTTGTACCTGGTGTTTTATGACCTACTACCTTGTACAACAAAAGAAGAACATAAGAGTCTTTGGTGTTCTTCAAAGTAGGTTCTGGTGTATTTCCGTGAGTAATCTGTTCATTTTATGAAGAGTATTATAGCCTATATCGTACTCCTGTTGGTCGCCACAGGAATCTTGTACGCGGTTGTCCAAACCAAGCAAAGCATTAGCATGGAAGTGACCGACCGAGCTGAACAGACACGTCCAAACGGCGAAAAAGTCATGTACTTCAGCGTTCGTGTGAGTGACTATGATAGTTTGCTCTGCAAGCAGTTTGCAAATGCAACCTTTCACAGAGAAGTTTCCGATTCTCTGAGTGTCAACATGCCAATTCAGATGACCTTCTTTTTTTACAAAGAGAGTAATTTGCGCGAGCTGAATACTGATGAGTTACTAGGTATGTCGCACGGCGATGCAAGTGCTCTCACGAACCTACGCAAGCTTGCGGCAGACACGAGCGGCTACGGTGTTATTCGTTTTTCAGATGTGTATAGTCTCTTTGGGCGCGATTCATTGTACGGCATGCAAGGTAAAGTGGCAATCCCGTATTACGGTATTCAACTCAATGATTTTGTCAGAACTCCCACTTCAAAGAAATAGTTCATGAATAAGGATTTGTACGTTCTCGTTCTAGGTGCTTCCAGCGGTTTTGGAAAAGCAGCGGTTCTCAAACTTGCTAGTCAAGGCTACCACATTCTCGGTGTGCATCTTGATCGTGCGGCTGGTCTGGCGCAGGTTGAAGAATTGAAGGCTGAGATAGCCGCGCTTGGTGTTCGCAGTTGTTTTTACAACGTGAATGCAGCGGACGAAGAACGTCGTACTGAAGTCGTCGCTTCCATCAAAGAAGAATTGTCAAAGTATCCAGGCGCTGCTATCCATCTTCTTCTTCACTCGCTCGCTTTTGGCTCGCTCAAATCCTTTGTAGCGGAAAAGCGCGAAGACACCTTAAATCAGAAGCAGATTGAAATGACGATTAATGTCATGGGCAATTCGCTTATTTATTGGACTCAAGATTTGTTCTTTGCCGGTCTCCTCGCTGAAGGCGGCCGCATTCTTTCACTTACTAGCGCTGGAAGTCATCGCAGCTTGCCAACCTACGGAGCGGTCTCAGCTGCGAAAGCATCATTGGAGTCGATCACACGTCAACTCGCTCTCGAGCTAGCTCCATGGAAGATTACTTGTAACACTATCAGAGCTGGGGTTACGGATACACCTGCATTCCGCAAAATTCCAGGAGCTGATCTCTTGGCATTCAATGCTAAAATGCGCAACCCAAATCACCAACTCACAACCACAGATCGTGTGGCTGATGTTATCAGCCTGATGGCGCGTCCTGAAAGTCAGTGGATTAACGGACACGTCCTCGGAGCTGACGGTGGCGAAGACGCCGTTGATATCACCTGGTGGACAGACGGTTCCTTTGTCCATAATCCATCATAAGCCTTTTCGGACGTTTTTTAGTAAGCGTTGCGCTTTGCGCAACGCTTAGAGAGCAGAGACATGAGAAGACTCAAGGACGAGACATCTTTCTATCAGGCGATACTACTAACGTGCCTCACCACACTGTTGAGCGGGTGCTTGCATAGCCCGCGTAGTTCTTTCTTTCCTGAAAAGCAAAATCCTGAAGAAGCAACTTCTACACAAGGAAGTCGAAAATCGACATCAGCGATAACGCCGCGCTTTCGCGACACTACCTATCAACACCTCCACGACAAAGACGCAAACCTAGTTGTCCAGAGCTTTGCTGCTGCTCAAAGTGATTTTGACGAACAACACTTTGATGCTGCGATTAAGAATTGTGAGCAGCTCATTGAAACACTTGATGATTCTGACTCACTCAATGGAGAAGCTCGATTCCTGCTTGCTGAAAGTTGGATTCAAACGAATCAACTTTCAAGCGCCGCTGATGTCCTACGTTCAACTCTCAAGCTAAAAACTTTGCATGGTGACTTGCACGCACGCACACTACTTCGTTTGGGCCAAGTGTGTTGTCTGCAGAATAAAGGAGATGAGGCACGTCAACGCTTTGCAGAGTTCAAGAAGAGCTACCCGTCGTCACCATTCATACAGCTTGCTCAGTGCACGGCCGCTGCACCCTAATCGCCTGAGATAGGCGATGAGTTTTATGCAATGGAGTGATCTGTTTGTTACGACAATTGGTCTGTAGCTGAGAACGAGAATTCACTGTAGGTTGTTTGCATAGCGCTCTACGATTGCGGCTTTCTCGAAGCTGAAATCCACTTACGCACAAAGAACAGTGCAACGAGCAGTATGAGAATACTCAATACCACAGTGCTGTACTGTGTGAGATAGTGGTCCAAGTCTCTCCAATTCTTTCCCAGCTGCATACCTGCATAGATGATAAGGGCGTTCCAGATGCAGGCGCTGATGGCGCTGTACACTGTGGAGGGTACGAACTGCATTTCCGACATGCCTGCTAGAAAGGCGACAACGGCGCGAGTTCCAGAGAGGAATCGATTGACAACAATGACCAGGTACCCCCATCGTTGGAACCATTGCTCAACTTTGCGAATTGCATCTACAGGAATGAAACGGTAGCGACCGCTATCAACAACTTTTCTGTCTACCCGACGCCCGAATTGAAACATGGTCATGAAACCAAGAATGCTCCCAAGGGTGGTGACTGCTAGTGTGCTTCCAAAGTCAACGATACCCATGCCGACCATGGTTCCAATGAACACGAGTAAGACGTCGCTTGGAGATGGCGGGAAGATGTTCTCGATATAGGCGTTGGCAAAGGTGAACAGCAGAACACCCCACCATGGCAAGGTTTGAAGAAAGGCAATCGTCTGTTCAACAATCTGTTCAGTCATAGCAAAAGAAGCAATCATTCTTGCCTTAACTTAGCTACGACCGCTTAATTTTGCAGAACAATGTTTTGCAGCGCCGCATGTGCGTCGTTCACTATGGAGAGCTATGACAGCAGATGAACGCGATTCCAGCCCGTCAAAAGTCCTCGGTTTGATAACCGGAGGACTGGCTCATGATCTCAATAACCTACTGTCGCCAATTCTCTTAGGAGTACAAACCCTACAGAGGAACGATCCGGACGACAAAACAAAGCGAATCCTCTCGATGATTGAGTTGTCGTCCCGCCGTGCGGCCGACCTCATTCGTCACTTACTGGACTATGCTCGTTTAGAACGTGGAGCGATACAGAAAGCTGAAACACCTGCATCAAGCTTGACAGAGATCATGCAGAACTGTCTTGAGCAACATCAAAGTGAAACCAAAGATGTAGCAGTCCACTATGATCCTGATCTTGTTTCCGATCGGCTTCAGATGGACCGCGAACTGCTGTCGATGATTCTGAGCGCAGTCGTGAAGAATGCTTGGGAGTTTAGTTCGTCTGGCCCGAGACTTGAACTGCGATGCTCGAAGGTTCGAGTAGATGATCATACCCGACAGCTGCATCGTATGGCTCGCAACGGCGACTATGCCTGCTTGAGTGTGCAAGACAACGGCTGTGGTATGACGGATGAAGTACTCAAGCATGCCTGCGAACCATTCTTCACAACGAATCGCGAGAACCAGCATGTTGGCCTTGGACTCTTTCTGGCGCATACGGTTATTAAACAACACGACGGCTTTATGGAGTTCGACTCACAACCTGGTTCAGGAACGACAGTTCGCTTATATGTACCGTTGAAAGCTTGAGATAGCCTGATTGAAACTCAACGAGATTCGTTGTGACTCGTTTGATCGTCATCAAGCTGCATGTAAAAGGAAAATTAGCCCAGCTGCAGCAATGGTTATTGCCATCGTTCGTTTGTAGGGAACAGAACTATGCTTGAGAACTCATTTGAGATGTTTCTCATGCCTATTGTAGCAAAGAAACTCGAATACATATCACCTTTACTCATGGAGAATGAATGAAAGCATTTACAAATGAAGTCTTTTTAGATTTCACAAAAGCTGCTAATGTCAAGAAGCAGATGGAAGCGCTTAGTGCGGTTCGAAAGAAGTTTGGTAAAGAGTATCCAAACATCATTGGTTCGAAGAAGATAACGACAGAGACGAAGACAACCTCCATCAACCCTGCCAATCCAAAGGAAGTTATTGGGGTATTCCAAAAGTCTGGGATTGAAGATGCAGAGAAGGCTATTCAAACAGCGGCGAAGACCTTCGAGACCTGGAAGAATGTTCCAACAAAAGAGCGTGCGAACTTCTTGTTCAAGGCTGCTGCAGTCATTCGTAAGCGCCGTTTGGAAATCAATGCTTGGATGATCTCTGAAGTCGGCAAGAACTATCTGGAAGCAGATGCTGATACCTGCGAAGCGATTGACTTTCTTGAGTTCTATGGTCGCGAAGCGCTACGCTATGCTGAGAAGCAACCTATTGTTCCAATTAAGGGCGAGCACAATGAGTTGATATATGTTCCGCTCGGAGTTGGTGTGGTTATTCCACCTTGGAATTTTCCATTTGCAATTCTCGTTGGAATGTCTTCTGCCGCCATTGTCAGTGGCAACACAGTCGTTCTCAAGCCATCGAGTGAGTCTCCAATGATGGGTTGGTTATTCAATGAAATCATGAACGAGGTTGGTCTGCCAAAAGGCGTATTGAACTTTTTGGTTTCGAGTGGTGGGGAAGCGGGCGACTATCTCGTACAACATCGACTGACCCGCTTCATCTCCTTTACTGGCTCCATGGAAGTGGGCTTACGTGTAAATGAATTGGCAGCAAAAACACCGCCAGACCAGCTTTGGATTAAGCGTGTTGTTGCGGAAATGGGCGGTAAAGACGGAATCGTTGTTGATAGCGAAACAGACATCGACGAAGCTGCGAAAGGCACAGCTGCTGCTGCTTTTGGCTTCCAAGGTCAGAAGTGCTCTGCTTGCTCACGCGTTATTGTGGACAAGGCTGTGTACAATGAGTTCGTTGAGCGACTGAAGGTTCATGTCGAAGCATTAACTGTTGGAAATCCAATGGACAACGGTGCGGTCGGACCAGTCGTCAGTGAACGTGCTATGAATAGCATACTGAAGTACATCGAGATCGGTAAGAAGGAAGGAAAGTTGCTTTGTGGTGGTGGACGTGTAGAAGGCCAGAATGGCTATTATATTCAGCCAACTGTTTTTACAGATATTAAGCCGAATGCGACGATCTCGCAGGAAGAGATATTTGGTCCTGTGCTTGCTGTTATCAAAGCAAAGGACTTCGACGATGCAATGAAGATTGCAAACGGCACAAAGTTTGGTCTCACAGGTGCCGTCTACACGCGAAATAAAAAGAAACTCGAACGCGCACGCAACGAGTTCTTTGTAGGAAATCTTTATTTGAATCGCAAGTGTACTGGTGCACTTGTCGGTGTGCATCCATTTGGTGGATTTAATATGAGTGGAACAGACTCGAAAGCAGGAGGCCGCGACTACTTGCTCTTGTTTATGCAAGCCAAGATGGTCAGCCGTAAACTCTAATAGGGTTTAATCAATGCGCGTTTGAGAACCTACTCTTTATGCACGTTAAAACAATAGCGCCAATGCTCAGAGCATTGGCGCTATTGTTATTCTAAAGGGTTCTGTTGTTATTCGGTATCAACGAGAGCAACAACTCTACATCGTTGGAGGAAACACACCGAGGTGAATAGTGCGACCAGTTTTCGTGAGAATAATCACACCGACTAAACCGTACTTGTGATTGGTCACGTAGGTGATCTTGTCGATGAAGAGATCTCCGCCTTCTACACGACTGACGCCGCCAGCTTCTCGGGTCTCTTCAACCTTCATCACTTTTATCATCCAGAAGCCAATTGCATAGTCATCAGTAGTTGAGTGGTAGGTAACGGTGCGAGTTATCTTTTCTCCCTCTGCATTGTTGAACACATACTTGTCGCCAACTTTAGATCCATATTTCACGATGGTAAAAGGTTTTGATTCATCGCCCTTGCCATTGACAAACTCCTGAATGCCATCAGAGGTAATCTTGAGCTTTAGGTCAAAGCTTGCATGCATCTTTGCTTTATTGGAGGTATCAAGAGTTGCACCAAACCTGTTCTTATAGTAGTCGATCGCTATGCTGCGCATACCTGGACTTAAGGCAGATGTGCCAAGCGCTGAGTCCAGACCTTTAACAAACGAAGAATCAAAGCCTATATCAGCATGGATCGTTACTATACCATTATTGTTTTTGGTGACCACAACTGTGTCATACATATGGTCGAGCCCAGGTATGTATGTTGAAGGAACGTCAAGGTATGAACCGAATTTCGATCCAACCGTTGCATAGTCAACATTGGTGTTGCCGCCTAGCTCATTTGGTCCAAGGGCATCTTCAGAACAGGAGATGTACACCATGCTGCCAACAATGAGAAGAGCAATACTAAAGCGTGATAAGAGTTTCATCTGATTTCCCTTTCAAGAGATTCGTAGAACCGCTGCAAATGTCTGCAAGAAGAACCAGACAAAACATGACCTTCGTCATGTGCTCGACTAAGTAATCTCAGCTCATTAAAGTCCTCGTTTGGGATTAAGAGAATTGGAAGCTATCTACGGAAACAGGGTCTTCTCGGCGCTGCTATCCTTGATAGAGCTGCTATGGTGCTGACCTCATCGCAGAACAGATGAACAGGATTTCAACAGTCTTCTGGAGTTTCTTTTTGCTATGGCAAGCGCTTCGCGCTCGCCTTTAGCCTTCATTTCTGGAGAATAGGAGGGACTTCGTGTGGCAAGGGTTCCGTGTACACGCTTTTTCCTATTTTGATGCACTTCTGGCGCTGAGATTTCTCGCAGTGATCACAGCACCTTTGGAAGCTGTTCCACACATACTCGCTCATGATGTCTACCGCTCTGGACCTCAGTGCCAAGTCGAGGACTGTATCTGTACAGCCCCTCGTCAGTGCCTTTTTACTCCTATGCCTTTCATTAGGCTTCAGCTTTAGTGCGTGTAAGGAGTCATCGCCTCAGTCAATAATCGTTGCGCCTCCGGAGACCTTCTTTTCATCCGCACTTGAGTTAGGAACGCCGCAAGATGCAGATGCCTCAGACGACATCCTTTTGCGTCACTTTGAGTATACCGTCTCCTACAATCCAAACCTCAACGTAGCCAACTGGGTTGCATGGAATGAGGATTCTGCATGGTATGGTCCTGCTGAACGCTGTGATTGTTTTGAGAACGACCCAACATTGCCTTCATACCTTGCCCCAGTCACGAACTCGTGTTATACAGGCAGTGGTTATGATCGCGGACATATCTGTAACAGTGAAGCGCGTACGCGAAATGACTCAATCAATCGAGCGACCTTTTATTATTCGAATATCTTCCCCCAGACGCCAAGTCTCAACCGACAAACCTGGTATTCTCTTGAAAGGTACTGCGACTCCTTATCAAAGCGCGCGAACAAAGAACTGTATATTATTGCGGGTGGCATCTACAATACCAAGAAGAGATTGCAGGATCTGGTTACAATACCCGACTCTTGTTGGAAGATTGTCGTTATACTCGACAGAAGTCAGCGCAGAACGGCCGTTACAAACTCTACACAAGTAATAGCCGTGATGATGAACAACGGAGTGTACACCACCGACAAGAATGAGTGGCAACTCTACAAGACTACCGTTCGAGCCATCGAACAATCCAGCGGTTACAGCTTCCTGAATGCCTTGCCAACGGAAGTTCAAGATGCTATTGAAACCACAAAGTATTGAGGATTAGAAATGCGCAATCACGAGGTGAAGGGACTGGCACTCGCAACGATCTATGTAGACGACTACCAAGTGAACTTGGTTTTTTATCGAGATGTTGTGGGTCTACCCAATATGCAGGTCATGAACGATCACTCCTGTTACTTTCAACTTGGCAATGATCAGGGTGTATACTTGGTCGGTGGTTTTGCTCTCGCGAATAGATCAGAACGCCAAACCGGCACATCCTTCGCTTTTGATGTCAGCGACATTGATGCTTGCTATCAATCAATAAGTGATAGTGGTTCACGAATGCTGCATGAAGCTCCGGTGCAAATGAACGACGACACCTTCTGGTTTCAATGTTCTGATCCAGGGCAGAACATTATAGAGTTTCTCGGTCCACGCGTCACTAAAAAAATATGAAAGTAGCAGCAATTCAGTTCTGTCCAAAGCACTCTTCGCCAGATGAGAACCTGCGTAGCATTGAGCAATACCTGCGCTCGACAGAAGCAGACCTCATTGTGTTTCCAGAGCTGAGTACAACTGGTTATTGTTTCCAGTCATTTGACGAAACGAGGGCTCTCGCCCTGCCCCTGAGCTCAGAGCGATTCAATGCACTTCAATCACTTTGTGATGAGCAGAAGAAGACTGTTGCACTGGGATTTATTGAATGTGAGGGCGATAAAGTCTACAACTCGTGCCTCATTCTGATTCCCGGCATACAACAGCGTCATGTCTATAGAAAAACACACCTCTTCTACAAGGAGCGATATTGTTTTCATGAAGGCAATACTGGCTTCAAGGTATTCGACGATCCACAGCACGGACTTCGCGTGGGAGTTATGATCTGTTACGACTGGCGATTCCCGGAGTCTGCAAGATCACTTGCTCTCCAAAGTGCCGACATCATAGTGTGTCCATCGAACCTTGTCACCCACATCTGGCCCAAGGTAATGCCAGCTAGAGCTATTGAGAACAAAGTTTATCTGATAGTTGCTAATCGCTGGGGAGCAGAGCAGCTGGCAGGAGAGGAGATTCGCTTCAATGGTCTCTCTGCCATCTACTCGTACAATGGGGAAGCGCTGGTGAGTAGTCCAGCAGAAGGAGATTCTTGTATTATAGCTGAGGTTGATCCTGAGCTTACTCGCAATAAGTCATTCAATGCAGAAAATGATATTCTCCAGGATCGCCGACCACAGTACTACCTTTAAAGTATCAACTTCTATTGTAATCACTGTAGAACGCTACTCACATGCGTTTGCTGTCTGGCACAGTCTAGTGCTCCGACTTCGACTCACGGGTCATCAAATCATGAACAGCCTGGCGTGGAGATTTGTTATGAAACAGGATCTCATAGACCTGCTCAACAATAGGCATTTCAACTCCATGACGTTTCGCTAAGAAGTATGCGGACTCAGTGGTCGCAACACCTTCGGCTACCATTGGCATATCTGCGAGAATATCACCTAGTGTTTTACCCATTCCGATCTGCTCACCAACTCGACGGTTTCGTGAGTGACGTGAGTCGCAGGTAACAATGAGGTCACCAAGGCCGCTAAGACCACTAAAGGTCATTGGGTTTGCACCCAGCTCTACACCAAGACGTGTGATTTCCGCAAGCCCACGTGTGATGAGGGCTGCCTTTGTATTGTCCCCGGTTCCTAGTCCATCAATGATCCCGGCGGCTATTGCAATAACGTTCTTCAATGCACCGCCAAGCTCAGCTCCAATGACATCAGAGCTGCGATACACCCGGAAGGTAGCGTTGTTAAACACATCTTGTACGATACGTGCAGTGTTTTCATCTGATGATGCTGCGACAACCGTTGTTGGCACTTCGCGCACAACCTCTTCTGCGTGACTTGGTCCGGTGAGAACCACGTAATTGTCTCTGTCAATTTTACAGCACTCTTTCAGCAATTGCGAAACACGAAGCAGGGTCTTGTTTTCAATACCTTTGGCAGCGTTCGCAATGACTTTGTCATGAACTTTGAAGGGATGATTCGCGAAAACACTTCGGATAAACTGTGTTGGAACGGAGATAACGAGCAGTTCGTCCTGATCAAAATCCACAGCTTCGGTGGTTGCTACGATTCCGTCACCGAGTTGAACTCCAGGAAGGAACACAGAGTTGCTTCGCTGAACATTGATTTCTGAAACGAGTGTTTGTGATCGTGTCCAGAGACGTACGGAATGACCATTTGCTGCCGCAACCTGAGCCAGTGCAGTGCCCCAACCACCAGCGCCTATGATGCCAATGTTCATGAGAAGGTGTTAGCAGAGTGGTGAAACAAAAATGGCGACTAAATGTCGCCACGAAACTACGAAAGGTCTTCAGCTCTTGCGTCATCGCCTCAAGATTTGCCAACTGGTCATCTTACTTTCAGTGCCGCTTAACAGACGTCGAATGTTTGATCTGTGCATGTAGATAACGAGCGATGAAACACCTACCGCAAACCAGATCAACGTATGGTATCCGTCAATGTTCGCTCCGAAGACGTTGTATCGGAAGGCCATGGTACTTGGGAGTACCAACGCTGCAAGTATAGATCCTAAGGAGATGTAACCGCTGAGCATGACTGCTAAGGCGAAAACGACAATGGCTACGCTTACTTCAATAGGTGCAATACCGATCAACATTCCGGTTGCTGTATTGACACCCTTGCCGCCTTTGAATCCTACGAACACACTGAAAATGTGACCTAATACAGCAGAAGCTCCAGCGATAATTTTCACGACGGTAATGTCTTCAAAAGGAGTGCGATTGGTGAAGGGCAAGTGATGTCCTTCCATAAGATGCACCACAAACACCACGGCTACGAGGCCTTTCAAGATGTCAGCCACTTGCACAAAAACGCCCCATTTGGAGCCTAGTAGGCGAAAAGCATTGGTAGAACCCATGTTTCCGCTTCCTTTGGTGCGAATATCAAATCCAAAGAACTGTCGGCTGACGATAACAGCCGTCGGTATGGATCCAATCAGATAGCTGATCAATCCGATAGCTATCAAACGAAATGTAGGGTCAATCATAGTACGAATGTGATGAACGACAGACTAAACAAACTGAACTATAGACTATATATCGTCAAATCGCGAAAAATATTTGATACGTGGAACAAAATTACAAGTTTGCACGAAAGTATCAGAGACATTCGTCTTGAATGTCAGATTAATTTTCGATCATCTAATCTCTGGGTGTCTGGCTGCCGAGGCAGCCTTGGCAGCCAAGGGGTCATTAGATAACACGCATAGCCCATTGCCATATTTTTTTTTTAGGTGAACCATGCAAGATGCAGCTCTCTCAACACGCAAACGACTAGAGGAAATCGACAAGGAACTTGCCGATCTTCTTGAGGAACAAAATGCTCTCAAGGCACGTTGGAACGTAGAAAAACGCCATATCCAACGTCTGCGCTCTATTAAAGAGGACATCGGACAAACGAAAATTGCTGCCGATGAGGCAGAACGACAAGGTGACCTCGGTCGGGTTGCCGAGCTCCGTTACGGGAAGCTCCACCAGCTTCAAAAGCAAATAGAAGAAGAGAAAAAGGAACTGGAGGAAGTTCAACTTCAGGGCAAGATGCTCAAAGAAGAGGTCGAAGCGGAGGACATTGCTGAGATCGTAGCGAAGTGGACAGGCATCCCGGTTCAACGAATGCTTGAGACCGAGCGCTCGAAACTTCTGAACATGGAAGATAGACTCCACGAGCGAGTGATCAATCAGAGTGATGCTATACGTGTCATTGCTAACGCTATTCGTCGCTCTCGAGCGGGTTTAGCAGACGCGAACAAGCCCATTGGATCGTTCATTTTTCTTGGCACGACTGGCGTCGGAAAAACAGAGGTGGCTCGTGCCCTCGCTGAGTTTCTTTTCGATGATGAGTCAGCCATTGTTCGCATCGATATGAGCGAGTATATGGAGAAGCACTCTGTGTCTCGTCTCGTTGGTGCACCTCCTGGCTATGTTGGTTATGAAGAAGGTGGACAACTCACCGAGGCCGTACGTCTGCGTCCGTATTCCGTTGTGTTGTTTGATGAGATTGAAAAAGCACACTCAGATGTGTTCAATATTCTCTTGCAATTGCTTGATGAAGGGCGTCTCACCGACTCAAAAGGACGCACAGTAAACTTCAGCAATACGATTGTCATCATGACCTCGAATCTTGGTACAGAGTATTTGCAGGACAAGCTGGCAAACGTCACTGACGCTAACCGAGATGAAATTGTCAACGAAGCGCGTGTACATATCGTAGAACTTCTACGCCAACGTATGCGTCCGGAGTTTCTCAATCGCATCGACGAGATCATTCTCTTTAAACCTCTTACGAAAACAGAGATTCGTCAGATCGTTGCCCTGCATGTGAAAAAGCTGCAACAGCGTATGCTGAAGGAGGGCATCGAACTCAAGACAGACGATGAAGTGCTTGACTGGCTGGCCCAAATGGGCTATGATCCCCAATATGGTGCTCGCCCGCTGAAACGCGCAATCCAACGACATTTGGTGGATGCCATCGCCATCAAACTCCTGTCCTCCGAATTCGTTAACGGCGACACCATGCAGGTTCTGGTTAAAGACACGGGCGGCCTGGACTTTGTCAAGACTGCCGCTGGTACATCGTAGTTGCTGCGCGCTGGGTCCTGAGATGTAATGCTCCGCTCCAGTCTCACAGTGTTGCTGTGGCTCTGAGCCGTAGTTTTGTACAGTAGGGGATTGCTCATGGTGTTCCAAATCCGGAATGGTCAGAGCATAGGCTCGCCGCTGGTTATTCTGCTTGAGATTTTTCTTACTCGCGCAGCTGCGCTGCACTCGTTGAGCTCTTGGCTCGACGTTCCAAAGTGTTGAGCATTAGCCTACGGCTATGTTGGCTGAACCATCACGAGCTTTGCGGTCCCTTTTAGGATTCATCAACAGCGTAGCTGTTCAAAGCTATGTCTGCCAAACTTCATACTCATTGTCGTCGTTATCCATGAACGAAAGTCAACGAATACACATTCTGCCAGAGTTTATTGCGAACCAGATTGCGGCGGGCGAGGTGGTGCAGCGGCCAGAATCTGTCATTAAAGAACTGGTAGAAAACTCACTCGACGCAGGAGCAACTCATATTACGGTTGTAGTCAGGCAGGCTGGTAAGGCGTTGATTCAAGTGATTGATAATGGCTGCGGGATGTCGAAAGAGGATGTATTGCTCGCACCAAAGCGACACGCCACATCAAAGATTCAATCAGCTGAAGACCTGATGAAGATTCACACTCTGGGATTCCGAGGTGAAGCATTAGCCTCCATAAGTTCGGTAGCCGTTCTTGAAATCAGTACGCGTCGAGCTGAAGATAGTCACGGATGGAAATTAGTGGCGGAACCACTACGCGAAGAGAAACTTGAAGCTACCCAGCAAGAGGTAGGAACCCAGATCTATGTTCGGAATCTGTTCTACAACATCCCGGCACGAAGAAAGTTCTTGCGATCTGATGTCACCGAGTTTCGTCACATCTCCGACACCATGATTCGCTTTGCCCTCAGCTATCCCGGCACTCGATTTACCTTCCATGATGGCGATTCACTGATCTTCGATTTACGTCCGCAGACGTTGTTAGATCGCATACGTGAACTCTTTGGTGATAACGTAGCGCGCTCAGTTGTTCCTCTTGAGCTTGAAACAGAGTTTGTGACGATCAGTGGATACTTGGGTAAACCAGACATTGCAAGAACAACGCGCGCGCAACAGTACTTCTTCTTGAATCAACGTTCAATCTCAAGCAAGTCGCTCTCGCATGCGGTGTTCCAAGCATTCGAACACCTTATCGACAAATCGCAACATCCCATGTATGTACTGAACATCAGCATGGATGTGTCGAAAATTGACGTCAACGTTCACCCGCAAAAAACCGAGGTGAAATTCGATGATGAGAGAATGCTCTACAGCATTGTTCACGAGAGTGTGCTCAAGGCTTTGCGTTCCAACAGCCTCATTCCCGAAGTTCATTTTGGATTGCAAGAAGCTCAAGCTCCATTCGAGAAAGTTGCCTTTGGACCCTCAGATTCACAAAGCGATATGATGCTGGTCAACAAGATGACTGGTGAAATCGTTGAATCACAGAACGCGCAATCATCGTCAGCTCGTGGCTTCGTTGTCCCTGATCGCTCTACCCCAACCCTTGGCAGTAGTGTGCGCACCGGTGCATCACTTGCTCCGCCTGAGCGCAATAAAGCAGAGTGGTCCGCATCACACCAAACAGCATTTGACGCACTGTTCCACGAACCGAAACTTGGTTCCGATACACAAGAACAGCAGTTGGAAGAACGCTTTGCAGCGGCCGACTCCATGATCTGGCAGTTGCACAATAAGTACATCTTTGTGCAGACCGTTGAAGGACTTATTATCATCGACCAGCACATTGCACATGAGCGTATTCTCTATGAGAAGGCGTTGTCTGCCATGAACAGAGACTTCGCTTATGCACAGAAACTGCTTTTTCCAGTGCATCTAACCTTGAGTCCGCCTGAGATTGTCTTGATGAAGGAACTTCACGAGGAAGTTCGTGATCTGGGATATGACTACGTGCTACAAGACAACAATCTGGAGATTCACGGAGTTCCGCTCGACGTACGCAGTGGCGATGAAGCTACGAGCTTGCAGGAGGTACTCGAACAGTATGCGGAGTACCAAATCGTTCGACCAGCATCACATCGCGATAACCTCGCAGCGTCCTTTGGCTGTCGAGCTGCGATCAAAGCGGGCGATCCATTATCTCGTCCGCAAATGAAGAAACTCATTGATGATCTTTTCCTCTGTGCCACGCCAGAGGTTTGTCCGCACGGACGTCCCGTCATGATTAAAATGGAGTTGCGAGAATTCGATCGTCGATTTGGAAGAACATCATAACGAGATGCAATGCGAGATCGCGTTACATTTACGCTCTAGATCTTGCGATCCAACTGCGTTCCTACGGCGAAATGCAAGGCTCACAGTGATTCTCGTGTAGTTTTGTGCCAAGCTAAACCTTTGACTTCATGTGTTTAGTTTTCATTTCGGTGTGCGTGTACTGAAGTCGATCGGAATATCTCTATTCGCTGCCGTCCTTTTTATCTAACCAATGCTTTGATTCTATGATGTTTTCTTCGGTTCGTCACATTCACTTTGTTGGCATTGGTGGTATTGGCATGAGTGGTATAGCAGAGATTGTGCTCTCCCAAGGTTTTGTGGTGTCAGGTTCAGACGCTGCGCGTTCTGACAATACTGACTACCTAGCGAAGCTTGGCGCCCATATTTTCATCGGCCACAGTGCAGAGAATATCGCAAACGCTGATGTGGTTGTATATAGTAGCGCTGTAAAACCTCACGAGAACGTTGAGACTCGTGCTGCACTCGAAGCGAATGTGCCGATTATACGTCGCGCAGAGATGCTCGCGGAAGTTGCGCGACTGAAGTACTGTTTAGCTGTCTCAGGCACCCACGGAAAAACCACCTCCACGAGTATGAGTGGGATGGTTCTGATGCAAGCTGGATTGGATCCAACGGTCATCGTGGGCGGGCGCTTGCATGGCTTGGGAGGTTCGAATGCCAGATTGGGCAAAGGCGATTGGACGGTTGTTGAAGCGGATGAATATGACCGCTCCTTTCTTCAACTCTCACCGACGATAGCGGTTGTCACGAACATTGAAGCTGAACACTTAGATATATACAAAGACCTCGAAGACATTAAGCAGACCTTCATCCAGTTCCTTTCGCGGGTTCCTTTTTATGGACTCATCATCGCATGTTCTGACGATCCTGTTGTTCGAGAACTTCTTCCGCAGCTGAACAAGAAGGTAGTTCGCTATGGCTTTCAGGAGGGTGCAGACTTGCGAGCCCTAGATACCGAGTATGCAGGCCGAAGCTCACGCTCGCGTATTGAGTACAAGGGTGAAGTCATAGGAGTGTTAACCTTGAACATTCCAGGAGCGCATAACATTCTCAATGCGCTGAGTTCGGTTGCTGTGGGACTACAACTCTCCGTTCCCTTCGCTACGATTGCATCAAGCCTGGCAGAGTTTCACGGAGTGCTTCGTCGCTTTGAGATCTTAGGAGAGAAAGACGGTATATTGGTTGTAGAGGATTATGCCCATCACCATACAGAAGTCAAAGCAACGTTAGATTCAGCTCGCAAAGGTTGGAATCGGAGGATTGTTGCTGTCTTTCAACCGCATACCTACACCAGAACCCGAGATTTCGCGTCTGAGTTCGGCGAGGCTTTTGATCAAGCGGATGTTGTGTATGTAACCGATGTCTATGCTTCGAGAGAGAAGGCAATTGAGGGAGTTAGTGGGCAGCTTATTGTCGATGCACTGAAGTCCCACGGTCACCCTCATGTAGTCTATATACCTAAGACAGAAGATGTCCCAACCGTCCTTCAATCTGAGCTCCATGCTAATGACCTTCTGATAACCCTTGGAGCTGGTGACGTCTACAAAGTGGCCAAAACTCTCATGAGCGATTCCTTCCGGTTGAATGCATCGCGGTGAGCAGCCGTGAGGTAGCTCATCTTGGGCTTAGCCTGTTGTTTCACAGCCGCCGACGGGATCGAACTATTGATGCGCACGGTTTCTGAGCTCTCTGTTCAGGATTGAGATAGGGTCTCCTCTACGTTTCTTTCGCCTACGCTTTTGCCTGCGCTCACATCGCAGTGAACACGAACGAGACTCTACGAGTCGGCAAGGCGCAGCCGAGCCGCTTGAAGAGAGAGAGGCTTTGAGATCATGTTGCGAAGAGTGTTTAGATCTGAGTCCCGAACTATGGAATGCTCGACACATTTAGTACTATTCTCTGAAAAGAGGATTGCCAGAGAAAATTCACTACAGAATACCATAAAAAACGCTTCAAAGCCCTGATTGCTAACACTTTTTAACACCAAAAGAGGGTCAAAATAGCGTGGAATATGAACCGCCATCATTGTAAATTTGTCGTTCTTCGCTCGGTGCCCAGCCAGGGGCAGGGCAGAATAGTGACGTTTATCATCTGTAAGGAAACTACTTCATGAAGTTGCGTGTGAACTACATTTTTTGTGCAATGGTATGGATGCTTGTGATGTTCGGGCCAACGCTCGCGCAAGCACAGAAAAAGAAGAGTCCAAAAAGTGGCAGTGCGCCTGAGCAGGCGGCACCGGCAACGCAGAATAGCGTTGTTCTTGCTACGGTCGGTGGTGATCCTATCACCTTGAGTGACTTGGAAAGCGCGTACAAACGCAATATGAATCGCAAGAATAGTGTGCTCACCAATGTCCACAGAGATAGTGTTGTCGATTTCTTGAACCTCTACATTAAGTACCGTCTCAAAGTTAAGGACGCATATTCTCGTGGTTTTGAGAAGGACAGCGCAGTGCTCTCTGAAGTGAACTCGAACAGAAAACTACTTTCCGAGACCTTTCTCTTTGACAAGAAAATTGTTGAGCCAAATGTGAGCAAGTATGTTGAGCGACGCAAAAAGGACATTCAAGTTGCAGTAATGGTAATGACCATTCCCCAAGGTGAAAACTCGGATACTTCTAAAGCGTATGAAAAGGCGCGTCGTTGCATAGAGCTTGTCAAAAATGGAGCAGACTTTTTGACCGTTGCAAAGGACTCTTCTGATGATAAAGAAACTCGCGAGAAGGGTGGCGTTCTCCCATACTTTACCTCACTCGGCGGGATTATCCGTCAACTTGAAGACGCAGCATATTCTCTTAAACCGGGCGAAGTGAGCCCAGCTCCCATACGAGCTCGTTTCGTTTATCTCGTTGTAAAGAACCTGCAAGAAGTGAACCGTACTTCTGTGCGTGGAAGTCAGATTCTCGTTCCAATCTATGAGGGCGAAGATACTACACATGCTGTACGTCGTGCAGATAGCCTTGCGGCAACACTCAAGAACAAGTCACGTGCCGAGTTTGCTGAGGTAGCCCGCAAGATTTCCACGGATAAGAATACGGCAGATAAAGGTGGAGACTTCGGACAGTACTATTCACGTTCTCTTGGTTTTGAAAGTGATAACCACCGTTTGATCCCTGAGTTTGAGGAAGCCTTCTTTAAGTTAAAAGATGGAGAAGTTGGAACAGTGCATACTCTTTATGGTGCACATGTCATACGACGTGATTCCACAAAAGTTGTCAACCCTGAAGAAGAGCGCGATAATGTTAAAAAGATCTACAAGAAGTACTACTTCGAAGATGACAAACGGGTGTACCTAGAAGACACCAAGAAGAAGCTTGGCTTTGCTGTGAATGAAGAGTCTCTAAATAGCTTCGTTGCACTGATCGAACCAAACAAAACCACTCTCGATACCACATGGTTCAAAAAGTTCGATGATGCTACCAAGGCGAAAACCCTTTATACCATGCCAAATCGTAACATCACCATTGGTGGTATGATCGACTCGCTGCGCAAGCGCAGTGACATGCGTGGTTCATCATTAAGCAAGAATGGAATTAACAACGCGTTGAACAAGATTGCAGATCCTTACGTGGCTGCCGAGGCAGCAAAGACCCTTGAGCGTGAGTATCCAGAATTTGCATCACTTATCCGAGAGTTTCGCGATGGCATCCTCTTATTTAAGGTTGAAGAGCAAGAAGTGTGGAGCAAACTTAAGTTTGATTCGACCGCTGCACGAGTTTACTGGGACACAACGAAGACGCGATACATGACCGAGTATAAGTATGACGTTACTGAGATCTATAGCTTAGCAGATACAACCGCGAAGAAGCTATATGATCAGGCACGTCAAACAAAGAACAAGGAAGAGTTTGAGACAGAAGCGACGCTCTACACCCAACGCGATGGTTATCGCGAAAAGAAAGGTAACTGGGGTGTTCTCTCTGTGCGTAACTCAAAACTGGCTCAGTTGATTGACCCCTTGAAACCAAAGTCTGGTGATTTGCTTGGACCTCTGCCATTTGAAAAAGGCTTCACCATTGTGCGTGTGAACGACGTTCAAACACCTCGTCAGAAGACATTTGAAGAGGCTATCCCAGACTTTGCTCCCGCATTTCAGGACTTGACCCAAAAGCGCCTTTCCGAAGGTTGGATTAGCAGATTACGGGAGAAGTATGAGGTGAAAATTGATCAGGCGAAGATCAACTCGCTGTTCAAGAACTAGAATCAATGACAACAAATGGCCTGAAGACTACACTAAAGTTCGGGCCATTCGTTTTTACGAGAAAGATTGTGAGCATGTATCGTAGAGTAGGAAGCGTAATGACAAATGCACGAGTGCAAAAGAGTATCTATTTGCTGGTTTTCCTTCTTGGATTCACCATTTCAATGTATGCTCAGCCCATACCCAAAGAAGGTGATGTGATTGAACGAGTGGAAGCAGTGGCGGGAAGGGAAGTCATTTTGAAATCAGAAATCGATGGTCAATTGTTTATGCTGGCGCAGCAAAACAGAGACTTAAATGTGATGAATCCTCAAGTGCGCCAACGTGTTCGTGACGCTCTCATCAATGACAAGCTGGTCTATACGAAGGCATTGGAAGACAGCACGATTCAGGTGAGCGAGGAGGAAATCAATCAGCAGCTTGAAGCAACGATTCAACAGATTATTGCTCAGTTCGGTTCCGAGGAACGTGTAGTGCAAGCCTACGGTGTGCCTATGTGGAAGATTCGCAAAGATGGTCACGATGAAATCCGCAAACGCGCAATGCTTGAGCGGATGCGCCAAACGAAGCTTGGTGAAACAAAAGTAACACGCTCGGAAGTTGAACAATTCTACGCTATCTATCGAGACTCATTACCTGAAGTCAGTGAGCAAGTGGAGTTGCACCATATTGTCAAGCTCGTCGTTCCTGCCAGTTCAACAAAAGAACTCGCACTCAACAAAGCAAAGAAGATCAGAGACTCGATAACAGCTGGTGGTGATTTCTGCGACTTTGCAAAGCGCTACTCGGCTGATCCTGGTACAGCAGGAAGTTGCGGCGAGTTATCGATGCGTATGTGCTCAGACTTTGTTCCTGAGTTCTGTAGTGCAGCGAAGAAACTGCAGCTCAATGAGCTTTCTTTGCCAGTTGAAACGCCTTTTGGATATCACCTGATCCAATTACAGGATCGAACGAAAGATCAGATACGTACCCGACATATTCTTGTAGCTGTGCCACGACAAGATGCTGATGTTGAAGTAGCAAAGAAGAGTCTTGTCGAGCTGAAACAGCAAATAGACAAAAAAGAACTAAGCTTCATCGATGCTGCTCGGAACAATAGTGATGAGAAAGAGACGAAGGGATTTGGTGGATTTTTAGGCAAGGTTCAGCTCAGCTCGCTGGATCCAACGCTGCGCAAAGTTGTTGAAGCTTTGAAAGACGGAGAGGTTTCAGAACCATTGTCATACAGCTCTGATCGAACCAAACCATCACTTCACATCTTATGGCGCAGAAACACCATCGTAAAACACCGCCCTACCTTAGAATCTGACTATAAAGAAATTGAACGATTAGCTGAGAGCTTTAAGCAGAACAAAGAGTATGAAGCTTGGATCAAAGATCTACGAGCCGAACTCTACTGGGAAGTGAAAGAATAAGTCTTCTCTAGTGCATTGCGCAAGTGCTTGTATGTGAATGGCTTGTGCGTTGTCTTGACAAGATTCACCCGTCGTGGGGAAAATGCAGGTTGGCTGAGTTCTATGGGAAATGTATTTTTGCATCCCCATAAAGTAGCCAATTCGGAGAGGTGCGAGAGCGGTTGAATCGGGCGGTCTCGAAAACCGTTATACCGGCAACGGTATCGAGGGTTCGAATCCCTCCCTCTCCGCTGGCTATTTTTTTATAGCCGAACATGGATTCGCCCGGATGGCGAAATTGGCAGACGCGCTACATTCAGGGTGTAGTGTTCTCACGGACATGCAGGTTCAAGTCCTGTTCCGGGCACATCGGTCGATGATCTTTTCGACAGTACAAAGACACCCTTCGGTGTCTTTTTTTTTAGCTTCTCTCATCAATCAGCATACACATTTCCTTGTATTGAGATCTGGCTTGCTGGATGAGGGTAGTTGAATCAGCTCTTCTTTGCACCATTCGCCAATTAGGCTCGGTCTATGCAAGTTGTCGTTACAAGGACCTTTGAACGCACCACAGGCTGTTTACGGCGCTGTACGATGCCGCTACTGATAGTAATCCTGCTGTTTTCAGTGAATCTTCAGGCTCAGAAGAACTCCAAGACTACGCCCGCTATTACTGCGGACTTCCGAACGGCGATGGAGAAAGCACAAGAGTATATGAATGCCGCAGAGTACCGCAAAGCGTCGCTACAACTTGAAGTTTGGCTCCAGGCTATACCCAAGGACACAACAGCGCTCATTCTGCAGGCGATGTGCTTTGCCAAAACAGCTCAAGCCGATCGTGCATTACAGAGTATTGAGATGGCAGCTCAATGCGGTCTGGCTGATTTCCGTCGTTTACAAGCTGAACCAGAGTTTAGGTCTCTGCAGACATTGCCAAAATGGAATCAGCTTCGCCAGCGTGTACAAGAGAATGCGCGTGATAATGCTGAGTTTCAAGTGCGCTTTTGCGAACAGAAGAGAAAGGCAAAGTATAGAGTGTTGTACTCCGAGGACTTTGATTCGACCAAGAAGTACCATTTGGTTTTCATCATGCATGGCAACGGCCACACTCCACTGACGCTTCTTCGCTGGGCGCGAGAACTGCAGTTGGAAGACGTGGTGTTTGTTTGTCCAGAAGCTCCCTACATCAAAGTACCTGAGACATTGGCGAAGGGGAGTTTACAACTTTCCGCTGCACCATACGATGCAGGAGTGCCAGACAATATGAAGTCGGAAGTCGTAGAGCTTTCAGCTACATGGTATGATGATGTGTTGCAAGACGCGCGTCAGAATCTTCCGGTGGTGAATGAGCTGCCCATCGTTCTCGGTTTTTCCCAAGGTGGCTTTTATGCCTTGATGCTTGCAACTCGGCATCCCACTCATCTCAGATCAGTCGTCTTACTGAGTGCCTCGTACTATGAGGAGGCTCAATTGCCGGAGCGCGCTAGCTTGTTACGACGACACGGAATTGACGTGCTGCATTGTCACGGACGACAAGATCCATTGGTGGCATTTCAAACAGCCGACTTGATACACGGAATTCTTCAAAACCACGGGGTTAGCGGGAACTATGTTCCTTTCGAAGGCGGACACTGGATGACGCCAGAGATCAATGAACTGGTTCGCAATTGGATCAACGATCACAATCAAAGAAACTAGCAATAGAGTAGATGGCTCTTCGTATTATAGCATTGTTAATGTTGTGGACTTTTTCGATGAATTCGACGAAATCAACTATGAAACGTACAGCAATCATTCTTTTCTTACTTGCAATCGTCGCTGCTCAAGGAGCATCGTGTAAAAAGGCAGCTGAAACTCCGGGGATGGAGAATTTTAGCATTCCCGCGAATTCTAGCACGACCATTGAACAAAAAAATGCAGCGATTAATGGCTCCCGACAGAACGCCATTACTACCGTCGCACGCGAGTGCTCCCCCGCAATTGTAGGGATCAATGTGACTGAAATGCGCGAAATGAGCGTGAATCCTTTCGGCTTTGACGATCCATTTTTTGGAGACATATTTAGACGATTTAATCAAAGGTATACCCAACCAGTACGCTCTTTGGGCTCTGGTTTTATAGTCTCATCGGACGGCTACATTATCACCAACGATCACGTTGCCGGTCGTGCCTCAAAGATTGTGGTGACGACTACGAATGGAGAGAAGTACGACGCAGAGATTATTGGTAGTGACCCAACATCGGATGTCGCACTGCTTAAAATTAACGCTTCAAACTTACCGTACCTTAAACTTGGAAACTCAGACAACGTGATAGTAGGAGAATGGTCTATCGCCTTTGGAAATCCCTTTGGCTTGTTTGATAAAAACTCAAAACCGACGGTGACGGTCGGCGTTATATCCAACACCGGTGTTTCGTTTAGTGAGAATTCGGAGGGCTCAGAAAGAGTATATCGAAATATGTTGCAAACTGATGCTGCGATTAGCTCTGGTAATTCTGGCGGACCCTTGATCAATGCAAATGGTGAAGTGATTGGAATGAATACGATCATATTTTCAACAGCCCAGTCAAATCGTGGGTCGGGTAGTATCGGTATCGGCTTTGCGATTCCCGTGAACCGTGTTCGACAAATCATGACGAAGCTGAAGAGCGGAGAGAAACTTGAGCGAGCATTTTTCACCGGTCTTGCTGTAGACTTTCTTACGGAGCGTACAGCTGCGCTGTATCGCTCAAAGCGACAAGAAGGTGTGATCATAACGCGTGTCGTCACGAACTCGCCTGCAGAGAAAGCTGGTTTAGAGCCAGGAGATATTATTCTTGAGATTGACAAGTCTGTAATTCACAATGATGACGACCTGAAGGTAGCCATCAATGATGCAGTCGTAGGTCAGGTACTTGAGTTTAAGATCGAGCGCGATGGCGAGCAAATGACCAAGAAAATGACTTTGGAGAAACGTCGCTAAATGGGAGAACAAACAGCAAAGAGTGATGCAGATCAACCTGCAACAGCGGTTGCAGCACAAAGCGATCCGCAATCGGCTATTGAAGCGCCGCATACACGGAGTATTCTGCAGGCGCATGATCTGCGAAAAGTGTATTCGAAGCGTGCTGTGGTGGATGGTGTGAGCTACGAAGTAAAACAGGGCGAATGCGTTGGTTTGCTTGGACCAAATGGTGCCGGGAAGACGACTTCTTTCTATATGATCGTTGGGATGATACAACCAACGGAGGGTACAGTACTACTCGACGGCAAAGACATCACCCATACTGCAATGTACAAGCGAGCGCGTCTAGGCATTAGCTATCTGCCACAGGAAGCATCTGTCTTTCGAAAGCTGAGCGTAGAGGACAATATTATGGCAGTTCTAGAGCTGCAGAAGTTGACTCGAGCCCAGCGTAAAGAAAGATTGGAAGAGCTCCTCCATGATTTCAACATTCTCCACATTCGCAAAAGCCTCGGCTATGTTTTGTCCGGTGGCGAACGTCGTCGAACAGAAATCGCCCGAACTCTCGCTGCCAATCCGAAGTTCGTACTTCTAGACGAACCTTTTGCGGGCATTGATCCGATTGCCGTTGAAGATATCATGCACATGGTTCGAACGCTAAAGACGCGCGGAATTGGTGTGCTTATCACAGACCACAACGTACACGAAACATTGTCGATCACCGATCGCTCTTATATACTCATTGAGGGAAAGGTGTTTATTTCTGGAACGGCATCCCAAATTGCGGATAATGAGGAGGTCCGCAGACGGTATCTGGGGCAGAGTTTTAAACTTGAGCGCTACTCCGCAAGCGAAGAAGCACCGCAATCTTCCTAGCGAGTTTTTGAGTTAAAGCCCACTCATCTTTTGTCAGAAATCCCAAAGCAGCAGCACTTACGCTACAAAGTAGAACGCCTCCAGCGCAGGCTAGAGGCTGTGACCAATAACGTAAAATGAGCAGAGAGTAGGGAAGACATATTGCCGTCAACGCAAGTGTTCGAAAGCTAAACTTTCTAATGAGAGAAAATCCGAAACTGCGTCCAACAAACCACAAAGAGACTGCTGCACTCAGAATGTTTGACCAGGTCTTAGCTAATATGTAACCGGAGCTCATGTACTCTGGAATCAATAGGAAATCAGCACTTAAACTCCCAACGACAAGGAAGAGACCAGAGAAGAACATTGCTCTGTGCTCATTCTGTGCTGCATTGATGAGCAGAGCCGTTTGTGCTATGCAGGTTACCACTGCTAACCAGAACTGCAGTTGAAACTGAATGATGTTGTCTGCATAGACGTTCTTGGTAAAAACAAAGGCTATAAAAGGGCTGAGAGTACTGAGGCAGGTAGCTAAGATGATGGCGACAAAAACGATGACCGAGAGCGTGCGTTCAATGCGATGCACTGCATTGTCCTTTCCCTGGTGTATAGCTTCTGCGATCATCGGATAGAGTGTTGATGACAAGGCAAGAAATGCTGTGAGAATGATCTGTCCCATATTTGCCACTGCATTGATTACCCCGATCTCACGAATGGGAGCAAAGAGTCGCACGAGGTACAGATCCAAAACACCATGTACATTCTGCAACACAAGTTGAGATGTTTGCGGTACAATTTGCCGGATCAGGTTTTTCAAGAAGACAAGACTCGGTAGAGGAAACAAGATTCGATCCACGCGAGTTTTCCAGCTCAAGAAAAGTGTTGCGGGAAGCGAGCTAAGAAGCTGTAAGCTAAAGATGAGAGTTGGGCTGAGCTCTGCGCGAAAGGTGTACAGAAGTATTAAGTATAGGCACCAGTCGGCTATGAAGCTCAAGGAGACTGCGCTCAGTTGAAGACGCTCACGATACGGTAGTTCTATGGCTGCTCTGAGCATGCTGCTTCTGCTGCTCATGGAGATCATGAATACTGCTAAAAGAACTACAACCCATGACTCAGTGCCGAACAAGACGGTATAACTCGCCAACACCAAAGCGCTAAAGGCTATTGCCATGATGCGAAGCCACAGCACAGAGGAAACAACATCTCGCTTCGTCTCTGGCTTTGCGATCATTTCGCGCAGCGCTATGGTATTCATTCCTGCGTCCACAAAGATGGTCAGGAAGAGGGAGCACATGAGTTGGACGTAGGAGAGTGCTCCGAAGTCATCTTTGCTCATGCTTGAGAGGACAACGCGCTGAGCGAGAAAATAGAGTCCGTAGCCAGCTATCTGCGACACAAAAACAATACCCGCGCCGGCAGCGGCGCGGGTTGATGATTTTTGGGGAGTAGGAGTATTCTGCACTCGGTTGCTCTAGTTAACGTCGAAGGTAAACTTAATCACTCCTTCGGCACGTTGCTCATTCTTCACCTTGAACTTCCATAGCCACATGGCTTTTAGTGCGGCTAGCTCAGCTTGTGGTGCACCTCGAGTGAGAGGGATAACGCTCTCAACATCACCGTTCTTGTCAACGATGAACTTGAGTTTGACAATCGTCGAATTGTTTAGTCCTTTCGGCGCGGCTGGAAGTCGTTTGTTCAATACCAAGGCACCACCACCACCGCCCCATTCGATATTGAAACCGTTACCACTGCCACTTCCATCACCGACAATGCCTCGTCCTGTGCCATCGTTGGCGTTTTTGTCGCCCTTGGCTACACCGCTGCTATTATCTGGCAGTGTTGTTTTCTTTGTCGACGTGTTCTCATTTGACTTTGAATTCGCCGTATTGTCGTTCTTGTTAGGGTCCTTTGTGTTCAGCTTGAGTTGAGTGCTGAATTCTGTTGAGTTAGAGCTGGCGGCTACTTTCTTCGTCGTAGCTGTTTTCGGTGCAGAAGCGTCTGCAAAGCGTTCAGCAGACTTCTGTGCCTTCGCTGCAGCGCCTTCTTTCTGTAGGTTCCCATGACTCTTTCCTGCACCACTACCGTCACCAAAGTGCAAGCGAACAATATCAATCGGAATGGATGTAGAATCTACGCGGGTGCGAAGTATCGCAGGTTTGATAGTGATGAAAGGACTGATTATAACGAAGAAAAGTATCAACAGCAGGGCGCACACAAAGCCTCGCACGGTGTTTGAATCCCATGGAATACGTATGACGAAGGCCTTCGGCTCTTCTTCGGGCGTATACATGCTGTGTTTTCCTTTCTCAGTGCTTCAGATACAATGCTGCTTGCATCTGCGGTAAGTAACGTACAAAACTACGTTTTTATTTTACTCGGTCAACCCAGCTCGACGCAAAACCAGAGTTAATGGCTGCTCCTTCAGCTTCTTCCTTTGTGACGAAGTTGCCGAATCGGACGCGATAATAGATGGTTCCGCGAACCTGTTGCATGCTTAAGCTGGAATTTTCGATATTCTTTTTGCGTAAACGCTTCATCCAGTCTTCTGCATCATCTTTCGACGGACTCGAGTATACCTGAACGGTATAGACACCCTTCGAACTGGCGGGTTGCTTTATGACCGGCTTCGCAATGAGTCGAGGCTCTGGCACAGCTGGAACTGGCTCGCGTGGAACTGTCTTTCCAGTATTATCGATAGGGGCAGCAGAGGTCATTGCTTTTTGATCCGCAGCGCTTGCAGCTTGATGTGATGTACTTTTCGTTGGTTTTGATGTTTCGGAATTTTTCTTCAGTTCATCACTAGGTGGAAGCTTTGGCTTGACAACTTTATCCATCGGCTGCTCCGGCGATGAATGCGCTGCCAAGGATTTCCTTTCTTTCTCTGCGCTTGCTTTTGGAGTAGTGCTAAGCTGAGTAGAATTCTTGCCATACGCGGCCTCAGCGTTGTGATCCTTTGCGGCATCATGATTTGCGAGTGACTTCTTGTCAGTTGAGTTACTACCTACGTGCGCGGATCCAGTACTGTTCTTAGCTGAATTCTGCTCTTTATGGTTTGCAGCATGATTGTCAATCGGTTTAGCGGGAGCTTGTTTGACGTTCGTTGCGACTGTACCGTACACATCGTTTTGCTTGGTAGGAGGAGTATGAGCAAGGTTTGCGTGTGCGTCTGGCGCATGCTTGGCGGACTCATGTTTCAACGCAGTCGCCGGCTTTGCGTGTGCATCTTGACTTGTGTGTGTCTGAGGAGCTCCATGAGCTGCCGAGCTTGCTTGAGGGTGCTGTAGAGTGTGAGCATCAGGCTTGGTTTGTTTCACAGTTGCTGCAGGCGCAGAGTGCCCATCGTGCGCGGCTGTCGCTGAACCACTAGTACTATGTGCAGGAGTGCCAGAGTTCGTTGCGTGTGAGTCAGCATGACCAGTCTCCTGGTGAGTGGCCGCGTGTGCGTTTTGTTCAGATGAATGCTCAGTAGCATGTGGATCAGCATGCGCATCTGCATGCTGATCTGCCTTTTGTTCTGAATGAGCGTCGTTATGCTGTTCTAGCAGAGCTTGATCGCCACTATGATGCTCAGTTGGATGTTCGTTTGCTGTATGGGCTGAACTGGCTGAAGAATCATGGTTTTGGGCTAGCTGTTGAGAACTATGCGGATCAGTGGAGCTCAGTTTCCACCAGATACCACTTGCCCCAAGTGCAACAATAGCAATGGCAGCTGCGATAGCATAACCAAGCTTGATGCGACGGGCACTTGGGACCTGATCTTCGGAACTGGCATCGAGTGTTTGGTCTGCTGCTAGGGGATTTCCAGCATTTTCTGGGTTCGCTTTATTGCTGCCATCAGCAAGTGCTGTTTCGGAAGTGGGTGGCATTGAATCCACGAGCTCTTCATCGAAATCGTGCGCGACTTTTTCAACCTGAGGTACGTCAACCGGCAATTCCTCAAAGTCGTCAATCAGCGGGACAGAATCCGAGCCTCCGCTCGTATCGCTATTTTCTGCGCTGAGTATGCTGGGTGTCGATGCACCAACAGCTGCTGCAGAAAGAGATTCACTGCCTGAAGATGACTTTTGCAGTGCTGCTGCGTCTTCCTGAGGGTCTGTTTGCAGACGAGCTTTCAATCGATTGATGCTGTCTTCAAGGTTATCTTTCTTCGACTTCTTTTCTTTAGAGCGATCGAGTTCGGCTTGCAGAGTCGCTCGAAGTGCAGCTGCGTCATCGTCTGGTATAGAGTCTGGAGATTGTTCCGCAGCAGTAGAGGAATCGTTGTCTTGCCTAGTATCACTCAGGCTCAATTGAGGACTGCTGGTTGCGGTGCCTTCTTGAGGTTCAGATTGAGAGGCTGACTCTTCACTGCTATTCTCATACGGTAACGAGCCAGGATATGTGGGTAACGATTCCAGCTGAAAAGCATCGTTATTCAATGGGGCATCGTTAAAGTCCTCCGACTCCTGAGCGTTCTGCAGCTTGCTGGGGTCAATCATGTCTGATCCTTCAGAATTTCCATTCCAGTCCGAGTGAAGCAAAGGCTCCACGTTCTCGGTACTTTTCAAAAACAAAAATAGAAGAATTTGTCAAGTTTTCCACACGCCCACCAAGACTAAGTGTTTCAGCAAGCAAATATCGTAGTGAGGCATTAACCGTCATGTACGAAGAAACGGTCTCATCGCGAGTGCCAGACACGTTTCGAGCGCCGACATAAGCTAGCTGAACATCGGTTTGGAGTCGTTCTAAAAAAGTACTGTGGAAGCGTACTGAAGCCTCAAAAGGAGCACGATACGGTACAAAACCGGAATCACTACGACTTGCGCTCGTGATACGCAGTCCTGCGGTCAATGAGGATTGTGAGCCGATGTGGATCAGCGCTTCGGTATAGATCTGTAAAAGCGTTGCTGGATTGTAGCTAAGTCGAAAGGTCCGTAAAGAATCTAATTCCATCATCGCCATGGAAGAATATGATGCGTAACTCAGGGAAGTACTCATCTCTAAGCTCGTTCCAGCAGAGTACCGAAGACCAAACATAGCTTCTCCCGAGATACGCTGCGCCGATAAGTCCGAAAGACTATTTAAGTAGGGGTTCTGCTGAAGAGCTGATGATAAAAAAGTTGCTTCTGGGTTGCGACGAAAAGCGACCATAATACTTAGTTCGTTGGTCAAAGGAAACTCAGCACGTAGACGAGCAATCAGGTCTGCCTCTGCTTCTCCCTTTGAGTTACTCAGCGTTGCTGCACCCAATTCCATGTGTAGCTGATAGTGCTCACTACGATTTGCAAGTGAAAGTCCCAGTTCATTGCCGCTGATTGTGTGGTCACCAGTTGGCCTTATATCCAGTCGTGTAAAGAGGCCAGGCTTCCAAGCACCCATAGGGTGTTCAACGAGAAGAGTACCCTGCAGAGCAGTCTCTCGCAAGTCTGAGCGCTGAGTCAACTCTTCACGTAAACCGGTGCTTGCAAAACGTAGAGACGCTTCATAGGGATAACTGTAGTGACGATTAATCATTTGTACACCGATCGAGATATTCTGTACCCTTCGTTCGGGAACGGAATCAAGACGGGCAAAGAGTAGGTAGTTCTGACTGCCGAGATCGACAGAACTTGTGGTAACGCTGCCCGCAAAAATCCCATCACCCTCGGGTTCCTTATAGCGCAAATCAAGATGGAGTGCGGCCCGCATGAACTCTGTGTTTGTTGAGTAGCCAGCGGAGCTATGGTAGTCTCCCTGCACATAAAAAGCATACTCAGAGAAGCTAGAGCCATAAGAAAACACCACATCGGGTGTCTGAAAAATGCCCATTGAAGCTTCAAAGAGTGCTCGATAGTTTTTGCGTTCCAACATCTCACCTGGGGCTGCCGTGCGAGCAAGCAACTTGGGTGCTTGTTTTTCAAGAGGGTTTAAGGAATCCAATTCAGCACGGCTAAGAACACGTGTGTTTGCTGGCCCCTGCTTGCTAAACGATGTAGCCATGAGCTTGATCGTCGCGCTCCCTTTTATGATGATATCTGGTACGTCTATAGGCGTGCCACTTTGTTCTTGTGAGGGACTACTGGTAGTACTTGAGCCTGACTGTTGCGCTTGCGCAACAGGTTGAAGAAAAGACAGGAGTGCAAGCACGCTTGCTGTAAGAAGTCGTATCATAGTCACTTATTTCAGTCGTTTCAAGCGAGACTGCGCGGTCTTGCCATAGTCATCAGCAGGATGAAGAATGATCACTGTTTGGTACACTTCCTTGGCCTTTGCATTGTTTAAGAGCTTTTCATAACATTCGCCAAGATTGATGAGGGAGAGTGTATACCAATCCTCAACACCGTCAAAATGAGATTTTACCGATTCAAATGTCTCAGCTGCTTTCTGGTAGTTCTTCTCAGCTAAGTAAAGCTCTCCAATTCGATACTGTGCCTCGGCTGAAAGGGAAACATTGTCAGTGTAACTACCAATTCGAGTGAAATATGCGCGAGCGCTGTCGTTCTGCTCGCGCTGACGAAACAGCATAGCCAAGCGATACAATGATTGATAGGAATATTCTCCCTGCGCCATGTCGGCGCTCTTCTTGTACAGACTTAGGGCCTGCGTGCTGTCTGACTTTGTGATAAGAAGCTGTGCACGTTCATAATAAGCGCGTGAGGCAAGTTCGGTTTCTGGATAAGTGACGCTTAGCAGTTGAAAGAGAGAATCTGCCGCATTGACATTGGAACGATTCAAATGAAGAAGAGCATTTTGTAGCATACCTTGAGCGGCAAAGTCACTCTTGGGATAGCGTAAGAAGAGAAGGCTAAACGATTGTTGGGCTGCGTCCACATCATTCATACCCATCTGACTTTTCGCAAGGAGATACATTGCTTCTGCGCCATAATCGCTATCTGGGTTCTTCTTCAAAAACTCCTGATACTCTTTTGCCGCGCTTCCGTAGTCACCTTTGCGCAAGAAGATCTCAATCGTCTTCATATTGATCTGCTCGCGCATTGCCCCATCTGGGTTTGCAGCCATGTACGATTTGCCAACTTCAATGGCTTCATCATTGCGTCCGAGCACACTCAGGCTCTCTTGCAAGCCACGCAATGCTTCAATGCCGTAGTAGGAGCTACGATAGGTCTCCATCAACATCTTATAGTGGCTTATCGCCGTTTCATACTCACCTTTGGCATAGTATGAATTCGCTATGTAGTACATCGAAGCTGGCACCAGCTCACTTTGCGGGTATGCAACTTTTAGCGACTCAAAGGCAGAGATTGCTTCATCATGATGCTCAAGCAAGGTGGCAATGTAGGCGACTGTGTACATTGCATGATCAGCGAAGACAGATTTGGGAAAGTTCTTAATGAACTGTCGAAGCTGCGTCACTGCATTTGGATAGTCTTTGGCGCGATAGAGCGACTGTCCAATCTGAAACTGAGCGTACTGTCCTTGCTCTTCCTTCGGGTTGATCTTGTAAGCTTCCTTGTATGCTTTCGCCGCTTCGATATAGTTTTTTGTCAAGTAGAGTGCATCGCCTTTTCTGACATACACATCAGGCGCAAATCGCGATTGAGGAAACTCTTTAAGCATCTGCGAGAAGGTCTGATTCGCTTTGTCAAAGTCACGAATGCGGAAGTAGGTCCAGCCCAAACCATAGTATGCCTCTTCGCGTCGCTTCGATGCACCATGGTTTAGTAAGAGTTTTTGATAACTTTCTTCAGCATTCTTCATTAACTCTGCTCTGTAGAAAGCCTCTGCAAGCCAGAACAGCGCTTCGTCAACGCGTGGATCCTCAGTGTTAGACCCGAGAAAACTATTGAGATAGGAGATCGCTTCGCGATACTGGTAATCTTCTACCGCACACACACCATGCTTGAATTGTGCTTCCGCCAAGTACGTTTCGCGTAGCGGATTGGATTGGGTTGTTGTTTTACGTGCAGCGATTTCAGCTGTTTGGTAGCATTGGATAGCCTTTTTCCACTCCTGAAGCTCGACAAAAACAGCGCCAAGTAAGAGTTGTATGCGCAGTGAGCTAATGAGATCAGGTGATTCATGCGAGGCTCTTTCCAGGCTCCTTCTGGCTGCCTCAAACTTCCCATCTTCATACTGCATTTGCCCTAACTCAAGTAGCGCGAGTGCCAACTGTGAGTAACGTGCAGAAGAGGCGAGCGTAGAGAGTTCTCGAGCTGCTTCACTCCGATCTCCCTTTTTCTTGAGGGCAACACAGCGGTAGAGGCGAGCCATCGCGACGGCATGCGACTCAGCGCTTGAACTTGAATCGATCACCAGATCATAGCTACTTAGTGCTTCATCCCACTTCGCAATATTCAAATATGCCCAACCACGTCCAAGTAGAGACTGTCGGCGTAGCTCAGAACTACTCAAGCTATCGCTGAGCACTAAGGCATACTCATCAATAGCCTGGCTGAACTGTGAGAGCTGATTCTCTGCTTCCGCTCGGAGAAAATGTATGTCGGCTTCGCTAAAGTACGCGCTCTGATCATATGCCGTTCCGCCTGTTGTATCAGCTTGACGCAAATCATGGAGGGTGTTCTCGGCAGAGGCAAGCTGAGCAATGGCATTCGAGCTTTCGCGCTGATGGAGCAAACATTGGGCATGACGCAGCTTCGCTGCAACCAGCACATTTGAACGAGGATACTTGCTTTCTATTCGTTGATAGAATTGGATCGCTTGCGTGTAGTTGGTACGCGATTCTTCAATTTGTCCTAGGGCAAAGAGCGCATCGTCTGCGAATGGCTTGAGGCTGTCGGAACTGCATGCATGGTAGGAGAGTGCGGCTTCTTCATACTTCCCGAGTCGTGCGAGACTGTTCGCTCGCCAGAATTGAGCGTAATGAAAAAGTTGTGCATAGCTTGAGTCCTTGCTCTTAATCTGCTCAGGAGTTGTTTTCTGTATGCACAGCGCAAAGCGCTGTGCAGCAGTTTCATAATCTCGTTTGCGAAAAGCAATCTCTGCTCGGTGATAGCTAGTGAAGGGTACATAGGCTGAACCAGGGTGTTGTTGCTGATAGCTCTCGAATGCCTCGTCCGCCAAAGCGTAGTTTTGCGCATCGAGGTCTGCAAGCGCTCTTCGGTAGTCAGCATCTAATACAAGCGGGATGGCAGCTTGCTTTGTGAGGCGGCGTAGTTCGTAGTGAGCCTTCATTGCGAGATTGTCCATCAGGCGCACATGTGCAACTTCGCTTGCTTCAACAGGAACAAAGGGCTGAATACTACTCAGCTGTGCTGAGCTGTTGCTCACCAGACAGTATAGCAGAAGCACTATAAGTTTGGGCTTCAATCCACTCATCAAGTTTCCCTTCATCATCCCTAATGAAACTTCTTAGGAGCATGTAGCTCCACATATTTTATTGCAACACCAGCAGTGGCTCAGCCTGTCTATGCTGGGCTACGGTGCATGGACTGTTTGGAAATATTCAAGAGAATTCCCACAGCCATGGCGGAAAATATAACACTTGTTCCTCCATAACTAATGAATGGCATGGGCAGTCCCGTTGTAGGTAAGAGTCCGCAGGTCACGCCGGCGTTGACAAAAGCATAGCAGGCAAGTGTGAGCGTAATACCTGATGCCAGGTAAAAACCGAAGTCATCTGGAGCTCTGCGAGCTACTTGAAAGCCTCTCCACAATATCACTGCAAAGACCACAAGTATCAGGGCTGTTCCTATATACCCATACTCTTCGCCAACAATGGAGTAAATAAAATCTCCAAATGGTTCGGGCAAAAACCAATCTCGTTGATGACTTTGGCCAGGACCCACTCCAAACATACCTCCATTACCAAATGCAAGCAATGCCTGGTCGAGTTGATACCGGGCAGGGTTCATGGGATCGGAATTGCCACTCATAAAGGTCGACAAACGTTGCATCCGGTACTCTGCACCAACGGCATAGATACCGGCAGCCACAAGTGCAGCGGTCCCAATACCAAGGAGGTGAAGGAATTTTGCGCCAGAAAGGAATATCAGGGTAAACGACAAGAGAAAGATTACTAGCGACGTCGACAGGTTTGGCTGAATGGCAATGAGCCCGCAAATGAGGAGGATCCAGAGAAGTGGAGGAAGAACTCCCGTCTTAAAGTCATGCATTTTCGCTCGGTTCTCGGAAAGAATACGAGAAATATGGATCAACAAGGCAAACTTAGCAAGCTCCGAAGGCTGAAAGTTGATAGCACCTAAGTGAATCCAACGCGCTGCTCCCTTCACTTTTAACTCCATCGCAACCACATAGATTAAACACAGGATGGCCATGACCATCAATGGACGTGTGAACTCCTGGATATGATGATAATCAATCTTCGTGAAGAGGATTAAGAGACCAAAGGCAACCAAGACACGGACAGCGTGGTTGAGAAAGAGTTTCTCACTCGAACCAAACTTGAGATCGGCAAAGGAAGCACTGGCACTATACACGAAGGAAATGCTGAAGAGCATGAGGGCAACAACAGAGAGAAATATCGCCCAGTCTATATGCTGCCGATCGCTATGGTCTACACTGTTCACTAGTGCAGAGCATTAACAATTTCTTTAAACACTTCGCCGCGATGCTCGTAATTCATAAACATGTCGAAGGACTTGCAGGCAGGAGAAAAGAGTACCACATCATCTCCCATTGCCTGATTCTGTGCCTCGTGTACCGCCTCTTCAAGGCTATGCGCACGAATGCAGCGAATAATAGTGCAAAAGTGCTGGAATATGGCTTCTTGCTCTTCGCCTATGGCGACAATGCACTTGACGTTCTTACGAACAACAGAGTCTAAGAGACTGTAGTCATTGTTATCACCGCGTCCGCCGGCAATCAGTATGATAGGCTTTGAGTAGGATTGAAGAGCATACCAGGTGGCATTGATGTTGGTAGCTTTCGAGTCGTTCACATACTCCACATCATGGAGAATGCGGGTTTGTTCCAGACGATGTTCAACGCCTGAAAACGACATCAATGAGTCGCGTATATCCTCGTTACGGATCTCGAAGGCACGCGCCGCGAGGGCGGCCGCCATCGAATTATACACATTGTGAATGCCGGGTAGGCATAGTTCACTCTTGCGCATGAGTATTTCCTCTTTATGCTGTTCGACCAACACAAGATCCTCGGCGGACAAATACATGCCTGGCTGCACAGGATGCTGAACGCTGTAGGTGAGAATCTTAGATTTGATTGTAGACGGTGAGGATGCTGCTCCTTCATCGTCGGCGCACAAAATTAGTGTATCCGAAGAGCTTTGGTTCGCGGAAATTTTCCACTTAGCAGAGGCGTAATTATCCACAGTACCGTGATAGGCAAGGTGATCAGGGGTAATGTTGAGTACCAGAGCCACGTCTGGCCGAAATGTATCGCACCGATCTAACTGATAAGAGCTACATTCAACCACAAAAACCGTGTCCGGACTGGCATCAAGAACGAGACTTGAGAGAGGAACTCCGATGTTTCCGCAGGCAATTGCCTTGCGCCCAGACCGGGTAAAGATGTATTCAATGAGTGAAGTAGTGGTGGTTTTGCCGTTTGTTCCAGTTACGGCAATGATCTTGTTCGAACAGTGACGCCAGCCGAACTCAAGCTCAGAGATGATGGGTATGTTCCTCGTTTCGGCCTCCACGATAACCGCCGCTTGTGGCTTTATGCCTGGCGAGCAAATGATCAACTCACAGGATTCGAAGACCAAGGGACTATGTCCACCGAATTCACATGGGATCGACGCTAGCTCTAGAGACTTCTTTTCGTCCTGCATCTGCTCGGCGCTTCGGTACTCAGAAACAAAAACTTGGTGTCCTAACCGCTGTGCTAACAATGCGGCAGCAATTCCACTCTTGGCAGCCCCTAAAACAGTGATTTTCATGTGAATCTCGATGGTAAGTGAAGCGCAAAAATAGGCTTCATCGAGTCTGAACAAGGTCAGTGCTTCCATTTTCTGCGCATAAGTACAGAATTTCAACGCTTTTCCGATACTTGAAGAGTGTGAATTGTGCTTAGACGTGCCCAGAATTGATTCTACATGAGCCCTGAAGTCCAAAAAAAGGAGAATTGGTTCACCCGTTTTTTTCGCCAAAACGAAGACGGGAGCTGGTACTTTGTTTGGAATGCAATTAGCGTAGAAAAAGAGATAAACTCAAAGTGGAAGCATCACGTTGCAAGCGGTGAACATTCTATGTTCCACAAAGACTATGCAACGGCTATAGCATACTTCCAACGTGCTCTTCGCATTCGACCCAACGATTCCTCTGTATGCCTGAAGATTGCGATTTGTGAGCTCAACTGCAAGAGGCTTGCTGAAGCCGAAGTACACATTGAGGAAGCACTCGAGCTTGATCCGTTGAACGTTGATGCATTTCTTGTGAAGGCACAGGTCAAACGATCGAATCATTGTTTTCAAGAAGCTCAAGACATTCTGCGTGCAGCGCTAGAGCTCAATCCGCAAAGCTATGCATTGCATCTTGAGCACGGTTTGTTGTTGTTGGAACTCAACAGAAAGGACGAAGCACTGCAGGCGTTTCAAGATGCTGTGCTCTGTCACGAACGTAAAGCTGGAGCTCACCTCCACATCGCCAAACTGTACATGGAGCGAAACCAATATGCCCAAGCGCATAAAGAGTTTGCTCTCGCTGTCGAGATCGATTCCACCTTGGCAGACGCTCATGCAGGATTGGGTGAGGTGATGTGTTATGAAGGACACTACATTGCGGCTCTTGACAACCTCCGCTCTGCCCTTTATTATGAGCACAACAATCCGCGAGTACTCGCTTTGATGGGGCTGGTGTACTTCAAACAGAAGAACTACAATAGCTCAATGCGCTCTCTCAAAGACGCAATCAGAGTTCAGCCCGAACTGTTGGAAGCACATCGCACGATGGCTTCAGTGTACTATGCTGTTGAGAAGCTGGACGATGCTCTGGGAGCAATCCAGAAAGCGCTCTCTATTAGCTCGAATGATCACGACAGTTTAATGATCTGTGCGGATATCCTGCATGACCTGGATCGCAAGGATCAAGCTCTGGCAAAGCTGAAAGAGGCAGTTACTCTTCAGCCTGATATTGAATCGCTTTGCCGACTCGCAGCTCTGTATAATGAAATGCAGCAACACAGCGAGGCTCTGCACTACTACCAGCAAGCTCTGCATATAGATGAGCAGAGTATCCCTGCTATCTGCGGCCGAGGCAGAGTGCTCGCAGATAGACAAGAGTTCGAAGAAGCCCACGCCTGCTTCGAGCAGGTGATAGCAATTGATGAACGAGCTGACTGCGCATACATCGGACAAGCACGAACTTTCTTTCAACAACAACGCTTAGACGATGCTCGCATAGCGGTTGATGTTGCGGTGAGAGTTGCTCCGGAAAAGGTTGAAGCCTTCCTTCTGGCAGGACGAATCCTTGAGGCACAAGGTGAGCTCCAAAGCGCGATCGATCGCTATACAGCTGCTTTGAAGCTGCAACCAACAAACGAACAAGCCCTGCTTGAACGAGGCAAACTCTTTGAAAAGAGCGGTGATTACGCGCGCGCTATTCAGGCATTCAAAACGGTGTTGCAGATAAACAACGAGTCAGTGGTTGCGCATCACTTGTTGGCGAACACTTACACACACATCGGACGTATCAATGCGGCGATGGTTCACTTAGAAGAAGTCTTACGACTGCGCCCAGAGCATACACAAGTATACATAACTGTTGGACACGCATTGGAGCGTGCCTATCAACCGGATCGAGCTATAGAAATCTATCAACGAGCGGTTGACAACAATCCCGAATTCGCTGAAGGCTATTACAATCTCGGTCGAGTTGCAAATGAAACTGGCATGCCTGCTTTGACTATCCAGATTATCGCTACGTTGGAAAGACTTCAGCCAGATTTGGCACAAAAGCTCCAGGCTTTGTATGAACGCACGCAAAACATTACGAGGGCTTCATCCTAGTGCTGATGCGCGGCGCGCAGCGCGCGTGTATACGCATAACTCAAGTAGATGTTCGCGAGAATCCTTCCGATCATAAGCGCTGATGCAGCCGCAACCGCGCCACCCATACTAAAGAAACGCCACTCGATGAGTAGCACAAAAAAGATACTTGCGACTTCAACAATAGTGGAGTAGGTCACTTGTTCCGTATGGTGCTGATTGATGAGCATAGCGCGTTGCAACGAGTAGAGCACAGATAGAGCTGGTAAGAGAACCAGAATCTGCGTTGGCGCGATAGCGAAGGCTGCTAAGTCCGGACTGAGTTGATACGGGAATACCTTGTACACATAGTGGATTAATGGTGTCGCCGCGATCAGCGCGAGCAGACCGCTGCACACAGCCATTAACCCGAATCCAAAGTTTCGAATTTTTCGTGCGCGCTCTTTAGTGTTGTTAAGGAGCGCAATGCCAATTTCTTGGTAGGAGAAACCAGGGCTTCGGAACTGGAAGACGAAGGAGTCGATGACAGGGAAGACAGCAAGCGACTCAAACTTGAACTGAAACATGCTCATAAAAAATACAAGCATAGGGTTCACCGCCATACCAAGGACAGAAGTAAGCGCAAGGGGTACGTAGAAGCGATGTATTGAACGTGTTTGGAGTGCAGCTCCCTCGCTCGTTTCACGAGCCTCAAAATGCGCGACAGCTTCGCGTGCCATGTACCTCGTGGCTATTGCCTCCAAGAGTACTCCCAAGCCTAGTCCAGCTGCACCAACAACAGCACCTGCTAAGTCGGTGAAATGCGCCAAAGCAATGGACGAGACAGCCATGGTACTTATACGTGCGATACTGCCAATGGCCACATTGCGGGTTTGGTTATTCTTGATCATCAAGCCCTGATAAAGACGTCGATAGCCGATGGCCGCAGGCCAGAGGATTAAGCAAAAGAGAGATTGATGGAGCAATGAGGAAATCTGTGGGCTAAGCCCCATGAAATCATCAGCTATGAGGCTGTGTACGGGAGGAAGCAACACAATGAGCATTCCGATACTCACCAAGAGGTTGATACGGAATGCATATCGTCGAAGCTGATGAAAGGAATGTCGGTCGTTTACTAAAGCAACCGTTGCACTGAGTAACATGATAACCGGCGACTCAATGATCCAGGCAATTCCAGTAGCAACGCCAAAGGCGGCAAGATTGTCGCGCTGTTCTGCAAGTCGGCTGACTATTGAGTTTAACACCGGTCCCTCAATCGCCATCATCGCCCACGTCAATGCAAGTGGATACCAGAACCTAAAGATATCGCGATAGCCTAGCTTCTGGTCTCGTAAAGTCATCGGTAGCTCGGCCGCGTTGTGTATGGCAGTGGATCTGTCTCAGCCGCTTCTTCAAAACCTCGCAAACGAAGTGCGCAGGAATCGCAGACTCCACAAGCTTCTTGTCCTGATTGATAACACGACCAGGTTTGTTCAAATGGGAGCTTGAGCTCACAACCTTTGCGAACAATCTGCGCTTTGCTCAGATGGAGTACCGGCGTACGAATAGAAAGAGGAGCAGACATGGCAGTGCCAAGATTGATAACGCGTTCAAATGCTTGAAAGAACTCGGAGCGACAATCGGGATAGCCGCTTGAATCATCTTGAACCGCTCCTATCCAGATGCTGTCTGCCTTGATAACCTCTGCCCAACTGGTGGCAATACTGAGAATGTTGGCGTTTCGAAAAGGAACGTAGCTTGTTGGGATGTCAGTACGGTCGAGTTGAGCATGATCAACGGCGATGTTCATGTCGGTGAGACTACTCCCACCAATAGCTGCCAAGTAATGGATATCGACAACCAAGCGTTTGGTTACTTGATAGTGATCACAAATGTCATGGAAGGCTTTCAGTTCACGCGCTTCGGTTCGTTGGCCGTAGTTTATATGCAAACAGGCAAGCTCGAAACCTTCAGCAGCCGCGATTGCGGTGCAGAGAGATGAGTCCATGCCTCCGGAGAGCACGATGACAGCAAGCTTCTTCGTCATTCCAATGTCGAGTCGTTGAGCAAATCAGGTCGTCGCTCCTTGGTACGTCGCAGTGCTTCGTCACGGCGCCACTGACGTACAGCTGCGTGATTACCACTTTGAAGGACCGGAGGAACAAGATGTCCTCTGAAATCTGCAGGTCGTGTATACACGGGTGCTGCGAGCAGACCATCCATAAACGAGTCGTCAAGCGCACTCTCGGCGTCACTGATAGCGCCAGGGAGTAGGCGAATGATTGCGTCGCTTAGAATAACCGCGGGGAGCTCTCCACCGCTGAGTACGTAGTCGCCAATCGAAATCTCACGCGTAACCAGTATATCGCGTATGCGCTGATCAATTCCCTTATAGTGTCCAGCGATGACGATGATATTCGACTTCATCGAAAGCTCATTCGCGATTGACTGTTCAAGTACTTCGCCATCGGGAGTCATAAAAATGACATCATCATAGCTGCGTTCTGCTTTCAGTTTCTCAATACAGGCAAATGCAGGTTCGCACTGCAAAACCATACCAGCTCCTCCACCGAAGGGAGCGTCGTCGATGTGACGATAGGTGTCTGTTGCATAGTCATGAAGATTATGAACTTCAATCTCCACTATGCCGCGCTTTCGAGCACGACCAATAATACTTGGATCGAGAAGTGGCCGGACTAAGTCTGGAACTGCACAGACGATGTCAATTCGATATGCGCTCATTCTTGGCTGCTCGTAGTGGTTGGAGCGTGTGTTGCGAATTCTCTTGTGTGGAGTTGTTCTTGTTGGAGACGACTCTTTGCTTGAAACTCCGAGCGAGACTCGTCTCTCAAAATTCCAATGAACATTGCATTGACAACTGCTTTGTATAAGTCGATTGCGCGATAGGCAGTCATTGCCAGTACTTCTGGATTCAAACTTGCATCCACTGCAACACGATAGGTTTGTGAGAGTTCTGCAGAGCTAAAGTCTGAGCGAATGGCACCCAGTTTCTGTCCTTGTACGAGAAGATCGCTGAAGGTGTTGTCAATGGCTTGCGATCGCCAATCATGCAATGCCTCCCATAGGTGAGGAGAACTCCGCAATAAATCTCTTACGAATTGTGGTGTAATCTCTCCTAACATCTTTGCCATATACATGACGAAAGACCGTAGGCTCGAGATGAAGCTATCGCAACTGCTGTTATCAACAAAGTGGTGCGCTCTTTCAATATCATCCGCGAATCGTTTAAGAACGGATCGCAGCACATCTTCCTTGCCAGAAAAGTGATTGTAAAGCGTCTTCTTTGAAATACGCAGTTCAGCGGCTATCTCATCCATGCGGATCTTGCTATAGCCAAAACGGAAAAAGAGGTCTCGGCTTACGTCAATGATCTGCTCACTTAAACTCAAACTCTCGCCACTCTCCGCGCGGAGCTCAGCTATTGTCGGTATGCGCTTGAGTTGGTGCCCCGCCTGACGTGTCTTCTCTAGCGATGAGCGTGCCTCTTCACTGAACATTCCCATATAGAACAATTCTGTGAAGCAATGGAAGAGCCTATCACGTTCTATCGAGATTCCTTTCAGCACCCTGTCATCCATGATACTGCCCGTCGAGTTCATGTAGATGAGCGCTACGAGGTCGGCAGAGACGTCGTCCCGCACAGCCATTTCAGCTCGCCCGTTCTGAATAAACTGAGCAACGACGCTTACTCGTTGGTGCATCATGCTGCGCACATCCATCCAGGCTTGCGGTGCATTGCGTTGTATGTCTTGCATCAGTTTCTGCGGACTCACATGTTGATGCATATACTTCAATGCACCGAGACAACTTAGTACTCGTTCAACGAAGGTGAGTGTTGAGTCTTCATAGATCGCATCCAGACGCTGGTTGATTTCTCGCCCTGCAGACTCTACCATCGTTCGTAGAATCTCTTCTTTCGTCGAAAAAACCTTGTAGAGTGTCTTTTTACTGATACCCAGACATTTCGAGATCTCATTCGTCGAAACACAGGAATACATCTTCTCACGGAAGAGCTTCTCGCTCTCTAAGAGGATGGCGTTTCGGATGTCGCGCTCGCTTTGTGGACTTGAAGACATTCTCAGACGTACTCTGTAAGGGTTTGTAACGGTGTGTATAACTGCAAAAATAGACAATTTTGACGAGGAAACCAATATAGTGAACATGGTTTCCTGATGAATGTCATGGGTAATTTTGAGTTCAACAGTCCAAGCAATCTGCTCATCTGCCAGCAAAGCTGTCTGAGCCTTGTATATTTGCAGCTCATTTTCAAGATAGACCTATGAGCGAGCAGCATCAGAACGAACAAGTAGTACGACGACTAGAAGAGTTATCGGAACTCCGGGCAAAGGGGATTAATCCATATCCGGTGAATTTTAATAAGACACATCGCAGTGCTGATATTTTACGGGATTTTAAAGATGAGGATTTGGACCAGTGGACTGGAGTACAGGTAGCTGGACGAATCATGGCTTTTCGTCGTATGGGCAAAGCAACCTTTTTCCATATTCAAGATGATTGTGGGCGCATTCAGTGTTATGCGAAGAAGGACGACTTAGGGGATATATATGATCTCCTGAAACTCTACGACATTGGTGATGTGGTAGGCATTCACGGCTTCGTCTTTCGGACCAAAATGGGTGAGGTCAGCATCCACATACAGAAGCTTGAGCTGCTCTGTAAGAGCATTCAACCCATACCTGTGGCAAAGGAAGAGACTGATGAGCAGGGGAACAAGATTGTGCACGATGCGTTTTCTGATAAGGAAATGCGCTATCGTCGTCGCTACGTTGACTTAATCGTGAATCCGTCCATTCGCAAGACCTTTATACAACGAGCTGGGATCATCTCATCTATGCGTCGCTACTTCGATGCACGCGGATGGATGGAAGTTGAGACACCGGTGTTGCAACCGCTTTATGGTGGAGCTACTGCACGTCCGTTTGTAACGCACCACAATGCTCTCGACATTCCTTTATACTTACGAATTGCAGATGAACTCTATCTCAAGCGCCTCATTGTAGGTGGCTTTGAGGGTGTGTACGAGATCAACAAGAATTTCCGCAATGAGGGAATGGATCGCACGCACAACCCTGAGTTCACCATGATGGAAATCTACGTAGCCTACAAGGACTACTTGTGGATGATGGATATGGTTGAGGACTTGCTCAGTAGCATTTGTAAGGAAGTTCATGGAACCACCGAGATTCCGGTAGGTTCGAACACTATCTCGTTTGCTGCACCTTTCCGTCGGGTAAAGATGATGGATGCTATACAGGAGGCTAGTGGAGCTGACGTCTTGAAGATGTCGCGAGAAGAAGTGCTGGCACTCTGCCGCAAACACCATGTGGATGTTGAATCAACGGCGGGTTGGACGAAGCTTGTCGATGAACTGTTCAGCAGTCTTGTCCAGCCAAATCTTATACAACCAACCTTCATCATGGACTACCCAGTGGAGATGTCACCATTGGCCAAGAAGCATCGCTCTGAAGAGGGATTGGTAGAGCGATTTGAACTGTATGTAAATGGAGCTGAGCTTGCAAACGCGTTTAGTGAATTAAACGATCCAGTCGATCAACGCCAACGCTTAGAAGATCAAGCACGTCAGCGTGCTCAGGGAGATGATGAAGCGATGACCTTGGACGAAGATTTCCTCTTTGCTATCGAGACAGGCTTGCCGCCAACAGCTGGCCTTGGCATTGGTATCGATCGTCTGGTTATGGTTCTCACAAACAATGAGTTCATTCGCGACGTATTGTTTTTCCCCACAATGCGCCCTGAAGCCCACTAAGAAAGAAGGCGAAACGTCTGCTTGTGCTCAATGGCGCAAGTAGACGTCTTCGTTGCGTATCCATTGATCGGTTTTAGCCGACACCATTCACATGTTTAATCCTTGTCTGCTGCTCTGTGTTTCGAGCTGCAGGCAATTGAGGCTCGCCACATGGGCTATACGCCAATCTCTGATCAGGTAGATGAGTCAACAAACGTTGCGGTGCCTTCGGCAGGGCAGCGCTGGTGGTTGCATATCGTACTTTTCGTAGCGACCTTTTTTTCCTGCACTCTTGCAGGGATAATGTGGCAGGGGGAAGGCGCAGATCTTAGCAATGGCGCCACCCTGATGCATGGCCTGACCTATGCAGTCTTGATCATGACCTTTATTAGTGCGCACGAGTTTGGACATTTCTTCGCCGCTCGCTATCACAAAGTAGATGCGACCTTGCCTTACTACATTCCGATGCCCTTTCCTACGATCATGCCATTTGGTACGATGGGGGCACTGATAAGAACACGATCAGCAATTCGTTCGCGGAAAGTTCTTTTCGATGTCGGCGTGGCTGGTCCTCTGGCAGGTTTTGTCGTGTGCGTCGTCATACTCATCATCGGTTTTGTCACTTTACCAGACAAGAACTATCTCTATCGCATTCACCCTGAGTATTTGACATTGTTCGGAGGCGAGATACCTGAGTATGGGCTGCGTTTCGGTGATACCTTGTTGTTCAGTGGTTTAGCTCAACTCTTCGCCAATCCAAACGGATTTCTGCCACCAATGAATGAAGTGTACCACTATCCCTTTCTCTGCGTTGGCTGGTTCGGACTCTTCGTTACATCATTGAACTTATTGCCAATTGGTCAATTGGATGGAGGACACATCAGCTATGCGATGTTTGGCTCCGGTCAATCAAAGATTGCTCGTTTGGTGATGTTCGCGCTACTTGCCATTGGCTTCTTTTCATTGATTGGTGAGTTCAGACCGATTATACTTGAAGACTCGCCTGACGAGATTGTGATTTTCTTGCAGTCCATTTTGCAACCACCCATCAATTGGTTAAGCTCGAGCTGTAACTGGATTTTTGATGGCTGGGTAGGCTGGTTGTTTTGGGCAATGCTTGCAAGATTTATCTTTCGTCTCGATCACCCTCCACTTGTGGACGAGGAGCCTTTAGACCCAATGCGCATGCGCATTGGATGGTTAGCTATACTCGTGTTTATCCTGACCTTGTCATTGAACGGCATCTCGGAGCGTATTCCTGTGAATGCACCAGATAGCGCACCTGAGATGAAGACCGTAGTCCAGCTGCATCAAATGGAGAACGTGCTGCCTCTATTCGGAGAAGGAGGTTGCAATGGAGTTTACTAGAAACTTCGATTTGGTAGCTCTCAATAGTTTTGGCGTTCATGCTCGAGCTTCGCTCTTCGCCACTTGTTCTAGCATTGAAGATGTGTATGCTCTGCGAACATGCGAGGAGTTGAAGAATCTTCCTCTCGTTCTGCTTGGAGGTGGCTCAAATGTTTTGTTCGCGGATCAGGTGGAGGCTGTGGTTGTTAAAGTCGACATCAAAGGTCGCGAAGTGGTCTACGAAGATGAGGACTGCGTAATCGTGCGTTTCGGTGCTGGTGAGGTTTGGCACGACTGTGTGACTTGGGCTGTTGAACAGAACTACGGTGGAATTGAGAACATGGCTCTCATTCCCGGAACAATTGGAGCCTCTCCCATTCAGAATATAGGTGCCTACGGTCGAGAGTTTAAAGATGTTGCCCATTCCATAGAGTTCGTTCCTCGTGATCAAGACGAGATAGTTCGCTTGCTTGCAGCAGAATGCGAGTTTGCGTACCGTGACTCGATCTTCAAACATGAGCTACGCGACAAGGTTACCATTGTAGCAGTAGAACTTCGACTCACAAAAAAACATCAACTGTATCTAGCATACAAAGACCTTCAAGATGATTTTGCCTCTCAGCACATCGTCGAGCCAACAATCAAGGATGTGTACGAGAGTATCGTCCGCATTCGCACCCGCAAACTCCCTCAGCCCTCTGTTTTAGGCAATGCTGGCTCGTTCTTTAAGAACGCCATTGTCGATGTTGCGAAGGCACAAGAGATTTTAGCGCTGTACCCTCACGCACCCATACATGAAGCTGGAGCAATGAGAAAGATTCCCACAGCTTGGTTGATTGAACAATGTGGGATGAAGGGTATGCGTCGTGGTGATGCAGGGGTCTATGAGAAGCACGCACTTGTACTCGTGAATCATGGAAACGCGAATGGCTCAGAGATCATCGCTGTGGCGAAGGAAGTACGAGAGGCTGTGAAGCAGCGCTTTGGTATTCTGTTGGATATCGAAGTAAACATTGTCGGCGCATCACTAATGAAACCACACGAATGAAACCAAACATTGAACGTTTAGCAGAATTGAAATCGAGTGCGTATCAACTTCGATCGCCTAAAGACGAAATGCGTGCAAACTGTATCCGAAAGCTGCGCTCTCGGGAGACGCTCTTTCCTGGAATCATTGGCTTTGATGAAACGGTCATCCCGCAGATTGTGAACGCGCTATTGGCAAAACATGATATGCTTTTGCTGGGATTACGTGGTCAAGCGAAAACGAGAATTGCGCGATTGCTTGTGAACTTTCTCGATGAGTACACGCCTATCATCAAAGGTTCCGAGATCAATGACTCACCATTTCACCCAGTATCGCATTACGGTCGTGAGCTCCTGGCAGAAGCGGGGGACGAAACACCAATCGAGTGGATTCATCGCTCCGAACGATACGGTGAGAAGCTTGCAACACCCGACGTATCCGTAGCGGATCTAATTGGTGATATCGATCCTATTAAAGCGGCAACACAACGTCTTTCGTACTCTCACGAAGGTGCTATTCATTACGGTATCGTACCTAGAACGAATCGCGGAATATTTGTTATTAATGAACTTCCCGACTTACAACCTCGTATTCAAGTTGCACTCTTCAACATTCTTCAAGAGCGCGATGTGCAGATTAGAGGTTTCAATGTTCGATTACCTTTAGACATGGTCCTGGTGTTTACAGCAAACCCAGAAGACTACACGAATCGCGGTAGTATCATCACGCCGTTGAAGGACCGCATCGACGCCCAGATCGTTACTCACTATCCTCGTACAATGGATGATGGTCTCATGATCATCGACCAGAATGCTTGGATGAAACGTGATAATGTTCAAATCAATATCCCACACTATATGAAGCAGATTGTGGAAGCAATCGCTATGTGTGCACGGAGCAGCGAGTTTGTAGATCAGTCGTCGGGGGTGTCTGCGCGTATGACCATTTCTGTAATGGAAGCCCTAGTTTCCAATGCAGAGCGTCGTGCCATTCTCCATAACGAAGATGAAGTGGTACCTCGTATTATCGATTTTCAAGCTGCAATCAGCGGACTTACGGGCAAGATAGAGTTGGTCTTTGAAGGTGAACAAGAAGGATCGACGAAGGTGGCGAGAGCTCTGATTGGCAAAGCTGTTCGCGAAGTATTCTGTCTGCACTGTCCCGATCCTCTCAAAAAACCAAAACGTAAACATGAGAACACCGCACTGGATGTGTATGGTGGGATCGTACGCTACTTTGCAGATGGTAACGCTTTAACTTTGTCAGACTCATTGTCGACAAAAGACTATCTCGACGAGCTCGACAAAGTGCCAACTTTACGTGATGTGGCGGAGCGCTACCTCGGAGTTGCCAATGCATCTGATGCAGCGCTTGCATCAGCCATGGAGTTTGTCATTGACGCTTTGCATCAGAACTCGAAAATCGCTAAAGATGAGATTGAGGGAATGGTTGCATACAAGGATATGGTTGGGAGCATCTTTCGTCGTCCAGATGCTGATGAAGACTATTAGACAGACAACAAGTCAACTGTGCGAGTCAAGCTGCCAGCGCGAAGCGCCGGCAGCATAGTAAAAATGACAGCGAAGATCCACACAATGTACAAGTACCTGACCTTTGTGCATCGCTCGTAGCTCTTAGTTTTTCGTTTTTCGAAATTGAGCATCGCGCCACTGGGCAAACAAATGCTTGACTTTGTTGCGCTGATACTTTCCGGTAGATGTTACTGGCAGTGCTTCGCAGAACAGGACGACTTTTGGTGCCTTTGAAAAGGGAAGCTGTTCTTGACAAAACGCGAGTACTTCTTCTTCACGCGCACCTTCATCTGCAAGCACCAGCGCACCGATCTCCTCGCCATAGAAATCATTCACGAAGCCCACGCTGATGCCAGCTTTCACGCCAGGCGCGCGGTTGATGACCTCGTCAATCTCAAGTGGAGCGATGTTCACACCGCCACGAATAATGAGCTCTTTCAAACGTCCAGTAATGAAAAAGTAGGGTGTCCCATTTTCTCGAGCGGCCCAGAATCCTTCATCGCCACTACGAAACCATCCGAACTCGAATGTTGAGGCATTTGCAGACTCGTTGTTGTAGTACTCCTTCATGACGTTCCAACCACGGATGACAATCTCTCCACGCTCGAGTGCGGGGAGAGGTCGTCCCTGATCATCGTGTATCTGCATTTCATTCTGTGGTATTGCAGCACCTATAGAAGGGAAGCCATAGTGCTGCATCCAAAACCTATGCTCATCATCGCTGAGAGATGTTTCAAGGAAGCACGAGTAGCAAGTAGTTTCGGATAAGCCATAGCCATGAACGATGCGCAACTTGTAATGCTCTTCAAAGCGTCGCGCGAGTTCACAGGTTAAGGGTCCAGCACCGCAAATGATGTGTCGGAAACCATGTTCCTTAACCTGCAAATCGTCTGCATTGGCCTCAAGCAAAAAAGCTAAGAGCGTAGGAACCACCGATACGATAGTCACTCTTTCATCACGGATGCGTCGGAAAAAGGTGTCGGACTGAAACTTGCGAAGCAACACGACCGAAGCCCCTGCGAGAAAGGGAGTGACATGTGTGACGATAGTTCCATTGACATGATGCACTGGTAGTACACACATCATACGCTGTGATGAATCAATGCTATGCCATGAGGCAATGCCCTCGCCATCAGCCATGAGATTGCGCTGTACAAGCACAACGCCTTTTGGATTTCCCGTAGTACCACTCGTATACACGATGAGTGCTTCGGAGTCCAATTGAGAATCTAATGAAGCTTGCCACTCCGGACTCGTCTGTACCTGCCTATGGTAGGCTGAGTCTATTGGGAGAATTCTTAGGCGCAGATCCTTCGCGATCTCTTGAATGCGTTGCACATACTCCTCACGACAGAGCACAAGTTGAGCTTGACAATTCGTGATGATGTAGTGAAGACGATCGTCGTCTTCCGTCATATTCAAAGGAACAACACAAGCACCAAGAGTCCATGCAGCAAAGTACTGTATGATAGTATCATGATGATTATATGCAGCGGTCACGACGCGCTCACCTGCTTGTAACCCTAGCTCCGACAATAAGCTCGCTGTGCGTAGTACCTCAGAAGCAAAATTCTCGTACGACGACTCAGTTCGAGAATGTTGGTCGTCATAGCTAATCAAGAAGGTTGCATCACCTCGTTCCTGACTTTGGTGGAGAAGGGCTTGGGCAATTGATCCAAACCGAAAGGAAGCGGATTGTGGCTCGATAGAATGAGCGGTTTGCGCTTTGAGAATGTTATGAGAAGTTGAGGACATATTCCATGATCTGTGTTGAAGCACAAATTAGGAATCTAAGAGAGCTCTCCAACAAGTAACGTAGCCAAAAAATGTGAGCATTTGCAGATTCAGTGCGTACCTAACTGAAGCTCTATGCACTTTGCTTTCACGAACCCGATAGAAATGTATAGCGATAGGAGATACCCAAGGACTAGGTACAATACTCGTGCTCCCAAGCCAAGCAAGCTCGGCTCGGGAGCATCGAGTTCAATAGCAGCGATAAGCAGTACTTGCAGCTCCTTTTGAAGTTCAGTACCTAGTCATCGTCCTCGTCGCTAGATGCGTTGGAGTTATTTGGTTTGAGCGCGGTGGCTCTAGTCACCATTGTCTTTTTGCTGCTATCTGCAGGAACAGTTGATTGTGCAGCGTTGCGGTTGCCAGCACTATCAACAGCACTGAGTGCGTGCTCTTTCTCGTCATCTTCAGATTCCTCGCTCAGAGAGCTGGAATTCAAGGGCGAAGATTGAATTTCAGTATGGCGAATTTGGCCGCCCAAGTAACCTGTCCACATTAACGAGGCACTGCTACCAATGCTGCATGCAAGTAGTGCAAAGCCAACGAGGGAGGAAATGCCAAGACTATTACGAAGAAATGGTGTGAGGGAGAGCAGCGCAAGTACTCCGCTCACGCTCGTAAGTACAACAGCGAGTTCCGCAGCCTCTTCGTGCGCTTCAATGACGGATTCGCTGAGCTGGACGGTTTTTTCCAAACCGTGTTCAGCCGGCTCACCACTGAAGTATACAGGAAGTGTCAAGGCGGCGCAAACAACAATCATAACCGTTGCTGTCTTTTTAAGGATCAACTGTTTGGAGATCGTTGCCCACAACAACAGGAGATTAGCAATAAGTAGTCCGATGATCGGAACGTGATTTAGGATCAAGTGCAAATGAAGGAGATTCATATTCGTTTGTGAGTAGGTGATAAAACAAGTAAGTAGCTAAACATACGATCGACAGGAGGCGGCCAGTTGGACTTAGAGCTCCGTTGCCTTGTGCCAGCTCATCCTATCAGATTCTTCATGACCAACATTACTCACAAGTGGCCAGACGAGATAGGTCCCGCCCTTTGCAAATGAGTCTATGTTGTTCAACAATGAGGTACAAGTTGTTGGAATGAAGTATCAGAAGCCATGCAGCATAGACGAGGCTACGCTTGCCTGCAGCTTGAGCTTCACGGGCGATGCACGAACCGTGTTTGGAAGCAGTTCGACTATCACACGCGGTGTTGGACACACAGAAGCTTATTCGATATCTGAGTCTAGCTTCGCGGGGGTTCGAAGATGTCTTGGCAGGGGGAGTCGGAGAAATGGAGCTGCCATCTTGGTGTGTAGAGAATGCGGTAGGTATCAAGCTTTGATTGTACAGAAACCGTTGGCAGGAAAGCGCTAGTCATGTTCCAGATGCCATCAGTCATTGGACTTTTGTACGGCAACGACTCGTCAGCGCTTTGGTCATCATCCGAGTCGCAAGCAGCACCATAGTGTAGTGTTAGAAAGTCTAGAACCTCTAGCTGCGGTGTTGAACGGCGGTGCTCCAAGTAGTGTTCTATCAACACTGGCGAGCGCAGGATTTGTTCGAAATCCGTACTCAGGATCACGATAAGCGCGCTCAAAATGATGGAAGTTGATCGAAGCATGATGTATAAACGGACAACTTGCTCCAAAATTATACAAAAAATTTCTTACTCAGAAGAGTCATCATCCAGAATCAGGACAGCATGACCAGAGAACGATTCAGGTCAATGTTGAGCCGAAGTTTCCCCCAATCCAAAACTTTGTCCTCATTTAGCATTCCTCAATTCCTCTTTTCGAGCTATTTTCGCAAATCTTTTCGTGTTGCGTAGTCGCAGCAAGCGCAACGGAATCTGTACGGGAATTTTTAACGCTCTGGAGTTTGGCTCATGCCAGTAGTGACGATAGACGGACGGAAAATCGAAACCCAACCCGGTAAGACCATCATCGAGGCGGCAAACGACAATGGAATTCACATTCCACATTTCTGCTGGCACCCATCTTTGAGTGTAGCAGGGAATTGTCGCATGTGTCTTGTCAACGTTGGCTCGCACAAGAAAAACGCTGAAGGAACGGTTGAGCTCGACGCGGACGGCAATGCCCAAGTTGCATGGATGCCAAAGCTCCAGATAGCTTGCTCCACGCCGGTGAGCGATGGCATGATTGTCAGCACAGGCGACACAAAGTCTGTCAATGCATCGAACGCCGTGATGGAGTTCTTGCTTGTCAATCACCCCTTAGACTGTCCGATCTGTGACGAAGCCGGCCAATGTAAGCTCCAAGAGTATGCCTATAAGTACTCCAAAGGTGAAAGTCGTTTTGTTGATGTGAAGAATCACAAGGACAAGCGCGTTGCCTGGGGACCCAATGTCATGTTTGATGCGGAGCGCTGTATCTCATGTTCGCGTTGCATCAGATATGCTAAAGAAATAGCTAACCAACCAGTGTTGACCTTTGTTCAACGTGGTGACCATGTTACGATCCAGCTCTTCGAGGGTACACAGTTCGACTCCCCGTACTCCATGAACGTTATTGAGTTGTGCCCCGTTGGTGCCTTGACGAGCATCGACTTCCGCTTCAAGGCGCGAGTGTGGGACATGAGTTTCAACGATTCTATTTGTCCAGGCTGTGCTCGCGGTTGTAATATTCAAGTTGGAGTGAAGGACAATCAAATTCTCCGCTTAGAACCACGAGCAAATCCATTTGTGAATCAGTATTGGATGTGTGATGCTGGCAGATTGACGCAGTTCCACTGGGTTAATGAAAATCGCATTACAGCTGCGCACATACGTCGCAATGGACAGCTCGCTGCTGCTGATTGGAAGACCTCATTTGCAGAGATTGCAAAGAATTTGAGCGGAGTGAGTGCTTCGAAAGTACTCGTGACACTCGGCTCTTGGTCTACCAATGAAGATGCCTTTGTCGCTCGTCGTTTTTGCCAAGAAGTGCTCAAGGGAGCAAAGCTTGTATATGTAAAGCGAAATGATCCATCTTTTGCCGACGATTTTCTGCGGGTAGCAGACCGTAATGCCAACAGTGCTGGCTTCGAAGCTATGGGAATTCCAGCTATTGAGGAATCACAGATTGCAGCGACCGTGGCTGCAGCGGAGGCGGTCATTGTCCTTGGTGATGAACTCATCAGAGGCAATGCTGAAGTGAAGGCTGCCATCGCGAAGCTTCGCTTCTTCGTGCATTGCACCATGAATATGTGTGAGAGCGTTGAGTTGGCGCACGTTGTTCTTGGGTGCACTACCTACGCTGAAACAGAAGGAAGCTTTACAAATGTTGACAAGCGAGTGCAACATTTCAGTCCAACCGTTGTAACCGCTGAGAATTTGCGGACGATGGGTATGAAGATGAGTAGATTGGATCGATTCGGTGCGGCAAATGATCGTTGGACTCAAGGTCCGAAGCGCGATGCATTGCAGACCTGGCGGATCGTTCAGGGTATTGCTGATGCAATGGGTAGCAGCTGGGGATATATGTCAAGCCAAGCGGTCTTCAACGCTTTAGCTTCATCCGTCAAAGGCTTTGCTTCCATGAGCTACGAGCTACTGGATGCGCGCCATGGCGTTGTTCTCGACAAGGCAACAGAGCCTCAGCCAGAAGTGGCGATTTACGAATCGCACTTCATGAAACCGAACTAGTCAAGGAGAAAGCATGACCGTGGGGAGTGTAGAGTTGACGGATGGTAGTGGTCAGCTCTTCAAGTGGTGATAAGACAGTAGGAAGTCAGTAACGTAGCAATGTAGATACCGTAGACCTTATGGAAACATTACAATCGATAGGGATGGCCATTCTGAACAACGTTCTTCTTTTATCTCTGGTAAAAGGTTTTCTGCTCATGAACGTTGTCTTAGTAGTGGCAGCCAGTTTAGTGTATTTGGAGAGAAAGATCTCGGCGTGGATGCAGTACCGCGTGGGACCAAACAGAGTAGGTCCTCTTGGTTTGATGCAGCCTTTGGCCGACGTTTTGAAGTTGTACACGAAAGAAGATATCGTTCCTGATAATGCCGATAAGTTCTTTCATCGTATCGCTCCTATTATCTCTATTGGTATCGCAATGGCGCTGTTTTGTGTCATTTCTCCCGCGAGCTATATAACAGACGCGAGCGGGGTAAAGCACTTTATCGCACTTGCACCAAATGTCAACGTTGGTATACTGGTGATTCTGGCACTCACTTCATTGGCGGTCTATGGAGTAACGCTTGCAGGATGGTCTTCAAACAACAAATACTCTCTTATGGGAGGTTTGCGATCATCTGCCCAAATGATATCGTACGAGCTTTCCATGGGATTGGCTCTCATTGGAGTTCTCATGCTGGCGGGATCTTTGGATCTTAACGCCATCATTGAATCGCAAGCCAACGGCAAGTGGAACTTGTTTTTCCAGCCTGTCGGTTTCGTGATCTTTCTCGTAGCATCATTTGCTGAAACGAACCGTGCACCATTCGACCTGCCAGAAGCCGAACCGGAACTTGTCGGCGGGTATCACACAGAGTATTCCGGAATGAAGTTCGGATTGTTCTATTTGGCAGAGTATGCTAACATGGCAACTTCATCAGCAATTCTGACTACTTTGTTCTTAGGTGGCTACGATGCTCCTTTTGCAAAGGAAATGCTTGGCTTGCAAGATGGAAGCTTCGCGTTGGTTCTCGTACAGTTAGGAACCTTCGTTGCAAAAGTTGCTGTACTCTTGTTTGTGTTTATCTGGGTGCGTTGGACACTTCCGCGCTTTCGCTATGACCAACTCATGCACCTTGGATGGAGAATAATGTTGCCACTGTCATTAGCGAATATTCTCGTGACAGGTGGCGTGATGTCGGTATTGAAGAATTTCGGAATCATCTAACAGCTCATCAACACACATGAACGTTACAACGAACACCCGCGCTCAACGTATGACCTTTTGGGAGAAGCTCTATCTTCCTGAGATCGTAAAGGGTATGGCTTCTACTTTCATGACGATGTTTAAGCCGCACATGACTCGCCAGTATCCTGAGGTTCGTTGGGAGCCGACTGGGAGCTATCGCGGACGTCCCGTTCTCGTTCAAGAGAGCGAAGGAGAGCGTTGTGTTGCTTGTGGTTTGTGTTCACGCGTTTGCCCAGCACTCGCTATTGAAGTGCAAGCAGGCGAGACCATGGATCGCGATAAAGAGCGCTTTCCAAAGCTTTTCGAAATCAATATGCTTCGCTGTATTTATTGCGGTTTCTGCGAAGAGGTTTGTCCGGAAGAAGCAATCGTCATGAGTAAAGACTACGATATCGTGTTTCAGACGCAGGAAGAAGCCATTTTTGGTAAAGACAAGCTGCTCGTGCCTGTTGCCAAGCTGCAACAACGTCTCGAGTTTTTACGACAATACCGTTGAGAAAACAGTCTTAGCATCTAGATGAATAGCTCGTGATGCAGGTCGCGGGCTGTTCTTTTTTTCACCGGTAGACCTTGTATCCTCGTCTCCTGATCCATGATTAAGCTTTCGTCTGTTGCTCGCAATGCCGGACTCATCATCTTGGCTCTCGTAGTTCTCACGCTCGGCTATGCGTTTGTGCAGCGGGTCTTTATCCGACCACCTGTTGATGCACGTTTGGAGGCTCAATCAGAACAAGCGGCTCGTGATATTGTGATCCAGTTGCGTATACTGAACGCTACAAATGTGCAGGGTATCGCACGGCAAACCACTGACTTTTTGCGACAACGAGGTTTTGATGTGGTAGTCTCTGACAATGCAGCTGCCACCCAAGAACATTCTCAAGTCGTTTGTCTTCGCGGAGACACCCTTGCAGCGCAACAGTTAGCCTACGCTCTTGGTATCGACAAAAAGCAGATCTACACTGAACTCGATTCGTCGCTGTTTCTAGATTGTAGCGTGATACTCGGTGCGGACTACCAAATGCTCAGAGCTTTCAAATAAAGTTCGCTGCTATTGCAGTGAATGTAAGCTGAATCTGAATCCATGGGCATTCGGTGAAGAATTCTGTAGGCTGCTAGTTGATCTCGCTTGCTCTCAAATTCCCTAAGGACGCTGACCTGAGGAAACGATGCAGAGACAGTCCAGCGTGAACAACTGTAAATGCAGTTTCGCTCACATAGCCCTTAGCACTATTGATCTGCTCAGTAGTTGATATTGAAAGTACAGCGCTTCGCGCGAGATAGAGCAGAGAATGACGACGAACGATCTATTCATCAATTACACGAGGTTTTTCCTTGGCAGTAGTAAAGAAACCCAAAGATTCCAAAGCACTCGCTACAGCTTGCGCCAAACTGGCAGCTGAAAAGAATGCCACCAATATTCTTGTGCTCAACATTCAAGAAGTTGATGGAGCACCCGCAGAGTGGTTTGTAATCGCAAGCGCTGCATCTGAGCCACAGCTTCGTTCAATGGCTGAGAACATGATTTCGGCGACAAAGAAAATGGACATCGATGCGCCACGTTCTGAAGGCTGGGACTCAATGAACTGGATCATTGTCGACTACTTTGATGTGGTAGTTCACCTCATGAAAGAAGATGCTCGCGAGTACTACAAACTCGAGAAACTCTGGTCAGACGCACAGTTCTTCAAACTGTCCGCCGGAGGACGCATGATGAAGTACGACCCACTGGCGGCAAAGAAGAGTAGCAAAGTAACAGAACTTGAAGACTAGTCGCAGGTAGCTCTCGACATTCCTTCTTGAATGTCTCCACTTGTTGACAATCTGTCAGGTCTGTGTGCAGCCCTCTGTACTCGATGCGAGATACGCAACGGTATGGTCATATGCGATTCCTGCGAAGCTCATGCTTTGAGATGAGTGTTGTCAAGAACGTGCTGAACTGTTGTTATGAAGTATCGCGAGTCATGTTGTCTTGATGCCGAAGAAGAGCTCCTCGCAGAGTTTCTTCGCCGAGCCTCGTTCGTATGATAGAGACCCTCTATCCATTGCATCACCGTATATCAGAATATTTTTCTCCATGCATATCTCTCTTGAACAGCTCTTTTTGAATGCAGTCAGTGCGCTTGGTATTGAAGCTCCAAGCATCGGCTTTGAAGCTCCTAAAATGAAAGCGCACGGAGATGTTTCTACGAATCTCGCCATGACTTTAGCGAAGAGTCTCGGCAAATCGCCTCGTGCTATTGCGCAGAGTATTGTAGATCATCTGGTTGTTGATCCAGAATACGTTTCCTCCGTCGAGATCGCAGGCGCTGGTTTTATCAATCTACGATTGACACCAAAGTTCTACGCAGAGCGTTTGCATAGTCTGCTGCAACTCGATGAAACCTTCGGACGCAACACTATTGGCCAAGGCAAGTCAGCAAACGTTGAGTATGTGAGTGCGAACCCAACAGGTCCCTTGCATCCTGGACATGGACGAAATATCATGCTTGGCGATACCATAGCCCGACTTCTTGAGTGGAACGGATACTCCGTTGTTAGAGAGTACTACTTTAACAACGCGGGTAACCAGATGAACAATCTGGCGCGTTCGGTCTATGCACGATACCGTCAGCTCTTAGGTGAGAAAGACTATCCATTCGATGAAGAGAACGGCTACAAAGGCGAATACATTCATCTCATAGCTCAAGAGCTCATCGATGAGCGTGGTGACGCGTTGCGCGAGGGCAGAGAAGAGGATCTTGCTGTGTGCAAGGCAAAGGGTGAAGCCTGGTGTTTTGCGTCGATTCAGAAAACTCTGGAACGACTCGACGTTCGCCACGATGTGTTTTTCAACGAACACAGCTTATACACAGAGGGTAGCATTGATGCAGTCGTTGCTGATTTAAAGGCAAAGGATCTGGCCTATGAGAAGGATGGTGCCTGGTGGATTGCCACTTCGCAGCTAGGACTTGAGAACGATCGTGTCATCATAAAATCCACTGGTGAGCCAACATATCGTCTTCCCGATATGGCATACCACAAGATCAAATGTGAACGTGGCGATGAAGTGATTGTAGACATCTTTGGCGCAGATCACTTGGCAACTGTGCAAGAGGTTTTGGCTGGGGTAAAGGCCCTTGGCTGCGATACATCCAAGATTAAAGTCATCATCCACCAGATGGTTTCTTTCTTGAAAGACGGTCAGCCCTACAAGCTCTCGAAGCGCAACGGGGAACAGTACACCTTAGATGATTTGATGAATGATCTGGGTGTGGATGTGGTGCGATTCTTCTTTCTCATGCGCTCCGCCGATACTCAGTTAGTTTTTGATATGAGCTTAGCACTGGAACAAAGTGATAAGAACCCCGTATTCTACCTACAGTATGCGCACGCTCGTTTGAACAGCGTGTTTCTGAACGCAGCTGAAAAGGGCTTGGCATTGTCTGACTCAGCGAATCTCGAATTGCTGACCCACGAGTCTGAACTTGACTTAATCAAGATTCTGGATCGCTTTCCGATGATTGTTCGGCGAGCTGGACAGTCCCTGGAGCCGCATATCGTGGCAGACTATTTGCGCGATGTTGCAGCGGCTTTCCACGTGTTCTACCACGATTGTCGCATTATTGGAGTAGAACCGGATCTTGGGCAGGCTCGTCTGCACCTCGCGCGCGCAGCGCAGCGAGTATTGAAAAACGGCTTGCAAGTGTTGGGTATAACTGCACCGGAAAAAATGTAATAACGACGAAGAATAATCATGCTTACTACCGACCAGTTTTCTGATGCACTACGGCGCTTGTGTACGGGTCTCCTCTATCCAAGTGAAACCGATGCCCCCATTGATGTCTACGTTTGGAATTGTTCCGAGCGTGGAGCTATGACTTACGATAACATCGCTTTCGATTTACACCATCCTGAGGATGTCTTGATTTCGGAATCGGAAGCTGAGGAGTTCTTTGAAGGGGTAACGGAAGTCTATGAATGGCATACACCTGAAGAAGTCGAGGAAACCAAACAGTACCAGGAATTGCGAAAGGTCTTCCTTGAGAATGTCACCAAGCCAGTTCAACTCTGGTTTGGGGAAAACAAGGTCGATGTGCTCGTTTTGGGTCGTACCAGCGATGGTAACTACGTTGGATTACGGACATTTATCGTTGAAACCTAATTATGACCATGCATCTGCCTTCGGCAGCTGCTGTACCCTTCAGTTCTGAAGGACTCAAAAACGCTCTTCGAACCACTGTCCGGTTGTATCTTTGTTGAAATTTGAATCTAATTCACTCGAAAGGGAAGAAGCATGCCACGAGTAATGTTTACCGTGACGTACACAATTGAAGCGGAAAAGCAAGCGGAACATCAGGAACTGATGCGTCGTTTAAAGAAGATTTACGCCGAAAAAGGACTGGAATACTATGTGTTCCGTAATAAGCTCAACGAATTCACAGAAGCAACGATCTATGCTGATCAGGATGCTTTCGAAGAAGCTGATGACCTTATGGAAGAAGAAACCACGAGTGAGTATATCAATCGTGTCAATTCCATAGCACAGAATATTCGCTATGAAACGTTGACAGAGCTCGACGTTGACTAATAACCGTCTGTAGATCACCAAGAGGAGGCTGACAGCTTTGCGCAACCGTGCACTGATGACAGCATTAACAACGCAGTGTTGCGGCAGGGATGCCGAAAAGTACTCAAGATATTGTGTCTTGACTCTTTTCGTGGCAGCCCTCGTCGTCGTTCTGGCTACCTTCTCCGCCTGTCAACCTCTGTCAACACGACGTACTCCTTCCAGCTCGCCTAACAGCTCGACTAGTGCAAATAAGTCGACCGACAAACAGAATCAAACACCTGCAATAGAAGATTTGGCTGCGCCTGCGGCGCAGGCTGATTCCTCTCAAACTCCTGCGCGTAAGAAGATTCCGACCTTGCGTGAGCAGATGGAGCGTCTTCAAACGCAACAAGAGCAGATGAATGCGCGATTGGACACTGTCCAATCCGAACTTCGTACGATTCGCCAGCGTGTTGAGGAATCTCCACGGAGCTCCGAGAAGTCATCAGAAGCGAAACAACCCTCGTTCATTCGAGGCGATGCTCCACCTTCGAGCGCTACGAAAGCGAAGACTCCGACCTCTGAAAGCAAATCACCTTCAACGGCAAAGTCGGTTACTGGGCAGCAGACGAAGTCCAAGGACTCTGGATTGATCTTGCCAGACGGTGATGAAGAAGCGCCAGCAAACCAGCCTAGAAAAACTGCAGAGAAGAAAAACACAGAAGCCAAGACTCCAAAGCTTGCCAAGAATCAAGACGCATCAGCAGAAGACGAAGAAGCCAGATCACTTGGTGATATCATCAGCGCTGATAACGAAAGTGGAACAAAGACGCCTATCAAACCACGCAAGCGCATCTCACGGCCGCCAACAAGCCCTACTAAAGATGTGCAGACTGCTCCCTCGAAGACTCCAGAGTCCGCTCTAAAGAAAACCCCAATACCAGCGAGCAAGGAAGCATCAACGGCTAGTTTGCCCCCAAAAGCCGGAGCCAAAGAACCTAAGTCGCAACTTGATGCAGCAATGAACGAAGCTCCTGCCGCAGCGAAAGGCGAAGGAGCGAATCCACTTTTTGGTACTGCGACATCCCTGTTCAACAAACGTCAGTACCAAGAGGCTATTGACCTCTTTAACCAAGTGAGTAGCCAAGAGAAAAGTCCTGAAGTACAGAGTCGTGCTCAATACTGGATTGGCGAATCATACTATGGTCTTGGCAAGTACGATGATGCCATTCGCACTTTTAACAAAGTACTCTCAGCGAAAAGTACCGAGAAATCTAGCAAGGCAATGTCGATGATTGCTGAGTCAATGATTCGTCTGGGTCAAAGCGCAGAAGCAAAGAAGACCTACCAACGCTTGCTCAAACAATACCCACAGAGCGAAGAGGCCGTGCGTGCGGCAAAGAGATTGCAGCAGTTGTAGCTCGTACTGGATATGCATGTGCCTTAGTGCTGGCTCCCGCGCTTTCTACCTACGATCGCCTATTGTTCTATTACGAACATCTCTTCAGAGTCGTTGGGTGTACATTCGAAAAGTACCTAGCCAACATCTCGAGCAGATAACCTTAGGCTGTTAAGCAGAACCGTGAACACAACCCTATGGTTTTTCTATGACTGCAAAGTCGTATCCAACAGGAAACAAAACTTCTATCGACGTTTTCTAGACTAGCAGACTACAACTGCTAGTACTGATATTGTATGTTGAGCCGCACATGAGCTCAAGGTCTTGTTGAACTTCTGAATCAGCTCTGATCACCAGATACAAGCCAGTAGGCTAAGCTTAGGCTGATGAGGCACAGGTAGAGTTAACGTCGCACGTACAAAGCGACGAGGGAGTGGAACATTTCCTAGTTATTTTGATGATGACACAGAAACGAAGTCTTGCTACGAGTACTAAGCGTGCAGCTTAGGTTGAGCATGTGTTTTCTCTTTGAAGGATGCGACCTAAGAGAAGGTGCTTTGGTTGACCTTCGTTAATTGAATGTCGCATGCTTACAAGGAGAGCACAAAAGCCCATGCAACGACGCGCATTCTTTCAGTC
>JBGAVD010000005.1:0-480751 GCA_044228285.1 Chlorobiota bacterium
ATGTGAATAGCAGCACCTGGATAGACCTGCTCAGGTGGTATTCCACCATTGATAGGCTTTGAAAAAGCCTGACCGTTACCAGGTCCAAGTGATACCGGAACAACGTCGTTTGCCTTCAAGACAAATCTCTCCTTGTATCCCTTGTCTACAACCTCAACGGTTGCATAACCTGCAGAAGCACTTGCCAAATACAACATCAAACGATTGTTGCCGGCTTCTTCATAACACGGATCGAAAGTGAAGTAGAACTCCACTCCCAAATTACCAGTACCTTTCAAAGCGTTACACGTGACCGCACGGATCTCGTCTAAGCTCTGATTCTTACCCGCCAACGCTGCTTGCGACCCAAACACACTGAGGGCCATCAAACAGAGCATGTAAAGCGTAGTAATTCGCTTCATAGTACACTCTCCAATAATGAATGAAAACGTATGATTAAACTAGAAAAAACTGCTTGTAATGCGTTTTGATACTGCCGTTCTGTTCCGACTTTAAGGTGTTGTTAGCTATCCCCGTGCAAATCTTAGCCATTTTAAAGAAAAAACGCATGACCGCCAAAGAAAATTTGTTCACAGACAAAAAATCCCGGAGGTCTCGTTTACTTTCTATAGACAATAATCATTGAAACTGCATTCTGTTTCACCTGACTGTAAAAAAAAGTTAATGGTCCAATTCATGACAAGTTCACCTTTTGCACTAGTAAATAATATGAAAAGGTCTTAAATAATGCTTTTCTACGTGAAATCGTACCTAGAGCTGAAACCACAAGTGCTAGAAAATTCATTTTTGGGCTGATTTCTGAGCAGAATCTCTCACTCAGGATGAAGTTGACAGTGCATTCAGACTACTGGGAGGTTATGACGATACACTTCTTGTGACCGCAAGAAGCTGTTCAGGAGAACTCCTATAAGCTTGTCATGGTTGGACTTAGCGACTCTGTATGACTGTCGAGCGCATGTACAGCAACTACGGACCGAGGAGCTCGAATGGAAGCGTAAGCATGAAATGATGGTGAGAGAGATAGGGCGCAGGATAACTGCGGAGCTTCTCTATGCTTGGCATTGTCTGACACCACAACATGGAATGCTGGGCGCTGGTATAAAGAAAATGGACTGTTAACCGGGAGGTAGTTGCTCAGATGAGCGTCCGAATGACGATCCTAATCGTCGGAGTTGCCTTTGATAAGTCTATAGCACAGTCGCGGTTGGACGCTCTAGATCCTCTCCACGATCAGAGTCTTCTGGCGCTACGACACTCGAAGCAGGACTCCTGTTGTATAAAGAACTGCTTCTTTCCGGGAGGAATTTGCTCTCAAGAGAGTCTGAAAGACCTTTCTAGTCTTGAAGACAACCCACCGTACGTCAAATAGGTGGCCGTGGTTGATCGATCCAGGAATCTACCACGATCTCCCTAGACTAATATACTTGTGCTCTGCAAGCTCATGCTGAGCATCTACGCTTCAGAAAGCTACCATTGGTCTGTTATGCTTCTATAAAAGAAAGGGACAGCTGCAAAGCAGCTGTCCCTAACAACCGAGATGTACTTGTTCTTACTTCACAACCTGCAGGCGTTGTGTGTAAGAGTTGCTGCCTGAAATCATACGAACGATATAAGAACCGCTCGCAAGATTGTTTGGTACAAAGTTCAAGGTGTAGCTACCACCATTGAGACGCTCATTAACAAGCGTTGCAACGATTTCGCCATTTGAACCAATGATGTCGATACGAGTTTGTGTATCGTAGCCAACACCAAAGTCAATCTTTGTTCCTGAAGCACCAACTGGGTTTGGACTGATTGTTCTGAGTTCAAACTGACCCTTTACTGAAGGAGTCAAGTGGTTGAAGCTATAAGCACAAACTGCTTCAGCTGTGATCTTTTGCGTTGAACCTTCAATAACAGCACAGGTCTGATTTGTAAAGTTCTGATCGCTGTATGCCATTGCAGGATAGATCTCGACAGTAGTACCCTTTGAATCGAAATCTGGCAAGGTTGTCACGTTCAACAGCATTTGGAACTGAAGCTTGAAGAGTTCGCTACCTGCACCACCCTTAAGTGGGGTATTGCCACTCAACTTCACGGTCACTGCAATTGAGTCACCTTCAGTTTGAACGTTAGCACTGTTAACAATCCAGCCGGCAGCTGCACCACCTTGTGAATTCAGAGTAACAACAGCATCGTTGCCAGTCTTGTTGATATCCATGTGGTCCTTGTAGAACTTAACCACAACACTCAATGAGTGTACGTTGGCAGCATCGAGATCTTTGTCCAATGAGATTGGGAAATCGAAGTACTTTCTAGAACCATCTGTTGTGATAGAACCATTGATTACGTTCTTGCTGTAGAGCTTTGATGGATAGGTCAAACCAGTAACGGTGAAGTCACCTGTAGCAACAACAAATGGAGCACCTGGAGTAGCTTCACAGATCAGCTTGTAGGTGTTAGCACCTGCAGTCTTTGGTGTGAAGGTCATGGTCACTACACGTGTTTCACCACAGAGAATTGGAGTTGTGATGTTCGCTGGCAACACGATGTCAGCGTTTGGACCACTTTGTAGACGGAAGCTACCGGTCAAGAATGGTTGGTTACCAACAAGTGAATCACCAATATTCTTAATGGTAACATTGAAGGTAATCGAACCGTTCACGCAAACTTGAGCATCATCTGGATCGATGGTGTACAGAAGGGCACCACCAGAAGCGCTACCATTCCACTTGCTTGTTTGCTCTGTTTCAGCATCTGACTCAGTTGTGAGAGTGCTCTTGTTGGTAGCAACGGCATTTGGACGATAGTGTGCATTAAGTACTGGTGATGTTTGACCTGGATCTAAGCGAACAGGGAAGTTGAGTTCTGTACGATTCCAAGCGAACTTTTCTGAACCAACAACGCCATTTGCATAGTCATCAGAGATTCCACCAGTAGCATCGAGCAGATTTGTCAATGACAAGGTATCACAGAAAGGCCATTCAGCTTGGCTGAGGTTCTTTATTGTGAATGTTCTGCTTTGATATCCACTACCGTTGACTAATTGAACCATACCAAAGTCAACATCATCGATCTTGATACGTGGAACAACGCCAGTACCGATTGCCTTGAAGGTGACTGGATCAGCGTCGCTTGTGAACAAGATGTTCAACTCATCATTCATTGGTGAATCTGGAATGTACATCAAGGTCAACTTGATGGAAGCACCTGGAGCGATATCTAAGCCCTTGAAGTAGTTGAGTGGTTGCTCTAACTGGAACTTGGTCAAGTCGCCCTTTGTCACAACAGCATCGCTGATGGTAACCTTCGCGGTACCTGTATTCTTTAACTCGAGGTATGCTGTGCCACTTGCAGCATAGTTGTATGTATAAGGACCACTGTACTTTTTGTTGCCACTGATACGGCAACGACCAAAGTCAACACCGTTTGGAAGCAGACCTGGCTTAACAGCAACACCGGTAATGTTACAGATGTTCTTGATTGTTGATGCATCACTTGTGAATGTAATAGTAGCATCAAACTTACCTTCAACGGTTGGCTTGAAGTCTACGCTGTACTCTTTACGATCAGCAAGGTTAGGAGCATTTGCTGTGTCAAGGGTCAGGTTAACAGCAGGGAAGTTAGTTGGAACGTTTGAGGTGTATGGAGTTGTTGCTGGAACAATACCACTTTGATCCTTGATCGTCAACTTTACTTTGCCTTGGCTGTATACGTTAAAGGTCTTGGTTGTTGTTGTATTGATAACAACGGTACCAAAATCGATATCGTCAACATTGATAACAGGTTCGCCTGTCTTTGCTTCGATGTGCGTGCGATAGTTGAATACGCAGGTATCACCAACACCAATGGAATCGCGAACATAACCATCATTGCTAGCTGTGTATTGTACGGTGAAGTCTCTGGTTTCGCCAGCCTTCAACATGAATGGAAGTTGAACCTTAGGTACGAAATCAAACACACCAGCGCCACCATTCTTGAACTCGAGGCGAGCTACTAATGCTTCTGAATTACCCTTGTTGACAATCTTGAAGTCTTGTGTACGAACTTCACCCTTCTTCACCGGACCACTTGCAGAGTAGTTGTAGAAGTTTGGTACGATTGTGAGATTAACAGCACGATAATCAACCTCGATACATGATTGATTGCCCGCACGGTCAGTAAACACAACCAAGGCATGGCCATCTTGATCTGGGTTATCAACGGTCAATCTCCACTTAACGGTCTTAGCAGCTGGAGCACCAGCTTCGAAGTAATCGAAATCTAAGGTGTAGTTGTAAGAAGAATCAGCAACCAAAATGATGGTTGACATGTTCGAACAGTTCGAATCGTTTGGAAGATCTACGACGCTTGCTGGCTCAAGAATACCAACGGAACCATCGCACTCAACTTTGTAGTGAGGAACTGGTTGTAGTGTATCAGGAATATCAGCAACAACGGAAAGAGCACCGCTCGTTGGGTGACCGTAAGAATCGTAATCAGATCCACCGTAGTTGTAGCTCATGAATGGAAGGCTGCAACGCAATGCGTATACACCGTCTGCGCCGAGTGTACACTCTTTGAATGCATACTCTTTACCGTTCACTTTTTGCTTGAAAATGTCTTTGGTGCTGAACGCTGGACCAAACTTTGAAGCTAGAGTTTGCCACTTGATCTTACCGTTAACACTGACACCAAACTCTAAATCTTTTGGCATTGCACCAGTTGAATCCAATTGGAAAACAACTCCAAGGTAGTTTCTGGTGAAGTTGATACCACCCTTTGTACCAGGGGTACAGAAGATTACGTTCTTTTGATATTGCTCGATCGGCATCACATTCATTTGGAATGGATCGGTCGAGACGTTGTCATCAGATTGACCAGTGTTGAACACGGTAGCACTGATAGGTTTATCTGCACTCAAGCTCACAACATTGTTACCGGAACCATCAACGCGCTCATAGATCCAGCCGCGTCCAGGTGAACCACCGGCAGTCTGAATAGTTCTCCAGTAGCTGCCATTGTAGCTGATTTTTGTGTTTGGTGACTTCGCAAACACTTTCATGTAGTAACCATAGGTACGGGAAGCGTACTTTGGAATCTGAAGGTTACGACCCCACAAGTTTGTTGGCAACTCCATTTCAGAAATGAAATCACACCACTGCTTGTCAGTTGGAACATTCGCACATTGGTTTCCAGAGATCACACCAACCGGTTTCGTTGCCTTGATTATAGAACCCGACATATCGCCTTCTTTGGATTGGGCATCATTACCAACAACCCAAACATCACCCTTATTCATTGTGAATCTCTTCGTATCGCCTGGTCTCATTCCACCACCAGTTTTGGTAACGCTGGGTCCACCAAGAGTGAATTCAACGTTCGTATTGTCATAAGCTGCAACGATAGCGGTCTCGGATGGGAGCGACAATCCGCCGAACATCCACGTCATATCTGCCATGGAAGCGACGATATACTCTTTGCCAAGTGATTGCACAGGCAAAGCCATGAAGGAGTCTGAAGTGTAGGCGAATCGAGTAACACCATACACAACGATAGGAACAGTTGAGGTGATGTGAATAGCAGCACCTGGATAGACCTGCTCAGGTGGTATTCCACCATTGATAGGCTTTGAAAAAGCCTGACCGTTACCAGGTCCAAGTGATACCGGAACAACGTCGTTTGCCTTCAAGACAAATCTCTCCTTGTATCCTTTGTCTACAACCTCAACGGTTGCATAGCCTGCCGAAGCGCTAGCCAGATACAACATCAAACGATTGTTGCCAGATTCTTCATAACACGGATCGAAAGTGAAGTAGAACTCCACTCCCAAATTACCAGTTCCCTTCAGGGCATTACAGGTGATCGCCCGGATCTCGTCAATGCTCTGATTCTTACCCGCAAACGCTGCTTGCGACCCGAACACACTCAGGGCCATCAAGCAGAGTATATAAAGCGTAGTAATTCGTTTCATAATACACTCTCCAATATTGAATGAAAACGTGTGATTTAACACTATAAATAGCTCGTTAACAGAGTTGATAACACTCGCTCTAGACCTCAATGAACTCAAAGTCTTCTGCGATCTCCTCAACACTTTCGTGTAAACACGAATGACCGCCAGAGAAAATTTGTGCGCAGACAAAAAATCCAGGAGGTCTTGTTGGTCGTTCTAATGATAGTAATCAACGAGATCGAGTTCTGTTTCACCCCGAAGAAAGAAAATGTGCTGGGGCTATAGATTGGTCATCTCCGGCAAGCTGCCCTGCAATCATCTCGAAAGGGAAGAGTGTACAATGAGCTTTCCAACAGAGCTCGTGTGCTTGCTTTGTTGATGCCATGCACTTCGAGTAGCAAGTAACAGGATCTTATGCGCTGTGGTCTTCAGCATCGGTTCTTTGTTCCGTCGCACTCAGCTTTTCACCTTTGTAAACAACTGTGCCGTCTCGGTTATAGAGAGGCTTCGTGTCGTCCGCGTTAGTATCTATGACACTGAAGGAGCGTTTTTGAGGACTGAATCCAAAAATGCGCCGCACGAATCCAACTAAGAAGTTGATTCCAACGATGAAAAGCGTCGCGGCTAAAAAGACCAACAGAATGAAGCGTGCCATAGTCAAGGTTAGAGTGATGTCCGAAGATAGGCTTTCTCTGCATAGTCAGACGAGATTGTACCAATTTTAACGCATATTGCGCCAGGTTCTTCTTCTCAGTGCTACTATGAGTTCAACAATTTCCGCCGGACGCCTCTCTTTCATCGATTACTTACGCGGTATTGCGGTTCTATGGATGATTGAAGTCCATGTGATCGACATCTGTTTGCACCCGCAGTTTAAAACTGGGCGTTTTTACGAGATCTTGGATATCTCGAATGGCTTTGTTGCCGTTGCCTTCATCTTTTGTGCTGGTATTGGGTTTCAACTTGCCTTCGATAAAAAAGAGGCAGACTATCGCCGCTTTGACAGCGCCCTGTGGGGCTATGTTAGACGCTTGGGACACATTCTGTTACTGGCATTCTGGCTTCACTTACCAGCCTTCTCAGCTCAACGTCTACTGAATGCGACAGCCATCGAGTGGCAACGATTCCTCGATTGTGACGTCTTGCAAACTATTGTCTTCTCGTCTTTCTTTGCTCTGCTGTACTCGCTGTCTTTGAATTCGGCTCGCGCTCGGACTATAGCCACTGCGCTTATGATCGGAATCTGTTTTGGTTCCGCATGGTACATCCTGCCAATGCAGATGTACTCTCATTATCCAAATGTATTTGGAGCAATGATAAGCGGAGTTCCTGTTAGCAAGTTTCCTCTGATCCCGTACTCTGGGTACTTCTTTTCTGGGATGCTAGCTATACGCTTTTTTATGCGTGCAAAGGATCAGTATAAAATGGCTCTAACAATTCTGGGAATCTCGATAGCCATGGTAACTCTTGCCTTGGCACTGAAAGACAGCTCTTTCGACTTTCCTGGGGCGCAAGATTGGTGGCATTATTCGGCCGGTCATGCGGCATTCCGCTTGGGTATCGTTATGGCAGTACTTATGCTACTATACCTTGGTAGAGCTGTGTTTGATGGCACCAAAGTTGGATCGATGCTTGTTCTATGCGGACAAGAATCGCTGTTTATGTACATCTTTCACCTGTTTGTAGTGTATGGTTACATTGCTAATTACAGCTTACTCGGTTGGGCTCAGCACTCTTGGGGCTGGACGGAGAACATACTAACATACCTCGTGATTAGTGGTCTCACCTACATTCTCTGTGCAGCCTATCATCGATTTAAAAAATCTCAGCCGCAACGAGCCAGCACGGTCATCCGCTATGTTGTCATTGCCGCAGTTGTGATCTTTTGCTGTATACCGGCATCATTGACGCTTAAGTAAGAGAAGAAGTACGTGACTGGCGTTGTAGGTATTGCAGCAAGTTCTTTTCTTCAACCTGAAGCCTGCGGCTTCAGCTTAACTTCGTGAATGAGTAGCACGGCACTTTTCCAGCCCAGAATCGAGAAGAGACCTATTGCTCGAGAAACAAGGTCTGTTCTCCATGAAGCTCTTTCAGAAATGACGATTGGTCTTGAGGAGTTGGCGTGTCTGAGCCGAAGGCTCAGCAGCGTTGATAATAAGTCTTAAGCAGATTATTCTTAAGGTCAGTACCATTGCAGCTCTACGTTGCTCGCAACGGAGAGAAAAGCCTTAAAGTCTAAACTGCTTTGAGACACACGGAAGCGAGAGTACCTAACGAAAGTGCAGATCAACAAAGTCTTTGCAAACAACCTTTTGCTTTGCAGGCCATGTGCCGGATCAAGGCTCCACGGTTTCCGGCAATACTTCGCTTGGCAATTGATCTTCTGGGATGGTCTCCTTAACATCCGCTGCATCTAGTCGGAGGATTGAGGTGTCGCGAGCAGGGAAGAGTCGTTCTGCATATCCCGTTGTACGGTCTCCATAGATCTTCGACATAAGACGTCCCCAAATAGGAGCCGCTGCTTTGCCTCCCATACCATATGTACCCGTGAACTTGATGCGATGATCATCGAATCCAAGCCAGACGCCGGCAACGAGTTGCGGTGTGAATCCAACGAACCATGCATCTGCGTAATCGTTCGTGGTACCAGTCTTTCCAGCCGCATCATAGCGAAAGTACTTGCGAATAGTAGATGCTGTGCCGCCGTCAACAACGCCGCGCATCATGCTTACCATCTGTTGACAAATCTTTGGATCTAAGGCATCGCTTATACCGGTTGGTAGCTTGTTCTCATAAATCACTGTTCCATGCCGGTCTTCGATCTTGAGTATTGAAACTGGTTGTACCGAAATACCTTGGTTGACAAATGTCCCATATGCAGAGGTAATGTCGATAGGGCTCACTTCCGCAACGCCCAGCGCTAAAGCGGGAAAGGGATCCATTGGCGTATGGATGCCCATACGCTTAGCAAGTGCGACAACTCTATCGGGACTCGTATACTGTGTGATCAGACGTGCTGCAACAGTGTTAACCGAGAATTTCAGTGCGGTTGCGAGCGAGATTTCTCCACCATGATCACGCGAGCCGCGTGGTGACCATACATCGCCACTAGGAAGAGTGTAACTATAAGCGCCAGACTCAATCATAGTCTGAGGACCAATATGATTGGTGGCGATAGCACTCGCGTACACGAATGGTTTGAATGAAGAACCTGGCTGACGTCGAACTTCAGTGCAATGATTTAGTGAGTACTTTGCGCCGCTATGACCTTGCATACTGAGCGGAGAAGCGCCAACCATGGCCAAGATTGCGCCGGTTGCAGGTTCAATAACAGTCAATCCGCACTGCACTGTAGTCACAACTCTCTTTACCGAATCGATGAAACGAGTGGAATGGGTAAGCAACTTAAGAGCGTGTTTTTTTGCCTCCTCCGTTGTCGCGCTTATGTATGCAGGAGAGTCCTTCGCCGCCCTTTCAAGTATTGCATTCAAAAGTTCTTGTCGCCCTTTCCAACTCCAAGCCTGGTCAAACTCTTTCTGAAATCCGACGAGCTGCTCTCGTACAGCTTCATTAGCGTAATGCTGAACGCGAGAGTTGAGGGTTGTGTAAATGGTGAGTCCGTCACGATATAAATCATAGCCTTTCAATCGCTCGTCTCGACTAAGCTTCTTACGAATCATCTCAACAAAATGCGGCGCTTCACCGGAACCAACGGCTGTGTGGCTATTCTCATTCAGCTTAATCTGCTCTAAAGAGTATTTCGAGCATGTGGCATCATCGATGCAAGCATTCTCACGCATGAGCGCAAGAACCGTGTTTCTCCTGCGCAGAGCTTTATCATAGTTCTCTCGCGCATCGTAGTTCGTTGGTGCCTTTAAAACAGCTACCAAGTAAGCGCACTCAGCAATATTGAGATCCTTAGGCGCTTTGGCAAAGTACACCTGGGAAGCCACTTGTATTCCATATGCACCGCGGCCGAAGTTGACCGTGTTCGCGTACATTTCAAGGATTTCGTGCTTTGTGTAGGTCTTCTCGATCTGTACCGCCGTGAAGGCCTCTCGGAGTTTACGACTCACCGTTTGTTCTTGCGTGAAGTAGAGATTCCTGGCTAGCTGCTGTGTGATAGTGGAGGCACCTTCTTTGGTGCGTCCGGCGAACACATTCTTTACTGTAGCCTTGATAATGCGAAAACTGTGGACACCCCAGTGGTTGTAAAACTCGTGGTCCTCTGTTGAGATGAGTGCGTCGAAGAAAGCTTTGTTGATTGAGTCATAAGGGACATACATTCTCCGCTTAATAAAGAAGTTCTCAACCAATTCGCCCTCAGAGTCTAAGATTCGCGTTGCAAGTTCTTGTGGCGGATTCTCCAATTGTTCAAGCGAAGGCAGCTTATCGACAATAGCCAATTTTATGTAGATAGCTACTCCAATACAAAGCACTCCCAAACCTATCGCAGTCAGAGAGGCAAATCGCTTGAAATCGAGTGGGGGCCTACTTGGCTTGACTTTGGGATAAAATTGGCGTCGATCCATGAGTCAGTTATAATATCTATGCGCTGACACAGTTGTTATAGCGCTGTCGCAATGCAGTGCAAATTGAGCATCGGGCGACAATCTCCAAAGACGCTGAGGGAGAATAGTGATTGCCCAAGGACAGAAATTTCGCTTATCATCCTAAACACAAACAAAAAACCCCGCTGGAAAGCGGGGTCTTCTGTTTGAATGTGTGCTGACAGATACTGATTATCGTGAATAGTACTCCACAACCAGCGGTACTTCGCAAACGATCGAAACTTCTTCGCGAGGTGGCAGGTAAAGGTACTTTACGGACATATCAGCCTTCGAAATTTCCAAATAAGGAATAGTGCCGGAGGTACGAATTGCTTCGAGGAAGCACTCCATCTTACGGCTCTTTTCGCGGACCTGAAGAGTTTGATTTGGCTTCACTTGATAGGAAGGGATATCTACCTTTTTGCCGTTCACTTCAATATGGCCGTGACGCACATACTGACGAGCTGCATAGATAGAACGTGCCAAACCAGCGCGATAAACGAGAGCATCCAAACGTGATTCAAGAAGTTGAACCAAGTTTTCTCCGGCGTTACCGCCCTGACGGGATGCTTCTGCCATGTAGTTCGTCATTTGACGCTCATGGATATTGTATTGCAAGCGCAAGCGCTGCTTCTCAAAAAGCTGCTTTCCGTAATCGGATTGCTTGTTACGCTTCTTTGAATTGCCATGCTGTCCAGGAGGATATCCCTTACGATCCATGACCTTCCGTGCTTTTGGTGTCGTCGAGAAACCAAGCTTACGGGAAATTCTGACCTTTGCTCCGGTATAATTCATTGTACCACGCTACAAAAGATGAAACAAAATTCTTTTGTGCAACATTCGCCTTATCAACAAACAGCGCTGAAAAGGGGTACGTGCAACTGATAGAACAGCAAATTACGAGAAAAATCTGATATTCTGAAAGGAAAAAGCATCCGATGGTGCCGGGGCCTCTGCGCCGCTTATGAAAATCAATTGCGAAACTCAGCCAAACACAGCCGCTTTAGAAAACCGAAGTCAGTCCTAATGATGTGCCTTCGCACACTAGCAAAAGCAGCTATAAGTGCGGCGCTTGTTAGAAGCACTGCATCGCAGTCCTTACGTGACACGATTGTAAGTGCGAGAAAATAAGCGACATAGAGCGATTTAACATCTTCGGAACATGTATCAAATGTCTATTGTCCCCAGCGCATGGCATGTCAAGAACAGTGGAAGAATCAACGGTGACTGAGGCTTAGCTGCGCTGAGTTCTGTGTCTTAGGGATCTCAGCATTCACAGCGGATTCGAAGAGAATCTCGTTTTAGGCTAGCTGTAGATATACACTTTAGGAATGATGGTCTAGATCTGGGCTAGCTCAAGCGAACTTCTGCAGAATGATCATAGCGCATATTGTCCAAAGCTGCCATAGGATGCGGACACACATTGAGAAGAGATGAAAGGTGCTTGAGAACAGTGCTTCGCTTCACATGGTTTTCCATGTTGAATGGTAAATCCAGTTAAGCCGAGGAGAGGGAGAAGCTGAAAGAGTTTGGACACGCTTCCTATTCTGGGCTCCCTTGCCTTTGTTTCCACATCAACATCTTGTAACAGGCTGCTTTGTATTTTGAAGATCAACTCTTAGACGCACAACTATGAATCATTGTCTTCGCTCGCGCTTTCTTGCTTCTGTTTTCTCAAGTCTGGCTCTTATCGTTTGTATAAACATATTCGAGCCGTCTTCGCTCTTTGCTCAGGCAACAACGAGCCAACACATTGATGGCTTGCGTGATAAGCACAGTACCTATCTAGCTCTAACAAATTGTACTGTAGTAAGCGCCCCCGGACAAAAGGTGGAGGGAGCTACGGTTCTCATTCGCGGGAACAAGATAGAGGCTGTTGGAAAGAATCTGAGTATTCCAGCCGGTGCGACAAAGCGCGACATGAAAGGACAGTGGATCTACGCCGGCTTTATTGACCCTTATACGAATGCTGGTGTCGGTGCACCAAAGTCTGCCGAAAAGCCAATTGGCTTTGATGATGATGGTGATTCACCAACCACACCAAAAGTGAATGTTGCTAAGTACTGGAACCAAGCAGTCAGCCCTGAGCGACGGGCTATAGAGAGCTTGACATTAGAAGACAAAGTAGCAGATGAGTTCCGTCGCATTGGCATTACTGCTTTTCAAACCAATTCTATGGACGGCATCTTCAGAGGCTCTTCTGCAGTTGTTTTCGCAAAGCAGGGTACAACGTCGGAGATTAGCATCGGACGTGATGCTATGCAATGGATTTCCTTCCGAAAGGGAACATCAAAAACGCCATACCCAAGTTCGATGATGGGTAGCATTGCACTTATTCGCCAAGCTCTCACGGATGCAAGTTGGTATGCCGATGCGCAACAAGCCTATGCTAGTAATCATAGCCTGACGAAACCTGAAGTCAACCTCAGTCTCGAAGCTTTGTCAAATGCACTGAAATCAAACCAGCTGTTTGTTTTTGAAACCGAAAATGAGCACAGCATACTTCGAGCACAGAAGATTGTTGATGAATTCCACCTAAACGCTGTGTATGAAGGAAGCGGCACTGAGTATCGTCGCTTGCCATCGTTATTAAAGTTCAAACCACGCTTAATTCTTCCTCTCGCGTTCCCAGGAGTGCCGGATGTTAGTTCGACGGATCGCGCACTCGATGTGGGCTTCGACGACCTCCTTCACTGGGACGCAGCTCCTGAGAATCCCATGCGCTGTGATTCAGCCGGTTTGAGTTTTGCCTTCACGACTCATCAGTTGAAGTCAAAGGATGACTTTCTGAAGAACGTTCGCAAAGCAGTGCTTCGTGGATTGAAACCAGATGTTGCATTGGCAGCTCTTACGACACGTCCAGCGGAGTACCTCGGCTTGAGCGATCTGCTGGGTAAAATCCAAAGCGGCTACTTCGCCAACTTGATAATTGCTGACGGCGATGTCTTTAGCGATGAATCACAGATACGCGCAGTTTTTGTAGCAGGCGAGGAATTCTCATATGTGCCAGCAGTGGAACAAGATCTACGCGGGGTTTGGACAGTGAAGCCTGAGTCAGTTGTTGGAAGTTTTCAGTTGCGCATTGAAGGAAAGGCTGAATCGCCAAGTGCAACAGCTAAGCGTGAGTCTGCTAATCTGTCAGCGACCTTTAGTCGCAACGGCACACGTGTCAGCTTGCGTATCAGTGGAGATAGTGTAGGTACTTCAGGCTTTATTCGCTTTAGCGGCGAAATGGATTCATTGTCTGCGTTCGGTACTGCAGTCCTTGCAGATGCGCGGGTTATCAATTGGACAGCTCGCCGAGACAGTACTCTAAGTACATCATCCAAGAAAGATGAGAAGCCTAAAGTTGAGCGTGCCCTCCCCGTGCACTATCCAAACACTGCATATGGTTTTGACCAAGCACCAGCTCAACAATCCGTGCTCTTCAAGAATGCAACCGTGTGGACCTGTTCCAAAGATGGAATCCTAACGGAAAGTGACGTGCTCATCAAGAACGGGAAGATCGCAGCCATTGGGAAGAATCTCAGTGGAGCAGATACGGTAGTTGATGCAAGTGGAAAGCACTTAAGTCCTGGTATCATCGACGAACACTCACACATTGCGATTGAAGCAGGAGTAAACGAGGGTACACATGCCATTACCGCAGAAGTCCGCATTGGCGATGTGTTGTATCCAGATGATATTAATATCTACCGACAGCTCAGTGGAGGTGTTACTTCATCGCATCTTCTGCACGGATCAGCCAATCCTATTGGTGGTCAGCTACAACTGATCAAACTGCGTTGGGGAGCGGATGCTGATGATCTTAAGTTTAAGGAGGCAGCAGGAACTATCAAGTTTGCGCTCGGTGAGAATGTGAAACAATCGAATTGGGGCGACCGGTACACTGTACGATATCCGCAAACCAGGATGGGTGTTGATGAAATCATGCGCGACGGTTTTCGTAGTGCTCTAGAGTATGAGAAGCTCCGCATGTCAAGCGATAAAGGCGCGATGCCCGTTCGCAAGGATTATCAGCTAGAGACACTGCTTGAAATCATTCATGGCAAGCGTTTTATCCATTGCCACTCGTATGTTCAGAGCGAGATCCTCATGCTCATGCGCCTAGCCGAAGATTTCAATTTCAAAGTGAAGACCTTTACGCACATTCTCGAAGGATACAAGTTGGCTCGCGAAATGAAGGAACATGGAGCCAGTGCATCTTCATTCTCTGACTGGTGGGCCTATAAGTACGAAGTATGGGATGCGATTCCGCAGAACACAGGAATTCTTCACGAGCAGGGAGTCGTTACCTCAGTTAACAGTGATGACGCAGAAATGGCTCGTCGTTTGAATCAGGAGTCGGCGAAAGCTGTGAAGTATGGTGGCGTTAGCCAGGAAGAAGCCTTGAAGATGTGTACCATCAACCCTGCAATTCAGTTAGGAATTGAGTCACTTACCGGATCATTGGAAGTTGGCAAGCAAGCAGACATTGTCCTATGGAGCGCCAACCCACTCTCGAATATGTCACGCGTGCTTCAAACATACGTGGATGGACGTCGCTACTTCGACGTAGATCTCGACCGCCAGTTGCGTGAAAGAGACCGTAGCACGCGAGCGATTCTTGAACAAAAGGCATTGCGTGCACTTTCAAATGGGGATGAGAAAGCAAGTGGTGGTGGTGGAAGACGTCACAGAGAATACGATTGTGAAGACATTGAAGACGAAGTGCGTGGCAACGAGCAGTAGCTCTGATTGATGAGTTGTTCTCATCTGATCTCTACATTTCAACATTTGTATCTCAGGTTATGAAACATCGTCGTTGTGCTCTAGTATGGTACTCATGTGTCGCATTGTTCGTTTGTGGATACAGTTCCACAGTCATGGCAAGCGAGCACTGTATGCAGGAGCATGGCTGCCAGCATCGCTATTTCCAACGAACTTTGAGTGAGTCGGTTGTTGAAGGCAGTGCAACTATTGCCAGCAGCGAGATATCATCTCCAGTGCTTTTCAAACCGCAGAATTTTAATGTTCTCCATTACCTGGTTGAGCTCAATCTCAACGATGCTCCGAAGTTGCAAACCACTGGAAGTCGCTGTACGATGAGTTTCGTCTGGACCAGCACTCCAGATACATTTCGCTTTCATCTTCGATCACTGACCATTGATAGCTGCTATTTCGAGAAACGCAGCGGAAGCGTTGTTCAACAAATCGTTGCACCTTTTTTCGCTCGTTCGACTCCGACGGAAGCCGACTATCATTTTGCAGTAGCAGCAAGCGCTGATCAAAAAAGTGGTGATACAGTGCAACTGGTTGTTGTGTATTCTGGAACAATGACGGGAGAGCCCTTGGTATCGGGCTCAAGTTGGGGCGGTGTGTCGCTTGACCAAAGTGATGCTGTCTACGCACTTGGAGTTGGTTTCAAGAACAACTACGTTTCATGTTCGCAGCATTGGATGCCCTGCTTCGATTTACCGTCCGACAAGGCGAGCTTCAGCTTAGTGGCAAAGTGTCCGGAGAAGTATACCGTTGTCAGTAACGGACTCCTGAGCTACGATAGTATTCTTAGTGCAGGTGGACGTCAGGTTCGTTGGGACATGAACTCCGCTTGTGCTACTAATCTCTTGACCTTTGCAGTCGGACCCTACCACAAACTTGATTACGGCCTGAGCTCGGGAGCTAAGCCACAAGTTGTGTACGCAAAGAGCAGCGACACAGCGAGTGCTCGAATTACGTTCAAGAAGTTGCCTGCGGCCGTCAGTGCTCTTGAGGCGTTGTATGGTCCCTATCCGTTCGAGAAGGTGGGATACGTAATCACTGGCAAGGGCTCCATGGAGCACCAAACTATGATTGCTTTTGCTCGCGGTGAGCTTGGACTGAAGGATACGATTAATAAGAATGTTGCCCATGAATTAGCGCACCAATGGTTTGGTGACCTTGTAACTCCTTATGACTATCGTGACGCTTGGCTCTGTGAGAGCTTTGCGACCTATTCAGAATGTGCTTGGTACGAGAACGTTGGCGGCAAAGTCCGCTACCTCGCAGATACGAAGAGGAAAACCTCAGTTTACTTGGCTGATGTAGCACGATTAGGAGGAAAGTTCTATGAGGGAATACTATCGATCTATGATTTTTCCAGAAAATCTCCCTCCTCAAATTATCCTCAAGTCATCTATCTGAAAGGTGCAGTCGTATTGGCTCAGCTTCGATATTTAGTGGGAGACGAAGCCTTCTATGGTGCAATACGTCGTTACTTAGCTAAACATGCACATGCAAACGCCGTCTATGATGACGTTGTTGATAGCTTTGTAGAAAGTGTATCGTTACAACAACAAGACAGTGTCCGAAGCTACTTCCAGCAATGGGTGAAGGGCAAGGGCTGGCCGCTACTGGATATACGATGCGAGAAGAGTGCGCACGCTGATCAAACGAGAGCAATACTACACATAGAGCAACAGCAACATGATACTCTTGGTGTGTACACGTGGTTTCCGCTTGAGTTGAGCTTTAAGGATGCGGCGGGTAAGCTTGTACATCGAGTACTAAGAGTAACGTCAAAAACTCAGGACTTTGTGTTAGACTCTCTCAACGACTTTCAATCTATCGCAGTAAACAGCGGTGAGAGCGTGAATAGTCTCGTTACTCTAACCCGAACAGCTGTTATAACCTCTGTCGATAATGACCAGCAGAGCTCGAAGCTACTTCGCATCCATCCGAATCCCTGCAACGAAGTGCTTTGGATTGAATACCCACAAGACTCTCCATGTATAGTTGAGATCATTGATCAATTAGCGAAACGAGTACTTGTACGCGAAGTGAAAACCAGTACTGAAGTCTTAGTTCCGCTCGACGTTCAAGAGCTCCCATCCGGTTTTTATGTTGCTCGAGTGCGTTCCGCGCATGGCATGAGCGCCACTTCTTTCACCATTAGCCGATAAGTACAGGTTGCATCTATGACGAAACCGTTGCGCGTTGCGCTCCTCTGGCATCAGCACCAACCGTACTATCGCGTCAAAGATGAGTTCGTCTTACCCTGGGTTCGCTTACATGCAATTAAGGACTACGCAGACCTAGCACAACTCCATTTTGAGTTTCCATCTCTACGCTTGTGCTACAACATTGTACCGTCACTTCTCATACAGCTAGACGAGTACCAAAAGGGCATAGAGGATCGTGTCCTACAGCTCACTCGCATTGATGCAGAGCAACTGCAGAGTTCAGAGAAACAAGAGATTCTGCAAAGCTTCTTTCGATGCCATCATGCAGAGATGCTCTTTCCCTATGATCGATTTCGAGAGTTGTACGAGCAGTCGCGTGACAACGAGTATGTCAACACGCATTGGACAGCACAGGAGTGGCGGGATCTGCAGGTGTGGTATAATCTCTGTTGGACTGGGCCGATTTCCAGAACTCGTAGCGGCTTGCAACGTCTCTTTCACAAAGCGCGAGGATTTACTGAAGTCGACAAACGGTTAATGTTAGCTGAGCATCGACTCATCATTGGCTCTGTGGTGTCCTTGTTGCAAGAGCTCTATTCTGCTGGGGTGGCAGAACTCAGCATGACACCGCTTCATCATCCCATCATGCCCTTGGTTGTAGACACAGACGTCGCCACTCAGGCGGATCCAGAAATTGTCTTACCGCTCAAACGCTATCGTCAGCAACACGATGCGGAATGGCATCTCAAACGGGGTGCACAAGTTTTTCAGGACCATTGCAACACGAGTGCTCATGGAGTCTGGTGCAGCGAAGGATCTCTGAGCGACGAAGTTCTCGATATGCTTGTTGAAGCAGGGATAGAATGGACGGCAACAGATGAGCAGGTACTTCGCGCCACGAAGAACCAGGACTTTCGAGAAGGAGATCAGTACTTTGTACACTGGTTTGCGCGAGAACGCAGAAAGCCCATTGCGCTTTTCTTTCGCGATCATCATTTGAGTGATGCAATTGGCTTTGTCTATCAAAGTTGGGATCCTCACGATGCAGCCCGTGACTTTGTTCAACGACTAAAGTCCATTCGCGAAAGCTTGATTCAAGAACGAGGAGTAGACGCTCTGGACCACGCTGTCGTTCCCATTATACTTGATGGAGAGAATTGCTGGGAGTATTACAAAGAAAACGGCATTCACTTTCTGCGTGCACTCTACGCCGCGCTGAGTTCCGACAAAGACATACAAACTTGTACTTTTCATGATGTAACGCAAACTGAACAAACTGAGTTCAACCCTCTGCGTGCTCATGAAAGCAGTACGAGACTTGAGCACCTTCGCGCCGGTTCGTGGATTAATGCAAACTTTCGTATTTGGATTGGCCAATCGGAGAAGAATACTGCATGGGATGCTCTTCACGCTGCAAGAATACTCGTTGATGCGAAGCGTGTTACGCGCTCACAATGGCGTGAGGCTATGGAGCACATTTACATAGCAGAGGGCAGCGACTGGTTCTGGTGGTTTGGCGACGACCACAAAAGTGAAACACGCCATATCTTCGATGAACTCTTTCGGTTTCATCTTCGCTGCGTCTATGAAATCTACAGAGAAGAGATACCCTCCGTATTGCGTCAGCCAATCATGAAGCCGCAGAATCAGAGTTCGTCAACGAGCTTCTCGACGATGCATGCAGTTGACAATTCTCGATAAAATCTTTGTCTTGTGGTTGATGTGCTAGTGAGTATTTTGACGCAACAAGAGTCTCCTTCTCATCCAGCAGCTTCGCTGCTGCTGTTGCCTTCAACTATTGCTGCGAGATACTATGGTCAACCTCAAAATAAACGGTCAGATGCGTAGTCTTGATGTACCGGACGAAATGCCTTTGCTCTGGGCGCTACGCGACGTTCTGCAACTAACAGGTTCAAAGTACGGATGTGGCATTGGTAGTTGCGGTGCCTGCTCAGTCCTGATGGGGGACCGCGTTGTGCGTTCTTGTCAGATCAGCGTGAGCGCGGTGGTAGGTGAAGACATCACAACCATCGAAGGCTTAAGTCCCGATAACTCGCACCCTCTCCAAAAAGCTTGGATCGCTACCGATGTTGCACAATGCGGTTATTGTCAGGCAGGACAAATCATGACTGCTGCTGCTCTACTACGACGCGTTGCCAAACCAAGTGACGAAGACATCGACGAAGCACTTCGATCAAATCTCTGTCGATGTGGTACGTACACACGTATACGTGAAGCTATTCATTTGGCAACGGAATAGCGTAGGCCAATTGCTTTGAAACCAGCGGTTGCGTCCTACGTGTGCCCATCGTTTCTGAACGGATTTTTTAACTGCTCGACAGTCTCCTTCTTCCATCACTTTAGGTTGTGAACACGCCATGAAAACACTTGAGAGTCTACAGGATATCACTCTACCAAGGCGAAGTTTCCTTGTTGGACTTGCCGCCACTGGAGCTGGTGTTGCTGCCGCTATTCTGCCAGGCACGGAGTTTCTCAGTGCGAAAAGTATGGGCACGGCAGCACTACAGCCAAATGTCTGGGTAAAGCTCGACGCTGATGGAACGACAACCGTAACGGTGGCGCGATCGGAGATGGGGCAAGGAATACGTACGACCTTTGCCATGGTTGTAGCTGACGAGATGGATGCCGACTGGACTAAAGTTGTCGTTCAGCATGCATTCCCCAATAGTGGTAATGGGAACCTGAGTACAGGAGGAAGTGGCAGTACGAGTGGATCGTATCAGACTTTGCGTCGTGCTGGAGCCACGGTTCGGGCAATGATGATTTCAGCTGCAGCTCAGAAGTGGTCCGTAGCAGAGTCTACTCTAGTTACAAGTGATGGTGTTGTGCGCGAACGAAATGGTTCGCGAAGTGCACTGTACACAGAACTCCTCGACATTGCGGCAACTCTACAAGTGCCAGCTTCGCCAACTCTGAAGGTTGCAAGCGCTTTCAAGCACATTGGTAAGAGAAAGTCAATGATCGATGCGGTCGACATTGTTCGCGGAACAGCCACATATGGTATAGACGTTCGAGTTCCAAACATGAAGTTCGCAGTAGCAGCCTTTCCTCCAGCATATGGAACTTCTATTCGCAGTTTTGATGCCTCCGCAGCTTTAAAGGTTCCCGGTGTATTGAAAGCAGAACGCATTAGTGGTGTACCCGGAATAGTAGTAGTTGCTGAGAACAGCTGGGCTGCCATGAAGGGTCGTGAAGCACTAAAGATTGAATGGAGCGCAAGCAGCCACGCATCAATGAGCTCTGCGAGTATCCTGGCACAAATGAAAACCGCTGTCGGAACAGTCAACGACGTACCTGCCAACTCTGCTGTAAAGATCGAGGCTCAGTACTTTTTACCGTACGTGGCTCATGCATGTATGGAGCCAATGAACTGTACAGCCGATGTGCGAGAAGATAGTGCGGAGATTTGGGCTCCAACGCAGTCTGGAGACAATGTACTCGGCACCGTGGCAAGCGCAACAGGTCTTGCTTCATCAAAAATTAAAGTGAATACTACCTTAATGGGTGGTGGATTCGGTAGACGTTCACAGACAGATTTTGCTAGCTACGCGGCTCGTGTGTCGAAGGCCTATCGATTTCCCGTACAGTTCTTGTTTAGTAGGGAAGATGATATTCGAAATGACTATTACAGACCAGCAAGTTATCACTCTCTCAAAGGTGGTTTAGCTGCGGATGGTACGGTAACAGGTTGGATTCAGAAAGTTGTTCCTAGTGGTATGGGCTACAACCCTCCCTATAACATTTCACCTGGCACCGCTGGAGTTTCTGGTCCGAGTCTCCCTATACCCTTAGGAGCTTGGCGATCTGTGAACAACAGTACTGCTGTCTTCGCAAACGAGTGCTTCATTGATGAGCTTGCTATAGCTGCTGGCAAAGACCCCTATGAATTTCGACGTGGATTATTGCCTGCAGGTCGTCTACGTACCGTACTAGATGAAGCTGCATCGCGATCTGAGTGGACGAAGCCGCTCCCCAAAGGATGGGGTCGAGGGATAGCGTGCACTGATGCCTATTCGTCTGTTGCGCATGTCGTTGAAGTCTCAGTCGACGACACAGGATTTCTGAAGATTGAGCGAGTTGTGATCGTAGTGGACTGTGGTACGGCGGTGAATCCCTCTGGTGTAGAAGCGCAACTCATTGGCGCTTGTATTGACGGGCTGGCGACAAGTTTGAAGGCTCAGATTACCTTCGATAAGGGGTCTGTTGTTCAGAATAATTTCAATGACTTTGAATGGATGCGCATTGCGGAGTGTCCGAAGATTGAGGTACATATACTCCCAAGTACCAGTTCACCTCGTGGCATGGGCGAAGCAGGCTTCCCATCTATTTCACCTGCATTCTGCAATGCAATCTTTAATGCTACTGGTAAACGCATTCGCCAGCTACCAATTCAAGAGCAGTTCTTGACAGAAGTGGTGGAGAGCAGCGAGCCGACCGAACTGGACATGCAGATTTTTCCTCATCCCGTGGTGACTTCATTTGAGGTAAAGGGACGTTTAAAAGGTGGTTTGGTACGTCAGGCACAGATCCGTGTCCGCGACTTACTCGGAGCACTCATTCTTCAACAAGATGTTCAAATAGAAAGTGGTGGCGCTTTTCAGTTTCCTATCGAGTTGCCTGATTGCGCGCCTGGCGCGTACTTGCTAGAGTTGTTGTGTGGCTCGCGGCGCTACGCGAAGTCCTTCGTGAAACGCTAGAATTATCATAGAGCTATTATTCAGCAGGCGAGGGAGTTGAGAATGTCGGAATTACAACGTTGCTTGGACGCTATTGCAAAAGCGAAAGCATGCTCCGATTCGTTTGCGATGTTGACCGTGGTTGCGCTAGAAGGCAACGGATATCGAGGCGTAGGTGCGCGAATGGTTGTCGATAGTGCCGGTAAAGTCAGTGGAGCATTGAGCGGAGGTTGTCTGGAGGCTGACTTGTATCTACAAGCCAAGTCTTGCATGGATGATGGAAAGTCGCGACTGGTGCGCTATGATACTCGAAATGACGCCTCTGTGGTGTTCGGTCTTCATCTTGGTTGTGAAGGAGTTCTTCACATTCTCATCGAAGCCTTTAGTTCTTCTCCATCCTGGACCTTTGATTACTCGAATCGTTCACCGTATTCAGAGGCACAGCCGTCTCGTTTCCTCTCTGTAAACTCTCAAGAGCATCCTTCTGAAGTCATTGCGCTCTTACAACGACAATCGCAGCTTCGTAGTCATGCTGTGCATTTGCTTATCGTAGATGTACAGACCAGTGGACACTGCACCGGACGGCACTTCTTTATTGAGAACGAAGATCAATTAGACCTCATTCCATCTGAGACAGTCGCTGCGGTCAGGAGTGCATTGCTTGAGAAACACGCTGCCAGCTACAGAGCGGTTGACAAAGAGGGGAGCATTCGAAGCGCAACAGCTCTTCACGATTCCCTTTTTGCATGCGAGTTCTGTTGTCCTCAGCCCATCATCAATATCATTGGTGCAGGATATGATGCCATTCCATTGCAACGTCTGTGTGCACAAGTTGGATGGAAGACGATAGTAGTGGACAAATCTTCTATAAAGGCTCAAATAGATCGCTTCCCAAATTCTGAGCGAGTTGTATCGGGAACAGTGAATGAGTGCGCCGCAGCCCTAGAGGATGGACTCCAGAGCGCGTGCGTGTATATGTCGCATAATGTAGACTTCGACATTGCGATGCTGCAGAAGCTTCGTCACCGGCAGTTTAGCTTTATTGGAATCCTAGGTGCGAGGAAGCGTACTCAGACTCTTTTGCAACGCATTGCTGAAACAGATCCAGTGCTTGCGACCTATCTTGAAGCTCATGTGCATAGTCCCATCGGGTTAGATCTTGGTGCTGAGACCGCCGAGGAAATTGCTCTTAGCATTGTAGCCGAACTCCAATCATTTTTTCGTTCATCGAGTGCACGGTCGCTTTCAAAGAAAGAGGGTAGGATTCATGAACAGCGGCAATCAATTGTGCAGCAGGTAGTGCTTTTCTAGGTGCTAGTGGGGCGCGACTCAGTTGCCGTCAGTTGCTTTTAGTTTCTTTTCGAACACATGCCTTCTTCACTTCAATCTTGCTTTCAACTTTGTGTGGTCGTGTTAGCGGCTGGCTCATCTTCACGTTTTGGTAGTCCTAAGCAGTTACTACCGTGGAAGAATCGAACATTGTTAGAGTCAGCCATCGCAGCAGCTCTGAATATTCATTCTTCGAACGCGGAGTTAAAGCTGCATTGCACTGTTGTACTTGGGGCAAATGCTGAGCAAATTGAGTCAGAGCTTCGACGTCAAGAGAGTTGGCGAAGCTATCAGGTAGTTGTCAACGATCATTGGAATGAGGGCATGGGGTCATCAATTCGTTGTGCGATGCAGTTCATTGAAGAACACAAGGCTGACGCAGTGTTGTTTACGACATGCGATCAGGTACATATCGGTAGCCTTGAGCTCGGGCGCATTGTAGATACCGCAATTGAGCGAGAGGATGCTGTGATAGTTGCCGCTGAGTATGAGTCTACGAAAGGAATACCTGCGCTTTTCCGTTCTTCAGTTTTCTCAGAGCTTCGCACATGTGATCCGCGATTTGGAGCAAAGGGACTCATCAGACAATATGCCGCCAGCTGCGTGGGAGTAAACATGAAAGAGGCAGCAATTGATGTTGATACTCAAGCCGATTGGGATGCAGTCAATACGCTGGATTGAGTCTTTGCCGAGTTAGAAGCCATACATGGTGTTGCAGACCCATGGCGCGCAGCGCCGCGTGTAACAAAAAGACTATAGCGTAGCGGTAATCAAGGTATAGGCGCGTACCGCCTAACACAACCTACGCGGAAGAGTTCGCACTGAAGATGATGCGAATCACTTCCTCAATGGGAACTTCTTCAATAGTCAAATCAATGATATCGAAGCGATTGAGGAGCTCACCAGCTATAGAGGCTACTTCGAGTCTTGGGACTCGAACAACAGCGTGATCGGCTTCAAACTCAACTATGCGGCCAAACGATGCAAGTGACTCTCGGTCTATAGCAGAGGCAAAACGCAAGCCCAGAACTTTCTCTTCGATAAAACGCTCGATAAGTTTATCGAGTGCACCGTCAAAGAGTAGTTTACCTTCGTCGATCACAATCACACGCTTGCACAAAGCCTTGATATCGTCCATGTAGTGGCTGGTGAGGACAATGGTGGTCTGATGACTTGCATTGAATTCCTTTATGAAGTTGCGCAGGGCGTGCTGAGCAACAACATCCAACCCGATTGTAGGTTCATCCAAAAAAACGACGCGTGGCGCATGTAGGAGTGCACCGATCAATTCGCACTTCATCCGTTCTCCGAGTGACAGTCGGCGAAGCTGTATATGGAGCTTCGACTCGATATCAAGAGCTGTACAGAGCTCTTGCAAGCGTCGTTGAAAGTCACTATCCGGAATCTGATACATCTCCTTGTTCAAAAGGAATGAGTCGGCAGCCGGGAGGTCCCACCACAGCTGATTACGCTGACCCATAACGATGGAAATCTGCTTACGGTATTCTACTTTGCGTTCCCATGGTCGAAATCCAAGCACATGTGCGTCACCACTATCCGGATGTAATAGTCCACTTAGCATCTTCAAGGTGGTTGTTTTTCCTGCTCCATTGGCACCAAGCATTCCCACAAGTTCTCCTTCCTCGATCGCGAAACTCAGAGCATTGACAGCGATATGCTCATTGTATTCGCGGTGCACCAAGGATCGCAGTGAACCCATCAGACCAGGCTCTTTCTTGTGAGTGCGAAAAACCTTGTGCAGTTGTTGAAGCTCGATTGTGTTCATCTTGAGTTTTAATTCTTGGAAACCTGTACGAGTGTGCACAACATCAGGCCCGGCACGATGTGTCTACTTCGTAGTTTAGTGGCTATAGTGAATTCGACCTTTTCATACACAGCTCTTCTTGCTCAGCGCAAATGGCGGTGCTGAAGTCTCAAGCTTAGAGGCTGAAGATGGTCGGCAAGCAAGGCGAAGATGAAGGAAGTCCAATGTTGGCACCAGCTCACTACGCCGTTCATTGTATCTCAACGAATCTACTTAATATACGCACATGAAATTTGCAGTTCTCACAGGTGGCGGCGATTGTTCTGGAATGAATGCTTTCGTTCGAGGGGTTGTTCGCTGCAGTCTTAACCTCCATCCAACTACGACAGTCCATGGTGTGATTGACGGCTGGAAAGGTTTGACCTATAATCAGTATCGTCAGCTAGGGAAACGAGAAGTAGCAGGGCACTCGCACACTGGTGGAACCATTCTCGGGACGGTCCGGGTTCCGGAGTTAGCTACAGATATGGATTTGCAACGAACGGTTGCTGTGAATCTGCACGATAATCACTTCGACTATCTCTTCGTTTGCGGTGGAAATGGAAGTGTCAAAGCCTCAAACACGATTAACAATATTCTCAGAAGTGAGAAAATGAGGACGAAGATTTTAGTCTGCCCTGGGTCAATCGACAATGACGTCTGCAACAATCTTGGCACAAGCATTGGCTTTTATTCTGCACTCGACAAGTCTTTGGACATGCTCGAGTGGATTCGGGATACAGCCAGTTCTCACCGACGGGTGTATCTGATTCAATCCATGGGTAGAGATAGCGCCTATCTGGCTTTCTACGCCGGAATCGTAACAGGTGCAGAGTATATCATTCGACCTGGTGAAACTGTAGACTACGAAGCTTTGGTCACCATGATCGATGAGCGAGACCGCGATACGCGTATTATTGTTGCAGAGGGCTATGAGCAGAGCTTGGAAGAAATCACCGCCTGTCTGGAGTCTTTGTTCGCAAAACGCAACATTAAGCACGAGATTCGCTCGGTTGACATGAGCTACTTCCAACGCGGAGGAAAAGCGGCGGTTACGGATATCCTCCGTGCGAGCTGGTTAGCATACTGGATGGTTTGTGATGCACTTGAAGGCAAGGAGAGCGGATTTTATTCTGCATTCTACACCGGACACAACCCAGGCGCTATTCCGTTGGAATTGGCAGCAGATGACAAGCAGACGAGTCATCAAGACATTCCGCAAGCAATCATTGATATGGCTCGGGCATTACGCTAGAGAGCCATCGAGTTTTTAGTATCACAGAGATGGGCAAAGGTCACATGACAATGTCTGAGGAATTAGCACAGCGCCAGTTAGATGCATACAACAATCGCGATATCGAAGCGTTTGCGATGTGCTATGCAGAGAATGTGCAGTTGTTCCGCCTGCAGAGCTCGGAGATGTTCTGTGAGGGCCGTGATCAACTGCGTCAAAGCTACGGTACCATGTTTGCTACGCATCCAGATTTACATTGTGAATTGGTTAAGCGCGTGGTCTGCGGTGAGATTGCTATTGATGAGGAGAAGGTTAGCGGACTTATGGCTGATACACAATTGCACGCTGTCGCGATCTATGAAGTGAAGGATGGATTGATTTGTAGAGCATGGTTTGCCAGAGATGCCAACTAAAAGTAAACCATCCAAGATCAAAGCTCCGAGCACAAAAGATGATTTCTTTGAACGAGTCTGGCTGATAGTGGAGCAGATTCCAAGAGGAAAGGTGACCACTTATGGTCATATTGCGGCTGCTCTCGGTGCGCGATCTTCATCACGTATGGTTGGCTGGGCGATGAATGCTGCACACTCGCGAGAGTGGATCCCCGCTCACCGTGTGGTGAACCGCCTCGGTGAACTTAGCGGCAAGATGCACTTTGCCACACCAACACTCATGCGTGAGCTCTTGGAGTCAGAGGAGGTGGGCTTTCGCGGCGATTGCGTTTGTCTTGAACAGCATTTGTGGCTACCACCTACAGAGATAGAATAACAAAAAAGCTCGTTTGGATTCTTGGCGACAGTAGGTAGTCGTGTACTAGATCCATTCGTTTGAGAGACTCTGAGCTTGGAAAGAACTCAGTCTACAATGGAAGATTTGAACTGCCAGCTGAGAATCTCTATCGTGCAACAACCATCGCCAAAGCTGATTCGAGCAACAAGTACCTGGTCGCGATTTCGACTGAGGGTGAGTGCGGTGTGGTACTTGGTTCGAGCATCCTGCTCGTCGGAGCAAGGGATGGTGCGAGATGCCGGTCCCCACTCTTTTATCACGATAAAAGTTCGAAGAGCGTTCTTGCTTTTCTTCGACTTCGATGTGGAAACAGAGCAGTCCGACACACCATCCGCATTGAGATCACCACTAAAGCTCATGGTCTGCTCATCGGAGTTTGTAAGCTCGATTTGAACCTCACAGTTTCCCAGCGACTTAAATAGGTGCATGGGAGCATTCATACGCAGGTCCGCGTCGCCGAGTTTATGACCTTGCTTGTCATAGACGCGAGCATGGACTGTGCCGCCGCAGGTAAGTTGCTGAAAGCAACCCCCAGTGAGAAACAGCGCAAGGGCGGTAGTAACGAGAAGCAATTGCCTAGCAGTCGACATCCTCAGCATAGCATACTCCGATTGTCGTGCACATTTCCTAACGAATCAGTCGGAACCCACTCCCAACTCTTGGTTAGCACTCTAAGTTACACAGATATTGTAGTGGATTTCAAATAGTTCGCTGTTTACTTCAACACAGAGTTCTCGCGTCACTGACCACGGAATGAAGCTCTCGAACCACTGGCGAGAAGACAATCTCATTGTGCAAAGCTTTTTGCAATGAACGACGTACTCAATACGTTTCGAGCCCGCACAGAGCTCGTTGATGGGCTGGAACGAAGACGGTAGGTGAGTTTCAAACAAAAAAAGGCCGCTTGCTTATGGCAAACGGCCTTTGATAGTAGCGGGGGCAGGACTTGAACCTACAACCTTCGGGTTATGAGCCCGACGAGCTACCAATTGCTCTACCCCGCGATCAGAATGAATACAAAGATAGGGAAAGAAAATGGAATAGGTTTGTGAAATCGTAGAAGGTAGTGAAGATTTTGTGTTCGGAGTGTTGACGCTTGCGTTTCGCGGTGAAGAGCGTTCGAAATTGAAGGAAAGTTTCTCTACGGAGGCTAATGCTGACTAAATTTGCCGCTTGTATTTCTACACATGACAACTTCCGCTCTTCCATGAAAATCTCGCACAATTGGTTACAAGAATTCGTTTCATTTACCAGTAGCCCATCAGAGCTCAGTGAAGCTCTCAACATGCTCGGAATTGAGGTAGAGTCGTTTGAAGATCGTCGAACTCTATACACCAATTTTGTGACAGCGAAAGTTGTGCAGAAGGAGAAGCATCCAAAGGCCGACAAGCTGTCTGTGTGCGAAGTGTTTGACGGTAAAGAGCAGCGAACGGTAGTCTGCGGTGCACCCAATGTCGAAGCTGGCCAGACCATTGTGTTTGCGCTGCCAGGTGCAATCGTTCCGAATGGTGGATTTGAGATTGCAAAGAGAGTCTTGCGCGGCATTGAGTCGAATGGAATGATCTGCTCGCGTGCTGAATTGAATCTGGAAGATGAAGGACACGGTATCTGGGTGCTTGACAATGACATTGAAGTCGGTTTGGAGATCGGACAAGCCCTTGGCTTGGCAGATGTAATCTACGAGATCAGTATAACGCCTAACCGTGCCGATGCGCTCTCACATCTTGGAATAGCCCGCATTATCGCAGCCTATGAGAAGTTGCCACTCCGTATGCCATCAGCTCGGGTAGTGGAGAGCAGCAAAGCAGTCTCTGTACAAGTTAAGATCAAGAATCCAGAGGATTGTCCAAGGTACATGGCTCGAGTGCTCCATAACGTCAAGGTTGCAGCATCTCCACGGTGGTTGCAGCAGAAATTAGAGAGCGTTGGCTTACGTCCGCGAAACAATGTCGTTGATATCACCAACTTTGTACTGATGGAGTGCGGTCACCCCTTGCACGCATTCGATTACTCGGTAGTAAGTGATAATACTATTGAGGTGAAGCTCGCTAACGAGGGCGAAAAGTACACGACTTTGGATGCAAAAGAGAGGGTACTCGACCAACAGACTCTTATGATATGTGATTCCCAAAAGCGCCTTGCAATTGCGGGAGTCATGGGAGGCGAGAATTCATCCATTAAAGACCAGAGTACTAGTGTCCTTGTCGAGTCGGCTTATTTTCGCCCATCCTCAATCCGCCGCAGCGCTCGTCGTCTCGGCATTTCATCTGACGCCTCATATCGATTTGAACGGGGGACCGACATTAATAACCTTGAGTATGCGCTCAATCGAGCTGCTCAGTTGATGTCTGAGTTATGTGGAGCTGAAGTTGAACAAGGAATAGTTGATGCATATCCGCAAGTCTTTAACAAACAACCGATTACGCTTCGTTTTAAGCGAGTGCGAAGCGTACTTGGCTTTGAGATTTCTGATGAGGAAATCTGCGATGTTTTGTCGCGGCTTGATTGTTCCCTGGATGCACGTTCCGAACAGCAAGTCGTTGTCATAGCTCCTACCTATCGCGTAGATATCTCAGAAGAGATTGATCTTATCGAAGAGATAGCAATACTCAAGAACTATGATTCCATTCCTTTACGTCGAGACGCAGAAGTCTCGTTTGCTGAAGGTAGTTTCCCTCACGAGTTTCGCGAGTCTGGTTTAAAGCTGAAGATACGTAGTACCTTAGCAACACTGGGCTTACATGAAATTGTAACGCAGAATCAGACAGATCCTCGTTCTGAAGCCTTAGTTGGTGACGGAGGGGTTGCGCTTGCCAATCCTCTTGGCGAGGAGTTGTCGATCATGCGATCAACCCTGGTCGCTTCATCTTTAAAAGTAGTGGCTCATAACATTCGCCAAGGTGCACAGCGTATAGGACTCTTCGATCTCGCGAAGACATTTCATCGTGTGGAAGGAGGAGGCTCTGGTACACTCGGCGCGTTTGCGGAGCGAGAAGAGCTGGCAATTGTTCTTTGCGGATTAGCTCAAACAAAGAGTTGGAATGCAGCTGAGCGACAGCTTGATGTGTACGACCTCAAAGGCCTTGTTCAGAGTCTTGCCGCAACCTTGGGTCTCCGTTTCGAGTTCGCGCCCTCTACTGCTCCTGAATTTAGTGCTGAGCAGGTTGCAGTGCTCTATCAAGGAAAAGTGATTGGTGTGCTAGGGGAACTTAAGCGCAAAGTGTGTAAGGCTCTCGATGTGGATAAAAATGTTTACTTCCTACGTCTCGACTGCACGGAGCTCTTTCAGGCCCAAGAAGCGCAACCTCGCTTTACTGCTGTATCTCCGTATCCTCAAGTAGAGCGTGACCTTGCTTTCGTCCTTGCTCAAGAAATTCAATCTTCTCAGGTCCAATCGATCATTGTTCAGAGCGGCAGTGCTATTTTGCGCCGCGTTCATTTGTTTGACCTCTTCGAGCACGCTAGTCTTGGAGAGGATAAGAAGAGTTTGGCTTTCCGTCTGATCTTTTCCTCACATGAACGAACTCTCACGGATGAGGAGGTTGATACTGTTATTGAGAACATTGTCAACGCAGTTGCAAAACAACTTGGGGCAACACTTCGTGCCTAACGGAGTGCAATTCATTTCTTCTCTATGTGATTAGGAGGTTTAGTGGAAACAGACAGATTACTTGCTCCCTCGAATGAGGTACAAAAGTCCGTTGAATCCTTGTGGCAAATGGTTCGTCGTGCCGGTGATATCATGGCAGCGAAGCAGCAGCATGATGCCGATATGCAGACGCGCATATCCCTCCTAGAATCTGAGTTAGAGGCGAAAGCTGATCTCATAGCCACTCAGAACACCACGCTTGAGAGCTGGAAAGAAGAAATCGCGACCATCGATGAGCTGCGGGCGTCGATGAAGGGTTTGTACGAAAAAGTGAACGATTTACAAGCTACGGTGCAAGATCGTGACCTGCGTATTGAACGACTCCTTGCAGAGGCGCAGATCCAATCTCAGAATACTGTGGAGCTTGAGCAGCTACAGCAGCGACTACGAAGTGCTGAGAGTGACGTTTTGGCTTGGCAAACTCGAGCAGAGAACATGGAGCAGAGTTTGCAAGAGCGCGGCATGCAGGTCGCGGAAGCTGAAAATCAAGTACGCATTCAACGCGCCGAGCTACAAGCGCTTCGCGCTGAACACGAGCTTCGACAATCAACCGCGCACAAAGAAATCCAAGAGCTGCTGGTTGCAACCACGGAATTGCGTCGTCAGATAGCGCAAGCAGAAAGTCAACAGCAAATCAGTAGCGATGAAATCGCGCGTCTCGAACGCAATGCAGAAGATTTGCGCACGAAGCTGCAACGACAAGATGACGCAACTACAGAATACAAAGCACAGCTTATGGAAATGACCGCTCGTATGTATGAGCGCGAAAAGCAGGCTGTACTCGCTGAAGAGAAGCTTCACATTCTTGAGCAAGCGGAACAAAATCAACAGGAGCTCAGCGCAGCTGATAGTCTTCTGAGATCAGAGATCGAGCAATACAAGGTGCGTGTTTCACAGTTTGAACAAGAGCTAGAAGCGCTGCGCGTAGAAGTACAGACAGTAACGAATCAGCGTGATGAATTGTCGCGCGCGGCTGAAGAGACAAGTACTGATAGCCCGCTCTCACAACTCGCAAACTCTATCCGTCAAACAGCCGACTATCTATCACAAGGTGATAGCGACGCCAACGATTCAGCTCTGCGCATTGGAGCTCAGCGACAAAGCATACATGGTATCGTTGAGAAGCTGCGCTCGGCGGTGCGATTACTGGAAGGCGCTGTTGTTTCATAAGCGATCATAGACACGACAAGTCCATGGGTCCGGCGTTTTCGCAGTGGACCCATTTTTATTGCTCTGAACATGTCTGGCGTGATGAGCTCATGGTGCCCTATACCGGGTCGGTGACTTTTCCTCTTCAAAGTCCAACCGCTGTCAGTAAATCAGAGTTAAAAAGGGTCAAAGTCATGTTAACAGTTTTGTTACGAGATCAACAGTCCTGAAATTCGTACGGTTTTTCGATTACACACTCCAGGAATCATGAGAACTTTACTTCTTGCCGTCATCTGCTGTACACTTGTTTTCGCTACCCAGAATGGAGAAGCTCAAGCCTTTCATCGCGAACGAGGTTTCGCGAAAGATAGGCCTATGTCTGAGAAGCGTATGTCGGTCATCAAAGAGTTACGATTGAGCAAAGCACAGCGTGAGGAGATTGTCGCAATTGTGCACTCACTCCAAAATGACACTCGCACACTTCGACGTAAGCGTGAGCTGCTGAAAGAAGACTATACATTAGCATGCGTAAAAGAGCCTCAGGATGACAAGGAGATGAAGCGTATTCTTGTTGACCTGCAAGAGGTCCAGACCGAAATCAATTCAATGGCTTTGGCGAAGATGTCTGAGATCAAGCAACTTCTTACAAAGACGCAGCTGGCAACGCTTGCTGAGTTGCGTCAGCAAGAGTATGAGCGACTTTTAGCAGCCCAGAAAGACCGTAAGGGAGATGCTTCTGTGGAGAATCAAGCCAAGCAGCTTCCAGCGATTCAATCATTCAGTTTCTCCAGTTGGAGTAATTCTAGTAATGAAAAGCTCATTGATGCAGATCAGTTGTTTGTCTATCCAGACAGAGAGTTGTGGATGGACAACGGTTCATTGAACAACTTCAGCTTTAGCACGAATGAGGATGGAGATCTTTTCGGACAGCCGTTTGAGAACTTTTTTGGTGGAAACACCAATCGCTTCAATTTTCAGATGCCGCAGCTGAGAGAGTTTGACTCACTGCAACCCGAAAGTGAAGCCCCAGACGCCATGGAGGATACACCCTACACACTACCAAAAGGGAACAAGCCACGTCAAGCGCCGCTCGATCAGAATGCCCAAATGAAGAAACAGCTGGATGAAATGCGCGCGAAACTGCGTCAAATGGAACAACAACTTGACAAGGAAAAGGAAGAAAAGAAATCTGATGAAAAGTAAGAGCTGTACTGGCTCGTGGTTAGGCTTTGAAGCTGATGGTGGCCCTTTGAATAGCGTAATCTCAGTTCTAGAGTCGAAAGTAGGACAAAAGCCTACGAAATCTTGCTGATTTTTGAGGAAAGCGGGCACTGCCCGCTTTCTTTTTACGTATTACTACCATTGGTGAAGGCTGTAGTTGGGTCTATATTGCAGTCTCATTTTCTGATCGATTTATGATGACTGTCTTGGACTTCATTCTGCACCTGGATGTGCACCTCACAGCACTCATCGCCAGCCTTGGCGTTTGGATGTATGTGTTATTGTTTTTAGTGGTCTTCTGTGAAACTGGCTTAGTTGTGACTCCTTTTTTACCCGGAGATTCCCTGCTTTTTGCCATAGGTGGAATATGCGCCTTGGGAAGCTTGAACATTTTTGTGATCATTCCTTTGCTGATGATCGCTGCGAATAGTGGAGATCTTCTCAATTACACGGTTGGGAACAAGATGGGGGAACGCTTGATTGCACATTCGTCTCGATGGTTCAATAAGTCCTCGCTCGATCGAACCCACGCATTCTATGAGAAGCATGGAGGCAAGACGATCATTTTTGCGCGCTTTATCCCAATCGTTCGCACATTTGCTCCCTTCGTTGCCGGCTTGGGCAAGATGAGCTTTACCAAGTTTGCTGCTTACAGTATCGGAGGGGGGGCTCTTTGGGTTTGCTCTTTTACCATTATTGGCTATTTCTTTGCAAATCAAGAGATTGTCAAGAAGAATTTCGCCGTTGTTATCCTTGCTATCATTCTTATCAGTGTTCTCCCGGCAGTTGTCGAGTACATTCGTCATCGCCGTCAGGCACCTCAATCGTAGTCTACTATGCGGGTTTTTGATCTACAATCAGCTAACAAAACACTTCCACTGGTTAAAGCCATTGTGAAGGACATCCTTTTCGCAGGCCAGGAGCTACGTCGCCTTGTGTTCCAGCACGGACAGAACAGCGACAGCCTTCCCGAATACGTGGAAATGAATGATCGTCTCCATCGCTATATCCTTGAATTGGAAGAACTAGGGTGTGTGTATAAAGATTATGACTTTAGCGTGGGACTCGTTGATTTTCCGGCACTTATAGATTCTCGTGAAGTCTTTCTTTGTTGGCGATCTGATGAGGAGCGCATAGAGCACTATCACGGTATTCAAGAGGGATTTGTAAACCGGAAGAGCATACCTGAAGACTTGCAGTACGAGTATAATGATGCAGGTTCTGACACTCCACTAAGAGAAAATGTAGCCTAATCTCCACACGCTTAAACCCTCCGAGCACTTGCTCGGTCTATTATGCAGTTAGTTAGGGAGAAACTGCAGATGGGATACTCATTGGCACTACCGGCGGAAGATAAAGCCCTCATAGATGAATACGTGCACGGCGATCGTGATGCTGCTGCAACACGTTTTGTGCGACAGCACCAGAGATTCGTGTATTCGCTGGCTCTACGCCAACTTGGTCAGTCGCATGATGATGCCGACGATGCGGCTCAAGAAGTCTTCATTCGGGCTTTAAAAGGTTTGGAGACCTTCAAGGGTGACAGTAGCATGCAAACTTGGCTGTACCGCATAACGGTGAACGTTTGCCATACGATGAGAAGAAAGAGCCGTCTGCTTTCATGGTTTGGATCAAACGATGATGATCAGCTAGATATGGTTTCTCCAGATGCAACTCCCGAGCGAGCACTGCTTAATAAGGACTTTCAATTGCAATTTGAGCAAATGTTGCAGCAATTGCCTGAAAAGCAAAGAGAGACGTTTTACTTACGTTATTTCGATGAATTGAGCTACGAAGAGATTTCGGAGATTTTAGGCACAAGTATTGGAGGGTTGAAGGCGAATTACTTCCAGGCGGTGCAAAAACTGGCTCGACTCATTCAAACGTCAGATTTCCTGGAAAGGAAGGATTAGTATGGATACAGATTCTACATATAACGGTGAATTCAACGGTCGCAATGGCGCCGCACCAACTTTGAATCGCGAGCAACTTGAGGCTATGTTGCCAGATTTCGCGTTTGGTCGCCTCGATGCAAAGAGTGCTCGGCAGTTTGAGGACTCTGTCAGAGCATTCCCCGAGCTCGTACAAGAAGTAGAAGAGGTTCAGGCTTTGTTCGCAAAGCTTGAAACTATGAGTTATCACGAAGATATTGACCAGAGAACAAGAAACCTCTCCGTGAAGGTTCACGAGCGTATGCGGAGAAATTCAGCTCCCTTGAGTCTGGGTTGGGTTCGAAAATTAGCACCTGTCATGGCTCTTTGTGTGGGAATTATGGTTTTTTACTACAATAGCGCTCAAAAAAGCGTAGAATTCCAGAATTTCGATGATGAACTCGCAAGCTTGCTTGCAAAAGATCCTGGTACGGTTCTTCTTGTAGAATCTTCCGCGGATGAAGGAATGCTTCCTCTGAGTATCTTACCGCATGATTTGAGCTCGAATGCTATTGCCGTTGTACAAGACAACGATCAATTAGAAGGTCTGATGGCCGAGTCAATTGTTGGTGCATCAGTATCAGATTTGGACCAAGTGTCGTCTGATGAGCAAAGCAACGAGGCTCTGGATTTACTGAATAGTGTCGATATTCAAGATGTCGAACAACAGATTTTGGAGGTTGAAAATGGTGAAGGCTAGTCCAAGAAGAGCGTTTGTCGCTATTGCACTGCTGGCAAGTTGTCTGCTATGCGTTGCGTCTCCAGTTCTTTACGCTCAAAAGGATGGGCAGGATCCAGAGAAAATCAAGTCTCGCATTATGGAGATGAAGGCCAAAAAGCTGGTTGAAATGCTGGATTTGAGCGGCGATCAAAAGACTAAGTTCCTTGCCACGTACGAAGAGAGTCAGCACAATATCGACGACGCAAAAAAGTACCTTGATGCGGCCGTCAGAAAATTGAACAAGATTCTAAAGGATGGCTCAGATTCTGAAATCTCCGCTGCTACCGATGAACTGCTAAAGAATTATGATGCACTCGTGACCGCTCAAAAGGATCGCATCACTGAGCTCAAGCCTCTCCTCAGTGTAGAGCAATATGCAAAGCTCATGATGTTTGAGATCCGTTTCCCAGACGTTCTCCAACGTCTTATCATGCGTCGTGGTTTGATTAACAACGCAGCACCCAAAGACTAGTCGTTTCTGACGGTTGAATGAGATATATGGGTTTTCGAGCTATCTGAAGTGAACTGAGAGTTGATCTTCGTCAGGCGATCGACTGAAGATAACTCAATAACGTTGCCATGCTCGGATTTACGAGCTACCCAGCTGCACAAATCTCGGTAGGGGCTTTCTGATGAGAAGATGTCACGCATCTTACTGCTTGCCGTACGTTAGCTCAGCTTAACAGTACCTACGATCCCACAACGAACACCAAAAGTTCAATTTCTCATAGTGCGAAGCTCGGCAAAGCGCTCACAAGCTGCCACGTATTCAGAACGCATGGTCACAGCTTTTCCGACTGTCTATTGCAATACAACGATTCGACACACTATTCCACAGTGACACTCTTAGCTAGGTTGCGCGGTTTATCTACATCGCAACCTCGCTCCACAGCGATGTAGTAAGCCAAGAGTTGGAGGGGAATGGAGGCAAGCACTGGCGTGAACTGATCGAGTGTGTTCGGAATATAGATGACATGATTGGACAGACGTTGTATCATCGTATCACCTTCGCTTGCAATCGCAATTACTTTTCCGCCACGTGCGCGAACTTCTTCTATGTTCGAGATAACCTTATCATAGATTTCGTCTTTCGTTGCAATACACACCACTGGCATGTTCTCATCGATGAGTGCTATTGGTCCGTGCTTCATCTCAGCTGCAGGATATCCCTCTGCATGGATGTACGATATCTCCTTAAGTTTCAGAGCGCCCTCTAAGGCAACAGGGAAGTTGACACCACGTCCAAGGTACAAGAAGTTCGTGGCGTTGACATACTCGTCTGCAATGGCTTTGATTTTATCTGCATGCTCAAGAATATGCTGAATCTTCTCTGGTAGAATAGCAAGTTCAGATGCGAAAGATTTACCTTCAGTCACACCGAGATTGCGTTGGCGACCAAGATACATTGCTAGTAATGAGAGAACGGCAAGTTGAGAGGTAAATGCCTTTGTCGAAGCAACTCCTATCTCTGGTCCAGCGTGCAGATACACACCTGCATCTGTTTCACGAGCGATAGTTGAGCCAACAACGTTAACCAAGCCCAGGGTCGTTGCGCCCTTCAACTTCGCTTCGCGAAGTGCGGCTAAAGTGTCGGCAGTTTCACCGGATTGCGAGATACCTATAACTACGTCATCCTTGTAGATAACCGGATTACGATAGCGAAACTCAGAAGCATACTCAACTTCTACTGGAATCTGGGCTAGTTGCTCAATCAAGTATTCTCCGACGAGAGCTGAATGCCACGAGGTACCGCACGCAGTGAAGATGATTCGTCGGGCTGCACTGAGTTTCTGAGCAATCGTGTTGAGACCACCAAGTTTGGCGTTCCCTTCATCCAGTAGGAGGCGTCCACGTATGGAATCCTTGAAGGTTGCTGGTTGTTCAAAAATCTCTTTGAGCATGAAGTGCGCGTAATTACCGCGCTGTATCTGCTGGAGATTGATCTCAAGTTCATGGATCTCAGCACTAATGTGCTGGTTCTTAATGGTTTTTGTGGTGTAGCCTGTCCGACTCAGCACTGCCATTTCATCGTCATTGAGATAGATGACCTTGCGCATATGCGCAACAATTGCAGAGGCATCGGATGCCACGAGGTACTCGCCATCACCAATGCCTAAGACGATCGGAGAGCCACGACGTGCCACAATGATCTTATCTGGTTCGTATTCAGAGATAATAACGAGTCCGAAGGTTCCTTCAATTTCATTCAGAGCCAGTCGCACAGCGTGTTCAAGATCTTTTACTTTTTCATAGATCACACCAATCAATACCGCGAGAACTTCAGAATCCGTGTCGCTCGCGAAGTGATAGCCCTTTTCCATCAACTGGGTCTTAATCACCGAATAGTTTTCAATGATCCCATTATGGATGAGGGCGATTTTTCCGCTTGCGTCGGTGTGAGGGTGTGCGTTGACATCGTTCGGAGCTCCGTGTGTTGCCCATCGAGTATGTCCAATGGCAAGACTACCATGCAGGAGAGAGTAGTCGAGCATATTTTCAAGTTCAACAACTTTGCCTTTGCACTTATTGATCACCATATGGTTATTGTCAATCACGGCAAGGCCGGCTGAGTCATAGCCTCGGTACTCAAGCATTTTGAGACCTTCGACAACAATGTTTGCCGCTTGTTTTGAACCAATGTATCCAACGATTCCGCACATAAAGTCTCCTGTGAGTATTGCACCTAGGCACAAGCAACATTTGCTCGCGATGATCTCAAACTACCTTTTAACGAATTGATGGTACAGCAATTGTGCCATCTTTGATGGAAAATTCGGCTAACTGCACTACAACCGCATTTTCGAGCATTTTAAAGCCGCCAACGCCTGCTCCGTTACTGATCATAGCAAAACACAAGCGCTCGCCATCACGGGTGCGAACATATCCGCTTAAGGCACTGACATTCCCGTGGGTGCCAGTTTTTGCATGTGCATTCCCTTGAGCAGCGGTTCCTATCATGCGCTTTCGCAATGTGCCATCAAAACCGGCAATTGCCATAGTATTGTAAAAAACACCTGAAAAAGGCTGTTCACTGATGTTCTTAAGCATAGCCAATTGTGTGCTTACCGAAGTCTTGTTCCGACGCGAAAGTCCACTACCATCGAAGAGGCTACAGCCGTCGAGTGGGATGTGTGCTGAATCCAAAATTGAGCTAAGTGTTTGAAAGGCATTCACATTGCACTGCTTGTTACCGCAACACGTAGCACCAACAATCTTCATGAGATGTTCAGCTATAAAATTGTCTGAATTCTTATTGACCGGTATAAGAAGTTCAACGATTGGACGCTTTACTTCGGCTATGAGCTTAAACTGTGGACTCGCAATACCTTCACGAACTTTGCCCCCCAGTGCTATGCCTTCGGCGTTCAGACTTCGGTACAAAATACCTGCCGCAGCCATTGCAGGTTTACGCATTTCGTAACTAAAGGACTGCGTAGAGTTTCGAGGTGGCACGCCATTCACATAGAACTCCTGGATACCATCCGCCTGCATAGAACTTGATACTCTGGCAGATCGGCGCTGTCTACGGCCTGCTTTTGAAGAAGCTTTCGACTTGGCTCGCTTAAGCATATAGTCGCCAACCGGGAAATCAACAGAGTATTCTGGATACTCTGGAATGAGCTGGCTATGACTCCGTTTCTTCTTTTTGGATCCGGATTGTATACGGGGTTGCGCAGAAGATTTTTTAGTACGCGCGGCAGCTTTGCTGCCTCGCGTACGAGGGGACGGCTGCGTACTTGGTCCTGATTGTTTCTTTTTTGGCGCAGAGCCAGATGATGCAGGAGCGTCAGACGAAACAACGGAAGCGTTCTTTATCGAAACGCGGAAGGCCGCCGATTGAGGTATGGTCTGAACGCGGGGGACGCCACCGCCATTGTTGCTGACTAGTACGGTGACGATATTTCTGTTTACTCCTAAAGCCGAAATTGGCGGAAGAGCTTCCATGCGCTCTCTGTCACCACTGTACTGTTGACGATCGGTGATGTCGTCAAAAAAGGAGTTGTCTGCAACAATATCGCCTTGGATACTCTTGATGCCAGCACGGCGTATACGCTCTGCCAGGGCTTCAATATCAGATACTTCCAGTAGGCAGTCACCATGACCAACAAGGTAGAGATTTCCCTGAAGCACCGAGTCTGATCCAATGACGCCGTCATGAACGACCTGTGTTGGGACCATATACTCTGCACCAAGAGTCTTCATCGCCGCATAACCATAAAACAGCTTGGTCGTTGATGCTGGTGTAAGCGCTTGGTGCGCATTGTATTCATACAGGCTACGGTTTTTGTCCAAGGAAAACACGCTTAAACCAACCTTGGCATTTTTGAAGATCTTTGACCGCAGTATACTAGAAAGATTGTTTTGCAGTTGCTTGAGATTCGCTGTGGAGTCAGCGCCACTTTGACGTTCAGTCAGCGGAGTACTGCTCTCAACTGGTACGTCTGCCTCCTGTGCGAATAGAATCGACGCGGAGAAGAAGGCAAACAATACGAAATATGCCGAGAACTTTGGGGCTCTAAGAGCCGGAGTAAAATTGAACACGATTCAGGATTTCCTATCGAGTAAGATCGTTGTAGAACACAAAAGCCATCAAAGCCAGCAGCGCAACAAATCCTATCTGCTGAAATGCCATCTTTATCTTTACCGAGACCTCGCGCTTGATGATACCCTCAATCACGATAAATACCAAGTGTCCACCGTCCAAAGCAGGAATCGGCAGGATGTTCAGTACGGCAAGAGTAACCGAAAGCGTTGAGACGAAAACTAGAAATGTTGCCCAGCCAGATTGTGCAGACTGTGTTGCACTTTTTGCGATAGCAATAGGACCACCAAGCGACTTGTTTGCGGAAACTTGACCGCGAACAATCATGACAACCATATTAACGAAAGCTCGGGCAAAGCTCTGGAGTTGCTGAAATCCTACTTGCACGGATTCAACAAGGCTATACTGTGTTGTGATAACTTTACCGGTCGTGATGGTCTGTATGGAAACCCCAATCTTGCCAGTTGCATCAGGGGTGCAGGTTAGGTTGATAAGTTCACCACCACGGCGGACAACAAATTGCAATGGAGTTCCGCTATGGTTCTTCACAGAATCTTGAAACTGCTCATTGGTAAAAATTTGAGCGCCACTGATACTCAGTACAGTATCGCTAGCGAGGAAGCCACTAGCTGCGGCAGGTCGACCTGCTTCAACAGATGCAATGAAGGTTCTGCATCCATCAGGATAGACGCCGAAGAACTCGCGATTTTCAAGGACTGTTGTGATATCGGTTGCACGCACTGGTATCTCGACTGTTGTGCCAGCGCGGATCACTTTCACTTTAGTGTCGTGACCTAAACGCTCTAGAAGCATGAGTCGTTCAAAATCATAGAAAGTTTGGATTTCCGTGTTGTCGACCGAAACAAGTTCATCGCCTGTACGGAAGCCAAGCTTTTCAGCTGCAGAACCTGAGTTGACGTACGAAATTGTGCGTGTTGCAATAACTGTCTTTCCGTTGTACGAGTTAAGTCCAACGAGAATTACCAAGGCTAAAAGAAGATTCATGATAACCCCAGCTGAGATCATGAAGATCTTAGCCCAAGTCCCTTTTGCACGAAACTCCCAGGGTTGCATGGGCTTGTTGCTATAGTCAGCGGTCATGCTCTCGTCAACCATTCCAAGGATGCGAACGTAGCCTCCTATGGGAAGGAGCGACAATCGATAATCAGTACAACCATCGCCATCCCAATCGTCGGCTAACTTTCCAAAGGTGAATCCCGTGATTTTGTTCCAGCCAAAAAGGCGAGGACCCATTCCAATCGCGAACACATCTGCCCTAGTGCCTGTCAACTTTGCCGCTAGGAAGTGTCCTAACTCATGAATCACCACGAGTGGGAAAATGGCCAAGATGAAGTACGCTGCATTTGTTAATACATCCATAGTGTTTGTGGGTCTAGTGCGTCAGTTGGGTTGATTAAATACGTAGGGTTGAGATAAAACGGTCTGCTTCAGTACGAGCAGCATCATCATGCTCAATGATCTGAGTGAGAGACGGATCATCTGCCACTGGAATTGCAACAAGGCAGTGTTCAACGATACGGGGAATGTCGGTAAAACGAATCGATTTGTTCAGAAACTGTGCAACTGCCACTTCATTCGCGGCATTTAGCACGGCTGTCGCTGTTCCGCCGCGTTCCAAAGCCTGATAGGCAAGTGATAAGCAGGGGAAACGATCGGTATCAGGCATTGAAAACGTCAGTTGAGGTATGATGCTGAAGTCAAGGCGACGAAATGCAGACTCAACTCGATGCGGATAGTTCAGTGCGTAATGTATCGGTAGATTCATATCTGGCAATCCAAGCTGCGCTTTCACGGAGCCGTCCACAAAGGTCACCATTGAATGGATGATGCTCTGCGGATGGATGAGCACATCAATACGCTGTGCTGGAATGTCAAACAACCACCGTGCTTCAATAACCTCAAAGCCCTTGTTCATGAGGGTTGCTGAATCGATCGTGATCTTTGCACCCATTGCCCAATTAGGATGGCGCAGAGCTTGCTCAACGCTGACCATCTCTAACTCAGCACGCGTCGATTCACGAAAGGGTCCGCCAGAGGCTGTGATTGTCAATTTCTCAACACTACTGAGTGACTCACCTAGAATGCACTGTAGTATAGCACTATGCTCGCTATCTACAGCGATGATCTTAGCGCCGTATTTCTTTGTTGCCTCAGTGATAACGCAACCAGCACTGACCAAGGTCTCTTTGTTAGCAAGAGCGACGGTTATTCCTTTTTCTATAGCTGCAAGAGTCGGTTGGACGCCACTAAAACCTACTAAAGCGGACAGCAGTAGATCATTATGTTCATACGCTGCTGCCTGACGAAGTCCTTCATCACCGACGAGAACCTCACCCTTGAAGTCGCTTATCTCTCGGAATCGCTGCGCCGCCTGCTCATCTCGAATAGCAACGCCACGAACAGTATATCGCTTGACCTGTTCGGCCAAAAGGGCCACCTTGGTGTTGGTGCTGAGATAGGCGATGTCAATATCTGGATGATGCGCAGCAAGAACTTCAAGACTTTGGGTCCCGATCGAGCCTGTTGATCCAAGTATGCTGAGTGTTCTGCGCATTGATGCTTCTGATGAACCCGCAATTTACTGAGCTAAGAGGGATTTTCACGCATTTGCTGGTTCAATGAGTCGACTCATCACGGTAGGCATACAATGCACCCTGGTTTGAGTTTCGTGGCCTTAGATGCTAGCTCGTCATAAGAAAGCGGACATTTGAAGGTCCAAAAAGCTCCATAAGCTTCTCAGCGGTCTCTTGATCCAAAGGCAGCATAACGTTTGTTGCGTGATACTGCATGAGGGGCATATTGTTTCGCTGAATGTGAAAAGCTATAGAAACGCCTTTGGTTCCACTAGCTGTACAGAGCTTCTTTAGCTCCTGAAGCTTATAATCTTCAGTGACCTCTTCCAAGCGAAGTGAGTACCCACGCGCAAACTTTTGGATTGCACTTTCTACGGAGATAACGTCATCGGCAGTAATCTTTATCTGACCATCGTCTCTCAACTCGGCTTTCCCACTAACCACTACGATTGATCCATCGTAAATGAGATCGCGGAATTGGGCGCAAGCTTCACTCCAAAAAATAACTTCACCTTTGCCAGACATATCCTCGATGGCAGCGAAGGCAATCTGTTTTTCTCGTTTATCTAAACGTGTACGAACTGAACTCAACAAACCGCAAATGCGCGCAGTCTTGCCAATCAAGTTGGAATCACTCTTTGATAACATCAGATTCGCAAAAGAAGACACCTGCAATGAGTAGCGTTGCAGAGGGTGTCCACTGATATAAAAATTCAGATACTCATACTCTTTCTCCAAACGCTGCGTTTCACTCCACGGCTCGATATCTGGTAGCTTTGGCTCAACAACTGTCTGTTGAGCGTCGTCGCCAAACAACGATTCCATGTTGCTATACCGTGAATCGTTCATCTGCTTAGACCATTCTAAACCGTAATCGATTGCTGCAAAGAGCTGTGCTCGGTGGCCGTTGTTAAGCGAATCAAATGCTCCAGAAGCCACAAGCGCTTCAAGCGCCCGCTTGTTTACCAGGCGAATGTCTACACGGGAGATGAAGTCAAAGAACGACGAAAAATGTCCGTCTTCTCTGGCTTTGATTATACTCTCAACCGCAGGAACACCAACATTTTTTACTCCGGCCATTCCAAAAACAATCGTCCGTTTGTCACTCAATGCTCTAAAGGTTACGCCGGAACGGTTGACATCAGGAGGCAAGACTCGTATATCGAATTTCTTTGCTTCATCCATCAAGGCAGTAATGCGCGACAGATTATTAATGTCGTTGGTCATGTTCGACGCAAGAAACTCGGCTGTGTAGTGTTTCTTGAGCCAGGCGGTTTGATAGGCTAGATAGGAGTAAGCAGCAGAGTGAGACTTGTTGAAACCGTACTGGGAAAACTTCTGAAAGAGATCGAAGATCTGTGTAGAGATCTTCTCGTCGATTCCAGAATGCTGCAAACTTCCGCTTACGAAGACGCTGCGTTGTTCCGCCATAGCCTTTGCATCTTTCTTACCCATAGCACGGCGCATCATGTCTGCCTGTGCCAAGGTAAAGCCTGCCAAATCCTGCACTAGCTGCATAACTTGCTCTTGATAGGCTATGATACCGTAGGTGTTCTTCAAACGTGTCTCCATTAAGGGATGCACGTAGGTGATAGGCTTGCGACCGTGTTTGCGCTCAATAAACTCGGGAATGCTGTCCATTGGACCTGGACGGTACAAGGCGTTCATTGCAGTTAGCTCTTCCAGGTTCTTCGGACGCAGTGCGCGCAGATACTCTGTCATCTTGTCCGATTCAAACTGAAAAACGGCCATTGTCCGACCTTGCGAGATCATGTCGTATACCGTTGGATCATCAAAGTCGATCTCATCAATATCGATGCTCACACCGTGATTGCTCTGTGCTTGTTCAATGGTGCGGTCGATGATAGAAAGTGTTGCAAGACCCAAAAAGTCCATTTTCAACAATCCGGCATCTTCGAGATCCTTCATGGTGTACATGGTCGCTTCGGCTGTATTAGGTCCTTTGTAAATAGGCACGTAATCAGTCACAGGTCCCGGGGTGATCACCACGCCTGCGGCGTGCGTTGAGGCATTGCGAGCAAAACCCTCAAGCACGGTAGCGTACTCAATCATCTGCTTGATTTTGGGATCATCAGTATCTTTCACCCAACGAAGCTCTGGAAGCTTGAGTGCATCTGCGATTGGGGTGACCTTTCCCTGAATGACCGGAATTTTTTCTGTGATGGAGTTGATGACTGACAAAGGAATACCAAGAACGCGCCCCACGTCTTTGATAACAGCTCGCGGAGCGAGCGTTCCAAAAGTCACAATTTGAGCTACTGATTCATTGCCATACTTTTCGCGTACGTAGTCCAAGACCACTTCACGCTTCTCGTCGTTGAAGTCAACGTCAATATCAGGCATGGATACACGATCCGGATTCAAGAAGCGCTCAAAGAACAAGTCAAATTTCAGAGGATCGATTTTTGTGATACCAAGGGCATAAGCTACCAGAGATCCAGCTGCAGAGCCACGACCTGGGCCAACACTCACGCCACGTTCTCGCGCTGCGCGGATAAAATCCTGAACAATGAGGAAGTAGCCCGCGTATCCCATGCGCTTGATGACGGAAAGCTCAAACTTCGCTCGATCCATCACCTCTGGCGTGATTTGCTTGTAGTACTTCTCAACACCCAGCATCGTGAGCTCTTCCAAATAGTCATCCAAATTCTGAGCCTTCGAGGTCTCAGGAATAGGGAAGACCGGCATCTTGAGGTCTGACTTAAGATTGACATCACATTTCTCTGCAACCTCGAGCGTTGTTTCGATCGCAGCCGGAGTGTTCTTAAACAACTTCTTCATTTCAGCTTGCGTCTTGAAGTACATCTCTGGTACTTTATATCGCAGATTGGTCACATCGTTCAAACCCGCCGTAGCAGCACTCACATCCTTGATCATCAAATGCACATTGTGCGGAACGGCGTGCTCCTTACGGATGTAGTGACAGTCGTTGCTGACAATCATCTTAATGCCACATTCAGCTGCGATTCTCGGCACTCCCTCAAGAACAGCCGCGTCTTCGGGGAGTCCGTGGTTTTGAAGTTCTAAATACCAATCGTCTCCAAATTGCTCTTTGAACCATAAGGCATTTTTCTTTGCGGTATCGTAGTCGCCTCGAACAAGGGGTTCGTTGACAACCCCTGCAAGACATGCTGATAGGGCAATCAAACCTTCTTTGTACTGTACAAGTAACTCACGGTCGATGCGTGGTTTGTAGTAAAAACCTTCTGTGTGTCCCAAAGACACCAGTTTCATGAGGTTCTTGTAGCCGATGTCGTTTTTCGCGAGCAGCACCAAGTGATTGTAGTTTCTCTGGTTCGAACCCTTTTTGGTCATCACTTTGTCAAAACGTGACGCAGTAGCCAAGTATACTTCGCATCCAATGATGGGTTTGATGCCCGCCTTCTTTGACTTCTTGTAGAACTCGTGACAACCGAACATTACTCCGTGGTCGGTTAAAGCCAGCGCTGATTGATTGTCGGCAACAGCTGCTTGGATCAATTGGTCAGGTGTACAAGCTGCATCCAGCAGCGAGTAGTGCGTGTGGTTGTGAAGATGAATGTAGTCCGACATGTACTGCGCTGCGAAAAGGAATTCAGAAATCTGTCACGCACAAAGGCAACTCAACTCTACCGGTCTCAAAGCAAGTTCAAAGTGCGATCGATCATGAGGAAGAGAAGAGCTGCAAATTAGCTGGTGGAAGAAGCCCGAGGAGAGCGAATTATCAACAGAGGACGACGAGGAGTGAGGAGAGACATGGTGGAGTATCGCATCCTCATTCACACAAAGCGCTTAACGGAGCTTACATTCGTTCTTGACCGTGTTAGGATTGGCACGAATCACCGCTTTATTGCTGTACTAGCCACCTTTTCGATCATAAGTACTTATGATCACAGCAGCTGTAGCCTGAAAGTCTATTGAAGCACCTTTTGCGCACGAAAAAGCGTCATGGTTTATCTGTACTCAATGCTTCGCCTGGAGCCTCGTATATTTGAAGCTGTGCATGGCTTGGGATCATTTCTACCTATGCAACTCACAATGGTACCACGTACGAAGACTTATTGAGTGGCGAATACAGATGTTTTAATCGTTGGAGCGGGAGGCAAGGTAGCCTCCGCATGTCTGCAGTTGTTTCTCCAGGAAACTGATTGGAGAATAGCAGTCCTCAGTTCTCGTGAGCATGTGGAAGGACAACCTGATGATGCACGACTTGCAAAACATCGTATTGGAGCATTGGACTTTCAAGAACTCCGGACGCTTTGCGCAGAGTTGAAGCCACGAGTTATCATTAATGCAGCGGCAATGACCAATGTCGATGCTTGTGAAAGTGAGAAGCAGCTCGCCCACAATTTGAATGTGAAAGCGGTGGAAAATGTGGTTCGTGCTTGTAAGACTGTCGATGCACACCTGATACATTACTCAACAGACTACATCTTTAATGGTCAGAAGGGTCCCTATGCTGAAGATGATGTACCAGCTCCCCTGAACTATTATGGAAAGACGAAACTCGCGGGAGAGAATGCGATCCTTAGTGCGAAGATTCCCGCATCTATTCTGCGAACCAATATTGTCTATGGCAAAGCACCCGGAGTAAAAACCGACTTTGTGACCTGGGTCCGTGACAAGTGTCGAGCTGGGGAGCGAATAACGATAGCAAACGACCAGTTTGGAAATCCAACGCTTTGCGATGACATAGCTTTAGCTACACTTCGCGTGATTGAAAAGGGAAGAACTGGTATCTATAACGTTGCCGGAGCCGACTATCTTGATCGATTCGATTTCGCAAAGCGAATAGCCGCGTTTTTCGAGCTGCCCGATGAGAACATAGTGCCAGTCAGTACTTCTGAGTTGCAGCTAGCCGCTCGCCGCCCACTTCGCGCTGGACTCATTACGCTGAAAGAAGAAACCGATCTCGGGATAAAGCCAACTTCACTCGCAAATGGCATGCTTTGCTATCGTCGCGATGAAGGTAGCTCGAAACACGCGCCTAAGCTGAACGGTCACCAATCATAGACTACGTAGAGTCGAATCATTTATCACAGATCCTTTCTGGGTCGATGTATGCAAGCCATTCTCCAACCAACGCAAATGCTAGCTGCTGATGCAGATACGATACGTCTCTGTGGTGTTAGCTCCTTACGCCTCATGGAACGCGCAGCAGAGCAAAGTGTGAAGCTCATTCGGTGTTATGTGACGCAAGGCGCTCCTCTACTTGTTCTCTGTGGTAGTGGAAACAATGGCGGAGACGGGTTTGCCATCGCACGATTGCTCGCACCTTTTTATCAAGTGTGGGTAGCCTGGATCGGTGATACCGATAAAATGAGTGAAGAAACGCGAACAAACTTTGATAGATGCCAGTCGATGCACATTCCTTTGCGGCACATTGAATCCGAGAGCGATGTTGCTCAGATTCCTTGTAAGGACTACAGTTGTATTGTTGATGCCTTGATCGGTGTTGGCGGATCAGATGCACTGCGAGGCCTCGTCGTTCCGTTGTTGGCGCATCAATGCTCAGCTAAAGCGATTCGTTTTGCAATTGACCTACCCACAGGTTTAGACGGCTTGTCAGGCTTGGCTCACAAACTTTGCTTTCGTGCAGATCATACGATCTGTATTGCTTGCAGGAAAGTTGGTATGTACTGCAACCAAGGACCCGAAGTCTGCGGTGAAGTCCACGTCGTTGATATTGGAATTCCGAAGGAAATAGTTATTGCGCATACTACGCTCTATGCCACTGAATCTCAGGATGTGAAAAAGTGGACAGGAAAGCGACTTGCTAACAGCTCAAAGTTCAACTACGGTCGTGTATGCGTGGTCGCCGGATCTCGAGATATGCCTGGTGCAGCAGCCTTATGCGCTAACGCGGCACTTCGAAGTGGAGCTGGTTTGGTGGAACTTTGCACGAGCAGCTTTCATTCCTCAGTTCTGCCTGAAGTTCTGCATACACATGTGGATGCTAATGATGATGGACAAATCAGCGAAGCGGCACTCGAGAAGTTGCTACAGTCTTGTGCTAAAGCAGATGTCCTTGTATTGGGCTGTGGGGCTGGTCCAGCCGAGTGCACGACACGAGTATTTCGGCGTCTGATTGACGAGTTCAAGTTAAGCAAACGCATTGTTGTTGATGCTGATGCCTTACGCGCGATTGAAAGAGATAGGCACTACGGACCCAATGTGGTTCTTACGCCGCATAGTGGAGAGCTACGACACTTGCTACAAACCCTGGACTCGACTGAAGCTCGGAAGCTCTTCTGTACAGAGCTTGGAGTAATACTGGTAGCGAAGTGCTTTCCAGTCGAGATCATGAGCTCCTGGGAAACACGCTGGAATATCAATGGTAACCCAGGAATGGCTACAGCTGGTAGCGGCGATGTATTGGCTGGTATCATGGGGGGAGTACTTGCTCGACATGCATCAGACACACCTCTTGCTGAAATCGGACCGCGAATGGACCGCGTGAGCCTTGCTGTCTTCGTTCATGCGTATGCCGGCGACCTCGCAGCAGCTACTTGTTCTCAAGAGGCAATGACTGCGTCAGACATCCTCAACCATCTTGGTCCAGCTTGGCGCGATCTGTTGCAAATAAACGGGATGCCTGAATGATGAGTAAAAGGCTAGTTCGATTCGCACCACTGATTTTGTATAGCGTGATTATTTATGTACAATCTGCGCAGTCACAAGCTCCCGTTCCTGACTTGGGTTTCACCTGGCAAGACAAAGTCTATCACGTGTGCGGTTATGGTCTATACGGCTTGCTAACGCAATACGCCTTAGCCGAGCGCCCAAGACTTCAAGCGGTGGTGTTGACTTTGTTGATTGGCGCAGTCTATGGTGCTCTTGATGAGTGGCATCAGTCCTTTGTCCCTGGACGTTCCAGCGAGATAGCAGATTGGCTGGCTGATCTTCTTGGTATTGTCTTATCCTGCGTTGTTGTGTCTGTCTTTCAACGATCGAAATCAAAACTGTGACCGAAGCGTATCAACTTATAGCGGAGTGTCCGAACAGTGCCGCCCGAGCTGGTGTGCTACACACCTCTCATGGTGAAGTGCAAACTCCCATATTCATGCCTGTAGGTACCCAAGGTGCTGTCAAGGCAATTGATCATCGTTCTCTTAAAGAGATTGGAGCACAGATTATCCTGGGGAACAGCTACCATTTGTACTTGCGTCCCGGCAAACAAATGCTCAAAGATTTTGGGGGTTTGCATCGCTTCATGAATTGGGATAAACCCATACTCACGGATAGCGGTGGATTCCAGGTCTTTTCACTACGTGATCTGCGTAAGATCACTCCTGATGGCGTCGAGTTCCGCTCACATATCGACGGATCAAAGCACTTTTTCTCACCCGAGGAAGTCGTTTCTATACAACAACACATAGGGTCGGATATCATGATGTGCTTCGACGAATGCACACCATATCCGGCTACTCCCGAAGAAGCCAAAGCATCCATGCAAATGACGCTGAAGTGGGAGAAGCGTTGCTTGGATACACTACGAAACAGCGAGCCATTGTACGGATATAGACAATTGTTGTTTGCCATCGGCCAGGGAAGTGTTTACGATGACTTACGTCGAGCCTGCATGGAAGAACTATGCGCACTGGATTTTGATGGGTATGCCATTGGTGGACTTGCCATAGGTGAGCCGCTCGAAGAGATGTATGACATCGTTGCGTGTTCCACAGCGGTCATTCCAAAGCACAAAGCTCGCTATTTGATGGGAGTGGGAACACCGCAGAACATCCTGAACGCAATAGAACTTGGTGTCGATATGTTTGACTGCGTGATGCCAACACGAAACGCACGCAATGGCACAATCTTCACAACTACCGGCAAGATCAACATTCGCAATAGTGCGATGAAAGAAAGCCACGCACCCATCGATGATGGATTAGACAATTACGCAAGTTCCAATTTTAGTCGAGCATACCTACGGCATCTCTTTGTGGCGGGTGAGATTTTAGGGCTTCAACTGGCTACGATGCAGAACCTGAGCTTCTATCTTTGGCTAACTCGTACAGCCCGCGAGAAAATACTCCAGGGCTCCTTCCGTCAATGGAAACAGGAGTTTCTCGCTCAGTATTATCCGTAGGTCAGCATCATAAGGCAGTTTTTTGTGAGTATCTACCTCGGTTGGAAGAGATGATGCATCGCAAAGCGCATGCTCAGTGTCAACTTGTAGACGTATTTTTGTTGTTCTGAAGCTGCGATATACCGTGCTTCGGCGAATACTCCCGCTACTCAAAGCGGATAAAAGTAGATTTTTTCTCGACTCACATACTTCTCTTATGCATACACTTTTTGCGTTTATGCCACCTCAGGGTGGACAGGGTGGCGATCCCGCCGGACAAATGACATCAACTCTTTTGATGTTCGGAACTCTCTTTGTTGTTTTCTACTTTTTCATGATTCGTCCGCAACAGAAGAAGCAGAAGGAACTCAAGAAGATGTTGGATTCATTACAACGTGGCGACAAGGTTATCACATCAAGTGGTATCCATGGTTCCGTATCTGATTTAGATGAGGAAGGCAAGACTGTGTTGCTCAACGTATCAGACAATACCAAAATGCGTTTTGACAGGGCGGCAATCGCGGTTGTACTTAACAAGAAAGACTAGGTTCAGCATGGACATGAAGTTTGACACGATTGAGGATGCCATACGCGACATTGCACAAGGCAAGTTCGTTGTGGTTCTTGACGACGAGGATCGTGAGAATGAAGGTGATCTCATTTGCTCTGCGCGCGACTGCACTCCCGAGCACGTGAATTTTATGTCGCAACATGGCCGAGGCTTGATTTGTACCGCCATCAGCGCAGAGCTTGCACAGCATCTGGCTCTCGAGCCAATGGTGCAGAAAAACACCGGATTGCACGAAACAAATTTTACAGTGTCCATTGACTACGTGCATGGTACCACTACCGGTATTTCTTCACCTGACCGAAGTGCAACTATTCGAGCACTCGTAGACCCACAGACCAAGCCTGAAGACTTCGGTCGTCCTGGACACATCTTCCCAATTGTAGCTGTAGATCAGGGTGTACTTCGTAGAACTGGGCACACTGAAGCCGTAGTTGATTTATGTCGGATGGCTAACGTGGGTGACGCTGGAGCCCTTTGTGAAATAGTCATGGAAGATGGCAGTATGGCTAGGGCACCTCAGTTGTTTGCCTTTGCACGGCAGCACCAACTTCGCATCATCACTATTAAAGACCTGATTAGCTATCGACTGCAAAGTGAACATTGCGTTCACCTTAGTGCTGAAGCACCGTTGAAGACGGAGTATGGTGAGTTTCGTATAAAGGTGTATAACAATACCAAGGACAACAAAGAGCACGTAGCTTTAGTCAAAGGCGACATCAATAGTGATGAGCCAGTACTTGTGCGGGTGCACTCAGAATGCATGACAGGCGACATCTTTCACTCTCTGCACTGTGATTGTGGTGCGCAGCTTGACGCGGCGCTCGAAGCTATCAATGCCGAAGGAAAGGGCGTGCTTTTGTATATGCGTCAAGAAGGACGTGGAATAGGGCTCATCAACAAGATCAAGGCCTATCAATTGCAATCCGAGGGCATGGATACCGTAGAAGCCAATGTGCATCTGGGGTTCAAGCCAGACGCGAGAGAATATGGTATTGGCGCTCAGATTTTGTATGATCTGGGAGTTCGAAAAATGCGATTACTCACAAACAACCCCACAAAGCGGGTTGGGCTCTCCAGTTTCGGATTGGAGATCGTGGAGCAGGTGCCATTAGAGATGAGTACAAACGATGTAAATCGTGAGTATATGAGAACCAAGAAGACGAAAATGGGGCATCTGCTGAATGGAGTCTAGATTGGAATTGAATTGATTGCCAAAGGGCGGGTTCAACAAAACTCTTGATTCACTGTCATTGCTAGTGTATTTTCGTACAGATGTCCAACGACACATCCGCAAAGCTGTCAACACCTGACAGCTTTGCATTTTTTTTGACCGATAGCTAACAACGAACAGACTTTACACAACACCATCATTGCAATTGGGGGAACCATGGCAGCGGTATATATGACTCGTGACAGAGTAAAAGAGCTTGAAGAAGAAATTCGCGAAATGAAAACCAATGGTCGTAAAGAGATCGCGAAGAAGATAGCCGACGCACGAGCGCACGGTGACTTGTCGGAGAATGCAGATTACGAGGCAGCCAAGCACGAACAGGAGCTGTTTGAAATGAAGTTGGCGGGTATGGAGCGCACATTAGGCAATGTCAAGGTGATTGACCCTCGCGATTTGCCAGATGATGGATCGGTTTATATCCTTTCAACAGTGCAGCTGCTCAACATGAAGAATAACTCGCAGGTGAGCTTCACTCTAGTCAGTGCTGAAGAAGCAGACTTCGAGAAAGGTACTTTGTCAGTCAGCTCACCACTAGGGAAGTCTCTACTTGGCAAAACCGTTGGAGATGTAGTTGAGTCGAAAGCTCCAGCCGGCTTGATCCAATACAAGATTCTTGAAGTCAAGCGTTCGATCTAGCAGACCTGACTCTCGTGTTGCACTTCCAAGATTGATTGTTACCAAGGCCTGAAGGAGATTCCGGTCCTTTGATGTCGCAACGTTAGTTCTACCTACCACGCTAAGAAGTGTACAGCGATCTGAAGGAACTTTTCATCTCAGAGCACAGTAGTGGCGCGTGCAGAGCTATGTGCAAACGCCCTGAGGTGTAGACCGTATCAATCTCAACACGAGTATCTATGCGGGCTGCAGCGCAGTTGTGAGTGAGGCCGTTTGAGATAAGCGACACATCTGCTCCGAGTTTTTTGACCATGCATCCTGCTTCGCAGGCTGCGCCGTTACTACTCTTCAAGGCAAGGGGCTCTGAAACCCGCATGAAATCTCGCTTTGTGGAAAAATACTCTTGCTTGCATTCAATTCACTTCATAAGTTTGTCTCACAGTTAACTATTGTATGGTCTACTTTATGGGGTTTTGTCATGAATAAAGGTGAATTGGTTGAAGCAATTGCTGCTGGTGCCGGACTGTCGAAGTCACAAGCTGAAAAGGCTCTCAACACCACCATTGAATCCATCGCTGGTACACTTGCTAAAGGCAACAGTGTATCATTGATTGGTTTTGGAACATTTAGCGTTTCGCACCGCGGTGCACGTAAGGGTAAGAACCCACGTACCGGCGAAAGCATCAAGATTGCAGCACGTAAGGTTGCAAAGTTCAAAGCTGGCAAGGGTCTTTCAGACACAGTGAAGTCTGGCAAGGCAAAAGCAGCAGCTGCTCCTAAGAAGGCAGCAGCTACAAAGAAGCCTGCAGCAACGAAGAAAGTTGCCGCCAAGGGCAAGAAGAAGTAATCCTTAGCCGTTCCGAGAAATTGGGACGGCTTTTTTTTTGACTTTTTTTTTCTGAGTCGAGTGCAAAGCAAGGCGGTCACAATCAGCAACAGATTGTAATTTTGCTTCATTCAAACACGAAACAGAGTGAAACTCGAAACGAAACACATTCTTGGCACTGAGAGTCTTTCTCTCGAACAAGTGCACCAGATACTCGACAAAGCGCGTGACTATCGCGCTTTTTTTTCGCAGTCTAAGCAGAGCGAAGAGCTGCGTGGACGAGTGATGGTCAATGCGTTTTTTGAGAATAGTACTCGAACAAGAAGTTCATTTGAGATTGCAGCGAAGCGACTTGGTGCAGAAGTAGTGAACTTTAGTGCTAGTGCCAGTAGTGTGGCTAAAGGGGAGAGTCTGTTTGATACTCTTCAGACACTTGATGCCATGCAGCCGGATGTATTTGTGATCCGGCACAGATCAAGTGGCGCAGCGAGTTTTGCGTCTGGATGTGTACAAGCGGGAGTGATCAACGCAGGAGATGGAATGCATGAGCATCCTACACAAGCACTCCTTGATGTGCTGACTCTGCTTGACGTAATGGGCAGCTTGCAGGAGAAGACGATTGGAATTGTAGGTGACCTAGCCCACAGCAGGGTCTTTCGATCCAACTATCATCTTCTCCGTCTTCTCGGTGCACGCGTGCTTGTTAGCGCTCCGCCGACTCTGTGTCCACGTGACATACGGAGCTTTGATGTTGAACTTTTGCCTGACGCCCAGTCATTGGTTTCACGTTGTGACGCGGTGATGACACTGCGTCTGCAAAAAGAAAGAATGCAAAGCGGATTGATACCGTCTGAAGCTGAGTATGCACGACGCTATGGTCTGTTGAATGCAAGGTTCGCCAGCCATCCAGAAGTGTGGGTGCTCCATCCCGGTCCGGTGAACTACGGAGTTGAGATTGAGTATGAGATTGCAAATGGAAAGCAGTCATTGATCCGACAACAGGTAACGAACGGAGTGTTTGTGCGAATGGCTTGTTTGTCGATGGTCTGTGCTTCCCAATCTGACGAAGTACCAATGTAGCACTATAGATGTACGCTCGATCTCTTCGAACTGGCAAAGGACGAGGGTTGGGGCGGACCGGGTTGCCGCGTAGGTGGTTTGGAAGTTGCTGGGGGCGAACAAAAAAATTCCTCTACTGAATATGGTGCTTAACCATTGAAGAGAGTGTCACCAAAAATGAGAAGCTATGCCAAAGAGAACAGATATTAAGTCGATCCTTGTAATCGGATCAGGCCCAATCGTAATCGGTCAGGCCTGTGAGTTTGATTACAGTGGTACCCAAGCATGTAAAGTATTGAAGCAAGAGGGATACCGAGTTGTACTCGTCAATTCGAATCCGGCAACGATCATGACCGATCCGGTAGTGGCGGATGCTACCTATATCGAGCCTTTGTCGGCCGAGTATGTTGAGGCTATTCTCCTTAAAGAAAAGCCAGATGCTATTCTCCCGACCATGGGTGGGCAGACTGCCTTAAACATCGCGATTGAGTTGCACGAGCGCGGCGTCCTCGAACGATTGGGTGTAGAGTTGATCGGTTCTAAAATTGAGTCGATCCGAATGGCGGAGGATAGAGAGCTCTTTCTTGAGGCAGTGAAGCGCTGCGGACTTGAGATGCCGGTTGGTGAGTTCGTGACGAACTATGAAGACGGCCTCAAGGTTGCGGAAATCGTTGGGTTCCCTGCAATCATCCGACCAAGCTTTACTATGGGCGGTACAGGCGGTGGCATTGCCTACAACATGGAAGACTATCAGGAATTGCTGCGCGCTGGTCTCGTAGCCTCTCCTGCTGGACGTGTACTAGTAGAGGAATCCGTGCTTGGCTGGAAGGAGTATGAACTTGAAGTGATGCGAGACACCAACGACAACGTTGTGATCATTTGTTCTATTGAGAATTTTGATCCAATGGGTGTTCACACAGGCGACTCTATTACCGTTGCACCGGCTCAGACACTGAGTGATCGTGAATACCAGCGCATGCGTGATGCGGCGTTGAAAATTATTCGTGCGATCGGCGTTGAAACGGGTGGCTCGAATATCCAGTTCGCAATGAACCCAGCTAACGGACGTATGACGGTTATCGAGATGAATCCACGTGTGTCTCGCTCATCTGCACTTGCCTCAAAGGCGACCGGTTTTCCAATCGCAAAGATCGCGGCGAAGCTTGCTGTTGGCTTCACACTTGATGAAATCCAGAACGATATCACGAAGAAAACGCCAGCCTGTTTTGAGCCAAGTATCGATTATGTGGTTGTAAAGATTCCTCGCTGGGATTTCGAGAAGTTTCGTGAAGTCGAAGATTCACTGACCGTTCAGATGAAGTCAGTTGGTGAGGTAATGTCGTTCGGACGGACTTTCAAAGAAGCACTTCAAAAAGCCGTGCGATCACTGGAGAAGAATCGTGGAGGCTTTGGTTTCGATAAGCCTGAGCATCGCTTAGTCGCGGAGCCAACATTTGCAGAACTCGATCGACTGCGCTATTTCTTGAGAAAGCGGACTTCATCTTCTCTCTTTGATTTGTGCGATGGCTTGCGTTACCGCATGACAACCGAAGAGTTGTTTAGCCTTACACACTATGACCCTTGGTTCATTGAGCAGTGTCGGGAAATCGTAGAGAGTGCTTTCAGCTTTATAGAAGAGAGTTCAAACACAGGTGGCGAGTTGTTTGTTGACTCATTGAATCCACATACGATCCGTCGTATGAAGCAATTGGGATTCAGTGATAAGCAGTTAGGCATGATGAGTGGAATCGCTGAAGAAGAGATTCGACAGTACCGGAAGAAAGAGAATATCATTCCAGTGTTCAAGACTGTTGATACCTGTGCTGCAGAGTTTGAGTCTGAGACTCCATACCACTACTCGACCTATGGCGCAGAGAATGAGTCAAGACGAAGCGATGTAAAGAAGGTCATCATCCTTGGAAGTGGCCCCAATCGCATTGGTCAGGGTATTGAGTTTGACTATTGCTGTGTGCAGGCGGTTTATGCAGCGCGAGCAAGAGGCTGGGAAGCAATCATGATCAACTGCAATCCGGAAACGGTTTCGACCGATTATGATACAACCAATAAGCTCTATTTCGAGCCGCTAACCTTTGAAGACGTCATGAACGTCATTGACTTCGAGAAACCTGAAGGTGTGGTTGTGTCGTTCGGTGGTCAAACCCCACTGAAGCTAGCGCAACAGCTTGTGTCGGCTGGCGTTCGCATTCTTGGAACACAGCTTGAGGGTATCGACATTGCTGAAGATAGAAAGCGTTTTGGTGAGATGATCGATCGCTTGAAGATACCATGTCCACCGTACAGCACCACAACCGATGAAGATGAAGCAGCCGCAATCGCAGAACGCATAGGATATCCAGTATTGGTGCGGCCATCGTATGTACTCGGCGGTCGAGCGATGGAGCTCTGTTACCGCGAAGAAGCGTTACGCAAGTACATTGCAAATGCTGTTCAGCGTTTTCCAGGCCGTGCAATTCTCATCGATCATTTCTTAGAGAATGCATATGAATTCGACGTGGATTGTGTGGCGGATGGGGAAGATGTAGCAATTGTAGGCGTGATGCAGCATATCGAAGAAGCGGGCATACACTCGGGCGATTCCTCCTGTGTTCTTCCACCGTACAATATGAACACTGAGCAATACGAAACTATGCTCGACTACACACGGCGGATGGCGAAGGAGCTAAAAGTAGTTGGCCTCATGAACGTTCAGTATGCGATTCAAGCAGGGAAGATCTATGTGATTGAAGCGAACCCACGAGCCTCGAGAACCGTTCCTTTCGTCGCAAAAGCAACCGGAGTTCCTTTGGTTGAGATTGCGATGCGTGCCATTCTTGGCGAAAAGCTCTCTGATATCGGGGTAAAGGATTTCAATCTAAAAACAGATCGTATTGCCATCAAAGAACCTGTGTTTCCGTTTACGAAGTTCCCGAAGGTGAATATCTTTTTAGGACCAGAAATGCGCTCTACTGGTGAAGTCATGGGAATGGATCGCACTTTTGGTGATGCTATCGTGAAGTCGCACATATCCTCCGGAAATACACTCCCAATCGAGGGATCCGTATTCATCTCCTTGCAGCCACGCGACAAAACCGCTCGCGCTGTGGAGATCGCAAAGGGATATGCGGATTTGGGCTTCAAGATTTATGCAACTCGCGGAACTTCAGTGTATCTCAACGAACACGGTTTGCAGACCGAAGTCGTCTTGAAACACTATGAAGGACGTCCAAGTATCGTTGACAACATCAAGAATGGCGATGTGCAATTGCTGATCAATACACCACTAGGCGAGAATGCTCGCTATGACGAGTATGTGATGGGCCAGACAGCAATGCGCTATAAGATTCCCTTTTTTACAACACTTGCAGCCGCAGATGCGTCTTTGGAAGGAATCAAAGCACGTCGTCATGGGCGAATTGAAGTGCGCTCGCTTCAAGAGTATTACGCGAGTGATCGCGCAGCTGTTGCTTAGAACGTGGATGTGATGATCTAATTGAACAGGGCATTGCTCTAGAACAGAAGAAACGAATGTAGTAAGTAAGAGAGCGACGGGCAGGAAACGATGGAGAGGCTTTAGCATCTACTCAGGGATGAGCGGACCCCCGTCATGGATGAACCTAATAAAGTCTATGACACAAAGTAGTACAAGTGTAAGAACCTGGACAGTGCTGGAGATTCTCCAGTGGACGGCTACATATCTCAACAAGCACCAAGTAGAGTCGCCACGATTGACGGCGGAGCTCATGCTTTGTGAAGTGTTACAAGTAGAGCGGTTGAAGCTTTACATGGATTTTGAACGCTTGCTGTCGCCAGCGGAACTCAAGTCCTTTCGCAGTATGATCGAGCGCCGAGTTCAGAAGCGCGAACCACTCCAATACATTCTTGGGCATACCAATTTTTTTGGGTGTAACCTTCTGGTCGACTCACGTGTTTTGATACCAAGACCGGAGACGGAGCAACTTGTAGAGTTGTCGATGAACGAGATTCGTCGTCAGAATCTACAAAGCGTGATGGACATCGGAACTGGCAGTGGTTGTATTGCTATTGCCTTGGCAAAGCATTGTCCCGGAATTCAGGTCATTGCGGTGGATCGATCGGAAGATGCGCTTCAGCTAGCGAGTGAGAACGCCACTCGCAATCACTTGACGAACATTCGTTTTGAGCAATGGGATGTATTGGCTGGAGATTGGGTTGGCGAGAGCGTGGACCTCGTTGTATCGAACCCACCATATGTTTCGATTTCCGATTACTCCGAGCTGGAACCAGAGCTATCCAATCATGAACCCCGAATTGCGCTTACGGACGAAAGTGATGGTCTGGTCTTCTATCGTCGCTTCGCTTCGGTGTTTCCGAAGCTTCTTCGCGAAGACGGTCAGTTCTTCTGTGAGATAGGCTTTGGATCAGAGGCGAACATACGAGCTGTTTTCAGTGATTATGATGTCCAGATACATGACGACTACTCAGGTATTCCACGCATTGCAAAAGGACGTGTTAAGCCACGGTAACACCGTATTTTCCTTTGGTCTGGAAGACTACTTTGTCGTAACTTCGCCCCACCTAATTCTCCTACAATTGGGCAAACAGGGGAGCTTTGGACACTTTTCGGAACTCATAGAAGGATAACTCATGTTTGACCAAATCAAGCATTCGCAAGTAGATGGAATAGACCTCGTGGTCTTACGTGGTCAGTTCATTGGTGGTGTTGAGACCGACAGTTTGCGCGCAGTGTTAAATGAAGTCGCAGAGAAAGAGTCCAACAACCTCATTCTAAATCTTGCTGATGTCAGCTATCTGAACTCTACCGCCCTCGGCGTATTGATCTCAGCGAAAGCCAATTTCAGCAAAAGAAATGGACGCATTTTACTGTGCTCGATAGGAAAATCGATCGAGAACATTTTTGTCATCACGAAGTTGACGCTAGTGTTCGAAATTTTTGCGAATCAAGAAGAAGCATTCAAAGCATTTACTAACTCATAAATCATTAAGGTCCGTTCTATGAAAAACATGTTTAACATGATTGTCATCCTTGCATCCTTACTTGTAGGATACATTGTATGGAATTTCATTTTTGGTGCAGAGGCAAACTTCAATGCAGATCATACACCAAAGAACTTTATGGGTAACATCAACACAGGTGGTCCACTTGTAGCTGGTCTTATCGCATGTATTCTTATTTCTATCACCTACGTTATCGAACGTATGCTTTCAATCAATAAAGCTATGGGCAAGGGTGATACATCAATGTTTGTGAAGCGTTGTATTGATCTTTTGGCAAAAGGACAGATCGATGAAGTGCTCAAAGAGTGTGATGCTCAAAAAGGCTCGCTCGCAAATGTTATGCGTTCGGGTATTGATCGCTTCAAGCAAATTGAAAATGACAAAGAGTTCGATCAAGAGAAGAAGATTGCCGAAGTACAGCGTGCAATTGACGAAGCAACCAATCTTGAGACACCACTGCTCGAAAAGAACTTGGTTATTCTTTCTACAATTGCTTCCATTTCAACCATGATTGGGTTGTTGGGAACGACAGTAGGTATGATCCGGTCCTTCCAGGCACTAGGTGACAAGGGTGGTGCTGTTTCCGCTCAAGCATTGTCAATCGGTATCTCGGAGGCGTTGTATAACACCGCTGGTGGACTTTTGGCTGCTATCGTTTCGATCGTTGCATTCAACGTCTTTACAACACGCGTTGACAACATCGTGTACATGATCGACGAAGCTATTTTGAACATGATGGAAATTCTGACAATCCGCGTTAAGAAGTAAGACATATACGGGAATACAACTGTGCCCAAGGTAAAGAAAAAACGCGTCGGCTTTGCGGTCGACATGACACCTCTCGTTGACGTGACCTTTTTGCTGCTGACATTCTTCATGTTTACAGCAAAGTTCAAGAGCGAAGCGGAGTCAGAGCAAAAGTTTGTTATTCATCGTCCTGAAGCGGCTGCAGATACATCAAAGTTGCCAGATAAAGATTTGGCAACGGTGAAGATTGCTATCGATTCAGTAACGCGGGATACAGCTTACTACTATTCCATGATCGACGATATTGTACGATCAAAGGTGTATGAAAAACTCCAATTCAATGAAGAGGAAAGTAAGCGTAGCATGGTGAAAGCTGACCTGGAGCTTTTAGATAAGCTTATTCAGCAAACGCGTGTCGCTGCTCCAAAAACGCAGTACGCAATTGACTGTGACAAGAGTATACGTTACAAGTACGTTGAAGATCTGGTTGACGTGATGCGTAAGTACAACGCAACCTCCTTCAACTTTGTAACCGAAAAGCGCCAGTAGTTGATTTCGAACTAAAAAAGTAACCAAAATCCGGGTGTTTGAGTCTTAGTATTAGACACCAGGCTTAGAGGAGGCAATATGGCAGGTGGTGGTGGTGGAATGGCGATACCGGAACGTGTCAAACGCGGTTCCAAAGCTCATAAAAGAAAGAAAAAACACCGTATTGGTTTTACGCTGGACATGACGCCTCTCGTAGACGTTGCGTTCTTGTTGCTCACATTCTTCATGTATACGACGAGTTTGATTACTCCGCAGATCATGAAAATGAATGTGCCAAAGGATAAGACGGATGTAGAAGTGAATCAGAATAATCTCTTTACGATTCAGATTGCTGCCAACGGAAAGTTATTTACGAATATGGCGCAGGACGATCCAATTGAGATTAAGATAGACGCTTTGAAAGCAAAGGCAGTTGAGTTAAACATGATGCGTCGAAACATACTTATCACATCGTTTAAGGCTTCGCCGGATGCCCCATTTGGGCTTGTGGTTAAAGTACTGGACATCTTGAATCAAGCAGAGGGCGATATCGTTCAGAAGTTGCATCAGGATAATCCAACGGAGAAGCGTCAACGCAAGTTTGCCTTTGTGAAGATGACACCTGAAGACGAAGAAAAATTGAAGGGTTTATAAGATATGAGTTCAACATTAGCGATGCCAGCACCACGTCCAATTTATGGTGCAAAGGAGCTGAAGGTCACGATCCAGAAGAATACCTGGCGGAGCTTCATCATAACGCTCGTTTCGATATTGCTTTTGATTCTTATTGCTTTCGTTGTGAACTATTTCCGACAACAGGCAATTGGTCTCAAGAAGCAGATTGTGGTGACAAAGATCAACTTAAGTGATCTCCCGCCTCCGCCACAAGCGGATGCGCCACCACCACCTCCGCCGAACGCATCTGTATCAACTCCAACAGTAGCCGGGACTCCTGTTCCAGTACCTGAAACGATGCTGACTCCGGATATGAAGGAGTTTGCGAACGTAGATGAGCTGAAAACGGCTCCTGCTATCGCTACTGAAGGTACCGGCGCAACCGAAGTGGTGATCGATGAAGGTTCAAACGTAGTTCGTGAAGCTGAACCGGCACCAGATGACTTTGTCGCTGTAGAGAAAGAAGCTGTCACTGATTTGGTTGATCTTCAAAAGCGCGTGGTATATCCTCCACAAGCTATCAAACAGAGCCTAGAGGGTAAAGTACTGATTCGCGTCTTAGTTGGTAAAGATGGTCGTCCAAAACGTAGTATCATCGACCAATCAGTCGCAACAAGCTTGGATGAAGCAGCTAGTAGAGCTGTTATGTCAAGTGTCTTCACACCTGCAATTCAGAATGGCGCTCCAGTGGAAATGTGGATCACTGTTCCCGTGAATTTCAAGCTCCGATAATCAAAAGTCTTTGTAAACGTCGGTTGTAGTGGACAATGTCCATTCACAACTGACGTTTTTGTTTGTAGTCTAGAAGGTAACGCATGCGTGTGTCGGCTGTAGACATCTTGAACTACCTGGTTCGTATCAGCATCATTGGCATAGGCATCGTGTTTCTGAGTGGAAAGGCTATGGAAGTTCCTGGAGATCCATCATTTACCACTTGGGTCGGAGCTGCATTTGTTGTGTTTGGCTGTTATAGAACTGGTCTGTACTACATGAAGTCTCGTCAAAGGGCGGAGGCCGAAAATGAGAGCGATGATAACTAGACGGTTCACTGCGGTTGCTTTGCTGACAGTTATTGGATGTCTGATGTCGTGCACTGAGGAAAAAGGTGATCCGAATAAGGAGACCTTGACTGCGGGCACATCGTCCTTGTTCTGCGACGCCGAAGTAGCTCCACTGATCCTCCCGATGCTGGAGCGATATCAAGCTACGCACCCAAATGCACATTTACAGATTAGTGTAGGTGATGCACGAGATGGGATGGCGCGTCTCTTGTCGGCTAAGACACGTGTGGCAGTCCTCTCCCGAGGCTATTTGCCAGATGAGGACTCATTAATGAAGGTCTTTCATGTAAACGCACATCGCAACTTCGCTCTGGCGACTGATGCACTTGTGTTTTTCACGCGCAAAGATTTCGCAGTTGATACACTGTCAGTAGAGGCGCTGCAGTATCATATGCGGGACGGTGAATCGCTGCAAAAGCGAGTTGTCGACCTACATTTTAACCCGAGTTTTGTGGCACCTTCAGCGCAATCGGGAGTGGTGGGGAATCTTCGACACTTTTGTGCGGGAGATAAAAATATTTCCACAGCGGTTCCATTGCGTTACTATTCGTCGATTGACTCTGTCAAAGAAGCAGTACAACGAACGAATCAGATCATTGGGATAGGGTACTTGTCGCAGCTCATAGCTGACACAGCGCGTTTCAAGATTTTGCGTATCCGACATACAGATGCGGATTCGAATAGAAGTTCAGAGCTCGTTGAGCAAAGTGCAGTGTATCGAGAGCTCTACCCATATCGCGTGAAGTTGATCGTGTATTTGTTTGAGGACTTACAGAATTTTCCAATGGGTGTGGCGTCGTATTTGGCTTTCGAGCCAGAACCACAAGCATCCTTCTTAAAAAAAGGCATCGTCCCGGCATATGCCCGGATAAAACTCTATGAGGAATAATACGAGAATGAAGTCACTACTTTTTCTTTGTGCCCTGGTTTGCACAACGGTTTTCGCTGTCGCGCAGAGTCCGCTTGAAAAGGCGAAGCAACTCTATCAGAGTCACGATCTGGAAGCAGCTGCAACACAGATCCAGAGTGTGTTGAAGGAATCGGCGAATAATGTTGAAGCCTTGACACTTGCTGGCGATATCTTTCGTGAGCTCGAGCAGGCTGAAAAGTCTTTGCAGTACTACAAAAGAGCATACGATCAGAGTTCTGATAACTCCATCACCGCTAGAAAGTATGCATCGGCGTTGTCGGCAGCTAGCAAGGACCAGCAAGCGATCGACATCATGCGCAAAGCAGTAAAGAACGATAAGAATGATGTGTATAACCAACTCATGCTTGGTGAAGTATTGGTCAACGCAGATTCGCTGAACTCAGCTGAGCTGATACTCACGAAAGCACGTGAGATGAATCGCAACATACCGGACGGTTTTTTAGCTTTGGGAAGTCTGTACTATCGTCAGAAGATCTTCGAATCGGCAAGAGACAACTATGAGCAGGCAATCAAGATTGACTCAACCAACGAGCTAGCGATTGAGCGTTTGGCGACTATGTACTTCCGCCAAGCAAATGCTGAGCTCGACAATGCTTTGGCAAGCGAACTGTATAACCGCTCACTCCAGCAATGGGCAGCTGTGATCCGACTCAATCCAAAGAATGCTAGAGCGTACTTTGAGCAGGGGAAGATCTTCTTCTATGCACAGAAGTTTAGCTCTGCAGCACCATCACTTGCCCAGTATTTACGCTTGCGTCCAGATGCAGACAATTCTTCAATTGCACACTGGTACTTGGCGCAGTCCTTTGCTCGAGTTCAAGCTTGTGACAGTGCGGAACCTCACTTTCGCTATGCAATTGAAAAGATCGACTCTGTAAAAGACAAAGCCTATCTTCTTTTTGCACGTTGTCAGTTTGATACGAAGAAGTATCAACAAGCTGCCGAGTCCTTCAAAGCTGTGAAGGCACTCAACGTCAAGCTTGATGCAGATGATCAAGAACGGTATGGCTATTCATTGATGTTGAGCGGTGATACGACAAATGCGATTGAGCAGATCCGTTTAGCAATTGAGTTGAATCCGACGAAGTGCAAAACCATGGAACGTCTTGCCAACCTGTGCTATGATCGTAAGCTGTATGAGGATGCTATTGCGATGTATAAGAAAGTACTAAACTCTTGTCAGAACCCGCAACCAGGCAAGCTCAATGCTCTCCTCGGTAGAAGCTATTTCAGCGCGAACAAAGCGGACTCAGCGGTCATGTACCTTGATGCCGCAATAAGCGGCGATTCATCGCTCTTTTTCGCTCGAAGCTTAGCGGTGCGTTCATTTGTAAGTGCGCAGCGGGTGGAAGATGCGATCAAGTACTTTACAAGTGCCGTAGATTATGCGAAACGTGAGCCTGAGAAGTACAAGGCAGATATTAACGGGATGGGACCCAGCATTGCATCGGCTTTGTATGAGAAGAAGTCTTACAAGGAGCTCGTGAAGTTTACCAAGATCTGGATAGAGTTTGATCCAAAGAGTGAGTTAGGAAACCTTTATTGCGCCGTGGCAAGTCAGGGACTCACGGACAAAGATGGCGCTTGTAAGTACTACAAAGAGGTTTTGAAGATCAATCCAGCGAATAAGACTGCGAAGGACAATCTCAAGGCTCTTGCGTGCGACTAAGGCACAAGAATCACAGCTTTTAACAGAAAAACGGCCGTTTTGGCCGTTTTTTATATCAACTCTCCTGTCGTATATTTGTAGTCTGTTTCGTATCTGTACTTCTGTCAGCGGTCGAACGTTTTATGCTTATCATATCTGTCAAAGGTGTTGAGGAAGGCAGACAGGAGAGAGACCTTCGCTGTCCGGCTTCGGATATTTGCGATGCATTTCCAGAGTTTGTTGACGATGTGCAGGTCCACATTGTTCTCACGAAGGTTGGAAGTCGTTTACAGTTAGCCTGTACTGCAGCGTGTGATGCCATTTTGGTTTGCGATTACTCTACGGAGGAGTATCGAGAGCGAATTGAGACGGAGTTTAATGTCGAGTATATTTTTGATACGGAACTGTATCTCCGTCAAAAAGACCACCACGACGTTGATGCCACAGAGCTGTATGCTTTGCATGAAGACGATGCTACAATTGAAATCAGCGATCATGTTGTTCAAGAGTTGGCAGTGAGATTGCCCTTGAAACGCATATCGCCTGAGTATCGAGACAAGAATTTAGAGGACATTGTTGGGAATCAATTCCTTGATGATGGCCGAGCGCAAGAGGGCAGAGCCGATGAGAATTGGGCGATGCTGAAGAACATTCGAATTGAAAACAATTAAGTATTTGTAAAGAGGATCTTATACTATGCCAAATCCAAAACGTCGACACTCGAAGCAGCGTACCGCAAAACGTCGAACACACTATAAGGCAACAGCAGCGACAACCGTTGCATGTCCACAATGTCAAGCTGCAAAGCTCTCGCACACTGCATGTCCAGAGTGCGGTTACTATAATGGTCGTCGCGTACTCGCTACCGCATAAATTCTGTCACAGGAAGTCCATTAGGTTCTCGTGCAAAGACCACATCGTATAGCTATTGATGCAATGGGCGGAGATTTCGCCCCACGCAACGAGATCGATGGAGCGATTCTTGCTGCTCGTCATTTTGCGGCAACGACTCCGGTAGAGTTTGTGTTCTTTGGACCGGAAGCGGAGTTGAAGCGTGAGCTTACTTCGCGCGATCTTGGTCCGATGGTGTATTCCATAGTGGACGCAACTGAAGTCATCACGATGAAGGATGACCCTACGGCTGCTTTGCGATCAAAAAAGAATTCAACTATTGTTAAAGGCATCAACTTTCACCGAGATGGGAACGCTGATGCCTTTATTTCTGCAGGCAACACCGGCGCAGTAATGTCTGGTGGCACTCTCATTCTTGGCCGCATCCGCGGTGTCTCACGTCCTACTATCGCATCATTTTTTCCCACTGCACAAAAACACCCGACTCTTGTTGTTGATGTTGGTGCCAACGTTGATTGCAAGCCAAAGTTCTTGCATGAGTTTGGTATTATGGGGTCTATCTACGTGCATCAAATCCTTGGTATTGAACGACCAAAAGTAGGCCTGCTTAATGTTGGAGAGGAAGACTCGAAGGGCAGCACACTTGCACTTGAGGCTTTTGCACTCATGAAGAGTTCTACGGCTGTGAATTTTGTGGGGAACACCGAAGGACGTGATATTCTCATGGGTAGTTGTGACGTAGTAGTCTGTGATGGATTTACTGGCAATATCGTCCTGAAGTTTGCTGAGAGCTTCATTACCGTTCTGCGTTTAAAGCTGAAGGACTTTGCATCTCGAAGCCTCCTAAACAAGCTCTCTGTTGCTTTGATGATTCCAACACTTCGACGTGTGCTTAAGGAGTTCGACTACCAAGAATATGGCGGAGTGCCGCTCCTTGGCGTAAATGGTGTTGTGATCATCGGGCATGGAAAGTCATCGCCCTTGGCGATCAAGAATATGTTGATTCGTTCAGTTGAAGTCATTGAAAAGAAAATCAATCAGCGCATCGAAGATGCGTTGACTACCATTCATGAAACGCAAGGGGAATGATGAGAGCAACTATCAGTGCAATTGCCCACTATGTACCGCCAGACGTGTACGACAATCACTGGTTTGAGAGCTTTCTTGAGACCAATGATGAGTGGATTACTTCGCGAACTGGTATCAAAGAACGTCGCTTTCTTAAAGAAGGTGGTACCAGCGACATGATCGTGCCAGCTGCACTGGAGGTTTTACATAAACGCGGTCTAAGCGCAACTGATGTAGATGTTATCATCGTTTGCACGGTGACTCCAGACAACTTCTTCCCATCCACCGCTGCAACTGTACAACGTAAGATCGGAGCATCAAACGCTTGGGGCTTCGACTTAAGTGGTGCTTGCTCTGGGTTCCTATATGGACTCTGGACCGGCGCAAAAATCTTGGAGGCTGGCGGCGCGCGTAGAGTCCTTGTTTGTGGAGCTGATAAAATGAGTTCTATCATCGACTTCAAAGATCGCGCAACATGCGTACTCTTTGGTGATGGTGCTGGCGTAGCTCTGCTCGAAGCATCTGCCGATGAAGAAGTAGGTGTGATGGACGCGATTCTTAATATGGATGGCAACGGTGGCAAGTACTTGTATATGCCTGCAGGCGGTAGCGTTAAGCCTCCGTCAACCGAAACAGTGAAGAACAAGGAGCACTATGTTGTGCAAGATGGGCAATCAGTGTTCAAAGCTGCAGTCGTAGGAATGGCCGAAGTCTCAGCTGCGATCATGGAAAAGAATCAGCTTACGAGCGACATGGTTAGTTGGCTCATACCGCACCAAGCCAACCTTCGGATCATAGATGCGACAGCGAAGAGAATGGGACTGCCAAAAGAGAAAGTGATGATCAACATTACCAAATATGGGAATACAACCGCAGCAACGATTCCGATTTGTCTTTCTGAACTCGATGCACAGGGAAGTCTGAAAAAGGGAGACAATCTCATTTTGTCGAGCTTTGGTGCAGGATTCACCTGGGGAGCTATTTGGCTAAAGTGGGGAGTAGAAGCGAAATAGTGAGAAGCTGTTGTCGGCAGGACAGGGACGCGAGAGTTCGATACTTATGCGCCGCAAACTGCTAACGCGAGAAGTACTCTGATTGCTTGAAGGATATGTACTCAAGCAATCCTTCGCCTTCGCGCTGAGGACGCTTTCTGCTTGAGAAGTACTTTCTGGAACTATGCCAAGTCATCAGCGATCACACAAGGTTCTTAAGAGAACCAGCACAACATAGGTTCGTTTCACAAGAGATTAGATTGAATATGGCACGTGCTTTTTTGTTTTCGGGACAAGGTTCACAGTATGTTGGGATGGGGCAGGATTTGTGTGCCAATGAGCATGCTGCGGTGGTGTTTAGAAAAGCGGACGAGATACTTGGCTACTCGCTGTCGACCATTTGCTGGAACGGTCCTGTAGAAACTCTCCGGGAAACGCGTTACACGCAACCAGCTCTATTCGTTCATGAAGTGGCTGTGTTAGCAGCGCTTCAGCAGCGTGTTCAAGCGGATGCTGTTGCAGGACACTCATTAGGAGAGTATTCAGCGTTGTACTGCGCTGGAGTTCTGAGCTTCGAAGAAGCGTTGAAGCTCGTTGCATTACGTGGAGAACTCATGTTTCAAGCGGGTCTGGAGCAGCCTGGAACGATGGCAGCGGTTGTTGGATTAGCCGACGAAAAAGTTGAAGAACTCTGTGCAACGATCTCCGCGGGTATTGTCGTGCCAGCTAACTACAATTCGCCTGGTCAGGTGGTCATAAGTGGTGACGCTGAACCTCTACGCGCAGCCTTGCCGCTCTTCAAAGATGCTGGCGCGCGCATGGTAACAGAGTTACAAGTAAGTGGGGCTTTTCACTCTCCACTGATGCAGCCGGCGAAAGAGACTCTGGCTAAAGCACTTCATGCTGCGAGTTTTCATGATGCAAACATCGATGTGTACACAAATGTTGATGCACGAGCTCATCGAGAAGCTGGGCTCCTTCGCGAGCAGTTGATTGCGCAGCTGGTAAGTCCGGTTCGCTGGACACAGACACTGAATGCAATGAAAGCAAGCGGAGTTGACGATTTTGTTGAGATTGGACCAGGAAAGGTGCTGCAAGGATTAGTAAAACGCTCTTTACAAGACGTGCGGATGTCCGGATTTGATAAAATGTCTGATTTTGCTGCCTTGTCTGAGAACTAAGAATATTCGCAGCTGGGTAAAAAGCTGAATCGACATCGGCAAGCGCTCAGATCTGAATGTGAGCCCTGCGATAGAGCTTTAAAACAACGTAAGATAGTCTGCTAAGAGCCTCCGTTCAGACGTTTCGAAGCATGACCAGTAGGCCACCGGGAATCAGAACGAATACACAAACAAACATGACACAACGATTTGAGAATAAGGTAGTAATTGTCACCGGCGGTTCCAGGGGCATTGGGGAGGCCATCGTGCGTCGTCTTGTCTTGGAAGGTGCGCATGTCTATGGCGTTTACGTTGGTGCAGCTGAGCGCCCGGAAGCAATTCAGAAGGAGCTGACTGAGGCTGGAGGCTGGGTTCGGTACACCCGCGTTGACGTTTCAAACGAAGCGCAGCTGCGTGAATTCGTGGATTCGGTTATCAAGGAGTCTGGACGCATTGATGCCGTGGTGAATAATGCAGGAGTCACCCGCGACGGTTTGCTCATGCGAATGAGTGAGGCGGATTGGGACACCGTTATGGACGTCAATTTGAAGGCGGTTTTCACGATGACCAAGGCGGTGGTTCGTCAAATGATGTCGCAGCGCCAAGGCCGAATCATCAACATCAGCTCAGTAGTAGGACTTACCGGAAATGCCGGTCAGGCAAATTATAGTGCCTCCAAAGCCGGCTTGATTGGCTTTTCGAAGTCTATAGCCAAAGAATTCGCGTCTCGTAACATTTTAGTAAATTGCATCGCTCCTGGTTATATCGAAACCGACATGACGTCCAAGCTTTCCGAAGATCAACGTAAGGCATTCGCCGACGTAATTCCTCTGAAGCGAGCTGGATCAGGTTCTGAAGTTGCTGGAGTAGTGAGTTTTCTGATCTCAGACGATGCATCCTACATCACCGGTCAAACGATTTGCGTTGATGGTGGAATGGTGATGTAACAAGGAGAGAATGTTCGACCGCTCATAAAATGTAAATCACAGAGAAATAGGTTTTTTATTAATCTTTCATTGGAGTTTTCTTAATGTCAACAGCAGAACAAGTCAAGCAAATTATCGTGAATAAGTTGGGTGTCGAGGATTCCCAAATCACACCAACAGCTTCTTTCACAAATGATCTTGGTGCAGATTCACTCGACACCGTTGAGTTGATCATGGAATTCGAGCGTGCCTTCAATATCACGATCGAAGATACCGACGCTGAAAAGATCCAAACAGTTGGCGACGCGGTTTCGTATTTAGAATCCCGCACCGCTGCTTAATTCTTGGTTGAGCGGCGCAGCGATAAGCTGCGCCGCTGTAAACCCTCCTTCCCCAAGAGCATCATGCCCACGCGCATCATCCCTCGTATTGTGATTACTGGTGTCGGTGTTGTTTGTCCTATAGGAAACAACAAAGACGAGTTTTGGCAAAACATGATGAGCTCTACGAGCGGCGCGGCTCCTATAACAAAGTTTGATGCTTCCCAATACGATACACAGTTTGCCTGCGAGTTGAAAAGCTATGATCCGCTGCTTCATATCAATCGCAAGGAGATGCAGCGCATGGATCCCTTCACGCACTACGCACTTTCTTCGGCTGCTATGGCTGTAGAAGATGCTGGTCTTTCAGTTGAACAGCTTGATCGGGATCGTGTTGGTGTTGTGTTTGGTAGTGGCATCGGTGGCATGTGGACCTATCATCATCAGCAACAAACCTTGTACGAACGCGGTGGAAGTCCAGATCGGATTTCGCCGTTCTTTGTGCCGATGCTTATCAGTGACATTGCAGCTGGACATATCGCAATTCGATATGGCTTCAAAGGTCCGAATTATGGAACAGTGAGTGCGTGTGCAACCTCTTCCCATTCGATTGCAGACTCTTTTATGCTTCTTCAACGCGGTGATGCAGACGTGATGCTGGCCGGCGGGAGCGAGGCAGTGATTTGTCCTATGGGCATTGGCGGCTTCAATGCGATGAGAGCTCTTTCGACAAGAAACGATGACCCGAAGCGAGCTAGTAGGCCTTTCGACGCAGAACGTGATGGCTTTGTCATGGGCGAGGGCGGAGGTGTACTGGTGATGGAGACGCTGGAACACGCGATGAATCGTGGAGCACGAATTTATGCTGAGATAAGTGGAATTGGCCTAACCGATGATGCCCATCACATCACTGCTCCAGCACCAGGTGGCGAGGGCGCAGTTCGGAGTATGCGTCTTTGTATGAAGGACGCAGGACTAAGTACCGAAGATATTGATTACATCAATGCCCATGGTACGAGTACACCATTTAACGATCGGAATGAGACGGCTGCTATTAAAACGGTTTTTGGTGAGCGTGCAACGAAGATAGCTGTGAGTTCAACGAAGTCTATGACTGGACATTTACTCGGTGCCGCGGGAGCCGTTGAGGCGATTGCAACAACATTGGCAATCAGTAATCGTATGTGCCCGCCAACGATTAACTACCAGATTCCAGATGTCGATTGCGATTTGCACTACGTACCAAATGTACCTGAAGCTCGCGAGATACGAGCTGCTATATCTAATACCTTTGGCTTCGGTGGACACAACGCTTCGATTTGCTTCAAGCGTTTTGAGGAGTAGCGCTGCATCGAGCGCACTCACGGTTTCTTGGGTCAGCGGATCAGACAGGGCTCGTTGGAACGAGCAGAGAACAACTCTTGGCGGAATTCTTGGATTGTTCGTTGCATGAGAACACATCGTTCGAATGTGGATTGAGTCAATCCTCGACATACCAGCAAAAACAAACTACATACATTTCAGTGTCACCGTAGCATTGACGCGTGCATTATCAGGGTAAGATACGCGTCAGTTGCTTGCGAGAATATTCGACAAGCCATGTCACAAAACGATAAAGAAAACTTCGTCAGCGGATTCGTCCGCAACATCTACTCTGGCATCGTAAAGATTGCGTTCAAAAAGCGTCCAGTACGCATGAAGGAACGTGAACAAATGTTCCAGATATCTGAATCCCTGCGTGACGAGCGCCTCAAAGAGTTCGAGCGAAAGATTGGCGTGCAGGTGCACAAACCGCAATACTTCGAACAAGCTCTCACCCATCGCTCGTACCTCCAGGTCAAAGCAAACCCTCTTCGATTCTCCAATGAGCGTTTAGAGTTTCTAGGCGATGCTATCCTAGGGATGATTGTTGCTGAGTATCTCTTTGATCATCATGGCGAAGTGCAGGAAGGGGAGCTCACGAAGATGCGCTCGTGGCTAGTGAACAAGAAATCACTTGCACTCTGCGCACGAAAACTCAATCTTGAGAATTTCATGCTCCTGAGCTTTAGTGCCAGCCAGTCTCTTTCCAAAGGCAATGAATCGATCCTTGCTGATTGTCTTGAGGCAGTCCTTGCTGCTGTGTACTTGGACTCTGGATTGCAGGTTGCTCGACAATTCGTCGAAGATACACTCATGCCAATCATGATTTCGGAGAGCTTGATGCAGGACACGAACTTCAAGAGTATTCTTCTTGAGTATGTACAGGCGCAAGGAAACCTCTCACCACGCTACATGGTTGTCGATGAAGTTGGTCCCGATCATGATAAGCAGTTTACCGTTGCGGTGTATGTTGGTGACGATTGCTTAGGACTGGGTATGGGCAAGAACAAAAAGGAAGCGGAACAGCAAGCCGCAAAGAAAGCAATAGAAATGAAAATGCGAGCCTAAGCAGCAATCCTCAGTTGCTTTCCTGGCATGAGCTGAACTCATAGCTGCAAACACCCCATTTGACTGCCTGGCAGCAGTTTGACGACCGTATTCAGAACCTTGGAGTGTGGTCTGTTGACAAGAAGCCTGCATTCAATGTGAAAGCTTGGTACTGGTTCACACAAGATCGCTGCTGAGGATCGGCTCAGCCTGAGTTCCAGATGCCTGAATTGGCTAAAAACAAAGCTCACAGCTGACAAATCATCTAAAATCAATTGTCTTGCCACTCGTCTGCCTAAGCGATCATTCTCTTGGTCTTGATGGCATACATCACGTATCTTGAGGTTTCGTCTGAACACAATATTCTCTCTTCGCACTATGAACTGTCTACGTCTTTGCCTCCTAGTATTCTCTCTGTTTACCGTGCATGCTCACGCCGGACTTGGTGGATCTCTCGATGTTTCGCCATCGAAAGTTCAACTTCAGAAGGAAATAGAGCTCGAGTACAGTCCTGGTGAGTTGTTTTCACGATCAACGAAGACTTTGTACGCCTTCGTGTATACGTTCAACAATAATGATGTCTATCCTACAGCCTACTCGTACCCACTTGAAAAGTCTGGCAGCAAATACAAAGGTGAAATCAAATCGCTCCCGTCTGGCACAACCTTCGCAATGATTAAGATTGGAGATGGACGAGTATTCGATTGGAATAACGACGCCATGTGGGATTTTCTCGTCTATGACGGTTCGAAAGTTGTACGCGGCGCATACTTGCGAAGCGGCCTCTCATACCTTGGAGCTGTAGTACCGAATATCAAGCGTCCCAACGATCTCGAGAAAGCAAAGCGCGAGTTTCGACTTGAGGTTCAGAATTACCCAGACCACGTGCAGGCAAAAGTGGGCTTGGCGTCGGTGTTGATGGAAACGGGGGAGATCGATAAAGCTGAGTACACGAAGCGTATCGAAGAAATGGTCTTGAGCGGCTATGATAAGAACAATGAGAACGAGGTTCGCTCGATCTCACGTGCTTTGCGAGCTATTGGACGTCCGGCAGATGGCGACGATGTCGAAGCGACATACGTCAAGGATCATCCAAAAAGCGACCTTGCCGAAGAAGCTCTACGTACCCGCTGTTACAAAGCACAGTCGCAGGCAGAGTTTGAAAAAATTGTGCACGAGTACATTAAAACCATAAACTATACTGTGTACAGCGATCGAATGTACATTGACCTTATTAGTTCCTATTTGCAAAAAGGTAATGGCGACGAAGCAATTCGCTTGATTCAAGCGTATCCGCTTCCTCCAGGTGTCAATTCACGACCACCTGCAACGATCCTAAACATGTTCGCTGTTTCACTCTTGAAACAAGATTCGCTGCTTAAGCTTGCTAGACAGTACGCGGAGTTAGCAGTTCGTTCAGCCGAGACCACAAACAATGAGAAGCGTCCGCGTTTCATGACCCAAGAAGAATATGACTACGCCAATCATGAGATTGAAGGAATCTCTCACGATACCTACGGTTTCATACTGCGCCAAATGAACCAGCCTGCAGATGCGGCTGCCGAGTTCAAGAAGGCTTGCGATATCTTAGGCGATGCAGCAACGGGCGAGAATCTTGAGCATTACTCGGAGGCCTTAGCCAGCAGCGGCAGAGTGCCGGAATCGGTGGAGGTTATGCGTACAGCGATCCGCAGCGCCCGTGCTATTCCACAGATGGTACAGCGATTCCAGAGCGTGGCATCACCAGATATCAACAAGAACAAAGAAGAACTGAAAGCCCTACAATTGGAAGCTCGTCCTGCGAAGTTGAACAATCTTCGTATGGCTATGATGAACCATGATATCCAGAACCTGATGTTTACTTCAAGTGATGGAAAGAAGGCTCGCATCAATGATTTCCATTTTAGTACTCTCGATGGAAAAAAAGTCCGCCTGTCAGACTTGAAAGGCAAAGTCGTTGTCATTGACTTTTGGGCAACATGGTGCGGTCCTTGCCGCATGTCCATGCCCTACATGCAGAAAGTCTACGAGAAGTATAAGGACAATCAAGATGTACAAATCTTGATGATCAATGTATGGGAGCGTACGGCTGATACAAGCGAAGCACAGAAACTTCAGTCGCGTATGAAGATAGTAAATACCTTCTTGTCACAGAATCCAAGCTACTCTTTCCCAACGATGATCGACGGTACTGACGCAATTGTTGGGTGCTTTGGTGTGACTGGTATCCCGACGAAGTTCTACGTTGATAAACAGGGCAAAGTGCAGTATAAAGAAGTTGGCTTTCCAGGTGCAGACGTTTTTGTTGATGAGGCAAGCGATAAAATCGATGTGTTGCTGAATCCATAGGATGATGTGGGCTTTGATCTTCTAGTTTTCTCTTCTGCAACCGCGGCCTTCGGCCCGCGCTTTACTCTTCGTCGGTGACACTACAGCCACCAGACATGCAATTGTTGTGAATTACCACCTGCTTGCTCTCATCTCCAACTTTGCGCCAACAGAGTAAGTGAGATGAGGTGTTTAGCCGATCGTTCCAAGGTATATGAAACCAACAGCTATCTCAAGAACGGTCTGGATACTCTCATTCGTCAGTCTCTGTGCAGACATCGCGAGCGAAATGCTCTATCCGATTATTCCAATGTACTTGCAGAACATTGGCTTTAGTATTGTCCTAATCGGACTACTTGAAGGCCTAGCTGTAACGACTGCTGGTTTATCGAAAGGAATGTTTGGCGAGTGGTCAGACCGTTCCCAGCAGCGTCTTCCATTTATCCGATGGGGCTACTTTCTTAGCGCGTGTGCCAAGCCAATGCTCGCGCTGTTTCCGTTTAGTGCGTGGATTTTCTTTGCTCGAACACTCGATCGATTTGGGAAGGGCATGCGAACGTCACCTCGTGATGCGCTACTCACTTTAGAGTCCACCCCAAACACCAGGGCTCAAGTGTTTGGATTCCATCGCTCGCTCGACACCTTTGGTGCGGTGGTTGGACCACTTCTTGCTCTTTGGTTTATCCAGCTTCATCCTGATGCTCTACGTAGCATGTTCTTCTATTCCTTTGTTCCAGGGATGCTCGCTGTTTTGCTGACCTACATGCTTCAAGAGCGCAAAACGGTTGATACCATAAGAGATCCTGCGATGAAGTATGAGGACACGCAGAATGAGATTCGTAAACGACCTGGCTTCTTCTCTTACTTCAGGTACTGGAAGCGAGCGCCACTTTCGTACAAGCGTGTTATAGTTCCAATCACCTTCTTCACCTTGTTCAATAGCTCTGATATGTTTCTCTTGTTGAAGGTTCGCGAAATGACAGGCAGCGCACAAGCCCCCGTGTGGGCTTATGTTGCTTACAACATTGTGTTTGCAGCCTCTTCGTATAGCCTTGGCAGAATAGCTGATCGCTTCGGGATGAAGCGTGTTATCCTGTTTGGTCTTCTTTGCTTCTGTTTGTCCTACAGTATAATCACTCAAACGCATGAACTTCCTATCATCGCTCTGGTTTTTTGCATCTATGGCTTGAGCGAATCGTCGATCGTTGGAAACACGAAAGCTTGGTTGAGCACCATGGTACCTTCGCGAGAAGTGGGAACTGCTCTTGGTCTGTTTGCGTCGACGCAGAGCATAGCGGTTTTCTTTGCGAGTACTGCTACTGGGCTCTTATGGAGCAAGTTTGGCTCTACACCAACATTTCTGTTGAGTGCTGCTGGAGGCTTTATCGCTCTTGTTTGGCTTGCACTGTCAACAAGTAACGCACATGTGCATCACACAGTTCAATCAGAATAGACGGCTTGTATGCCTCGTCTATCGGCAGTTCGTAAACCGCGGTTGTATCCTTCGCTGCGGCTATTGCGCAGTATCAAAAACTGAGCAGCACGAGGGTAGAGTGTAGATAGCATGGCGAGCTGCGAGAACTCGACAAGTGAATGAGTGGTATCGACAAATGTTGACAGACTCGACTCATTGTTCGTGCAGGGAAGATGAGAGGCTAAGAGAGGGGGATCTCGTCATCTCATGAATCAATCTACTTCAGCAGTGTTAAACGGTCGGGTTGAGCCGCTCGAACTCAGCTACCATCAGTGCTTCTTCACTAGGAAGAAGGTCTTTGCCTCGACGTGCCATGACGGTTCGGGCCACGGACAGGGCTTTCTTCAATGGGTAGACGCGCGACTCTGCTATTCCTCCCCATGCGTATGATCCTATCTCAGCGGGAGTGTATCCTGCACCAAAGACATTTGCGTGAATGCCACAGATAGTCCCGGTATTGAACATAGTATTTATGCCACTTTTGCTATGGTCACCACACAGTAATCCGAGAAACATGCGTCCAGAGTCTTCGCCCTTCGACTGACGTTGAATGCGAATGGGGCCATAGGTGTTTTTAAGATCACTGGTGTTTGTGTCAGCACCGAGATTCACCCACTCACTAATAAAGGAGTGGCCGAGAAAGCCTTCGTGCTGCTTGTTCGCAAATGCATGGAGGATACTATTTTCTACTTCGCCACCAACCTTACACCACTCTCCTATGACACTGTTCTGATAGATTTTCGCACCAGCCTTGATGAGACTGTGAGCGCCGACGGAGCATGGTCCCATGATGACACTATGTGCCATAACGCTTACTGAGTCCTCGAGAACGATTGGACCTTGGCGAGTGTCGAGGACGATAAGTGGGGAAAGCTGAACGTTCTTTCCGAGAAACACCGGAGCATCACCAATACAGTAAACTCCACGCTGGCGTAGATCGTCTGCGTTTGCCTGCACTAAGCCTTCGGTATCGAGGGCAACAGATTGTGATACTAAGTCAAGACACTTCCACAATTGATCGACTACGGGTGCATCAAGTTCGACCAACGGAAGCGTCGATATCGCAGGTTGATCGAGTGGCGTGGTTGCCGAAGGCAGCCCGCCATAGAGAGAACGACTCTCTGTAGAACAGCTACGAGCAACGATATTGGATCCAACAAGAAACAAACAATCAGTTGAGCAATGTGCAAGTAGCTTTTGACAAAGTTCTGGCGTTGGTACAAGGGAAGCTGTAATGATGAGACAGCGACCGGCCTGCACAGCTGGAAGGTTGTACTGAGGAAATCGATCAAGGAAAGACTGTACGGCAGCTGGACGGCCACTGTACTCAATTGATGAAGGGCTTAGGCGTTCAAACCAGAGATCAATAAAACGATGACGAGAAACACGCAGCTCCCAGCTGCAATGCAGCACAGAAAAAGGGTACAAACTCTCAACCTGATCTTCAACGAGTACGAGATGCATTATTCAACCTTTACCAATTCGATAAAAAACACCAAGGTCTCATTCGATAGAATACCTACAGAGGGGTAACCGTTGACTCCGTAAGCAAGGGTGGGAGGGAGAATGAGTTGACGACGACTACCGCAGCGCATGCTCGAGATACCCATCTCCAAGCCCTTTAATGCTTCATTGTTGCCCATAACAAATGAAAACAAGCGGGCACCGCAATAGCTTGTATCGAACAAGTCACCATTTGAGTGAGCGCCGATAAAGCGAATGAAATGTCGCTTACCCATTTGAGACGAATCGCCTTTGCCATATGCAAAGTCGATATAGCGAAAACCAGCAGGATCCTTGACTTCGCGCATAGGCGCGGGGTCCGCAAGCTTCGGATTGACAGGAGTGCTAAAGAAATTCACAAAGTTCGTTGCATCTATATAGGTACCGTCCTGTGCAAGAGCCACAGAGCCCAAACAGACAATTGCGATCAAAGGTACTAGCAGTCGGCGAAATCGCATAGAATCAGAGTTGAACATGGAACAAGAACGAGCTTTTCAGACGAAAATGTCGAGGACAAATTACAACGTAGGTGCCGATCAAGGCAAAGACTGAGAAGGGAATGTCAAAAGTGCCCCAAAAACCGCACTAACGCAAGGAGGCTCGTCTTCTCTTCATTTGCGTCAAGGTGTTCATTTCAAACTGAATTCCACCATCTTCAGGATGTGGTCGGGTATGATCCAGCTCATCATTCCAAAGCTCCGGGGGGATTCCCTTCGGATAGGCTGCGCATCTTCTTCGAGTTTTTTCGATGAGGTTCAAACACAGCTCGCACTGTTGGCTATGTGGGTGATAAGGCTGGAATGAGCTCATTAGTAACGGAGGATGGTGTTGAGTTGAAAGCAACTGTAGAGATGTTGATTGCACTACAGGGCATTGTTGAAGAGCTACAGCGCGAAGAATCTACAAACATTGTTCAGAGCGAAGAGCAGGCTTTGCTCTGGTACCTTGAACGCGAAACTTGACTGTCATTGTGTTAGCTTTTTAGGTAAAGAGACTTCTACTTGTTTGCAGCTGATTGGAACTTTAGCTTCTAAAGGCTAACGGAAGACAATCTCATTCACTAACTCAACGCCCAATCGCTCATTGAGTTTCTGAATGAGGTCAGCGCGACGAAGCTTCAATTCGCTTCGCCAAACTGATGAGTCGACAACAACTTTCAGTTCTCGATTCTCGAATGATTGTATACTGCAGTGTCGTGCGGCGTTCTCACCAATAAGTTCAGTCCACAATTGCGGAACTGATGCCTCACGCACAACGTTCTCCATACCACGTTCTTGCAGTAATTGTTGGAGTACATTCTGCAGTGCTTTTGCCTGCGTTTCCATAATAGCCTAATGATTCGATAGTAACTGAAAGTACCTTAAGATCTTAGTGAATTGCAACCTTTTAGAAGGTCGAGATCCTGTAAACTCCCAACCACTATTGACTACGCTTGAAACTCAAATACACAATTCCTAACCAACCTGAGCTTCGTGCATTTCACAATTCAAACACTGGAACTAAGATCTTGTTCGTTGCTGCTTGAAGGTGCAATATCCTCAATATCCACTACACGTCCATCTTCAATTCTAAAGAAGCGCATTTGTTTGCTCAACTCTGTTGAAGATTGAATGCGTTGAGGCTCGGTGGTTGTGATGAAGCTCTGACGTGCTTGAGTGAGGACCGTTGCGAATATGCGTGAGGTCCGTTGCTCATCCAATTCAGAAAACACATCGTCCAGCAGGAGAATTGGAGTTTCGCTTCGTTGTGCGGCTAAGAAATCAAACTCTGCCTTTTTCAAACAGATGAGTAAGGACTTGTGCTGTCCTTGCGAAGCGCACTCTCGTGCTCGGCCGGCATTTATGCGAATGTCCAAATCGTCTTTCTGCGGACCCCAGAGACTTACTTGTCTGCGCAGTTCTTCTTCTTCGAGAGCCTTTGCTCGCATTTCGATCAGCGCTCGTATCTCCGTACGATCAGCAGATTCAATGTCATTACTTAGCGAAGCGGCATCAGCGAGATACTGCAATCCGACATGCTCTTTGGCTGGTGAAAGAGTAGCATAGGCATCAAGAAAGTACGGGAGAAAATCACGCACGAAGTCTCGTCGCCGAAGAGTGATATCGGTGCTCGTTTGTATGAGCTGCTCCGTCCACACAGTGAATTGTGCACGATCGAAGTAGCCACCACGAGCGCTTAGTAGTAGATTCCGCTGCTTAAGTACACGTCGCAGCTGATTGAGGTCTTCGTAATATCTGCGCGAGCATTGAGAGAGTAAGCGATCGATAAAGGCTCGACGGTCTTGAGGTGAGCCGAAAGTGATTGCTTTGAAATCCGGCGACAATACGATCATTGGAATCTCACCGACGATATCTTTTGGGCTCAGAGAGTTACCCAGCGATGAGTTGATGATCTTTCGTCCAGCACGCGGACATTGAATACTCATCTTGTATGCAGTTCCAAGATCGCTTTGAGCCGTGCAGCTAATAGAATAGCCTTCGCTGCCGAAGCCCGCAAGTTCATCATCAGAACTGGGAAGAAATGTCTTGGTAAAAGCGCAAAGAGTAAGTGCCTCTAAAATCGTTGTTTTTCCAGCTCCATTGGAGCCGTGCAACACATTGATCCCATCACAAAACTCTACGCTTGTGTGAGCATGATTACGTAGTTGTTGAAGGATAAGTGAGCGGATGATCACGTCGAGAAGCCAGTTGAAATCAAAACATCAGCTCTGCGCTTCTACGGAAGTAGGGCCGGCTGTCACACTTGCAGTAGGAGCGTGCGAGGCTTGGTCAGTTGCGTGTCTCTTGCTTTTCGTACCCATTGATCGAAACATTGCAAGTACGAAGCCGAGAACCATGGTTATCACGCCAAGCCATACAAGATTGATGAAGGGTTTAACTGAGACGTCTGCAACGAAGACCTCGCGTAACATTGTTTCGGGGTGTCTCGAATCGGAGAATGCAAAGTTCGCACTCGACTTCGAAGGATCCTGATTATCTCTGGTTATGCGATTCACCGCCAGCGAGGCGCTGGAGCCAGGCACATTGTATCGGATAGGGATAAACTCAGTTCCGTTGGTATAGCAATACAATTTCTTCTCAAAGCTCGAATCTGCACTTTGAATCTGCGCAACAACCGCAAGTTTAAGATAACCTTCCATTTCACTGCTTTGAGCTTCGGTCATATCAAAACGCACGAGAGTAACCTTCAAACTACTGTCGAAGGGAAATGGAATGGTATTGCCTTTCACAATTTCGATCATGCGAGGGCTTCCGTCCTTCTCGATAGCTTTCGGCGAAACATAGAGGTCTCGGCCTGGAGTCCATGCAATTCCCGGCTCTAGGAAGGCAGATTGCCGCTTATTAAAATCGCTGTAATAGAGAATGGGTTTTACCAAACTCTGACTACCGTTGTGATCGACTAGAATGTGGTACTCGTACTTTTCGCGGTCTTTGTATTCAAGCTCAACTTGTTTCTTGCCTTGAAAGTGTAAGGTGTATCCAAGTACCTCTGTGCTTTGTCCTTCGACTAAACGCGCATGCGTTGTTTCCGTGTACCCAGCAGTCGCAATGATACCAAGCAGCAAGAGGGCAATACCCAAGTGAGAAACGTATGCACCAACTTTTAACGCTGATTTGCGAATGATACGCAGCGCGTGCTGAACGTTAATACTCAGACTGAGCCACGCAAAGAAGCTCAACCCAAGCCATTGTGGATTGTGAATACCTAAGAAGAAAATCACAATACAGAATGCTAATGCTGATGCTGCAGCGTAGCTTAATCTTCGAATGATATCGCGTGTAGGCGTCTGCTTCCATGACTCTGCCATTGACAGCGCATTAACAAGGAATATCAACATCATCAACGGCAAGTGCATCTGATCGTAGAATGATGATTCGACTGCAACTTTTGCCTTGCCAAACAACTCTGCGAGCATTGGATAGCTGGTTCCAAGGGTTACAATGAGTGCTGAGGCGAGGAGTAAACTTGATCCAATACCGAGAGTGAACTCTCTCGAGCTCTTGACAAAAACGTCGTTCTGTTTGGCAATATCTTTGACTCTCCAGACAATCAGGGCAAGACCTAATAGTGCAAAGCTGCAAAGGAAGATGAGCAAGAGTACATAGACGAAGAAGCCTGGTTCAACAAACGCGTGGACGGAGGTGTCGCCGAGTACACCGCTGCGTGTGAGAAATGTTGAATACAGGACACTCAAAAAGCCAACAAGCGCTAAAACAATATTCGTTTTTACCAGACCCTTGGTGCGCTGTTGCACAAGCATTGTGTGTACCATGGCAACGCAGACAAGCCAAGGAATGAGCGAAGAGTTCTCAACCGGATCCCATGCCCAAAAGCCTCCCCAACCTAGGGTTACGTAAGCCCAAAATCCGCCAAGCATAATGCCAAAGCCAAGCACCGCGCATGCGAAAAGAGCCCATGGAAGCGCCACCTTTATCCATGATTGATACTCTCGTTTAATCAAGCCTGCCATTGCAAAAACGAAGGGAATAGCCATTGCAGCGAAGCCTGCGAAGAGAATAGGAGGATGAATCATGATCCACTTGTTTTGCAAGACTGGATTCATTCCTTTGCCGTTGTAGCGACTAAGATCTGATTTGATAGACTCAATGAAAGCTTGAGTGGTACCATCCTTAGCAAAGGACTCCCAAAGGAAACTAAAGGGATTCTTTGCAACAAGCATGAGCATTAAAAAGCTGAGGATCAAGCTATAGAACACCATGACTTCAGCTTCATAGTTGTGTTTACGAACGTACGGCGCTAGAAAGAGACCGAGTACGGCGGTCATAAGTGTCCACAACATGAAACTGCCTTCTTGTCCTGCGTAAAAAGCAGCATACAAGTAAGGCGGAGCAAGATCTCTCGATGAATATCCGTATACATAGTTGATGTCGAAATTGTGCGTGACAATGTTCCACATCTGTATGGCGCACACGACTACGATTCCTGCGACGATCGAGGTATAGAGCCACCGTGCTACTGGCAAGTAAAATGCGTAGCCTCGTAATGACAAATAGTATGCACTCATACAACCGAAGCTCAATCCGAACAGAAGGTGAACAAGAAGTTGTGGTATCATGGTGCTTAGCTATGAGTAAATCAAGTGAATCGACGTTACAACAGTTCTGAGCAGTCAAGCTGAGCTTGCTCATACATTACAACCGAATTGAAGCCGAGCGTTGTGCCATAAGGTCTGAAGAGACCTGCATAGAAAACTGCGAGCTAGAATTGTACGAGGCAGCTTCGTACGGCGTACATCCCATCAATACTACAGCCGAGTCCGCAGTTCAGAGAGACGTTTTTTCTTTCATGGTGTTTGTGCCTTCGTACTTCGACGGACACTTTGTTAGGATATCGGAGGCAACAAAAATGTCGTTCTCCATTTTGCCTTTTACAACCACGCTCTCAGCGAGTTCAAAATTGTTTGGTTTGGAGCCATGGTACAGTACCTTGACGCTACGGCTGCTATCGTCCGACATCGTGAAGCTGAACTCATTCTTCTGCGAATCGTAATTCGTTTCTTGATCTTTGAGCCAGTGTCCTTTGATCGACACACGTTTCTTCATTTCAGCTGCTTGTGCAATGCTCGTGTACTGTACACCAGTAGTGCTTAGAAGCCAGAAGCTGACAGCAACGCATATCAAGGCAACGATTCCTCCAATAACATAACGTGTTTTCATTGCTTCGTGCCCTTTGATGCGTCATTCATAAGATTCTCAAGTTTCTCCACGCGGGCATCGAGCCGGCTCAAATACCAGGAGATTCCTAGCCATACGACGAGCGCAATGACTAGAACCAAGTACACCGCATTCTTGCTAAAGAAGTCGTACATAGGGAAATATTGGAAGTGAAAAAACTGTCGCCGAAGCGCGACACTTCGGCGACAATTGTATTACTATTCTACTGAATAAAACGATGAGTATGAAAAAGTCTCATCACTGTCAGGTTTCGAGTCCTGTCCACTTGGAAAAGGCTCGTAGAGAACTAGGAAGCCACGCGAACGACAAGATCTGCCAATCGATTTGAGTAACCCCATTCATTGTCGTACCAGCCCACAACTTTGATTGAGGTGCCCATCGACATGGTTAAGGCGCTATCAAACACACAAGAGTGTGCATTGCCGACGATGTCGATACTGACAAGTGGGTCTTCGCTATACTCAAGGATACCTTTTAATGAGCCTTCCGATGCCGCCTTGAATGCTGCATTGATCTCTTCTTTCGTTGCTGGTTTCGCTAAGACAGCTGTGAGGTCGGTCAATGAACCATCAGGTACAGGTACTCGCGTAGCGAATCCATCAAGCTTGCCTTTCAGATGAGGCAGGACAAGTCCAACAGCTTTGGCTGCGCCTGTAGTTGTTGGGATGATACTTACGGCAGCTGCACGAGCTCGACGCAGATCCTTGTGTGGAAGATCGAGGATGTTCTGGTCATTCGTATATGCGTGCACTGTAGTCATGAAACCACTGACCAATCCAAATGCATCGTCAAGAACCTTCACCATGGGAGCCAAACAATTTGTTGTACAGGATGCATTCGAGAGGGTCTTCTCAGCGCCTGTCAATGTGTGATCGTTCACACCTAAAACAACCGTTGCATCAAGAGCATCTTTAGCTGGCGCCGAAAGAACGACTTTACGTGCGCCGTGCATGAGGTGCTTCTCCATGTCAGCCTTTGAGCTGAATTTGCCTGTACTTTCAATAACGATATCAACTTTGCCAGCCCAGGGAAGACTCTCGATGAGCTTCTCAGCACTGATTGCGATGGTCTTATTGTTGACTATAAGATTTGAGCCGTCCACACGAATGTCTGCATCGAAGCGACCATGGACAGAGTCAAATTTCAAAAGATGAGCTAGGGTTTTTGCGTCAGTGAGGTCGTTGATAGCAACGATTTCTACCTGCGGATGATTCTTCAGAAGGGATCGGAATACAAGGCGTCCAATACGACCAAATCCATTGATGGCAACACGAATTGACATAGTCAAAATCCTTGAGTTTGGTGGAAAAAATGAGAATACAAAACTACGAAGAAGACGAAGTATCAGCTGGTGTATTTGTCCACCGGTGACCTGCCAGGGCAAAACTTGATAAGCTATAAAAAAGGGACGTTTCCTTATCGAAAACGTCCCAACGACTAGCGGTTTTTCTTCTTATGACGATTCTTGCGTAAGCGTTTCTTGCGCTTATGCGTAGCCATTTTATGGCGCTTTCTTTTCTTGCCACAGGGCATGCAGACCTCCGCAGTTAATGAGTGATAAATATAAGGTTGTATTGTCAATATTCACTAAGTGTTCGCAAAGAGCACAATGCTCACACTACTGTCCAGATTTTGTGCCACTTTCTGAGTGGCTTGATTCTCGCTGAAGCTCGGCGAGTGCCCTGAGTGCCATACCGCCGACAACAGTAGTGCTATCTGCTGCTACACATTTGTGCATCCACTGCTCAGTATCTTTAAGGTTGCCTTGCTTGAAACACATTGCAGCCATATTGAAAAGCGCTATCTGATTTTTCGGATCTCGATCGAGAACTTTCAATGTAAGGTCTTGACCTTCTTTTACTCGACCACTGATAAACAAGACATATGCATAGTCCGTCTGTGCACCAAGATGATTGGGATTAACGGATACATATTTCTCCAAGGCTTGTAAAGCGCCTAGCGTGTCACCAGAAGCTACTCTCGCTGTACTCAAGGGCAACAAGAGGGAAGTGTCTTGCGGATTCTTCATCAAAGAATCTGTCAGACTCTTCGCCAAGAGTCGCTGCTGCTCAACATACTTACGTTCTGCTACTGAAGCTTCATCAGAATGGCCTTGCTCAAGCTCCGCTTTGAGACGCTTTTCAGTGCCTTCAGCGATATCTTTCTGCAAGGAATACTGTTGAACCCCATAAGAAATGAGCGCAACAACGAGCGAGATGCTCAAAATAACAAAAAACGAGCTATTACGCGCAGAAATCTTTGATCCTGAATCACTTAACTGCTCTATAGGTTGGGCTTCATTCACAGAGTGTTGGCTTATGAAGCCTTGTCAGCTTTAGCTTTGATGTTAGCATCGACTTCCGCGATGAAGTCATTGGAAGCTTTGAAAACAGGCGCAAAACGAGCCTTTAACTCAACACTGTCGCCAGTGCGAGGGTTGCGGGCTATACGTGGCTTGCGGCTTTTCACAGAAAAAACGCCAAAACCACGAATCTCAATACGACGACGCTCTGACATAGAAGCCAAAATGCCGTTTATCAAACCCTCAACAACTGCCTTAACCTCTAATTTCGTCAATCCTGTTTGCTCGGAAATCTTATCAACCAACTCAGCTTTGGTTACGTTATCTGATTTTTTTTCTCTTTGTGCCATGTAAAAACGTAGTTCGGATACTTTGGTAGTGAAACGTTCAGAGCTACAAAGATACGAACGAAAGGGAATTAGATGGAAATTCTTGCAAAAATTGAGCTCATTGTGGACAAGATTAACCGCAAGTCTATCGCACTACAACAAATCGCGATCTCCATTCCCGTCCTTCACTACGCAGAACCAAGCGATAGCTTCCATTTGAAAGCTCTGAGCAGTCGAGCGAAACAACATCGACTGCCAAGCTCCGCTGATGCATTACCGCATTGCCGATTGCATCATAGACAGTGAGATCCATATATCCCGAAGTTCCCTCAGGTGTACGCAAATGAAGGCTATGTTGAACTGGCTGAGGATACAGTTGTAAAGGGGCCTCTGCGCTGTTATCCTTGACATCATTGATGAAGCGCTTCTGAACAACTTGATACCATAGCGCGTGCGTTGTTCCTTGATCGATATCAAATGTAAACTTGCCAGATGCTGACTTTGTTGCAACAATTGGCGTTGACGTTCTTTGCGCGAGTGAGTCGAGTGGATACACAGTGAGCGAGTCGAATTCAGAGCGAATGCTGAAGCGCATTGTACAAGATTGGGTTTGTACTCCATCTCTGCCCCAACCTTGCCAGAGAGATGTATCACCCTCTATGATCGCACCCATATTGTGTGCCTTTGTTGACACTGTTATGAGCGATTGCTCTGCTTGAGCAATGCTGTTTGTATCAGCACTCAACCAACTGAAGCTGGCATAACTCGTCTGATCTGTTTGCTCGACATTGATATTATCAAAGGTCATGATCCCTGTGTTCAAGCGGCCTGTAGCGCTGATGAATCGCGGGGTTGAGACTTTCAGCCAACCAGCTGTTTGGTTCCATAGAAGCTCTTTAGTGTCGCTCTGTATACTCGACATATCAAGTCCACCCGGTGCATTAAACTCCGGTATGACCAAGTGGGGAAGTACGGACTGCACTTTTGCATCAAAGGAGTCGATCTCAATTCGACGGAAAAATGCCATGCGAGAATCTGCTGCATCCAACAAGAAGTTTCCGTTGACTTGCCATTTTGGATACTTACGCTGCGAGCTATTGTAGTTTATGCCAATGCGCTCACTCGCTGGTTGTATGAGTTGTTTCTTCCAAGCTTGTGAAACACTAGGGAAGAATGATTGTAGAGCATACTGACCTTTGATCTCCCAAATATTCTGCGCAGATATCCAGTTGGAATCTAGATCTGGTGCGGCATTCGTGCCGTTCCAATCGCCAACAAAGTATGCGTCGACGTCCTGATAGCTTGCATAAGCGGGGAGAAAGCAGAGAAGTTCGTTCAAATTTGGACTTGGATATGCCATCATCTCGCCGCACAGAATCATTGGCTTTCCGCTCATCTTTGCTCTGGTGAAAGCGCCAACTGTAGATCCGTAGCGATCTTCAGCATTGAGAAGTTTTTGCAGAGACCAGTGGTTCGCCCACGGACTCCCAGTTGGAGGCGTGCTCCAGTTCCCACGATATCCAATTGTTGAGCTGAAGTCAAGATTTCGTTCTGTATAGGTATCATTCAAGTTCTGATTCCAAGCAGAACCTCCAACGAGGATGTGCGACGACAGACTATCGCGCAGGTACGCACGAATGTTCTTGTAATACTGCTCTTGGAGGAGATTGATGAACTCACCAGTCTCAAGAATGCGTTTCGTGGATAGGTTAGAATTCGCAACAAGTGTGCTGATGTTAAACTTGGCTAAAGACTCACCTGAACGTAGTACTTGTACCGCATCTTCTCTGAAAGAAACTTTGTCGAGATAAACATCAGAGTTCGCTCCTCCAACTTGAATAAGCAGAAGAGTGTTATCGTCATCGCTGTTCGAACGGAAACTTGAGCTATACTCTTGCCAATTTGTACTCAGACTAAACTGCGCGTTCAGACCATAGCCAGTGTAGGGCGTTGAACCTCGGAGGAGGTATACATTGAACTTTCGTCCAGCTTGTGGACTCTTTGCCCAGATTTTGAAGACGTATTGTTTACCCTTTTCAACTTTAATACCTCGAGCAAGAAGTTGAACATCACCAGAGGCACTTCCTCCATTCAAGATTTTGAATAGCGCGGAGCGTGCACCATCTACTTTATCAGCATCGCTGCTGATATACGCAGCTTGCGCGTTCGCCGTATTGATACTGGCTTGCCATGGTGAGGTAAACAAATCTTCGAAACCAGGGTCCTTGATCGAGTTTGTAGTGTCGCGTAAACCATAGCCCCATAAAGAGACCAGAGCCGCATCATCAGAGGTGTTGTACTTTGTTCGGAGGTAAAGACTGAAGAGTGAATCCAAATAGCGTAGCTGGGTTTGGGGCAGCATGTTTGTTGTATTCTCTTTGAAGTCTTGGTTCCAATAGTATGCAAAAGAATTCTCGTCCGTTGCATTAAGAAAGGCTAAGCACGGCTCTTGCTTATACGCGACAGCGGTGTATGGATTGACGTGGTTAAAGAGCCTTTTGAGGAACTTCTTCTGTGCTCGCACATAGTCCTGATCAACAAACTGAAAAGCACGAACCTGCCAATTGTAGTTTATAGAATCATACTGACGTACACCATCATTCCGTTTAGGGGTAAAGCAGAGTTGGTTCAGGAATACATATAGCCCCTGACTCTTTAATTGATAGACGAACCAATCCAAGCGTTTGAGATAATCGGCGTTGAAGTTTGTGTCGGTAGTATTCGATCCGGTGTTGAACAGATACCAGGTATAGTCCCATCCACGCATTCTCACACAGTTCATACCTAAATCATGAAAACGTCGCGCAAGAGCAATCGCTTGTGCACTATCAGGAAAGCATGAGCCGTACGACAACGTTGTGCCGATAAGACGAATGCGCTCACCGTCTGCCCGATGAAAGTGGCCTTGCTGCACGCGAAGGATGTCGGAACTATCTAGGGCCTTCGCTGGACTCATCATAAGATTCGCACTATTCAGAGCCTTACGAAGTGGCATTGTCACGGTAAAAGGTCGTTGCAAAGCTTGAGCTTCAGCACTTGGTGAGCTGAGAAGAAGGCTGCAGAGTATGAGTACACTCAGAAAAAAGCCTCCTGCTCGCTTGGAATGGAAATAATGCGAGCACTTGTTTGCAATAGAACACGGGCAATTCGACATGAGCTAGTTCCCAAGAGGTTAGCAATGAGGTATTTGCCCACAAAATAGCCCGCAGGTGCCAACTAACCACGTCTTTTACACATCCCTACTTTTCTGCCGAATCTGGCGCTGCGAAAGCCCTATTTTTGTCTCTCAACTCTATGAAGAAAATCATCATTGCCATCGATGGTCCTGCTGGATCTGGAAAGTCGACCTCCGCACGTTTGGTGGCTCGACATTTACGGTATACTTACCTAGACACAGGCGCGATGTATCGCGCCATTACCCTGGCCGTATTGGAGCATGGTGCAGACCGCAGCGCCGATTCTGTAGCGCAGGTGTTGAATGGTATTGAGATACGGGTTGAGCAGTCAGATGCCGGACAAACAACCTGGTTGAATGGTGTTGATGTTAGTCAGCGTATTCGCATGCCCGATGTTACGCAGTCCGTGAGTGACATCTCGGCTATGCCCTCGGTTCGTGAACGTCTTGTAGCTATGCAACAAGAGTTAGGACGTGGCGGCGCAATCGTGATTGATGGACGTGATATTGGAACCGTTGTCTTCCCAGAGGCTGAACTGAAAATTTTCCTCGTTGCCTCAATAGAGGCTCGTGCGAAACGTCGATTGGCAGAAAGCGGTGAAGTTACCCGTCAGGGCTTGGAAGAAATGGCGCTTGAACTTGAGCGTCGCGACGAAATCGACTCAACGCGAGAGATAAGTCCTTTACATAAGGCTCCTGATGCAATTGAGATTGATACCTCGAATCTTAGCATAGAGGGTCAGGTCCGGCGCATAGTCGAATTGGCACAACAACGTATTGGAGGTGAAAGTGAGAGCCTTTTCAGCATCTCGTGACAGGTCCTTCGCAGTTTTAAACACCTTGGAGTTACCATGAATGTCCGTATCGATAGATTCTCAGGCTTCTGTTGGGGCGTTGTGCGCACAGTCAAGATCGCGGAGCAGAGCTTGGTAGAAAATGACCATGAGAACGTCTATGTGCTTGGGCATATCATACACAATCCTAAAGAGACAGGACGCTTAGCAGAACAAGGCTTGAAGACAATTACTGTTGAAGATTTCCCATCTCTGGCTGGTACAAATGCTCGTGTCATCATCAGAGCTCACGGCGAAGCTCCACAAACGTATCGCGAAGCGCTTCGCTATGGTATTGAGATCATCGATGCTACTTGTCCTGTTGTGACCAAACTTCAAGAACGTGTACGCAAGTTTTATGACCAAGGTTTTCAGATTGTCATTTTCGGCAAACGTGACCACGCAGAGGTTATTGGCGTTCGTGGAGTGTGCCATGATCAGTGTATCGTTGTTCTTAGTGCAGAAGAAGCTGCTTCTCAGGTTGATGTGCAGCGTAAAACAGTTCTGTTCTCTCAAACAACAATGGATCGACCAACTTTTGTTGCCATCAAAGAGTATTTGCAGAGTAGAGTGCGCGAATTGGTTGTTGATGAAATGCGTGATATCGCTGTTGAGTTTCATGCCAAAGACACAATCTGTGGTCAAGTGTCAGGTCGCGAAGAACAACTCGCTGCTTTTGCCCGTGAGAATGATGTGCTGGTTTTTGTGGCCGGACACGCCTCATCGAATGGAAAGGTGTTGTTTAATGTTGCAAAGTCCGCTAACCCGCGTAGCTACTTTGTTGAAGACCTCAATGAACTCAATATGGAATGGCTCCGCGATGCCAAGAACATTGGCATCAGTGGCGCTACGAGTACGCCTCAATGGCATATGGAGGAAGTGAAGTCAGCTATTGAGAGCTTCGCTGCCAAGCTAGGATCTCCTACCACTGAGTTATCTGCACTTCCACTTTCGTCTTGATTCGTTACAACATGGGGCTTTGTTCTGAGCCTTGAATGTGGAAGTCATCGCTGTCTGCAAGAATGAGCTGTCACATCGATTGCGACGCAACAACTGGATCGCCGTCACTCGACGGCACACAAGTGCAGATCCTTCAGGCTACTTATGTGGAACTCAATTGATGAGTGTTGATTGGAAACTGGGAGCTATTAGTCTACTTAGTTCTCACCGAGCAAACCAACAGGCTTTAAGCTGACAACTCTACGCAGATTGAACTTTTGAAGTGAGTTTGCACGGATGTGTTCCATCGCTTCTTCTACGGAATCAGTAATCAGCAAGAGATCTCTGTCTTCTGGTGCTATCGCACCCTTTAACTCCATAACATCAAGTAAGTCCTTCACGTCGCTCCAGTACTCGATTCCAATGAGTATCACAGGAAACTGATGAATCTTCTTCGTTTGAATGAGTGTGATCGCCTCAAACAGTTCATCGACCGTACCAATTCCTCCGGGCATAGCAACAAATGCATAGGAGTATTTGAAGAGCAGAACTTTTCGAATGAAAAAGTAGTGGAAGTTTATCCATTTGTCTAAGTATGGATTTGGTTTTTGCTCCATTGGCAAAATGATGTTGCATCCAACGGTCACGCCACCAGCTTCCTTGGCACCTCTGTTTGCTGCCTCCATTAGGCCAGGACCACCACCTGTCATCACCGTGAAGCCCAGATCAGCAAGTGCGCCACCAACTTTTCTTGTGAGTTCATAAAAGTCGTGTCCTTCACGAAATCGGGCGGAGCCAAAAACGGTGACGCAAGGTCCAACAAAATGCAGTGCTCTAAAACCTCGTAAGAACTCTGCTACTACCCGCCATAAGAACTTTAGTTCTTCCCATCGCGAATGAGGACCCTCCAACGCGCGCTGATCATGGTGATTCGAAAACATACGGTGCTCCTTCGAGCCGAAATAGTGTGATGATGAAGTGATGACGTACCTTCTTTGAGTGCGAATACTGTGTGGCTCCGTTGCTCGATACGTTCTCTGCGCACAACACGACAGTAATGCGCTGGACTTTTTTCAATAGACGTGCAGGCTTAGAAGCCAAGAGCATTCAGCACTTTTACAAGGTTATCGGCAAAAATGTTTACAGATTCACCAAAACTGGTGTCTTGGGGGATCAATAGCAAACAACCAAAGGTGGAGGGGTTCATTGCTTCAACCTGAGAAGTAGCCAGAATACTCTCTTCTTCTGGACGGTATTCATTGTCAATATCATGGACAACGATGCTGCAACCTAGCTCGGCTATGTCTTTGTCTCGGATGGGAGCGACATCAAAACCTAGGAGAGCAAAAGGTATGCGTAAGCGAGCAACGTATCCTTGATCACGAAGTGCTACTTTCTGCGTCAGCTGCTTGAGCGCTAGCTGCTGTTTCAACTCAGACTTTTCAGAGTCTGTGCTACTGACGCGAATCGTTGGCGCAATCTCTTTAAAATCTCCAAGGCTCAGATGCAGACAGAAGAGGTTGGAGTCGCTTGAATTACGGAACTGTAGATGGCGTGCCTTCTTGCGAAAAACACGTTCAACATCTGATTCAGCTAGACGCGTATCAAACCAGATGTCGATGTTATCAGCTGGGCAGGTGTCGCAACGTGAAGTGATCACAAGAGAGTCACGAACGTTAATGGTCAGATACAGATACTTTTCATCATAGGCTGAGCGCACGTTGAACGAGCAGTCATCAACGCCCGACCAGTAGAATGATCCCTTTGTGACATAATCTACCGTGCTTACATCAGCTATGGCATTTAAGCCCCGATAACTCTGTTCACCACGAGCATAGCTGGGAATGGCCACGTACATGAGATCAAAGTTCACATCTCCAGTAGCCTGCTGTAAGAACTTCAACTCGTGTTTCAAGCTCTGAAAGTTGCGATAATACTCGCGGGTGTAGTGATCCACTCGAGTCGTCACGAACTCATCGAGTAAACTGATGCTGCCTTGACTAAAGCGATACCCTCGAACAGTCCACTCATACTGCCTTTTCTTTTGCGTCACATAGCAGGCGTTACTCTTGATAACCATACCAACTTCGAGTGGAGTTTCAACGAAGCTGTACTGAAAGGTGTTGACATTCTGAAGGTAGCCGTCCACGTCGATGAAAAGAAAGACCTGCACCTGGCGTTTCTTATCATCGGCCATACGTATCGTAAAGGCTACGTCGTAGTTTCCATCGCCGCTGAAATCGCCCACGTCCCATCCCCACACGCGAAACTCACCATCTTGCGGTAGTTGCTTGCGAACGTCTTCTACCATCGCTTTATCGTAGTAGAGCTCGAGCTTCGATGAGAACTCTCGATAGTCCATTCCACTTTGTGCCGAAGCGCGTGGCGACAGCCACGCCGCGAGTAAGAAAAATCCAAAGCAGATGAGTAGGTATTGAAGCGTAGGTGCAGAAAAAGCTTTCAATACTCTTGAGTGGAGACTATTCGCCATAGCTGCCCTCGGCAAGTTGGGCAAACACTTCAGAATTGAGTCTATACGGGAACCACTCATTCATGTGTTGTGCGCCAAGTTTGTTATAAAAGTCGATAGCATTCACATTCCAATGCAACACTTGCCACTCAATGCGACCACAGTTTTCTTGTATTGCTCTTTGTGCGAGGAATCGCATGCATTGAGTACCAGCACCTTGTCGGCGATAGTCAGGCAGGACAAAAAGGTCTTCAAGATAGAGTGTAGGCTGAGCTAAAAACGAGGAGTACGTAAAGAAGAGAATGATATACCCAATGGCTTCGCGATTAGGGTTTCGAAGCAGATATGCTTCGTAGCGCGCTGGTTGCTGAAAAGCATCTCGGCGTAATCGATCCTCAGCGGAAGCATCGGGTCGCTCAAGCTTCTCAAAGTCCGCAAGTGCGCAGATCAGAGAAAAGAAGGTGTCAAAATCGTTCTCAACGACACGCTCAATGCTGAGCGCGGGCATAGTGTTTTCCATAACAACATGAAGGTTGCAGATGATATTCATACTCGCCTGCACCTTCGGTGCAGACTGCTTCAGCGAATCCCAAACCATTCAGCAACTAGAGACACAACATCGAGTTTGCTGTGCTCTTCTATCAATCAGCCGCGACCGTGCCATCAGGAACTTCAACTTCCATCAGCAACATGGCAGAGGCAATTGTCTTGCCCTGAGCATCAAGTTTAAGGGAAACGGTGCCACCACCGCCAAGACTATTGTGCAGGACAAAGTTGATAGCCCAAAGATTCGGCATTTCAAAACGCTCAACTTCACCGAGACATATGCCTTCGAAGTGTTTCTTGACGCGCTCTTTCGTTAGAACCGACTGGAGAAGGGGATACCACTCCTCTTTGAAAGCAATGACTCCGCAATTAACAGCGTCACCTTTGTCGCCGCTACGGGCATGGGCAATTTTTCGCAATTGAATTTTCATCGGCAGTGCTCGATTGTCTACAAATAGCTGTGAGAACAAGGCGAAAATAGCGACTAAATGCCTTTTGTTGCGAAGAATTGCAAGATGAAGTGCTTTTTCACAAGGCTTCGAGGCAATCTCGGTCTGGGTACAAACGTCTTTTTCGAGGAAGCGTTGTAATTTGCGGTCTCAATTCAAACGGTGGTTGCTAAACATGACAAGAACTTTCTTCAAATCCAAGATTCATCGCGCTGTTATCAGCCAAGCCGAACTGCATTACGAGGGTAGCTTGACTATTGATCTTGAGCTCATGGAAGCCGCAGATCTGCTTGCATATGAAAAAGTGAGCGTAGTAAATATCAATAATGGCGAACGACTTGAAACCTATGTGATTCCAGGAGAACGCGGATCGAAGACTATCTGTCTGAACGGAGCAGCGGCTCGCAAAGGCCAAGTTGGTGACCGCATCATCATTATTAGCTATGCACAGCTGAATGAAGAAGAGCAAAAGAACTTCGAGCCCACCGTCGTTCTTGTCGACGAACAGAACAACATCGTTGAGACTTCGCATTCGGTAATAGCCGGTCGAACCTACGATCAGTACTAACCAAGCAGACTATGACAAACCTAGCTATTCTCATACTTGCGGCTGGTAAGGGCAAGCGCATGGGAAACCCAGATCTGCCAAAGGTTATGGCTTTGCTCAACAACAAGCAACTGCTTTCCTATGTGTTGGATCAGGCCGCCGTTCTACAGGCTACAAGAACCATTGTTATTGTTGGCCACCAACGACAGCTAGTTCAAGATTTCTTAAGCTCCCATTATCCAGATGTAGAGTACGCAGTGCAAGCAGAGCAGCTGGGTACAGGGCATGCAGTACTTCAGTGCGCGGAACTACTACAGGACTTCCATGGGGAGGTTCTCATTCTCAGTGGTGATGTACCGCTATTAAGTGCGGCAACGCTCAGCGATTTTATTAGTGATCACCTTGCATCGTCGTCCCATGTTTCAGTCCTCAGTTGCATCGCACCTGATCCAACTGGTTATGGTAGAATCGTGCGAGACGCACACGGAAAGTTTGAAAGTATCGTTGAACATAGAGATGCAACGGAAGCCCAACGAGAGGTGGCTGAGATCAACAGCGGGATCTACGTGGTCAATAGTGATTTGCTTTTTTCTTCATTGAACAAGGTTCAGAACACGAACGCACAGCAGGAGTATTATCTGACGGATGTCATTGGGATTCTCCATCGTGAGGGATATAAGGTGAGTGCATTCTCCTCATCCGACTTTCAGGAGCTCATGGGTATCAACACAAGCGCAGAGTTGCAGGAGGCTGAGCGGATCTTGTTGAGTCGTGCCGAGAATACCTAACGCAGCAGATCATCTCAACTGCTTTCGTCAATAGCAGGTTGAACTTGAGCACCGTCAGTGGGTAGTAACCAGTTGTCTTTACCTTCTATAACCTTTCACAACAACTCCTCATTCTATGATTCAGTGCATTGATCATCTTGGTATTGCAGTGAAGGATCTTGAGACAGCAGTGCAACTCTATTCTGGTATCTTCTCTGTCGATCCCACAGTGATGCATCGTGAAGTAGTTGAAGAACAGAAAGTATCTATCGCCTCATTTCTTGTTGGCGATATGCGAGTAGAGCTTACAGCGGCTACCTCGCCAGAATCACCTATTGCGAAGTTCATTGAAAAGCGGGGAGAGGGCATCCACCATGTTGCCTTTCGTGTGAATGGCATCAATCAGCAATTGCAAACGTTGCAGACAAATGGGATTCAGCTTATAAATTCCGAGGCGACCAAGGGAGCTCATGAGATGATGATTGCCTTTCTGCACCCAAAATCGACTGGTGGGGTTCTTATGGAACTCTGCGAGCATCAAAGCGAAATTCCTCCTGCAGAATAAGTACATCAGCGTACCTCAGTACTGACTGAGCGTAGGGCATTGTCTGGCACAGGACTTTGGACCGACATTTGTTACCTCTCCAAACAGTTGACTTTTTTATAACGTAAAGCGCTACTGCACTACTGCCTTAGGCTGTGGGTGAGGAAGTCTGTGTTTAAGTGTATTTTTGCCTGATCAGCAGTTCTTCAACAAGGTTCAACCACTTTCGCATTCGGGCTATGTCGACTCTTACACTCATTCGTCACGGCGAATCACTTTGGAACTTAGAAAATCGTTTTACAGGCTGGGTCGATGTGGACCTATCACCAAAAGGACTTGAGGAGGCAAAAGCTGCCGGCCAGAAACTCAAAGGTCGCCACTTCGATGCGCTCTTTACTTCAGTTCTTACTCGGGCGAAACGCACGGCCGAAATCGCCCTTGCCGAAGCAGGAATTGCGTCCTTAGCTACAGTACGTAATGAAGCCCTCAATGAGCGTCACTACGGAGATCTTCAGGGATTGAACAAAGACGATATTGGCCGCCAATATGGTCAGGAGCAATTGAAGATCTGGCGTAGAAGCTATGATGTTCCTCCTCCAAACGGTGAGTCTCTAAAGATGACCCAGGAGCGCGTACTGCCATATTATTTGGCTCATATAGAACCACTTCTGCGGGAAGGAAAAGACGTTCTTGTTGTTGCGCATGGCAACTCGCTGAGAGCACTCGTTATGCATATTGAAGGGATGACACCGGAGGTCATTCTTGAAACCAACATACCTACCGGAGTGCCTTTTAGCTACACCTTTGGACCAGATATGCAGTTGGTCGAAAAAAAGGACACACCTTGGTAAAAGTGTTGTCTTTGTGTGTTCCATCTTCGTGTACTTGAATTTCTGTACCAACCTTCACTATACGACTTCATGTCCGCATCTCAAGCAATCATTCGTACTGAACGCGCTCGCATCCACTCCGTCGAGTCACATGAGGGAGGTGTACGTGTTATTGGAGACAGTGGCACTCGAGATTATCCTGGCTGCTACGTTCATCCAGGATTTGTTGATGCCCACGCACATGTGATTGGCTTAGGAATGAAACTCGGTGGCTTGAGTTTGTACGATGCGCAGAGCTCAGCAGAGTGCGTGCGTCGCGCGCTTGAGAGTGGACCGAATAGAGGAGATTGGATCGTTGGCATGGGATGGAATCAGGAGCTGTGGTCGCCATCACTTATGCCCGATCGGGAAGAGTTGGATAGAAGTATTGCAAACGTGCCAGTGTGTCTTCGCAGAGCGGATGGGCATGCATTGTGGTTGAACTCGGAAGCTCTGCGTCGGGCAGGTATTGATGAACTTCTCTCAGAGCCTCCGGGTGCGAAGTTCCTGCGTCGTGCCAATGGTGAGCTCAGCGGAGTGTTGGTTGACAATGCCATTGAGCTAGTACAACAAGTGTTGCCTGAATATAGCAACGAACAATATGCAGAGTTCATTCGTACTGCCTTGAAAGCTTGTAGTGCACAAGGAATCACCGAAGTCCATGACATGGATGTAGCACCTCATCATCTTGCTATATATCGTGAGCTTGCGGAGAAAGGCGAACTGCACTGTCGGCTTCAAAGCTATGTTAAGGGGCAACATCAAGAATGGTTGCGAGAAGGCGTGCTACCAGCTGTAGGTGAGTTTCAACGAACCTTAGGCGTTAAGTTCTACGCCGATGGTGCTCTCGGTTCACGGGGTGCAGCTCTGCTTGAAGACTATGCTGATGATCCAAACAACCGTGGATTGATGCTCATCACCGAGGAGCATCTCTTCGAATCCTGTCGCCTAGCTATCGATCAAGGTTTTCACATTGCAACCCATGCTATTGGCGATGCTGCAAATCGAATGGTCTTGAATGCGTATGAGCGTCTTCGTCGCGGCGGCATTGCAGACGAGCATACCATTCTTAGAATTGAGCATGCACAGATAGTCTGCCAAGAAGACCGAGCACGCTTTGCTCAAGCCAACGTGGTTGCCTCTGTACAGCCTGTGCACTGTATCTCTGATGCTGTGATGGCTGACAAACGCCTCTTTGATCGATGTGATCGATCATACCCTTGGAAGTCGCTGCTCGATGAAGGTGTTCTGTTATGCGCGGGCTCAGATTTCCCAATTGAATCGCACTCTGTACTTCAGGGCATTGATGCTTTTTGTCGTCGTGTTCCTTTCAACAGTTCACAGTCATGGTACTCGCGAGAGTGCATTAACCGAGAGCAAGCATTGCGAGCATACACCATCGATGCACATAGAGCAGCAGATATGCACTATCGTCGAGGCGTGTTGCAATCCGGCTTCGATGCAGACTTTGTTATTGTTGATCGTGATCTCTATCACTGCGCACCCGAGGATATTCTGCAAACAAAGATCATCGCCACATACTGTGGCGGCAAACTCCGATACGAGGCATAACCATGCTCCCACGCTTGCAACAACGTTTTCATGAGCAGATGTTTTCAAAAGCAAAGCATCAGCAGCTTCTTCAGTCGATACATACAGAGTTAGGGAGTGAAGTAAAGTTTCGCATCATGGAAGCTCCAGTATTCTGTTCGTATCAGCTTCGCAATCAAATTGCAGCGGCTGCTATTGAGTTGGTAAAACAGTGCGCAACGCCATGGTATAAACAAAAATCAGCCTCTGCTCTGCGTCCAGAGTACACGGTGCCAGGTGAGAGTCCTCATAGTATGTTTTCCGTAGTTGACTTTGCTGTGAGCATGGAGAACGGACAGTACGTTCCGAAACTGGTTGAGCTCCAAGGTTTTCCTTCTCTGTTTGGTTATCAACAGGTGTTGTCTGATTGGATGCACAAGGTTTATGATCTGGGCGAGGGATTGAGTCCTTTGTTCACTGACCTGCATCGTGACGAGTATCTACATCTCTTTCATCAGGCGGTAGTGGGTACTCAGTCTACCGAGAATGTCGCTCTTCTTGAGCTCAACCCCTACGAACAAAAAACACTGCCAGATTTTCTTGCAACCCAGAACTTTCTTGGAGTAGCCCCCACGGATATTCGCTCTGTGCAGCTTCGTGGTTCTCAGCTCTATCATGAACGTGACGGTGCGATGGTTGAGTTGAAGCGAATTTATAATCGTGCTATTGTCGACGAGTTGGAAGACACAGGCACGGTACTTCCGTTTCATTGGAATGATTCGTTGAATGTTGAGTGGGCTGGACATCCAAACTGGTACTTCCGCATGAGTAAGTACTCATTGCCTTTCTTACAACATGGCAGTGTACCACTTACGCAGTTCCTATCGGATTTGCAAACGATACCAGATGATCTTTCTCGAAGTGTGCTGAAACCACTCTATGCGTTTGCAGGTAAAGGTGTCAATGTTAGTCCGACACGCGAGGATATTGAAGCCGTTCCCGAAGATCAAAGAGAGAATTGGGTGTTGATGGAAAAGATCGACTACGCTGAATGCGTCTCTACGCCTCTTGGTGCTAACAAGTTCGAGATTCGTTGCATGGTGATCTGGCTTGATGATGCCGCCGAACCTGTACCAACGATCAATCTCGTTCGAAGCGGACGTGGAGCGATGATGGGTGCTCGCTACAATATGGATGAGTGGACTGGCGCGACGATTGCGTTCTTTGGTGAAGACTAAGACGAAGACGAAGACACTTCGTTTGTACATTTACATTCTTCCGTCAAGGTCTCTGTTTGGATTATGCCAGACTTTCTACCACGTTCCCAGCGGGAAGAAGCCTATTCCGAATGACCATGTGTTTGTTGCATCTGCAGAGATTCTTACAACCTCATCAAAAAGCCGTTCGTTTACTATGCTCAAGCGTAGTCGAGCCGACTTGCCGGTGATAGTATACTGAAGTTCCGATCGCGCTATCAATCCCTGTGCAGCCGGACGACCTGCACCTTCGCCAAAGAACATTTCACTAAGATGTGTGCGAAGTGAGAGCGACGACGTTTTACTCAGTGTGTACTCTACGTTTGCAGTGCCCATGATTGCAGCTTTCGCCTGAGTCCAGGAGTAACCAAAAGTCACAAGGGGATAACGATAGTCATGATGGATGAGGTATGTCTCTGCTCGAAGCTCCGCATTGCATCTCCAATCTGAACGTCCACTGAAGATAAAATCTGGTCCTGTACTTTGTTGTATTGCTACTCCACTTAGAATGAGTGATCGCTTCTGGATCAGACCTGGCACAATCTTGTCTCGCTGCTCTTGATCCGAGTTGTCGACATCATGCTTGCAACGATGGAAAACGCTCAAACTTGTGTAGGTGCCGTAGATTGACGCGAGACCCCTGACGATTAACTCTTCTTCCCAACTAATTGATCTCGGGTTGAACGAGATGTCGTTTCGCTCGTTAGCGGTAATTTCTTGATGAGCCTGAAAACTGACAGAGCCGAAAGAGGACCAGCGATAGAGATCAATACTCTGTCCAAAGAAAATGTTCCAAGCTCTATCGCGACTGGGAAACTCCGAGAGTTCCTCTTCTTCCGTTTCATCGAGCTCTGGTGAGACATTGACAATGGCTCGATCAAGATGCATAGCAGCCCGGAAGTTCGACAGCAAACCAAACTGCGCACTGTCACTAGATTCAATTGAGTAGTTCAAAAAACGCCCTGCATGTATCTGACCCCAACTATCGTTTGAAAAACAAAGAAAGAGTAGTGCCAGAGCGAACGCATTGAATGAAGCAGCGCTAGCACTAGATAGAGGTTTGATCAGTATGAGCAATTGGAAGAACTTTGAAGATCTGAGCATGGTGATGTGACGTTTGGTGCGTGTGATCGAAGGGATCTATGAATCACTCTCTGGTGACTTCCTGACTATGCGCTGCGCTTCGCGCATCGCTTATCTCATTCAGAAGACAAACCCTTATCGCGCAAAATAGTAGAAGCCAACGCAGATGAGCAAATATGCCAGATACCATAGGATTGTCTGCACTACATCAATGGAAGCCACTAACGGTACTGGTATTGAATTCGAGAGAAGAACTGGATTAGTGTAGATGGTACCTTCGTCTGTTTGTATCTCTAGACGAGCGTAGTGATCTGTGTGGTGCAATGCATAGCTGCACTCGGACTTGATGCTATCTCTTTGACTCTCTATGCCACCTTGGGTAATTACTCTGCATTGATTATATGGCATGTTGCAGCGAAGACGCAAAGTGTCATTAACGACGCGAAGGTCAAGTACTTTCAATGCCATCCTACCATGACGTCCCATAACACCAAAGGCGGAACCACGGCGCAAAGCAGCACAGACACTATCACGGGAAGCAGAGTTCGTCCGGATGAGTGTCCACCGAACCCCAGTCTCATGATCATTAGCTGCATTATGTGAATCATCATCTCCAACAATCCAAACTGGTCTACCTGCACTCAAGGCTGAATCCCAATGAGCCAATGAGTTGCGGTAGTGGTTGAGCACTTCCATGCAGTTATAGTTGCAGAGAAGGGATGCATCTTCAACGGTGTAACTTGGACGACCAAAGGCAGGGTGGGCCATCACGAGAACATCAGCGTTTGGCTTGATGAGATTAAAGAGAAACTGCTTGATGTGCACCGTTTGTGGTGTCACTACATCGAACCAATTCACTTTGTGTGCGCCAAGGACAATACGGTGAGACTTTTGTATGCTATAACCGTGTTCATAGCAGGGAATGAATGTCGCGTCGATTGGCTTATGAAGTGTATCAATACGAAAGTAGTTTGATAACGAAACGCAATCGTAGCCCATTGATCGATAGATTGAGTCAATGCCATGGTTCTCAAGTGTACCATCGGTTAGACCTCCCCAAGCGTGAGAGTGCAGATGAAAGTTCGACTGCAGAGTTAATGAATCTGAGTCTGCGTAGGGGTTGTACCAGGTCTGTCCTTCAAATCCACTTCGGTCTGGAAAGCTATAATGCGGTATCAAGAAGTAAGGAGAGCTCAAGAGGAGCAATAAGCTGAGCAACACTCTGCGAGTGCGTCGAAATCTTCGTGCTGCTCTGGTTGTTCTCTCTGTCGTTGTAGATGGTGACATATGTCTGCGTTCAAGAATGCGTGCTTTTATAGAGGGTATAGATACTGTTGATGACAACTGTTGGCAGTGTTCTGGTCCCTGTTTCGCGACTAGGAACTTTCTATGAAAGTTCCAAAGAGATGTCGCCCGAAAAACTCTGTACAGCGTAAAAACAAACGGTTGTTGTTAGGCGAGCCTGACAACAACCGTAGTGATAGCTTTCCATAAAAAAGTTAGTACCGTCTCGAAGACAGCTTGGCGACAGTTTCTTATACACGGGTATGCATTGAAATAGGGCACAAACCCGAGTTCCAAACCAAGTTCTGTACATCCATATCGATCGGAATGATTTGGAAACAACAAATGCTTGGTAGACCTGAGAAACCCGCCTACACTTATGACTCCAGATAGGTATAACCATAAAGTCCCGAACGGTAGATAGCCAGGAACTCTTTGCCTTCCTGAGGGGAGATGACGCCATCCTTCATAGACTGTGATACCCAAGCTTCCATCGTTCGAACCAACTTCTTGCCACTGTACTGAACGTAGTCCAGAACATCTTCCACCGTTTCTCCTTCATGAATCTGTTGAAGCTGATAGCCGTCTGCTGTACACACAACGTGAACGGCATTCGTATCGCCAAACAGGTTATGCAAATCGCCCAGAATCTCTTGATATGCACCAACCAAGAAGACACCAAGGTAGTATGGTGTTGCAGGATTAAACTCATGTACAGGTAAGTACTGCGCAAAATCTCGGACGCCAATGAAGTGATCGATCTTTCCATCGCTATCGCATGTAATATCCTGGATGGTAGCAAATCGTGTTGGCTTTTCATCCAGACGGTGAATAGGGAGAATAGGGAAGATCTGATCAATTGCCCAAGAATCAGGGAGCGACTGGAAGAGCGAAAAGTTGCAGAAATACTTGTCGGCAAGGAGCTTGGCGAGATTTCTCAACTCTTCAGGCTGATGTTTCATTTCAAGACTCATACGCTGCACTTCAACAGCGATCGTCCAGAACAAGCGCTCAGCTTTAGCGCGTGTCTCAAGGTCAATCATGCCTAAAGAGAAGAGATTGAGAATTTCTTCGCGCTCCTGTTGTGCGTCGTGCCAGGTTTCAAGCATGCTACGTGCATTGAGATCTTTCAACAAACGGTAGAGATCGCGCACGAGATCATGATCGTCTGCCGTCACCTCATAGAGTTCCTCGTTCCAAACAGGAATAGAAGCGGTCTCCAGAACATTGAAGATGAGCATAGAGTGGTGTGCAGTGAGAGCACGGCCAGCTTCAGTAATGATGTTGGGATGGGGAAGTTTTGACTTGTTTGCAGCTTCAATCAACGTATAAATGGCGTCGTTCGCATACTCTTGAATAGAGTAATTGATGCTCGAAGCCATGCTTGTGCGCGAGCCATCATAGTCCACACCAAGACCACCGCCTATGTCAACAAACTCTACGTCACAGCCCATGTTTCGTAGCTGTACGTAGAACTGCGCAACTTCCTTTAAACCAGCCTTGATCTTGCGAATGTTCGTGATCTGAGAGCCCAGGTGAAAGTGAATGAGGCGTATCCAATTCATGACGCCTTCAACTTTAACCAGCTCAATAGCCTCGAGAAGTTCGCTAGAGTTGAGACCAAACTTTGATTGGTCTCCGCCGCTTTCTTCCCATTTCCCGCTCCCTGCGCTTGCTAGCTTGATACGTATTCCAATGTTTGGAACCACGTTTAATCGGCGTGCAACGGAGATAATCAGTCTCAATTCATTGAGTTTCTCGACAACCAAGAAGATCTTCTTTCCCATCTTCTGAGCAAGCAAGGCTAGCTCGATGAACTCCTCATCTTTGTATCCGTTACAGATAATAAGCGCTTCAGAGTTGTCCATAATCGGCAGAACTGCATGCAATTCCGGCTTTGAACCTGCCTCCAAGCCAATGTTGAACTTCTTACCGTAACGAACGATTTCCTCAACTACAGGTCGTTGTTGATTGACCTTGATAGGGTAGACGTTGTAGTACTTACCCTGATAGCCATACTCTTTCGAGGCAGTATCAAAGCAACCACTAATCTTCTCGATTCTATTGTCGAGAATGTCAGGAAATCGTAACAAAACAGGGCTGTTGATATCCTTCAACGCCAGTTCGTCGATCAGCTCTTTCAAGTCGATCGATACACCGTTTTGTTTTCGTGGGGAAACTTCCATGTTGCCTTTGGCATTAACACCGAAGTAGTTGATACCCCAACCGTGAATGTTATACAATTCGATGGCATCATCGATAGTCCAGCTTCGCAATGTCGGCTCCTTTGGTTAGGTGATGAATAAGCACTCGAGTATTCGAGTGTGTTTGCGCAGCGTGCAGGTTTTGCGTGTGATCCTGCGTGCCGAGCGTTAATGTGCTTCTTCGAGTATGCAATGATTTATATTCGTCCTGACAATAGTCTTGGTCAGTCAGAAGATGCTCAATGAGTAGCACTACGTACGAGAAGACGGTCGTATGACACTTCTATTCGATTTATTGAGCAACCACGAAGCGACGAGTCATAATACCAGAAGCCGTTGTACAGCGTATGGTATATGTTCCAGGAGCCAGGCTGTTTGTATTGAAAGACAGAACCCGTACTTCAGCTGGCATCGATCCGTTGTAGAGCGTATGAACGCTGTTGCCTAACACGTCGATAACATCAACATGCATGAGCTGAGCATTCTCATTCACAATCTCAATGAGTGCCTGTGAGGTCACAGGATTTGGTGCGATTCGCACGGAACTTCCGTCAAGACTCTCATATGTTGGCACGTCGACAACGACATCTTTGAGGAACACGCGCGTGGATACCGGTACGTGGTCGCTCACCGTTGAAGTGTAAGACGACAAGAAAGCCTGCGGCGTTTCGAGCTTGGTACGATGCAGACCTGGTGCGACTTCATTTGATACAATGATGTGATCAATCATACCGCCAGAAAAGCCGAGATATGACGAAAGACCCTTTTCACTCAAGCTCTTTGTGACAACGTTCCATTGCGCGTCGTCCACAAACACTTTGTAGGGTGATGGATTACCACTTCCCACAACTGAGGTTGTAACATCATCGTTGAAGTCACCTAGAACAATCACAGCATCGTTGGCATAGAAATCATTAAGATACTGGTGGAAAGTAACAGCGTCTGTCGTTCGGCGCGCGAGGTCATCGGTTTCCGTCCCACTGCCCGTTGCTTTCGCGTGAAGCACAAATGCTGTCATTTTCTTCGTTACTCCATCTACCGTTGCTTCGAAGGTTAAACGCAGCGGGAAACGTCCGTTCGCCCATGCCTGTGCACCACCATTAACTGCGAGACCAGAGCTCAACACGTTAACTACTGACTTCTTATAAATGAAAGCCATCTTCTGATCTTGAAGAATTTCGGTGGCAAGTCTTCCTCCAGAACTACTCGCCAAAGTATCAACTAAACGTTGAAAACCCTCTGGGTTCGCAATCTCTTGAAGTCCAATCAAATCAGCGTCGATGGAATCAAGCGCGCGTTTGACACTTTCAAGCTGACGTTGCTTATCCTTGATGGAGGTATCAATGGTACTCATGAATTGCTTCACGTTCCAGGTTGTGATATCAAATGTACTATTCTTAGGAACAGTATCAACGTCAACGGAAGCACCGAGATCAGATGCAAAACGAGGTTGGACCTGATAGGTACCACGGAACTGTGAAAGTGCTCCAACGAGATCGATTGATCCACTAGGAATCTGAAGGTTGTTTGTAGCGATCTCTGTGTTCGCATCGATCCGAACTTGGACGGAGTCACCGTTGGCATTCTTCACAAAGTAGTTCTTGTCACCTTGAAACGAACCGCTACTGGTGAAACTCACACCACGGAGTTTAATAAGCATACCTTCAACAGATTCTCCAACAGACTGTATCGCTGAGATCTTGGGAGTAGGAGCCACGGATGTTGCTGGAATCACAGTGAAGACAAACTGCGAACCGGCAATCTCTGATAGTCCTGATTTTGGTTGTCCACTGACAGCTTGAAAATCTTGAAGCTGACCACCGCTAATCTCAACTGAATCGCCTATATGAACTCCATTTCTAAAGTTGGAGTTGAAGACCGCAATACCGCCCGTTCCATCTTGGATGAAGCTCGTATTGCGAAACTCAGAGGCGACAGAGACTCTACCGGCGATTTTCTCGCCCTTCTTTAGTGTGTCATTGACAGTTCGTAAGCGAAAGGCTGCGATTGAAACCAGCTGGGCACTGAGCTGCGTTCCGCAGAGAATGAGGAGGAGAAACGTTAGGTAGAATTTTTTCATGTTTAAACCTGTATAGTGTTAGTTGACTTCTATCAATTTGACTTTTTGAACAATGCCGTCTTCTTCCATCGCATCGTAAATAATAAGATTATAGACTCTGCCAGCGATGAAGTTGAAGTTGCGATGTTCGATTTCTGATTGCGCATAGTGATTAGTTGTGTAGACTTCGAACCTGCCTGGAGTAACTGCAAACAGGCGTGTGGCTGATTGGATGTCAGCAGGGACATCATTGATCAATACTGTATCTACATGAACATTGCACACCGCAGTATCTGTTGCATTGATTATTCGTATAGCTGCCTTTGATGGGAACGGACTTTGAGTGCTGTCCAGGACTGGACGTAAGAAGTCCGTGATGTTCGATCCGTGAACCACCATCGTATAAGAAGCGTTGTCAGCAAACATGTAGCGCTGATTTGCCAAGACCCCGAGTACAGATGTATCGCTCAGAGATCGACATAAAAAGGAGTGGTAGAGTCCGGATGTCAGACTGATGTCATTGCTAAGCTCTCCGTTTGCAAGCCCTGCTATGGTCAATAGCGTATCGATCGCTACACTCATCGATGCGCTTTTTACCTGTCCGTTAAACACGCGAATACGCGCATTGCCTCCGGTAAAGGTAATGACTCCATTGTTGCATGCAGCGAAGCTGCAGAACAGAGCGGCAAGGCCAAACGCTCTGACTAGGAATCCGTACTTCACGAATAATGACACTCTATACTTTTGAACTCGGTTCATAGACCTTTAGAAGTTATAACGAAGACCAAGCTGCATGCGCCAGCGAGAGTAAAAACTATCAGTGGTGTACACTCCAGGACGTCCATTGACTGTTGGCGTAGAAAAATTGATACGCAGTCGGCCTTGGGCATCGTACACGCTGTTGGTATTGTCTGTCTTCAACTCAACCAGCGAATAACTTTGAAAACTCAAATACTGTTGCAATCCTAAGTCTTTATCAAGAAGGTTGAGAAGATTCTGGATGTCTAAGGTTAGGTGCAAGTTCTTGAGAGTCTCAATCGGCATAGCCTGAGACAAGCGAAGGTCTACTTGATGAATGAAAGGAGCACGCATTTCATTGCGCGGCAGAACTTGACCTTGATACTTCTTTAGAGTTGGGTTTGCATCGATGAAGCTCATGAGCTGCGCCCATATCTGAGGTGCAGTTCGAAGGTCTATGCCCCCTGTTGGCACGACGGTTACTCGTGTATTGTAGTCCTCAGGAGCAGGAACATAAATAAGGTCATTAAACGCTATTCCATCTCCATTGGCATCACCCTGAAAAACAAAACTATAGGGCTGTCCGCTACTTGCGCTATAAAAGAGATTGAGCATCGTTGGTGCTCGATTGAAGAGCTTCAATGCGTACGAGATGTTCATCGTGAAACGGTGAGGAACATCGAAGTTTGATCGCCCAAGGGCAACGTTATTGGGATCCGTTGAGTAGGTATTCTGCCAGTTGGATTGCGCCGTCGCAGCGGTTGCGGCTTGCAAATCATACGCAGCGGAGTGAACATAGCTTATAAGCACACTCAATCCGGGAACATATTCGTTACGATCATTGAGTTTCAGACTTAACATGCTACTATACTGGTAACCTTCATCGCGAGAACTCAAGTACAGCACCTGGGTGTAATCTCTGGAGTTATTTGAATCGGCACTGGTGCGAGATGGATTCAAAGCATACAAAGGACGTCCGTCCACCGGTGAATTAGCTAATCGCAGTGAGCGACGTAGATTGAGATTCGCATAATCTACATTGTTGAAGGTCTTGCTATACATTAGCTCAGTACTTAAGCTAAGGTCCTTTGAAATGCGCCAATCAAAACCGAGAGTTGAGCGCCAAACTTGCGGCGGTGTAAAGTCGCGACTCATGACGTTGATTGCGGTTGTTCTGTCGCTCGCTCCTGCAAAACTCCCGTCACCAGGTTTCGGTGGAGCATTGGGGTTTAGGGAAACGCGAATTGGAGTTTTTCCATCCAGCCCGAGAAGTGCTGAGCCAGTACTCGCGTCCGAACCAACGGCAATACGGTCGAACTCTACTCCAGTATTGCTGAACTGATTGGACAGCCATACTGCTGCAACCTTTCCGTTAAACAGTCCAGTACCTCCACGCAACTGTAATCGTTTCTCGCCATTGCTAAGGTCGGCGTTGAAGCCAATGCGGGGTGACCAGAGGATTGAGGTCTTTGGTAACTTTGATGTGCCGAGATTGTCTGGTATATAGGAATAACTTCCTTTCAGCGAGTCCGGCAATGCATTGTACTGCTGCGCGAGAGCATGAAAGCTCGAATCAAACTTCGGATTATCAACTGGGTAGTCGAGATAAATCGGAACATCTGCACGAAGACCTACTTTGACATTCAGAATAGACGATACCTTCCACTCGTCTTGCACATACAATCCCGTTTGCATCATAGACCACAGAGCGCGGGGCTGGACGTTACCGCCAGTAACGCTAGTGTCAGCGTAGCTGAGAGCGTAATAGCTCGGAGTGCTATCTCGGAAGGCATTGACGGTAGGAAAAACGTAATAGCCGTAATAGTCTGGAATAAAGAGATTGTTGAATCGATACCACTCAGTATGAGTGCCAACGCTAAGGTTATGCTCGTCAAAATTGAACGACAAATCATCGGTAAAGGCCACTTGAGTTTGGTCGAGAGAATTTGCGTGAGAGTTTCTCTCCGGGCCAAGTAGAACATAATCTGTTGCATTCAACCATACTTTTACTTGAGCAAAAGGACTGGACTGCAACACGCGTGCATCACTTGTTTGAGTGTAGGTGATGCGAGCCTCGTTTGCAACGTCTTCCGAAAGGAGAGAGTTCCATTGCAAGACGCCGCTGTGGTTCACAGAACGAAACTCGTTCCATTGACTGCTCAGTGAAAACACCGTTGGAGTCCGCTGCACATTTCGATCCTGGAATGCATTCGTATAGTTGTAGCGGAGCTGAATCTTGTTGTTTTGTTCAATGTTCCAGTCGATGCGTCCGAGGACATTATAGGTATTGTTCCTACTCATGAACAAATCGCTATTGCCTGCATCATATCCAAAGCGATCCTTGGCGATTGAGGCAACTTCATTGATCTCAGACAATGTGTGCGGAAAGTTGTTGATTGCAGAGGGATTGTTTATGCCTAAATCAAGGGGACGAGTGCGCTGACGTGTCTCAACCGTAACGTGATAGAAAAGCTTGTTCTGCACAATCGCTCCACCAACGCGACCGCCAAACTGAAAGTCCTTGAAGCTTGGATACAGACTGTGCGAAGCGTCTGGACTACGGCCAACCAATGTCGCATTACGACCATATGCAAATACAGATCCTGTCGTTCGGTTTGATCCCGAACGTGTTACTGCATTAATCAGAGCTCCTGTGAAACCACTTTGTTTTACGTCGTACGGTGATACGTTTACCTGGAGCTCTTGTACAGCGTCGAGCGAGATAGTGTTGGCGTTAGCCTGCGATCCAGCGGTTCCGGCTTGGCCTAAACCGAACATATCATTTGCCACAGCCCCATCAATCTGAATGTTGTTGTATCGGGAGTTCATACCTGCAACGCTAACGCCTTGGAGTCCGTCATCGCCGCCATAGTTTGTGGTTTGAGACGTATAAGGATTCACTCGAGCAACATCTGCCAATGATCGGTTAATGGAAGGAGCTGCCTGTATCTCAGCTTCTGTGACTGTACTGCCGGATCCGTTTTTCGATTGATGGAAGAGCTCATCTTGTTTGGCGCTTACCACCACTTCAGAGGTTGTAGTTTGAACTTCGCTCAATAGCACCGTGAAATCATCGTTCTCACCAAGACTGATACTCACATTTTCCCGAACGCTGGGTGCGTAGCCTATAAAGGTTGTTGTGAATCGGTAACCTTGGCCAATTCTCATACCCCGAATAACAAAGGACCCATTCTTTCTGCTAACTGCACCATACTTACTTCCGCTTGGAACGTGAAGGGCAACTATTGTTGCCCCGGTGAGAGCTTTTTTGGTTTTAGCATCTTGAACTGTACCGCGTATAGAGCCCGTGGTGACACCTTGCGCATAGATGCACTGACACATGAAAAGGCTAACAAAAAGTCCAACGAAAAGACAAGAAGAGATAACTCTCATCCTAGTGCGAATATTAGTCCGGAAGAAGCTGTGTGCGTCCCATGCACAACTCCAAAAATACGAAGGAATGCAGCTTCGAACGTTTTACCTTATGCTAAAGGGGGGAAAGAGACAAAGCTCAGAACAGCCGAGCCAGAAAGTTCAGAAACACCTGACGCGTCGGTATCCAGGCTGAAATCTTAGAGTACCGAGTCTGAGTTGTCTCTGGAGCTGAGTACTAAGCCGAAAAAGAAGCACTGCAACCACTCAACATCGAGCTTGAAACGGATGTTTTGGGTGTGACTAAGACTATACACCACAGTGAAATACACGAGGACAAACAAGACGGTTCGAACGAATGGTTTCCTGCGAAGCTGTGGAAGGATGAAAACTGCAAGGGTGCAGATAGCAAGGATTGTTAGTGGTGCCAAGCGTCCAGCGGCGAAGCTCAAGTTCCAAACTGACTGGTCGTACTTCGGCGGGATGGTCCAGTATCGCCAAGCTTGGACGAAGAATTTCTCAGCAAAAAGTACGGGTTGAGCTTGTAATGCTTGAAGGCTCGCGCTTTTGTACTGCTCTTCTAACACGACGTCGTCGCTAAGCCGTTGGGCTTCGGCTATGTTCTTTTGCTGGAGAGTGTCTATAGTATTCAGTTGTGCGATGCCGTGACTGGCTACATCAAAGCCCATATAGACATTCATCCACACGGACGACTTGAAGGGAATAAAGCGCTGAAACACCACTTCGTTGCGAATTGTCCACGGAGTCCACATCAAAAGACAAATTGCCAGTGCCAAAAGGCGTTTTGAAACGCCACTATACAAGAACCAAATTGCCAGGACAGCAACAGGGAAGCAAATAGGTTGACATAGAACCACGAGGGCAAGAAGAATGGGGATACTTAACTCAGAGAGCCTCGTCGATCGCGCTTCACGTTGAGCCTGGTGCCTTGCCTGTACAGCGTACAGTGTTAGCAAGCACAATGGAACAAAGAGGTTTGTCACTTCAAGAGTTGAAGGGTAAACCCAATAAGAGGGATGAAGAGAAAATGCAAGCGCGCTAGTGAGTGCTATTCGTTGTTTGACGTAGGGTTGAAGGAGAATGAAGAACAGATAGGGACAAAAAGCAATGAGTAGATGCTGGATAATCGAAGCGATAACCAGACTTTGTTGCGGTGCGATAGAAAAGATGGCAGCAAGGAAGAAAGGGTAGAGCGGTGCTTTAATTGCTGTTGGTCCGGAGGCGGGAGTAATGCAGTACCCATTCCCACTGCTCAGATTAACAGCAATCTGATAGTCCTCCATATGCTTGATAGCAGCTTCGCCTTGCCAGCTCACGAACAAGATGCGTATGAGTGCCGAAACACAACAAACGATAAAGACCGCGGAGCGGTTCGAACTATGATGCAAGGAAATAGCTGACAAATGGCTCGTCATAAAAGTGAGGCAATCACGCAACCCTTACAACTTAGCAAAGCTTTGAGCTATAGCATCACGTTGAATGTATGACACTAGCGCTTGACTCCGATTGAACCTAAAGTGACACAGCGGAAACTCAGCTGGTACACTTGAGTGTGGCTAGCTGCCAGCGACTACTTCGCTCCAAATGCTCGGAGATTGTATGTAAAGGTGAGAAGCAGGTATCGTTGAAGAACTTGGGTTTGCGTATCCTCAAAGTAACCACTGCTTGTAGTACGGCTGATGGTGTTGTTCTTGTTCAATACGTCGAACACGGACAACTTGAGCTCCGCTCGTTGATCGAGGAAGCGACGTGCTACTCCAAGGTTTAGGAGGGGCACAGCGGTGTTGTAGGCAGAAGCTAGACCGCTTGTAAGAATGTAATTGAAGTCAGCTGAAAGCACCCAGCCATCAAGAATTGCCGATGAATCGTGACTGATGAAGTTTGCACGTGCTATGACTGTCGTTGTGGTGTAGTCAGAGTTCAATGATTCTTGCAGCGAGTTTCGTAAGGTGCTGAAGGCAGAACGGGCAGAAACTGAGAAATCCGTATACTCGCTGATATTTGAGCTAAAACCCAAAGAAGGCGTCAGGGCAAGCGTTTTGGCTACGTTTTCATTCTCGTCGATAAGGCTGATATCCCGAGTGTACAACGCTCCAACATTGGTGTTGACGTTCAGTTTCAAACCCTTAATAGGCTCAAATGGGAAGCTATACACGATGAACGAATTCGCATTTACATAGCCATCACGATTCACTGGATAGGTGAACTGAGCACCTGCTGGAATGGAGTCTTTTGCAAAAGCTGGTAAACCACGTGTGTATACTGAATTCACTATACGGTCTTGCGTAAGATTGACATTCGCCATGACAAAAAAGCCCGAGGCAGTAATCATGTTGAAGGAACCGTAGTGTGCGAAGAGTGAATGACTCAGCTCTTGTTTCAAACCAGAATTTCCTCTACTTAAGTGCAGTGGATCTGAGTTATCGATAACATCTTGAAGCTGAGAAATACTCGGTGAATTCGTGCTTGTTCTATAGTTCAATCTGATATTACTCATCGCTGTAGGACGGGCTACCATACTGAAGTTAGGCAGGATTGAATAGAAGGTCTTCGCATTGTCAAAGGCTGTTGGGAAAGTCTGAGCTGTTTTCAAAGTGGCTACTTGATAATCCGCTCCAATCCCAAAGGTCCATGTTCCAATAGCCCCACCCATCATTCCCATCATTCTGCCACCTCCCATACCGCCACCACCTGGAGGTCCGCCCATCAAACTAAGAGGGTCCAGTTGCTTCTTCGTACTGTCAGGAGTTGGAACGATACTGAATCGATAACTCAACCCTGGTCTATTGGTGACGTAATCGCTGCTGGCTTTGCTAGACAAGAAAGCGATAGGAGGGTCAAGCTGCACGCCAATTGAATCAAGGTTGTATGTAGACTTATTAGATTCGGTTCTTGTATTGTTTAGGTTATAACTGAGTTGTAACTGATGGTTGGTTGCGATGGGCTCGGTATAGCTAAGGTTAGCCCCATACGTAGTTGTGGAGCCGTCGTTGGGCACAGATTGATCAATAAGTTGGTAGATGGTATCAGGTAGAATAACAGTGACATCGGACGTGTTCCGTGATGTTCCGCTGTTGTTTCTTATGGTAGAATTCAGAGAAGCAGAAAAGGTCCGACCTTCTGTGGCAAAGCGCAAACGATACAGCAAATCAGTACCGATGTTGTATGCGCTACTTGAACCAACGTTCTTTACTGATGAATTGCTTAACTCAATTGGGCGAACCAGAGGGTTCTCGAGATTCGAGCTGAAAATGGTGCTCTTACTGAGATTGTTCTTTTCGTTGGACTGCCATGTTATGCGAGGGCTAAGGAGGATACTACTCATACTGTCTATGCTGTAGTCCGCACGAACATTCAGACGATGGTTGATGTTGATGCTGTTGTTCGCATTGTCCTGTGGATTTAACTGAGCCACACTGTCACTGAGAACATACACTCGATCTATTTGTTGGTCCTGAACGGTTTTCGTGCGATTAAAAAAGTAGCTACCACTCAACGCAAAGCTGCGCCCGAACTGGTCTGAGTAGTTCACACCAAGTCCGGAGGAGGTAGAGATTCCATCAGTGGGACTAATAGAAAAGTCGCCACCAGCGCCAGGTCCGCGAGGCGCTGAGCTTTTTCCTCCGCCACTTGTCGCGAACATCGCCATGCTGCGGCCCGCCATTCTCATGTATTGATTTCCGCCGCCTCCCATTGCTCCCATGATATCTTGAATAGCGAAGTTCTGCTCATTGATATTGTTTGCTATTCCCAAAATCGAGATACGCTGGTCACCGTTGAAGTAGTTGAGATTACCACCAGCAGAGTAACGACTCTCCGTGCCGTAGCCTGTATAGAGCTTGCCGAACTGACCAACGCGTTTGTCTACTTTGGTTATAACATTCAATGTTTTGTTACGCTCACCGTCATCGAAACGCGTGAACTGTGCTTGGTCGCTGGCTTGATCATAGACCTGGATCTTATCAATGATGTCCGAAGGAAGTGTCTTCAATGTCGTAGCGGGATCATCTCCAAAAAATGGTTTGCCATCAACGAGAACGCGACGAACGTTTTCACCCTGTGCCTTGACTGTTCCATTCTCAATCTCCACACCTGGCATCTTCCGAACGAGATCTTCAGCGCTTGCATTCTTGTCGGTTTTAAATGCCTTGGCATTGAATTCCGTCGTATCGCCTTTCTGTTCGCCACGAATCTGCGTTGCCTCAACTTCAATGGCATCAGTTAGCGTCGAGCTTTGAGCTAAGCGTATTGTGTTTAACTTCAAGGTATCATTCGCTGGCACCCGAATCGTACGCTTCATCTCAGCATATCCGAGCACTCTGACCTGCATGGTATATGTGCCCTCACTCAAACCGTGCACAAGAAACTTTCCTTGACGGTCCGAAATATCGCCACGAATTTTGCCATCTGCAGATCGTAGCTCAATGGTTGCACGGTTAAGAGCTGTGCCAGTGGCACTGTCGACAACACTCCCCGATACACCAGAGGTACTTTGGCCATACATAATGCTACTTGAAACGATAGCCAAGAGAAAACAGACGAACAGTCGCATACACAGGTCGAAAACGTTGGAACAAGAGACTGAGGCTTTGCCGCAATGACACTCAAAAGAGTATCATTGGCAACATCAACGGTAGGTTGAGGAAGCGGACAGAGCAATCAACAATTTACAGCTTAGAGACGTTTAGAGGAGAAAAGGATTGTTTAATAGTTGTTAACAGAGAGAGAGGTGACGAGATCAAAAGATGCCTAATCAAGCGAGAAATGCAGCATATGCTCGCTAGATAAGCAGTCTCAGTGCTATAAACACCACAGGCTCAGTGCGAAGCACTGAGCCTGGATAACAAAAAGAACTCTTGAACCTCAAGCTCTGAGTTGAGTTCTAGTTGGTTGAACGAGCGAGTAGAATGATAGTGGCAGCAACCTGTACTACTAAAGCGATATCTCGTATCACACCGAGGGTAGTTTGGAATGAAGAGATCGCGTTTCCTGGAACGATGATCGTATCGCCAGGGTAGAGCATTGGGTTCTGTGTTGGGTCACCAAACTTTTGAAACTGCTCTAGGTTGCACAGGATGACCAATTCTTTCATGGTGCTGTCAACCTTTTTGTCGCGAATGATGCGTACATCGGTCAGTCGTGCAAAATCAGTCGGTCCACCGCCATATGAGAGAAGTTGTACAAGGGTTGTCGAGCTAGAAACCACATACCGTCCTGGATTTCGAACATAGCCCCAAAGATTGACCGGGATGGTTAACCCGGCGCCGAGAGAAACGTCATAATACGACGAACCACCAGTGTTTAGTACTTGGCCACCGGCATTGCCATTACCGAGTATTAAACCTTGCTGTGCTACTACTGGGCTCGCGGCGAAACACATCAATACCAGAGCTACGCAAAACTTCATTGTTCATCCTTGAAATGGTGTAGAGAGACTACTGCACTGACAATTGTAAGCAACTACTTCCAGAGTTGATCAGGTGTCTTTTCATCATGCGCACATGCTTCGCATGCTCGCCGCGTACAATAGAAAACGCGAGTTGGAGCAGAGGCAGAAGTCTGAATAGTACGTACTCACAAAAATAGCCGTTCTAGTCGGAATGCAAGATTAAGATGATGGCTGACTCCTAAAATTGTTTCAGATGAGCTCTGATACGAATAATCAACAACAAAGAACCGTAGGTCAGCTCCGATCCCTGCACAGAAGGCACTGCCGTAGAAACCGCAGCGCAAGGAGTAATACTTTCTATAGGTCCATTCCATACCGATTCGACTCGAGGCCTGTGATCGTGAATCATGATCATAGTCAATGCTCAACTGACTTTCTAGTGACTCAAGTGGTTGAATGACGGAAACGCCGACAACAGAATGCGACGCGAATGCGTCTTTCTGTCCACTCTTCCAATTCATGGTGCTACCACCAATATTCTTCCAATTCCAACCAAAACAGACGTAAGGATAATCGTCGCTGAAAAACATATCGCGAAGATTAATCCTACACAACATACCGGCATCTATACTGAAAGAGCTCCCACCCAGCCCGTTAATCATTCCATGTGTATATCGCATTGTACAGCCTACAGGAATCTCAATGGGCAGGATGTACTGATTCCAACCCCAATCAATGCGCAGGATGTTGTTTCGAGCAACACTCAAGCTGATCGCGTCTTCGTACTCCGGACTGAAACTATTCGTTCGTGGGGTCTTGACCACATTCTCCGCTACGTCAAGGTCGCTAAGATCAAGTCTGGGATTGGTCAACTGGTCCATGCTCTGATAGCGAATCCAATTCGCCGACACTGCCCAGTCAGTGAGTGCATAATGCAGCCCACCCCAGGTCTGATTTGCCAGGGGAGTGCCTAATGAACCGTGGAGGGACGCGTACATGCCGCTCATAACAATGCTCTTTTCTAAAACCATTCCTCCCGGGTTATAAGCAAAAGCAGAAGCATCATTTGCGAGGGCACAAAAGGCCTGTCCCATTCCTAGAGCACGAGAAGATATCTGTGCATCATTGGTGTACAGGAGATGCTGCGATAGTAAGCTCTTCGGGATCAAACAGAGTAGCGACGAGAGAACGAGTAGAGAGTGAAGGAAGTGCTTCATGCTTATCGTCTCCTCATGCATAAGTGCCGTTGAGTGAGCTCGTGATCTGAGTACCGCAGCTCTAACTCAATGTAATACACACCATTTGGTGCAGGACCGAAGTCTGATGATCCATCCCAAACACAAAAAGACATACCCTGCTTGTAAGCACTGTTCTTCGATCGAAAAGCTACTTTGCTCGAGGAATCATCAGAAGGGAGGCTGTACGATTGTATGCGTTCACCAGCACTGTTGTAAATAACACAGCGTACTGATTCGGCATCCGATTTTAGGATTTCATAGGAGAGAACAGTACTGTCTTGAAATGGGTTAGGAAACAAGCCATAGACTTGTAGTTCCGCATCGGAGACCGCACTTATAACGGCCCCACCCGATGGCTGATTTGACTGCGTGCAGCCTATAAAGAACACAATGAATAAAATCCCGACGATCGATAATGGGATCGCCATAGCACTGGGGTTTCGTACCGCCATTCTCACCTCCATGTTGAAAAGTGTTTCGCGCTGAGCGTCAAAAAAATGTCTAACTTGCAACCCGTTCGCCAACACCTCACCGCGTTCCTCCATGCTGCGTCTGCGGCTCCCAAGCACTTCTGTACAAAGTTAGTGTGTGGAACATTCAATCTGCAATAGAGTTGCAATGCGGTGGGTGAGATACTGTTGATATTCCGAAGTATTCTGCAAGAATTGCTGACACTCTCTTGTGTACTGCACGAGAGATCATTTTGTTTGCATTCTATACTTTATCTGAGCTTTTTCTAGCTCGTCAAACCTTGCTGGAAGCCAAGCTGAAGTATACTTGGCTTGGATCTCGGGAAGTCAACAGGCACATTCACTTTCATTCACGACCATCAGATCAGGTTCCATGGGCATTCCTTCGAAAACCAAGACGAAGTTTGTATTTATTACGGGTGGAGTATTATCATCACTTGGCAAGGGCATAGCGTCTGCTTCGCTGGGGCTATTGTTGAAGTCTCGTGGATACACCGTGACTATACAAAAGTTTGATCCGTACATAAACGTTGATCCAGGTACGATGAATCCCTTGCAGCACGGCGAAGTGTACGTGACAGACGATGGAGCTGAAACCGATCTCGATCTTGGTCATTATGAGCGCTTTCTGGATGTCTCGATGACTCGCCAGAACAACTCTACTACTGGCCAAGTGTACTTCGAGGTTATACAAAAAGAGCGAAAGGGGCAGTATTTAGGCAAAACAGTCCAAGTTGTTCCACATATCACCGATGAGATTAAGCGTCGAATGACGCATTTTGACAAGAAGTTCGACTTCGTTATCATCGAAATTGGTGGAACTGTTGGTGACATTGAATCACAGCCGTACTTAGAAGCAACACGCCAAGTACAATTGGAGAGAGGTCGTCGCAATTGTATCAATGTTCACCTAACCTATGTGCCGTACATACGCTCTGCAGGTGAACTGAAAACGAAACCTACTCAGCACTCTGTCAAAGAGCTCATGGAGTTTGGGATCATTCCTGATATTCTTCTTTGTCGTACAGAGCAAAAGCTGAGTAAAGAGATGAGAGCCAAGATCGGACTTTTCTGCAACGTAGCTGAGGAGGCGGTCATTGAAGCTATTGATGCTGAGACCATCTACGAAGTGCCAATTCTCTTCAGTCGTCGCAACTTCGACGAGATAGTGCTTAAGAAGCTCAACATGAAGGCTCATGCCCAGGATCTTGATACCTGGTCGAAATTTGTTCAGAGAATAAAGAATCCAAAGTATAGTATCACCATCGCACTTGTGGGGAAGTACATCGCATACAAAGACTCATACAAGAGTATTAGCGAGGCTTTCATCCATGCTGGAGCCATCAATAACTGTCGTGTAGACATCCGATGGATTGATTCGGAACTGTTAAATCCGCAAAGCATCGCAGAGCAGTTCAAGGACGTCGACGGTGTTCTGGTAGCACCGGGTTTCGGTTCTCGAGGAATTGAAGGAAAGATCTCAGCAGTAGAATATGTGCGTACCCATAATATACCTTTCTTCGGTATCTGTCTTGGAATGCAGTGCGCAGTTATCGAGTTTGCTCGCAATGTCTGCGGAATCAGCGAAGCTAACTCTGCAGAGTTCAAAAAGAATAGATTCGACGTTATTGATCTCATGCCGGACCAGCGCAATGTGACTGACAAGGGTGGAACCATGCGCCTCGGAGCATACCCCTGTGTTCTTGAAAAGAACTCAAAAGCAGCACTAGCCTACAAGAGTGAGTTTATATACGAGCGTCATCGTCACCGTTACGAAGTGAGCAATGATTTTCGCGACACTCTGACGAAGAATGGACTGATTCTTAGTGGTGTCTCGCCTGACAAACGTCTAGTCGAGATCGTTGAACTGAATAATCACCCTTGGTTCGTTGGTGTGCAGTTTCACCCTGAGCTGAAATCTCGAGCAGTCAGTGGTCACCCTCTGTTTACAGCCTTCATCAAGGCCAGTTTAAAGCACAACCGAGTACGTAACAATCAAGAACTAGAGGAAGTGACAGAGTAGTCATAAGCGGAGCAACGTAGTAGAGATTCTTGAGCGAGCAGCATAGACACCAATACTAGCCTCTGCAGAAGCGTCGAACGCATACTTTGTGCACAGAGTTTAAACTCAACGTACGGTTGTCTATGCTCTACGAGAGACCCCGGTTTCATGAGTCCTTTGTTGTTTTTCTTTGAGTTTCTTTTCGATCAGAGGCAGAGGTCTGCAGAGTAGGTAGAATTTCATACCCTCAAACTATACACCTTAGGTGTGCGTTTCCCTGATAGATGGTTCTCAGCTTGTTGGTCGAAACTGTGCACCAGTTTAGGCAACAATTCTGTGGAGAAGGGCGAACTTGTTGGCCAGTATCTGTAAACTAGGAGGCCTTGTCATCACCTTTTGCGTGCTTGTCACGCAGCTCTTGATAATACTCGGTCAACATACGCGCATTGCGTTGTAAGCCTGCAAGTTTGGCTCTCTTGATTGGCGAGTTGCGAAAACGTCGATTGAACTCGTCACCATCCATCGATTGCACCCACTCTAGCTGAATCTCTGTCTGATCTTCACGGGCAGAGAATTCTGTGCGCATGCTGTCATGGCGAAATCTGTTCCACGGGCAGACATCTTGACAAGTATCGCAGCCAAATATCCAACCATCAGTATGACTTCGTATGTGATCTGGGAAAGAGTTGAGATCCTTTGATTCGATAGTCCAGAATGAAATACACTTTCTCGAGTCAACAACATAGGGCTCAACAATCGCCTGAGTTGGACATGCCTCTATACAGGCAGTGCAGGTGCCGCAGTGGTCTGTGATTACTTCAGAAGGTTCTAGTTCAAGACTGGTAAGGACTTCTGCGAGAAAGAAAAAGCTCCCATGTTCCCGCGAGATAATGTTTGAGTGCTTGCCCTGCCATCCTATACCAGCGTGAACCGCCCATTGTTTTTCATGCAGAGGTCCGCTGTCCACATAGAATAGATTCTTGGACTGGGGGTCGAGCTCGAGAAGATAGTCGCATAATTCTTTGAGCATTGTCGGAATGACCAAGTGGTAGTCATCGCCCCACGCATAGCGTGAAATTTTCCCTCTGGTACCGTCATTCAACTCTTGATCGTGACGCAGAGGACTATCGTAGTTCAAAGCAACACAAATCACCGTTTTAGCTTCGGGAAGAATTTTCTGAACCTCAGCCCTTTTCTCTGCTTGGCGTTCAAGCCAGTGCATGCTTGCATGGTATCCTTTATCTAACCACTCAAGGTATCTGTGGTGTTGGAGCTCAAGCGGCTCCGCCTTGGCAAAGCCAACAATATCAAAGCCAATAGCTAAGGCACGCTTGTGGATGCGCTTTGTTAGGTCGGACCTTGGAGACAAAGGATTGTGTACAGTCATTTCGACCTCAAACATCGGACTGCATCCAGGCAGGTTTAGAGTCAGAAGTATACTCTACGTAGACAAATCCTTCGTGTTCGAAGGTCTCGTAGGTTTTGATTTTACCCAGATTATCGACCTCTTGTCCACTTCGGATGTTGAACTGCCAGCCATGCATCGGGCATATCACCGTTTCGCGTTCTAGAATGCCATCAGCGATAACTGCTTGATGTTGGTGTGGACATACATTTGAAAGGGCATAGCACGTGCCAGCAACACGAAAGACTGCAACGTCTGTGCACTCGTCTACGACAAACTTGCGTCCACGGTTTCGCAATACTTCAGTCGAAGCACAAACAGCAACGTACTGTTTGCCGTTTCGTTCTAGAAATCGCTTGTTGGTGTCTTTATACATGATGAAACGTTCAAACCAAAATTCTCAATACACAATCGTCCTTCAATCCTAAGCTTCTTATCACCGGTAGAGTATGTTGTAAGCTCTTGGAGATCAGAAGAAACTCGGGGGCGACTCTACGAAAATCACTCAGTAACAGATCGACTCCATAAGCTCAATTGAATGAGAGCTAGCTGCCTTAGAGTTGAATTCGCTCACCCAAACGGAATCCCTTGTCACTTCGCTGAATCTTCCCAGCCTCGAGAATAGCATCGTGTTCAAAAACTACAATCCAATCTTCTTCATGAGCACGTTGCAAGGTACGCTTCTTTTCTTCAATAGTCGTGAGCGGGAAGTTATCATAGCCCATCACATATGGTACTGGCACGTGAGCATGTGTTGGAAGTAGGTCAGCAGGGAAGACGAGTGTGTGACCATCCGCGTGCAGCTTCATCATTTGTAGGGCTTTGGTATGTCCGTGGAAGCACTCCACGTGTATCCCAGGAAAAAGCTCGCCATCGCCATCAAGCAGTTCAAGTTGCTTGTGTTCCACGAGCGGACTATAATTCTCTGGCCAGAATGAAGCTCTGTCCTTTTCACTGGGTGATAGTGCCCACTGATAGTGATCTTTTTGAACGTAATATCTAGCTTTGGCAAAAGTTGGAACGGCGACATCGTTGATGAAGCTCGTAGCACCGCCCGCGTGATCAAAGTGTAGGTGGGTGAGCAGTACATCCGTGACGTCTAATGCCGTCAGTCCAAGAGATTTCAATGAGTCTTCCAGGCAAAATCGGGTGTTGTCGAGTCCGTAAATGTTCTTCTGCTTCTCGTTCATTTTCGATCCGTTCCCAGTATCAACGAGCAAGCACTTGTCATCCCAACGAATGAGGAGCACTCTTGCAGCCATAGGAATGCGGTTTTGTTCATCCCCAGGGTGGTATGCTTTTGACCATAGATTCTTCGGCACAACGCCGAACATTGCGCCTCCATCAAGCGCAAAAGCGCCAGTTTCTAAGGCATCAACGCGAAATTTTCCCAATTGAAGCATTTTTTGGACAAAGTGGTGGACAATCTCAACTCTCAAAAATACCGCGATAACAGCAGCAATCGTTGTATATTTCCCCCAACACATGTAAATTTGCTGCTCGACAATCGATAATCAGCATAATTCAAATAACATAGGGAGTATAGGTTCACATGGGCTTTATGCATCGCATACGCTCACTTTCACCAATAATCATTACCACGGTGATGGTGCTATTTCTTCTCTTGATGATCAAACCCGATAATCTGGAGGAGACGATCAATACCATACGTCGTGGTGGATCGAATCCGGCTGTTGGCTCAGTCAATGGCGACGATATTTTGCGCACAGACTTTGACCAACGTGTTACTGAGCTGATCGAACAGCAACGTGCACAGGCTAAGCAGCAAGGCAAAGAAGACATTGACATTGATGACGCAATGGTTCGTCAACAAGTTTGGGATCAGATGGTGCAAGAGAAGATTCTTGCTCAAGAAGCTGCAAAAGCTGGCGTGACTGTCTCTGTCGAAGAGATTGCGGATCTCATGTTTGAGAACCCACCAGAGTACCTTAAATCTGCTTTCAAAGACTCGTCTGGCACTTTCATGCGAGACATCTATGTAAAGCTGCTGAAAAATCCAGACAGTTACGGAGATTATGTCCGTGACGAAGCAGCAAAGCCAGAAGCGATTGCGGAGTGGAAAGATCGTATCCGCAAGATCACCGACGGTGAAACCAAGCAAAAGTTAGTAACCAACATGCAAGTGGTTACCGGTAGTGCGGCTGTTTTCTCTCCAGCGCACGTACGTCGCCAGTTTGATATCGACAACGGTTCCGCTGATTTCTCGTATGTACAGCTTGATTATTCTAGAATTCCAGATTCTGAAGTCAAAGTGAGCGACGAGGAAATCTCAAAATACTATGATGAGAACAAGCAGTATTTCAAGCAAAAGGATACCCGTAAGGTCAAGTATGTGTCCTTCCCAATATTGCCGTCACATCAGGACAGTGTTGAGGTTCAGCGTCGTATCATGAAACTGAACGACACTTTAAATGCTCCTGGAGTAGATCGCTCTGCAGTGTTCGAGAGTTATATGAATGAGTATAACGGCCATAGCTTTGATTCTAAGCCAACATCTGAAATTGACCCTGCGCATTCCGCTATTCTATCAAACATGCAAGTGAACGAAGTTATTGGTCCTGTACAATTGGGTCCAGCAACTGGTTTCATCCGTTTAGATGGTCGCAATAGTGGAGCTGATACGTCTGTCCGTGCATCACATATTCTTATCGGTTTTGGATCGAACAAGGATAGTGCAAAAGCACTGGCTACGAAGCTCTATGCTCAGGCAAAAGGTGGGGAAGACTTTAGCAAGTTGGCGTCAGAGAATTCCATCGATAAGCAATCAGCGATGCGCGGAGGAGATTTGGACTTTTTTGGCAGAGGCCGAATGGTACCTGAGTTCGAGAAGGCTGCATTCGCTGCTTCAGTTGGTTCGATTGTTGGACCAGTAGAATCACAGTTTGGCTATCACATTATCAAAGTGGTTGACAAGCGTCACGAAACAATGAAGTACAGTGAAATCTTGTTGTTGCCAACCATTTCTACAAATACCAAAAAGACTCTGATGCGAGATGCGTTGAGCCTGAAGGAGCAAGTGGAAAAGGGCGAGAACATTGACTCAGTTGCTCGTAAGATGAAGCGTTATGCAACTCAAAGTGTCTTCTTCGAAAAGTCTGCTCAGATGTTAGGTTCTTTCGACGTTTCAAACTTTGCCTTCGCTAACGACGTGGGCAAAGTCTCCAAACCGCTCGATATTCGCGGTCAGGGATATACAATCGTGCAAGTTGCTGAACGACGTGAAGTCGGAATAAAGCCTCTTGGCGATGTAAAAGACGAAATTCGTAGTCGTTTGATGAAGACAAAAAAGCTTGACATTGTTAAAGCTCGTGCTGAAGCACTCTCACAGAAGCTTGCTGCAGCTGGTAGTTTGGATGCAGTAAAGAGCATCGACTCAACTTTGGAAGTTCGCGTAGCTACCAATGTGAAGGATGATGGGAATGTTACAGGTGCTGGCCACGATGCAGTGCTTACCGCGTCCGTTATGATGCAACAAGTTGGCAAGGTTTCTCCAGCAATTCGCGGAGAGCGGGGCTACTATATCGTTCTCGTACAGCGTCTGCAAAAGGCTGATGACTCTAAGTGGGCCGCTGAGGCGAAGTCCATTGAAAGTCGAATGCGTCAGCAAACTCGCCAGAGTGCATACTATACTTGGTATAACTTGGTGAAGGAGAATTCGACTATTAAGGATCGTCGTAGTGAAGTTTATGGCGGCGGAAACTAGAGTAGCTTCGAAATCGAAAGTTCTGTCTAGTATACACGCGAAAAAGGTCTTACTCGTCTCGAGTAAGACCTTTTTCGCTTTATTGGCAGCTGAGTGATGGGATCTGCATACCGCAAATGGATCACGTTCCCAGCCAACAGTGAGCCCTAGGGGTTTCAAAGGTTAAAGTTTGAACAATGTGTAACGCATTCGTGAAATACTTGTCTTTGCTGTGAACCTAGATGTATGGTCCCGTGTTATTTTTCGCATCACACAAGATGGAGCTTCTACGCCATGATCACCACCGTACGCTTTCTTATCCTCTTTAGTATACTGGTTAGTTGCTCAGGAATGCTCTCTGCACAAAGCGATAGCTTGCCGGACAGTAAAGGAAGAGATTTCTGGTTCTGCTTCCCGCCTAATTTTCACAACGGCGAAAGTGACAGAGGAATTGATGATCGTGCAGTGCAGGTTCGAGACTCACTCTTCATTTTTGTTGCTGCCGAGAAACCGACGAATGTAACACTTGAGTATGCCGATTCTTCGGGTCGAGTATATCGTCGTAACTTCTTTATCAGCAACCCAGCTAACATGCTTAGCATCGGTGAGCAGTTCTATCCCTTTGAGCTTATGGGATACAATCGATGTGGCTCAGTACTGGATTATGAGGGCGGCCAAAATTTACGAGTGGCAAATCAATACTTCCATTTGTGGAGTGATGAGGATGTGACTGTATATGCGATGGATCAGGCATTGACGACAAGCGACGCCTTTCTTGTACTGCCGACCGATGCTCTTGGGAATCTGTACTATGTCATGAGTTATCCGGCTGATCCATCTTCGGCACTTACGTCAAGTACTCCTTCGCAGTTTGCAGTTGTTGCAACCCAAGACAGCACCGTTGTGCGTTTTACCATGCCCAAACCTGGCCTGGTGTTTCGATATGGAAACCCGCCAGATTCAGTAGTTCTGCAAAAAGGACAAGTCTATCTCGTACAGTCAAAACCTGGTTCCTACAGCTCACTGATCGATTTGACCGGTACCTTAGTGAAGTCGAATAAGCCAGTTGCTGTGTTTTCAGGACATCAGCGTGCTATCCTTCCAATAGAGTCACAGCAACAGCTGGCATCGCGTGATTGCTTGATTGAGCAAATGACACCTGTCTCGACATGGGGACATACCGCGCTTTTATTGCCGTATCCAGAACCCCAAGACTCTGTGATTTATCGGGGAGACAGATATCGGATCCTTGCCGCTTACGACAGCACTGACGTGTACATTGATAGTGTCTTCTACAAGAATCTTGACGCAGGAGAGTTCTTCGAAGGTGATTTACATGCACCTCACACAGTGTTTGCCACACGGGCTGTAGAAGTAGCTCAATTCAAACACACTTCTTCTCCAAGCAGGAGCGTTCAGCCAGTCAACTTTCTTGGCGACCCGTTCATGATGATCATACCACCATCGAACCAGTTTCTAAAGTCATACCGTTTTGTAAATGTCCAAGCATCGAAAACCGGTCTCAATGGTTTTCCGACGGAAACCTATGAAGAGCAATGGCTGACCGTTGTCTTGCCCACAACTTCACTTCCAAGTCTGCGGGTTGATGGTGTTGCACCTACAGCCCGGTTCTCACCTGTACCAAAATCAGAGTATTCGTACGCTGCATTGCGTATGAGCGATGGGGTACACACGGTTTCAGCAGATACAGGAGTTGGTATCTATGTGTATGGATACGGTATTGCGAATTCGTATGGATACGTTGGTGGCATGGCGTATAAGCGATATGATTTCAATGCCCCCCAAGTGTTTGGTGAAGCGGAGTGTTATAGCTTGAAGGGCACTTCCTTCGATACGGCATTAGCAGACACAAAGATTGTTTCCTTGAAGTTGATGGCTGATTCACAGTTCAATACTAATGTGTACATCGAGCCTTTTATACCACCATCCGATAGTGTTCATTTCCAAGGCACTTTACAAGATCCTCTAAAGGATGGGTACTTTATGCTCGAGGCGAGAGATCTTGAAGGCTACATCACAAGGGAACGTTTTGACATTCCGGGTTATACTCTGAGAATTCTTGGTGCAGACTCGAGCTTACAGCTCGATCGTACTGTGAAAGAGTTCTCCGGTCCCGATAGGACCTATTGTAAAAAATATCGTTACGTGAACATTGGTGGATTCCCGCACACTGTTCGTAACATTATCTCGGCGACGCAGAATCCAAACATCAGCATCGCAGCTCCAACCCCCTCGGTGGTTAAGCCTGGTGATACATTGAGCTTTACAGTCTGCTATCGATTCCATGATTTTGGAACGTATGAAGACTCTATCCTCGTTGATTTAGACTGTCCGCTGAGAACCTTGATTCGCTATCAAATCAGCGTAGGAATCGACACCGTAGCTCCTAAGATTCAAGCGGCTGCGCGAGTGTGTGCCACAGATCGTGTGCTTTTACTGAGTGACGCAGGAGATTATCAAACTGGAATGCAATCGGTCGACATCATTGATCAACACAATTGTTCGATCAGCTTGAGCTTTGACGCAGATACATCGAAAGCGATTCTTCGAGTGAATGATTGGCGACTTGACTCTTGGTTTAGTCTTAAACTGGTAGATTCTTCCGGGAATACGTATAGTATTACCGATACTGTACCAGGATTCACGGTGATGTTCTCCAATGTAGATTCCCTTACTCACGCTTGGAGATTTCAAGATGCTCAGTTTAAGTTGAGTCAGTGTGATACCATCGAGCTCTATAACTACGGACTGTTTTCCAAAACATACTCGAGTCTGCCCCTTAAACAGAATACCCGGTTCTCGTTCCCGCAGCATCAGCTTCCCATCACGCTGCGCTCTGGTGAACGTGTGCGCGTTGCAATCTGTTTCTATCCTGGAGCATATCCTACAACGGCGGATTCTTTGTGGCGAGATACTCTCGTATTGAGTGAAGATTGCTACACGCGCGAACTAAATTTTGCTTGCGCGGTTGTACCAAATTTGTTCACGGGAATAACGCGCTGCGATATACCACTGACGTCGAATAGCCTTCCTGAAGGACAAACTCAATTGCATATGATGTATCCAGTGCCCTCGCACGAGGAACTGCAGTTGCTCGTAAGCGTACCAGTTGCCCAAGAGCTTCGAATTCAGGCTGTCAATGAGATTGGAACCGTTACGGAGTTGTTCCGAAGTAGTGTTGCTAAAGGCGACTATCGAATTCAAGTGTCTACTCTAACCTTACAATCTGGCGTCTATAGAATTCAACTTGTTGATGCTTACGGTGGCCGAAGTTCACTTCAGCACGTGGTTATCCATTAAGCGAGTTTCCATTTGCCGCCTTGCTTTCTATCTTTGCACAGCTCGAGATGAGCTTTGCTAAGAACTACGAACACACCTATAATAAGAAGGCCCTGAAATGGAACTCTATGTTGATACTGCTAATATCCAAGAAATTCAGCACGCTAATGCACTTGGAATAATCCGTGGAGTGACGACAAACCCCAGTTTGTTGGCAAAAGAAGATCCTACGGTCGATGTAAAGAAGCGAATTCTCGAGATCTACGAGACGGTAGGTGGTCACTTATCAGTCGAAGTGAACTCTACCGAGGCATCAGGAATGCTTCGTGAGGCTGAGGACATTCTCAGCTGGTTCCCAGAAGCAACGATCAAGATCCCTATGATACCTGAGGGCTTGAAGGCGGTTCGCGAACTCTCACAGCAAGATATCCCAACGAACGTAACACTTATCTTTTCGCCGGCGCAAGCACTTGCCGCTGCACAAGCGGGCGCGACCTATGTCAGCATCTTCCTGGGCAGACTCGATGATGTAGGACAAGATGGTGCACAAGTAGTCCGCGATGTTGTTGAAATCTGGGATATGCATGATATTGAGTCTTTGATTATCGCAGCCTCAATCCGACACCCAATGCACATCGTTGAATGTGCCAAAGCTGGAGCCCACATTGCCACTGTCCCGTACAAAGTTCTCCTTCAGTCATTGAAGCATCCACTAACCGATTCTGGCCTTCAGTCGTTTATCAACGACTATGCAAAAATGCAGGCGGATAAAGCTAAACTCAAATCGTAGTCACACAATCGGAATCGTTTTATAGATCGGGGACCATTCGACGACCAAGTTTAGCACCTTAGGAGTCCGTTTTAGGTCTTGCACGTTGAATCGATCGTAAGGACTCCGAGATTCTGGGTTTGGAAGGTCGTTAACTTTTGGATCGTTGGACGATGGGCAGAGCGTATCAATTAGGGGTGTAACGGAGTTCATGTCAGCAAATCAAATAGTTATACATACCGACGGATCATGTCTGAATAACCCCGGGAGAGGTGGCTGGGCGGCAGTCATCGAAGAGGGAGGCATGCGGCGCGAGATTAGTGGAGGTGCACGCCTTAGCACAAACAATCGTATGGAGCTCAAGGCAGCCATTGAAGCTCTCAAAGCTGTCGCGCCTGGTAGAGATTCCAAAATCGTGATTTACACCGATTCACAATTGATGGTCAAAGGCATCGAACTTGGTTGGGCTAGGAAATGGCGCGCAAACAATTGGAAGCGAAACAAGTCCGACAAAGCAGAAAACCCTGATCTCTGGGCTCAATTGTTAGAAGAAATTGAGAAGCGTGAGGTGAAGTTTATCTGGACCAAAGCTCACGTTGGAACCGTCGAAAATGAGCGCTGTGATGAATTGGCAAAGTATGCGGCTGACAACGCCACCGCCGTCGATGTTGTGTATGAACGGTCAAGAGGCAATGGAGCGAATTCGATCGAACAACAAGGCATTTTTCAGCCACCAACTTCAGAGCTGAGTGCTGCGCCAAAGAATCCTCAATCGACTATTGCGCAGAAGGCATCTTCAGCTACATCGTCTGCAACCTCGGCTACGCCAGTCGACTATCAAGTAGAGTTTGTAGCAGAAACGCAGAGCTTGGTAATCCAGCACCCACTAAAAGGTCGCCTAGAGATTGCTACTTCTGACGTGGCATCTTTACTAGAGAAAATGAAATTTGCAATTCAACGCGGTCATGGCTTCTAAGGCTTATGTACTTCGCTATTGGATCTTGATCCTTAGCATCAGTCTGGGCGTATCAGACTCTCAGATAGTGTCTCAAGACCTTCGACTTGAACTACGTATGCTCATTCATCCACCAAAGTCCTTGGCAGAGTGGGCTGACCGTGAAGATGTATTGCGCTTAGTGCTTGATAATACAGGACAAGAGCCTCTTTCTATTAAAGTGCGAACTATTATTAAGCGAGATTCGCAACTTATTGCATATACAAGATATAGCGATGTCGCTTTAATGAATCTAGAGCAAGGGCGCACAGAGTTAGGATGTTCGAGTTTGTTGAGTTCTGAGGCGGTTGAGTTCTTAGCTTCGATCGGTCGGTGCATCGTGCGAGGGGGTGTTTTGAGTCCGGGTGACTACACTATTTGTTGTCAGGTATTAGATGGCGCGAATCCAGATTTGGTGTTGTTGTGTAGTGAATCAAAGCCTTTTCGAGTATCCGGCTATGAGTTGCCTCAGTTAAGTGAGCCAGTCAATTATCGGTGGATTACGCGCGATAGGCCTGTACTTTTTAAGTGGAAGGCGATACAGCCATCGCCGCAAGTACCTCGAATCGTTCGTTACAAGTTCCTTCTTTACGAATCTGCAAAAGGTCTGGATCCATCGTATGTAGTAGAGACCCTAACGCCGATACTAGAGAAGTTTAGTGACAACATTAGTCCACTTTCCATTGTCATTCCCCTCCAAAAACTCAGTTTAAGCCCAGATCACCAATATGTATGGACGGTGCAGGCTTTGGATCAAGATTCGCGGCCTTATGGTGATCCCGATGGAATGGCTGATCCATTCATTTTCAGAATACGATAGATCTCCGCACTTTTTACTGCAGGAAGTAAGGGGGAAGCGAAGCTTCACCATGACAAAAAGACGGTATAAGGAGTAGTGTCGTCCGTCTACTTGTGGTCTTTCGTAATATCTCGCTGGGTGCGGACCGAGTGGAAGGCAAATTCTGTAACCGACAAGGCGTCGGTGGGTTGAATGCTGATTTTTACAAAATACCGCAGCATGAGTTTGGACAGTTTAGAGAATCTACCGCTTGTTAAGTAGTTCGCGACTTCTGGGTTGAGGTGCAAAATGAGACGAAACTCGTGCGATTTTTGGCGAAAAGCGTAGAGCCAGCGATCAATTTGATTAATCAGCAATGCTTTTGTGTTCACACGGCCACTGCCACTGCAGGTCGGGCAGGCGTCGCTAACCCATTCAGCCATATTCTGGCGAATGCGCTGTCTCGTGATCTGTATAAGTCCAAGCTGAGTAACAGGATACACAATAGCTTTCGCACGATCCTTCTGGAGTTCGTGTTTCATCTCTTGGAAGAGCTTGTTTCGGTTTTTCTCGTCGGCCATATCAATAAAGTCAACAACGATCATTCCTCCGATATCTCGAAGTCTTAGTTGTCGGGCGACTTCACGAGCAGCCTCCAGATTCACCTTAACAGCATTGTTTTCCTGATCAGAATCGAAAGTGGCGCGACCGGAATTGACGTCGATGACCAACATGGCCTCCGTATGATCGAAGATAATGTAGCCTCCACCGGGCAATTGTATGCGTTTTGCAAAGATTGCGTCGATTTCGCGCTGTAACTGCACAGCCTCGAACATCGGTTGGCGCGATGAAAAGTACTGGAGTTTGTTAAGAAGGACGGGGGCATTGTCTTCGAGGTACTTCTCTAAATCGCGAAACAGGCGTTTATTGTTAACAACCACGCGATAAACATCACGAGTGAAAAGGTCTCGAATGACCGAATTCGCAATACTGAGATCTTTATAAATGAGTCCCGGTCTCGTCATCTGTTTCACTTTTGACTCGATTTCCATCCAATTCTCGAGTAGCGAGTCCCAATCTCGCTTCAACTCTACATCCGTATGATGTTGTGAAGCCGTACGAATGATACAACCTGATCCTTGTGGAAGAACTTGTTTCGCAAGCTGGCGAAGGCGTTTCCGTTCTTTAAAAGACTCTATTTTCTTGCTCACTCCGATAACATTTTCGAAGGGCATAAACACCACATAGCGGCCAGGAAGGGAAATGCGCGTAGTTACTCTAACTCCTTTGCTTGCATAGGCTTCACGAACAACCTGCACAAGAACCATTTGTTTTGGCTGGAGATTAATAACCACATCTCCAGAGCGTTTTGTTTGGAAAACAGGCTTTGATCTATGGGTTTTGCGGTTGGAAGACACCCTGAGCGCTTCGGTAGCCGATGCAGAGAGTTCTTCTTCATCTTCATCATCGTCCACATCGAACGAGTCTTCCATGCTCGAATCGACATCCGAAAAGTGGAGGAAACCGTCTTGATCCATGCCGATATCAATAAAGGCGGCATTCATACCTTGGACGATTTTTTGGACCTTTCCAAGGAAAATGCTGCCTACCAGACGTTCTTTATCTGGCATTTCAATGAAGTACTCGGCGAGGGTGCCATCTTCAGTGAGGGCTACTCTGGTTTCTTCGAGCTCAGCGTTGATATAGATTTCTTTTTTCATGGAAGGCTCAGAAACGGATCCACAGGCAGGCAAAAATAAAAAATGGTCAAGTTTACCGTGGCGCTCTGTGAACACTCTGACCGTTGCTTTCTTCCGAACCTGGCGGAGTTGGGAGAGACGCAGCCGCACGGGACTTGACCGCTGCTAAAATACGGATTCTTCGCAGTATAAAAGCCGAAATTTTATGGAATTGGCCGACGATACTGATCAAAGGGCAAGATAAGTTCTTGCAATGTAATGACATAGACTTTGATTTCGTGCTATCGAGATCGTACACTGCTAAACTGTGCGTGTGTAGGCTCAGTCCACGGTTTTTGCGAAAAATGCGATATTCAAATCTACTGAAGGGCGGAGGCCTGCCGATATTAGAGAAAACTCTCATCACTCGATCTTTTTCGAAGTGGGTGTGCTCTCTTTAATTACGTGTTAGTACGTATTGAAGTTAAACGACGGTGGCGGCTATCTTGCTGCTGTTACACGAGAAAGGGCTTTGGAATAGCCAAAAAATTGGGTAAAACTATTCCTGGCAATCGTGAAACTCCGAGAGCTTGCTCATGGTATAAGATCGAATTTCAATGTTAGTTGGCTTGACTCAATTGTTGATTACAAGCCTTGAAATCGAAATAATGTTCATACAGAATCACTTTCACGCTCCTATGAATTATCGCAGACTGCTTAGTTGCATTGCTTTTTTTGTTGTCCTGATGTGTCAGGCAACCTCCCTCCGAGCCGACGACAACGTTGGTATCGGCACGGATAAACCCGATACTTCTGCAGTACTGGATATTGTTTCGACAAACAAAGGTTTGTTGATCACCAGACTAAGTCAGTCTCAACGAGACTTGATCGTGCTACCTGCACATAGTCTTTTGATTTTTAACAGCACTTCCAATCGTTTTGAATGGAATCGTGGTACGCCGCAGAATCCGGATTGGTGGCCGATTGTTTCGGACTTAGGCTGGAATCTGGCTGGAAATGCGGGATTGACCATCAATAACTTCCTTGGTACCACTGATTCGGCCGCGATCCCATTTCGCACGAATAATCAGGAGCGTATGCGTATCAGCCCCGGTGGCCTTGTTGGTATTGGTACCTCAGCACCTTTGAGCCAATTGGATGTGAAGGGTGATCTCAGCATTACAAACGTTGGACCAAACAGCTCATCTTTGCGCTTCTATACTCCAAGTGCAAATTTCTACTCTGCATTCAAAGCTGGTGTACAATCTTCAAACATAAACTACACACTTCCTCTTAACGCTCCTGCTGGTACACAGTATTTGCGTTCTGATTCGACAGGGGCAATGAGCTGGAAGACTCTATTAGAGCTTCCAAGTGGCGGTGGCAATTTGTATTCAACCTTAGTATGGAATGGTACCACCTGGATCTCTAGTCCTGGTGTAACAATCAACAACAACGTTGTCAACATTGGAAACAAGAACAATCCTGGCGTTTTGAATTTGAACGATCCAGATACAAACTATGTCAGTCTCAAAGTTGAGAACCTTAATGACAATCGGGTGTATATCCTCCCTGAGGTTGGTGATACCGCATACTTTGTCATGACCAAGGGTACACAAGTGATTGGTGGCAACAAGTCGTTTACCAACAGCGTGTCACTTTTGGGTGGTACCGACTTACGTTGGTATGAGCCAACTGCGAACGGCAATAACTACGTTGCTTTCAAAGCACCAGCTCTTGCAGCAGACGTGACTTACACGTTGCCAGTAGCAGATGGTGCCGCTGGTCAAGTTTTGAGCACCAATGGTAGTGGTCAAATGTCATGGACTACGCCACAAGCCGGTATCACGGGAAGCGGGATCACAGGAAAGATTGCGTACTGGAATGCATCAAACAATCTCAGCGCGACCACGCTCCTTAGTCTAGACACGGTCAATTCATTCCTCGGTATTGGAACTTCAACACCGAACAGTCGTCTTACTGTTCATGATGGCAACATCTCGATTACAAATCAGAACGGTAACGCAGGTGAGTTGCGCTGGTACGAACCGTCAACTGGTGGTACGAATTACGTTTCTTTCAAGTCTCCATTGTTAGCAACAGATTTGAACTTTACATGGCCATCAACACTGGGTACACCTGGTCAAGTATTGAGCACCGATGGTAGTGGTAACTTGAGCTGGCTGACATCATTGACTTCAAATACAGGTTGGACGACAAACGGTAATGCCGCTACGAATCCAGCAAACAACTTCATTGGTACAACTGACAATCAGCCTTTGGTTGTTCGTACCAACAACAACGAAGTTCTCCGTTTCGGCACCAATGGTAACACAGGTTTTGGAACTACGAACCCAAGTGCGCGTGTTGATGTGAACAACGGCAACATCGCATTGTCGAATACTAACAATAGTGCTTCCGAGCTACGCTGGTATGAACCTTCTGGTTCAGGCAGCAATTTCACAGCATTTAAGGCACAAGCGCAGAACGCTACGATCAGCTATACATTGCCATCGGCGTCGGGAACTGCTAATCAGTTTTTGGCTTGGGGCAGTGGCGATACGTTAAGCTGGAACAATGTGAACAGTTTTGCTTGGGGTTTGAATGGTAACGCTGGTACCAGTCCAAATTCGCCTGCATTGAACTTCCTTGGTACTACAGATAATCAGTCATTGACTTTCCGTACAAATAACATCGAGCGCGTTCGTTTGCGCAATGATGGAGGAGTAGTTATTGGCACCAATACCAACTTGGCTAACTCGTATGGAAAGGTTCAGATCAACGACAACTCTACATCGAATAACTATGCGGCATTTGGCGTCGTATCAACTGGTGTCGTCAGCGGTGCTAATACAACAACAATGGCGCTTCAAGCGTCGAAGCAAACAAACTCCACTACGAACGTTGCTGGTTACTTTATTGCAGCTTCTGGTACAAACAACTACGGTGTAGTTGTTGGCAATGGGGGAGACGTCTATCTGGGTCAAGTTGATTCATTAACACCTCCAGCTCTTCGCAATTCGATTCTTGCAAATGGCAATCCAAATCGCACCTATGCGCATCATTTGAATCTTAGTGGTGAGTTTGTGACATCAGAACAAAGTGGTGGATTCGGTCCAGGAGCCGTTGGACAACTCCTCATTTCGCAAGGTAGTTCTTCGTCGCCACAGTGGGCTAGTCCTGCACAAGTACTCGGCAGTACTGTCTGGGTACAGGGAGCAAATTCATTGAGCACAGAGCAAGCATTTGGTACGAGTTCGAACACCGCTTTGCCAATCCTTACTAACGGTGCAGAGCGTATGCGTGTTAGCGCTGATGGTCGAATCGGCATTGGAACAAATGCACCAGCGGCTTCTGCTCTTACAGACATTTTCTCTACAAACAAGGGTATCCTTATTCCGCGCATGAGCGCTGCGCAACGTGACGCAATTGCATCACCTGCACAAGCGCTGTTAGTATATGTTACCACTGCAAACGAAGAAGGCTTTTGGTACTACTCTGCCTCACGTTGGATTCCGCTAGCGAGCAATCTCAGTGCCAACTCAACCGTTGTTGTGAAGCGTAAAGCAGCAGACCAGAGTATTGCTAGCTCCGCCACACTTCAAGTTGACGCCGATGTAAGTGCTCCTCTTGCTTCAAACAGTGTTTATGAAGTAGAAGGAATGCTCCAATTCAATGCGGCCACTGCAGATCCAGATGCAGCCTTCTCGTTCTCGGCACCCGCTGGCGCAACCATTAGCATCACATACACAGCAAATGACGGTTCAGCTTCGGCATTCAGTGCAGGATCAAATGATGGTTCAACTGCTTCAAGCTTGCAGGTTGGTGCTGGACAGATGAGCATTGTTCACTTCCGTGGTATTGTTGAAGTCGCAGCGACTTCTGGCAATCTTCAACTGCAATGGGCACAGAATACGTCGAACATCAATGCATTGACACTTAAGAAAAACTCATATATCAAGTGTACTCGAGTACAGTAAGCTCTATTACTGGCTACGAAATGAGTATTACTACGCATTGAGCCAGCATCGTTTCCCAGCTACATTGGATTATTATTGAACGGATACAACATGAGAAAACACTTTGCTTTAGCCTCAATCATCGCTCTCTTCAGCTTCGCAGCTGCGGCTGGTGCGCAAACAATGACCAATAAGGGATCATTGATTTATATGTCGCCGAAGGCTGTAATGGCTGTTTGCGGTACCTTTAACGTGAATACTGCTGGAACAGTCATTGCGGAAGACAGTTCGAAGCTGATTGTACAAGGCACATTGAATGTTAGCAATGGGAGCGTCAGCTTAAACAAATCATGCACAGCAACTGTGTATCAAGATTTGGTGACTGGAGGCAGTTGCGGAAGTCCAACAGGTAGAGTGCTTAGAAATTTACCTGGTGTGCTCGACGTTAAGGGCTTTGTCAATAACAAAGGTCTTACCACGAACTACTCAACGATTCTTATTGGGAAAGACCTCAACAATGATGGGGAGCTCAATAACCTGAGTGGTGCAATCATCGACATCGCACCTTAAGCTCTGTATTTGCGAGACCTTGTTCCAGGACTCGTTTGAAGCTCTTGTTGTTTGTTATCCGGTCCTTTTCCTGTGTGCTGTTGTTGTTGTTGGACATCAGCACATCAAACTCCGATACTTTGTACTCTTTACTCCATCATGAACACTCGTTACTCCGTTCTACGTGTCTGCTTGCTTGTTGCCCTCTGTATTGGTTTCACAGAGGTTCGTGCCCAAGATTGTAACAACTCCGCTTGCGGCAAGATTACAAATGCGGGAACCATTCGCTTTACGAAACGTGACGCCCAGTTTCGCAATGCAGCACCTACATCAAATGTGAACAATGATCTTGGAACGATTGAGTTCCGCGGCACCAACTCGTTGTTTAGTGGTGCGATTCCTCTAGGAAGCAGTGCACCACGTCGCATTGGAGGTCTTGTTCTCTGGTCCTCAATAGAACCTAATCAGAACGTACAACCACGGTACTATACTAATCTTGGTGTTTCAGGGCTCAATAAGCTGATTGCAGACAGCGTTTTTGTCTCAGGTAGCTACACAATTGCCAATGGTACAGGTCGACGCGCATACACAGGACTCTTCTGTTATGATGGAACCCGAATTCAGGCTGTGAGTCCAGAGCACGATTTGAACGCCTACGATCGCTTAGAGCTACAGAACTCGCTCGTTGGCAGCGCCAAGACACTTGTCGGTGATACCGCAACTGTTCGTGGGCGCTTTTTGAATAACAGAAACAACCTTGGTGGTTTTGATGTTCGTCTGGGCGGTGTTTTGAATCTCCTGTCGACCTCAGTTACGAATGCACCAATGTCTGTGCGAGGCGACTCTAGTCGAATCTATGTAATCACTAATTCATCGCAGCTGACAGTAGGCGATAGCTCATTGCTGCTTGCAGAGAATGGTGGACGTATCGATGTGAACAGTAGCTTCCAACCAGCCGCCTTTATCATCAAGCCCGGTTCAACCTTTAGAATTGGCACAGTGGGCAACGGAGGGCAGTATCATCTGTTTGCAAACACAGCGATGAACGTTGAAGGAACATACCTAAACGTCTTCCCAGCCTTGACAAATGCTTATTACGAGTGTTCATCAACAGTACGATACATCTCATCAGTGAATGGGCAGAATCTTCAGGCTAGTGCTTCGAATGTACCAAATCGATACGGCAAACTTGAAACAATAGGAGCAGATAAACTGGCGAATGGAAATGTGTTCATCAAGTGTGGCCTTTGGGTGAATCCAGGTACAAGCCCGCACACCATTACAATGCCAGCCAACACCGCTTTAACCATTTACAACGACAATCCTGAACTTACTTCCGTTCGTTACGATTCCGCAATGACTGACTGCCAGACTCAATCTGAAGTTATTGGCAAAATGACGCAGATTGTTCCTTCGGATATCGCGGATCGCAGCCTTGTCTTTAACAATCGTCTGACGACTCTACGTTTTACTGAATACACTACTGTACCTTCTAGTTTCTCTGTGAATTCGCAGCCAAACACGACGCCAAACAACTTCAATGCTCAGAGTGATGTTCGTCGCAAGCTGACCATGAGTTACAGTGCTCCTATTAGTGGTAGTCCAAAGTGGATTGCCTCTATTCAAGCAGCTTTCAGGGAGAATGAATGCACGAACCTCCGCACTGCACGAATCCTGAGTGCAGTACGGACCTTTAACGATCCTTCAAGCGCACAACCAAACAAAATCGGAACAGCGTACAATCGCTTCATTGACACTAGCTGCGTACTCCATTGGATAAGTGCAGATAACATCAGTTTCGAAGGCACCAATACCTTGGGTAGTGGCAATGACTTCCTGCTTCGTTCAGCACCATCAACTATCTATTCTGTTCGTCCAGGTCGTTGGTCAAACCCTGCAACCTGGTCAGACCGCACAGAGCCATTCCCATTCGATTCTGTTGTTATCTATCATAACGTCTGGGCAGGTTTCACACGACCAGTCCTAAACGGTTGGGATGGTTATTCGACCGCCGAAGCATTCCCGAATTCAATGGCTGCGTCTGTCTTGATCCAAGGTGGTGACTCGAATGCAACACTCGCTGGTCTCATTTTCGGATTAGACTCAACCGCTCCTCGTAACAACGGCATGTTCAGATATGGTAGCATTCCTTCATTGGCCTCTACGCTGCCCGGCACAGGTTGTTTGTTAGACATTCGAGACTGCGATGCTAGTGGTTCAATGGCTCCAACTACTAGTGCAGACTTTAGCCAATTCGCTCAATTCCGAACAAGTGCGCAAACGGCAGTACGTGGTTTGGTGATCTACGCCGTACCAGGCGGCACCCAGCCAACAGTACATGTGAATAGTCTGCAAAACGCTGGATGGATTCAAAATGGGGCGAATTTGGAGATTGGAGACTAGGTTTCGAATAGCTCAAATCTCCGTATTTCTCAGTATTTGTGGTCGTAAATCGTTTCGGAAATTCAGATTACGGCAAAAGTGACGAAAATTGAAATCAAACTATGCCCGGTGGCCGAAGGCTACTTTTATCCATCGAAGCATTTTACTCTGTAAACTCATGGTAAAGCGACTGAAAACGACATATTGGATTATTTGCTTCACGCTGGCAGCGCTTTGCACTGCCAATGCGCAGGATATGAGCAACACATCCTGTGGTAAAGTGAACAACGGCGGTAGAATCAGTGTTCGCGGCACCCTTCAGAGTGTTCTCGGTGCCAGCATTGAGAATAAAGATGGCTACCTCATCTGTGGAGGAAACACCGAGATACGACAAGCTGAGATTCTCGGTCACGTAGAGTACATCGAAGACTCAGTGAAAACGCAGCTTGTGCCTCAGATCCGACATGCCATCGTTCGCTTTAGCGGAAACAGTCCGAAACTGCTCGATACCTCCTACAATGGTAATCTCTTCGTTAGCATGGATACCATGATAAGCCGTGCCGAAGTTAATCTCCTTATCCACCCCCGCTATCCATTGATCAGTTGGGGAAGAATCACCCATGATGGTACTGTGAATGAGAACGGTCCAGATGCATCAATTATCCTTCAAGGAACGAATGCCCAGAACATCGATGGACTTGGAACCTACAAGACCTTAGAGCTTGACAATACCGCAGGCGTTTACGTTATCAACAAAGGTGGCTTTGGCATACAGAACAATCTGTACTTGCACAGAGGAGTGTTTCACAACACTGATGACAACAATCTGACAATGCTGAACAACTCATTGATCACTAGAAGTGACGAGTCGAGCATTGAGACCCATCCTGCATTGGTACGTCGATACTCGTTGCGCTATGTTGGGATAAAGGAGATAGTCAGTGCAAATGAAGTTCCTCTAGACTCTGGCTCACTGAAATCGATGACGGTACACAACAATGGTGGTCTGACGATGAGTCGTGACATTATTGTGAATGATTCGTTAGTAGTTGGTAGAGATTCAACGACCATTGTTATTAGAACAGATCTGGACACCGCGCGCCACACCTTGAGCTTTGCTCGTTCGGACAATGACCCAGAGTATCCAAGTTCACGCTCTGAAGTGATTGGAAACTTTCGTCGCAGTTCCTTACGTACAGGTGGTAGCTTCATGGTGTATAACAATCGTCATACGGGGTTCCTCTTCAGTAGACCTGAGGACATGAACGGCGCTGTTTGGATGAGTCTTGATTCACGTCCTGTTACTTTCCCGGTACAAGGTAATGGAACACAGAAAGTCGAGCGTAAGTTTATCGTTAGTGCTCGTGATGCGAATGATAGTCTCATACTCAAGGGCCTTCGCTATCGCTTTGCCTATGCTTGGGTCAACAATCCGAGCCTTGCTGATAATGAGTCGAACAACCTAGATGTTTCTCAAGTGATTCTTCAGCGCTGGGACGATAAGCGCTGGGCAAACTATAAGAGCTCTATCATTCCTGCAACGCAAACAGCGGATCGCTGGGCTTTCTCAACAGCTGACTCAGTAGGAAACACCGGTTTCTTTGCTATTGGCATGCCAACCCCTGTGCCACCAATGCTCGCTTCGCGCGTGTTGATGGAAGGTCCATACCGTAATGGTTCGATGGCTGCCGATTTGCTGAAGCATAACTTGATTCCTTCAGTTCCACCAAACATCTTCCCGTACACATTAGATGATGCACGTACTCGAGATACCATTGCCGTGATTCCTCAGGATGTGGTTGATTGGGTAGTTGTCGAGTTGCGTAAATCTATCAGTGCGAAAGCTGACTTTGTAAAGACCGGTTTTCTTCTCCGTGATGGTAGTATTATCAATCCTGATGGTCGTGGTCTCATCAGCTTCCCAGATACCTTGTCTTCACGCGATTACTATGTAGTCGTTCATCACAGAAATCACTTGTCGATGATGACCTCACAACCATGGCGATTGGTCGATGAAGATGCACAGATCTTTAAAACTCTCGATTTCACTGACGGATTGAACGTTCTCGGCGGATTCTCAGCCTTGAAACCTATTTGCTTTGGTCCAGGTGAACCGACAGTATTTGCAATGGTTGCAGGTGATGTTAATGGTGACGGTGTGATCGATGATCGCGATCGTAGTGATTATGATTCGATCTATACGAATCGTGATCGTGAAGCGTACATCAATCAAGATACTGACATGAGCGGCATAGTCACTACACGTGACATTAACAAGACATGGAATAACCGTACTCGTAGTACAAACGTTCCACGTCAATAAAGCTAAGAGAAGAACTACAAGAGACTATGAGAAGAGAAGTAAATATTATACGCTATGTTGTTACTTGTATAGTGTCGTTGTTGATGCTTGGCTCGTTTCTGCGCGCTCAAGGTACAACTGAGATACTCTCACGTATTTCTGTCAACAATATTACTCAAGTCAACAATACAGAGTTAGAGTTCGATTTGTACCTGCATCGTTCCTCTACAGCATGGGAGCGTTGGGCAAACGGCACATTTCAATTGAGACTAGTGGGTGTTCGCGATGATGAATACACAGACGCCAGTATGCGTGTCAATCTCGTAAGCGGTACATCCGATCTGCAGCAGCAAGTGTACAAGAACGACGTACTTACTCGCTATGTCGTCACTCCAAGAGTCGTGCCAGGTCGTATTTCTATCAGCGTCGTTGGTCCCGATGAGTTTGCAGATTCAAAGTTTGTTCCCCGTAATGATTCAATTCGTATCGGACGATTCCATGTTGCGATGTTAGACAGTACTCACCTTCGTGACACCTTAGCATGGGCAACTCCTTTGGAGTATTACCAAGCAAACGCGTATAAGGTCGAGAATGACAGTATCGTTAGTAACATCAAGCTTTACAGTGCAAACGACAATGTTGAAATGCGTGATCTGCCATGTATCGGCGACACCAACGACAGAGTAATTCGTAAGGACACTTTTGTTATCACAGCACGTCCTCCAAAGTGTTTGACCATCGACACATTTTATACCATCTATCTTGGCGAAAAGAAAGTTTCAATTCACTGGAAAACTAGCTGTGAGCAGGGGGTTCAAGGTTTTGTGCTTCGCCGTCGTGTCAAAGAAGGTTTGTGTTTGAATCCCAGCGATTTGGAATTCCGCGAGATTCGTCGTTTTGGTCAGGTGTACGATCCTGAAATGTATTCTAAAGGACACTCTGCAGTTGGATTCAACTATGACTTGAGCATTCCGGATACTGTAACGTATCGCGACATGGTGTACGAATACGAGTTGTCAGCGATTTTCTTTGATGGTGTTCGACGTTATCTGGATACAACGGAGCTCTATATTCCAAACTCCATCATCGTACGTGCCGGCGTGTTCCCAAATCCAGTCACCGAGCAGATTGATAGCGCAACGATTAAGTATATGATTGCAGACGATGTACGCCTGACTGCAAAGGTGTATGATGTCTCAGGTAAAGAACTTCAGACTTTGCTAGATAAGGTTCCTCACTCACGTCGTTCCACGACGAAGGACTGGACCAAGGTACAGAATGAAGACTGCTATTCTATCAGTTGGCGTAAGCCAGATCAAGGTGCGCAGGGATCATATTTCGTGATCTTCCTTGCGTATCCAATGGACGACACGAGTGTGGAGATGTCCAGGGCAGTGGTTAAGATTATGGTACTCCGATAAACGAACTCAAGACCGGAATTGCAAATACTCATGAAGCGAACACACATACTTGTACTCTTGATGGTTCTGAGCCTCGTAGCAACGGCTCCAGGGCTTGCGCAATCCGCCTTGAGCCCTATTACCATCAGTCTCGTTAACAGAGACGGCGACACCGTTGTGTATCGTCGACTAGCCTCTGAATGGCGATTTGGACCAACAATGAGCGGAACGCTGCACTACCACTTTGGTAAGTTGGTTATGCCAATGAACCCTGAGTACCCTTGCGATGGCTACTACATCTTGAATGGTGGGGCAATGGGCGGTGGAGGAATGACTGCCGGAGTAGCATTTGATTATCAGCAAGCAGGCGAAACCTGGGGCTTCAGCTTCCTTGGCAATATCTATGACTATCGATCAACCACAACGTATACACATATACCTGATACCTATGTAAATCCTGTATATGCTCTTGACAACAATGTTATCACAAACGTATCCGTGGGCTATGTCAGCTTTATGCCGCAAGCTCGCTACAACATTGAGGAGTATCCTGGCTTGCATGTGCTTATGGGTCTTGATGTCGATGTGAAGGTTTCTCAGCGCATGCAGCGACTGAACACTCACTATGACTTAGAACGAATTGATGTTGTTCGTAGAATTCCTTTCCAAGCTGATAACCTACGTCTTGGTGCTTCTTTTGGTGCTGGTTGGGATTTACTTGCTGGTGTCGTGAATGACTATCGTATGACCCTAGAGCCCTATGCACTCTTGCACTTTGGTTCAAACATGTACTCGAAGAATGGATCAAACTGGAATTCCGTTTATGGCCAGTTTGGGGTTTCGCTGAAGTTTGGCGAAGATATCGTTACCAATGAAGTTATACGTCGTAATCCACTTGCTATCGACGAGCCTCAAGCTCCAACAATTGCACGAACAGACGACCGTCTGAACATCAAGATGCCAGAGAGCAAGGGTATGTTGATTGAAATGCTTATTCCTTCCTTAATGGATGCAAGCTCTGCAACTGAGCAAGCTAATGTTAGTACGCCAACCCCAAGTGCAACAGGAGTGTTGAAGATCCCGTATATGGGACGCATAGTAACAAACGCTGCTCAAACATTCAGTACCTACAACAACCCACTTGATACGGCATTGAGTCCAAAACTCCGTGGATATTTGGACGCTGTAGCTGACTACTTGCAGAAGAATCCAACAGCTGAATTGCGTATTGTCGGTCACGCAGACAACTTCGGTGGAACTCCAACAGAAACCCAACGTGTTTCTGATGAACGTGCACTGCAGGTTGTGCGATACATGATCCGTCAAGGAATCTCTCGCGACCGATTGCTAGCTTCCGGTTTGGGCGCTCGTTCTCCAATTCAGAACAACCGTACTCCTCAAGGTCGCGCAGCGAATAGACGAGTTGAAGTCATGGTTATCCAGTAAAACGACGTTCATCCTAGACGCAGTACTAGGCGAAGAACTCTGCATCTGAGTAGGTGCACAAAGTAAGTGAGAAACCGCTCCAGGACATATTCTGGGGCGGTTTTTTTTTAGTGAAAAACTACTACACTTCACCACAATAAAGCCGATACTCAGCATAGTGTCTTTACTCTATGGCTCGCTATGTACACAGCTCACTCAGTCGATAATCATCAAACTGCAAAACGCTCGTTCACACTACCGCCGTTGAAGCGACTTGTTAGTCCGCTCATCGTTCTGGTGGTTGGCATTGGCTTGAGCATTACTGCAATGAAACTTGTCGATGTGAAAGTTCGCACCGATTTGCAATTGGAGTTCGATAAATCAGTGAGCTCTCTTACTAGTCGAACTCAGAATGGTTTTGCAAAGCAAGAGCAGGTTCTGCACAATTTGGATGGTCTCTTCAAGGCAAGCGTTCAGGTTGTTCGCGATGTGTTTGAACTGTACAGTACGATCCCAGCGAAGTCTGAACCTGGTATACTTAGCATTGCTTACGCGAATCAGGTGTCTCAACCCCAACTCAACGACTTGGTACTATACAACCGCAGCGAAGGGAACTATAACTATAAAGTCCATCCACCAGGTGAGCGTGCTGTATATGAGCCTGTCTCCTACATCGTTCCCTTCGAGCGCAATCAACATATCAGTGGTTTCGACTTAATGTCGAACCCAGTGTTCGCAAATGCTATTCAACGTGCAACATCAACACACCGCATCGTGAGTACGCCGGTATTCAGTTATCGTGGCGGTGACACCACTAGTATTGTCTTGATGACCTTGGTTGATAAAAAGCAAGGAAGCGCGAGCGCATCAGATATGCTCATGATGGGACACGCAGGAGAGAAGTTTGATGGCGTCGTGTATGTGGAACTTGACGTGAACCGATTCTTACATGGTGCCATTGGCGATACAGTGGGTACAGACAAGAATATTGTGTACACGATCACAACGAAAGACATCAATGGGGCAGAGCAAGTTGCGTTCCGCTCGCCGAACTATGAATCCAATATTGCATCGAGTGGCACGATACTGAGCACTGCTCGTGTTTTCTACTTCGGTGATAAAGAACTTTCAATCAACTTTGTCAACTCAGTAAATCTCGGCCACGGTATCCAGTCGAATTTGTCGTGGATTACGCTCGCGTGCGGTTTGGTCCTGACTTTGGCATTGTGCGGCTTCTTATTAACCATGGTCATGAGTCATGATCGTGCATTGAACTTAGCCGATCAGATTACTGCAAGTAACCGTCGTGTGCTCGAACTTTCACGTGATATGATTGCAACTATGAGCCGCCAGGCAGTATGGCAGGCCGTGAACCCGGCAGTACAAAACATTCTTGGATACACTGAGTCTGACTTTATCAATCATCACTTCTCGCAGTTCTTAGTAGAACAGCGTGAGTTCGACAAGTTACTACCTCTACTTGTGAATTCCGAAGAAGAGTGTGACTTTAACTTGGAAGTGCAGATGCGGACGAAAAGTGGAGAGGTGCGTTGGATCAGCTGGTGCTTTACTGCCGTCTCTTCGGAAGGTACCATTTATTGCAATGGACGCGATGTTACGGATGCCAAAATAGCCGAGGAGCAGATTAAACTCAAATCTAAGCAGTTGGCTATAGCAGAACAATTGGCTCATGAATCAAGCGAGTTTAAATCCACCTTCATGATCAATCTCACTGAGCGCGTACGCGGCTCTTTGGCTGATTCTCTCATGAATCTGCACAAGATCTCTGCAAACATGGACTATGAAGATGAACGACAACTCCAGTTCTTGAAGCTTGCCAATCAAAGCTCCGATCAGATGTATAACATTGTTAGCGATCTCTTAGAGGTGGCTAAGAGTACAAGCCAAAATGAAGAACATCAAAACAGCTACTTGTTGAACTGCATAAGCAACGCAACACTTGCCCTACGGCAAAGTCACGATTTCGCTCCAGCAAACGTTCTAACGAATAGCGTAAGTCCTGAGTACAAAGTTCGCGTAGATGCTGAGCTGCTCAGTACTGCGTTGCATCATGTGATGGGAGCACTCTGCGAAAACTCAACTGACTGTGTGATACAGTGTAGCGTTGAAGAGAACACTGTTGAGAGTGTACTTGAAGTCCAGATGTTGGCTAGTCAGAACTCGTTGGTTGAAGCTATGATTCGACAATACAACAATGCTACCAACAATCTTATCGATGAACTTAAACATGATCAAGCCAACATCATGTTCCGATTTGGTGTAGCAGCATCCCAGTTCAGAAGAATGAATTGTAACATTACAGTTGGTTCGCTAGGTGAGGATGGCAATGTTGTGATGATTACGATTCCATCAGTGATGGCTCAAGCAAGTTCAGCAAAACCTCGTACAAGCGATATGCATGTTCTCTAGGGAGGACTGTCCCTTCTCTTGAAAACTCCTTCAGCGAGCATGCGACTTAGCCGCGTGCTCGCTGAACCATTTCTCTCACAGCATCTGCCAAGCCAGTGAACATCGCCCGCGACATGAGTGCATGTCCAATACTCACTTCAACAATTTCGGGGATAGCAACGATTGGTGCGATGTTGACATAGTTCAACCCGTGTCCTGCTGTGACTCTCAATCCCTGCGTACTTGCAAAACTGACAGCAGAACGTATGTCCGCCATGCTGCGCTGGATTTCGCTCGCAGAGCGAGCATTAGCATAGATTCCGGTATGAAGTTCGATGATGTCAGCGCCAGTCTCAAGCACTGCTTCAATTTGTTCCCGAGAAGGCTCTATAAAGAAACTGACTTCTATCTCGTTATTGTGCATGATCTCAACGAGCTGACGGTACCGCTTTGGGTCTGCAGCCACATCTAGACCTCCTTCAGTAGTCAATTCCTGACGGTGTTCTGGGACGATGGTTACCAAATCAGGACCAACTTCCAGAGCAATGCCTATTATCTCCTCGCTCGCTCCCATCTCAAGATCTAACTTGGTTTGAACGACTTCGCGTAAGATGCGTAAATCACGATCATTGACGTGCCGACGATCCTCGCGCAAGTGGCATACGATGCCGACTGCACCATGTAGCTCTGCAAGTAGGGCTGCGCTTACTGGATCGGGCTCTGTGCCACCTCGAGCTTCACGTAGTGTCGCAACGTGATCAATATTGACGGCTAGGTCTGCCATTGCTTTCCTTTATATGCTTATGTGCTACGAAAATAGCGTGGAGAAGACGAAAAAGTCTTGAAAGAAGAGATTTCAAGCCGTATATTTGGAATAAATCCAGATAAGCATAGCCGATACGATGATTCAGAGTATTCTCGATCTCCCGAACGGTGCGGTAGCACGAATTGTAAGTTATTCGCACGAAAACGCATTCACACAGCGTCTTAACGAGATGGGCTTAGTGCCTGGAACCTTGTTTACTTTCGTGCGCAGAGCACCACTTCAGGGACCAATTGAGATCAGTTTTGGCCAATCGCGTATTGCCATGCGTCCTGCAGCCAGTGTAGAAATTTCGGTCGAGCGCATTCACTAAGCAGAGCAGTGGTCTGCCTCTGGATTCTCCCTCATGTCGACTCCATCCTCTCCGAGTTCTTCCTTTTTAGCCCTCGTTGGCACTCCCAACAGTGGCAAGTCAACCTTGTTTAATCAACTCACAGGTCTTCGGCAAAAGGTCGGAAATTTTCCTGGGGTGACGGTTGAGCCAAAACGCGGAATTGTCCAATTAGGAAAACAGAGCAGAGAACTTATCGATCTGCCGGGTCTCTATTCGCTTAACGCCAGTTCACAAGATGAAGATTTTGGACTTGCAGTCCTGACGGGAAACAGCAAAGCTCTTCCACGTCCTCAAGCATGTTTGTTTGTTATCGATGGAACGAACTTAGAAAAGGGGCTGAGCTTCTTCGCACAGTTTGCCGAACTGCAGTTACCCACACAAGTCGTTGTGACCATGATCGATGCGTTAAAAGCACAAGGAACGGTACTAGATGACATTGGACTTGAACGCACACTTGGTGTGCCTGTGCATACGATTGTGGGCTCTCGTGGCATTGGTGTGCAAGAGCTTCGAGCTGCCTTGTTTGAAGAGACTCAGTTTGGCATCCCAACGCTAAGTCCCTTTACACAAGTACAAGAACGTGTAGCTTGGGCTAGAGAAGTGAGTAACACTGTGCTCAACCAACAAGTTCACGATGATGTGACGAATCGCCTGGATTCCATTTTGCTTCATCCGCTTTGGGGAGGAGTGGTCTTTCTCTCGGTCATGGCGCTTTTTTTCGTTGCAATATTCTCAGGGGCAGAGCCCATAATGCAGGGGATCGAACTAGGACTTAGCGCTTTGCAAGACCTTGTCACGACTCAGACATCTCCAGGCTTGCTCCGCGACTTTCTGAATAAAGGGCTCATCAGTGGAGTAGGTTCAGTGATAGTGTTCCTCCCTCAGATATTGATACTCATGTTAGTCGTGACGCTTCTCGAAGACTGTGGCTATCTTGCAAGAGCAGCATTTATAGTTGATAGAGCTATGGGTGTGTTTGGTCTGCAAGGTCGTTCGTTTATTCCGCTGTTAGGTTCATTTGCTTGTGCGATTCCCGGAATTATGTCGGCAAGAATCATTCCTTCGCGCAAAGATCGTATGACAACGATACTCATAGCGCCTCTTATGACATGCAGTGCTAGACTCCCTGTTTATGCCTTACTCATTGCTGCGTTCATACCAGCTCGATTGGTCTTGGTTTTGCTACCACTTCAATCTCTCGTCATGGCGTTGCTTTATGGCGCAGGGCTGATTACAGGTTTGCTGGTTGCTCTCGTCGTTCGCAAAACCATTTTCCGCTCAGACAAGCTACACTTCCTCATGGAGTTTCCTCCATACCGTGTACCATCGCTGAAAACGGTTGCCATAACACTCTGGATGCGGTGTCAAGATTTCCTGAAAACAGCCGGAACCGTGATACTAGCTATCTCCATTCTTCTCTGGGTTTTGTCAGAGTTTCCGCGTGCAAAGCGCAGCCCGAATCAAAGCGAAATAGTATATGAGCAAGTACAACTTGAACAGTCCTACGTTGGACAGCTAGGCAAGTTCGTTCAACCTGTGTTTGCACCATGCGGTTTTGATTGGAAAGTCAGTGTTGGAGTTCTCGGGTCTTTTGCAGCGCGTGAAACCTTTGTATCAGTGATGGCACAAATGTATGCTACAGATTCTGAGCAAGACGAAAATGGTCTACGTGATTCACTCCGATCTTCCTTGTCCATGCCTAGTGCCTTAGCGATTCTGGCATTCTACATTTTTGCATTGCAATGCATGTCTACCATGGCCATCATTCGTCGCGAAACTGGATCCTGGAGATGGGCTGCTATTGCTTTCGCTTATACATTTGTTCTTGCCTATGGTAGCTCGTGGCTAACCTTTGTCCTGGCAAGTTTCTACTGGCCTTAGCTCTGTTTCTAGTTTTTATCTTGCAGGTACTTGGTTTCGCAAGTCAGTGCTAGAGAGCAGTGGCACATCATGGAGTGTGCTCAAGTTCTATTTGCCAAAGCTGCGTTCAGTGCTTGAACATCGTTTAAGCAGATAAGGCATCGCATTAAAACTGCGCCTGCAAGACAGTAACTTTAGTCCTTACTACAAACTCTTGTACGAATGATGAAGACAGATTCGTTTATCGTTGTTGGTGATCGAGTATTATTGAAGCCTCGATCAAGTGAGCAGCAAACTGCCTCAGGACTCTACCTTCCACCAAGTGTTCAAGAAAACGAGAAAGTTCAGAGTGCGTATGTGTTGAAAGTAGGACCAGGATATCCGATCCCTGCAGTACATGATTCCGATGAAGCCTGGAAGGCTAACTCTGAAAAGGTACGGTACATACCTCTGCAAGCACAGGTAGGTGACTTGGCAATTTATCTTCAGAGCAATGCGCAAGAGCTACAGTACGAAGGGGAGAACTACCTCATCGTGGCTCAGAGCGCAATCCTCATGTTGATACGAGAGGATTACTAAGAATCTTTCCTCAAACATGAGGAGCTGCTCAAGGAAAACAACATGACAGAAGATACCTCCGCTCACGATGTGATTCGCTCAGCATAGCGGAGGCACAAAGTTGTGTGGTCTGTTTCTAGGAATACACAGCAGCCTCATCTTCATGCGTGCGGGCAAAGCCCGCCCGCTTTACTCGTCAATCTTTGAGCGAAATGAGCTTACTGTTATCATGGATCGAAGACACTCATGAGACACGAGGCTTCCTACCGAATGACGGTGACTCTTTCATGTAGGTGCTGATTTCCACTCGTCACAAAGACAAAATAGACTCCCGAACTAAGATCAGATAGATAGTGATCATACTGTAAACCTTCGGGCTTTGGTGACAGTGTCTGACTGAACATGAGCTCGCCACTAACGCTATACACTTGAACAAGGTGATTGCTCTGAATAGAGCTTGATAGGTCTAGATGCAGATCCGGATTAGCAGGATTAGGCGAGACTTTCAAGCTCATGGTTGTTCTGCTCTCGATGTTGAAGTGATCGCCTTTGCACCCGTTGACGAGAAGAGAACCAGCTGAATCTGTCGTCGAAGCAGAGAGTCCTTTGATCCATCGCACATGTGGGTGAGTCAAAGTAAGCGTATCGCGATCCGCTAGTGCCATGCCAAGCACTTCACAAAGTTTTTCTCCACTCCGAACGTTGACGTTAGTCATTTGAATTGTGAGTGTACGTTCTCGTCCCGCAACTGTGTTTGAAACAATAGTCCCTGACGAGACGCTTTGAGGAAAGAAAATGTAAGCGTTCATGCGTACGCTGAGTTCCAGGTCCACTCCGTTGTAATCTCTATTCGTTGAGAACTGGCAGTAGACAGGCAGGCTTACATTCTCCTGAATCTCAGCTTGAACATTCGTCATCCACACCTTTGCGCTGATTGAGTCCTTGGTGCCACGTCCGGAAAGAGCGATTCGCAGAGTATCAGGACAAGGTGCGTCTACGATGACAACAAGAGTATCACCAAACAGATCTAAAGCTGTTGGTCGGAAACTAATGTCTGTTTCTAAACTCTGATTGGGTTGCAGTATTGCCGGCGGTTGAGGATTCGTCGAAACAATACTGAAGGCACTGGGCGCACTAAGAAGTGTCACTGACTTCACTCTCAATGGATATCCAGATGAATTCGGTATTCCTAGCTTTAGAGTTGCGCTCTGCGTCACAAGCTGATCACTGAACTGCAAGGACTGTACAGGTGGCAAGGAGGTTTGCAATACTCTGCAAGTTTGAGTTGCTGAAGCTTCGCAACCGTTCGTATCGCGTACAACAACAGTATACGAACCGGATTGTCGTACACGAATCGTTACACTAGTGTCGCCAGTCGACCACACATAATGCGCAAAGCCTGGATCTGCACTAATGACAATCTCAGACCCAGCGCAAAAGACTGTGTCTCCTTGAACTGCAACACGAATAGCTGGGGCAGTGCTGACGACTACTTCTGAGCTCCGTCCACTACATCCGCCTGATTCAACAAAGACTGTATACGTACCTGCGGTGTTCACTGTAATGCTTGGAGTACTCTCGCCGTTACTCCATAGATACTTATCGTATCCTGAAGGAGCTTGTAGCTTCACCGTTGAAGAGCCACAGAGAACAGGACTTCCTACAATAGCGATCGTTGGACTCAGAGTAGAGTTAATACTCACTGGGAGTTTGTAGATAAGCTCACAGCCGCTCAGTAAATGTTTGATCTTAGCTACAACGGTGTCAAAGCCTTGACTGTCCCAGTGAATATTCACCGAGGCTCTATTGGTGCCGCCAGAGAAAGTGCCCCCATGCAACACCGACCATTCGTAGGTCCATTCAGCATTTGAGTCAACATGGAAGCTCCCGCTAACGCCAGCACAAAGGGAGTTGGGTCCTTGAAGACTGCTTTTCATTCTGTTGATATGTACCTGAACTGAGTCAGTAATGCCTGTGCAGCCCAAACTGTCGACAACAGTAGCGTAAAACACACCTTCAGATGACACTTCGCATTGCGGTCCCATGATCCCATTGAACCAGCGGATAGAAGACCAGGAACCATTCACACGGAGAATTGCGGATCCACCTTCGCAAATTGTTGTGTCCTTTGGATTAGCAAGAGTTGCCTTCGGATTGTTCTGAACTTTAACGAAAACAGAGTCTACACCAACGCAGTTGTTCTTGTTGGTAACACTCACCGTATACCAGCCTTCAGTCTGAACTCGAATCTTCTGAGTCTTTTCACCCGTTGACCAACTATAGCTGACGCCGCTGTAGCTGCCAGCATCGAGCTGCAAAGACGCTCCGCTGCAAATAGCTTTCTTGTTTCCCTCTGTAGCAATGCGAGGACTCGATGCGGAGTCTACTTTCACCACGATGTTTTTTACCGTTGTGCATCCAAAACTGTCGATGACAGTGGCAGTAAACGTTGTGGTTTGTCGCATGATAGCTGTGCATAAACTATCTCGCCCTCCAAGGGTAAGACTCGAGTCAGACGCCTTCCATCGAATTGCATATGGTGCCTTGCCTCCAGCTATACTAAGCTTGACGGAAAGGTTTGCTCCCTTACATACCACGCTATCTGAGCTCAAAGTCAGTGTAGTTGGGGGACTGTAGCGAACGAGAATAGAATCACGACTAGTACAATTCAGACTATCACTTATCGTGAGATAGTACATCGTCGTTGAGTCTAGTGTAAAGGTTGGAGTAGCGCTTGTGGAGAGAACAGCGCTACCCTTTGATGTCCAGCGGAAAGCCAGAGGCTTAATACCTCCTTCAATTCTTGGGCTGAGCTTCACTGTCTTCAAACCACACAACGTGGTATCCCGCGAGCTCTTTAGCTGAGAGCGTGATATAAACACTATCACAGTATCTGACTTACTACAACCTGCTGTATCCGTTACGATGAGTAGATAGCGCGTTGTAGTATCTGGATTAGCAAGAGGATTTGCGATGTTTGCACTGTCCAGACCTGAAGCAGGGAACCAAGAGTACTTTTTAGGACCCATACCACCAGTGACCTTTGTAGTGAGCCGTGCATTTCTGCCCCAACATACAACCGTGTCACGACCAGGTATCACATTGAGCAACAAAGGCACGAGTGAGACTGTGTTTACCGCAACAGAGCCAGCAGCATCCGTTACTTTGACCTGATACTCGATTCCCGTTGGCGTAGTAAAGGTGACTGGTTTGTCGCTCGTGGGATCACTTAAATTCGTCGTCGGTGTCCACGAATAGGTATACGGCGGAATACCACACTGTGGGACAGCTGCGAGGAATACTTGCGCACCGAATCCAGTGCAGCTGTACATAATATCATTCCCAGCATTCACACACAATCCTACGCTGGGGTCAACTCTCATAACGAAAGCGTCAGTGAGCTTGCGCACCGTTTGATAGCTCCCAACTGTAATGGGGAACGACTTGTCCCAACTCGATCCACAGACATACACATGACCGTTTGCGAGTCGTGTAAGAGAGTACGCCACGTCGGTGCCTCCGCCTCCAAGAAATGTTGAATATGTTACCACATTTCCTGTAGGATTGAGAATAGTTAACACACAATCGGCGATACCGTTCTGTGTTGAGTCAATACAACACGCAGTGGCTGGGTAATCCGGTGAGTAAGAGATGCCACAAAGAATAGCACTACCTCCAGGACCTGCTACCACGCGCCGGAACCAGTCAGATGATCTCCCTCCGATGTAGGTGCTGTACTGCAGCTGCATTGTTGAAGCGGCGAACTTCGCAACAAATCCATCATAGAAGTCATCATAGGGGTCGCCAGTACGTGAGCTGTTTCGGATGTAGTTATACGTTCGGTCATACGCACCAGCCGTAGTGGGGAAGTTGTCTGATTCAGCCCGACCACAAACAATGACATTCCCACTTGCGTCAAGACATACACCATAGCCGATATCTTCAGACTCACCTCCAATGTAGGTACCGTACAAAAGACTGGTACAGTTTTGATTGAGTTGAACAAGGTATGCATCGGCAAAAATGCCATTTCGTGTACGGCTATAGGCGTTTGTCGTGGTCGGAATGCTGTCGATCTCAACGCCGGTGATAAACATATTTCCAGATGCGTCCAGAGCGAGATCGAAAGCTGTGCCACGACCACCAATGTAGGTTGAGCCTAAGAGGCCCGAGAGACTCTTGTTAAATACTGTCGCTACACAACTCCACCACTTTGTGTTAGAACTCTGAAAAGCGCCAACTGTGGTAGGATATCCGTCAAAGAAAGTCCAACCACACACATACACACCGCTTGCGTTCACTTTCAAACTCAAGAGTTGATCAAAATCAGGTCCACCAATAAGTGTTGATGCAACTAATGATGTGCCAGTTGGGTTGATTTTGCACACAATCGCATCAGAAGTCCCCAGGTGGTTTTGAGAGTATGCTCCTGCAGTGGTTGGGAAGTCGCCAGAGTTGGTTCCTCCGCAGATGAAAATAGTATCACTGTTATCTAATCGTATCGAGCGTCCCCACTCACTACCACGTCCGCCGAGATAGGTAGAGAAAATCATACTCGTGCCGCTTACGTTAAACTTGGTGATGAAGATGTCGGTGTATGACACCGTGTCATCGAGATTCAGTTTCACTCGCTTGTAAGCACCGAGAGTTGTCGGAAAATCATTGGTTTCTGTCGTCCCGACCACAACCGGGTTTCCAGCTGCGTCGGTCGTGATATCAAAGCAATCTTCAGTATTCTGACCATTCGTTCCAGTAAGGGCCATAGCCACTCCACCAAGATAGGTTGACCAGATGATTGGATCAACAGTAAGTGGGTACCGCTTGTCATAGGCACCGCATTTAAAGCGTACACTACCTTGGTCCTCGAGTATAAACGTGCAAGGCACGATATGGCGTTTGTTTGCAATTGTTTGATAGGCGAGCAGCTTTTGTTGAGTTACGTCTCCTATGCTCGTTTTCATTACTAATTCACCGCTCTTGCTTATCGATAGTGATTCAGCGCCTTCAATAGTCATACGTAGTTGCGCTGGGTCCTGTCCGGCTGCGATGATAAGATCATAGCGCAGCGAGCCATTCTCTACATAGTATCGAGTTTGGAAGACTGTGCTCTCGTTGCCGCCACTAACTTCCTGGTACAGGGGAACGTTAGTCTTCCAACGTGCTGTATTGTCGCCTAGAAAGTAGTTGTGATATCCATCTAGCTTCTTAGAACCTTGAAGGACAGACTGTTCCTGCCGCAGCTGTGATGCGAAACGAACCCGAAGAACATGTCCATGAATCGAGTCGGTTGGATTCTCAAGACTTGGTTTCTCTGCCGAACTCGGTTGACGAGAAACGAAGTACTCTTTTGTGTCCATCAAGAAGCCGTCCTGACAGAGCCAGAAAGTACCTTGAGAACTACGGAAGCAATACTGAGCTTGCATATCCCATTGGCCCACATTCTGCACAAAAGCTACAGGAGCTTGACTCTTCTTGAGGGGTGGAGCATCAGCTCCGAGCATAGAAATTGTGGACCAGCAAAAGCCGACAACCTGCGTCAGAAGAATGAGCAGGACCTGTTGATGTTTGAGGGCTTTCAGCATGGAGTCTCCAGTTGGTATCAATAAGGAGGGAAAAGTACAATATTTTCTAACAACACAAGTGGCCATTCAATGGACTGTTTTGCACAGGCTATTTGGAGAACTTAGGCCTATTTCTTACAGCTTGATCATGGCACCGAGTGAATATCGAATCCTGTCAGTTTTTAGTTTGATGCAACATTAACCCAAATAATCTCTCGAGTCATAGGGCACGTTGCTCGCCTTAGTCCACTGCTAAGAGTGGTTCTAGCTAGCCGTTTACTCGTCAAGAAAAAAGCGTGTAAAGAGCCAAACGTGTGCTCCGCTTCGAAAAGAGTCTAGTTTTGTGTGAAATACTGCCGGATGATGAACGCGAATCCAAAGTACTCGTGATGTATGGTTCGAATAACCCCATATTCTAAGCTTCAATTCACAGTCTAAAGGAGACTTCTATGCAAGCTGGTGATTCAAACAAGTCAGACAAAGCACTGCGAAGGCCATTCATTTGCTATCGAGCGTATCTCGCACAGATTCTATTCGCCATGCGAGCAGTAGGAGCCACAGTATCGCTCGTCTTGTTCCTTGCCCTTGCTTTCGCGGACCAAGCGCAGGCTCAGTTTAGTACTGGGTTAGTGCTAAGCTTTGAACGCTCACGTCTGACCTCTTCGATGGCTGAGATCAGAAAGGATTCGATCATTTCTATAGTCCATAATTCTACCTGGAACTCGAGTGTTGCGAACATTGGTATAGTCGAGTCTTATCGAATTTCAGATGACTTTAGCTTGGATGTTGAGATTGGATACTCTGCTCGTCAAGAGTACTTGCAGTTGACAAAAGTAGATAGTTTACAATCTCTCATACGCTTGCCTGATGGATCCGATACAGTACTTGTGACGGAAGTATTTAAAAGCACGAAAACAAGCTTCGAACAGTTTCGCGCGGCTGTTAAGACCTCGTACCTTTTCTACGATGAGTTGCGTATACTCGCTGGTGTAGGAATAGTGGTGTCGAAGCCTCTCGACGTCACGCATGAGCTCATCGTTCCTTGGATCCATGTGATTCCTGATTCACTAACATGGAGTAGAAACAAGGTGTCGCAGAGCACTATGAATGTTCTTATTGGTCTAAGCTATACTGTTACTCTCAGTAACACTGTTCAGCTCATCCCATTCATGCGATACGAGCGAGGTATTCAAGATATTACAGATGCTGAAAAGTCGAGGTTGGAGACGATTCGAGCTGGGATTAATGTGATGTTGGTTCACTAGCTCTCAATGGCTTTCAGGTTACTGATGTTGGAGAGAGTCGAAGTCATGGCATACTATTCCAGCACAAGCAATTACGCAGTAATCATCCTGAAAAAAGTCACCAATCTCTTCTTAGCCGTTGGAGTAGCAGACCAAAGTACTTCAAGGCTTTTATCGTTTACGATCACGACTGAACTTCTGCTTCGACGGCATTTGTGCTGTTGTGCAAGTTGTAAGAAATCCTTTCAGAGTAAAGACTAGAAATCTGCTGTTTCAATTTCAGCTAAGATCGTCAAATCTAGTTGCTTTGATGTGTTCTTTGCAGAGCGCTACAGCAGGGAGTGAACTAGTAGCTCATCAATTTCTTGGAGTTTGGTATGCTACATTGTACTTAAGGAACCCTTCATCCATCCCGACTTTGCAGTCTACTAGTAATGCGAGAAAGCATGTCAGTAAATGTCATGGCAGTCTGAACAGTACCAACACAAGTCGACCTACACGCCCAGTTCAGCACCAGACTGTCAGTGGGTATAGAGCATAGTCGTTTGAGCTTCGAAATTGTGTTCGTACATAAGGACTCCAGCTTTGAAAGGCAGAATGTATCCGCTTGGTCGACAAATTACTTCAATCTTGGACTAGTGGAAACCTATGCTATATCCGAAGACATATCTATAGATATTGAACTTGGCTATTCGAAGAGCCAAGAATTCGAACAGTCCAGCTTCTTGGGACTTTAACCGTCCTTGTTTAGGAAGCCTAATGGTGAAGACACAGTGGTTCTAACAGAACTCTTTATGCGCACAACTCATGACTTTGCACAGTATCGCATTGCTTTGAAGTCTTCTTGTCGTATAGTGGATGAATTTCGCGCATGTGCCGGAATAGGATACACTCAATACAAGTCGATCGAGTTTCGCCACCAGTACTACGTGGCTGATCAGTCTTCACCGCCAGGTGAGAAGCAGATATTCGTCGACGAAAGCTATGATGAACACTCAGTCGTTGTCCTCGTGGGAATGAGCTACAGCTTGAACCTCAATGAAAGGTTTCAGCTGGAGCCATTTGTTCGATACGAACGAGGACTACAAGAGATAGTTCCAGGTGGAACAACTAAAATGGAGACGTTACGAGCAGGAATCGCGTTTAGATTCATTCATTAGACTCTTGCGCTTTGGTACCTTTTACAGTTCATTTCCAAGAGTGAGAAGTCAGGAATGTACTTCCGATTGAAGGATTAACACGACGCTATAGTCAATGAGTTCAGCGCTCTTGGTCCATAAGGCTCATCTCGAGTATGCTCTTACACACGAGAAGACTTAAGAATGAAGTATCGAGTGTTCACTAACTTCAATGCTGAATGCGTAACGTTGATAGAAAACTGTGGTTCGATGCCAGCGATAGATTGTTAGAAGCAACTACGAAGTTCTAATAGCTCGTCAAAAACGACACTGTTAATCTGCTATGAGTGACTTGTAGAAAGTTCAGGTATAGCCATTAGTGCTTTTCTGAGCAATGGTCTGTGAGCCTCAGCCAACGGCGTCATAGGAAGTCGTAAGTGATTCTGGATGAGACCCAGCTCAGACAAAATGAACTTAACAGGAATGGGATTCGACTCGATGAAATTCAATTTCATCAAGGGAAGAAGTTGGTAGTGAAGCTCTCGTGCAAGATCGTAGTCAGCACTCAACGCAGCACGGACTGAGCTGCTATACATCACTGGAGCATAGTTAGAGATCACGGCGATCACGCCAGTCGCTCCACACGCTACAGCAGGTAAGACTAGTGAGTCATCTCCGCTTAGCAATGAAAAATGGGCTGGCGCAGAGCGCACAATTTCTTGCATCAGCTCAAGATTAGCGGATGCCTCTTTAGTTGCGATGAAGTTTGTTGAGTGCTCCGCTATGCGCAATTGCGTTTCCGCAGACATGTTCGAGCCGGTACGACCGGGAACATTGTAAATGATCATCGGCGCATCAACTGCATCTGCAATGGAAGCAAAGTGTCGGAAGTGACCTTCCTGGGTTGGTTTGTTGTAGTATGGACCAACGAGGAGTAGAGCATCGGCACCAACCTCAACTGCCTTACGACTCATCTCAATCGTAGCCGCTGTATCATGTGAACCAGTGCCGGCAATGACTTTGATGCGTCCGCGAACGTGTTCGACACAGAATCTTATGACCGAGAGTTTTTCATCGACCGACATAGTAGCAGCTTCGCCCGTAGAACCACAGGGTACTATTCCCTCAACGCCACCACTAATCTGACGCTCAATAAGCTGAGCTAGAGCAGGGAAATCGATGCTTCCATCGTGAAGGAATGGTGTTACTATTGCTGTTGCTGTGCCGCGGAAATGCATTGGATGTCCATCAAATGTGTTCTTTGTAATCGTGCAGCTTCGCTGCACCTAGCAAATCTACTAAGAAGCGAGCAACCATCTGGCACGTAGGCTGACTTTCACTCTAGAGCTGAAGTTGTCAAAAGCTCATCTTAATAGATCATTCTTCATCTTCAGTATCAGCTCTGAGCTGACGCACTTCCTCTTCCAGCTCAGTTCGCATTTTACTCAAGATCTGAAATCGTTGAAGCGCTTCAGTATCGTCGCTATTCTCTCTGAACGACTGTTGTAATGTGCGAAGCTCCGCAAGAACCGATTGAAGGCGTAAGCGCAGAAGCGTATTGGGTATAACGAGAGTTATATCGATCTCGTTAATAGTCACTTCAAAGTGCTTCCAATTGTCGCTGGGTTGCTCCTCGCTAAACAGCAAATCCGAGATGATAGCCTGTTCTTCGTCGCTGAGATGTTCTGAATCCGTAAGCAAGGAAGCTACATCGATACCATTGTGTACTGCATGCTCTACCGCCACAAAAATTCTCTGGGCTGTTGGAGTTGGGAAGGTCTGAGAGCTGATTCCAAACTCGTGGACCATAAGACCCAAGGTCGTTTGATCTTTCATTGCCCATCGAAGTAGTGCACGCTCCTCTGAGAGGATAGAGCTGACAAGACGTGCTGCTGCTTGTGGACTTTGCGGCGCTGGACTACGTTGTTGCTCGCGGCGCGGTTGTATATAGGTCGAGCTGTGACCGGATGTATGCTTAAGCTCTGCGTAAAGAAGTTCTTCGCGAAGAGTGAACTTCTGCGAAAGATTGCGAATGAGGAACTCTCGTTGCAGGTGATCAGTAACTAGAGAGACCAAACGCATGAGCTCACGTACGGCATCGGCTTGCCCCTTCGCACTGTTGAACATCCCTTGTGCTTTGAAGCGATCTGCTAGGAAGTCGATAAATGTTCGCGCGTCTCGTATGTACGAGTCAAAAGCTGAACTACCATGCTCGCGAATAAAGGTATCTGGATCTTCGCCATTTGGAAGTACCACAATAGTTACTTCAAAACCCGCTTGAAGAGCCAACTCCACACCACGTGTTGCCGCTTTGATGCCTGCTTCATCACCATCGTACACAATGATGAGGTTCTTTGTGTATCGACTAAGTAAGGTCAGCTGTTCCGGAGTTAAGGCTGTTCCAGACGAGGCGATCGTGTTACTGAATCCGAATTGATGCAGACTAATGGTATCGGCATAGCCCTCCGTGAGAAGTGCGCTATTCTGTTGCCGAATGCTCTGCTTTGCCTGAAAGAGACCATACAATACACGGCTTTTGTCATAAACTATCGACTGAGGCGAATTGATGTACTTGGCTTGTGCCTTGTCGCTTGATAGTGAACGTGCTCCGAAGCCTACGGTACGACCCATGGAGTCATGAATAGGGAATATCACACGGCCGCGAAAGCGGTCGTGGATACTGCCATCGTCACGACGTATAACGAGGCCTGCGTCCTCCAAGCACTGCTCCGAAAAACCAAGGCGTACAAGTTCGTTGGTGAGTGCCTGCCATTCGTCTAGAGCGTACCCAAGATGAAAGCTCTTGATCATCGGCTCGTCAAAGCCGCGCTGATGGATATACTTCATGGCTACGGCACCGCGAGGACTAAACAAGCAGCGCTGGAAGAAGTCGGCTGCAGCAGCCAACGCGCGATGTGCAGAGTCATGTCTTGTCTGTTCCTCTAACTGCTCAGAACTCTTTTCATCCTCTTGTATGACAATGCCTACTCGCTGAGCAAGAAGTTTCACACTGTCCGGAAAGGTGAGTCCGTTATGCTCCATAAGGAACTTATACACGTTTCCACTTTTACCACAGCCAAAGCACTTATAGATGCCGAGTTCTGGATTAACGTTGAAGGACGGAGTTTTCTCAGAGTGGAAGGGACACAAGCCGAGAAAGTTCTTGCCACGCTTTTGTAGCTGCACGTGCTCACCAATCACCTCAACGATGTCGCTGCGGGAGCGTATCTCCTCTACTAGGTGTTCTGGAATGTGCATTTGAAAGATGGTCTAAATTGTAGTGGACTAAGTACTTTTAAAGTATAACCTCATCTCGAGGTCTGTGATTGTGAGCAATAGCGAAAAACTGAATATGTTCAATCCTGAAGACGATCTAGGTCCTACCTGTGCGTGCGTTTTGACACACATCAGAACCGATAGATGAGTGCATATCGTTTGGGCATTTCAATATGTTGTCGTTACAGATAGATAGACTGAGAAAACAAGGACAGACGGGAAGTATCATCGCAGTTCAGTAAGAGCTCCTCAACGCTCAATTGGAAGATCTGGTGTACCATGTTCGGAGCAATCTCCGCTGCAGGCTGTAGTACAAATCTACGTTCATGCATGCGAGGGTGAGGAATCTGAAGTCCGGATGCTCCGTGTTGGACACCATCCATTAGGACGATGTCAATGTCGATCTCTCGCTCATGCCACTGAGGTCGTTGCAAGCGACCTAGGTCACTTTCCAACTCGCGCAATGCAATGTGTAACTGCTCATCGCTCAGATACGTATGTCCGTACACGCAGCAGTTAAGGAACTGAGGTTGTGAGGTGTAGCCCAAAGGCGGACTCTCCACAACAGAAGATACTCGGGCATCAACCAGCATTCGAGAGCAGATGTGTTGCACTGCAGACTCTAACTGCGAAAAGCGTTCGCCAAGGTTCGCACCTAAGGATAAAAGCACTTGCTGCATTGGATGATCTAGCGAGGTGTGGATCGCTGCATGGTTAGTTCGCACTCAACATAATCGGTGAGGTGACGAATGGGAGCGTTGATCTTGCGCACTCTAGCAGTAGACTCTTGAACAGCTTCAAACTTATCAAGCACCATATTGAGGATCTCATAGGTAAGTGTTTCAACGAGATTGCACGGCTCACCGCTGAGCACTTCATCTATGCAAAACATTAACTCTTCATAGTTCACTGCCTTGTTGATGTCGTCACTCAATACTGCTTGTGTGGCATCATAGACCACATCGAGATCAACTTGATATTGTCCACCGAGTTCTTTTTCACCCTCACTAACGCCGTGATAGGCATAGAAACTGGCATTGACGATGGACATGCGACTTAAGGAAACGATTTTGCTCATAAGAAAGGAAGTATGAAAGGATGTAGTGATTAGAATCCATGCTTGATTGCAGCAACTGTCTTGCGGACGTCACTCGGACGCTCGCAACACATTGCTTGCTCAAAAATCTGCAATGATCGTGAATAGGAAGACTGAATAATTCGACTTTTTAGCTCAGGCAAAAGAGGAGCATTGACGCTTAACACGTCAACTCCCATTCCAATAAGAAGTTCCGTGGCCGCAGAGTGTCCGGCAAATTCTCCACACACACTCACCGAAATGTTATGATCTCGCCCAGCATCCACTGATTGCTTCATCAGTTTCAGAACGGCGGGGTTAAAGGAATCATAGATTCCGCTCACTAAGTCACTCGTACGATCTGCAGCCAAAGTGTACTGTGTGAGGTCATTTGTTCCAATACTGAAGAAACTCACCATGCGTGCGAGCTTGTCTGACAACAAAGCCGCTGCAGGTGTTTCGATCATAATCCCGACAGGAATGTTCTGGTCATAGTCAACGCCTTGGTCATGGAGCTGGCGCTTTGCTTGTTCGAGCAAGTCCAAACTATCTTCGATTTCACTCATGCGAGTTACCATTGGAATCATAAATCGCACGTTTTTATGGCGTGATGCTCGTAACACAGCTAAGAGCTGCCGGCGATAGATGTCTGGTCGACTGAGCAAGAAACGTACGCCACGAATTCCCAACGAAGGGTTGCGCTCGTGTGGCAAACCACTTACGAACTTATCCGTCCCAATGTCGAAGGCACGCAAGGTAACGGGATGCGGATAAGCACGTTCTGCAATTGAGGAGTACCAATCCGTTTGCTCGTCTTCATCAGGGAATCGGTCGAGGCGAATGATCAACATTTCTGTACGTACTAAACCAATGCCTTCAGCACCCATTTGCATAGAAGTCGACACCTCATCTGGTGAGTCGACATTAGCCATGAGAGTGATACGGTGATTGTCGCTTGTTTCTGCATGTTGATCTCGTAGCTCAGAAAGGCGAATGTGCTGTTCGCGCGATTCAAGGAGCTTTGATTCATAGAGATGCAGTGTTTCAAGGCGAGGATTAGTTATGAGTACACCTTCATGTCCATCCACAATGACCATTGTTTCTGCAAGCAGATGATTGGTGAGATTCTTCACCCCAATAACGGCGGGTATACCCAGTGAGCGGGCAAGAATACTCGAGTGAGATGCAATGCCACCAACTTCTGTCACATACGCAAGAATCTCTCCCTCATGAAACAGAATAACATCCTGTGGAATGATCGAAGGAGCAATCACGATGGCATTGCGAGCGATAGTATGGCTAAGCTGACGATTGTGAAGGGCGAGGATCAAACGATCCTTCACATTTTCAAGGTCCAAAGCCCGCTCACGAAGAATAGGGTCCTTGGCTGTTTTGAACAGATTGCGATGTGAATCATACTCTGCCAGCACGGCGTTCTCAGCCGGAAATCCTTCATCAATTCGACGTTGGATTGTTTCATTGATACTCTCGTCACAAAGAATAAGCTCGTATGACTCAAGAATAGACGCGACATTACCAATCTCGCGTTCTGCTATGCGGTAGGTTTCTCGTAACTCAGCTAAACAGGATTGAACCGCGTTATGATAGCGTTCACATTCAGCTTGGCGTTGCTCGACTGGCAGCAAGCGTAAACTAATGACATCTTGTGACTCATTCTTAAGAAGCAAACTTTTGCCAATGGCTATGCCTGGCGACGCAGGAATACCTCGATAGATGGTTTCAGCACCAGGGTAAACCTCGTCACCGCCAATCCCATTGAGCGGGGAAGCAGCAGCCTGTTTTGACATAAACTCACTTGTATAGTCGCGAGGGGGAAATATAGGGTTAAAAAGCGACTAAAGCAATGATTAATCGGATAGATAGCAGGCTAAACTCAGATTTGTTCGCCGAATCCAGACTCAAAGAGTTCGCGAAGCTTCTTGGACGCCTCTTCCTCATCCACACCCTCTATAAAAAGGGTAAGTGTTGTACCTTGGCCAGCAGCAAGCGTCATCACTCCAATGATGCTTTTCGCATTGATGCGCATGTTGTTCTCACCCGTAAGAAACACGTTTGACTTGAATTGGGCGGCGAGCTTCACAATCATTGCAGCTGGGCGAGTGTGGACTCCAGCGCGATTGCGTATGGTAACGGTCACTTCTTGCATGGTTTGATTTTCGTGGATCTTCGGTTCAAATTTACGGGAAAAAGTGAGTCGGCGAGGCGAAGCCGAGCGATGAAAAAGAGACAATTCGAGGAAGCCACTAGGCATAATGTCGGACGTTTTGTGAAATTCTTATGCAAAAACACCCAAAGTGATGTCAACCCCGTCAAAAAGCTGATTTTTTTTTTTGAGAATTCAAGTCTCTAGCGGCGCGGTCAACTGGAAGTGCTCGCAGTCAGAGCTTTCTGTAGGCGGTTCATCAAGGCCGCATTTGATGTTGTCTGAGGTCCAAGAAGTACATAAACCGCTACACAACCCACTGCCTCTGCCTTGCGAAATTCATCGTACAAACTATCGGCTCGAAGCGGGCGAACACGAGGATCGTTCACGTCAACGTGCTCAGCCAGGATGACAACGTTAGCGGGCAAGCTGGAGCGTTCATCCAAGCTAGTTATCTGGAGCACAGGTATAGAAGGCGCATAGTGGCGATACTTCATTCCAGGCGCAATCGCTACGACTCCATCTTCAGCCCCGGAACTAAGAACCTTTGTTCCGAGACATTCTTCGATTTGTTCCTTTGTGATAGCTCCCGGCCGGAGTATGCAAGGCTCTTTATCAACCATACTGAGCACGGTCGATTCGAGTCCAATGCTACAAGGACCACCATCGAGTACGGCAGATATACGACCGTTAAGATCGTGCAGTACGTGTTCAGCTCGCGTAGGGCTAGGCCGACCTGAACGGTTGGCTGACGGGGCTACAATTGGTTGTCCAACGCAGTCAATCAGCTTCAGTGCCAGAGTGTGAGAAGGCATCCTGAATGCAATCGTTTTGAGTCCGGCACTGACAATTGAAGGCACACTCAGCTTTCTATAACCTACAAGGGTTAGAGGTCCAGGAAAAAAGGTCTGCATCAACAAGCGCATGCTGTCTGAAATCTCATCGCAGATATCGTGAACTTGATGTAACGACGAAATATGGGCAATAAGAGGATTGTCTGAGGGACGATCTTTTGCACGAAAGATCTTCTCTATCTGCCGAGCATCGAAGATGCGTGCTCCAAGTCCATACACTGTCTCAGTAGGGAATGCCACGACTTCGCCACTGTTTATGAGCATACACGCTCGATCGATCGCAGTCTGCGGGTCTTGTCGTGCATCGAGAACTTCCGTGCTCATTGAAGGGTGATGATCGTGTGCGGTGGTATCCATCATCGAGTAAACCACGCGTCTTTCAGTTGAACTCTGTTCATTGCATCCAAAGGATAATTGGCAACCGTGTTTTGCAATAGTCGATAGTGCATCTCATAAAAAAGAACAATCGCTGGCGCGTCCTGACATGCTACTGCTTCTGCTTGTTGATAGAGCTTGTAGCGAGTGTATTGGTCAGTTGTTGTCAATGCTTCCGCTAAGAGCTTGCTCATCACTGGGTTTCGATATCTGGTACTGTTAGGATACGAAGGTTGTGTGCTGTCACTTGGAACAAGTGAACCATCCCACAATGACAAGTAGTTCTCGACATCAGGATAGTCACCGTACCATCGTGTGCCCCACATGCTGAGTTCACCAGACTCAGACATATCAATGAGTTGGGCGAACTGCAGGATCTGGATCTTCACACGAATGTTGAGGTTCTCGCGAAGCATATTCTGAACGCTCTCCGCAACTTGAAGCAGGCGAGGTTCCGGATAGACTGAGAGTGTGACCTCTGGGAAATTCGCTCCATTTGGATAGCCAGCTTTTGCAAGGTTCTCTTGCGCAAGCTGTGTGTTCAACGAAAAGCCAGGGACGCTATCGATGGAATAGCCTGGCATGACTGGCGGAGTAATCCCATGAAGAGCAGGTTGGTATGGAGCGTTCCGTAGCACGTAATGCACAAGCTTTTCACGATCAACAGCATAAGCAAAGGCACGACGAACGTAGACGTTATCAAAGGGCTTCTTTGTGCAGAGAAAATCGATAAACCAACTCAACATTGCTGGCTTCTGCTGTATCGTAAAATCGTAGTCTTTGCGTTGCTGCTTGGTTTCAGGGTCGAACAGCACACTGAACATCTCGGTTGGTATGGTGAAGCTCTCATCGAGATGGCCTGCCATGAACTCCTGAAATTGCACTTTGTCATCCGTGATGAACGAAATACGAATGGCATCAAAGTAGGGTTGTTGATTTCCAAACTCGTCGTACTTCCAATATCGTGGATTGCGACTCAGAATCATCTCATGATCGTCTTGCCAACTCTGTAAACGAAATGCACCTGTTCCAACTGGGTGTCTGAAGAAATCCTTAGCGTAGAACTCCACAGCTTCTCGAGGCACCACACAACCAAGTGCATTCGCTAGCTGCATGATAAAGGGAGCGTAGCTGCGCAGCAAATGTATTTGGAATGTGCTGTCATCAATAACCTGGAAGCCACTAATGCGCTGGTTCTGCTTGGCAATTTCATCTATACGAGCATTCGCTCGATGAGCTTCGAAATACTCATTCGCTCCGCGAACTTTGTCCTTGAACACCCAGAAAGCAACACTTCTTGTTCGCGGATCGCAACAGCGACTGAAAGAGTACTCAACGTCGGAAGCCTGCATTCGTCTGCCTTTGCCATTTGCAAAACAGGGGTCGTCTTGAAAGTAGACATCGGTACGAAGGTGGAAGGTGTACACTAAACCATCGGATGACAATTCCCAGCTTCGAGCCAGCTCGGGTTGAAGTTGAAGAGAGCTATCGAAGGTGATGAGTCGGTCATAGATTTGAAGGGCTATGTCGTCTGCAAGCTTACTAGAGATCATTACAGGATCAAGTCCACTTGGATTGCCGCGAACCATGTTGAGGCGATATTCGCCGCCATAGTATCGCTGACCTTTGCCTGGTCGCAATTCGTGATTTGCTTTGGGCGGTGTACAGGATATGCCAACAACACTGAGCAGCACGAGCAATGAGCTGAACCAGCAAGGATGAAGTTCGCTTGGGGAATGGAAAAACTGTGTTCGAGATGTGTGCATGGGTTGCGACAAAAATACACCCTCGGAGCTCTGCGCAATCATGTGCTAGGCATATCCGTCTATATTGCAGAGCTTTCAACGTCTGTTCATAGAAGTCCTGTTGATGCAGAAAGTCCTTTTTACCTTCCAGAGAACATTATGTCAGAATTGACATCAGCTTCAACAACGTCGATCGACGTACATCACAGCAAGGGTTTGTATGACCTCATTATCGTAGGCGCTGGTCCTGCTGGCTTATCATGTGCAATAGAGGCGCAAGATCATGGGCTCAGCGCACTCGTAATCGATAAAGGAAGTCTTTGCGACTGCATTCGGCGTTTCCCAAACGACATGCAGTTCTATTCAACCCCAGAACTCTTGGAAATCGGCTCAGTTCCTTTTTGCTGTGCGAATGTACGTCCAAGTCGAGTGGAAGTGTTACAGTACTATCGTCGCGTTGCCGAAGTAAAAGCTCTGAATCTTGCCTTACATACTCGTGTTTTGCGGGTAAGCAAGACACGAAGTGGATACTTCGAGCTTGAATGCGAAGATGGCCTTCGTTGCGCTCGCAACGTCGTGATTGCAACAGGGTACTTTGACACCACCAATACTCTCGATTGCGAGGGAGAGCATCTTGAACATGTGCATCCTTACTATACTGAAGCATTCATGTATACAGGGATGAAAGTAGTCGTAGTAGGTGGGAAAAACTCGGCGGTTGAGACTGCTCTTGACCTATGGCGTCATGGCGCACAAGTACATTTGGTGCATCGAGGATCAAGTCTGGCAGATTCCGTTAAGTATTGGCAAAAGCCAGACATGGAGAACAGACTACGCGCAGGTGAGATACTCGCAACATTTTCGTCGCGAGTTGTTGCCATTCGCGTGGGTGAAGTAGAAATAGAGAACATCCATTCGAAGGAACGCTCCATCCTCGAAGCGGACTTTGTGATTCCGCATATTGGATATAGACCTGATGCTGGATTTCTGGCATCATGTGGAGTAGATTTCGATCCACAGAGTCTTGTGGCGAGCATTGACAAAGAGACATTTGAGAGTACGAGCATGCCTGGTCTTTACTTGGCGGGATCCGTTCTATGCGGATGCAAAGCATGGAATATCTTTATCGAAAACGGCAGGGAGCACGCACGACCAATCATTCAGTCTATAACGCAAAAAAGCCTGTCGTAGACAGGCTTTTGATTGCGGAACCGACGGGGCTCGAACCCGCGACCTCTGCCTTGACAGGGCAGCGCTCTAACCAGCTGAGCTACGATTCCAATTTTCAAAGACTCGATGTACGTGTGCGAGTCGATTTAAGTTCTTTTTTGAGAATTCCACAACAAGTGTGGACTTAAGGGGAATCGAACCCCTGACCTCTTGAATGCCATTCAAGCGCTCTCCCATCTGAGCTATAAGCCCGTCCGCTTGAAACGGATCGCTAAAATAAGGGAACTTTGTTTTCTGACCAAAACAATTTGAAAAACTGAGCACGATTCTTGCCAGAATGGGCTCATGAATTGTCGTAATTTTGTACGGTCATCTTGTGTTGAAAATCATGATTAGCTATTCCGATGTTGAGCATCGTTTGTTTGCCTTGCTCAAAGAAACGCATCCCGAGCAACGGCGCGCACTTGCAAGCCACTTGTGGTCGGATGTGCAGCGCAGTCAGCAGCAACCAGTTACCATCGATAACAGAGCACTTTTCCTTTTTCACGGAGCGGCAAAACGTGTTGAGGTAGTGGGCGATTGGTCCTACTGGCAGCCAGCCTCTTTTTTAGAGCGAATAGAGCACACAGATCTTTTCTATGGTATTCTGCAATTCGCTACCGACGCTCGATTGCAATACAAACTCATAGTTGATGGTCAGTGGATCAATGATCCAGCGAACTCTCGCACCCAAGCGGAGGGATTCGGCTATAACTCCGAATTCTGGATGCCGAAGTATGAAGATGAGTCGATGTTGACTCTTCCGCACGATGTTCCTCATGGCAGTGTGGAGAGAGTTCAGTTTGAATCTCAGATGCTTCATAGTCATCGCGAAGTATTTCTTTATCAAGCTCCGCGCCCTGCGGGCGCTCCAACAAGCCCAGTGCCTTTGTTAGTTGTGCACGATGGTGCTGAAGCTCTGCGTCTAGGGCGATTCCATGTTATTCTGGATCATCTCATAGCAGAGAAATACATCCCTCCAGTCGTTGCCATGTTTGTGAGCCCGCAGATGCGCAACGATGAGTATGCTAGTAGTAATCAGTATATCGACTTCTGTGCTCAAGAGATCTTGCCCTTTGCAATTCGAGAATTTGAAAAGCGTGGCTGGCGCATCGCTGATGATCCTCATCAGCGCTGCATGACCGGAGCTTCGCTTGGAGGTTTGCTTGCAACCAAAACAGTTTTGCGATTCCCAGAAGCGTATGGTTCTGTCATCGCACAGTCACCGTCCTATTGGTGGAACAAAGGTGAAATCTTTCGTTCTCCAGATATGAAGAATGCGTCGAAGGTAGACTTTGTCATTCAGACGGGTACTATTTGTGATGCGAAAGATCTTGCGAGCCTGATGGCGCAACGCTTACGTCTGATCGGTGCTCATGTTGACTACTTCGAGTATTCACAAGGACACACATGGGGGAATTGGCGTACGACGTTTGCTCAAGGGATGCGAGCCTGGTTGCAACCACGAACGATAGAGCATTTGATTTCATGAGATGACAACACGCCCTGATGCTTGTTCTGGGCTGTTAGATTTGGAAAGAGTGTAGCTGCTATTGTACATTGGAGGGAATTCGCGGCTTACACACGACGCAGAGATTCTTGAGTGGCGAATGATCGAGCTGTCCTTCGATAGACGATCGTTACACGCTACATAATCTCCGCGTACCAACAGAAGAGGCGAACAAAAGTGCTTCAGGTTCGCCCTGAGATAGTTGAGCACATTAGTCAAACGAGATTGTTCCTTTCGACACACACACAACGGGGATTTGTATGGAAACCAAGTCAGTACTATGCATCGCAGGCGCACTTTTTGGCAGACCTTTTATTTCAGAAGCTAGTCGCCAAGGTTGGAAAGTGTATCTGCTTACCGAAGAGAAATACCTCAAAGAAGCCTGGGAACGTGAGTATCTCGAAGATGTCTTTGCTGTTCCTGATTTGTACGACGATAAAGTAGTGAAGAACGTAGTAAGCTATCTAGCGCGAACGATCAAATTCGATCGCATTGTCGGTCTTGGAGAGTTTGATATTGAGGTTGCCGCAGGTCTACGTGAGCATACCCGTATTCCAGGAATGGGTGAGACAACCGCTCACTACTTCCGTGATAAACTGGCGATGAGAATGAAGGCTCGTGAAGAGGGAATTAATGTTCCTGATTTTGTACGTATCCTTAACCATAAGGAAGTTGCTGATTTCATGGATCGCGTTCCAGCTCCTTGGGTGTTCAAACCACGAATGGGCGCATCGAGCGCCAAGGTGCGCAAGATTTTCCATCCTGATGAACTGTGGACAGAAATCGAAAAGCTCGGTGATAAGCAAACGAAGTTTCTCTTAGAGCAATACATCCCTGGTGATGTTTACCATGTCGACTCAGTGGTGTATAACTACAAACCTGTGTTTGCCAGCACATCGAAATACGGCATTTCTATGTTAGACCTCAATACCTCTGGTGGGATCTTTACGACCCGTATGATTCGCCGTGGTAGTGAAGATGAGAAGGCTCTGAAGAAGATGAATGCAGATGTGATCAAGACCTTCGGCTTGAAGCAAGGCGCAACTCACATTGAGTATATCAAAGCAAAGGAAGATGGAAAGCTCCACTTCCTGGAAGCAGGTTGCCGAGTTGGCGGTGCGCGTATCCCAGATATTGTCTGGCACGCAACAGGAGTATGTATGTGGCATGAATGGGCCAGACTTGAACTCAGCGAAGCTGATCAATACACGTGCTCAAAGGCAGAGAATATGTATGGCGGTGGAATTTTTACTCTCTCGCGAGAAGAGCACCCAGACATGAGTCAGTACAACGATCCAGAAATCTGCTGGGTCCAACATAAAAAGAACTATGCTGGACTGATCATTAAATCCAAAGATCCGGACCGTATAGAAGAACTATTGGCGAACTACTATCCAAGATTTGCCCAAGACTTTATGGCTCACGTGCCTGCTACCTAAAGGGCTAAATCTTTTCGCTTCGCTGCGCTGGAATGAGTGTTCATCTTCATACCTTCGATCACATGGTACCTACAAAAATGGGCTATCTGCAAAGCAGAATAGCCCATTTTCATTTTTGCGCGCGACTAGCACAGCGTCTTTCGAAGTCCTACTGTATACGATAGCGCAACAGGGTACGCAAACTTCCAGGATTCTTGAACGGAGGTACCAAACTGCCATCACCGATCTTGATGACTGAAGGTTCTACGCGCTCAGCAACAAGAGCTAATCCATCAGTGTAGAATTGTGTGCGACTACCGCCACTGAGCGTAACTGATTGTGGTAGCGGCAAACTCTTTGGAGTAATCGTGCCACTAAGACGAGGTGTGATCGCACCGCGTACGCAGTTATAGGAAGAGCCGCTAGCGACCTTGATCGTTGTATCCGAAGGGTGCGAAGCATCCATCCACATCTTCGCTTTTAACACCAGGTCGAAGCCGCCAAATGCAAAGTCACGTTGAACACTTGTTGAATCCACGACTAACCATGACCCGCTTGCATCAGGGTTAGACACAAGTACCCAGCTACTTTGAGGTGCAACAGTGGCCGTGTCAAATGGTACTTCAGGCAACTCAATGTAGGCAAAGAGTTTATTGCCGTCGCGATACACATAGGTTGTGTCATACTGCTTAGTTCCGTTCATGTCCGCACACGAAACCAGAGCTGTCGCTTGCTTTCCATCAATCAGTTGCACTCCATTCACCCAAGTAGAATCGGTGTACGCCTCGGTTTGAACGGTGCCATTTGTATCGATCTCTACATTACTGTACACCCAATAGTTACCTAGTTTATCAATGCCCTTGTAATAGTCGGCAGGTGTATTCGGCGTGTTGCTATCGCTACATGCCTGAAAAGCCACAATGGCTATGAGTGATAGCCCAAAAAAGAGTGATTTCATAGTGAATGGTGTTTGTGGAACAAGTAATTGTGGTCGAATATAGGCTTTGAGCACTAAATGACAATTCTTAGACCTGGAGCACGAATTGAAAGAAGTGTGATGCTCGATTGCAGTGGACTGCCTGAGCACTTCCGTTTAGTTCAAGTCCGTTCCAAACTGCAGTTCGCAGAGTCGTGCATAAAACGACGAGCTATTGCTAAGAAGTTCATCGTGACTTCCTTGCTCAATGATTTTACCCTTGCTAAAGACGAAGATGGTATCGCAACGTCGGATAGTAGATAAACGGTGTGCGATAATGATTGTTGTACGTCCTTTCATCAAGTTCTCCAAAGCACCCTGGATAAGATGCTCAGATTGAGAGTCTAAGGAGGATGTTGCTTCGTCGAGAATCAAAATAGGAGGATTCTTTAGGATAGCTCGGGCGATAGCGATACGCTGTCGTTGACCACCACTCAGTTTCACTCCTCGTTCGCCAACCAAGGTTTGCAGCCGCTCTGGGAACTGCTCTATGAACTCGGTGGCATTTGCCAACCGCGCGGCTTCCCAGAGCTGCTCCTCTGTGGCATCTACTTGACCGTACCGAATATTCTCTTCAATAGTAGATCCAAAGAGGACAATGTCTTGCGGTACAATTCCGATGTTGGATCGCACATCATGGATGCTGAGTTGGGATGCCTCAAGATCGTCGTACAATATGGAACCACTAGTTGGTTCGTAGAACTTTTGAAGAAGGGCGGCTGTCGTACTTTTCCCAGCTCCGCTTTCGCCCACAAAAGCTACGCGCGCGCCTGCCTTGATATGCAGTGAGACGTCGTCAAGAGCATTAGTGTCGGCTCTACCCGGATAGCTAAACACAACGTGCTCCATTCGAATATCTTTCAATACTCGTTTTATACTACTTGGTTCTGATCGTTCAACAGGTTCTGACAGAATCTCGCGAACGCGAACTGAAGCCCCAAGTGTTCGTTGTATTTGGCCAAAGAGCTCAGCGAAACTTCCAAGTGCACCTGCAACAAAGAAAGAGTAGAGGATGAAAGATAAGAGCTCGCCAATCGTCAACTCATGGTGGTGCACCAAATACACACCGTAACCGAGAACGCCAGCGATCCCTCCAAACATCGAGAACATGATGAACGAGAAGAACACCGATCTCATGCGTGCAGCGCGAATGGCTAAACTCACATACTCGTTAATACGAGTGCGATAACGGTGTTGCTCATACATTTCATTTGTAAATGACTTGACACTTTCAATGGCTTGAAAGGTTTCTTCGACGATCGTTGTTGCACCCGCTAGAACATCCTGGATTTGGGTACTAAGCTTCCTCAGTCGGCGACCAAACACGATAGCAGTGAGGATGATAAGGGGGAGCGTGAGTAACACAGGAATAGTCAAGCGTACCGACTGCGATACGATAAACGCGATACCACCAACCAGAAAAATGCTCTGGCGTAGCATCTGCATTACGGTAAAACTGAACGTTTCTTGAATCTGACTTAGGTCCGAACTTACTCTCGACATCAACTCTCCAACGCGCTTCTCACCAAAGAAACGCATCGGAAGGTGTAGAATGTGCTGAAAGAGGTTAGTCCGAAGCTTAGCTAAGACGTTCTCGGTAATGGTGGCTAGAGAAACTGTTGTGAAGTAATTGACAACAGCTTGGACGAGGAAGAGCACAAGTAGGATACCAGCGATCGACCAAACATGCTCTGTCAACGCTGTAGTTTGGATTGTATCGAGCAGCGTGCCAATGAACTTCGGAAAGGCGAGTGACAAACTATTGCTCAACAACATCAACACTAAGATAGCGGAAGCTTTCCATCGATACTCTTTGTAGAAAGAGAGGATAAAGAGGAATTCACTTCGTTGTTGCACAAAATTGAGCTTGACCTTCGGTAGTTCCTCTCTTGTGCGTCTCTGTTTTGCCATTCTACTGCTCTTTTAGGTAGGTGAAGGGTGTACCGACGACTAGCCTTGTTCGCTATTGTGACTTTCTTTTCCCGTTCGACTTGTACCGATCCCTACCGCATCTCGAACAATGCCTCCAGCCTCTTCAAGTCTCTGAGCGGCGGACTGAGCATCAGTTTCACTCAAGAGCATAACTAAGGCTGTTTTTACGTGACCCTTGGATTCATCGAGTGCTGCGGAAGCGCGCTCATAACTGATGTCTGCAATCGTCATCAGTATATTCTTTGCCCTTTCTCGGAGTTTGGCATTCGTCAATTGCAGATCGACCATGATGTTACCATACGTTTTGCCTAGGCGGATCATGGATGCGGTACTGAGCATATTGAGCACTAACTTTTGCGCCGTTCCTGATTTCATTCGTGTTGAGCCTGCGATGACTTCAGGACCAACTTGTGGTGCGATGATGCAATCGGCTGTGATGCCTAGCTTCATAAGATTCGATCGAGAGTTTGTTGTAACGAGGATACTATACACCCCTCGTCGTTTTGCTTCTTGAAGAGCGCCTCGCACGAAAGGTGTACGGCCAGATGCTGCAATGCCACAGAGCACATCATGCACGCTAACATGGTATTCATCCAGACACTTTGCGCCTTTCTCTACAGAGTCTTCCGCGCCTTCCTGCGCTGCGAACATAGCCTGTGGTCCTCCAGCCATAACTCCAACAACCATGGAAGGATCTACTCCAAATGTGGGTGGACATTCAGAAGCGTCTACCACGCCCAATCGACCACTGGTACCTGCTCCAACATAGACCAAGCGACCTCCCATTCGGAACGCCTGGACGATGCGATCGACAGCTTTTTCTATCCAGGATATCTCTTCAGCAACCGCATGTGCCACCAAAGCATCTTCGTTGTTTATGAGTTCGAGGACTTCACGGGTACTAGCCCGATCAATGTTACGAGTGCGCTCGTTGTTTTGTTCCGTCATTAATGACGTTATCTCGTCAAAAAGTGATCTCATTCCAATCTCTACTCAGGTTAAATGGTGAGTACAAAACTACAATGGCCTTGCTCTACATCACCGTTTTCCTTACAATGTTTAGCGTCAGCCTGAAATGACAGAGTGTGGGTTTTGAGCAGATACTGGCGATTGAGCGGTAGTGCGCAACGACTCAAACACAATGAGTTCACTTGCTTGGCGTCTCTGTCTGTGCACCACGAAAGGGCTATATTGCGCCCATAAAGTTTATGCTGGATTCCTACTTCGATCAGATAGCGCTGCGCAACGGTCTTTACGACCATGAGGGCCAACCACGATTCACTACTGGTTCAATCATCAGCGGCGCACTGATGCGCGGATTCTTGACGATGCTAGTCGGTTTTGCGATATGGTATTGGCGGGGTGATGAGTTCACATACTTTCTTACTCTTCTTCTCATGTGGGCTTATGTTGTGTATCCAGCGTATCGCCAGTACACCTTGTTCAATGAGCATATTGAGAGCTACCAACTGGAAACCTTGTGCGGACAGTGCAAGCATTTTAACCCAACTGCTCAAACCTGTTTTCGTTATGACGAGCATGTAACAAATGACTATGTACCCTGCGAAGGACTCGACTGGGAACCTCGGTAGTATGATGAGAAAGATACTCATCATCACTCGATTTGAATTGTGGCAACGTCTTCGATCGCCTCTTCTATTCGTGATGATGCTGATTTCTCCCGCGTTGACGTTGATGACAAACCTTCCTCATCAGATGTCGCAGACAGAATTTCAACAACCGCAACAATCGCCTTTCACCATTCTACTGGGCGGAGCCTCGCACAAGCTCTTGGACTCCCTTAATGAGTACTTCCTCTATTGCTCTCTCCGTGACAAGCAGCCGCTGAGCGCAGTCGTACTACCGCTCAATTCAGATGATCTAAACCAGGGGAGGTATGACCTGGTTGCTATAGTGATGCAAAATTCTGCACCTCGAGTCAGAACGCAGCTACCTGACGCTTCGGGAAGTGAGTACACCCTCCAGATTGTTCGGTGTGACCTCAGGATGAGGACTTTTGTGCCAGTTCTACGTTCAGCAATCGAGTTGAGCTCAACGCCCCACACACTGACACGACTTGCGGTTTCGTATGCAGATGATGCGTCAGAGCAGAGCATCAAAACAAGCAGCGAAAAAGTTCACCCAGCTACTATGGACGATGAGCGTGCATCACAGTCGTGGTTTGTTTTCGCGCTGCTTTCCTTTCAGATTCTTAGCATCACGCTTATCAGCGGCAATGGTCAGCAGCTGCTGCGCTCAATGTTCGAAGAGCGAGCAAGCTGCTTGCTTGATGTAGTACTTTCTTCAAGCTCTGCATCGAGCCTTCTTCTTGCAAAGTACTTGAGTATTCTCATTCTTGGCCTAATCCATACAGCGCTCTGGCTGGGGCTAGTGAGTGTATTGTCACACGAAGTCTTTGATCGGTTCTTTTTTTCAAGTGCACTCATCATCGCAGTACACGCATATCTGAGCTTCTCTGTCTTCAGTGCATTATACCTGTATCTGAGTGTAGTTGTCGAACGCGAGTCTACAGCGCAGGTCGTTTCTGCACTGAGTATGTTCGCGTTGATTCTTCCTCTGAGCTTCATCGCTATGAGTTCTCAAACATCTTTAGACTCAGTGATGACTATCTTTCAGTATGTGCCTCTCTTATCGATCAGCGCTCATACTGTCACTCAACTGAGCAATTGGCAACATGGGACTATAAACTATAACTTCTTGCCGTATGTGTACAATACACTATGTACCGCGCTTTTCATCTTTGCTGCAGTGAAAGGCTTGAAGGGGAGAGTGTCTGGCTCTATGCAGACTCGAAAGCAACACGTGATAGCATCATAGCGCTCTGTGCTGAGCACTTTAGATCGGTATCTACTTTGTGTAGAATGAGCAAAACTAGGAGTAACACAGTAGAAGCCACTTCAGCACAAACGGAAAACCCTAAAGCGAAGATCGCACTACAATTCCTCAACCTTGATGACGTGATATACATCATGCGAATCACGTTCAAAAGTGATCCTCTTACGGACCTTATTGGTATAGCTCCATATCTCGCGTACGGCGGAACCTAAGGGACTTTCGTGTAGCACTTCGGTTGGTTTGCCGTACAAGATATAGACCTTTCCGCGTTCGGTACGAGATCCGTCTGTTTCTGCCGGACTGAGATATAAGCTTCTCGCTTCGTCTACTCTACGGAAGAATGCTACAAGAGCTTCGTTGTAGACAGTGTTTGGACTTGGGTCTTTTGACTGCCACCAGCTGAGGATTTTTCTGCGACTGTTGATCTCTGAACCGGAATTGAATTCGTTGTACTCTTTGTCACTAAGTATATGCCGCATTGCATGCCACATGGTTGTCGTGTTCTTGAAGCTCTGCGGAAGTGTTGACCAATTGCATTCGAACTCGGTTACTATGCTGTCCGTCGTTCCTTCTTTGAAGAGCTTTAAGGTGTAGCTACCTGGACTCATGGTGGCTGCGTCAAGATCACAACGCAACAAATCGCTTCGTTGTATGCCGCCGGTATCTATGTGCAGTGCAATGAGCTTCGTGTATGAGTCATCTTGCAACGGCTGTAGGCTAGCATAGCTAAAGTTCTTGCACGTTCCGCTCCATTCTTTAGTGCTACTTGCAAACCAATCTTCAGCATTGACTTTCTTTGTGCACCGAAAGCGCCACGGAGACCGCTTCGTCGCGTGGTCGATATGGTAATAGAGGCTTACATCAGTCGAGGAAAAGTCAATAGCACTGTGATGAACAGTAGGAAACACTGTGTCCTGCGCAGTCTTCGTCAAACAGAAAACAGGAGTAGGAGAGAACCGTTGTGTTTTCCATGCCTGCGGGTCAATCACTTTAGAGCGCAGCCTGTACATCAGACCTTCTGCCTGTTCTACCTCAAGTTTGAGAATGTAACATCCGTAAGGAAGAACCGTGCTATAACATCTACTTACGTTGTAGTCTTGCGAATGAGTGAGTTCGAAGGTCTCTGCCGTTAGAGTGTCACTTCGAAAGGTGCTGTGCCTTATGACGCCAGTAGTATCATAGATGTCCATTGCTACTGTAAACGCTGCCTCAAAAGTATGAGAGTTTGACGGCGACGATGTGAAGCTAAAAAAATGATTGCAGCTTCTTATGAAGATAACGAGTCGTTGTTCAGACTCGCGTGGACCTGGGAGTAGTTGCGCATCCACTCGGAGTAGCGCAGCTGGGGAGGCATTTTGCACAGGTGGACGTGAGCCTTGTCCCTTAACGCATGGAGATCCAAGAAACAATACGAGACACACTATCGTTCCATACAAGAATCGACTACGTGAGGTGGAAGAGAATAGACTCTGGAAACTCGATTTCATTCGAACTCCGCTAAAAAGTCTCTTAAGAGAATGGCGGCGGATATCTCATCCGTACGTTCTCTTTGTCTGCGCTGCATCTTAGGAACCCCGATTTGAATCATCGTTTGAACAGCCCTCTTCGAGCTAAAAGCTTCATCTACTTCATGGACGGGGATGGTCGTCTTTTCGCGCAACTCGGCAATAAACTCACGAGTCTTCTTGACCATACTGCTTTGTTCTTCGTCGGTTCGCAACGGCACGCCTACTAGAATAAAGCCGATGCGCTCACGTTGCAGACCAGTCAATAGCTGTTCCCAAAACTTTGGATCTGAGCGATAGAACACTCCCTTGGTACTATTGGTGATATGGAACTCATCGGTAACAGCCCAGCCAACGCGCTTTGTACCGTAGTCAAAAGCTGCTATACGAGTATTGCGTATACGTTCACGAAGTTCATCCACGGACATAGAGGTTTAAAGGGAGTTTAAAGAGAATCGTTGTGCCTTTACCAAGTTCTGTTTGAACTTCTACTTTTCCTTGGTGCAGCGCAATGGCTCTCTGCATGATCATGGTTCCAATACCGGTTCCGCCGAACTGGCGATAATTTGAGAAGTAAGGCTTGAAAAAGTTAGCCAAAGTCTGTTCGTCCATTCCGCTACCTGTGTCTCGCACACCAATCACGAATTCCGTCTTTGCCAGATTGACAAAGAACTCAATCGTGCCAGCCTTCGAACCAATAGCACGAAGGGCATTCTCGACCACGTTTCTCAATGCACGTAGCAGCTTCGCTCTATCAACCTTCGCGATAACACTTCGAGATGGTGTAACGAACTGAACATGTGAAAACGAAGTGTCGTCAAACTCCCGAACTACCTCAAGAAAAAGGCTGTGAAGGTCGAGTTCACTTAAGTGAAGTTGTTCATCGCGTCCGATACTAACGATATCACGTACTCGCTGTAACAACAAGCTCGCTTGATGTCGTATACGAGTGCGCTTCTCTTCATGCTGGACTTCTACTGCGCCTTCTAACTGTTCAGCATTGAGCTTAATGATCGAGAGGTTTGTCTGCATATCATGTGCTAACTGTGCCCAATTCACGATGCGCTTTCGTTCAAGTTCCTCTGTGATATCGACGCCGCTCACAACCAAACCGTCAAAACCTCCAGTGAAAGATCGTAGTGGCTGTGCGGTAAAGATGATCTCTTGATCCCCAGTTGTTGATTTGAACATGAGCTTCTGCGTTTGCGAGCCACGTACAGCAAGGGCGCTTGCTACAAAACTCTCAACAATGCGTTGCGACTCCCCATTGCAATAGTACTTGAGTACTCTTCGTAAGGGCGTCGTTGCGTCCATTTCAAACAGCTCGCGGGCACGTGAGTTGATGCGGCGCAGCCGCATGGAAGTATCAACGACAAAGGAGATTCCTGTGGTGCCTAACTCAATGACATCTCTTAGTTGGCGACGATACCGCAAGGCACGTATAGCCAAGAAAAGAACGCTAAGAAAAAGGACTACTACTAGGCCGTAGCTGCGAAGCCAATCAAGTGCAGAGCGAAAGTGGTGCCATTGATCCTCCAGAATCTGGTATGTGTAGGAATGATAGGAGGAACGAAGCTGAACTGTTTGTGCTCGAGTACTCATTACACAAGGAGCGTCAAGTTCATGGAGTGCTAGATGGTCGGCTGCTACGATGTTCGATGCTGTTGTACGAACGAGACCATTGCGGAACGCTATTACACAAGTATCGTTTGAAACACTCAGACAGCGTGCTTCATAAAAGTCGTAGGGCAGATCTAAACTCTGAACTCGCGTCGCATTCTGTGTGAGTGACATAGTATGGAGCACGTACCGACCGTTCTTCATGCTGAGTGTGTACACGCTACTTCTCGAATGGCAAATCATATTATCATAAGCCGCAACGATCCCTATGTTCTGCCACTGTGTGTCCTGATAAAGTTCAATACTCTTAAGCTCAGCGTTCAATACAGTGGCTAAAAGTAGAGTTGAATCTGCCTCGACAGCATAAACAACAGATCGCTGATTTCGAGCAAAGCCTTGCAAACGCCACAACGTTCCAGTGTTCTGTCTAGTAAAGATGTAAAGCGAGTCTACACTGAGAAACGAGGCGCCATTTGGCCATGTTTGAAGGATGTGCAGATTGGTTCCGAAACAGAGTGCTCTATCACTGCCTTGATTGCTTTTTGGATGGAGCAAACTAAGATGCAGCGTATCTCCGCGCAAATACAGCACACTCCACCTCTCGTCGCTCCACTGTAGAGCAACAACGGAGTCCGCATTGACTTCAATTGTATTGAAAACCGAGTTGACTTTTAAAGTGATAGAAACTTGTCCGCCAGGCTTTTGCACAAACTCAGCCTGGGCTTGAAGGTCTGCACCACCGAACAATCGCATTTGTTCCGAGCTATTGTGTTCTATCGAACGAAAGTACTGAGCATAGCTCTGTGCATGGACAATAGATGTCCATCCAATCATACAAACAACTATGAGCACGTTCGCTCTACACATCAGCTAAATGAGGAGGTGGGTGGTTCCGCAATCACGCTGCACACACAGTATGCTTGTATACCTTCGCCTTTGCCTACAAAACCGAGTTTCTCTGATGTAGTGGCTTTGATGTTCACTCGGTTCTTATGTAATAGTAGAAGGCTGGCAATGTGTTCACGCATTGCTTCTTTGTGTGCTTTGAGCCGGGGTGCTTCAAGCACCACGGCAATATCCGCATTTACGACTCGGTACGAAGCGTCTTTCAGCATTCGCATACATTCACGTACAAACACTGAACTTTCCGCATTCTTCCACTTCTGATCGGTATCAGGAAAGTGCTCCCCAATATCTCCCATACCTGCTGCTCCTAGCAGGGCATCGCAAAGTGCATGAAGGAGGACGTCGCCATCGCTATGAGCAACTGTTCCAGTCTCAGATGGAATAGCAATACCACCTAGGACCAAACTCTCTCCTGGCGCAAGACGATGAACGTCATATCCAAATCCAATGAGGGTATCAGGCATTAGGAATTCTCCATAGAAGCATTTCTTACAAATTTACTGCGAATGGAGATGGTACAACACTCAATGAGGAACGTCGTTGTTCTTTGCAAGTATGCGTTGACCCAGAAAGTCACTCACAATGCGCTGTTTTGTAGGTCTCTCGTGCTTTGATTTCAAGTTAAACAACTCAAGATCATGCGGCAATCTTCAGGATTGAGAGGCAATGATCCTCGGGTGATTTTTCCCTAACCGAGCGCTTCGCGCCCGCTTAACTCCTCCTTGCCCTGATGAAGACGAAGAAAGGGAAAATAGTGTGCAGGTCTGAGTGTTGATAACAGCTTCGTCAATCAACGTGGGTACGAGCGCCGACCTTCATAAATTGCAGCATGAACCCAGATTCACTTAGCGTTACTCTCTTGACTCGGATTATTCAGGAAACCCTTGAGCAGGGCTTCCCCTTTGTTCGAGTAACGGGTGAGATTTCTAACTACAAGCAGCACAGCAGTGGCCACCGGTATTTTACCTTGAAAGACGAGGGAGCGCAGATACGCGCACTCATGTGGAAAACACGTAATCTCGAATGCAAGCCATTCGACGGAATGAAGGTAGTTGTGACAGGCCGGGTTACGCTTTATCCTTCCCAAGGGAACTATCAGATTGACTGCTTTTCTATAGCACCTGCAGGTGTCGGTGATCTCTACCTCGCCTTCGAAAAACTCAAGTCGGAGTTGCTTGCTCTTGGCTACTTCGATGAATCTAAAAAGAAGCGTTTGCCTCGCATGCCGATGCGAGTTGGTGTTGCCACCTCTCCAACGGGAGCTGCTGTACGTGATATCCTTTCCACCTTAGAACAGAGGATGCCGGCTGCCACCGTAGTCTTTCGTCCAACACTCGTGCAAGGAGAAGGATCCTCGGCAGATATTGTCAAAGCAATTCGTCAGCTTGACGAAGCTAGATGTGATGTCATCATTGTTGGGCGCGGCGGAGGTTCCATTGAAGATCTGTGGTCTTTCAACACCCGCGCTGTAGCTGATGCGATCTTTCAAGCAAGAACCCCAATTATCTCTGCTGTTGGTCATGAGACCGATGTATGCATTGCCGATTTTGTTGCAGATGTTCGTGCGGCTACTCCTACTGCAGCAGCAGTACTGTGTAGTCCCATTCGTGCGGATGAGCTCCTCTTTGAGCTTGACCAACGTGAGGACCGAATGTCGGATAGCATCCAACGCCTTATCAATGACAAACAGGAAATGGTAAGTCAGTGGTTTGATGGAATGATGCAGAGAATTATTGTGCGTGCTATTGATGAGAAAGTCCGTAAAGCGCAAGACTATGCTGAGAAGTACTCCCGACTCATGCTCCATCGTCTTCAACTGCATAACGCTCAACTGGATGGAGCTGAAAGAACGATGCGATCTTTACAACCTTTAGCGCCACTCAAACGTGGCTTTGCATTGCTACGAAAAGATGGGAAGCTCTTATCTGCGGAGCAGGAGCTCGTCAAAGGAGATACGCTCAGTATTCAGCGTCTCACGCAAAGCGTCGATGTTGAAGTTCTTTAACTCAACAAATCTCACTGGGTGTAAAGCAGAAAGACAACTGAGACCCATTAATCCTTGGTTGTTGCTTGAAACTGACTCTTGAAACGGTGTGTCGAAGAGTTTGTGCTAAACAAGAGCTTTGAGTTCGTTGCGCTGAAGTCGTTAATCGAGGATCGATAACGTGAACAAGACTGGTTAAGCCTTAGTGTGGGCGCGAAGTTGAAGTGAGGCCATGACCTTCCGACTTCTTGTTGGGAGGAAGAAATTGATCATGATAGTAGCAGATTGCAATTGATCGTGCGGAGAGTGCTGAGTCAAGATAGACCGTGTATGTAACAAACGAGTATTACTGAAGGATAAATAGCTATGGCCAAGAAAACGAAGAATCTCGAAGAACAACTCCTTCGATTAGAGCAGATTCAAACTGTGCTTGAGAGTGGCACAGCACCAATCGAAGAGCAACTGAAGTTTTATGAAGAAGGAATGAGTCTCGTAAAAGATGCACGCTTGTTTCTACAGAAAGCTGAGCAGCGTGTCATCGAGATACGTGCGGATCAACCATTGTCTGTAGAAGATGACGATACTGATGTTGATGTTGAAGATGATGATGATGATGACGATTCAAACTAAGTATGAGCTAGAGCTTGTGCTAGAGCGAGAGCGAGAGTCAGACTCTTTGCGGATGATTGGTGCCTGGAGGACGACTACTGATACTGTTTCGGAGTTTTCTGCACACTTTATACGAGACTGAACAGGTGAGTTGCAGGAATACTGAATTCGAGCATTAGCCGGAGCGAAGCTCCGGCATAGACAAAACTACCTATACTCAGCAGTGTAAGAACATTCCATCTGTTCCTTCGCAATAGGATGAGTTCCAATGACAATCAGGTCTGGCGTTGATAGACCACCTATGGCTGTGTGTGTTAGGTCCACCAAGCAGCAGCACCGAAACTGACAGCAGATCCGGTAGGAGAGTCATCCCACTGATCATAACCAAGAGCGGTGCCTTTACCAGGTTTGCAAGCCTGGAGCATAGTCCAAACAGGAGGTAGACCGCAAATACGGCGTCTATCGTGGTTCTTTGCTATTGTACTGAAGTACTCGTATGCGCGCCCGTTAATCATTGCGTGCATGATCTCAAAATCTTCTACCCGAAGCGTGTCAAGAATAGCTGCGGCCTCCCACTCATCGCCAAAGCGTTGACCTACGTGCGCCAGGTCACCACTCACGAGCCAGAGTACCTTTTTCTTGCTTTCGGCAACAATCTCAGCCAAGCTAGAACAGAAGAGCTTCATCCGAGCATCTGTTTGGGGTTCTCGTTGCTTCACGACGAAGTCCTGAAGAGAGGTTACGAGAATGGGTAGAATCTTGAACTCTCTATCAGGAAACAGGTGTTGAAGAAACACATGATGCAATTCCAAAGAGTGCTCAGGTTGATGCGCATAGTCATTCGTTGTCAGGGTGTCGCCCATGCGCTCACGCAGTTTTTGCACTAACTCTTTGTCACACTTCAATCGTCCAAGCGGGCTGAGAAAGTCTTTGTCTGTAACAATGTATCGATCCTGCCAGCCGTAGTGTGATGTGCCGATATGAACGACCAGATCGAATTGCGAATCTCGGAGTGCTTGGAATGGGGCAGCATAAATCTCGGTATTGACTCTGAAGTCTATATGTGGCGCGAGTACCGCGTGCGCGTTGCTCGGATAGCTGCGAGGAGGACTCTTGGCAAGAATATCATCAAGAAAGCGGTGAAGTTCATCGGGGTCAGCCGGATAACAAATACCGCTACAGACTGGGTGTCGAACATCCGACTCGACAAAGAGCTTTTGCTCGAAGAAGAAGTCTGACTCAAGTAAGCAAGCCTCGTCCAAAGCGCGTATGAAGGCAGCGAGTTCCGATATCTCGATAGAAGATTGTGACGCACCTAACTCCGCATGCAAGGAACGGAGTGTATGCTGACCATCCAATGCATTGAGAATGGGAAGGAGAGATGCATCCAACATGATGTCTTGCTCTGCATATCCTTCCGTATCATGAATGAGGAGAACTTCTTTCGCTTCGTGTTGGTGCAGTTCAATGATCAAGTTTGGGCGCAGAGGGGACAGCGCATCGTGAGCTTGTTCCATATTCTCGGTACTAACGAATGTTGGCGTCTTTGAACTTCTTTTCCAATCGCTTCACAAAAGCGATGAACAGGATACCTGCTATGGCAAAGATGATACCCGCAAGGAGTATCCAAAACGTTTCACCTTCTGGGTTTATTCTGCGAAGGACGAAGAAGGTAACGATCATTATAGCGGCAGACAGAAAGTTTGCGCCAGCTATATACGTTCTTGCTTTTTGGAGATTCTCGAAAGCAGACATAATTCCTAGGTATTAACGTAGTACAGATTCAAGTGCAGTGCGGGCATCCGTCTTAGCATCACGATACTTCACAATCAATGGTGTCGAGATACTCAAGCCGTGTTCATCGGCAAAATCAGAGTGAAGGCGACGTGTTCCACTCACAACAACTGCGGATTCTGGGATTTCTAAAGGTGAGTCGGCAGAGGCACGCAACACCACAGAATTTACCAAATCATATACTGGGGTAGAAGCATTAAGTATCACACCACTTCCAAGCACAGCGCGACTGCGTATACGAACGCCTTCATACACACCGCAATTTCCACCGATCATCACATCATCTTCTACAATGACTGGGCTAGCTCCTGCTGGTTCTAACACACCACCAATTTGAGCAGCAGCCGAAATGTGTACTCGCTTTCCGATTTGAGCGCAAGTTCCCACTAATGCATGGGAGTCGACCATAGTTCCTTCGTCTACATAGGCACCTATGTTGATGTACATCGGAGGCATACATATCACACCAGGAGCAACATAAGCTCCGCTTCTAACGGCTGAGCCACCTGGCACGATGCGAACACCTTGTTCCAAACGGAAGCTTTGAAGAGGAATGGTGTTTTTATCGAAGAAGGAAAAGTCACCGTTGCTCCTATCAACATTATGACCATGCCTGAAGCAGAGAAGGATTCCTTCTTTGACCCAGCGATTGACAGTCCATCCTTCATGAGTGTCTGGCTCAGCTGCACGAATCTGGCCGCGATTCAATGCTTCCAAGAAATCCGCAATCAGCTCAGCAAGGGCGGCGGTATCCAGGCTGTGTTTTAGCGCGCTTTCAACGCGTTCTTGTATGCTCATTTCTTAACTCTCCTTGTACTTGGTCTCGGAGAATCTGCGAAAGCAAAGTTCAGCATCTTGTAAATCAAACGAGCGGTAGTGAGATTGGGGTGGGATAGACCCTTCATCGGAGCAAGTTCCACCACATCAAAACCCACAATACGTCGACCGCTGGAAATGAGAGCACGAAACACATCGAGCGTTTCCGAGTACAAGAAACCATCGGGTTCAGGAGTACCTGTTGCTGGCATGATTGCAGGATCAAAGTAGTCAACGTCGAAGGTGACGTAGACGTCTTTGGAAAGACTCTTCACTACTGATGACTGCCAATCCTTGCCATGCAAACCACGACGAATAGCAGAGGCGTAGAAGGTGTTGATCTTCTTCTCACGGATAAACTCAGCTTCTTCTTTACACTGAGCACGAATACCAACTTGCGTGATGTTCCTGGTAGGGAAGAACTCGGCGACGCGTGCCATGAAACAAGCGTGAGACCAAGGAGTACCTTCATAACTCTGGCGCAGATCTGAGTGCGCATCGAAATGTAAAATGCTCATCGATGGATAGCGTTCAAAATGCGCTCTGATCGGAGCTGTCGACAACGTATGTTCACCGCCCAAAGTGATGCAAAACTTACCGTCAGCGAGTACTGTCTGTACTTGCTTCTCGATGGCGAGCACTGCTTTCTCGCCCGACATCTTTCGCAAGGATAAAGGTTCAATGGTCGCAATGCCTTTTTCAAAGCACAACTCCCGATTGAATTCATCATCATAGAATTCCACGTATGCGCTTGCCTTGATAATCTCTGCTGGACCATACATTGTGCCTCCGCCGTAACTAACAGTAGCTTCGAGTGGGGCTGAAACAATTGCTATTGCAGCATCTTTATACTGAGAGTGCGCTTTCTCGATTGCGAGGAAGTTATCGCGCTTACCAAGTACCTTCATAGAGAATGGAGCTTTTACAATGTGTGAACTGATGTTTATCGAAGAGCTGAAAAGGTTGTCGCAGTCTACTTGAGAGCGGGTATCAAGCGATCACGAATAATCGGGATCATATCAAGAATCTTCTCTGGAGCCTTGAATATGTTCTTCGCAGCATTTGTTTGATCAGCCATTTTGGATGCAACGTTATAGCAATACACATTCAGCAACATTCTTCCGCCGTTCACATTAAATGTCCCAGTGATAGCGTACTGACAGTTGAGTTTCGCAATCGATTTCCAGAGGTCTGACTCATACTGGGCATTGTTTGGGTCGAGGTTGAGCTCAGCTAGAACAGCGGCTACCGAATCTTCTGAGACGACTGTGAATTGCTTGCCGTTAAGCTCAGAGAGAGTCAATGCAGCTCTCAACGAATCTGCAATCTTATAGCAATAGACGTTCAGAGCAAAATTGCCGTCAGAATTCTTGATAGGGAGGACGGCAACGCGAGGTTGGCTGAATGCGCTCACAGTACTGGCGCACAAGGCGATAACAAAGAAGAGAGCTTTCATAGCGCTAGAGATTAGTTGGAATATCTCGAAAACGATCTGCCGGAGCAAACCCATGATCGATTATGAATTGCTGAACATAGTCCAGCTCACTTTGAAGATCAGCTCGAAGCTTAGGCAGCTGATCCCATTGCTCTGCGCGGGCACATTCTTGTATGTGCAATCCGATATCCGACATTCGCAGCAGGCCAAACTGTCGACCCGAGCCGCGTAGAGTATGACCAAAACGATACAGTTCATCTTGCTTGCGCTCAGACTCTAGTTGCGGCAGTTTATCTCGAATATCTCGTCGCCACGACTCTACAAAATCTGCCATCATCTCACGAATGATGGGATCTTCCGGTACCACAATGCGTTGATCTGTATCCACTAAATCTTAGACCCGTCAAACAGTAAGAAAGAAACAAAAAGAATGCGAGGAAAACTATAAGCCGGTTTCTGTCTTTCTCGCCAAAGCGAAAGAGGCAATCATTTATCTGGGCCGTTCATTGCTGAGCGGCTCAAGCAACCTACCCAATGCAGCGTCGTGCGGGCGAGCAGCCCGCAAGAAGTGTATCTTCTGCTGCATCCTATTTGGTTTTGCACTACGCGGGGTTTGCACTGCCAATGCAATCACTTGCAAAGCGGTGTGCTCTTACCACACCATTTCACCCTTTCCTCGTAGACGAGGTGGTATATTTTCTGTTGCACTTTCCGTCGACCTCGGCTTGCAAGCAAACCGTCATCGCCTTGATGTTATCAAGCGCGTTGCTCTCCAGTGACCGGACTTTCCTCATACCCATGGGTACGCGATTGCCCGTTTTCCTCGCAGTTAACTCTCACAACGATCCAACACTCGCCACATAGACGAGTCACAGAAACATGACTTCAACGAAGCAGCCCATAATGAGAGAACATTTCGTGAACCACGTAGTGTTAGACGAATTCTTCTTCGACTCGCAGTTCTTCAGGATAGAGAATTCTACCACAAATCTGGCAATTAAAGAACGCACCTTTGTTGTTGCGCATCTCCACTTGCTTCTGCGGAGGAATTGCACTGAAGCAGCCACTACAGGAACCTTTGCGAATGTGGACTGCGGCATCACTATGATACGTACGAATGCGCTCATATTCAGTGTACCAATCAGAATTCAAGCTCGCAATGATTGCCTTACGTTTAGCTTGAAGCTGTTTGAACTCATCATTCTGCTCACTCGACAAATGATCAAGCTCCTGCTCTTTAGCGGCAAGATTCGTTTGCGCTTCTAAGAGCTCAGCTTGTTGATCTACAAGTGAGTTCTTTAAGTTCTCTTCTTTAACATTCTGTTGTGCTTGCTCACCTTCAATTCTCATGCGCTCCGTACGAATGAACTCAAGTTCCTTCGTGATAGCATCGAATTCCTTATTGTTACGAACTGAAGACTGACTATCCGTCAACTTCTTCTGTTTATCACTAAACTCTTGCAACATGACATGTGATGTAGAACGGAAGTTCTCAATGTCACTCAGAGCTGTTTGTGTTGCTTCAGCTGTCTGAGTACGTTCCCGCACCAATGTCTCCAACTTCTTCACTTGCTTTGGAAGATCACCGAGTTCTTCGTGCATCTCATCTAGCTTTTCATCCACATGGGCGAGAGCAGCGATACGCTGAACATCATTATCCACTTCAACTCCAGATTATAGTTCAAACAATTTACAATCAATCAAAAGCAATAGCGAATGGGGTTCGTATTGCACTGAGTTTGAGTAAGCGCTGGCGCATCCGGTAGACCTGCCATTGCATCGCTCAATACGGAAGCCATAGCGCGCGGTACGAATTGTTCCATTTCAAAGTGTCCTGGATCAATGATCGCGATACGCCCTTCGGCTTCAAAAAATGTATGGTACTTGACGTCAGCGGTAATGAATACTTCTGCGCGAGCTTCAATTGCTTGCTGCAAGTATGACGAGCCACTACCACTAACAATAGCCACTCGAGTAATCGATGGAGGTGTCCACGAACTGTGACGTAGAACAGGTGAACACTCCTTGCGAACTCTATACAAGAGATCTTGAAAACTCATGCTGTGAGCTGAACAAACCACTCCCATCCCGTGAGAAGGGAACGTACGATCTGGTACTAACAGTGACTCCACTTCCAAACCCAATTGATTAGCAAGGGCTTGATTAGTTCCTTGCGGATGCGCATCGAAGTTCGTGTGAGCACTAATCAAGCAGATATCGTGCTTGATCACCTTCTGAACACAGCGACCAACTCGCAGATCGTCAGTAATGCTGTACAAAGAACCAAAAATCAGGGGGTGAAAACTCAAAACAGAGTCCGCCCCAATCCTGATCGCCTCGTCAATCACATCCTCCGTACAATCTAGACAGCAGAGTACTGACTGGATCTCCGTTCGTCCGCTTTGCACCTGCAAACCCAAACGATCTCCCTGCATTGCGGTGGCAGCAGGGAGTAGTTGTTCAAGAACTTGCAGAAAATCGCTAAGAAGCATAGGCGGAACGTTCAACTAATCGTTTGCAAAACTACGAAGAACACAGCACTAGGCTTAGGAATTCAATGATTGAACAGTTGCTACCAGCTCATCATAGTTTGGTTCCACGCCAGGATTTGGCGAAGCTGACCACGTGTAGCGAACAATACCAGCATTGTCAATGATGAAAACCGACCGATTGGCAACGTTATATCCTTCGATTCCACCCAAGCCCTTGAACTCAACGCCGTAGGCATCAGTAGCCTTGTGTTGGAAGTCAGACAAAAGGGTGAAGTTCAACTGATATCTGGATGAAAACTCCTTTAAGGCGAACGGTCCGTCGATACTTATACCAAAGACTTTTGCACCAAGTTCATTGTAACGAGCCATGGAGTCACGCAATGAGCAGACTTCACGATCGCAAGCACCTGTGAAAGCTCCTGGGAAGAACGCTAGAACCACAACTCCCTTGCCTACATATGAACTGAGGGTGTGAACTTCCTTAGCAGAATCCACCAAACTAAAATCGATGTAAGAGTCGCCTACTTGTACAGACATAGAATCTCCAATTGTTAAGTGTTGAATGAGACTGCAAAAATACACCGCAGCCGGAGATTGATGATTTCGCTTGTGTGAAAGTTCCTTGGTGGTATTTTGCAATTTCTTCAATCTGTATGTGGATTCACGCTAGGGAAGCGCCACATTTCAGGGGAGATCGTGTTCTCGAGAACTCATTCACAAGGTCGATTTGACCTCATTCACAGGAGATTTCTGCTTATGAAGAATATGCTTTTTGCCACAAAATCAATGGAGAATCTCCAGGCAGAAGCCGATGGTGCGGGTGATGCACACACACTCAAGCGAACCTTGGGTGCCACACAGCTAGTGGTATTAGGCATTGGAGCTATCATCGGTGCGGGATTGTTCTCGCTAACCGGAATAGCTGCAGCAAACAACGCCGGCCCAGCAGTTACTCTGTCGTTCGTTATTGCCGCAGTAGGCTGCGCTTTTGCGGGCCTCTGTTATGCGGAGTTTGCTTCAATGATTCCGGTAGCAGGGAGTGCCTATACCTATTCGTACGCAACAATGGGAGAGTTCATTGCTTGGATTATTGGTTGGGATTTGTTTCTTGAATACGCGGTTGGTGCAAGCACTGTGGCAGTCAGCTGGTCACGCTATCTTGGCAGACTATTTCACTCTTTTGGAGTAGACCTACCAGCTCAGTTTATGATGTCGCCTTGGGTCAAAGAAACGATTATCAACCCGCAAACGCAAGTAGCCACGGAGGTGCATGGAATACTAAATGTCCCGGCCGTTATCATCGTCATTCTCATTTCACTGCTGCTGATGAGAGGCACGCAAGAATCAGCGAAAACAACCGCTGTCATGGTGGCTTTGAAGCTTGCTGTTGTTTTGCTGTTCATTGTGCTCGGTTGGGGATACATCAATCCTGCAAACTATGTACCTTATATTCCTGAAAACACGGGTGCTTTTGAGCACTTCGGCTGGACAGGTATCGTGACTGGAGCTGCAGTAGTGTTTTTTGCTTTCATTGGTTTTGATGCAGTATCCACAGCGGCTCAAGAAGCGAAGAACCCTCAACGTGATATGCCAATTGGGATTCTTGGCTCTCTGGCGATCTGCACCATTTTGTATTTGGTGTTTGCGCACGTCATGACAGGACTGGAGAACTACAAGAATTTTGCTGGCGAAGCCGCTCCAGTGGCAAAGGCTATCGCGAACACTCCATATGACTGGCTCTACAGAGCAATCATCATTGCCATCTTGATTGGCTATATGTCGGTTATTCTCGTGATGCTCATGGGACAGTCGCGTGTAGCATATGCTATGTCAAAAGATGGACTGTTAGGAAAAGTCTTTTCCACCATCCATCCTCGCTTCCGCACTCCGTACAAAGCGAATGTGATCTTCATGATTCTTGTTGCAATCATCGCTGGTCTTGTTCCCGTAGATGTTTTAGGAGAAGCGACGAGTATAGGAACCTTGTTAGCCTTCGTTCTTGTGTGTGTTGGAGTTATCATACTTCGCAAAACGATGCCAGATGCTCCTCGTTCTTTCAAGACACCTCTTGTGCCGCTAGTGCCAATCCTTGGTATCCTCACTTGTGCATACATGATGTACTCACTACCACTAGATACTTGGGCACGTTTACTCGTGTGGTTTGGCTTGGGTCTCATCGTCTACTTCGGTTATTCGGTCAAGAATTCGAAGCTACGCTTAGCAGACAAAGCTTAGTCGTTCAACAGTCTTTTTCTATAGAAGCGCGGTTTCACCGCGCTTCCTTTTTATGGAGCATAGCACATGTCAGAACTGAAAGAGTTTAAGCGGGACATCAAACTCCTTGATGCTACCCTCATAGTGGTTGGCATCATGATTGGGTCAGGAATCTTCATTGTTAGTGCCGACATTGCCAGAACGGTGGGTTCGGCTGGTTGGCTACTCGTTGTTTGGGGAGTAACTGGGGTTATTACGCTCGTTGGAGCGCTCAGTTATGGTGAGCTTGGCGGACTCTTTCCTCAGGCAGGTGGACAATATGTGTACTTACGAGAAGCTTACAATCCACTCGTTGCCTTTTTGTACGGGTGGACCTGCTTCATGGTTATCCAAACAGGCTCAATCGCGGCAGTAGGTGTTGCGTTCGCTAAGTACCTTGCAGTGCTTATACCGGCACTTGACGAATCTCATGCGATCAATATAGCGGGTGATTTCAAGATCTCATCGGCTCAGATTGTTGCCATCGCCATGATCTGCTTCTTAACCTGGGTGAACACAAGAGGAGTGCATACAGGAAAGCTCATACAGAATGTGTTCACCTTTGCCAAGGTTGGTTCCATGGTTGGTATCATAGTCTTGGGACTGGTGATAGGATACAACCACGACGTAGTGACTGCAAACCTCGCGCATTTTTGGGAAGCGAAGCGCATCACTTTGGGTGATAGCGGAACGATCACAGAAGTTCTGCAACTCAGTGGTTACTCACTCGTCGCTGCCATCGCCGTTGCCCAGGTGGGATCCCTTTTCTCGAGTGACGGCTGGAATAATCTGACCTTTGCAGCAGCAGAAGTCGTTAATCCTCGCAAGAACATACCTTTGGCCTTGCTCTTTGGAACCTTGATAGTAACTGCTCTCTATATTAGTGTCAATTTGGCATACCTTGTCACTCTACCAGTTGAAGGAAGTGTCAATGGCAGTGTGCTAGAGCACGGAATTCAATTTGCTACGAACGATCGTGTCGGGGCAGCTTCTGCTGAGATGATCTTTCCCGGAACAGGTGCGTTGATCATGGCTGTCCTTATCATGATCTCAACTTTCGGATGTAACAATGGGATGATTTTGGCTGGGGCAAGATGTTACTATGCCATGGCTAAGGATAAGCTGTTCTTCTCGAGAGTAGGAGAGCTGAATACGAAGTCAGTACCTGCATTTGCACTCTGGCTTCAATGCGGTTGGGCTTCTTTGCTATGCTTGACGGGAAAGTACGGAGATCTTCTTGACTATGTCATTTTCGCGGTTCTCCTGTTTTACATCGCAACAATTGTCGGCATCTTCATCCTTCGTCGGAAAATGCCAGATGCTGAACGTCCAGTTAGAGCTGTTGGGTACCCATTCCTTCCAATTCTCTACATCGTTATGGCTTTCACTATCAGCGTGGTGCTTCTGATTGAGAAGCCAGCGTTTACCTATCCTGGCTTAGGTATTGTTCTGGCGGGAATACCTGTGTACTACATTTGGCGATCGAAGCAAAATGAAAAAGCCGCGTGAGACGCGGCTTTTTGAATGATCATTACTGTCCGTGTTGCCTTGAGAAGACAGTAGGGATAACTTTACTACTTAGCAATCGGAATCTTGAAGTAGACTGACAATCCGAGGCTCGCAGAGACGGGACGTGGATTGTTTTGGGAGTTGTATTTCCATGCACCATTTGCTGACTGGAGATCGTCACTAAAGATATAGTTCCGTGCGTCGCTATAAATGGCTTTAAGCGGGTAGCTTGCCATGAAACGGAAATTGACACGACCCCAGTTTTGCTCGGTTACAGGTATGTCAGTACCAATTTTTAATGCAGCTACGCTACCCAAATAGTTCTCATATGCTGCACTGTTCTGACCAAATGCTTGGCCAACATAAAAGAGACCAAGACCCGAGTTGTCGGCACCTATTCTAGTACCATTCGTACCGCTTCCATTACGCGTGGCCATGGAAAATCCGGTTGTATCGCGAGTGACGTTGACCTCTGCATCAGAACCAAGCTTCGTTGTTCCACTAGTTGACGATTGGAAGCCCACACCAATGACAATACCAGCCAGGTTCAAGTGTGGAAAGAAGTCAAGATAATTGTATGTCTCGTGAACCGTGTATGCATCTTGTGGCGTGGATGAAAGAACTTGATCGGCGGACGGACGGCTGAGATAAGAGTATTGATGCATACCGAGACTTAATCCGAAGCTTATCGTTCCAAGTGCGGAGAATGGCACTAACAATGTCGCACCATATTCAGGTAGTGCAGCTACCTTCACATCTGTACGACGACCATTGGCAACTTCAGTATTGATCCCACCTCCAACAAGTCCGAAGTACGGCCCTATGAATATACCCCAACGTTCTTTTGCTGTTTTTGGAACAACCGTTGGTGTAATAAGTGTAGTGCCGTTCGAATTGTCTGGAGATACAACAATTCCAGTTCCAGTTCTGCCGTTTTGTCCACCTTGATTGGTGCTATCGACATATGCCAGTGATCGCTCAACTTGCGCAATCCCGTGAGCTGTTAGAGAAATGGCTTCACTCGAAGGTGCGCTAAAAACACTTCTGTAAGAACCAGTGAGTTCGTCTGCTAAGGATAGAGAAACAACCCGTTGATCTCTTGTTTGCACGGCAACATCCTGGCTAGAGCTAGCACGCTCTCTAACAGAATCGCTTAGCAATGGTGAGCTAAGAGCAAGAACAAGGAAAGCCGCGGATGGTAGGTATTTAGGTAGCATAAGACATCATTATTAGTGAGTAGTATGATGACAACATTGATTAGTATTCGTTCGGTTAAGCTCAAAATATGATGTTTATGAAGAGTTGCAAGCGTGTTTTATTAACAATTCACCAAGAGATTGCAATAAGTTGGAGGTAGGGAATAGACCATGTATGACATTGGAATGAGCACTCTTATCCACCGCCGTGCTTATTCCAGTGTATGAAAGCCATTCGTTAGGACGCTCTCGGTTTCAAGAGAGTATCGTTGCAAACAATGGAAATATATGCTCTCAAAGAGGAGATTTGCCAGGCACAACAAACTCGAAAGTTCGCAATCCCATGATAACATTGGCGCACGGAGTATCTCCGTAATTCGAGTTTGTTCGAAACACTAACAGACAAGCTAGTTGAGTTGGAGATACTACAGTCGCGTAGGGTACTTCTCTTGTGGACTTTTCAACACTAGTTCTCGAATGCCTCTCAATTCCGTAAATTGCGCCACTAGGTTCAGCATTGATTGCATATACTGGCTATTTCGAAGCTGGTTCTTGTGTTCTGCTCTCTGTGAGCGAACGCCTCCTCGATGCGATCAGTAAAGTGTATACATCATCGAATCTAGGACGACTTTTACTGTACAACGGGAAGCAATATGGCATCGAAGCGCGCACTTTTCGGAACGACAGTCATGCAGAAGTATATCGTGGCATTCAGCGGTTTAGCGATCGTTGGATTCTTGATAGCTCACTTGGCTGGCAATCTGTTGGTCTATGCAGGACCTTCAGCATTCAATAAGTATGCACAAGGATTACGAGATCTAGGTGCTTTGCTATGGCTTATGCGACTCGGAACTTTCGTTGCATTCGTCATGCATATTGTGTTTAGCGTAAAACTAAAAGGACGCAATGCAGCCGCTCGACCAACAAACTACAGTGTTGTTAGTACCCAGGCATCTACGGTTTCGTCAAGAAGCATGGTCTATACGGGTCTAACCATTCTGACCTTTGTACTCTTTCACCTTGCGCACTTCACCTGGGGCAAGGTTCAACCGAAACATTTCGAAGGTTCTTGGATGTTGCCTGATGGACGTCTTGTTCACAATGCGTACGCAATGACTGTCGCTGGATTTCAAGAAACATCGATTAGCGTACTCTATCTTGTTGCAGTTACTGTCGTATTCCTTCATCTCAATCATGCGGTTCAAAGTGCAGTCCAGACTATAGGATTCAATCACCCACGGTATCGTCCGTTGGTTCTCAACATCAGCAAGGTTCTTTCGATAGTGCTTTGGTTAGGCTTTTTCTCGATACCGATTAGTGTGTTGATCGGACGTGTTAACTAGGAATGGAGACAAGATGATTTTAGATTCGAAAATTCCCGCAGGACCGATCCAAGAGAAATGGGATCGTCATCGTCGCGATATCAAACTGGTCAATCCTGCTAATAAGCGGAAGTTTAAAGTTATTGTTGTCGGCACTGGCTTGGCCGGAGCATCCGCAGCCGCTACGTTATCCGAACTCGGCTATCAGGTAGATGCGTTTTCATTTCATGATTCACCACGTCGCGCACACTCGATTGCCGCACAGGGCGGTATCAATGCCGCGAAGAACTATCAGAATGACGGCGACAGTATTCACCGACTTTTCTATGATACGGTTAAGGGTGGCGACTTCCGGGCTCGTGAGGGAAACGTTTACCGTCTTGCCCAAGTAAGTGTGAACATTATTGACCAGTGTGTTGCCCAAGGCGTGCCCTTTGCCCGCGAGTACGGTGGACTCTTGGACAATCGCTCATTCGGTGGTGCGCAAGTTTCAAGAACTTTCTACGCTCGTGGCCAGACAGGTCAACAACTCTTAATTGGTGCATATCAAGCAATGATGCGCACGGTAGGGCTTGGTAAAACACGTCTATGGAATCGCGAGGAGATGTTGGATGTGGTGATCGTGGATGGTCATGCCAAGGGTATTATCTCGCGTAACCTTGTCACCGGTGCTATTACACGTCACTCCGCAGACGCAGTCTTACTCTGTACTGGTGGTTATGGCAATGTGTTCTTCCTTTCAACGAACGCAAAGAACTCCAACGTAACAGCTGCATTCCGCGCCTACAAGCGTGGCGCTGCATTTGCCAATCCGTGTTACACACAGATTCACCCTACATGCATTCCGGTAAGTGGCGATCATCAATCAAAACTGACCTTAATGTCGGAGTCCCTGCGAAATGACGGACGTATCTGGGTTCCAAAAACACTGGGAGATGGGAGGAGTCCAGATCAGATTCCTGAGAGCGAACGCGACTACTACCTGGAACGCAAGTATCCAAGCTTTGGTAACCTCTCGCCACGCGACATCGCCTCACGTGCCGCAAAGCAGGTGTGCGATGAAGGTCGCGGAGTTGGTCCAGGAGGCTTGGGAGTGTATCTTGATTTTGCCTCTGCAATTCAACGTCTCGGTAAGGATGTAGTTGAAGAGCGCTATGGAAATCTCTTTGAGATGTATGAGCGAATTACGGCAGAGAATCCGTACGAAGTTCCAATGCGAATTTTTCCAGCAGTTCACTATACCATGGGTGGTTTGTGGGTTGATTATAACCTCATGAGCAACCTTCCTGGTCTGCACGTACTTGGAGAAGCCAACTTCTCGGATCACGGAGCAAATCGCTTAGGCGCTAGCGCTCTGATGCAAGGTTTGGCTGATGGGTACTTTGTGATTCCGTACACAATCGGACACTACTTTGCTTCCCATCCTCAAGTTCGTCCAAGCACTGATCATCCTGCATTTGAAGAAGCAGAACAACAAGTTCGTGGTAAGATTAATAAGCTCTTGACCATCAATGGTTCACGTAGTGCAATGTCATTCCACCGTGAGCTTGGTAAGATCATGTGGGACTATTGTGGAATGTCGCGCAATGCAGATGGTTTGAAAAAAGCTCTGGAGCTTATTCCGAAGCTACGTGAAGAGTTTTGGCAGAATCTGCGTGTGCCAGGCCAAGGCGAAGACCTCAATCAGAACCTTGAAGTTGCTGGTCGAGTTGCAGACTTCATGGAGTTCTCCGAGCTGATGTGTATGGACGCCTTGAATCGCAATGAATCCTGTGGAGGACATTTCCGAGAAGAGTTTCAAACAGCTGAAGGCGAAGCAGAAAGAAACGACGCAGAGTATACCTATGTCGGTGCATGGGAATACCAAGGTGATACTCAGAAGCCTGTCATGCATAAGGAAGCTCTCGAGTTCGAGAATATTCACTTAGCAGTGCGAAGCTACAAGTAGAGTCGCTGTGGCACAATGGGTGCGCAAGCGGCTTGCGACAAGCAAAGGTTTGAACGAATTGTGACCCTAATGCGCCTGTAAGAAGGTGCTCATAGAGAAATCAAAAAAGGAATGAGATCATGAAGTTGAAGCTGAACATTTGGAGACAGAAGAATCAAGGTAGCACCGGTGGTATGGTGGCCTATGATATGGATAATGTAAGCCCGGACATGAGCTTCCTCGAAATGCTCGACATACTTAATGAGAAACTCATTGAGCGAGGTGAAGAACCGGTTGCTTTTGAGCATGATTGTCGTGAAGGTATCTGCGGATCCTGTGGTATGATGATCAATGGTATGGCCCATGGTCCTGAGCGCTTGACAACCACCTGTCAGTTACACATGCGAAAGTTCAGCGATGGTGATGAGATTACCATCGAGCCATGGCGCGCGAAAGCCTTCCCTGTGATCAAGGACTTGGTTGTTGATCGTGCTTCTTTTGATAACATTATTGCATCTGGTGGCTTCGTAAGTGTTAATACTGGTGGAGTTCCTGATGCCAATGCAATACCTGTTCCGAAAGTCAATGCGGATAGAGCTTTTGATGCTGCTGCGTGCATCGGCTGCGGTGCCTGCGTTGCTGCATGTCCAAATGCTTCAGCTATGCTCTTTACATCTGCAAAAGTCATGCACCTTGCTCATTTGCCCCAAGGTCAAGCGGAGCGTAGTCAGCGTGTGATTTCCATGATTAGCACCATGGACGCTGAGGGTTTTGGTGGCTGTACTAATCATTATGAGTGCGAGGCTGCATGTCCAAAGGGCATCTCTGTAGAGAATATTGCCGCAATGAATCGGGACCTCTTTACAGCTAGCTTTGCAAGCCGTGACTAACACTTGTATCTACGACGAGTTATGATTCAAAGAGGCACTGATTTCCACAGTGCCTCTTTGCTTTTAGCTAGATTTTTCGTAGGTCAATTGCTCGGTTTGCTTCTTTACGACGACTGAGCTACCATGTGCTCTTGCTGTATCTAATTGTTGTGTGTACAATGATGTCAAAACGCTTTCTCCAAGAGTAGACAAGCTATAAGCGAAGACCGCACATCATTCACTTGGTGAAGAGAATAGTCGATTACTCAATGATGCGTTGAGTTGAACCATGAAATCCTTTTACAGAACTGCATCGTTATTGCTTCTTGTCAGCCCGTGTCTGCATAGTCAACTATACTCTCAAGTACTTGATTGGGGTAATGCTCTAGGACCCTACAGTGGTTCTGTGTATGCTCTGAGCGCAACTGGGACTATGATTGTCTGCGGAGGTTCAAATGGCGTGTTTCGATCCCTAAATGAAGGTTTGACATGGTCCTACTCGCCAGTCCCTCACGCCAATGTCATCAGCAGCAAACAATGCGATGAGATCGATTTGATTGGAACCTTTGGCTCAGGTGTCTATAAAAGTTATCGCGGTGCAATCTGGGATAGTACGAACAACGGACTTGGCAACTTGAATGTATGGGCAATGATAAAGGCGGCAGACACATTGTATGCTGGTACGAGTTCAGGTGTGTATATCACAACAAACTGTGGCGTTGATTGGACGATTCTCGATAGTGGAATTCAGAATCGAGTCGTTAATTGTTTTGCAGTTACTCCAACAGCTATTTATGCAGGAACCACCTCTGGTTTGTATCGACACTTGCGAGGGATAAAAGGTTGGATACGTTCGGACAGCGGTTTGGGAAACTTCGTAGTGAAGTGTCTCAGCAGCAATGGTAAGGATATTGTTGCTGGAACATTAGCTGGTGTATTTCGCTCAACTGACGCCGGGCGAAGTTGGCAGGGAATCAACACTGGTTTGAGCGCTCAATCAATCCGATCGATTGTATGGAGTCCGCAGTACTTGTTTATAGCCACGAACCAAGGCTTATTCAGGAGTTCAAACTCAGGCGATAGCTGGCATGCAATACCTATTAGTCCATCTGACTCGAACACAACGGCTCTAGCTCTTTCAAACGAGAAAGTCTTTGCAGGTACCGTTGCCTCGGGTCTGTTTATGAGCACAGACAATGGTCTGACCTGGGAGTTGTGTGAGGTTGCGGGATCTGTCGTTCGAGCACTGCATATGCATGAGAAAACACTCCGTTGCGGGAGTTTCCTTGGAATATGGCAGTCAAAGAGTGAAGGCGAAAATTGGACACACTCGAGCCTAGACTCAGTTGTTCCTATTTCATTGATTAACCATTCGAACTCGCTGTTTTGCGCCACTATGAGCCGTGGCGTGTTTCGTTCAACGGACAATGGCATTTCATGGCATGCACAGAATTCGGGCTTAACAGATCTAAAAGCTAGGTGTTTAGTTGTACATCAGGCTTCACTCGTACTAGGTACAAGCACTGCGATTTGGAAGAGCATTGATAGTGGTGTCACGTGGGGACTTTCTAGCACGGGAGTTCCCCAAACACAAGTGAATTCCATTTGTTCGATTGCTAATGTGCTCCTAGCCGCCACACAGGGCTACGGCATCCTAAAGAGTAGCTACGGAGGTGCTTCGTGGATTTCATCTAATAGTGGTATGCGTGACTCAACCGTGCTTTGTCTTTACTCGAAGAACAACATCGTATATGCTGGCTCTTCAACGCGTCACGTATACTGGAGCACTGATCAAGGTGAAACATGGTTGACGTTGCCTGATCCAACAGACCGAGGCTCCGCTGTTAGAGCAATTCAAAGTGTTGACTCATACTTGATTGTTGCTATTGACTCGGTTGGCTTGATGATGACCTCAGATAGTGGTAAGATCTGGCACAGCGCCGGGTTACAAGACTACTCCGTGTACTGCCTGATCAACGATAAGAACACCCTGTACGCTGGCACCAATGGCTCTGGAGTTTATCGCTGTCGTGCACAATCGTTAGTAGAGGTTGAAGAGTTTCCCTTCGCTAAATGTGTTAACATAAAGCTGATACACGACAAGCTCCAGGGACGTTTGAGGATTGTTCGTGACATGCTGAGTGCAGGTGCCTGTATACAGATGTTTAGTCTTGGTGGCCAACTTGCTGTTGAGTCGGCGTCTTGCTCAGAACCTGAGTGTACGATCGATGTTTCTAGTCTACCGAATGGACTCTACTTTGTTCGCATTGCGGAAGGCAATACGATCAATAACCTAAAGATCCTTTTTGAGTAGTGTCATTCGATGTTTAGAGCCATGTGACGAGTTATGCCGAGCACCGCAAGGTGCGAGCATAAAAAAAGTCTCCTGAAGAACGTTCAGGAGACTTCATATGTCAGATGTTCAATGAATAATTTGCGATCGAGATTTACTCTCCAGAGAGTACAACGACCTTACTCTCTACACCGCTATTCGTGCGCAATCGTACTATGTAGGAACCTGCTGAGAGGAGAGTACCCTTTGTATCGCGACCATCCCACTCTGTATAATAGCTACCTGCCTCCAACGAAGTGTTCTGTTCGAGTGAACGCAGATGCATACCACGTACGTCATACACATCAATGGCAACAGTGCTGGCTTGATCTACATGATAGTGCACTCGGGCAACATCACGGAAAGGGTTAGGACTAACATGGTCTATGTATGTAGCTAGTGCGTTTCCTGATGTTTCGACAGGAACTGCGTCGATGATCTGCTTCAATTCTCGATAGAAGAGTCCGCCACCAGAGGTACCAACAAATACAGTTGTAGACGTTGATGCAAAAGCGCGTATATCGGTGAAAACAAGTTGCTCGTTTGCAGACTGCCAGGAAGAAGCATTATTCTTCGACAAGAATACACCGCCGCCGTCAGTACCCGCAAAAATGACTCCATTGCTGACGGTCATTGCGTTAATGGTAACATTTGTCAGACCATTGTTCATCTGCGTCCAGCTCATACCTGAATTATTGGACACATATGCGCCTTCAGCAGTACCCGCCACGATGACTGTACCATTGACAACAAAGGAACTCACACTGTTCGCGGCGGAACCTAAACCCGTTCCAACCGGTATCCACATCGCGCCAGCGTCCGTTGAAACGAATACACCACCTTGAGTCGCAGCAAGAATGTTTGTTCCAAGTGCAGCAACTGTGTTGACCGAAGCGGAAGGCAAGCCTGGACCTGCTGGGTTCCAATCTGTTCCGTTATTTGTAGACAGGTATACACCGGTTGATGTGCCAGCGACTAAGATGCCCGGAGCCGCAACGAGCGCAGTTACGTTTGTATTCTTTAGTCCGTTATTCACAGCAGTCCACGTGTTTCCATCGTTGTTTGTTACGAAAACACCACCTCCATACGTGCCTGCATACATCGAGCTACCGTTGCCGGCAACAGCAAAAGCGCGGAGATTTGACATACCATTGGTAGCCTGTGTAATACTACGACCATTGTCCTTGGACACATACACACCACGTGTACTCGTGCCAGCAAAGAGAATAGAACCATTGAGTGCCAGTGACTTGATGGTGATGCCAGAATCAAGATCTGGACACGTCGCTTGCTTCCATTGCGCAGAAACTGAAACGCATAGGATAAGACTCATGAAAAAGGGAAGTGCTGTACGCACTGATGAAACTCTAAACATTGTATGTACCAGAAAAAGTGTAAGTGTCGAAATTGAGAATCGAGTCAGTTGAGCGTAGTTGAAACTCATACTTCTGGCTCTGTAGAACTACATCAAAACAAAGATATATGCGTCGTGAACGTTCTAGCACTCCGTAGAAATACCGAACCTTCAATAGAATTGTGCGCCGATGCGCACTCTTAACGGAAAACTACGTACTGATAACCATCCGACTTCATTCATGCGGTACTGACACGAGCTCAAAAACTCAACCCGCCAAACATGGGAAGTACCGCGCCATTCAAACTCTTCATACTCGGACCACAGAGCGCGACGATAGCCTCTGCACACTCTAAAGGGTCAGTCCAGTTCTGCTCTTCTCCATTCTGCGCCCACTCCAAGTTTGCCGCTGTGCGAAGTATTCCTGGAACGACCACATTCGCTCGAAATCCATGTACCCTACCTTCTTCAGCGGCTGACAGACAAAGTGAGATCAGTGCAGCTTTTGATGCGCTATAAGCTGCTCTGTTCGGTGTGGGGCGCAAAGCGGAGGCTGCACCAATTCCAACAAAACACCCAGCACGGCGCTGCAATTGCGGCATCGTAGCGTGTAGAAGGTTAAACGCGCTCATGAGGTTTATAGTCAACATACGCGTAAATAGTTCCGAGTTGCTCTCTACAATAGAAGTTCCGGCCTCAATACCACCCACTAAATGCACGACAGCACTGAACTCATCTATTGAACTTACGACCTCTGAGCACTCATTCTCGTTTGAAAGATCGCACAGATGCTCAGAATAGAGATGGTTTGATGTCCATCTGCCTTCTGGGTTGGGATTTCGTACGAGAGCATGGACAAACCAGCCCTGGGCAAGAAAACACTCAACAACAGAGTGTCCTAAGGCACCACCTGCTCCTGAGACGATTGCGCGATGTAACATGTGTGCTCCAAGATAAGTATGTCTGAAACTCAAGTTCAGTTTGTGATCAGCCTCTCAGTGAATCGTCTCCAACTCAGGTGGTTGAGCGAGCGAAGCAGAGCAAACTCCTTTCTACAGAATCTTTCTAATAGATGAGGAGTAAATGTGAACGATGCTGTGTAGAATGAGAGCTCTCTATTGTGTAGAGTCCACGCGGTAGGTCAGCAACAGAAATACTCACGTTTGAATCGTTCGACGAGCTTAAGCGTACTGTCTGCCCAATCGAGTTGACGATTCTCCAACTCGTAAGCACACTCTTCTCTATCCACTCAACACGAGCACTACCGAATGGTATAGCACTCGGTATGATTGTGTATTCTTCGTCGAGCTCGGCTACGGAACTAGGGAAGTTGGCTGGATCCATCCCGCATGGTATGTGCGACTCACCAAAACTAATGCGATCATATGATAGCTCCGGTACACGTCGGCTGCGTTGAGCGTCTTGTACACTAAGGGCGAAAAACATAGTCGGTGACGTGTTCTTTGGAATACGGACCATATACTGGTTCGCTATGCCTGTAGTTTGCAGAGGATAATCTCTATACTCGCGTCCATCAAAGCTCAGCGAAAGGACTGCGCTCACAATTGGAAATGCACTACGTATGGTATAGACGAAGTACTGATAGGTAGGAGCTGCATAGCTAAGAACTGGCGAGACAACTATCCCATGATGCGTAGCTGCTTCCATCATATTCGGTAAACCATAGCCGACAATGCTGTCTGGACTAGAATTCCGATTTGCATGCGCATACAACAACGCGCGTACTTCATAGGGTTTCAAATCAGGAAACTGACTCACGAGCAACGCAATTGCACCTGCCAGGGCAGGTGTCGCGAATGATGTACCATTTCCTTTGTTGATATTCGCCGTCGTTCCTACTGTTGCCACATAGACATCTACTCCCAGAGCCACAACATCCGGTTTCAGTTTGCCCAGTGCATTTGGACCCTTTGATGTCCACCGAGGTACATTCATCAAATCATCAATGACCGCTCCAACAGTAATGGCGGAGTCTGCATCACCGGGAGAGATAAGCGTTCGAGACTCTCCGCCCTCATTACCTGCAGCTACGCAACATATCATTCCTCGAGCTGTGGCACGATTAACTGCACGATCGCAGATTGTTGAGCGACCGTCGAGCATGGAGTAGTTATACGAAAGTTGAAGAGAGTCAAAATCAAAATAGCCGATAGACGATGAACTCACATCAACACCAGCCGCTTCCAACCATTCTATACCAGCTGCATAGTTGTCTTCTTCAATGCGACCTTCCTGCCGCATGTCCTCTGTCTTCGCCAGCATGATCTGAGCATCCGGTGCAGTGCCAATGAGGCTATCTGGTTGATAGGCGGCTATGATCGAAAGAGTATTCGTTCCATGACCGTCCTGCGATCCAACATCAGCAGATTCGTTTTCGGTTACAGAATCTTGAAACACGAAATCGTACTCACCAAGCATACGCAAGTGCTGAAAACACTGCATTTGCTTGTAGCGAAATCCATTATCGAGAACTCCCACAAGACATCGCGAGCCTAGTTCTCCCATTGCGTGGAACTCATCAGTATTGAGAAGTTTGTTCTGCCTGATCGAGGGTCCGTATCGAAAGACTCCACAGCTAGTATCAAAGGTCTTCAGTCCATTGCGTTTTGATCTTGGCTGTTCCTCTTGCGTCAGTAACTTGAAAAACGCACCGGTTTCGCTTACATCCTTGACGTACGACTTGGTCTTCAACAACTTCATAACTGTGGTGTCGCAGGAAACCACCACATAATTATCCCAGCGTAATTCCAAGAGGATTTTCGCACCTGTTTTTCGTATGTTATCGAGATAGGGAGCATAGAGGGGGGCATCTTCCAGACTGAAGAGTGAGTCTGCTTTCATCACCTTTGCTCTTCGTGCAAGGCATCGATCACTGAGGAGGGCCTGGGTTTGAGTGTACAGTTCACTTCCTTTGACAAAGGGAGAAATGCCTTTATTCCGTAGATACACGCGATATGTATTGGCGTCCACAGGCGCACTCCACAATAGAAGCAGCACGAAAGCGGACAGGACTTGGCCACTTTTCAGCGTGTTTGGAGTCAAGTGTTTCCACTGTGCAAAAGCTAATCGAAGCTGCATCGAATGAGGTCGTGTAAATTGCCGATAGTTGTTCTTATCAAAATAGCGAATTCAAATGGATATGGCATGGACAGACGGTTACAAGGCTGCGGTTGAAAATTGTGCGTGGTTTGAGCGAACTGACCGAGCGATCTTCTCAGTGCGGGGAACTGATGCGCTCGACTATCTCAATCGGGTAACTACCAACGAACTTCGAGACCTAGCTTCCTTGCATCACCGGCAAACAATGCTGTGCACGGACAAAGGTCGCATTGTTGATCTGCTCGATGTGTTCATGATTGAGGCTGAGATCTTTGTGATGTCTTCTCTTCATGCTCTCCCACAGGTGCTTGCGCACCTGCGGAGCTATGCGGTCATGGATGATGTGCACTTCAGTGGACCCCTAGATACATTTTCCGTGTTGGAGATAAGCGGTCCTCATACAAGCTCCGCTCTGCGCTTCCTCTTTGGTGACACACAGGAATTGCCTCAAGCGAACAACATCGTAAAACTCAAATACGAGGGTTTTGAACTTTATGCTCTGTCTAGCCAAGCTCTTTGCGAGCTGTCATTTTTACTGCTAGTACCGAAAGAGGATAGTCCACGAAGAAGCGCATTTCTCTCAGAGCTTTCCTTGACTATTCAACAAGCAAGCGCTGACGAGTATGAGCTCCTGCGCTTGGATTCCGGTCACGCAACAGCTCCCAGTGAATTGAATGGTGACTTCAATCCTCTTGAAGCAAATCTCTTACATCTTATCAATTTCAAGAAAGGATGTTACATTGGTCAAGAAGTGATCGCCCGCCTTGACTCCTATAACAAAGTGCAGAAGCGACTCGTGGGATTCCGAGCCAATACAGCACTACCGCTAAAAGCCCAGATTGAAGTTGAGGAGGTTGCAGTCGGGTACATCACCAGTGTGAGTCATTCTCCGCGTTTCGGCCATGTTGCACTTGGTTATATTCGCAATGAGCATGCTTTGGAGGATAAGGTATGTGTTGTACGAAGTGTAGACAACAGTGTGCAGGTCCACCTGCAGCTTCTTCCATTTACTAACGTTAAGGACTAAGATATGAACCCCAATGAAGAGCTGCCAGAGCGCTTGCAACGTGCACCAAAGGCGTATGACAATCGTGAGTTCTTGCATTCTCCCAGAGCTAGAATACTGCGTATGCTGGCGGAGTATCAGCACCCAGATATGCATCTGCGCTCGAACGACATACATAGTACCATTATCTTCTTTGGTTCTGCAAGAATAAAGTCGAAAGAGCAACATCATCAGGAAGCCGAAGCTCTTCGACTACACATTGAGAACAGCATCGGTGAAGAACAACTTCGCACGCAGAAGAAACTTGATCGTTTGGTAGCACACCAGGAAATGAGCGAGTACTATGAAGATGCTGTTGAGTTGGCAAGGCTAATGACCGAGTGGTCAATGAAGCTACCTGACGGATCAGAATTCGTGATTTGCACGGGCGGCGGACCAGGTATTATGGAGGCAGGGAATAGAGGCGCGCATCAGGCAGGTGGAAAGTCGGTCGGGCTTAACATTTCACTACCCTTTGAGCAGTATCCAAATCCTTACATTACCCCCGACCTCAACTTTGAGTTCCACTACTTTTTCATGCGAAAGTATTGGTTTGTGTATCTCGCAAAGGCTCTGGTTGTGTTTCCTGGAGGTTTTGGCACCCTAGATGAGCTTATGGAAGTGCTTACATTGGTTCAAACTAAGAAGATTCGAAAGCAGATGCCAATCTGTATCTACGGTGAAAAGTTCTGGAAGAACGTTATCAATTTTGAATATCTTGCCGATATGAATATGATAGAGGCAGATGATCTGCAGCTGTTTCGCTTTGTCAATTCACCACAAGAAGCCTTTACATTTTTGCGCACAGAGCTCGTACGCATACACGGATTACCGGATATTGAGTAGGGAAAATGCAGGAAGCTATCGTACAAGATGAACAGTTAAGAGCTGAGATCCAGCCGTTGTTGTCGCTCTTAGATGACACCGATAGCACCGTCACGACCGCTGTTCAAAACAAGCTCTTGTCGTACGGACATCGTGTGGTGCCCTACCTCAGTGATGTACTAAACAAAGAAATCGAACTTACTCGTGACGATGAGAATCCTATCATCGTGAACGCTCGAGCGTGCATACGCGCCTTGCAAACAGGTTCACTTTCGCGTTTGTTGAACCAAGTGATTGATGCGCATTTTGACCAGAAAGACATCAGTCTTGAGCAGGCAGCATACTTACTATCGGCCTTTGGATTTCCTGATATCGACGAGAATGAGTTTTACAAAACACTCGACGCCATTTCGCTACGTGTGCACAACATCTTCATTCAGATGAAGAATGCTTCAGACCTCAGTTTGCTGATGAGTCTGAATACGGTGTTCTTTGAGCAAGAAGATTTTCGGGGAGCAACTAAGAACTACTACGCTCCGGAGAATTCATACATTTCGCAATTGCTCAAGTCGAAGAGGGGAATTCCTATCTCGATTTCCGTCGTATACATGCTGGTTGCTGAGCGAGTGGGGATTGAGCTTCATGGCATCGGCATGCCGCTCCATTTCCTAGTATACCATCCAGGACTAAACGTTTTCATTGACACGTTTAACCACGGAGCGTTTATATCACGCTCCGACTGCGAACAGTTTATCCGGCAGTCAGGCTTTGCGTATTCAGACAAGATGTTGAACAAGTCAGCGAACATCAGTATCTGTGCTCGAATGATGCGCAACCTTATTTATGCGCATTCAAAGTATGACCAGAAGTGGGAAGCCGAGACTCTGCAAGAGACTCTCGACGAGATTCTGAGATTGACCGACGAAAAAATCTAACAGTCTAGTCGCCTCGATTATGCGTTGTCAAACGCGGTCAACTTCACACGCAAATCATTGCACACCTGTGTATGGATTTGGCAAATGCGGCTTTCAGTAAGTGAGAGCAATACACCAATTTCCTTGAACGTCAAATTCTCGTAGTAGTAGAGCGTTACTACCAAGCGCTTACGCTCTGGAAGGTTCTTCAGATAGCGCATGAGGAAGGCCATACGTTCTTCATCTGCCATGCGTGTCAATGGATTCTCGTAATCCATGTCAGGAATCTCCTGCAGGAGATCACGCTCATCACCATCGTCAGACAAACCAAGAGAAGACTTGGATTCGTTCATTGATAGGGACGCAACAGCAGCTGCCGCTGCACTAAGATAGGTTTGATACTCTTCAAGGCTGACATTTAGCCTCGTCCGGATTTCCTCTTCGCTAACCTCGCGACCAGTCTCTTTACGAAGTTGATCTGATACCGCAACGAGTTCATGAGCTTTCTTTCGTGCAGTGCGGGAGAGCCAATCAAGTCTGCGCATTTCATCGAGTACGGTTCCTCGAACGCGGGGCATTGCAAAGGTCTCAAACTTGATTCCTCGTTCTGCTTCGAAACGATCAATGGCTTCATTGAGTCCCAGAATTCCCACATGCAAGAAATCCTCGTCACAGAGAATTGCATTGGTAGGGAGCGACATTGTATGCAAGGTATAGCGTACTAACCACATGTAGTTAAGCATCAGACGCTTCTTAGCCTCTGAGCGCTTTGCAGCTGAGCTTCTTTTGGAATGAAACTCTTTCCATGCTGCTCGAACCGCGCTGTCGTCTACACTAGGCGTAGGTTTCGTGAGTACTGTTTCCTGATCCACCATCGATTAACTCCTGTCGTTTTAAACTATCTTTTCTTTATCACTGTAGTTCGTTACCAGTGAGCATTTGATTGATTCGCTCTTCGCGCTCTTGATCCATTGCTCGCTGCTGAGAGTCCAATACTTGCTGTTCTGCTAAAGCCTCTTCATGTAGTCGCTGAATACGCTCTTCAGCTTCTTTCATTTTCACTCGATGGAGCACCCCAACGATCGTTACCATGATGATTCCCAGGCATACACTTACTCCAACAAAGACTACAAGTGAGCGGTACATCGCCGTCGCAAAATCTGCCCGTGATCCAATCGTAAAAAGCAGATACGAAACGCATGCGGATAGGGTACTTACTTGGAAAAGTAGACCTATTGGGTAGCGCGAACGAGCCGCTAAGTCCTTGTCCGAGCTTGATTTATCTGATTTCTTTGCTTTTGCCATGGTTCGTACACTAGGTGTCCATCAAGTCACTATCCAAAATTGTGCCATCAAAATGAACGCCTTATGCGCTTCTGGTAATTTGGGGCTGGAAAACGCTATCCACTATTCGTTCTGGAGTTGCAGCTTTTATCGACTGAGGGATTCCACGGCCGTCTGTGAGAAAAGATACCGGAACGTTGTAAGTGTGTAGCGCTTGCAGACATGTACCTTGCAATCTTGAACAGTCGACTTGCGTAAGGACGAGCGCGCACTCAGGGAGTGCTGAGGCCATTCTCATCCATTCATGTGCTGTTTTGTCGTTACAAACTGCGGATACAGTAAGTAGAACCGTGTCAGCGTTTGTAGCACTTCTCAATTGCTCGATGCGTGCCGCGCTTTCCGAATTGGCACTATCTAACTGTACTTCTATAAAGACGAAGTCTTGATCGTCAGTGTTCTGCATTAATTCCAATAGTTGTTGATTCGAACTATAGGACTCAAGGCGAACGCTTTGAACGTTATCTGGTAGTTGAGCATGTGCACTTGAAGGCTGTAGTATCAGTGCATTTGAATTCATGGTGAGCGCGAAACTAGCCGAGAGTTTCGCGCACAACGAGCTTTTGCCGCTACCGGGCGCGCCACTGACGATGACAATCTTCGGTTGCGAACTTGGTCGTAATGGGTTTGATGTGCGGAGCGAGCTGCAGAGATGAGAGCGCAGTGCTTGACGGAGTATGTCAACTTGAGCTTCTATGCCTTGTTTATGCAAGTAGGAAAGCAGCTCGTTGCAATGTGTTTCACTGAAGCCAGCCTCCAAAAGCTCCGATTGAAGCACTAAGAATGCAGGGGGAGTAAAATTCCGTTGCTGAGAGCTTTGAACGGTGCTCAGATTCTCAATTGCTTTCCGTAGAGAAGCGATTTCCGATTGAATGGACTGGGTGTCAGCTGGAACTGACGCCGAGTAGCGGGTACGTAACTGAGTCTGAGGTGCTTGCGCGGGCGCATCTGGATTCTTTGTCACAGAAGTCGCAAAAAGTGGATTTCTGCGTTCGCCGGCAGCAAAGGCAATATCGGAGGGCACACGACGTTGTTGGCGGTGCAATTCCAACTCTTCGGGTTCTATGCCAGCCACTACTTCGGTAACTGGTAGACTCCCAGGTTCGAGAATCTCCCGCGAGGATAGGATAATTGCCTCTTCCCCCAATTCATTGCGCATTTGCTCCAAGCTATCGCGCATGTTTCGTCCATGAAACTTCTTGATTCGCATATCTCTTTCAGACCAGTTATATGTCTGATAGAGTGTAGTAATAATTATGCCAAGAACGGATGTTGACTTGTCGGGAACATGTGAGGAGCTTGTTTGAGGGGCGTATTCAATAAAAAAAACGACTGAGAGTAGCTCTCAGTCGTTTCTGATACTGTGCATTAAGCAAGGAGCTCTAGTGTGTTATCACGAGGGGAAGCGTATGTAAACTGCCGGCGCTTGTCATTCGCACACGGTAAACACCGGACGCAAACGCATGAACGTCGACGAGATACGTGTACTCTCCAGCTTTATGCTGACCATTCGTAAGGACAGCGACAACTTCACCCTTCTCATTTACAACATCCAACGTTGTGTGCGTTTCGAACCCAACAGCGTAGGAGATTTTTGCAAATCCATCTTGAGCTGGTTGAGGTGATACAGAACGAAGAGCGAATGGGGTTTCGCTGACTTTGACAAAGCGTCCACCCATATAGCAACCTACAATACTAGTATTCGCAGAACCAAGGTTAACGAGAACACAAGCTTCGCGACCGTTTGGCTTGAAGTCTGCCAATGGCGCAGTGAAGGACTGAGTCTTCATACTATCAATGAGAATCTGCATTTTGACTTTCACCAAATCGCCTGACGCACTCACTGGTGTACTTCCACTTGCAGTGACAATGAGATCAACCGAGTCCGGAGAACTCGTGTTTACTTGAACTGCAGAATCGATTTTCCAGCTGTTGTCGAACATTGCACCGAGTTGAGCCGTATTCTTCATATAGATGATATCAAATCGATTGTAGCGGATACCAGCCGTGAACGACTTAACACCCGCATCCGCCCATTGCGTTGAGACTGCGCTCAGCGAAAGCTCGTTTACCGAGCCATCTGTTGCCATATCCATTGTCGCCTTCGCAAACGCAACGTTTGCAGCAATGGTCGAGACTTTAGTAGACGCCAAAAGAGAGTCTGTGAGCACGAGTCCATCATTAAATCTTGCATGGACATAAGCCTTATATGTACCTGTTCGCAAAGCGGTTGGATTAAAGACCACATCAAGTTTCACTGAAGATGCAGGTTGTATTGTGATTGGATTGCCTGGAGTTGGCGTACCGCTGATACTAAAGTTTGCAGCATCCGGTCCGTCTATCCACACTGAATCCAAGATGCGATCGGAGTTCGTCGCACCTGCGGCCGCACTATTACCAACGGTGAACACTCCAGCTGGATGATCGCAAGCAGTATTCAAGCCGAAATCATGTCCTTTAACATACGGTGGATTCTGGATGATGCCGTATGCCGTAACCATTACTATGGTCTCAAAGGTTCCGGTTGGATTTGCAGTGATAGGTTCTGCATTGTGAACGATGCGAACACGAACATGTTCTGGACCAGCCTTCGATGCAGTAAACCGCACTGGGATGAGGAATGGAGCCGAACCAATGTCGATAACGGTATCCTTTGGTAAGGTTCTCGTCCAGGCAAAGTCGCGAGGATAGATACGCTTTACATCATCGTCTGCCTCGTTGATGAAGTCGATACTATGGATAGTCAGCCAGCGAGAGGTACTAGTGTTTGAAATACTCACAAACTCACCTGCATTTGCGGATACGATAGAGTTGCCTGCAAGCTGAGGAGTCTTAATCTCTGCGTCTAGACATTGAATCTTCTCTAAGTAGCCGTAACCTGTAAGAAAGGCTTGCTTGGTAACATCGGTCGGGAAGGTGCCTTGAATCAAAGGAGTTTTTGGTCCTTCAACGGTTGGGAGGAACAATACGTCTGCCCGGACCGAATCAAGACGGTTCTGGTACACAATAAATGGGATAGCGCGTTCCGTTCGTGTAACTGTATACTCAACCGGAATTGATGATACAACGTCGACGGCAGTACACGTAACCTGTTGAGTACCACTATTGCCAATGTAACAAGGAAGGGTCTTTGAAACACCCAATCGAACGCTGTCCCAATCATTTCCTATCACATAGGGTCCTGGAGCGCTTGAGCTTCCAAGCCATGTAGAAATAGGATCATCCTTCGGACTACTTGGTGCGTCACTTAAGAACGGTATGTCAAGTTTCCACTGGTCTTCTGTGGTAGGGGAGAAGCACACTTCTCGAAAAATCACGCTCTGACCTGGTGGAATAACGATCGTAAATGGAGGAGTTGTAGGTTGATTTTTATTGATGCTAAAAGGAGGAGTGATCTTCGTCTGATCTATACCTGTAACATGCAACGTATCCGTTCCAACGTTCTTAATAGAGAGATTTCCAGGAATACTACTATTGCAGACCGATTCCCCAATTCCCACGGTGCCAGCATCAAAATCACCAACTTGGATGTGTGGCATTACACCACGACCTCTAACGTAAAAGGCAAACGGAGCGCATGTTTCCTTTACGAGAAGGGAGTCGAAATCTAAGTCTTGTGGAGTACTTACCTCTCTGGTAGGCAGGTAGCTAAGAGTGACGAGAATCGAATCATGCGCCTTGATGACAAGTCCTGTTGAGTCCGCAGCAGTGTCCGATTTCACACTAAACTCAGCTCCCTTAAGCATGTAAATTTTCTTTACCTTGATTGCTGAATCGTTGTCATTACGAATCCAGACTTTCATCGACTTCGATGTACCTACTCGTACGTCACCGAAGTTTACTGGATCTGGATTCAAACGCACACGCGGCGCGAACCACGATACGCTATCGTAAGTAAAATTGAATGCGCGGTCAATGACATAGAACTTTGCGTATGCATCCTTGCTTTTGTCGATGACTTCGAGTCGAAATGTTGTTTTGAAGTTACTTGAAGAAACAGGTACTTTGCCGTCTTGTACTTCTTTGCCGTCCGAATGTGTAACGACGATGCGGTAGTTGAAACTACGAGCGTCAGCAGAATCGACGAAGTCTATCTCCCTAATACCAGTTTCAACATGATCTAAGGTATCATTAACCTTGAAGTTTCTTACTTCAGTACCTTGATAAGTGAAATCTCCACACTCCTCCGATCTCGTCAATACAGGAGGCAGGGTATCAAACACATTGAGTTGCTTAAAGGCTGTGGCGGCTGGCCAGCCGTACGAGTCAAATTGGCCATAACCATAAATCTCGCCACCGAATGGGGTGTCGCCAAGAATGGTGTGTGGACCATTTGAGATACCAATTCGGGCGTAGTACAGATTTGTTCCTGGAATGCGATTACCTAAAAAGCTAGGAGTAGTGTTGTAGACGAACTTACCGTCGATCTTGATCGACTTCAGCAGCTTTGCAGAAGCATCTGAGGAGTCACCAATCGCAATCAAGCTAAAATAGTGCGTCGTGTACGCAGGATTCGAAGGACATTGGAATATTGTTCCCTTCGTGTACTGTTCCTTTGCTACACAATAAATAGTAAAGGGATCAAAGTTGTTGTCGTTATCCCAATTTGCTGACGGACATTCGTGCATCAGTTGGAATGGCTTGTTTCCTTTGAAGATAGCCATTCCAACGATTCCTTTGGATTTAGCAGTCGCAGAACCAGGTCCATCTGATGGTTCCTCTGGAGACTTTGGCAAAGAGCGAACTTCTCCGGCTCTCATACCCAGCACCCCTGTCGGACCATTCAAACGTTTGCCTGTTTTAAAATCGTAACTCTCCCAGGTGATGTTCGTTCCATTCTCTTTTGCTACTGCTCGGTACAGGTCACCAAGACCGCCACGGACAAACTCAACGGTGACGTAGGTTTTACCCCATTGTTCAACCGGTGGTACCATTTCGCAAACGTGATCTCGCCCTCCTCCAAGATTGAAGCAGGGGAACATGGTTCTCTGGTGAAAATCAATGAAACCGATAGGTTTCGTAGCCACAACTCTAGTACCGCTTAAATCGAATTGGCCTCTGGTCGTACCGTCTCCTTGGACGATGTACGCTTGACCACGCATCAGATTCACTTGCCAATGATCGCCATATTTATGTCCACCTTCGGTTCGTTTTCCTAAGCCCGTTGTTGCATACTCTCCATATGACGCTGAACGCGCATAAATATCAACCAGAGTGTTGTCTTCAGATGCAAAGAAGCAAAAGCCAGCCTTCCAATTACGGGCTTCATTGAAATCTGGGTAGGTGAGGGCATAGTATTCTTTGCCCCAAGATTGAACAGGGATTGCTAGGTATCCATCTGAAGAAACCTGTTTACCATTGTAGACATACACTGATACGTAATCATCAGCCTTGATGCTGATGCACAAATCTGAAACAGTCTCACTACCGATGACTTCCGGGATTGGAAAAACGCCACCAGCTCCATCAATGACAGTAACTTTTCCAGCTGTGACACGCAACCTTGACTTGAATCCTAAAGCAGGAACTTCATAATCAAAGGATGTGTTCTTAGAGGACGTGACATAGATTTCACGAGCGGTAGCTCCACAGCTCGCGCAGTCATTCAGCGGTAGGCAGAACACAAAATCTCGACCTTGAGAGCCATTGTTCAAGATCCATTCTGAAGTAGGTTTCCCGCCCTGCACCGTTGGTGCTTTTTTCACTTGAGCACTAAGCGGATACAGCGCAAGAAGTGCAACGACCACCAAACGTATCCACAAGTATCTAAACGCCATGTTCTATCCCCAATAGAAGAGTTAAAAGACCTGATTGCAAACCATTAATAATTTGTAACAAAATACACAAACGAGATTCAATTGCACCAGCTTTGAAAAAAAAATATTGAGAGATTTTCCACAGCCTTTTGTAGCAGTGTTTTGAGGAGAAGAGACGGAGCTGTCGGCAGACAACGCACCTCGATTTCGTCGGCAGTTCCACCGCAGCAATTCGCTATATTTGCGCTGATTATCCATGATATCAGAGATAGGCTATGGCTGGAGAATTTGCGGTGGAATTTGATTCCAATTGCTACACGAACGGCCCACGTCCGGTGGGCGAATTCAGGAACATTGCAACGAACATTCGGCGTGATATAGTCAAGCAGCTTGTGCTTGCCGGAAGCGGACACTCAGGTGGACCTCTTGGTTCGGCGGACATCTTTGCTGTGATGTACTTTGGTGGCTATATGCGCTATAACACCGCAGATTGGTTCGGGACAGCCCACGACCGTTTTGTTCTCAGCGCTGGCCATATGTGCCCGGTTATGTACGCAACATTGGCAAATGCTGGCGCTTTTCCAAAGTCGGAGCTGGCTAGCCTCAGAAAGTACGGAACACGCCTTCAGGGGCACCCGGGTCGAGATATGGGCCTACCAGGAGTTGAAACTTCCTCAGGTTCTCTGGGGCAGGGAATCTCCATTGCTGTTGGTATGGCGATGGCTGATAAACATCTCGACAAAAACGACCACCGTGTGTTTAGCCTTACCGGCGACGGCGAGCTTCAAGAGGGCAGCGTCTGGGAAGCGGCAATGGCTGCTTCGCACTACAAGCTGGACAATTTCTGCTGGATCATCGATAACAATGACTGTCAGATCGACGGTAGAGTTCCAGATGTACTTAACGTGTATCCGATTGTAGACAAATGCGCTAGCTTCGGATTTGATGTGGTGCACTGTGACGGACATAACCATACCGAACTCGTTGCAGCATTCGACCACTTCCTGGATAACCAAAAGAAGGGCACTGGAAAACCAACGGCGATTGTTGCCCGCACGTATATGGGCAATCCTGTTTCGTTCATGAATGACAAATTCGAGTGGCATGGTAAACCACCTAGCTGGGAACAAGCGAAGATTGCTCTGGACGAACTTGTCCTGAGTTAAGCCGAAGCGCTTATAGAGCAGCTCCGTGTGCGCGTACTCTGTTGTTAGCCTTAACTGTACCATCGACTTTGAAATCAATACTTATGCAAAACATCGAAAAACTTGGAATGAAACCCACGCGCTTTGGCTTCGGCGAAGCTCTTGTGGTTCTTGGCGAACGAAACCCAAACGTGGTCGTACTTGGTGGTGATATTACTGGCTCGGTTATGACGAGTTATTTTAAAGAAAAATTTCCTGAACGGTTCTTCTCGATTGGCATTGCTGAGCAGAATGCGACAACAATAGCAGCAGGCTTGGCGCTGAGTGGAAAGATTCCTTTCTTTGCATCCTATGGCGCCTTCTGCGCCTTGCGTAACGCCGACCAACTGCGTATCAGCGTTTGTTATAACGAAGCCAACGTCAAAATTGGTGGCGGTCACGCTGGCATTAGTGTTGGACCTGACGGAGCAACCCATCAAGTGTTGGAGGAAGTTTCTTTCCTTCGCGCTCTGCCACATATGACCATGGTTGTCCCTTGCGACTACCTAGAAGCGAAGAAGGCAACTATTGCTTGCGGTGAGATGGTTGGACCAGCGTACATACGCTTTGGCCGTTCACCTGTACCGTTGTTTACAACCGATTCTACACCATTTGAACTGGGCAAAGCTATACAGTTGACAGATGGGAACGATGTTGCGATTATGGCTAATGGTGCGATGGTTTGGGAAGCTATTGTAGCTGCAACTGAGCTGTCGAAAAAGGGAATCAATGCTCGTGTGGTGAACGTTCATACGGTGAAACCTATCGACGTACAGTGCATCACAACGGCTGCACGTGAGTGCGGATGTATCGTTAGCGCTGAAGAACATCAGGTGCACGGCGGACTCGGTGCAGCAGTTGCTGAAGTCGTCGTAAAGAATGCACCAGTCCCAATGGAGTTCGTTGGTGTCAAGGACAGCTTTGGCGGCAGCGGTGAGCCTGAGGAACTGATGGTGAAGTTCGGCTTGACGTGGAAGGAAATTTACGCATCTGCTTTGCTTGCAATGCAACGACGCGATAAAGGTTCTTCGGGATTTCGCAAGCTGAATGAAGTGGCGAGCTATAACGAAGCCTAATCACCTCGTGTAGTCATTGACAAGGATATCTCATTTTTCCAAGACCACGACAAGCGTGGTCTTTTTTTTGTAACCTTTCGAGTGATAGCAGACTCATACTGCTTAGTTCACATTACAGGCACACTAGATCATGAAAACACTCTTTTGTATACTATGCATCACGCTACTCTCTGTCACTTTGCCTGCGCAGCAAACAGCGGTATCAACATCGAAAGACACGAAACGCACGTCTCTCTCAATCTACAATGAGGGCTTTGGCATTGTCCGACAGCAACGCAACCTCATGTTGCAAAGCGGGACGAATCTCTTGCGCTTTGAAGACGTTGCCGCTCGTATTGATCCAACGTCAATTAGTATCAAATCTCTGAACCACAGTGATGCGCTTAGTGTGCGTGAGCAGAACTACCAATATGATCTCTTGAACCCTGTGTCGATTCTCAACAAATCGGTTGGTAAGACTATACGCTTTCGTCGTAGTCTTCCTAACGGCCAAAGTGATGTTATCGAAGGCACATTGTTGAATCCACCTGTATCAGTTGTGTACCAGCCTGATCAAGGAGGAAGTCAGTCGAGCTATAATGACTTAGTTATTCGCACGAACGATAACAAGATCATCCTCAATCCTATTGGAGAAATGATCCTCGATGAGGTTCCTACGGGGCTCGTCAGTAAGCCTTCCTTACTCTGGAAGCTCAACAACTCACACGCTGGTGAGCACCTGACTGAGGTCGCATATATGAGCGAAGGTCTTCAATGGAGTGCGAACTATGTTACTGTTCTCAATGACGCTGACTCGAAGGTGGATTTGAATGGCTGGGTTACTCTGAACAATCAAAGTGGCACTACCTATCACGATGCACAGCTGCAACTAGTAGCCGGCAGCGTGCGCCGCGTCCAAGAAGCACAGCCAATGTTGAACTATAAAACGATGATGCGCGCTGATGCGATGGAAGCTTCCGCTCCATTCCAGGAACAATCCTTCTTCGAGTATCATCTTTACACTCTTGATGGAACCACAACATTAGCCGATAATGAAACGAAGCAGATGCAACTTCTTGCAGCCAACAATGTCGACGTAAGAAAGAAACTCGTGTTCGATGCTGAGCGTTATCACTCCTATGTTCGAACGCCTGGCGATGGATCGTCGACCGAGGAAATCAAAGCTGCTATCATCGTTGAGTTGAAGAACTCCAAGGCGAACAACATGGGTATGCCTCTGCCAAAAGGGAAGGTGAGAGTGTATAAGGCAGACTCACAAGGCCGACTCCAGTTCTTGGGCGAAGACAACATCAATCATACTCCAAGTGATGAGACTGTACGACTCTATATCGGAGACGCGTTTGATGTTGTAGGTACGCGTGTTCAGAAAGACTACAAACAAAGTTCAAAACGAAGCACCGAGATTAGCTACGAAGTCACCATACGAAATCACAAAAACACGACAGCCGAGGTTTCAGTTGTCGAGCATGGCTATGGTGATTGGGAAGTGATCGGCACCAATGCGAAGAACACAAGAATCGATGCATCTACCATCGAGTTTCCGCTCACTTTAGCAAAGGATGAATCGAAAACTATCAGTTATACTGTGCGTACGAAGTGGTAGCATCCCAGTACATACTTGCTATTGAATCATCATGCGATGATAGCTCTGCTTCCGTACTCTGTGACGGCGTAGTACGGAGCAACGTTATATCATCACAGGCATTCCATGCACAATGGGGAGGAGTCATACCAGAGCTCGCTTCGCGAGCACACTTGGAAAATGTTCCCATTGTTGTGCGCGCAGCTTTAGAGGAAGCAGGGTGCAAGATGTCTGAGATCACCGCCATCGCTTGTACAACTAAACCTGGACTTCTCGGCGCATTGCTTGTAGGATCGAACTATGCAAAAGGACTTGCCCTTCGAGCTGGACTTCCTTGCGTGCCAGTGAATCACATTGAAGGACACCTCTATTCTGCCTTTCTTGAGTCAGAACAGATTCGCTTTCCTTTTGTTGCGCTTATCGTCAGCGGTGGTCATACCTCTCTTTTTCTTGTGGAGTCATTCAATTCATACCGCATCCTTGGGTCAACTCGAGACGACGCAGCAGGTGAGGCTTTTGACAAGGCAGCAAAGTTGTTAGGACTTGGCTATCCAGGTGGTGCTTCTATTGACAGACGATCCCAGCCAGAGCACCGCGACTTCGTGCACTTTCCGCGAGCACTCATCAATGACCCTTCCTATGAGTTTAGCTTTAGTGGTATCAAAACGGCCGTAAGAAACTACGTTCAACAGCACCATAAGGACGAGTTAGATGACCTAACACGCAACAAGATCTGTTCTTCCATTCAAGAAGCGATCGTTGATGTACTCGTACAAAAAACAGTGCGTGCAGCTGTCGAGTTTAAGGTGCAAGATATTGTCATCGCTGGAGGCGTCTCAGCAAATAGCAGACTACGTGCACTCATGACGGAGCAGTGTGCTACAGGCGGACTCCACTTTGTCGCTCCTCGTATGTCGTATTCCCTCGACAATGCCGCCATGATCGGCTTTGTTGCACATCAGAAGATTCGGGAGCTTGGTCCCTCAGCCTTTAGATCTATCGACTTTGAGGTCAACTCCAAGGCTATGAGAATGCACCGACACGGATCAGCTAACCACGCATCTGCTCAGTAGCAAGCATCGCTGATATCCAACCTTCAGAAGAGTAAAAAAAAAGCCAGGCGAAGCCTGGCTTAATAAAAAGAACATTGCAGAACACTTAGCTGATAAGCGTCTTTGGATCGGTGTATTTCATTCCAAATGGCTCAGCGACTGCTTCATAAACGATGTGCCCATCCAAGAAGTTGAGACCTAACCAGAGTTCATGGTTACTCTTCACTGCATCTTTCCAACCCATGCCTGCCAATTGCAAAGCATAAGGAAGTGTTGCGTTTGTCAATGCAATTGTTGAGGTGTACGGAACAGCGCCTGGCATGTTCGCAACACAATAGTGAACAACGTCATCAATGACGAATGTTGGGTTCTCGTGAGTTGTAGGCTTTGTTGTTTCTATACAACCACCTTGATCAACTGACACGTCTACAAGAACGGCACCCTTTTTCATGGTTGGGAGCATATCGCGAGTAACCAAGAAGGGAGCTTTTGCACCTGGGATAAGAACTGCACCAACGACGACGTCTGCTTCAACAACAGCCTTCTGAACGTTAGCTGGAGTTGACATCATGGTGATGACATTCTTTGGCATTACGTCATCGAGATAACGCAAGCGGTACAAGTTGTTGTCCATGATGGTTACACGAGCACCAAAACCCGCTGCAATTTTCGCGGCATTGATACCCACAATTCCACCACCGAGTACAAGAACGTTACCAGGAGCTGTGCCAGGAACACCGCCGAGTAGAACTCCACGACCGCCCATTGCGCGCTCAAGGTACTTAGCACCTTGTTGAGGAGCCATACGGCCAGCAACTTCGCTCATAGGGATCAGGAGAGGGAGTGAACCGTCGATCTTCTGAACTGTTTCATATGCGATACAGATACTGTTCGTCTTTACCATTGCTTCCGTGAGTTCACGATTTGCAGCAGCATGGAAATATGTGAAAACGATTTGACCAGCGCGAATCAAGTCATATTCCTGCTTGATTGGTTCTTTAACCTTCATGATCATCTCAGCTTTAGCGAAAACTTCCGCTGCTGTTGGGATGATGGTAGTACCAGCTTTGATGTAATCTTCGTTGGTGAAGCCACTACCCAAACCACCATTGTTTTCTACAAGCACAGTGTGACCATGTTTAACGAGCATATCAGCGCCACCTGGGGTGAGGGCAATACGATTCTCATTGGTTTTGATTTCCTTAGGAACTCCGACGATCATAGCGAAACCTTTCGATTGAGTGAGAAAATTGTCTTGTGTGAATCATACAAAGTTACGGGGAAGCAGGGAATGCTAAGTGAAGAATTGCAGGGCAAAGTGGGCATTTCCACCTCTTTTTCAAGGAAAAATGAATCGTACATACTTTCTGGATACCTTCCCTTTGCGTCTAAAGATGGTCGAGGTCTTACAGTGTGTGGGAGAGTGTCCGATACACTCAAAAAAAGTCTGAATGGTTCACAACATGTTAAATTGTGTCCTATTCAAGGATGAATCGTCATTGCGATTCTGATCAACGGATCCATCAATACAGAGACTGCAATGCTCAACGGAAAGAAAGTCGTCGTCGTTTTACCAGCATATAATGCCGAGTTGACACTAGAGAAGACCATTCGTGAGGTCCCCATGGACATCGTGGATGAGTTAGTGCTTGTGGATGACAATAGCAAGGACAATACTATTGCTAAGGCGAAGGAGATTGGTCTCAAACACGTGATCAAGCATGAGAACAACAAGGGTTATGGCGGTAATCAGAAAACCTGTTACGCGAAAGCGATAGAGCTTGGCGCTGACATCGTGATCATGTTGCACCCGGATTATCAGTACACTCCAAAGCTCATCATTGCGATGGCTAGCATCATAGCCAACGACGTCTATCCTGTAGTTCTGGGTTCGCGGATCCTTGGTAAAGGTGCTCTTCGCGGCGGTATGCCGGTTTATAAGTACATTGCAAATCGCCTGTTGACCTTGTCGCAGAATTTACTCAGCGGACAAAAACTCTCTGAGTATCATACCGGCTATCGCGCTTTCTCGAAGGAAGTGTTTGATCGCATTGATATCAACGTAAACAATGACGACTTTGTGTTTGACAATGAAATGCTGTCGCAGATTATCTATGCGGGTTTTGAGATAGCAGAAGTTACATGCCCCACAAAGTACTTTGAGGAAGCTTCATCTATCAACTTCAGCAGAAGTGTGAAGTATGGTCTCGGAGTCCTCGGCGTTTCGTTCCAACACTTTCTGGCGCGCACCGGTATCTCAAAGCACCACCGCTACAGCGCAGCTGTTGTTAAGCCTCTTTAAAGGACTCCGGAAGAACATCACCAATACGAACTTTGCTCCTTGGCTACGACCTCTGTAGTCTATAAAGGCGCTTGCACAGCCTCTCGGAGTGCGTCTTTCAGTTCAGAAGGGAGCGACGGAACTCGTTGGAGCAATTGTGCAGCCGTCGTCTGAGCTTCACTTGTTTTTCCCAACTTTCGCAGAGCCATTATTCTACGAATGGTAGCCTCATAACTTCCGCGATGCAATTGTTGTTTGCGCGTACTATGCTGAAACAGAGAGTCTAGCACTTTCTGCTGTACTCCAGCATAGTTCTCCAAGTACCGAGTCTGTATGGTACGTACTTGAACAGGGTCCGTAGTAGAAGGCACCACTACCGTATCAACATACTCCACTGCCTCAGAACGCGAGAAGAGAGTTGAGTACACATCATGCTTTACAATGAGTGATGTGCTATCAATTTGCTCAATCTCGGGGTTGCCATTCTCAACACTGAGTACCCTCTCGAAACAAGAACCTTTCATGCGGTACAGCTCCAAACCTTTAGTAGCTGTTGTCGAGGAACCGCCTCCATTCGTGTAAACAACCAAATCTAGAGCAGCGTTTTTTTCAAAGCCAAACATCTTACATGATTCAAAATCTTCAAGACTAAAGCAACAACTCTGGAGGAAGCGCTTCTCTGAAGTACTCCACAGAAACAAGTGTACAGAGTCCCGCCGATGCGAACGCAAGCTAGAATCACGAACGATGACAATCGCTTCCTCTATTCCATCCTTGTTGAAGTCTGAGCGGACTAGCACATGGCTTTGTTGGCTGAGCTCTCGAGGAACTTCAAAGAGCATTGTAGTTGAAAGTGGTTCACTTCGCTTCTCTCCGCAGGAGAGAATGAGTAGGCTGGTAGCCGCTATCAGGCGAACACAGAGCGTAAGAAGGGGAATGCGCAGAGCTTTCATATATTTGGTGTCGTAGCTAAACCACAAAACTACACAGACGGGACTCACCAGAGAGGATCATGAGGCGTAATCTTATTGTTCTTTGTTTGTTTTACTCTATTGCAGTCTCTGCACAGCCACAATGGCAACAAGCGGAAGCATTGGAGAAGCTCAATAGTAGTTCGGACGACTATGCTCCTTGTTGGAATCCATTCAATAACACACTCTTGTTTACCAGTGAGCGAAGCGGTCGCGCCCGGTTGTTTTGCGCTGATAGTAGTTTTAGCGTTGTTGGTGACTTCACACTCTTCAATCAAAGTAAAGGCAAGGCATATGCTTTTTCCTCTATGTCGAAGAGCGGGGTCTTTCTGTGTTCTGTGTATCGCCATGGAGAACGACAAGCCATAGCTACCATCGCGAGTTCCAGATTAATCAATAGTGTCTGGTCCGAATTGGAGCTAGAGAATAGCGTCCTTAGTGACAGCTTCAGTTCACACCCGACGATTTCCCCAAGTGGGTCGACAATAGTGTTTGTGTCTGATCGCGAGGGTGGTCAAGGAGGTACTGATTTGTGGCTCTGCACACGCAGTGGCTCGATATGGGGAACGCCAGTGAACCTTGGCGAGGAGCTCAACTCAGAAGCCGATGAAGTTACTCCTTTCCTTTGCAGCGATGACACTTTGTACTTTTCCTCGAATGGCTTCGGGGGCCGCGGCGGCCAAGATGTTTTTATGACAACACTCGTTGCAGGGGAGTGGCAACCACCTTTGCCACTGAAGTCTATCAACACCTCGTTCGACGAAACAGATTTTATCGTTCTTCCAAACCAGCGAGCTGTCTTTGCTTCAAACCGAAATGGCCTGAGAACAGATGTGGATCTGTTTAGTGCTGCTTGCCAGATAACTAAGTAGTTTGGGAGCCATCTTCATGCTGAGCGCTATGCGCTCAGCCCAGTCCTTCAGATAAGCTGGAGCAAATCAGACAGCTTATTCACATTCATGCTTGACAGACGGCCGCTCATCTCGGCACTGGATAGACGCCTTCCTTCAAATGAAAACAAAGCAGGCGAAGCAATGCTTCGCCTGTGCCAATCAATGATCCGTATTCTTTGAATATCACTTCGATGACCAGGTTCCGAACTACTTCAATGAGAACTTGGTCATCGTACGTTGACTTCCAGCAATTCTCATAACGGGACTTGGACTCAGCGCTGTCATGACATTGGATTGCTCGGTCTTCGACAACCAAAGTCCAACATTCTCAACAAAGTAAAAATGCTGCGTCAACGTATAACTGATCGTTCCTCCATTCACGATTACTTTAAAGTACTGAATGTACTCACGAGCATCGTAATTCGTCCCTGCAATTGTGGCTGATTTTGAAGCTCCCGTTGCACCTGTCACTTCAAAACGAATAGTAGCAGAGATGGTTCCCAAGCCGAACTTGGAGAGATTTAACATAACTCCAGTAAAAGTTGTGTCGAGCGACTTCCAGGAAGCCGCATCATCACTAGGTTTTACTTTCACCCAGAGGGCTGGTGCAACGAGCGCGGGAGCCAGAGTATCGAGTAAGCTTACTTTCGTGTTCACGAAGGTATAGATCGTACCTGTCGCACTATCTTTTGAAAAGAATGTCGTGTCGACCATTGCATCAGGACGAGCATACAAAATTCTAAATGCAGCACGATTGTTGTACCAGAGCGAGTCGCTTACGTAGGCTGAATCTTGAACTATCGGACCGCTTACATCGTTCGTAAGGGTATCGACTTCTTGGCGACTATAAAGCCAGTAGTTGCCGACTTTCAAGGGCAGAAAGTTCTTCGCTGGCGTGGGTGTCGGAGTCGGTGTTGTTGAGTCACTACAAGAACTGAGGGTGGCCGCTATGACAACGACAGCAGCTAAAATGCTATACTTCATGTGAGATACTCCATAGATATGGTGGATAGAATGTTCTGTTTGCGTGATTATACGTCGGTCTATCACCACTTCGTTTCAACCCAGTTGAAATGCTCTATTCGCCGTTCTTAGCTGGAGCAGGAAGGGGACCGATGAGTGCAATGTACGCACCTGCTGGATCTTGAATCACGCAAAAATGAAATTCACCCATTTTCCTGGGACCGTCGACACATTTACCACCGAGTTCGAGTGCCTGCTTAGCCCGTTCCTGCACATCCGGAACTTCAACATAGAGTAACCATTGCGGAGGTACATTTGCATTTGAGCCTTTTGCATAGCAAACACCGGCAATCGCCTCAGAAGCAGAATCAGACTCGGCAACATTCATGACGAAGTCTCCACCATGCTCTTCGCGAGCAGTAGCTTCCCATCCGCACACTTGGGAATAGAAAGAGCTCAGTTCAGCTGCATTTGGAACTGTAAGATCGTGCCACACGATGCGACCTTGTTTTTGTCTTGAATCTCTGTTCATGCCATACTTCCTAGATATTTTATGACGAGAATTCCGATGTCATCTGATTGTACAACCTGAGTACTGTAACGGTGAACGCTTTCTACAACATGCATCATGAGATCATGCGCGCTGAGGTCTTGTTTGTTCAGAAGAATTGAGGCTACATTCTCAACACCGAACATACCACCATCCTTGTCATTCGCCTCCGTTACTCCATCAGTTACTACAACAATCGACTCTCCAATCTGTAGTGTACAGCTACGTGTATGGTAGGGCATGTGTGAAAGCATGCCGACGGCCATGTTTTGAGTTGGCTGGCATTCACAAACACTCCCATCGAGATTCACAATGAAAGGATTGACGTGAGCTGCATTACAGTAGTCCAGACGTCCGCTCGGAATGTGAAGTGTACCCAAGAAAACAGTTGCAAACATTGCCTGCTTGTTCTCGTCTGCAATGATGTTGTTGACGAGTGAGAGCGTATCGCTAGGCGATAGTCCTTGTAGGGTATATGAGCGAATCAGGATTCGAATCTGAGCCATGAGAAGAGCAGCTGATATCCCCTTACCGGAAACATCACCTACAACGAAAGCTAGACGCTCATCATCAACCATCATGTAGTCATAGAAGTCACCACCTACATGTCGGGCAGGTAGCATACCTCCATCGAGTTCGAACTCCTTTCGTTCAGGGAAAGCTGGTATACGGCGAGGCAGCATCTCTTGCTGGATCTCATGTGCAATCTTCAATTCACTCTCGTACGCTTTCAGCGTATCTCGAGCTTTAAGAGCTTCGCGTACTATATCTACTCGAGCAGAGGCACGCATGATACTCTGTTGCAGGTCATCGAAGCTCACTGGCTTGACTAAATAATCACTAGCACCAGCATTCATTGCACGCCGAATAAAGTGCATGTCATTGTAACCACTAATGACAATGGTTCGAATGTGCGGATAATATGCATTGATCTGCTCTAGGAGAGTGAGTCCGTCCATGTGAGGCATTGAGATGTCGCTCATGACCAAAGCAATGTTTGGATGCGCCGAAATCAATTCCAGCGCTTCAATACCATCTCTGGCAAAGAGCAACGAGAGCTCGCCATGCTCGATCAATGGTTGTAAAGCAAACTCGACAAGCGTTATGAACTCTTCACTGTCGTCAACGAGAAGTAGCTGATAGCGTTCTTTCACTTTGAATTCCTATGCAATGCATTCCCCTAATGGAAAGCGGTCTAAGCAAGGCTCAGACCGCTTCAAAATACGTACGATCACTCATGTCAGAAACTAGAAGTACCTTCTCCTGAGCCGCCAAAATATGAACGGAGTTGGAACAGCGCCCACAACATCAGAAAGTCGCCAAACAACCCACCTATGCTGAACTCTATAATGTTTGCAATCACTGCTACAAGAACTGAATAGAGTGCGAAATCCCAACCCTGTTTCGAGCCTGAAAGCATTCGCAAGCCTCCTAGCAATCCGAGCACGGCTTGGATTCCATACAGTATCAAAATGAGCATCGTCGCCGCTCCTGCTATAGGGCTTGCGACTGAAAAAAAGGTGACTAAGCCTAGAGAAGTCACGATAAACAAACCGGATATCACGGAAATAATGATCAAAATCCATGGAAAGTAGCGGACTAGAAAATCGATGATACTCTGCGGCCATTTCGGCAGTTTAGCGAAAAAATCTCCCAACGGTTTCTCAATAGCTTCCATGAGAATTCCCCTTAAAGTGATAGAAATTGAAACGAGTGAGTCGCCCTACTTCGCTGATAAGTCATTCAACCGCATTGAATTTGCTACGCTTTTCGTAAAGTCATTACTTGTCTGATTGTTCGCCTTGACATTGATGACGAATCGTCCACCAATCGCATAGGTTAGCTCTGAGCGTTTGTCCTTCTTATACAAGTGCTCAATACCTGCTGAGTAGGGAAGTTTCGGATCAAAGGTCTTCGTGCTTTCATTATCATTGTCTGTCGAAAATCCCATAGCCCACATGGCGGTAACAAGTTCATATAGCCCGGGGTTTTGATTGTAGTCAAGAATCTCCACTTCCACTTCACCACCATTTGCGGAAGTATAGCGGCGCTTTGCTGTTGAGTATGACGCACCAGCCATATTAATCGACTCACCACTTGGTTCCTCACTTGTATAACCATTGATGCTGGCTGGAAGAAATGCTTGGAGCTCTTTGTAATGTATGGCAAGCGTGTCGCCCTTGGCTTTACGCTCCTCGCGTCTCTTACTAACATCAGCATTTTTCTTTTGCATTTCATCAGCATTCTCGCTGAGATTCTTTACAGCATCCATAGCGTCTTTCATCTCTTGAGCTTTTTCTCCGCAACTGCTGAGAGCAATAAAGAAGCAAAGAGCGACGCCGAGTATCGAAGTACGTTTCATTTCGACTCCTACAGTGTTAGTAAACAAAAGACCAAATCGTCTGCTTAACTTAGCTAATGTTTGCCTTCGTTGTACTCGGGAGTTTTCAACCCATTTGTTGTCAACGGGAGTAGCGTAGCTATTGTCCTATCAAAGCTCGGCGCAAAGACGGTCTGGCTCTATACCCTTCAGCAGTCCTTCGCTGCTATCAGAGTCCGCGACCATGCGAATGAGTCAATTGTTTTTCCAAGAGTCTGTAAATTGAAGCTCTTTCAGCAATGATCAACTCCAACTACCACTATGACTACTTTTTTACAGCATACCTTTCTTGGCATATTTTCTCGTCTGATAGTTGGCTACGTATTTGTCTCTTATGGGATTGAGAAGATTTTTACACCCAAGGACTTTGCTCATAGCATAATGAACTATGAAATGATGCCTCATTCGTGGGTCAACATCGCGGCATTGATCATGCCTTGGGTGGAAGTTTTTGCCGGAGCGATGTTGATTCTAGGCCTGCGCCTGCGTGCAGCATCCTTTATTAGCTCAATGATGTTAGTCATGTTCATCATGGCTATAGGGGTAGCAATGGGACGCGGTTTAGAGATTAACTGCGGTTGTTCAGCGCATCCTGAACCCGTAGGATTTCCGAAAATTTTGGAGGATTTGGGCTTTTTGGTATTATCCTTGCTTGTGTATTTGTTTCCAAACAGCACTTTGACCCTTGATGCGTACATCCAACGGCAGAGAGCGATACCAGAACCAACGCAAACTGAGGAAGCGGTCAGACCTGCATGAGCATGAACAAACCCTTATCGTTTAAGGAAAGACTCCAACAAGGGGTTGTTGTCGCGGATGGTTCGGTGCAAGCTGAGCTTGTTCGCCGTGGACTCAATGAGTTCCCACCTGATGTGTACAATTTGAAGAATCCTGTCGTGGTTGAGGAGATTCATCGTCTCTTTGTCGATGCCGGGGCTGAGCTAGTGCAAACAAATACCCGTTTCGCAAATCGCTTTGCGTTGGCATCAGCAAGTCTTTCAGATAAAGTGTACGAGATCAATCGTAAAGGTGTGTGGATTGCTCGCACTATTGCATTGCACCGTGCATACGTTGCTGGTGTGATTGGACCCACAGGGAAGATTCTCGCACCAGTTGGTACGCTTAGTCGCGAGATGGCCCATCAGGCCTTTGTCGAGCAGATCGTTGCACTCATTGATGGTGGAGCCGATGTCCTGATGTTTAAGTCGTTCATCGACATCGACGAGCTCGAGATTGCCCTTGCAGCTGCTCGATTCGTTAAGGCAGAGATTCCGGTGATTGCTCTGAAAACCTTTCCAGAAGATGGTTCCGTCCTAGCAACGCATTATCCTCGAGAGGTAGCAGAGCGTTTGGCAAAACACGATGTGATTGCTCTGGGCTCGAATGGTACTGTTGGACCACAGAGAATGGTCTCGATCATGCAAGCAATAGGAGACTGCGGTACTCCGCTTTGCGCGTTGCCAGATATCGGTATCCCAACCATGGTAAAAGGGAGACCAGTCTATCATGCTGATCCAGCGTACGTTTCTGAAGTAGCCGTTCGTTTGGTTGAACAAGGAGTTTCGATCATTGGCGCTGATGGTGGAGCAACGTACGAGCACATTAAAGCGATCTCAGAAGCAACGCGAAACGTTGTCGTAGGATCAAAGCATGTGGCTCACAAGCTTGTTGAAGAGCATGAGAAGTCTGGAGACACTGCAGACACTCGTTCCGCTTTTGGAAAGAATATTTCCAAGAAGTTTTTGTGGACTGTAGAGCTCGATATACCTAGGGGAACCGATATTGAAGGATTAGTAGAAGCCGCAAAGTATCTGCAGCAGCACAACTTCGATGCGGTAAACATAAGTGATGGTGCGCGTGCGCGGTTGCGAATGAATCCAGTTGCAATCTCTCATGCAATACAGCAACAAAGCGGCATGGAGTGCATCACGCATATTGCTTGTCGGGATAGGAATATGGTTGCTCTGCAAAGTGATATGCTGGCGGCACATTCGCTTGGCATTCGTAACATTCTTGCTGTGACCGGTGACCCGGCACATATTGGTGACTTTCCTTTGGCCACAAGTGTCTATGACATCGACTCCATTGGCTTGATCCGTACCTTGTCGCGTATGAATGGAGGCCGAGATCTTAGTGGTAACAGTCTGCGCACTCGAACACAGTTCAGTATCTGCTGTGCAGTAAATCCAGTGGCTGAAGACCTAGATCATGAGATTGCGCGACTTGCACAAAAAGCTGCAGAAGGTTGTGAAGTGGCATTCTCTCAACCTATGTTCGAATTGGACCTTGTAGAGCGCTTTCGAGAGCGTAGTGCGCATATCCCAATCCGCTTCATGGTTGGCGTTATTCCTTTGCGTACAGTACGTCATGCGGAGTTCTTACATTATGAAGTTCCTGGTATGACGGTACCAGCAGCTATACGCGAGCGCATGCGTGCAGCTGGTCCTGCCACAGAGGCTGCATCCAAGGAGGGGGTTGCAATCGCCGTCGAGTTTCTACAAGCCGCATCCAAACTTGCGGATGGTGCATACCTTATGCCTCCTTTCAAAAAGTATGAAATGGCAGTAGAGATAATGCAACGTGTTCAAGTGACTGAACATTAATCTTTTCGAAGCCACCAAGGTCTGCCAACATAGTATAGTGCTATGCTCGTCGGTGTATCCGTTTGCCCCTCTGTCTACAGACTACATAGGCATCAACGACCTGGCTTGTATCTGTGAGCTATCCAAATTTCTCTCTGAATTGAGCACTTCTCCTGCGTAGATTTGTCCGAAGTACCAATCACTTTTACTTAAGGGGATCACAATGGATGAACTGAATGTACCTTCTTTTATACCACAGTCACCTTCAAACATTACCGTTGAAGAGCGTCGTGTAGGATTTGGCCGACGTTTTGGAGCGATGTTTCTCGACTTTCTCATTACCATGATTGTATCGGTAGTACTGTATTTCACAATTGGTGATATGGTTCGTGCTATCGGAGAAGAAGCAATAAACGCAAGTATGGCTCAGCAAGGACAAAGTCTGGAAGATTTACCTGGAGAGATGGGTGGTTGGGTTTCTGCGATGGGCGCTTTTACTGCCTTGTCAACGATATCTGGCCTTCTTCTTAGCCTTGTTGAGTTGTTTGCAGGAGCTACCTTAGGAAAGATGCTGTTGAGTATTCAGATAGCCCATCCGGACGGTCGCAAAGGAAACATAGCTTTGTGGTTTAAACGATGGTTGGTTAAGGAGAGTTATGCAGTGCTATCTGCACTCGGCTTTTTCTTGATGATTCCGATCCTGAGCACCATATCACAGGGCATAGGTTTTATTTACCTAGCAGGATGTTTCTTTGCGCTAAGCTCCAAAAAACAAGCGCTGCACGATATCATTGCATCGACTGCTGTGTTCCGTAACGAAGACATCGTTAACGAAATCTGAGCTCCGATTCCTGTTGGACCAACCGCATCATGCCAATGTGCGTACAAGCTTTCGAGCTTTGATGTTCTGAGCTGGAGCTGGACCTATACTCTTTTGTTTGAAACGATCTATTCACTATTGACGGCTTTACAGATATGGCTTCAGAAGTGTATTACGGCTCATACTTGCAACTCGACAAAATTCTCAAGGCGCAAGAATTGGAAAGTGCGAAACATGGCACTCCTGCACACGATGAGATGCTGTTCATCGTAGTCCATCAAGCGTTCGAGCTGTGGTTTAAGCAAGTTCTTCATGAGTTAAAAGACGTGATTGGCACATTAGCTAAAGACTATGTACCAGAGGCGGAAGTAGGGAAGTGCTTGGCAAGAGTACAGCGAGTCAATCGCATTCTCTCTATGCTTCCTGAGCAGTTCAGTATACTCGAAACCATGACCCCGCGAGGGTTTATGGAGTTTCGTGACTATCTCAATCCCGCATCCGGCTTTCAGTCATGGCAGTTTCGTTTGTTCGAGATTAGCTTCGGTGTTGACGAAGCAAAGCGTTTGCAACTTGATCGAAAAGGCTATGTTTCCCGCCTCAGTGAGGAACATCAACAAGAAGTACGTGATGCCCAGGCGCAGAACTCTTTGTTCACTGTACTCGAACGTTGGTTAGAGAAAATGCCATTTATGGAAACGAAGGACTACGCATTCTGGGACGACTACAGAAACGCAGTACAAAGCATCTTTGAACATGATCGAAGAGAATTGCGGAAGGTAAGCTCATTGACCTCTGAGCAAGTTGAGCACCAAGAGCGACAAATAGCCTTACTAGAAGCGAATTTCAAAGCGCTATTTGATGAGACGCTCTTCAACGAACTGCGTGCGAAGTCCGAGAAAAGGCTATCGCAGAGAGCGACACTTGCGGCACTCTTCATCTCCGTATATGCAGATTATCCTCTTCTCCAAACCCCGTACCGATTGCTTGATGCGGTACTTGAGATGGACAAGCTCATAGGAGTGTTTCGTTTCCGTCATACGACGATGGTTTCCCGAATGATCGGACAGAGAACCGGTACCGGAGGTTCGAGTGGTGCAGATTACCTCATGAAAACTGTAACACAACATCGCGTCTTCACCGATATCGCAGCACTCAGTAGTTACTTACTCGCACCTGCTCAGGTTCCAGTGCTTCCTGAGGAAGTTGTACGACAGCTACAATTTGCCGTAGAGTTGCGGTAGAGTTGCGGTGGTATTCCTAGTTCAGAAAAGGAGTCCTGTATTCTACTCTGTGATACGCTTGGTCTGAGCTACAAACGCTGGTGCTCACATATATCGACAAGCGAAAGAGGTCACGGACATCTGCGGCATCTTCGTTCACTATGCTCAGTGCGTCTGCTATCCAATACCTACCTCTTTCATGCGTCAGTTATGTGCGATTCGTAGGTCTTCCTTATGAAAGATCTTCGCTTTGAGCCTCAATCTTTCACATGCGAATACTGGTTTACAAGTCTATGAACCAAAACTCTGTTATCTACAACGTCAGACGCTCTCTTCTGGCTACACTGAGCAGCCTTCTTGTTGTATCCTGCACTCAGAGTGCAGAAGCGGGGACTGAGCTACGTCTCGGTGGTAGCTTGCCTTTTACAACCATTGTGTTTAGTGAGCATCAGAACTTTGGTGTGGGTACTGGAATGGATCTTTTCATGGACATTCAGAAAGATCCAGAATCATCGTACTTCATCTCAGTTCTCCACAACAGCATCTCTGGGAGCCCTGCTCTGTTGCCAAACTCAACAGAGATTTCGCAAACACCGCATGTAAGTGACTGGGGTTTTAGCGTTGGTTCTGCTTACTACCCAATACAACGTAAAGATGTTGTCAGTCCAGTTTTCGCAGCTGAGTTTGGGCTGCGTTTCGTTTCGGAGACTATTGAGAGATACGATAGGCTGACGCAAACAACAGAGCAGTCGGTAAATCAAATTCTCTTCAACTGTATCAATGTTTCTGCTGGTGCAGAGTTTCAAGTTGACTCGAAATTGTCATTGCAGTCAAAAGTGCGAATGAACATCAATATGCCGGCTACAGACCCTCGGGCACTTTCGTTTGTGTTTAGTCCCTCAGCCTTCAACTACCTACAGCTCCAATTCCTTCTTAGCGCTCAGTATCGTCTTACGAAGTAGTAGGCTACACTCGATGTACAAAATGAGTCAGTGATCACAATCTTGACCTGTTGTTGTAGCCATTGCGCAAGCTGGCGTCTACGTTCGCTATCTTTCAGCCTGGCTTTCACTACTGTGTCTGGCAGAAAAAAAAAGCGGCTAGATTGTAGATCTAACCGCTCCTGAAATCTTAGCAAGGGGCTACAGAAAGTACTACCAGTTTCGAAGCATATCAACAAAGAGGCGTACTCCAACACCGCTTCCACCCTTTGGAGTATAAGGACCATCTTTAGGTGCAATTCCTGTTCCTGCGATGTCTAAGTGGGCCCATGGATAATCACCAATGAACTTCTTCAAGAACAGAGCTGCTGTGATTGAGCCAGCAGGGCGTCCACCAGAGTTCTTGACATCAGCAACATCACTCTTAATCTGCTCCTCATACTCTTCGTACAGCGGCAGTTCGCATACATACTCGCTTGTATTTGCGGATGCATTTTTGATACGTGTTTTCAACGCATCATCTGTTCCCATGAGGCCAGAGGTAACGCTACCCAAAGCTATCACACATGCACCGGTAAGAGTAGCAATGTCGACAACAGCCTGTGGCTTATAGCGATCAGCGTAGGTCAACGCATCGGCAAGTACGAGACGTCCTTCAGCATCTGTGTTGTCAATCTCAGAGGTAACTCCATTCATGTGCGTGATAACATCACCTGGAACATAAGCGCTACCACTTGGCATATTTTCCGTTGATGGAACTAGGCAAACAAGATTAATTGGAAGCTTGAGTTTTGCGACCGCATACATTGCGCCAATCACACTTGCAGAGCCATGCATATCGAGCTTCATTTCCATCATTCCAGCACCTGGTTTGATCGAGATACCGCCGGTATCGAAAGTGATACCTTTGCCAACGAGTACTACTGGCTTGTCACTCTTTTTACCACCGAAATACTCCATAACGATGAACACTGGAGGACGTACACTTCCTTGGTTCACCGCCAACAAACCGCCCATTTTGAGAGATTCAATTTTCTTCTTGTTGAACACCTCAACTTTGAAACCAGCAGCTTTGCCAGCCTTTTTAGCACGCTCACCCAATGCCTCAGGATAGATCTCGTTGTTTGGTGCATTTGCCAAATCACGGGTCAAATAGACGCCTTCGCACAGCGTAGTAGCGAAGCTAATGCCAGACTCAATCGCGCGTTGATCAGACTTTGGACCGCTGATGACAACACTTTCAATACGTGAGCTTGTTGGATTCAGAGTGAAGTACTTATCAAACTTATATACACCCAGTACTGCACCTTCGATGATAGCTTCAGCAATACTGCCGCTATTCAGAGAAGTGCCCGTCGGGAACTCGCAGCACAATTCTTTCACCTTCAATGACTGCGCCATACGTGCAGCTTTTGAGGTTGAACGGCGAATCTGCTCTGTACTCAATGATGCAATTTTTCCCAAGCCTACTAACAAAACTCTCTTCGTAGTCTTTGCTTTGCCAGCATAACACACAACAACGCTTCCTTTTGCACCTGTGAAGTCACCACTATCAAGAACACCAAGTGCTGAAGGGAAGGTCTCCGAAACATCTTTTTTCTTTGCCTGAAACAGAGAAGCGTCTTCAAAAAAATAAAGAACTATTCCGTCGGCTTTTTGCGAGCCAACGGCTGCGCTAACAAATTGGGTTTTCATCCGATTACGTTACAGTAAGGTTAGTAAAAGTCAAGTCGGCAAAATTACAAGATATACGGCAATGTGTGGACCGAAATCATCTGCTTGATATCAGCCCACAGAAGATTTTGGAAGAACTCGAGTAGCTAGCATTAGTTCACCATCAGTTAAATACGACTGAATTGTCTGATACAGAGTGCCGAGAATCCAACAAGGCTGCGGCCTGCACGTCAACACGATGATGAGCTACGCAATTCATTCCTTGCGTAGTTTCGCAGCATTCACTTACAAAACCAATGCACTTCCTATGAATCCAAACGACGTTTATGTCGAGGACAATTACTATCTCTTCCTTCGCGATCCGAATTCAGTTTCAGCCGAATGGCAGGCATACTTTCGAGCTGGCAACGTTCCTGCTTCTTACCAACAGCCTACAATGCAAAGTGCTATGACTTCTCCCATGGTAGGAAGTCGTGGAAGCATTGAGAGCAGTACAGTTCTTTCATCGGTCTCACCCTCGTCCACAGACCAAAGTTCGAGTACAAATGGAACACTGCAGAAAACGGCTGCCGTGGCAAAACCTCATATGTATGAAGGTGATTCTCTTCAGATTCTTGGTGGGGTTGCGGAGAAAGTTGCTCAGAACATGATGCAGTCTCTCAGTATACCAACGGCAACATCTGTTCGCACGGTTCCCGTGAAAGTGCTTGAGGAGAACCGCCGACTAATTGTGAAGTTTCTTACGAAGCAGCGTCGTCCAAAAATCAGTTACACCCACCTTATCGCTTGGGCAATCGTCAAAAGCTTATTGAAGTTTCCAAACCTCAACGATTCATGTTTTGTGGACGAGAGTGGAGTAGTTCACCGAGTAAAACGTGGACACATCCATCTCGGTCTTGCGGTTGACACTACGCGCAAAGATGGTACTCGCACTCTCGTAGTGCCAAGTATTAAAGATGCCCAAGCGCTCAGCTTCGCTGAGTTTATACAGAAGTATGATGAACTCATCCTGAAGGCAAGAACAAACAAGCTTAGCATTGATGATCTCAGCGGAGCCAGTGTTTCACTGACGAACCCAGGTGGAATCGGCACAGAAATGTCGATGCCAAGATTGATGCAGGGTCAGGGTCTGATTATCGCCACGGGTGCGATCGACTATCCGCCTGAGTTTCAAGCCATGATGCCCGATGTGAGATCCACTTTGGCATTAAGTAAGGTTATGACCTTAACAAGTACATATGATCATCGTGTGATACAGGGTGCTGAGTCTGGTGAGTTTTTGCAGCACATGCAACGCTTATTGCTGGGCGAGTTTAGTTTTTACGAACAGATATTCGCTTCTCTGCACATACATCATGAGCCAGTAAGCTGGTCAACAGACAAACGTTTGAATCCGTTTGGACCGCAGAACGAGTTTGAAAGTGTTGATAAAGAAGCGAAGGTTCTGCAAATGATCAATGCCTATCGTGTTCGTGGACACTTGATGGCAAACATTAACCCTCTGGGAATGGAGGCATACTACTACCCTGAGTTGCAGCCTTCGTACTATGGATTCACAGTCTGGGATCTTGATCGCGAGTTTGATACAGGCGGTCTTGGTGGCATTAAGCGAGCTACCTTACGCGACATCATAGACCTCCTTCGTGACACGTATTGCGAGGAGATCGGTGTTGAATACATGCACATACAATCACCAGAGAAGAAATTCTGGGTGCAGAATCGAGCTGAGCAAACTCGAAACACGAAACTGTTTTCTCCAGAAGAGAAGAAAGTGATCTATCGTAAGATCATGCAAGCAGAAGCATTTGAGAATTACATCAACACGAAGTTCATTGGAATGAAGCGTTTCTCCGTTGAAGGTGGAGAAGCTGTATTACCTATAGTCGAGAGTATTTTCAAAAGCGCCTCGCACCAACAACTCCATGGGGTGGTACTTGGCATGGCTCATAGAGGTCGTCTGAATATTCTCGCGAACCTGATGGGTAAGAAGTTAGAGAAGATATTCAACGAGTTTGAAGGCGTGATTGATGCCACTACCGTACAAGGTAGTGGAGACGTGAAGTACCATCTTGGCTCACGTGGGGTTTACCAGTCCGAAAGTGGATCAACTGTAGAAGTATTCCTTGTTCCAAATCCTTCTCACCTTGAAGCGGCAGACCCTGTTGTGGAAGGCACTGCTCGTGCATGGTGCGATGAGATTGGTGATCGCTCATATACGTCTGTTCTTCCTGTGCTCATCCACGGAGATGCCGCCTTCATGGGACAGGGTGTGGTTCCTGAGACAATGAATCTAGCAAACCTCCGTGGCTACAAGACTGGTGGAACTATACATATTATCATCAACAATCAAGTAGGCTTTACTACAAATCCTGAAGATTCACGTTCAACAGGATATGCTAGTGATATGGCGAAGTTTCTCCAAGTTCCTATCCTCCATGTGAATGGTGATTCCCCGGAAGCGTGCATAACGGCAACGCAATTTGCGTTTGAGTACCGCAATCTCTTCCACGAAGATGTTGTCATAGATATGTACTGCTATCGGAAGTACGGACACAATGAAGGGGATGATCCAACCACTACTCAGCCTTTGCTGTACAAAAAGATCAAGCGAGAGCTATCCGTTAGAGCTAAATATCGCTCTCGAATCATCGACGAAAAGGTAGTAGATGCGCAAGAAGCAGATGCTATTGGCGCTGCCTATGCGGAGATCCTGAACACAGCATTCGATGCCAGGGCATCGGTGCAAACTGCACAACCAGAACAATACGTTCCTCTATCGCAGACACTGCACGAGCGAGCACTCCATAGTGCTGGCGACAAACTCTTTCTTCCGGTGGCGACTAATGTGGACGAAACACGTTTGGTAGAGATTGGAAAAGCACTTAGCACTGTCCCACCAACATTTCATGTGCACCCAAAAGTGGCAGACGAACTGGCTCGACGGAAGAAACAGATCGAAACGGATAATCATGCGATCTCATGGGGCATGGCTGAAGCACTTGCCTTCGGTAGTTTGTTGATAGAAGGTCACCCTGTACGTCTTAGTGGTCAAGACGCGGGAAGAGGCACTTTCAATCACCGACAGGCGATTCTCCTCGATGTTGAGAATCAAACAGAGTACATTCCACTCAATCATCTTCAAGAAGGTCAACGTTCTTTTCACATTTTCAACTCGCCGCTTTCTGAATACGCTGTACTTGGCTTTGAGTACGGTTATAGTGTTGTTAGGAGCTCTGGTTTAACGATCTGGGAAGCTCAGTTTGGTGATTTTGCAAATGGCGCTCAGATAGTGTTTGATCAGTTTATTTCGTCGGCTGAAGACAAGTGGGGACAGAAGTCGAATCTAACGATGCTTTTGCCTCACGGCTTTGACGGGCAAGGACCAGAACACTCAAGCGCAAGATTGGAACGTTACCTTCAGCTTTGTGCTGACGAGAATATGATTGTGTGTTTTGTAACAACCCCTGCACAGCTCTTTCATATGCTGCGTCGCCAAGTACTGGCTCCTTGGCGTAAACCATGTATTCTCATGTCGCCCAAAGGTTATTTACGTAAAGTGACATCCGATCTCCGAGCGCTTTCTCAGGAGACATTCCGCGAGGTCATCGACGACCAGAATGTAGATGCAAGTAAAGTGAAGAGATTGATTTTCTGTTCGGGAATGTTCTATTATGAGCTCGTCCAGCAACGTGCAGCAGCACAGCGTGACGATGTTGCCGTGATTCGTATCGAACAACTATTCCCGCTGCATACCGAAGCTCTTTCAGCAGTTGTCTCTCGATACTCTAACGTGAGTGAAGTACTCTGGGCACAGGAAGAACCTCGTAATATGGGAGCCTGGTCCTTTATTCAACCACGTCTTCAAGAGTTGCTTGGCTCAAGAGCGGTCATACGCTATGTAGGCAGAGTAGAAAGCGCAAGCCCAGCTACTGGTTCGGCAAAAGTTCATGCTAAGGAGCAAGCCGCAATTCTTGAGGAAGCGCTTAGATAGTTATCATTGCCTCTGGTCTGTCACTTCTGTTTGAATACCAAGCGTTCCCGCTGACAATTCCTTGTCATCAGGCGCGCTTGGTTTCTTTTTGGAGGCTGCTATACGGTGTTCTGCATTCATTCTCGGGCTATAATATCCAATAGAACTGCCGATAATGTAGAGCATGCCCCATCAGCAGCTGCAGAATACCCTTCACAGACTCTATACCGAGCAGACTCTACGCTCTGTGGGTCGCTTGCGCTTTCCTGAAGTTGTTGAGCGTGAGTTTCAAGAGTCATTTTATAACCCGCGCGCTCACGAGTTTATCACGCGCTGGGGTCTCCTTCCAGGATTTGTGATTCTCCTTGCCTTCTGCATCGGCGACATTATTGGTTTTAGTGAAAAGCTCATACTCATTGAGTCGATACGAGTGATTAGCATGGTGCCCCTCTTGCTGTTGTATAAGTACAAACTCAATGTATGGGTGTATAGGCATATTCGAAACTTGTACTCGGCTTATCTCCTGTTGTTAGCCTTCAGTGTAGGGACGATTATCGCTATAAGCCCGCACACTGATTTCGCGCATAGGGGCTACATGTTGTCACTTCCAATGCTGATCATAACCACTTTTTTAGCAAAACCGAAGATCCAGATTGGAGTAGCAACGAGCGTGTTGTTCTGCCTCTGCTTCGATGTTGCCAATCTGTTGTTGGATTTTAAGCCTTTGGGCTTTGGCGAAGTGGTTTCGATGGTGCATTTCAACCTTGTCATGCTGTCGTCCATAGTCATTGGTGCGTTTACAGCCTATGTTCTCGAGGTTGCAGAACGAAGAGAGTTTCTGCAGCGTAAAATCATAGATCAAGACAAAGAGTTAATCCTATTGCAACAGCTTGAGCTGAGTGAAGCAGTGAACGAGCTCAGAAGTGTCAACGATCAGCTAGCTTTAAACAACGAGCGCCTTGATCAGTTGAATCGAGAGAAAGATGTCTTCTTAGGAATTGCTGCACATGACCTGAAGAACCCACTTACCGGAATCTCTGTAAACATTGCTGGCATCAAACGTCACATTGCGAAAATGTCGCAAGGTGATCTGCTTGCAGCCATGGACCGTATCGATCTCGCCGCAACGAGAATGCGACGTTTGATCGTACAACTCCTAGACATCAACAAGCTAGAGCACGGCTCTATGGAGATAAACCCACAAAGAGTGTTGATGTCAGAATTGTTGCTGTCAGTGCAACATGACTATCAACTTCAAGCTAGCGAGAAGAATCTGAAACTAATGGTGGAATGTGAAGCAGGTCTCTGGAGTTGGGCAGACTCGTCCATGCTAATGCAGGTACTGGACAATCTGGTTTCAAACGCGATCAAGTTTTCAGCACAGCATCGCGTGATACGACTTCGTGCACACATGATGAATGTGGACAATACACAGTGGGTGAAGGTGTGCATTCAGGACGAAGGTCCCGGCATCTCTGCCGACGACATAGACAAACTATTCAAGAGATTTACAAAACTATCAGCAAAGCCCACTGCTGGTGAGCACTCGAGCGGACTGGGTTTGTCGATTGCAAAGATGCTCATAGATCGGATGGAGGGTAGCATCCACTGCGAATCGGAGGTGGGGAAGGGAACGAGTTTTGTTCTTCTACTCCCACCTGCTGAAAAATGCGCCACTTCTCCAATAGTAAGAGATGTGGACAGAGAACTACAAAGAGCTGACGTGTGTAGTGCTCCTGACCAGCCTAAACATGCACAATTCGGATCATCAAGACTATAAGTTCTTAGCTCGAACGCACAGACGCGTAGTCTATTCTAACAATGGCGTCGCTGGAGCAATGCAGCAACGAAGTTGCTGCATTAGCAAAAGACACTTTCTGCAAGCCATCAAACGTGCAATTCACTCAATCGGAACAGCTCTCGGGACAATGAGAGCCGGACCCTTGCATTTTGTGAGACAGTGTGATGGCTTTTGCTTCTGCACATGGTGTGTAACCATACCAAAACTCAGCGCTAGGAACACAAGGCTAACAAATGCACGTGTAGAGCCAGAATCAGTTACTCGCTGAGCAACACTATTCAAGTGTTGTTGTTGGAAGGTAAATGCAGTTCTTAGCTTCATGGTGATGTCCGTTGTAATACCACTCTCAAAATAACATAGTTCGAAAGCACCCAGGGTTAAAAGCTGTTAAAAAGTGGTTAACTGAACACGGCATGCCATGCAGAAGAGCAAACATGTCAGCAGACAAGAATCACCCAATTTGATTAGACACGAATGATTTGGTCGCGAAGCTCCGTATGAGAGCTCTGAAGTCGAGCTCCATGCTGGGAAACTACCCGAGCTGCAGCCAGAGAAGCAAGCTCACCGGCTTGTCGTGGTGTAAACTGATGAGTGACTCCGTACAGAAATGCTCCGGCGTACATGTCACCAGCACCGTTCGTATTGAGAACGGTAGTAGCTACAGGAGGAATATGGATAACAGACGATCCAAGCTTGATCTTTGAGCCTTGCGCGCCTAAGGTAAGGGCTACATTAGGCATGTTTGCGGCTAAAGAATTGAAGGCGTCGTCAATAGAGTCACTTTCGGCATAAGCCTTTGCTTCAAACTCATTGCAGAAAATTAGGTCTGCCTCAGCAGCAGCTTTATTAAGGACCTGACGGAACACGTTTACGATGAACGTGTCAGAGAAAGTTACCGCGATTTTTGTGGCATGCTTCTTTGCATAGAAAATTGCCTCCTCAATTGCAGCAGCGCCACTTTCCTCTGTAAACTTATAACCTTCAATGTACAGCCATTCAGCGCGGGCAACAACATCTTCAATAACGTGTTGAGCGCTGAAATTTGTATTAACTCCTAGAGAGGTTTGCATTGTTCGTTCACCGTCAGGGCTCACAAGCACAACGCATGTTCCCGTTGGATGTTGCGAGCTCTTCTCCGCAAAAAGCTCTAACCCAAGTTCCTCAAACTCGGAAGCGTAGAAGTTGCCCAGAGCGTCGTTCCCGAGCAGTGATTTGTAGGCAGCACGACCGCCAAACTGACCGAAAGCAATGACCGTATTCGCTGCAGACCCGCCGCTGCTTTTGCGAGCGATGAGATGGCTAAGTTTAGTGAGCAGCTCCTGTTGCTCATCTGCTGAAGACAACGTCATGCCTCCTTTGGGTAAACCTAGCTGAAGCAGTTCAGCTTCATTCACTTGGAATTCTAAATCAACGAGGGCGTTTCCGAGGGCTACAAGGTGCAGGTCTTTTGTCATAGTTATGCTAGTTCAATGATACGTTCACACAGAGTAATAAAGTCCATATCGGCAGCAGCAGCTGCCTTCGGTACAAGGCTTGTTGCGGTCATCCCAGGAAGGGTATTTACTTCCAAACACCACGGGTGATTGTCGTCATCTAAACGAAAGTCCACCCGCGAGTATCCACTGCAGCCGCAAGCTTTATGAGCGGTGATGGCGAGGTTCTGAATAAAGCTGCTGAGTTCATCATCTAGCTCTGCTGGGCAGATATACTGAGACATGCCTTTGGTATACTTATGCTCGTAGTCATAGAATCCTCCTTCTGGAGCGATCTCAATGATAGGGTAGGCTTCATCGCCAATCACTGCTACAGTCAGCTCTCTGCCTGGTATAAGTTGCTCAACAACAGCTACAGACGAGTATTGTAATGCAGTCGCAACGGCAACCTCCATCTCATCCAGATTCCCATTTTCAATGATGGTCATACCCACAGTCGAACCTTGATCATTTGGCTTGACCACAAGAGAGCCACGGAAGCCGTCGCGAAGATCTTTGAGTAGGTCATAGTCTTTCGCGTTTTCTTGGGTGACAACAGCCCAAGCTGGAGTCGGTACCCCAGTCGCTGAAAAGATAATTTTTGATTGTGCTTTGTCCATCGCAAGTGCGCTTGCCATCACTTTGGAACCAGTGTAGCGAAGTCCTCTGGCTTGAAGCAGCGCTTGCATGATGCCGTCCTCCCCGTTTTCACCATGCAAGACGCTAAAGACAACGTCAACATCATTGAAAACATCAGATAGTACTGCCTTTATAAAATTCTGCACGGGCAAAGCCTCAAGTTCCTCACGGGTTGGCGGCGTTGCAGGCGCGTCAATATTCTCTATGTTCAGTATGCAAGACTCACCCAATGCAGGATCAATGCAAACAACAGAGTGGTTGTTCTGTTGCAATGCGTTTGCTACAGCCTTGCCGCTATTGAGTGAAACGTTTCGCTCGGGAGAATTGCCTCCCATGAGTACGGCGATTTTCATAAAGTAGGTGTTAGGGGATCAAAGTGAATAAATCGAGTTCGGTAGTGCTTCGAGTCCTGACTGCAGCAAATGCTCGAGTTTAGCTTTGCGGTGAATCGAAATCAGGCAGTGTTCCACGTCGCAGAAACTCATCATATGCGGTACGCAAACGCTGTACGTCCTCCCATGTCCCTTTCTTCCACTCGGGGTTCCGGAGCAGGGCAGCAGGGTGGTAGGTTACCATCATTCGAACGTCCTGATAATTGAAAAACTTTCCTCGTACATCAGCCATTTTGAATTTGGATTTGAGCAAGGTATTGACAGCAGTGAGGCCGAGTGCGAGGATAAACTTCGGCTTGATGATTTGCAGTTGTTTGTAAAGATACGGTTCGCATTGATCAACTTCGTCGGAGCTTGGCACGCGGTTACCTGGTGGTCGACATTTGAGGATGTTACAGATGAACACTTCCTCACGTGAGAGTTGTACTGCCTCTAAGATCTTCGTGAGCAACTGGCCTGCTCTGCCAACGAATGGCTCTCCTTGAGCATCTTCTTCAGCGCCTGGTGCTTCTCCAATCACAACAATATCCGCGTTTGGATTACCAACACCAAACACGAACTTGTTTCGTGTTGCGCCAAGCTCACAGTTCTGACATTCACAGATTCGCTCTCGTAGCGTTTTGAGACTTCGTGAACCCTTCCAAGATGTATCCTGAGCCATGTCTTCTTCTTGAGTAAAAGTGTCAGCTTCATTACCAGCGTTTCTATTTGTACCTGATTCCTTTGGCAATTCAGCTGAGTCTGCGTTTAGTGCCATAGCTGTGTGGTGTTCTTTGTTCTCGGAGTTCTGATGAGTATTTGCTTCAGCCACTTGAACATCAAAGTACAGAATGGGTCCACCAAGCAGTTCTTGTTGTTTCAGATACCTTTCAAGGGTGCTATCTGATGTTTGGATGTTTATAGTTCGGGACTCAGCCATGTCGGACTACCTTGATCTTAGCAGCAGCTTCCATGGCGCGATCGCAGGCATGCAAAGCAGCCTGTAGATCGGGACTAAACGCGAGCGCAACGGCCATGCGGCGATATGGACGCGTAGTGGGTTTTGCAAAAACGCGAACATCAATTTCTTTTTCTAGCAAAGCCGCATCGATACCCTCAAAATCTGGAAGCTGATCAGATTGACTCGTCGCGAGGACAACAGAGCTTGCTCCTGAACCACGAAGTATTATCTCGGGTATTGGCAAGCCGAGTACGGCTCGACAATGCAACTCAAACTCATTAAGGTTCTGTGTTCCAGCTAATGTGACCATTCCAGTGTCGTGGGGTCGAGGTGATAACTCCGAAAAGACGACACCATCTTCGCACAAGAAGAATTCAACGCCCCAGATTCCGGCACCTCCCAAAGCACCAGTTACTTGAGCAGCCATGGATTGCGCTGTACGAAGGTCAGCTTCTGATAAAGCGCATGGCTGCCAGCTCTGCTGATAGTCTCCTCGCTCCTGACGATGTCCGATTGGAGGGCAAAACAAGGTTGGACCGTTCTTCTGTGTAACTGTAAGAAGTGTGATCTCAGTGTGGAAATTGATGAAACCTTCTACGATTACTTCAACAACATCACCGCGGCTGCCAGACAAAGCATAGTTCCACGCTTTTTCGATATCTGTTGTAGACTTGAGAGTGGATTGTCCTTTTCCCGACGATGACATGAGTGGCTTCACGACACAGGGCAAGCCTATCTGCTGAACGGCAAGATTGAACTCTTCAAAAGTAGTTGCATAGGCATAAGGAGCTGTGCGAACACCAAGTTCTTTAGCAGCAAGGTCGCGAATAGCCCGTCGGTTCATTGTGAAGTTAGCAGCCTTAGCACTAGGAACTACTTGAATGCCAGACTTCTCAAACTCATAGAGTTTCTCCGTTCGTATGGCTTCAATCTCTGGGACGATAATGTCGGGTTTGTGTCGTTCAACAACCTCCACAAGAGCATCACCATCCAGCATGGAAAAAACTTCAAAGCCATCAGCAACCTGCATAGCAGGCGCTCCGGCATACGAGTCTGCCGCAATCACATACTGACCTAGACGTTTTGCCGCGATAACGAATTCCTTGCCCAGTTCACCAGAGCCTAAGAGGAGAATTTTCTTTTGGAATGACATAGGGATTGAGACAATAGTGAAGACGAAACGGAACTATGGTTGTACTTGGGAGTTGTACTGTCGTCGATACTCTGCAACATAATCCACATAGTTCTGTGCGGATTGTTCAAGTTTTGCACGTTCGTCTGCTCGGAGCTCACGGACTACTTTGCCAGGGACGCCAGCAATGAGAACACCGCCAGGTGGTGTAGAGCCTTCTGGGAGTACAGTTCCTGCAGCTATAAGTGTGTAGGGTTCAATGACGCATCGGTCGAGGATCTTGGCACCCATTCCAACAAGCACAAAATCTTTGATGATACAGCCGTGAAGCACTGCGCTATGACCAACAGTTACATTATTTCCAATGTTCAAACTGTGTTTCTTATAGGTCACATGCAGCATCGACAGATCTTGAATGTTCGTCCGTTCGCCAATGCGGATAGAGTGAACGTCACCGCGAATCACCACATTGTACCAAACAGAAGAATATGCACCTATCTCGACATCTCCAAGAATAATTGATCCCGCCGCGTAAAAAACACTAGGGTGAATATTCGGCCTTATTCCTCCATATTCGAAGATCTGACCGCTTTGTCCGCTTTCTTTTTGCATATCATTGTGAGAATTGGACTGCAAAGATATCAAGGAGCTACGCATCACAAGGGTTCGGGCGTATTTTTGCATGAAACTATCGTATACCTATGCTCATCGGACGAACTAAGGAACTCGATCTCATTCTCCAGGAGATCCGTAAACCCGCTACGGCAAATGACCTGAAGCGCATTATTGCCGTGCACGGGATGTTTGGCGTAGGGAAGTCAACTCTGCTCAGAGAGGTGATTGCCGAGCTCCAACAAAGCAACATGGTGCACGCTGTGTTGTATTCTAATGAAGATGCTCACATAGAGCACCTGCCCGAGTTTATGTATCAGTTGGTGAATTCATTCAGAGCATGCAAAGCAGACGTACCGCGATACAAGAGCGATGAAACTGACTCACGTTGGATGAGATTCAATGAGATTCAACAGGAGTTAGAACAGACTCGTGCGGCTGCAAAATCCACATCAGAGTCTGGCACAACTGAGAGCGTAGCACAACTTGTCAAACACCGTAGCGCAGATGAACGCAGGCTGATGACTGATACAGCATCAGTTATTTGTGAGACCTTGATCGTGGATCTGATGAACACTTTCTATCCGCTAGGTGCATCTGGCGGCGAATCGCAAGTTCCAGCGGCTCACAGTCAAACGAAGATTGTCATTGTTATTGATACCTACGAGAAAATGACAGCCGCTTTGAATAGCTGGCTTCTTGAGCACTTCCTTTTGTATTGTTACATAAAACGCTTTGGAGATTTCAGGTCCTACAATTCACCCTATCTGTCTCAGGAAGTGTATGTGAGACAGTTTTTTGACATTCGATTTGTGATAGCAGGCCGTGAACCTTTGCGTACAACAGATCCAGAGCGTAGGTGGGATCGATGGCAGCATACCTTACTTGAACTTGGTTTGCGACAATTCAATCCTGAGAATATTCGAGAGTACTTTGATGAGAACAAATTAGAGTTGCAGAGTGTTGATGAGGTCATGCATGCAACTGCGGGGATCCCGTACCTTGTGAGTCTTTGGTCTCATGCGCATCGCTTTGATGAGACTCATGCGGATGGTAATCAGACGATTGCAGCGCACGCTCAAGAGCGAATCTTCTGGTACAAAAGTCCTCAACAAAAAGAGTGGATCAGAACTGCAGCTTTTTGTGATTGGTTTGACGCTGATCTCCTCCGTTGTTTTCGATCATCACACGATCATTCACAAGAAGCCTATAATTACTTGAGACGCAGCACGGAGCTTTGCCGAGAGTCAACAAGCCACAAAGCGAAGCTGGAGCTTTTAGCTGTTGTACGTGAGAGCATCCGACACGCTGTTCGACAAGAGTCTCCGGAACTTGCGAAAGAGTACGAACTAGTTGTCAAGACCTACACTTCAGCAACAGAGTTGCTCTCCAAGTTTGACCAGGACGAGCAGGATGCTTTACGGCACTTAGCCTACCTTCGGTGTTGTGACCTCAGCTCTACATTGCGAGAACTCTGGCCGGCTGACCAATCAGTAGTCGAACGCTTAGTTGAACGGTCTCCGAGCTTGTTTGAACAGCACAAAAGAACGATATCTCTCCAAAGCGATACCCATCAGCTATTGGCTCGCTTCAACTCTATGTACGATAGTAGTAACGACTCTATAACGAAGAGTAGAGTCCATGAGTATTGGCAGAAAACAAGCGCTGAACTTCAGGCGGAGTGTAACAGCGCAAAGCTTAATCATGAGAAGGTAGAAAAGGAGATCGTCCGTCTGTCCTCAGAATCAGAGAAAGCTGAGCTTGATTTGCGCGACGCTCAAAACCAGTGTATGGAGTTGGAGTCCGAGATACGCCCTCTACGTCAAAACACTCCACCGCTGACAACGAATCGTGATGCAGCTGCTGCACGTATTGCCTTCATTCTTTGTCTTGTCCTCGCTGCCGCCACTGTTTTCTCGCATGAGTGGATGCCGATGTTGCAAGCTCCTCAAGACATGGAAGAAGCGATTCAAAAAGTACTTCTGGCGTTTGCGATTGGCTTTGCCGCACTTTTCATATTCTTCGTGTCTCGTTCTATGGCCTTACGCCAGCGTCGCCGACAACATCAGAAGAACAGAGCGGTATTAGCAGAACTCGATGAACGGTACAGTGCGGCGCGCGAGAAACTCAACGCCTGCCATACTCTTTTTGATGCAAGGAAGAAGGAACTCGCAATTCAGCGATTGAGAAAAGAAGAGTTAATGAAACGCATCACTCTGTTGGAAGATCAGTTATCAGAGGCTATCGTGTAGACTTCGCTCCATCTGCATGAATATTGATCTCCTTTACGGAAGCCCGGCAAATCGGACCTACACCATGGCGCTCATGAGTCGTTTACTTAGGTTGAGCAAGAGTTCATCGTTAAAGGCAGCAGCTTGCAGCTGCATGCCAATAGGGAAGCCTCTAGAATCCACCCCGCAAGGGATGCTGATCGCAGGTATACCAGCAAGATTGGCTGACACAGTTAAGAGGTCGTTCAGATACATCTCGATAGGGTTTGCAGACTTCTCACCGCGCTTGAATGCTGTAGCTGGTGTTGTTGGAAGGAACAAGGCTGAACAGCTGGAGAATATCTCTTCATAGCCATTCAGAACTAGTCTGCGAGCCTGTTGTCCCTTTTTATAGTATGCATCATAGTAACCACTAGACAGCACGAAGGTTCCGAGCATGATTCGTCGCTTTACTTCAGCACCAAAACCTTCTGAACGCGTAGCAGCCATGATATCTTCTCCATCACGCTCATCCGCGCGATAACCGTATCGCACGCCATCGAATCTTGAGAGGTTCGCTGAAGCTTCGGCAGTTGCGAGAATATAGTACGTTGGTATCCATGCCTCTTTACCAGCAAGGTGCACAGTCTTTGTTTGAAAACCCATGCCATGAATGGTTTGAATGCACTCTTCATATCGAGCCATCACATCTGGAGAACAACCATCCAGTATCGAAGCATCAAGTATCCCGATAACGGCTTCATTGTCATGATGCGCAAGAGCACGAGTCGATTGCATTGGAGCAATCTGTGAGCATGTTGCATCTGCAGGATCCGCGCCGCTTATCACATCCATTACCAGCGCCATATCTTCTATAGAATGACTGAAAGGACCTATCTGATCCAATGATGACGCAAACGCTACAAGGCCATATCTGGATACACGACCGTATGTAGGCTTATAGCCAACTACTCCGCAAAATGCGGCTGGTTGACGAATTGAACCACCAGTATCAGAGCCAAACGAAACGTGAGCGAGTTCAGCTGCAACGGCTACTGCTGAACCTCCTGAGGAGCCTCCAGGAACATACTCACTGTCGAGTGGGTGATGAACAGGACCAAATGCTGAGTTCTCATTCGACGAACCCATAGCAAATTCGTCGCAATTCGTCTTCCCGAGAATAATCGCTCCTGCATCTCGTAGGCGTTGCACGATGGTTGCGTCATACACTGGCTTAAATCCTTCAAGGATTTTTGATCCGCAAGTGAGTTGCATCCCTTTAACCGAGATGTTGTCTTTCATGGCCACGACCATTCCTTCAAGCGGTCTTGCTGTATCACTTGCAAAGCGCAGATCACTTTGTTCTGCTAAGTGCAATGCGCCCGCAGCATCGATCTGCAAGTATGCGTTGAGATCAGAACGTTGTGCAGCATTATCAAGAAAGCGTTGAACTTCCTGTACACAGGTCGTGGTGTTAGAGAGTCTGGCTTGACGAAAATGAGAGTAGCTTAGCATAGAGTGCTTGTATGAACGATCTGCGAAGATAGCAATGGTTAAGCAGATGGGAAGAAAGCCCGAGGCGTCAAAAGTGACAGTACAAGAATTTGAGGTCTAAAGAGCTAGGTAGGAATTCCCTCACTCCGAACATGTACTATCGCGTAATAGAACCGGAAGGGGGCTGTATGCGTATTGCAGGAGCAGGGGGCTGCGTTCTACTCAGTGCTTCGGAATCACTGGAATTCTCAGATAGACTCTTGGTATCTTCAGGACTAGTCTGCACATCTTGAAAGCGAATTGACTCCTGGGCGTTATCGTGAGATGGGCTAAGCTCCGGCAGGTCGGTGGTCGAGATTGAATCGCTTGTCTCATCACCCTTTAGCTCAGAATTCATGCTATAGCCTGTTTCTGAGCTGGCGACAACAAAAGCTTCTGGAAGACTTTCAACAGGACTAAGATTTGGCTGCAGTGATCCAGCGATTGGACTTGAACGAGGGCCAACGTGTTCAAGATCGGTTGACAAATCGCGCATATGTTGGGTAAACTCATCCTGGGCTTGCCGAACTTTACGCATGCCTTTGCCAATCATTGATGCAACTTCAGGAATCTTCTTTGGACCAAACAAGACCAAGATTGCAACAACAATGAGTAAGAGTTCACCTCCGCCAACATCAAACATAGAAGATATCCAGAATAGAAGGTTGCGCGAATGTCAACTACTTGCTGTCAACTTTGGTGTGGTCAGCAGGACGATCTGAGTTCTCATTGCTCGCAGCTTGCTTGAACTCGCGAATGCCGCTTCCAAGACCTTTCATCAATTCGGGAATCTTCTTACCACCAAAAAGGAGTGCAATAATGACTCCGATAACTACTAATTCGCCAATACCCATTCCAAACATATGTACCTCTTCAATAGAGTTGAATAATGAGATCACTTCTTCACGCAAACGGAAATCCCGTGTGGGTGGTGTTAGACAATTCGAGCTGTTCGCTCTTAAGAACGCTTGGAAGTGCCAAACTAGCCTTCAACCAAACTATGTACGAGAGAACGAAAGATCCCGAGACCGTCAGTTCCACCGAGTAGTGGATCGCAAACGCGCTCTGGATGCGGCATCAAGCCAACAACATTACCTTCTCTAGACCGAATTCCCGCAATATCACGCAAGGAGCCATTGGGGTTAGCGCTTCCGCCAACTTTGCCATCGACATCACAGTAGCGAAAAAGTACTTGGTCGTTCGACTCAAGCTCGTTGAGTGTCGCCTCATCAGCAAAGTATGAGCCTTCACCGTGTGCAATAGGCATTCGCAAAACTTGGTGTAAAGCGTAAGACGAACTAAAGGGACTTTCGTTGTTCTCCACGCGCAAGTACACGTCTTTACAAGAGAAAGACTGCTTCTCATTTCGTGCAAGTGCCCCAGGAAGCAAAGCAGCCTCGGTAAGAACTTGAAAACCATTGCAAATACCCAATACATAACCGCCACGTTGAGCAAAAGCAACAACTTCCTTCATGATTGGTGAAAAACGGGCTATAGCACCACTGCGGAGATAGTCACCGTAAGAGAAACCTCCTGGCAGGATGACACAATCCACATCTCTTGAGATAGATTGTTCTTTGTGCCAGAGGAATTGTGCCTCGCTCCCAAGGTTATGCTGCACGGCGTACAGCGCATCTCGATCGCAATTAGATCCCGGGAAAACAACAACGGCAAACTTCACGCAGCCTCCGTGATAGTAATATGGAAATCTTCCATAATAGGGTTGGCAATGAGCTTCTCACAAGCTTGCTGTGCTACCGACTTCGCTTCTTCAGCAGTAGGAGCAGCAACCTGGAATTCAACGAATTTGCCCATTCGCACATTTTGAATCGACTGGAAGTTGATGGAGTGCAAAGCATGCTCAACTGTCTTGCCCTGAACATCCAGGATGCCTGCGCGTAAGGTAATATCTACAGATGCTGTAAAGGTCTTCATGTTGTATTGTTCAAGTAATGAGTAACTGTATGGAGGAGTGGCTATACCACTATGACACTCCCAAGGATGAGATCGTTTAACTAAACTCCTCGTCATCCTCATCATCGTCTTCCAATTCATCATCGAGCTCGTTCCGTTCTTGATACCATTGAACTACCTGCCGCAGTGCTCCAAAAACCATATAGGCTAGCATACAGGCAAAAGTTGCGGAACCCTTCGTTGCAATGCTCAGCACGATAGCAGTTACAACAGCAAGAAAGAGAATTGGGTGTTCTTTGAAGCTACGAGCACTTGGACGAGGCAGATTATCATAACGAATTGTACTGACCATTGCCAAGGCGGTGGCGACTGTTACAAAATTAACGCAGAGTTCTCTGTAGCTGGGATCGATTTTCTGGTTAAGGAGGAAAAACACCACAAAAGAGACGATCGTCAGTGCTCCGGCAGGAATTGGCATCCCTCGAAAGTACTGTTTGTCCTCAAGAGATGTCAGTTGCGCGTTGAAACGCGCAAGACGGTACACTCCAGCCATCGCTGGAAGTGACGCGAGGAGCAAGCCCATATTCTGGGCGTGCTGAAAGTGTACTTGATAGAGAAGAAAGGAAGGGGCCACTCCGAATGAGACCGCGTCGCAGAGTGAATCAAGCTCTACACCAAGCTCACTAGCCGATTTTGTTAATCGTGCCATGACGCCATCGAGCATGTCGAAAACCGCAGCTAACAGAATGAGCAAAGCACCGTTCGTAAAATCATAGCGACTAAACAGCACAATAGCTGAGAACCCGCAAAACAGATTCGCTAGTGTAAAGAAGTTCGGAACAATTGAACGTGTGATGCGCAGTGCCAAAGCAGATTTCCTTCGTTACTTTAAGCGTGCAATTATGGTCTCAGCTGCTGTGACTTTGTCACCCTCATGAACCAGGATCTCGGTATTCATAGGCACGATCACATCCATACGTGAGCCGAACTTCATCATTCCAAAACGATCTCCAGCATGAGCGCTGTCATTGACTTTGGTATCAAACACAATGCGACGTGCCAGGTAACCAGTAATCTGCTTGAAAACGATCTTAGCAGTTCCAGTATTCAAGCCAAAAACACTACGCTCGTTCAGTTCTGAAGACTTGGGATGCCAGGCGACAAGATAGTCGCCTGCATAGTATTTGGCATATTCGATGAGCCCAGTTGCTGGATAGCGATTTACGTGCACGTTCAATGGAGACAAGAAGATGCTGATCTGCATAGCCTCCTCATGTAAATACTCCTTCTCGCTTACCTTGGAAACCTGAACCACTTTACCGTCTGCCGGAGCAACAACGACCTTAGCGTCATTAAGGGCTTCCGCAGCCAGAACTCGCTCGGGATCGCGGAAAAACCATAGCGATAAACACAGAACAAAAACCCCGACTATACCCAGAGGAATGCTCACTAAGGGTTTGGAAAGGTACCATGCAAGACCTATGAGGGCCAGTGAACTGAGAACCAACCAAAGTAGATTATCTATACCGTATTTTGAAAACATTGAGTTTCTCGAGTGCTGAAGTGAATGCAAGAGCAAAAAAGAGAGACGAGAGTCAAACGTGGTCAAAACGACTTTGTCCATCCTCCAACCCTCCACATTTTTTCCACAAAGCTGATCGTTACCAAGTCAGGCTCTGGTCAATGTGTATTTTGCAAGCACGAAGTTAGGAAATAGTCGTTTCCGATTCGCCCTGTTTTTATTTCACCTGTTGTCTGCACCCATGAAGTTCTCCATCGCAATGTCCGATTTTCTTCGCTCTCTGCAACTTGTCTTGCCGGCAATACCGACAAAGTCTACGCTCTTTGTGCTAGAGCACGTGCATTGCACTCTCTTTGACGGAACCTTGACACTGCTTGCAACTGACCAAGAGTTGGCGATTTCGACTTCTCTACAGGTCATGAGTACGGAGGATGGGGAAGTGCTCATTCCCGCTCGGAAACTGACTGAGCTGGTGAAGTCTCTTGGCAGTGAAGGAATGTTGGATGTGCATGTAGATCCGCGAAGCAAACAGGTAACCTTGCGGACAAACTTCGGGGAGTATTTCTTGAAGGGCATCGATGTTACTGAGTTCCCAATGATCCCTGAGTTTAAGCTCGATGCTTCCGTTCGCTTGCGCAAAGCTGACGTACAACGCATTGCAAGCAAAACAACCTTCGCCGTTTCCGTTGAAGAGTACCGTCCTGCAATGACGGGTGTCTTCTTTGAGTTTCATGAAGATATTCTCTTGGCGGTTGCAACAGATGGCTATCGTCTTGTGAAGTTGAGTGTGCCACCGGCGGAGGGACAACACTTCCCATCTGGCATATCAGCAATTATACCCTCTCGGGCGGTGAACCTCTTAGCTAAAGCTGAGTCCGATATCGAGCTCGCAATCAACAAGACCCATGCACGGTTCCGCTCCGATATCACGACAACAATCACTCGGTTGATAGATGAGAAGTTCCCCAACTATGACAACGTGATTCCAAAAGACAATGATAAAGTCTGCCTAGTGAAACAGAGTGAACTTGCTGCCGCAATACGTCGTATTAGCCTGTTTACTTCAAGTGTGTCGCCACAGATCCGTTTTCTCATGAAAGACAATGTACTGTCGATCAGTGCTGAAGACAGCGAGACCGGACACAAGGCTAAAGAGATCATACCTGCAGAGTTCGAATTCGAACCAATGGAGATTGGCTTCAACCATCGTTACATTGAAGAGTCTTTGCAGCATATTACGTCCGATGATATGAGTGACGGTATGGTGCAAATGTTGCTCAGCTCTGCAACCCGCGCTGTGTTACTTAAGCCCAGAGCAGACAAAGACACATTGTTGATGCTCGTTATGCCAATGCGCATATCATAATTGGACAGATCTCATCATACGATCCCAGCTCTGCCCCTGTTTGCAGGTATTGACCTCGGGGGCACCAATATCAAGAGAGCAATCATCGATCGCGAAGGCAAAGTGGTAGAGCGTTGGAGCTCATCAACACAGGCACACAGAGGGATGGAGGCTGTTGTTGATGACCTTAGACAGTATGTGACTTCGTTCAACCAAAGCTACCCAGAAGTGGCTGCCATAGGTGTTGGCTTTCCGGCGGTTGTTGATCAAAACAGATCGCTTGTCCATATCCCACCGAACATGCCAGGTTGGCGGCCAATTGATTTACAGGCCACATTACAGAGCTGTAGCGCTGTACCAGTTGTCATCGATAATGATGCCAACGTAGCTGCCATAGCTGAGTTGTATGCCGGATCTGGAAAAGGACTGCAGAATTTTCTCTACGTCACCTTGGGTACTGGGGTAGGAGGTGCCATTGTAAGTGAGTCATCGCTCTTTCATGGCGAGAGTGGTGGTGCCGGAGAGATAGGGCATGTTATTATATCGGAGAACGAGGATCAGCTACAGTACGTGTCCGGCCCTGACGAACGACCTTTTAGACGAGCTGTACTAGAACGATACACCGGTCGAGAGGCGATCATTCAAAGAGCTCGCTACCTTGCACAACAGTACCCGCAGTCGCTCCTCCACGCATACGGCCCAGCCATCGATGTTGAGCATATCTCGAGAGCTGCCTTCGAAAACGATGAAGCAGCGCTTCTGTGTTTTGCTCAAATAGGACGATTGCTGGCAATTGGAATTGCCTCTGCGTTGAACCTACTTGACATGCATGTGGTTATAATAGGAGGAGGCATTTCAAAAGCCCATCCGTTCCTAATGCAAAGCGTCGAGTCAGAACTCCGCGAGAGAGTTCTTCCTAGCTTAGCTTCGAAGGTAGAGCTGCGAATAGCTGCTTTTGAAGAGCAAGCAGGCGTAATTGGGGCGGCTATGCTGGCGATGAGCCAGCATAGCCCTGAGTAAGAAAATGCCCTCGATGATTCTAGTAGTTGTCAATCTGTGCTCGTTGCAATGAGCCACTATAGTCTACATAAACCGACTTCCATTCTGTGAAAATATCGAACACCGTCCAACCTCCTTCACGGTGACCGTTTCCTGTACCTTTGATACCACCAAATGGCATATGAGCTTCAGCACCAATCGTTGGTGCGTTGATATAGGTGATACCAGCCTCGATGTCGCGAATGGCTGCAAAGGCATTATTGACATTGTTGGTATAGATCGAAGATGACAAGCCGTAGTCGCAATCGTTTGCCAACTCAATGGCATGTTCGAAAGAGTCAGCTTTTGATATTGCAAGCACAGGACCAAAGACTTCCTCTTTGAAAATCCGCATGCTAGGAAGCACATCGATAAAGATCGTCGGTGCTATGAAGGTGCCTTTGCCAAGATCAGACTCGTATAACCGATCACCTCCCAAGACGCAGCTTGCACCATCATCCTTCGCCTGCTTGATCATGGCCAGAATCTTAGAACACTGACGTTCGTTAATCACCGGACCAACTTCCGTCTGAGGATCCAAGCCAGGACCGAGACGCAAGGTTGAAGCGCGAGTGAGGAGTAAATTGATGAAATTGTCGTAGACGTCTTTGTGGATGATCGCGCGTGATGTAGCAGTGCATCGCTGACCAGTTGTGCCAAAAGCTCCCCAGAGAATACCATCGAGAGCCAAATCAAAATTGGCGTCATCCATAACGATAACAGCGTTCTTTCCACCCATTTCGAGAGAGACCTTCTTGTTCAGAGCGCCACAGCGAGCGGCGATACTCTTGCCCGTCTGTGTGGAACCTGTGAATCCAACAACACGAACAGCTGCCTGCTCAACTAAGGCGGCTCCACTTTCTGCACGACCGTGGATCACATTAAAAACACCTGGTGGAAGACCAGCTTCTTCCATAATCTCAGCAAAGATGTTTGCTGAGTGTGGTGCGTCGTCGGAAGGTTTCCAGACAACCGTATTTCCACATGCCAATGCAGGTATAATCTTCCACGACGGAACAGCTATAGGAAAGTTCCACGCAGTGATAATTCCACAAACGCCAATTGGCATGCGGAAGGAGAGATTCATCTTGTTGGCGAGCTCGCTCGGAGCGTTATAGCCAAAGAGTCGACGTGTTTCAGTTGCGGAGTAGTACGCTGTATCTATCGCTTCTTGAATATCGCCTTTCGTTTCGAATACAGGCTTTCCCATTTCTCGGGTCATGATGGCTGCGAGTTCGTCCTTCCGACGGGCAAAGATGTCGCCAGCGCGACGAAGGACATCGCCACGTTTTGGTGCTGGCCACTTCGACCATTTCTTATAAGCCTCAGCTGCTGCATTCACTGCGAGTTCCACGTCTTCAGCACTGGAAAGCGGGAAACTTCCAATGACATCTGAGTTCAAAGCAGGATTGATATTCTCGAAATGTTGGCCAGACAGAGGCTCAAGCCATTGTCCATTGATGTAATTATGAAATGCATTCACGATGAATTCGTTCTATGGTAGTGAAACAATCGAAGTGAAAACGGGCGATCAAGAAGTCTCAAAGGCTCGTTTCACAAAAATACACAGCGCTCCTTCCAGAAGGGTTGCTTGATCCATTGCTATTTTTGCCTCATGCTTGAACCTATACCCTCAACTCTCGATCTCCGTGCCCTTGGGTTACAGTCCGCTTTCGCAGCTGATGTCGCTGCTGGAGAGCCCTGGCTGCTTGAACATCTCGGAGGGAGAGAGGGAACTCGATACCTGGATCGAAAGCTGGCATCACAATTAGTACAGACCAGCATGCAGCAGCTTGATCTCTCAGACGAGCAAAAGCTTGCTATGAGCGATTTTGAGCGTGGTGCAGTGTGTGTTTCAACGGGACAACAGGTCGGCTTTCTCGGTGGTGCATTCTACAATGTGTATAAGATTGCAACGGCACTAGCCCGTGTAAAAACGCTGCAAGAGGAAGGACGCAAAGCTTGCGCTGTGTTCTGGGTGGAAGACAATGACCATGATGTGGATGAAGCATCGAAAGCATGGTTGTATAACAGAGAGCAGGGTTCCGTTGAAGTAGACTGTCCAGTGCCCTCTGGCACCGTAGATCGTATAAGCGTCTCGCATTTGAAACATGGAGCTGAATTGGACGCTACGTGGGATATCTTATCTCAAATCCTGACAAAAAATGAGAGTTCTGATCAGTTACTAACAGATCTTCGAAAGATGTATGGCGAGGGATCCAGCTGGACGACGACGTTTGTTCGGTTGCTTCAGAAGTTCTTCGCTCCCTATGGTTTGCTCATGATCACGGGGTCTGCTGTCAGACATTCAGGCTTCGCTGGAACGATAATCCTCGATGATTTGCGAAATCCTGGAGGGTTGAAGCAGCTTTCTGATGAGACAGCTAAGCTTTTGAACACGAAGGGGTACCATGTACAGGCTGAGGCGAGCATGGTGAATGTGTTTTATCATAATGAACAAGGACAACGCCTTAAAATACAAACAGTAGAGAGTTCTACCGAAGTATACTCAGTTGGTGCTAAGGCAATGAATGTACAGGAGATGACTGAGGAATGTAAAGTAAATCCCGCGCTGTTTTCGCCTAGTGTTCTGTTACGTCCATTAGTTCAAGATTATGTTCTCCAATCACATGAGTACATCGCTGGACCCTCTGAAGTAGCCTATTTAGCGCTACTGCCCGATGTGTACAGTCATTTTGGACTAGGTATGCCCAGAGTCGTTCTGAGAAGTGGAGCAACCCTGATTGGCAAGCGTCAACAGAGACTACTGGACAAAGACGCCATGACCGTTGCGTCATATCTCAAGACATGGCATGAGATCGAAACTCTGTTAACAAACGAGTTTGTGGATGAACATGTTGGTGCGGAACTCAATGAGTTTAGTGTTGTGCTGGAGCGTCAATTGACCACTTTACGCGAACACATCCTCGCCCTTGACAAGAGTCTCGATGGTAGCTGTGGAGCGTTAAAGAAGGCGATCGAGAAGGAGATTGACGTTATAACCAAGAAGGTCAGAGCAGCACTGAAACGGAAGAATGAAGAGCGCTTGCAGCGTGCTCGCGAGATACACCAATTCGTGTTTCCAGAAGGGGGATTACAGGAACGGCGACTATCGCCGATATACGTTTGTAACGAAGGTGGTGTACAAGCCGTTCAGCGTATCATAGAAACGATCATTTCTGCGCCGGTTTCACGTCACTACATAATTTCTTATGAACCTTCAATGTGATTGGCACAGCACTTGCTTCACTATGAGAGTGCTTAACACACAGAAAAAATAGTACATCTAATTTTCAGCATTGTAGAGGAAACCTGTTATGGAAAAACCGTATGTCTTGGTTGTGGACGATAACCGAATCACCACCAAACTGTTGCGTCGCTACTTGGAGGCAAATGGATTTGAAGCCGCCGAAGCGTATGATGGCGTTGAATGTTTAGAAAAGATTGCAGCTCGTACGCCGGATTCAGTCGTTTTGGATGTAATGATGCCACGAATGGATGGTTATGAGACCGTCAAGCGTCTTCGTGAAAATCCAGAAACAGCTCGCATTCCAGTCGTTATCGTTACAGCACTCAACGATGTAGCGAATCAACTCAAAGCGATCGAGAGTGGCGCTGACGACTTCTTATCGAAACCTATTGAAGAAAAGCTTCTCATCGCGAAAGTAAAGCTGCTCACGAATTTGAGTTTACAACGCGCACGTGCAGAGCGTCTTGAAAAGATGCAAGTAGCTAGCTTGTAATCCGATATTTCTCGCGCACGTAGCAATTGTCACTGAGTGGTATGACCAAATTGAAAAGCCGATGCACCTCTAGTGCAGCGGCTTTTTTTTGCTATCAGGTTCGCGAACGTAAGCCTTCCCTGCATATCTTGAGTCTTAGAGCAGCGCCGAATTGTCACGAAACAGACCGCTTTACATTTTTATCACATTTTCATAAGCACATGAGAAGTACCTTATTTGCCTTTATCTGCGCCCTTTTCTTGTTGAATGGTTGCGCACAGGTTAAGTCGATCAGCGACAGTTTAACCAATTTGCAACGCCTGCAGTTCAAGTTGAAGAACGTCTCAAATTTCAAGCTTGCAGATGTTGAGATCGGTGAGAAAACAAGTCTTTCAGATTTTAGTATCACGGATGGCTTGGCATTGCTTAACGCTTATAAGTCAAAGAGTCTTCCTGCGATGTTCTTTTTGAATGTTGATGTGAAGAATCCTAACGACGGAACAGGCTCCTCGAAAAGTGCTTCTGCCACATTGAAAGGTCTGGACTTTCGCCTTCTGATAGACGATAAGCAGACCTTAGCAGGGGATATCGGACAACCATTTCAGATTCCAGCAAGTGGATCAGCCACAACTGTTCCTGTTGTCATTTATATGGATCTCATGGACTATTTCAAAGACAAAACATACAACGAAGTACTGCAATTAGCTCTTGCTATCGGAGGCAGGGAAGGTAGTGCCGGACGATTGACCCTTGATGTGAAACCTACAGTTGATACACCATTGGGTGCAATTACCTATCCAAGTCGCATCAAAGTGATCGATAAAGAATTTAGAAACTAAGAGGCGTTGTTTTGAGAAGGCTTCGCTGTATCGAGTGTGAGTGTAGTCCACGGATGGAGGGGTTCCTACGATGAATCCTGAAGATGTAGTACTCCAGCTTCTCCTAGCAATTTGTTTGCTAGGAAGTGCGGTGATAACTATTGTCCGTTCGTCAATTAGCACTGCTGCTTTGCAGCAGCTTGAAGACGAAGAGCATCACCGTGCCCATGCACTGTGCATGTCTGCTCGACAAGAGAACACTCGCGAGTTTTTCGCTCTTCAGATACTTGGTCAGTTCTTCATACTCGTTGCCTTACTTTTGTTTGCCTCAGAGTTGTGGATGCATGGGGCATCCGTTCTTACTGTGATATACACTGGACTGATCGCGAGCCTCTGTATCATTGTAGTTCGAATTCTTCTCTCAGCGCTTGCTGAACGCTTTGCTGAGTATCTACTCCCTTTTAGCGTTTTATGGCTTCGCGTTGCAGTGCTCATTAGCTTTCCATTGACTTTTATCATGGAGCAGATTGCAACGAAGATAAGCGCTCAACAGAGTGAAGAAGAAGCTCGAGAAGAGATGGAGGAGGAGATAACTGCCATCATGGATGAGGCTGTGCAGGAAGGTACACTTGATGCTGATGAATATCGCATTCTAACGAACATTATGCAGTTTGGAGAGGTGACAGTCAAAGACGTCATGACTCCTCGAAATGTTGTGTTCAGTTTGGCTGCAACCAAACTCATCAGTGAAGTAGTTGATCGAGCTGAGCTGCAAATCTACTCTCGTATTCCTCTCTGTAAGGATCAATCCTTAGATGAAGTCATCGGTTACTGTCTCACACGCGATATCTATTCAGCGGCATTACATGGCCAAACTCAGGCTAGTCTGAGTACTATCCTTCGTGATGTGCATTTCATTCCCGAGAATGTCCGCTTGGATAAGGTACTTGAGGAGTTTCTCACCCGTCGACAGCACTTGTTTCTGGTTGTTGATGAATACGGCGGCGTAGAGGGTTTGATAACCATGGAAGATGTGGTGGAGACCATCCTTGGAGCCGAGATCGTTGATGAGGGTGACAGAGTAGAAGATTTACGACAACTTGCAAGCCAAAGGCGAGATCATCGAGTAGCTGCCGCATTGCAGAGCAGCCCAGCTTCGAAAAACTCAAGCGACAGTCCGTTGTTCTCACAATAACTCGGCCTCCTGCGCGTTTTCTGTCAAAACATCCACATTCTGGGCAACTATCGGTACCTTTTTTACCCTTTAGAAAGAAACAGACTCCATTGTCCACAACGCTGGACAGCAGTATCTTTGTGTCTGTGGTGATTAGTACTCATAAAGAGGTATTGAGTGATCTGGACCAACCAGCAGGATGAAGCTGACCTTCTGCAACAGCAGGAATTACGGTCAAAAGGGAACTTTCCGCGTCACGTGGCGATTATCATGGATGGTAATGGTCGCTGGGCGAACAAGCAGAGTATGCCGCGTGTTGCCGGCCATCGTCAAGGTATTGAGACGGTCAGGGACATCGTGAAGGCATCCTCGCAGCTTGGTGTTAGATATCTCACCCTCTATGCCTTTTCCCTTGAGAACTGGAAGCGCCCTCAAACTGAGGTGAAGGCTCTTATGCAGCTTCTCGAATACTACCTCAAGAAGGAAATCGATGAACTCCACGCGAATAATGTGCGAATCTCTGCCATTGGTAAGCTGAATGCCTTGCCGAATAGAGTTCACCGTGTGTTGATTCAGGCAATTGAACGAACAGCTGGCAATACAGGCTTGACCCTGAACCTGGCTTTGAGTTACGGTTCCCGATGGGACATCGTACGCGCCACACAATTGATTGCATTGGATGTTCGACGCGGCAAGTTGTCACCTGAAGATATTACTGACGAGTTGTTTTCCTCATATCTCGTGACGGACTCACTTCCAGACCCTGACCTCCTCATCAGAACAAGTGGAGAAATGCGCATAAGTAACTTCCTTTTGTGGGAGATTGCGTATGCTGAGATTTTCGTTACCCCTAAATGCTGGCCAGAATTCACACGTGCAGATCTTTACGAAGCTTTGCAGACATTTGCTGGACGTGAACGACGTTTTGGTATGACCTCTGCTCAAGTTTCCCAAGGCTCCGAACAGCAACCATCCTACATCCAACGAGTGCGAAATGCCTTTGCGAAACGCTAATATTATTGTTCTCATTCTCAGCTTGATTTGTTGTACTCTGTTGTCGGCTCAGTCCGAGCAACGAAGCGACAGCCGATTGCTTGTTTCTGGGATAAGCGTTGAAGGCAACCATTTCGTCGACGCAGCTACAATCATAGCAATTAGTGGCTTGCGAGTTGGCCAAGAGCTGAACCCAAGGAGTGATGAGATCCCTCAAGGAGTTAAAGCTCTGTATATGCGGAAGCAGTTTTCTGACGTTCGAATTGTTGTTGATAAGGTCACAGCACTTGGCGTATTCCTAAAAATACTCGTTCGCGAAAACCCTCGCTATTCCTCACTGGAAGTTGTGGGCAACGACAAAATCTCGCTGAAGAATATTCAAGATAGTGTACATCGAGTGCGCGGTGAGCTGCTGTCTGGTGCAGATCTTCACGACATTGCGCGCTCTGTAAAAAGTCTATACGCTAAAGAAGGATTGCTGTTTGCTGTCGTAAAGGCGGATACGATTAGTACAGACACAAATGCCTATGTCCGAGTTCGTCTACAAATCGAAGAAGGAAAAGAGTACTCAATTCGATCAGTGCGATTCGAGGGTAATTCAACGATGGATGCCTCAGCTCTACTCGATCAGATTGAGGATTCTAAACCTAGTGCGTGGTGGCAAGTATGGCGCTCCGCCAAGTTTGATACAGCTAAGCTCACACAAGATGTACAACATGTAGTTCGTTACTATCACAACTCTGGCTATATGAATGCCCAGCGAAAGGATGTGAAGTACACCTTCGATAACAAAGATGGAGCAGTAGATATAGTCATTGCCGTTGATGAGGGTCAGCGATACTTCCTGCGCAACGCCAGCTTTGAAGGGAGCACTGTCTACACTCAAGAAGCACTATTGAGAAGATTAGATATCGCTAAAGGCAAACCCGTAGACCAAGATAGAATAGAGAAGAATCTGAATGGCAATGAGGAACAGAGTGATATTCGTTCACTCTATCTTGATAACGGCTACCTCCAATGCCAGATTCAACATAACTTTGATTATGTGTCCAAAGATTCCGTCGATCTCAAAGTAGAGATTCGCGAAAGAGATCGCTTTACCGTTCGTAGAGTAGACATAGCAGGAAACACAAAAACCCAAGATAGAGTGGTGCGCCGAGAGCTCTTTACCCAGCCCGGGGACTTCTTCAACCGTGGTTCTGTAATTCGATCAGTTAAGGGTTTGGGTGTGTTGAACTATTTCAATCCCGAAAAGCTGCGTCCCGATGTTCGACCCGTTTCAGCAAACACTGTAGACCTTGTGTATCAGGTGGATGAACGCTCAACGGATGTGCTAAATGCCTCAGTCGGATACGCTGGTACCTATGGGCTCACAGGAAGTGTGGGAGTGACTTTCAACAATTTCGACATAAGCGATCCGCTGAGAGGAGGAGCCGGGCAGACGTTCAGCTTCCAATGGGACTTTGGTACTTCCAACAATCTTCGAACTTTTAGTCTCGGCTTTGCCGAACCCTGGTTGTTCGGGAAGCCAACATCGATCGGCTTTAATCTTTATGACACCAGATACTATTTGAACTCAAGTGGACGAAGAACTGGTGGTCAATTCAATGTTGGACGGAGATTCAGGTTCCCAGATGATTACTTCCGTGGAGACTGGTCTGTTGTCGCCCAACATTACGAGCAGTATGGGAGTACTCTCGCAGATGCTAACACGATTTTTACAGATTTCTCGCTGGCTCAAACCATTTCCAGAAACAGTTTCGACAATTTGATTTTTCCATCGAGTGGCTCACGTGCTCGTTTCACGTCAAAACTTGGTTATGTGCTCATCAATCCAGCGAACTCTACATACTGGAAGAACGAATTGCAGTACGAGTTTGTCAACCCACTCGTCCAGGTGGATGGATTCAATCGACTGGTATTGTATCTGAACACTGAGTTGGGGAATGTAACAAATCTGAGTACGGGCAGCTCGTTCGTACCGCAATTAGAGTATTATAGCATGGGTGGTAACGCACTTGCTGGAATCAACGTCATACCATTGCGCGGCTACACAGATAATTCATTGGCGATACGCGATCCATACACAGATGCAATAGCAAGTCGCTTGGTGTTTAAGCAGACAGCAGAATTGCGATTTGCAGTGTCGCTCAATCCAATGCCAATCTACGTCTCAGCCTTCGCTGAAGCCGGAAAAGCATGGCGTAATTTCCAGAGCGCTGATGTCTTTAGTCTTCAACGCTCAGCTGGACTTGGCTTACGTATTTTGCTGAATCCAATAGGCTTGATAGGTTTTGACTATGGCTATGGATTCGATCCATTGCCGGGCTCGACAGTTCCAAGTGGATGGAACTTCCACTTTCAATTCGGACGATAATTGTTATTCTTCACTTTACTTTACTGTACTACATGAAAAATCTTGTTATTCTGTCAGCAGTGCTTTGTATGATGGCTGCTTCAACATCACTGTATGCCCAAAAAGCTAAGGGCGGCACAAGTGGTAGTTCGGATGTTCGCATCGCAGTTGTCGATGTTGAGAAAGTTGCAAAAGAACTGCCTGAGGCTATTGATGCCGATAAGAAGCTTACCGAAATGCGTAATAAGCTCGTAGACACTTTGAAGACAATGGAAAAGCGTTTCAAGGAGAAGTACGAAGCATACACGAAAAATAAGTCCATGATGACAGCCGACGCTCAGAAGAAGGAAGAAGACGAGCTCACAAATATGAATCAGCAGTACTCTGTTTATCAAGAAGAGAACTTTGGCGCTCAAGGCGCTCTCGCGAAGAAACGTGCTGAGCTCTTGAAACCAGTGTTGGACAAGATTCAAGAGTCTGTTCAAATGGTTGCAAAGGAAGAACGTCTATCTGCAGTATTCGATAAGATGCAGTCGGGTATTGTCATCTACGCTGACGACAAAATCGACATTACATTTAAAGTAATCGACCGTATGAAGCAGATGCGCTAAGCACTCGCATGCCATTGGGCGGCAGTGCTTGTGTTTCTCAAGACTTGACATGCTGATCTTCGTTCGATCGTATTCACACTTGTTTTATCTCTGTGGTGTACTCATGAGAAGGATTCTCGTCGTGCTGGTGTTTCTGATCAGTACTCAATGCTGGTCACAGAAAGTTGGTTATATCGCTTCACAAGTCGTTCGTGATCGCTGGCAGGATATGATCCAGGCGACGCAACGCATTCAGTCGATGGTTGATGATTGGAAGCGAGAGCTGGCGCAAATGCAACAGCAAATCGACGATCTTGATATCGATATCAAAAAGAATCGTCTCATCTGGTCCGCGGAGGAAAGAAGTACAAAGGAAGTTGAACTTCAAAAGAAGCGCGCAGCTCGAGAAGAATTTGCTCATAAGAAGTTTGATCCAAATGGAGAATACGAGACGCAGACCTTTACGATTATGAAGCCGATCGAGGAGAAATTGTATCTTGCTACCCAAGACGTTGCAGCAAGTGAAGGCTATGATATTGTTCTAGACAAGTCTACACAGCCTATACCCTATGCCAATCCAAAATTCGACATTACTGTAAAGGTGATGAAGAAACTCAATATTCCAGCTGAGGATTTAGAAGAAAAGCAGAAGAAGGCAATTGAGGACGATCCGAAAAACAAGAAGGATCGTGAACAACCACAGACTCCTCGTAAGCGTTCGCGCACCGAGACGGAGTCGAAGGATCCGAAACCAACGGACACTCCTGCTCAAGAAATTCCTCGATAGTACAATCCAACGGCAACCCATAGGGTTGCCTCTTTTTTTTCTCAAGGAAAGAATCATGCTTGTATTTGAACTTCGGGCTGCAGAGCTCGCTACAATCCTTCAAGCCGAACTCTTTGGTGACGAGTCTATTCTGGTATCTCGATTCCAAAAAATCGAAGACGCGATCAACGGAGACCTCAGTTTTTTGGCCTCATCAAAATTTGAAAAGTTCTTGGACACTACCACGGCATCTGTGATTATTGTTGGTGCAAACCAAGCAGTACCAACGGTTGAAGGCAGATGTTACCTACGCACTAATGATCCTCATCGTGCATTTGTTCAGCTTATTCATCACGTAGAGTCAATCCAAGCGTCAAATACACATTCTGGCATTCATACAAGTGCAGTGGTTTCCCAAACCGCCACAATTGCCAGCACCGCCAGCATCGGAGCTCAAGTAGTTATAGGGGAGCATTGTAGCATTGGCGAGGGAAGTGTTCTCATGGCACATGTAGTGCTCGGTGCAAACGTTTCGATCGGTTCCAATTGTTTGCTCTATCCTGGTGTAACGGTGTATCAAGACTGTGTGATTGCCGACCACTGTATTCTGCACGCAAATGCAGTGATTGGGTCAGACGGATTTGGTTATCTGGAAAACAAGGACGGCTCGTTCGACAAGATTCCGCAGATAGGCAACGTCGTCATTGAATCCAACGTTGAGATCGGTTCGGGAAGTTGCATCGATCGTGCGGCACTAGGCTCGACAGTTATTCGCCAAGGCGTAAAAATTGACAACCTCGTTCATATTGCGCACAATGCAGAAATTGGAGCGAATACCGCCATTGCCGCACTCTCTGGAATAGCTGGTGGCACTCGCATTGGAGAGCGTAACAGACTAGCAGGCCAAGTTGGTATCGTCGGATATGTTCAAACAGTTGCCGATGTCATTGTTGGGGCTCAATCCGGAGTCTCTAAGAACCTTACAGCCCCAGGTGTCTATTCAGGTTCACCAGCTGTGGAAATCAAGCAACGCCTTAAACAAGAAGCAGCAATTCGTCGATTGGTACAATCCTAACGCTTTCTCAGGCTCTTTTTCTGAAGGTATTGCCTTCCAAGGCTTCTTTTCTGTATGGTGCGCAACCTGCGGCGGAGCCGCAGGTTGCCGCACAAAGAATGAGGGGAACTTCTGCAGAGCATTTATTCTTTACTCATCATTCCGATGGAAGACTCGTGATCAAAGCGTATTTTTGAAGACATTCCAAGGATACGAATAGGCTATGCTCGAAAAACAGAGAACGATAAAAGACCCGGTGCAATTCTCAGGTGTAGGCTTGCATACAGGTAACCCATCTACCATTACATTTCATCCCGCCCCGGAAAATTACGGATACAAATTCGTGCGTTTAGACGTACCAAATTCACCAGAGATCCCAGCTCTGGTAGACCATGTCATAGATATCGCACGCGGAACTACACTTGCGGTCGACGGCGTGCAAGTACACACTGTGGAACATGTGTTAGCGGCACTCGTTGGCCTGCAGATCGACAATTGTCGCATGGAGCTTAGTGCGAATGAACCACCGGTTGGTGACGGAAGTGCAATGCCCTTTGTCGAAGTGCTAAGAACCACAGAGATCGTCGAGCAGAAGGCTCCTCGTGATTATCTCGTGTTCGATGAACAGGTGCGCTACACGAACGAAGCAACAGGGACCGACATTATTGCTTTACCGAATGACGACTTTCGCGTTACGGTAATGATTGACTACAATAACCCAGCGCTCGGTTCACAACATACTGGCTTGTTTAACCTTGAGAATGAGTTTGTACAGGACTTTGCAGCAGCACGAACGTTTTGCTTCCTTCATGAAGTTGAGATGCTCTGGGATCAAGGATTGATAAAGGGTGGTAGCTTCGACAATGCCGTGGTCATCGTTGATCGTGAAATGAGCGAGGACGAACTCACGGAGTTGCTGAACAAACTGGGCATTCAAGAGAATGCGGTAATTGGAACAAACGGCATACTGAACAACAAAGTGCTGCGATTCCGGAATGAGCCAGCTCGACACAAGTTGCTGGATATGCTAGGTGATCTAGCACTAATTGGTGTTCCACTCAAAGGGCAAATTTTGGCTGCCCGACCAGGTCACGCGGCCAACATCGAGTTTGCTCGAAAGGTGCGTAAACACTATTTGCATAAGAAAGCATTCCGACGTTTGCAGCCAAAGCAGAGCAATGGTATTGTGATGGATATTAATGCTATCCTCAATGTCATGCCTCACCGCTATCCTTTCTTGCTGGTTGATCGCATTATAGAGTTTGACACAGAGGAGAATCGTATTGTTGGTTACAAGAATGTTACAATCAACGAACCATTCTTCCCTGGGCACTTTCCGAATCGTCCTGTAATGCCTGGTGTGCTCATACTGGAATCGATGGCGCAAGTTGGTTGCATGCTTATGTTGAACTTGGATGGAATGTCGACTGAGAACAAACTTGTTTTCTTCATGGGAATCAACAACGCAAAGTTCCGAAAACCAGTGATTCCTGGTGATCAGTTGGTGATGGATGTAAAAATGGTAGGTAAACGCTTCAACACGATCTCTCTCAAGGCAAAAGCCTATGTTGGTGAGACACTTGTAGCCGAAGCAGATTTGTCCGCCGCCATTGTCGATAAGGAGGCCTAATGAGTACAATGATACACCCAACAGCAATTGTTTCAGAGAAGGCACGCATCGCCGAGAACGTCCGCATTGGCGCTTATGCCATCGTTGAAGATGACGTGGAAATTGGTTCTGGTACAGAAGTAATGTACCATGCGGTGCTCATGAGCGGAACGCGTGTGGGTACTGAGAGTATTATTTATCCAGGTGCTGTGCTCGGTGCCGCACCTCAGGATTTGAAGTATCATGGCCAAAAGACCTACGCCGTAGTAGGTGATCGAACAACCATTCGTGAGTGTGCAACCATCAACAAGGCTTCTCACAGTGAAGCAGTGATAGTTGGAAATGACTGCTTGATAATGGCATACACACACGTCGCACATGACTGCATCGTTGGCAATAATGTCGTTATTGCTAACTCTGTTCAACTTGGAGGTCACGTTCACATAGGGGACTGGGCCATTCTTGGTGGTGTTTCAAAGGTCCATCAATTTTGTAGAGTCGGAAAGCACGCGATGGTAGCAGCAGATGCTATGATCACGAAGGACGTACCGCCTTTTGTCCTGACTGGGAGAGATCCAGTGTGTGTTGAAGGTATAAATAAGATCGGACTTTCCAGAAGAGGATTTAGTCAAGATACGGTGGCTGCGCTCGATGATTTTGTTACAACGGCTTTCTTCTCGGGTCTCAACATGAGTGACGGTATTGCTGCGTATATGAAAGTGCACACCGAGATCAAACCTGAGGTGCAGGATTTCATTAGCTTTATTCGAGAGTCAAAACGCGGAGTTATACGCTAGGATTCTCGTTTCAAGGCTCTGCAAACTGTGCTTGAAGCTGAAAAAAGCCGAAGAAGGGCAAGATGCGATCATCTTGCCCTTTTTTCTTCTATGTCATGAACAGAATAGTTGGGTCTTCCCTTCGGACCATTCTTGTCAATCATAAATCCGCCTCACGCCGCCTGCAATTCACAAGTAGCAATGGTAATCAAGTGAGATTCTACAAAGATCTAAGAGCATTCTCTATATCCGCAATCAGGTCATCGCAGTCTTCGATTCCGACTGAGAGCCGCACCAAACCTTCTGTAATGCCGAGCTTCTTTCGCTTCTCTAGAGGTACGGAACCGTGTGTCATACTCACAGGGTGACAGACAAGTGATTCAACTCCACCGAGTGACTCGCCAAGTGTAAATACCTTCAGTGCACTTGTAAACTTCTTTGCACGATCGAGTGAACCAAGTTCAACGCTTATGATACCACCAAAGCCACTCATCTGTGAGGCTGCGAGTTCGTGTTGTGGATGCGACTTCAATCCTGGGTAGTGAATAGCCTGGAAGGCAGGGTGCTTTTCGAAATGATGAGCGATTGCCATGGCATTGGATGCATGTTGTCGCATGCGGATGGACAAAGTTTTAATGGATCTCAAAAGCAACCAGCAATCAAAAGGACCTGGAACTGCGCCTGCAGCATTCTGTATAAATGCTAAGCGCTCAGCCAGATCTTCACGATTCGTAACAACGATGCCATGGATGAGATCGGAGTGTCCTCCAAGATACTTGGTGGCTGAATGAACGACGATATCGGCACCCATACTCAGTGGACGCTGGAAGTAGGGTGTAGCGAAGGTATTGTCGACAACCATAAATGCATCCACTTCCTTTGCGAGCACAGATAGTGCACGAATGTCTGTGATGGTCATCATTGGGTTGGTTGGAGTCTCTGTATAGATCATCCGAGTGTTGGGTTGAATAGCATTTCGAACCGCATCAAGATCACGCATGTCAACAGAGCTAAAGTCTAAGCCAAAATTGCGAAGTATCTTATCAAAGAGTCGGAAGGTCCCACCATACATATCTTCCGCCATTACCACATGATCTCCACTGCGAAGGAGTTTCATTGTCGCATCAATGGCAGCAAGACCACTAGCGAAGGCAAATGCGTCAACGCCTTCTTCCAGCGAACTGAGATTATCTTCCCAAGCGAATCGGGTTGGGTTCTGTGTACGTGCATATTCAAAACCCTTGTGCCTTCCAATTTCTTCTTGAGCATAGGTTGAGGTTTGGTAGATCGGCACTGTAACAGCGCCGGTCAGCTCGTCAGGTTCTTGGCCAACATGTATTGCGCGTGTAGAAAAACCAGCATTTTTCATAGTCAGATCATAATGTGTATGTCTACGAAAATAGCGAATTGATGACCAATCTCAGGATTCCCGCAGGTCGACGTGCTGCGCCTCGACTTCTTTCTAGCCCCATTTCTTTGCTTGTGTTGATCATTGAATAGTGCAAATCGGTGAAGTTCAATTTGAAGGCAAGCCTCACTCTTTCATGAAACTCAAGCGAGTAGATTGAGCCTGGTCTACAAGTTCTATAACATATCTGCCAGACGCCAAACCGCTCAGGTCAAGATCAGTCTCAAACGTTGAGCTTGTACTCGGAAGGACCCATCTGCGCAAGCACTGACCTTCAAGATCGTATAACGATGCATTCACTGTGCCACTTGCATCTACGATGGCCATGACAGCATGAGAAGACACAGGATTTGGTTGCAGACGTGCATTCATTACTTTCCTATATCGAACATGACGTCCATCAAAGAAGCACGATCCCAAGCTGAGTGTTGCAGGGGCTGTTCGGATTGAAGGACAAAGTGTAGCATCGGCTTCTGCGGACTGAATACGAAGCACTGATGAAGCTCGTTTAGAGAGTAAGAGTAGACCTCGAATGTCGAGGAGGCGTTGCGTTTGTGTTCCTAAGGTTTGAGGCAAGACAGCGCAGTGTACAAGTCGCTTTCCATTGACCGTTTCTGTGTTGACTGAATCAAGAGGTTCGAATGCATCTGCTTCGAATTCAAGATCGAATCGCAGAGCTGTGTGGAGAATCGTGTCGGCTTGCGCTTCTATTGATAAAACAGTATGAAGATCTGCAAAGCCATCTGCCGAGTTTCTCGAGCTGTCAATAATTGGTTTTACAGCTAGCTGAATTTCGCTCGGCTTCTTGAGCTCTACGATCACTGATCTCGTTGAGGAACATCCTTGAGCATCGACAACACTCACTGTATAGGTGGTCGTGCGTGAAGGAGCTGCGACAACTTTGGAACCAAATGCAGAGGTTAGTCCACTACTTGGAGACCAGTACACTGTTGTAGCGGGCGGACTATCGACTTCCAAAAGCACACTTTGTCCTGGACAAATCCGCTCATCTTTCGGGGCTCGGAACAGTGGAGGAGCTTGGACAACAACGTGAATGTCTTTTGAGCGAAGACATCCATTTCTCTCAACGTCAACATGGACTATTTGCGATGCACTCAAGGGTTTGAGACGTACGACTTCTAAGTTGGAGGCTCCTTGAATGAGCGAATTGTTCGGTGTTCCATCACTCCACCTGACTTTCAAACCTTGCTCTTGTGATTGGATAGACAAGCGAAGCGAACTATTTTCACACACTACAGTGTCTGCAGGAAAGCTCACGCGCGGACTAGCCTTCGTTTTGCATTGAACCATACTATACGCACTGCATCGACCGCGTTGAGCCTTCAACATATACACTTTCGAGCTGCTTGCCGTGCAGTGGTAAACGCCGTTGATGGCGTCGAACGTACCATCATTTGGTATCCATGTGTACAACACATTCTTTACAACTCCACCCTTGATACTGATCGTGCATGGTTGACCTTCACACTGCAAGGAGTCAAGCTCCGCTGTTACTTGAAGACTGTTATCAATATGAACTCTAACAGTAGCGCTCGAAAAACAGCCAGACACGTTGGTTGCTGTTACAGTGTAGACTCTGTCGACCGTGGGTCGAGCATAGACAACACTTCCTTGCGATTGTTCGAGCTCCGTAGGGGGCGACCATTGATAACGTACACCTGAGTCGGGCGAAGCTATCCGAAGGCAAACACGATCGCCTGAACATATCGTTGTGTCACCGATTGCTGTAACGAGAGGCTTCGTACCAACTCGAACAAGAACGTGGGCTGTATCAGTGCAAGTTGATGTTGTTGACACAACGGTGTATCGCATATCGCGAGTGACGGTACACAAGGGGTTAGTACTGTTTGGGTCACTTAGCCCAGTACTTGGCGACCATCGAACTTTCGACGTGCCTTTCACCCAAAGCCTTAGTGCAGCTCCGTTGCAGAGCGTTGTATCGGAGATAGCACTTAGCTTTGCGCGAGCTTGCACAGTAACACGGATGGAATCAGTGATTGAACAGCCATCTCGTGAACGGACGGTGAGACGAATTGTGCCGCTTTGGTTCATACTTAATAGCGGTTGCGGGCTTTGAGCTTTGTCGAAATACTGTGCAGGTGTCCACTGATACCGCAGTCCAATCGTGTCTCCAGCGTATCGATCATACACACTAGCGTAGATACGGACTGCTTCGCCTGCACAAAGTGCAGGAAGGCGCGGTAATGTTATATGTGGTGGAGGAGAGACGCGAACCTGTACGTAAATGGTATCAAAGCAGTCACCACTGGATACAATCGATGAGTAGGTTTGGTCCGTGACTGGCGTTACGAAGGCGGTATTTCCTTGAACGCTACTCAACCCTGGGGCTGACAGCCATCGAACACTCGCACTTGTGGAGATAGTAAGGCGTGCTGTTTGTCCTTTACAGATAGAAGTATCTTTGGGAGCTTGTATGCTGAGACTAACTATTCGTACACGAACGGAATCCATCGATTCACAGCCACTTGAGTCGATGCCATGCACGTAGTATGTAGTTGATGCTTTGGGTGAGACATCCTGTATCGGAAGTGTTGAATCCTTAAACAGTTTGCCCGGTGACCACCAATATCGAGTTGCTCCTTGAGCTCTGAGCTGCACTCGTGCACCCAATGAGCACAAGTCTTGATCAGGTCCCGCATCAACACCAGGACTTGCCACAAACGACACATCGCGTTGAACGAGCACTGTATCAGGCTTGTCATACACCAGCTTTGCGCGTACTCGGTATACTCCATTTCGTAGATAGATGTGTTGCACCGAGGAGCTCGCCACGACAATAGCGGAGGAGTCGCCGAAATCCCAGAGTATTTCCTTCGGCGGACACTTTGCTGACACCGAGAACGTACAGAGGCGAGAACACTTGTTCACAGTACTTTGCAACTTGAGATCGTTCATGGTTGAAAAGAGAACCATGGCTCCTTGATCTTCTGTCCCGTTAGCTTTCAGAGGTTGAAAGGAATCAGAAGAGGATGGAAAGTTGGGAGAATGCGTTGTGATTCCAAAGACGATTCGCATGAGGCAGCCGCTTTCGTACAAGAGTACTTTTGCAGCACTATAATCGGGACCGCTACCACCTATGTAACTTCCGTATCGTACACGCGAGGCTGATGAGTCAAGTACAAGCAATAAGCCATCCATGTCGCCTCTACTAGTGCTCTGCAATGCATTTGGACTCACTGGAACTGAGCCCATGACATACCCTGCAATGTAGAATACACTATTCGAACGTACAGCTATCGAAGTTGGACTAACACTGTTGCCAAGCATCGTAAGAGCGCTGATCCGCGTGAGAGCCGTATCAATAGCAGCAACAAAGCCTCCGGTTGTCTGGGAAGCTTGTAGGTAGGTTGTTGCACCAATATTATTGTACTCAGCGTTGCCGCAGAGTAGCAACCGTCTGGCATGTGCATCGAAACAAAGCGATGATCCTGCATCGTTGCCACTACTGCCATAGACAAAAGAGCGACGTACTCTTGGAGTAGCAGCATCATCCACTACAGTAACAAAAGCGTCCATAGATTGTGGAGCCCTCGTTACACTTCGAGGAAAATTGACTGAGTTCGTTGCCCCGCAGAGATAAATCTTGCCCGCGGCATAACATGCATCTCGAGCAACGTCACAGCCACTGCCTCCAATAAACGTAGAGTACGTGATAGAACCATTGTTGTCAAGTCTCGTAAGCGCTAACTCAAATCCGCCTGCAGGGTTTCGTTGGAACGCGTTGTTTGTGATTGTATACGGTGCACCAGAAGGAGTCGTCGCCAATACATAGGCTTCGCCACGGGCATTGATACTAACAAAAGCAGCTTTGGATGCTGCTTGAGACTGATGCTGCACCGGTGCTCCATTTCCTAGAATTCTTGAGTACAGCAAGCGTCCGCCGTCTGAACTCAGCTTCGCACTGAATATGCAAACTTGCCCATTGTTGAGATAGACAGCATCTGCCGGATTTGTAGTTGGAAAGTTTTTCGAATAGGTGTATCCGCTAACATACACTTCGCCAGCTGCATTGACTGCTATAGAGCCTGCACCGTCAATATCACTCCCTCCAAGATATGTTGCCCAGAGCAGAGTCGACATTGTTGGATCGAGCTTGAAGACCATTACATCGTATTGCCCACGACACTTGGATTGATAACAATTGGCAGTCACTGGGATGTCTGTGCAGAATCCGGTTCCATAGATATTGCCTTCAGCATCCATTGCAACATGGAGGAGATAACTATCATTCTTTGTTCCACCAAAGAAGGTTCCTTTGGAAAAGCTCAGATCATCATAGGTCGGGATCTGTGCCAATACAACCTGAGTGAGGATGATCAGTTGCACTGAGAATGCGTAAAACCAAACGCTAATGCGTTGAAGGGGGTAGAAAAGAGGAACCATGGGCTTGATGTATCAATGTCAGTTTCTACTCGATCATCCATTGATACCTATACCAGCATTATTCTGGTACCCCCAACACAGCTCCTTTTGAGGTACTATAGCACCGCAAAAAACGAGCCATAATAATCTTAGTTGTAGATTTCATCGATACTCGGCGTTTCCAGCTCGCGAAGAATGCGCGGTAAAGGAGGGTTTAGAGCATGATGCGCTTCTAGCTGAACTGGCGGGGAAGTATGGAGTTTCGTCAGTCAACGATTATGATGGTACAATGCACAACTGATCGCAAGAATGATGCTCCAGGACGAAGTCTAGCTAGCCAAAAGGATTCTTGTTTTGTTTTGAGACGAAGTGATGGGTCAGGTTCTATCATCTTCAGTCATACTCGAGTTCTCATATACTCAAATCGTGACCAAGAATGCTCGAAGGAGTCCGTCATAAGAACAGCATCAGGAAATGGTGCACAGCAAGACGGGCCAAGGCGCGCAGGCAGAAGTTCGAGCTGTGGCATTGTGATCTTCAAAGAGATGAACCTACATCACCATAGGGTTTGAGTACACTAGATGGAGCAGAACTTTCGCCACTGCTCCCAGTGTGCGCTCGCTGATATTCGACATGTCGTCGTATTGTGTGTGCCAATAACGTCGACGAGGGTTTGGAGAATTGTTTCCAATGAGCTCTATGTCGATGATATCGATAGCTGGAATACCTACAGCTATAAGTGATCGATGGTCATCTGTTATTGAGCCTCCGTCGCGATCAACAAAGAAATCTGAGGCATGAATCTTACCAAGCTGCCATATTCGATCTACTACCGGCATCGCGCTTTCCACCGAACCTTGCTCACGCATAAACTGGGCGTCCTTATCGCCGACCATGTCAAGAAGGATCGCATAGCGAGCTCGTACTCCGCTAGGCAGGTGTTGAGCAAAGTACTTTGATCCGATGCAGAAATTGTCTCCATCTGTTCGGTACCCAATATCCTCACCATCAAAAAACACAATATCAATCCCGATCTCTGGTCGTTGGACTTTGAAGCTTTTTGATAACTCGAGTAAGAGAGCTACACCGCTAGCACCATCATTAGCCGCTGGTACGCCCTTGTTAAAATTTGAATGCACAGAATCTTCGTCAGAGCGAGGTCTGGAATCCCAATGTGCACAAAGCAGTATTCTCTCCGTTGCAGCGGGATTAATGCGACCAATGATATTCGTCAGTTTCCAATTCTTTGAATAGACATTCTGCTCAAAAGACTGCTCAATCACTGTATCACAGCTCTGACGTAGCTCGGCGACGAGGAAAGTCCTGCACTCGTCATGAGCCTGTGTATTTGGTACGCGAGGACCAAACTGAACCTGCCGTTCACAATACTTGAATGCTTGAGCTTCGTCAAAAGCAGGAATTTTGGGTTCACTCTGTTGACTATTTTGCACTAGCGGTACTTTTGGTGAATCGCTGTGGCATGAGCTGAATTGGATCCAGGGAATGACAGAAGTGATAAGCACAATAGTGAAGCGATTGATCGAGTTCATGAGGTTCGAATGGTAGTATAGTGCAAAATACACGAAAGAGATCTAAAGCTATGAGTGAGAAAATGGGAGCCACGAATGCAGCTCTTGAGACGATAAACTTGATCGTCGTGGACGTTGATGGTACAATGACAGACGGTAGCATGTACTTCTCGGATCAGGGTGAAGTGATGAAACGCTTTTCCGTGCATGACGGCATGGGAATAACCCTGGCTCGGAGAGCTGGGATCGAAGTGGCAATAATGACGAGTGAAAACACGCAGATTGTGGTAAAAAGGGCTGAAAAACTACAGATTAAGCATGTTATCCTCGGAAGTCGATCCAAACAGACGGACCTTAAACTGCTATGCGAGAAAATCGGTACGGTTCTTGAGAAGGTAGCATTTGTGGGCGACGACGTCAACGACGCTTTTGCAATGAAAGTAGCTGGTTTTTCAGCCTGCCCGGCTGATGCAACTTCTTACATTAAAACAATAGCCTCGTACGTCTGTGAAGCTAAGGGTGGTCATGGAGCGATTCGAGAAGTAATCGAATTGATATTGAAAGCCCAAGGCAAAGCGAATACTTTGCCTGAACACTGGTAATTATGTTTTCTAATGTGAAAGGACTCTACAATGGCAGAACGTGAAAGTGGATATGGCAGCGGTTTTCTAACCGGAGCTATCATTGGTGGTGCAATCGGAGCACTTGCAGCCCTGGTACTAGCACCAAAGAGTGGTAAAGAATTGCGACAAGATATTGCTGAACGATCAGGCGAGCTGTATGACCGTGCTCAAGAGTACCTCAATCGTGATGAACTCGGTTCTGAGTTACCTCCAGTGGCAATGAATGAAGGTCGCGCACGTGCAGAACGCATAGTTCAAACCGCTCGCGATCATGCAGAAACACTTCTTTCCAACGCGGAACAAGTGCTTCGCGATGCGCGGGTGAAGGCAGTTAACGCGAAGGATTCGTTCCAAGACAACATCAGTAAGGTCCGTGATGCAGCACGCGCAAGTGTAGATGCATTCAAGTCGGAGATTGATTCAGAGCAGCACAGAGGATAATACAAATGGAAACTTTATTAAGCGTCGGCGCGATACTTGGCATCATTGCCTTCATCGCGGTTTGCTTTTACGCAGTGAACATGATTCGTCGTGTGAGCGACCTTATGCTTGATGTTAGCTCTGCTGTAGATGAGACAAAACGTCTCGCTGCTGAGCTCAATCGGAGTCTGCCGTCGACATTTGCATCCCTGCAGGCAACGACAACTCAGGCAACCACAACACTTCGGAATGTTGATGTACAGCTTGAGCAGCTTGGTGAAGGTCTTACACAGTTTACTCAGGTAGGTAAAAGAATCAATCTGCTGGAGAGCCGAATTCACGACAAAGTGGAAGGTCCACTTCTTCAGGCTGCTTCAGTTGTAAGCGGAGTCTCTAAAGCAATTAACACGTTTGTTGGGGCGATGCGCCAACGATAGCCTAATGGTCAGCATCTGTCGCATGCATTGGTGAACTCAGTGTATTGCTAAAATATAAAGCCCTTTGTGCCGTAGGCGCAAAGGGCTTTATCATTATCAGTAGCAAAAGATATACTTAGGCAGTTTGAATGTGACGACGCTGACTCAATGCAAAAGCTGCAAACATAAGCGTCGAATAGAGCACATCAGCTACAAGAGCATTGCGAAAGAAGGGGAGTGCCATAAGATAACACTGACTCAACCCCGCCAAATCATGCGTGTACATTGTACCGAGGACCCAGACAGCAAAATTTGTGACGACAAAGAATAGTACCGAGCCACCAATTGTTGAAATAGAGGCACTGCTAAAGCTCACACCATTTGACGAAAAACTTCGTGTTAAAGCAACGATAAGCATCATTGTACCATAGACCACGAGCTGAGTGTTATGTAAAGCGTAAGACCAATCACTATTAACAACGGCAAGTAAAACATCACCCACGATCATTGCGAACAATGGTAAGAGAAACGAGAGTCTCTTAGACTGAATTGTAAGCGCGCTGAAGACAGCTAAGGCTGTAATCGGTGCAAAGTTTGGAACCCATTGAGTTAATCGAGCGCACGCTGCTACAAGGATGATTGCGACGACTAACAAGCTGTTCTGACGATGTGAAGACATAATTGTAACCGGAATTTGTAGACGATGAGAATACGAAGATAGTGAATTCTCTTGGTAACCCGTATCAGCGCTTTCATCGCGTTTGCGCTACAACAACAAAAGACAAAATACTCTGCTTCATTGCCGGTCTGGCAAGGTCTCTTGAGAATGCCAACAACCAACGTACTCAAGTTTCTAAGAACTCGCGAGTCAAGCAGAACTGACGAAGATCAATAGTACTGCAGACCTTAGATGATCCAGCAATTGAATACATTGGCAGATGAACCAATTGTCATGATCCTTTTTAGTAGGAAGAGTTTACTACGAATGCAAAAGCCCGTCCGACAGACTAACATTTCAAGATCACTTTGAAGTCAATTCGAAACCTACACAAGTAGTGCATTGGCTATGGCGGTACTGAGTCGTACTGGATGCTTACTCGCTAGTACGATTAGGTATCGAACAATGCCGCAAACGGAAAGAGTTATTCAAGATCGCATACATAAGAGCGTCACGAAAAACTTGCGTACGACGTCGCATGGTACACGGGACAAATGACATTACATTCTATGACCGCGACGCCGTCAAGTCATGGTACAAGAAACATTGTTGAAAGGTTATGGGAAGAGAAAGGGATGTAGCTCCTGGGTTGGTGAGCCAATCGGAACTCAGGATACTAGCAATTGCGCAAGGGAGTATAGACCATATATACAACTTTACATAATTATGATTGTATTGACAATGGTATGTGGATGAGAAATGTGGTTCCTGCGCCTGGTTCAGAGTGTTTAACGCTGATTCGTCCTTGATGGTATTCTTCCACTATGCGTTGTGAGAGACTTAACCCAAGACCCCATCCACGAGCCTTGGTAGTATAGCCAGGCTGAAAGATCTGTTTGCGAACAGCACTTGACATTCCTTTGCCGTTGTCTTGTACCTCAATAATTGCAATGCGTTTACGATCATCCTTACGCATGCTTAGCGAAATCCGGCCGTCTTTGCTTTCTATAGCTTCAATAGCATTCTTAAGAAGATTCTCAAGCACCCAAGAAAATAGCTCCTTGTTTACCTCGCACTCAACCGCCTGCTCGTAGTTCCGAACGATCTCAAGGTGCCGAGAAAACTGAGGCAATCTCTTCTCGTAATACAGGCATACCGACTCGACGACCTCAACCAAATCACATCGTTCCCGTTTAGGCTTTGAACCAATGAGTGAAAACCTGTTTGCTATTACTTTAAGTCGCTCTACATCATTCGACATCTCCGCAAGAGTTGCCGTCCGAAGCTCGGGATCTTCCTCTTCTTTCATGATTTCAATCCATGCCAGTAAACTGGACAACGGAGTCCCTAATTGATGGGCAGCCTCCTTCGCCATTCCGACCCAAATACTCGTTTCCTCGGTACGTCTCAAGTGACTAAACGCTACATAACCTATACCTATGAAGACAGCCACAATGGCTATCTCAACATACGGCAGGTATCGAAGTCGCGTAACAAGGACTGAGTTAGTATAGTACACACGGTTAATGACACGGCCGTCTTGATCACGAATATCAATGCCTTTGTAACTCGCTTTCATCTTAAGAATGTACTCGTTCACAAACAGTGTTGTTTGCTTATGAGACCACTTGGGATCGATCTCAAGGTTTAGTGAAAATTGATCAAATGGCTCAACTGCACGGTCTTGGTCATCAGTAACAATTACCGGGAAGTTTATTGCGGGTGTGACTGAATCTCGGATGAAAAAGAAATCTAAGGACGAACCTGGACGCTCGTAACTCGCCGCACTAAAGGTTTGAATGATGTCGGCGTACAATCGAACGAGTTTCTGCTCACGCTCAACGAGCTGGCCAACAATGTTATGTGTATACAACAAGATAGCTGCAACAATCAACAATCCACCGCAAGTTAGCAAGACCTTGATTTGCCACTTGGTTAGAGATTTCTTCCACCATTTTGCTCTTACTCTGGTGCTTTGGGTGGATTCGTGTTTAATGTGTTGTGTCAAGGTCTTGATGTTTAATGACTAAGAACATTCACTGCATTATCAATGTCATAGCTGATTGTTTGTTGAGTGCCAGAGGCCATGTCCTTTATTGTTAAAGACTTATCGGCTATTTCTGTCTCACCTAAAATGAAAACTTGCTTCGCCCCAACTTTGTCTGCCTCTTTCATTTGATTCTTGAAGCTCCGGTGTTGCAGATCAAGACGACATGAGAATCCTGCTTGTCGAATACCTTTTGCGAGTTGAAGAGCGATGTCGCTGTATTGCGAATCGCAGACTATATAGCTATCCACAGACTGACTTTGGCTTTGCTCTTCAGATTGTTGAGCCGATAGGAGAATGAGACGTTCCAGACCGATGCCGAAACCTACACCAGGCGCTGGTTGTGCTTGAAGACTCTCTAGAAGATTGTCATATCGTCCTCCCCCGCCAATTGCATCCTGTGCTCCGAGCTGTTCCGTCTTAAACTCAAAAACGGTATTTGTGTAATAATCGAGACCACGAACGAGTAGTGGGTTGATTACAAAAGGGACATTACAAGCATGTAGGAAACGCTGCACATCTTGAAAGTGCTTGGCAGAGACCTCATCCAACGAGTCAATGAGTTTCGGGGCTTGGGTCAAGATCTGCCGATCCGTCTCATCCTTGGAATCGAGGATCCTCAAGGGATTAGTGTCTAGCCGGCGTTGAGAATCTAGACTCAAGTCCGCTGTGTACTGACGCAGGTATTCTATAAGTTTTTGACGGTACAAGGCGCGAGTCTCTGCAGAGCCTAAACTGTTTATCTGCAAAGAACACTCTTTGATACCACAATCTTGTATAAGCTGATGAGCAAGGCTTATGATCTCTGCATCGGCTTCGGGGTGGGCAGAGCCGATACATTCAGCACCTATTTGATGAAACTGTCGTTGCCGACCGAGTTGAGGTCGCTCATAGCGAAAACATGCTCCGTAGTACCAAAGACGCAAGGTGGGTTGGGCACGAAGCATCGTATACTGCGCAACAGCGCGAGCGACAGGGGCAGTTAGTTCAGGGCGCAAGCAGATCAGATCGTCCGAGCGATCTGGGAAGCTGTACATCTCCTTCGAGACGACATCACTACCTTCTCCGGCGCTCTTGCGAAACAAGTCTGCTGATTCGATGATCGGTGTACGAATCTCCTCATAGCTGTATGCGGCACAGACTTTTCTAATGACCTCTTCCACGCGTTGCCACTGTCCAATTTCAGAAGGGAGAATGTCTTTTGTACCTTTTATGTTCTGTATCATGATTATTAGGCTAAAAAAAAGGGGCACCAAGCGTGCCCCTCAAGGAAAAACGTTGTTGGGACTTAGTTCTGGTCAGCACGTACAAGCAGTGCATGAATGTCTTCAGGTCGCTTCGCATTGAGGGCTTCGTGTCGGAAAGACTCACTCGATACAACACGTGAGATCTTGCTCAGAAGCTTCAAATGTGTACTGACTTGATCTTCCTTGCCAACAAGAATGACGACAATCTGGACTGGCTCATTATCAAGAGCGTCATAGTCAATAGGAGCGGCCAAGGTTACCAAAGCTGCCGACGTTTGTTTGACAGCATTCGATTTGCCATGAGGCAATGCTATGCCGTGACCAATGCCAGTAGACATCAACTTCTCGCGTTCAAAGATGATTCGACGAACTTCATGAATATCATCAATGTCACCGTTTCTTTTCAGAATGCCCGGCATATACTCAAGCAACTCATCTTTGGAATGAATTGGGACATTGACCTCAATGCGGGATGTGGTGATTATTTCCGAAATATTCATGTGCTAGGGTCGGGACTGGATGAACAAAAATACACAGCTTATTGCTGAGAGCAAGATTGAAAACGATGATGATCAGATATCTCGCCACTGCTGAACTTTCGTTTGGAACTGATCAGCAAGGTCTTTCGCGAGCTCAATGTCATCTGCTTCCGCAATGATCGTGAACTCACCTCGCTCTTTGTCTGGCAGAAGGAGTACCGAAGACTCCCCTTCAACGATCTTTACCCCGTCAATGAGTTCCCGTTCTTTGCCCTCAGAATACTCCATCGCACAGCGCATCACTTTGCCTTTGAGCTCCCAAGGACAGGGCACGGCTGACTTGATCTGGTGTCGCTTTGGCAGCTTCTGATCCAAGTCGGCAAGAACATAACCGGTCTGGCTCAACATCTCCAAGATTTTTGCAATAGAGTACAAAGCATCAGAGGCAAACATGTACTCTGTAAAGATGAACCCACCTCTCGTACCACCAACAAAGGCAATATCAGGATTTCTTGTTGCATCCATCATAGCAGCATGAGAGTTCTTTATGCGAAGCACTGGCACATCATATTCTGCTGCTATCATGTCGACTTCTTTCGTAGCCTCGACCGGTACTGCAATAGAGAAATTCTTACGCTCCCGATTGGTTTCCAAGAAGAGCTTGGTTACAATACTGATCAGTCTCATGGAGGAGAACCAGTATCCGCGTTCGTCAATCAACGCAATACGCTCGGCTCCTGGGTCGATTTTGAATCCCACTTGGTAGCCCAACGATCGCATAACTGTTGATACCTCATCTTGGTTGACAGGGTCATAGGTGTTCACAGATGCACGGGCGGCATCAACATAGCTGTTCATCGCAAGTACATTGCATTGAAGTCGTCCAAGAATATTTGGGAAGACGGCGCTTGCAGCGCCGAAACTATAGTCAACGAGCAGCTTATAGTTTCTCTTGGAAATCAAGTCGACGTTCAGCTTTTCAATGTAGCCATTGATGTAATTCTCTATCTGGCGTTCTGGAAAATTCAGACCACCAACCGCTTCTTGAGCGGCTCGTTTAATGTCTTCGCCAAAGAAGAAACGCTCTATCTTCTTCGTCATATCGTTCGTGATGTCGCGGCCATCACTAGCAAACAGAATGATATCCGTTTTGTTCGCTGTTCGTACAGATTTACGAACATGGAAGCCGGCTTGGAACGCGCCATTTCGCGTATGCTGACGAGTTTGAGGAATCGGAGTGGTTTGCAGGTCGACCACGTTGACACCGACCGACATCAAACCTGCAACAATTGCTCGCTTCATCATTCGTGAAGTGGGATCCGTGTCTCGAGACGCAACAAGAGTTGTGGAGATTCCCAACGCATTGCCAATGGAAGCACCCAGGCGTGCGCCAAACTCCGGATTCATCTCGAGGTTGGAAAGTCCGCTAATACGAGCATCCGTAAATAGCTCACGAAGCCACTTTTCTTCCTGTACCAAGCTGTGGGAAAGCCGTGCATACGGCTCCACCGTCTTTTGGTTCCAGAGTTTGATGTTGGAACGGAGTTCAGCATGATCACCGATGTGGCAATGCTCAGCAATGAACACATTCTCTTCGATGGTAACATCATTCGCAATAGTGGTATCGTTACAGATCACATCGCTACTGATATCGCAGCGCTCGCCCACTTGGACGTTATTCCAGAGAATTGATGACTGTATAGAACTGCCATTCCCTATTTGAACATTGTCGCCCACAATCGTATCAGCAAGCTTTGCATACTCACCAATCACCACGTTCTTACCGAGAGCCACAAATCCTTCGAGACGAGCGGTCGAGGCAATGCTGCAACCGCTATCTTGCCGCACTTGACCATCTAAGGCACCAGCTATCTCTAGTTGGACCCTTGAGCTGAGAACATCTTGAACGGCCGTCTGATATTCATTAAGATTCCCAATGTCTCTCCAATATCCGTCAGCAACATATCCAAACAAGGGTAGCTGCTTTTGGAGCATCAAAGGAAAGAGATCTTTGCTGAAGTCAAACTCCTTCTGAAAAGGAATGAGGTCTAAGGCTTCTGGCTCAAAAATGTAGATACCCGTATTAATGGTATCACTGAACACTTCGCCCCATGAAGGCTTCTCCAAGAAACGTGTGATTCTCCCATCTTCAGACCGAAGAACAATTCCGTACGCGAGCGGGTTCTGTACATGAGTTAGCAAGATGGTCGCCATGGCCTTGTTTTGCTCATGATAGGCAATTGCTTTGCCCAGATCGAAATCTGTGAGAACATCACCACTGATAATGATGAATCGCTGCTTCAAATGCTCAGCAGCATTGCGTACAGCGCCTGCCGTTCCGTAGTCCGCCGCAGCCAGCACGTAATCCATTGATACACCATGACGTGAGCCATCGCCAAAATGAGAGGTGATGATTTCCGGCTGGAAGTAAAGCACACTGAGCACATCGCGAATGTTGTGTCGCTTGAGGAGATTGACAATATGCTCCATCAGCGGCGCATTGGCCAATGGAACCATAGGTTTTGGGATGCTGACAGTAAGCGGACGCAGACGCGTTCCGAAACCTCCGGCCATAATGACTGCTTTGGTCGTCATAACACACGTGAAGATTGGATGAATACCCCTTTGCAGCAAAATACACAGCAGGGTTGAAGCTGAGCCTGCTAAAAATTGGCTTCTTTGGCTAATAATAGACAATCTGGCCTGGGTCTAAAAAAAACAAGCTCTTCATTTCGCAATCCCTTAGAACAGCGTATCTTTGCTGTACTGCTATGTACCATCATTAGAAAGGGGAAGAATATGTCTGGAGTGACTATTCTCAGGACCTGCGGAATCGGACTCGGCTTCGCTCTTGCACTCGGTACTGTAGGCTGCACCAAAATGATTCAACCGGAACAGCTTACAGAGTTGCGCTCATTACGCGCACGTGAAGTGCAATTGAATAAGTCGATCAACGATAGGGAAACGCAAAAGTCCAAACTGCAAAAGGAACTTGCCCTTCGTCAAACAGAAACGAAGCAGTGCAACGATCGCCGTTCATTCGTACTCGCGAAGTTGAACAATTTCCCAGGCGTGTTAGGCGAGCCATTGTCAGAGAATCCTCCGCCTCCACCGGAGCCCGACAAAAAAGCTAAGAAGAAGAAGTAACAACATTTTGCAACAAACAAAGGACACTATTATGAAAAACATAATCTTTTCCGCTCTTGCAAGTGTTGTACTCCTAACACTTGCTAGTTGTGGATCAAGTACGGTGATTCCGGCTCCGGAATCAAAACTTGACAGCCTCCTCACTTTTGACGAAGCAAATCTTCGTTTGAATGATTGGCGATCAAAAATTGGCGGTCTTGAAGCACGCGACTCATCGCTCGCTGCTGATAATAAAATGCTCGAAGACAAGCTCGAAGCAGAAAAGAATGCACTGAAGAAGTGTAATGACGACATTTATGCCCTGGTCCATGCAACCGATGCAAGCGTCAATGATTTCAAGGATCGTCTTGGTAAGTTAGAAGGTCGCATCCGTGAGCTCAAGGGTCTCGATGATGACAATTTCGAGCTGCGTAAGAACGAAGTCTATGATCTTGCAAAAGAATGGAATGCACTCCGAGCAATGCAGATCTCCGTACTTCCAGATTTCTTCGATCGAGTTGTTCAAGCTCGCGTTGACATCAACTCGTTGATGGAACGCAAAGTCGTCAAGAAGTCTAAGAACTACACTGTCCGTTCTTGGGAACAGTACAAGGACTGCTTGTGGAACATCGCAGGTCAGTCAGATATCTATGGTGACCCATTCCAGTGGGTAAAACTCTGGCAAGGCAATTCGAACATTATTCGCAATCCAGATATCATTAAACAGGGTATGGAACTAACCGTTCCACCTCCTGGACCAAAGACAACGGATGAGCAAAAAGCTGAACGTATGTATTGGAGAAAGAAGAAAGCAGCTCAGGAAGCAAACCTGAAACTGCCTGACGCTCCAGCTCCTGCTGCTGCCCCAGCTCCGGCTCCTGCCCCAGCAGCTCCCGCGAAGAAGATGGACGAAAAAGGCGAAAAGAAAGGTAACTAATGCGCCTTCTCCTCTGCTAACTGTTTCAACCCCGCGGAAATGTTCTCCGTGGGGTTTTTATTTCGTATCAGTATCATTTTCAATCATGTCGAGTTTCTGCTGCCTATGGATTTAGTTGACAAGAAAGTCAAAATTGGCGATATCGACCCCTTGGTTCTCTTTGGCTCCAATGACGCACATCTGCAGTTCATTGAAAGTCGATTCAACGCCTCGGTGGTTTTTCGCAATAACACCCTGAGTCTCCGAGGCGAAGCCGAGGAGATTAAACAACTAGAAGCAGTGTTTCAAGAAATGCTCTATCTGGTCAAGAAAAAGGGTACACTGACAATGCACAATGTTGCGGAGATCATAGAACTGGTTCTGCAATCCAATTCTCCTAAGCAGAGTCCAGAACTCTCCCCCTCTACATCAGCCGGCGGAAAAGATAATGTGATACTGTGGGGACGTAAGGATCCCATAAAAGCAAAGACTCCTCGCCAGATAGAGTACATGGAGCTTATGCAGAAGAACGACCTCGTGTTTTCGATTGGACCAGCGGGAACTGGTAAAACGTACCTTGCTGTTGCTATGGCGTTGGCAGCACTTCGAAACAATGAAGTGAACAAGATAGTGCTCACTCGCCCAGCTGTTGAGGCTGGCGAGTCTTTAGGATATCTACCCGGTGATCTTCTCGACAAAGTGAATCCATATCTGCGGCCTCTGCTGGATGCTGTTGCCGACATGCTCACGCCCGAAAAATTGCGTAGCCTAAACGAGAAAAATATGATTGAGATTATCCCCCTCGCATACATGCGTGGACGTACTCTCAACAATGCCTTCATTATTCTGGACGAGGCGCAGAACACGACTCCGACGCAGATGAAGATGTTTCTGACTCGTTTGGGATTTGGCTCTAAAGCCATTGTTACAGGCGATGTCACGCAGATTGACCTTGCAGCTAAACAACCGTCAGGATTGATTGAAGCCCAAAAAGTGTTGCTGGACGTGCCGGGAATCGCCTTTGTGTACTTTGAAAAGTCTGATGTTGTACGCCATCGCTTAGTAGCAAACATCATTGATGCATACGAGAAAGACGCGCAGCGACTTTCAGAATTGAATGCGTCAAAATCAAAACCTTGATTCGCTTCGTCTTGACATGATCAAGATGACATACGTTATTGCTTTCGTTCTATCACGATGTGATTCTCATTCTCGAACATGCTCGTTCTCTTTACCATAGGTTTCTTGCAAGTAACACTCATCGATCTGATCGATGTGGGATTGGCTGCGATTATCCTGTATTGGGTGTATAGAGCACTTCGGGCAACTGTCGCTATACAAATCCTGATTGGTCTACTCTTCCTCATAGCAGTTTCCTTTGTGGTAAATAGTGCCAACATGAAAGCTCTAAGCTGGATTGTGAATGCGATCGCAAACATTTGGTTGCTCGCCTTTATTGTACTCTTCCAGCCTGAGTTACGACGTATCCTGACTGCTCTTACCAGGACTCGTGTGTTTCGACTCTTTGTACGCATCAATCTCAACCAGACCATTGACGAGGTCATCGATGCGGTTCGAGAATTCAGCGAGAAGCACATTGGCGCACTCATCGTTTTTACACGCAATCAGAATATTCGCATCACGATAGAGACAGGAGTACCATTACAAGCCGTTGTTTCTACGGAGTTGCTTGCATCGGTCTTCAATACTCGTTCACCGTTGCATGACGGAGCAGTTATTCTCGATGGACAAACACTCGTGGCTGCGCGATGTATTTTGCCTCTTAGCAATGCGATGAAACGCGGAGGTCGAAATTTAGGCACTCGCCATCGTGCTGGCCTAGGGCTGAGCGAACATGCAGATGTTCTTGTTCTGATCGTCTCGGAAGAAACTGGTGGTATATCGCTTGCATTTGAAGGCGAACTGACCATGAATGTACCAATAGTCTCGCTGCGTGAAGAACTCACGAGAATCCTATCGGATAGAACAACGGTGAAGGATGCTATCGAAGAGTTCCATCAGGACGACTCTCACTAATTGATATGGAAAAACTGCCTCTAGACACAACTCGAGAAGAGTTACTACACATCCTTCAGAAGAGAGGTATTACTGACCATGCTGTTCTTGCAGCATTTCAAACAGTACCTAGAGAGAAGTTTGTGCCTGCTCCCTTTGCACGCAAAGCATACAACGATGTTGCTCTCCCAATAGGTTTGGATCAAACAATATCGCAGCCATTTACGGTTGCATATATGACTCAAAAGCTAGAGCTGCAACCAGGAATGAAGGTTCTAGAAATCGGCACAGGGAGTGGCTATCAAGCTGCAATCCTTGCTGCAATGGGAGTTCGAGTGTTTAGTATTGAACGGCATCTTGGACTTTTCGAACGAGCTATAAAAATACTTGATGAGATAGGTGCTCAAGTGGAGTGTCGCTACGGTGATGGTTCTACAGGTTTAGTTCAAGCAGCCCCTTTTGACCGGATTATTGTTACTGCTGGGGCACCTGCGGTGCCTCCAGCCTTGCTCGCCCAGCTGCGCGTAGGAGGCAAGCTAATCATTCCAGTTGGTGATAGTCAAGAGCAGTATATGACCATCATTGATCGGACGTCTGAGAGTGATTTCAAAACATCGCAGTCGGCATTTCCCTTTACATTCGTTCCGCTTCGCGGTGAACAAGGTTGGGATCGTTTGGATATCTGGCGCTCGTGAAAAAGAAACTCTTCATACTCTACGCCCCGACCGCCTCAGGTAAAACTGAAGTTTCGCTTCGTCTTGCACAGCGCATTGCACTTCAGATCGTATCTGCAGATTCACGACAGGTCTTTCGCTTTTTGGATATTGGCACAGCCAAAGCTAGTGCTCATGAGCGCGCATCAGTGGTACATCATTGCATCGATATTGTCAATCCTGACGAACATTATAGCGCTGGTCGTTTTCGAAGCGATGCGATCACAGCTCATGAGAGTATTGCAGCAAAGGGCGATCTTACTCTGGTAGTTGGTGGAAGTGGCCTGTACATCAAAGCTCTCCTGGGTCAGCTTTTTCATGAGACGCTAAGTGAAGAGTACATTGCCCGTCGAGATCACCTGCGCGATTCTCTTTCATCAAGATTGGTGCTGGAAGGAAGAGAAGCACTGTATGAGGAACTGCTCCGCATCGATCCTGAGTCTGCTGAGAAGTATGCAGACCGCAATCCGAGTCGAATCACCCGTGCGCTTGAATACTACTATCTCAATGGCATGACGTTGTCATCGGCTCATAGGAACCAGAAGCAGGAGTCGGAGTTTGATAGTCATGTCTTTGTCATAGATCATGATCGTGAAGCTCTCAATGAGAGGATTGGAGAGCGCACGCAAGCTATGTGGTCCAGCGGCTTGGTTGCAGAAGTTGAGTCAATTTTGCAACGTGGATACTCTTCAGATATTCAAGCGCTTCATAGCGTGGGCTACAGCGAAGCTTTGCGCTATCTCAGGAACGAGATTAGTGCTGATGAGGCTCAGGCACTTATTGCACAGAATACGAGACGGTATGCAAAACGTCAGCGAACCTGGGCAAGACACCAATTTCCGGATGCGGAATTGCTACGCGGAACGATGGAAGAAATTGTGCACTCACTTGAAAAAAGTATATTGAAGTTCAATCAACCCTAAAAGATCTCTGTGAACATTCTCGTAACCAATGATGATGGTATTGATTCCCCAGGAATCTTTGCTTTGGTTCAAGCCCTGAAGACTGTTGGAACTGTGCACGTTGTAGCGCCCGATCGTCAGCAAAGTGCCGTTGGCCATGCACTCACAGTTAGTACACCGTTGCGCATGACACCGTTTCATAGAGACAACCTGTTTTTTGGTACTGCTGTGGACGGAACACCTGCAGATTGCGTCAAGCTCGCGCTTAATCGCGTAGTCAATGAGAAGATCGACCTTGTCGTATCGGGGATCAACTTTGGATATAACACCGCTATTAACGTCTTGTATTCGGGCACCGTTTCGGCTGCTACGGAAGGGATGCTACTTGGTATTCCGTCCATGGCGATTTCTCTAGGATCTTTCTCATGGGAAGCAGATTGTCGAGTCGCGGCAGAGACTGCGCGATACCTAGCCTCACGCTACTTTGACTTAGGTATACCCGCCGGTACAATCTTGAATGTCAACATTCCTTCCATCCCTGAAACAGAAATCAAAGGAATGAAAGTGACGCAACAAGGACATGGAGAGTGGATTGACAAGTATGAAAAGAGGTTCGATCCAATGGGCAAAGAGTACTACTGGATTAAGGGTGAGTATCGAAACCTCGACGGTAATCCGCACAGTGACGATGTTGCCGTTGAGCAAGGATTCATTGCGATCACTCCAATCGCCTTCCGCCTCACTGACCACAGTACAATGCAGGTTCTGAAGCAGTCTCTTTAAGTAACACCTTAGTAAGAGCCCTAAGTCTGTGTGTAGTCACAGTGGTGATGAGTCAACTACGAAGAATGGTAGACTGAATAACCTACCCTAATGAAGTACCACGAAGTTGACTAAACAAACGACAGTACGAAGCTATCTTGAATTGCTTCTGCGAAACAGCTCTTTGTTTGCTCGCAGGTACTCGACAAAAGTGAAAACTGTGAAGACTGCCACCGCTACCAACGACCAGTACACGAGTGAGGACTGCAACGCGCTCGTTCCCCACTGCGAAACCTCCTGACTTTCTGGAGTTCGGGATAGACTTATGAGGAGTAGCACAACGACCACGTACACCATCTGCAATGCTGTTTTCCATTTAGCACTTCTGGACGTTAGCAAAGGATGACCTTTGTTGTCCGCCAAAACCCTAATCATTGTGGTTGCAGCGTCCCTCACAATAATCACTAGGACGAGCCAAAGTGGGATGATGTCCAGAAATACAAAAGCGAAGAACGCAGAGAGCACAAGAATCTTGTCTGCAAGTGGATCCAGAAAATTGCCCAGATCCGTTACCTCACCAAACTTGCGGGCTACGTAACCATCAAAGAAATCAGTTAGTGCTGCCACACCGAAAAGTAGTACTGCAATTCGTGTGTGCAGTGCGTTTCCTGTAATAATGAAGTAAAAGAATGCAGGCGCAATAAACACTCGCAGTGAGGTAAATATATTGGCCCAGGTTAGCATCTTAGGACTTCGTTAGTTCAGAAGCTTCGTAGACAACGCGCAAGAAGGATTCAGCCTTTAATGACGCGCCGCCAATCAACGCACCATCGATATCAGCCTGTTGCAACAACAGTTGTGCATTCTCGGCGTTAACGCTTCCGCCGTACAAAATCATCGAGCGTTGATGTAGGCTCTGCTCCACACCTCGATACTCTAGATGCCCGCGAATAAAGGCGTGTGCTTCTTGTGCCTCCTCTGGAGTGGCGGCGACACCCGTACCTATTGCCCAAACTGGTTCGTAGGCAATGACGATGCGGGAAGTCTGCGATGCAGGAATTGCAGTAAAAATCAAGTCCAGTTGATCTTGAAGCGTTTGCCAGGTTCTATTCGTTTGACGCTGCTCAAGGGTCTCTCCTATACAGAGTATTGGAGTTACAGTAGAGGCGACAGCGAGTTTAATTTTTGCCAGTAACCACTCATTGTTCTCTCTATAGATCTGCCTGCGTTCGCTATGACCGATTAACACGTATCGACAGCCGATGGCTTCGACCATTTCAACGGAAATCTCACCAGTGTAGGCTCCGTACGGTTCATGGCTACAGTTTTGAGCTCCCATTGCCAACTTCGTAGCTCTGCAGACTGGTGCAACTGCTGGTATGTTTGTGAAGGGTGGAAAAAGTGCGACTTCAACGCCTTCACTTTTCGGCGATGCGACTAAACCATCGGCGATGTCCGTGGCAAGCTTTGCTGCAGTATCTGCAGTGGTGTTCATTTTCCAGTTACCGGCAATCAGGTACTTTCTCATTGTTGTTTTACTCCACTGACTTTAAAAATGCGGTAATTCGACATGGACTGATCTGATTCAAAACCAACGCCGCCTTCAATCAATTCGTTAGGCTTGGTGATCTTGACGTACTCGTTTGAATACAATTTGCCACGCGCGTTGTCCCACATCATAGAATTTGTTTCCACATGGGTCATGGATTGTTGAGAATCCACGATGACATGCCCCTGAGAGTACATGTTGTTCGTTCTGTTATCCACTCGAACATGGTCGCAAGTCAACGTTGCAGCCAGACTTCCGTCTCTATTGAAGAAGCGCACTACTACATTGGAGTCCAGCAATGTCTCTTGCTTGTCGTTGAAAACTCTTGCACGATACGCATGAACTTTAGCCTTGGTGAAGAGCGAATCCATAAAGCTAATATCTGTGTCGAGCAGGATGTTTGACGGGGCTAAATCGAGTTTAGAATCGTCAAGAGTGCTCTGCTGCGCATCAGAATCTTGGCAAGAAGTTAGAAACGAAAGCACGAACACGCATGTGCAAGCCGCCAGCAATCTGAATAGAGATGGTGATTGTTGTTGTATTGAAGACAAAAACACTCTCAAGACGTTCATGGACTACTCTCGATTCTTCCTGATCAGTGCATCCAATTCCAAGGTTCTTTCCAGATATTCGCGTACAGAGGATAAGGGAAGTTGGGTTGCTGCATCGCTAAGGGCTTTTGATGGTTCTGGATGAGTTTCGAAGAACAGACCATCAATTCCAACAGCGACAGCAGCCCGGGTCAACGCTGGAATAAACTCAGGAACTCCACCAGAGGTTGCATGTAAGCTCGGTTTTTGAACTGAGTGTGTTGCGTCGAAAACCACTGCGCAACCAGTTTCGCGCATGATAACCAGCGACCTCATATCAACGACAAGATCATGATAGCCAAAAGTGCTACCACGCTCACAGACCCAAACGTTTGAGTTGCCAGTAGATTGCACCTTCTCCACAGCGCGTTTCATGTCGTCAGGAGCAGCAAACTGTCCTTTTTTAATATTCACAGCACAGCCTGTCTTAGCTGCTGCCTTCAGCAGATCTGTTTGACGAAACAGAAATGCGGGTATCTGTAGTGCGTCCACGTATCGTGCGGCGATAGCAGCTTCTTGAGACTCATGGATGTCGGTGATTACCGGACAGCCGTACTGTTCTCGTATTCCTGCCAAATACTCAAGCGCTTCAATGTCACCAACTCCCTGAAACGAGGCATCGCTGGTTCGATTGGCTTTGCGATATGACGCTTTGAACATATAGTCGACACCGAACTCTGCACAGAGAGCGGTCATAGGTCCGGCGATATCGTGAAGGAGTTGTTTGGACTCAACTACACAAGGACCTGCAATGATGGAGAGTCGTGACCCTCCTTGTTGTATTCTAAACATGCTGCGAAGTTACGATATTTGCCCAGCTCACCTTTCAGGGAAATCCGTGATAATTGACCTCTGTTTTTGTCCACAAGCTCTTCCATCAAACTCGATATTACATCAAAGCCTTGTTTTAGTCATAGATGTACTGCGTGCCTCTGCCACCATGTGCGCCCTCGTTGAGTCTGATGCAGATGCCATCTATGTTTGCGATAGCATTGAGAGCGCAGTACGTGGACGCGACGATTCTCCAATAATGAGCGCATGCTGTATAGGTGAGCGCGGTGGTATTGCGCCAAGAGGTTTTGTGGCTGGCAATTCTCCTCTGCAGATTCGAGAGATCGGCTTGACTCACAAAACAGTCTACTATGCTACAACAAATGGAACGACTATGCTCGCTGCGTCTCGTGAAGCAGCCTTGCAGCTTGTGCTCAGCTTTGGAAACATGCATGCCGTATCACAGGCAATTGCGACTGCCACACAACGGAATGCGGAAATCCAACGACTTCTGGTCTGCTGTTCAGGTAACGAGGGCGGCTTCAGCTTAGAAGATTCTTTTTTTGCCGGAGCCTTTATCGCGCGCTATATTGCAAATGGCGAAAGCCATGTACTTACCGATGCAGCACAAGCAGCAGTCTGCATCGCTAATGCTTACAATCTAGACTCCAATTTCATGGGCAGGAACGCACGCCATGCACGATTACTTCGTGACATGGGTTTTGCGCGCGACGTTGAGTTCTGTTTACAAGAACAGCACTTTGACGTTGTTCCTCAGTGCGTGAATTTGGTACTTAGTGCGTATCACTAATCGTGTTTTCCTATTCGGAGACTTCCCGTGGCATCTCAAATCGATGATGTAATCATCACTCGCGCAGTGTCTAACCGTTCGCGTCGGAACTCAGCATCGTCGACGCGTTCTCGACAACCAAAGCAAGAGGAGCTCCCTACCGAACTTCACACGCATCGTCGTGTGATGGTAACCGCATTGCTACTTTCGCTCTTTGCCTTTCTTCTCGTGTTGGCTATGGTGTCATACACTGGACGTGATGCAGCGAACTCAGAGCTCTCACTTCGCGAGATAGCTGGAGTAATCAAGGGAGACCGCGAAATCAGTGATCGCATTGACACGACGCACAATTGGCTGGGATTACTTGGTGCAGTTATCGCCAACCTCATGTATAATCACACACTAGGCATTAGCGCGCTCCTGGTTCCTATCATTCTTTTCTGGTGGTCCAAAGAGCTATTTACTTTGTTTGCTATATCCCGTAAAACACTTGAGCGTAGTGGACTCTTGCTAGTTGCTTGTATACTTGCTGCTGGCTTCTTTGGTACTCTGCAGCAGATCACTTGGCTTCCTCAGTTACCGCGTGAGTTCAGCGGAGCAGTTGGGTCATTCCTCGCCGTTACCCTCACTCGATTCACCGGAACAATTGGATCGCTTTTGATTAGCCTCGTAACCTTGTTCCTCTGTGTGGCCTATGCGATTGATCTGGACCTCATGACAACCTTCCATAAAGCCAAATTGTTGTGGGCTAAGACTCTGGACCTAGCTCAGATTGGATGGCAACGCATTAAGAACTACGACAGAAGCCAAGAGGTAGAGCTAGCGGAAGAGGAAGAGGAGGAAGAAGAGGAAGTTGAAGAAGAAGAGGATGAAGTAAAGACAAAGCGTTCAAGTCGTAAAGCTCGTGCGAGCTCTGCGGAAAAAGGAGCAGAACCTGCTCGAATTATTCGACGAAGTGCTCAAGCTGAGAAGCTCTCAGAGAAAGAACAACAGGATTCCCTCTTTGAAGCGGAGCCTACCATTATCCGTCCAGATCTTGCAGCCGATAAGCGCGCAGCCGCGTTAGCAGCAGCAGCAATGGCCACGGAAAAACCACCTAAAGCCAAACTAAACAACATAGAAGAAGTTGAAGAGGAAGAAGTAGAGGAAGAATCTGAATCCATAGAGTTTGGTTCTTTGCCAAACTTTGTTCGAGGCGCGGCGCGAAGCGCAGCGTCTGCTCAAATGGATCACGCACTTATACCACCTTCAGAACTAAGCTCAGTCAACCAAGGTCCTCCAGAATTATCGGGAGGTTCTGCTCCCCTACACCTCTACGTTGAAGAAGTTCACTTTGATGATCAAGTTGAAGAGATTCGCTCTGTTGATACGTACGATGAGGAGATTGACTATACTCCACCTTCGCTCGATCTGCTCGATGAATATCCTGATGAGCACGTTGCCGATGATCTTGAGCTAAAAATGAACGCTCGCATTCTTACTGAAAAACTTGAGACCTTTAAGATCAAGATTGAGAATGTAACCATTGCTCCTGGTCCAGTCATCACACAGTATGAGTTTGTACCTGCGGCGGGCGTAAAAATATCACAGATTGAGAGTCTTTCAGACGATATCGCTCTGGCACTGAAAGCTAAAGGAATACGTATTGTTGCTCCCGTTCCTGGCAAGGGTACTGTCGGTGTTGAGATTCCGAATCACAACCCTTCAATAGTACATTTTACCTCGATCATTAAGTCGAAGGCATTCAATGACAACGACAATCAACTCCCGATTGCTCTTGGTAAAACGATCATAGGTGAAACCTTCTGTACAGACTTAGCAAAACTCCCCCACCTTCTTATCGCGGGTTCAACGGGATCTGGAAAGTCAGTTGGTATCAATGCCATTCTGATGTCCTTAATCTATCGAATGCACCCTCGGGATCTGAAGTTCGTTATCCTAGATCCGAAGAAAGTTGAGATGTCTTTGTATGCTGGATTGAAGAATCACTTTCTGGCTGCATCGCCAGATATAGAGGAATCGATTATCACAACACCGCAGAACTCGGTTCTCATCCTAAAAGCGCTCGTGCTCGAAATGGAGAATCGATACAACCTACTGGCGCGTGCAGGACAGCGGAAGATTACTGAGTACAACAAGAAAGTACTCGATGGAAAGATTCGCGAAAAAGACGGTCATGTTATGCGTCCCCTCCCCTACATCGTATGTATCATTGATGAGTTAGCTGATCTCATGATTACAGCTCGCAATGAGGTGGAAGAGCCGATCATACGTCTGGCACAACTTGCAAGAGCTGTGGGAATTCACCTAGTAGTTGCAACTCAGCGACCAAGTGTTGATGTTATTACCGGATTGATTAAAGCCAACTTCCCTGCCCGTATTGCTTATCAGGTTGCGTCGAAGGTTGACTCGAGAACTATCCTTGATGCAAGCGGAGCAGAACAGCTCCTCGGTAATGGAGATATGCTCTTTACTCGTGGAGGTGTGAAGCCTTTACGTCTGCAGAACTCCTATGTTTCTACCGAGGAAGTTGAAGCAATCACGAGCTTTATTGAGGAGCAACAAGGATACTCCACACCATACATGTTGCCTTCTGTTCTTACTGTTGATAGTAACAACAAGGTACTCAGTGGAGAGTTTGATCCCCTGTTCAAGGAGGCAGCGTCTGTCATCATCAACATGCAGCAGGGATCTGTATCACTTCTTCAGCGTCGACTGAAAGTTGGCTATTCTCGCGCTGCGCGTATTATGGACGAGCTTGAATCGGCAGGAGTAGTGGGACCTTTTGATGGTGCTAAAGCGAGAGCGGTTCTCATGGATAGTGAAGCAGAGCTAGAGCGTGTCCTCTAAAGGAGAATGCCGCAGTTTACTGCGTAATCCCACGACGACATTTCCATGTAAAAAAAAAATGAGGCTGTAGAGAGCCTCATTTTTTTTTGTCTATGTATAGTATAGGTCATGCTGTCTTACTCAGTACGTAGTTTCTCTGCAAAATAGGTGTAGGTACGTTGGAGTCCTTCTGCTCGATCAACTTTAGCAGACCAATCGAGAAGTGTGTTTGCTCGTGTGGTATCTGGCTGGCGTACTTTTGGGTCGTCTTCGGGTAGTGAGCGGAAGACAATTGGACTTTCACTCTTGGTAAGAGCCTTGATTTCCTCTGCCAACTGAAGCATTGACACTTCATCTGGATTCCCGATGTTAACTGGATCATTCTGTGATGAATGCAGCAGGCGGTATATACCTTCCACAAGATCGCTGACATAACAAACAGATCGAGTTTGTGAGCCATCACCGAACACCGTCATCTCTTCGCCGCGTATGGCTTGAGTCATGAAAGCGGGTATCGCCCTGCCATCATTCAATCGCATTCGTTCACCATAGGTGTTGAAGATCCGAATGATTCGAGTATCTACACCATGATATCGATGATATGCCATCGTCATTGCCTCTGCAAATCTCTTCGCCTCATCGTACACGCCACGAGCTCCGACGGGATTAACATTGCCCCAATAGCTCTCAGGTTGGGGATGAATAAGCGGATCGCCATAGACTTCGCTCGTACTCGCAAGTAAGAATCTGGCGTTCTTTGCCTTCGCCAAACCCAAGGCTTTATGTGTACCTAGAGATCCAACTTTTAGCGTTTGAATCGGGTACTTGAGATAGTCAATTGGAGATGCTGGCGAGGCAAAGTGAAGGATAGCGTCAACATTGCCATCAACAAAGATGTAATTGGTTACATCGTGATGAACAAATCGAAACTGGGGATTGCCAAGCAAGTGAGCGATGTTGTCGGTGGAACCAGTAATAAGGTTATCCATACAAACCACTTCATACCCTTCTTTCACAAATCGATCGCACAAATGCGAACCGAGAAATCCGGCTCCGCCGGTTATGAGAACACGTGGCATAGTGAACCTTGGTATACGAGTACTTAATCAAAAATCAGATGTAGTTGCATGAAAATGATCCAACTTGCAACTGCAAAAAACGAATAGACAAAAAGGATTGGAAACCAGCGCGGACCGAGACCACGTTTTACAAACACAGAGAACTTTGGTAACTCAGTACGTGAATCAAGCGACGCCCATTCAATATCCGGAATGGTGCAGCGCAAGCGCGCTGCCATTGCAGCAAGGAGTCGCAATCGAAAAACTTCGCGTCGATAGTCATATCCCCAAAGTGATAGCAGTACCACGTACAGCTGGTACTGATGAAGTCGGAATACGGAATGCTCTTCTGCGTTATGGAAGGGTAGTATGAAGACCAGAATCCACATAACGCCTGCCACAGCGAAGTAAGAGCGAAGGATTCGAGTGAACAAGGTGTGTTCTCGAACAAAACCTGCTTCAAAACTCGGATGAAGATGAAAAGGGGCCCACATGCACGCACGATCACTCGGTGAAACAGAATATTACACAAAACCCTCGACAAAGTCGAGGGTTTTGATTGACGTACGATGAACATTTACAACACGAAGAACTATTCTGCTGGAGTTTCTGCAGGTGCTTCTGCTGGAGCTTCTGGAGCAGGTGCTGCTGCAGCTGCTGCCTCAGCATCCTTAGCTGCTTGCTCTGCCTGAATAGCCTTGAGTTCTTTTTGTTTGCGATTATATTTTTCGCGATGATAACGCTTGATAGTTGCCTCGCGGTGCGCAAGAACCGCAGCTTCAACTTCTTCAGCTGGCTTACCCTTGCCAAGAAGGTTACGACGGAGCAAAACTCCATCGAAGCTGAGAATTGCACGAACGCGATCAGTTGGCTGAGCACCAACACTTAGCCAGTGCATAGCACGATCGTGATTGATGTTGGCGGTTGATGGCTGAGTCATCGGATCGAATGTGCCGACTTGTTCGATGTACGCACCATCGCGTTTTTTGCGACTATCAACTGCAACAATATCGTAGAAGGGTTTTCTGATACGACCCTTACGACGTAAACGGAGCTTAACCATGAGTGAACCTTACAAAAAAGTGATTAATACGTGAATGATTGAGATTTCGCAACTCAGATGATTTCTCATCTGCTTTTCAGTTGCGTCGGCCTGAATGCCGACACTCTAATCACGAAATCGCAGTGAGCGACTTCACTAACGACCAAACATGTTCGGGAAACCCATTCCCCCGCCCATCTTTGGCATCTTCATTTTCCCACTTGTCATCTGCTTCATCATTTTCTGCATGTCTTCAAACTGCTTGATGAGGCGATTGACATCTTGAATACTAGTTCCGCTTCCCTTTGCAATGCGCAAACGTCGCGAACCATTCAAGAGCTTAGGATTTGTTCTTTCTTTCTTTGTCATCGAGAAAATGATTGACTCAATCTTGCCAAAAGCATTGTCGTCAATCTGTACATTTCTCATTGCTTTATCCATACCAGGTATCATACCGAGTAAATCACGGATAGACCCCATCTTACGGATAACATTCAACTGCTCAAGGAAATCCTCGAAGTTGAATTCATTCTTCTTGATCTTAGCTTCAAGCTTCTCTGCTTCTGTCTCATCAAACTGCAGTTGCGCTCTCTCAACTAACGATACGACGTCACCCATTCCCAAAATACGCGATGCTATACGATCCGGGAAGAAAGGCTCCAAGGTATCAAGCTTCTCACCGCTACTTACAAACTTGATCGGTTTGCCAACAACATGGCGAATTGAAAGAGCCGCACCACCACGCGTGTCTCCGTCCATCTTTGTGAGTACAACACCGCTCAGCTCGAGTTTCTCATGAAAGGCTTTTGCAGTATTGACCGCATCTTGACCCGTCATAGAATCACAAACAAACAAGACTTCGTGTGGCTTCGTCTGCTCGCGAATATTTGCAACCTCTGCCATCATTGCTTCATCGATGGTCAATCGACCTGCCGTATCGATGATCACATAATCACGAGCGAACTTCCGCGCATAAACAAGTGACTCTTTCGCAATATTTACCGGATCAGCCCCATCCATCGTGAATACCGGGATGTTAATGCTCTCACCAAGTGTCTTCAACTGGTCGATAGCTGCCGGACGATACACATCACATGCTACAAGCAAAGGTTGGCGACCTTTTTTGCGCAACGATGCTGCCAGCTTTGCACTGAAGGTTGTTTTACCGGATCCCTGCAAACCTGCCACCAGGACAATCGTAGGAGCATGCGATGATTGAATAAGATCACTCTTCTGCGTACCCATGATCGAAACCAATTCATCGTGAATGATCTTCACGATAAGTTGGTCCGGCGCTACTCTTGCTTTGATCTCAGTACCTACGGCTTTGGTTTTCACCTGCTCGATGAAGTCCCGTACGACGTTAACATGCACGTCAGCCTCTAAAAGCGCCTTGCGGACTTCTTTAAGGGATTCTTCGATGTTGTCTTCGGTGATCTTTGACTGACCGCGAAAACGCTTAATCGCATCTTCTAAACGTTGCTGGAGATTCTCAAACATGAATGCTGCAATTCTGGATTCAGTGGATTCGTAGCTCTAACCGAGCCACAAAAATAGAAGAAAAAAGCCACACGGACAAGGAATCCGTTGATTATCGCCAATGTTAGTAGATTGCACTCGAGGATTTCTCCTCGTTAAAAGGAAAGATGCTTCAGTCACGAGCATGATCTCTTTTTTGGTCACCTAAGAAAGGAATTGCGATGAAAGTTGGTATTTGTGGTGCTGGAACGATGGGGCGAGGCATTGCCCTTGCCTGTGTGCAGGCACAGATGGAGTGCATACTCTATGATCTAAACGCTGAAGTATTAGACGCTGGAAGGCAATTTGTTGAAAAACAACTCAATTCAGCTGTTTCAAAGGGAAAGATGACCGCTGAAAACGCACAGAACGCTCAGAAACTTTTTCATTTTTCCTCCAGCATCGAAGATCTTCGCTCTTGCGAGCTCGTCGTCGAAGCCATCGTCGAGCAGAAGGTCATAAAAGACACTCTATTTAAAGAACTGGAAGCTACTCTCTCAGATACTGCCATAATAGGTTCCAACACCTCCTCAATCTCGATCGCCTCATTAGCCTGTGGATTTCGCAGGCCAGACCGTTTCATTGGACTTCACTTCTTCAACCCAGCCCACATAATGAAGCTCGTAGAGGTCATTTGCGGTCCACGCACAAGTGAAGAAACGCTGCAGAAAACTCTGGGATTTGTGAAAAGCCTTTCAAAGTCCCCAGCTGTCGCGAAGGATGTTCCAGGGTTCATTGTGAATCGAGTTGCGAGAAATTACTACAACGAGGCACAGCGTATCGTTATGGAATCTGCTGCTGAGATTGCCCAGGTTGATACTATCATGAAAGCACATGGTTTTAAAATGGGTCCTTTTGAGTTAATGGATCTCATAGGTGTAGATGTCAACCTTGATGTCACAAAATCCATGTATCAGCAGTATTTCTTTGAACCGCGCTTCCAGCCTTCCCTACTTCAACAACAGTATGTGGATGCTGGGCTCCATGGCCGAAAAACTGGTCGCGGTTTTTACGACTATAGCGAACAAAAGTAGATGACTTGGTTGCAACTTCGTCAACTGTCTAGGCGCTTCAGCACGACAGGTTCTGGCAAGGGATTCTTTTCCTTTTCAAAGGCTGTCGCCTTTGTGAGTGTGATGCTCGGAAGCATGGCCCTCGTGGTTTCCCTGGCTGTTCTGGGTGGCTTTGAGCAAAGTTTACACAGCCTCGCCTCGCAGTTTTCCTCACACGTTCAACTACATTCTCGATACCTCCACCATATTCAACATGCACAGCAGCGTTGCGATGAGCTCAAGCAAAGCTATTCAGAGATCCGAGCAGCCGTACCAGTAGTGCAGTTCGAGGGACTTGTGTATCGTCGCGGTCAGACTGAAGGTATCGTTCTAAAATCCGATCTGCCCGAAGAACTCTCTGTCCTTCGCCAAGAACGACAGATCGTTGAAGGATCTCAAGCATACTCTGGAGCCATGGCGAGAGAGATACTCCTTGGCAAGAAGCTTGCTCGCAGACTAGCATGCCACACGGGAGATACTGTCATCCTAAGCTTCTCGCGAAGTGGTTTATCTGACATACAGAATCTTCAAACCATTCAGTTTAAGGTGCAGGGTGTGTATGAAAGCGGTATGGCGCAATACGACGATGTCTACGCGTATGCACCACTAGGTTGCTTACAAGCATTATATCATCCTCAAGGTGGCATGGCAACTAGTATCGATGTTTGGCTCTATGATGAACTCTCGGCTTCTTCTCTCGGCCGACAGATCGAACAACGCAGCTCTTTTGAACTCGCTGCCATAACAGTGGATGAAATTCACCGTGGAATGTTCGCGTGGATCGAGCTTCAGAAACGTCCTGTACCAATCGTCTTGGGCTTGATTAGTATTGTTGCCGTGTTCAATATTCTTACAACGCTTCTAATTAGTACTGTTGAGAAAAGCAGCTCCTATGCCATCCTCCTGAGCTTAGGTATGAAACCCTCGCAACTGCTCAGTATTGTAGCCTGGCAGGGGCTCGTTATCGGTCTATTAGGTTCTGTAGCGGGCTGTGCAATTGCTCTGAGCTTTTGCTTGCTGCAAGAGCAGTATCATTTGATACACCTTGATGGTGCTATCTATTTCGTTGACACACTGCCGGTGCTCGTCAGTCCATGGCACTATCTGGTTGTGCTAGTGGTTAGCAGTATACTGAGCTTGGCTGCAACCTTGATCCCAGGAATGATCGCATCGAGAATCAGTCCCATAGCCGCCCTTCGCTTTAAATAATTTCATTCTTTGCTCTAGTACGGTTTCTAAGAGACCCCCTACGACTTATTTTTGCAGATACGATTTCCTTCAAAAAATCCTCTCGCACGACCATGATTGAGAACATCCGTAAGAGCTTGGGCGACAACGCCGAGTATCTATTAAACCATGTATGCCGCACTATCCCAAAGGAACAGCTTAGTATCCCATCTTCACAGTTTGTTGATTCCGTCTTTGCTTCTTCAGACCGCAACAATAGAGTGTTGCGAAACCTACAGTGGATTGGAGATAGCGGACGCTTAGCGGGAACTGGTTACGTCTCCATTTTACCAGTCGATCAAGGCATTGAACATGCTGCAGGCGCTTCCTTCGCAAAGAACCCTATCTACTTTGATCCAAAGAACATTGTGGAACTGGCTATCGAAGGCGGATGTAATGCAGTTGCATCTACTTTTGGCGTTCTCGGTCTCTGCTCTCGCAAATACGCTCATAAGATTCCTTTCGTCGTCAAGATCAATCACAACGAGCTTCTTACGTACCCGAATAAATTTGATCAAGTGTTGTTCGGCACAGTAAAGCAATGCTATGAGATGGGTGCTGCGGCAATTGGCGCGACCATCTACTTTGGTTCACCGGAAAGCACACGTCAACTCACAGAGATTGCAAATGCTTTTGCATATGCGCACGAACTGGGCATGGCCACCATTCTTTGGTGCTACTTGCGGAATCCAGGGTTTAAGAGCGATAAGGATTACCATGTTGCTGCCGACTTGACAGGACAAGCAAACCATCTTGGTGTTACAATACAAGCCGACATCATCAAGCAGAAGTTGCCAGAAAACAACGGCGGCTATACCGCACTAAACATGGGTAACTCATCGTATGGCAAAACAGATAAACTCATCTATTCTAAGTTGAGTTCAGATCACCCAGTTGACCTGTGTCGTTATCAAGTAGCAAACTGCTACATGGGTAAGATCGGCCTCATCAATAGCGGTGGAGCTTCTGGTGCTAATGACTTTGAAGAGGCAACCGCCACCGCCGTTGTGAACAAGCGAGCTGGTGGAATGGGACTTATCTCTGGTCGCAAAGCCTTCCAACGCCCAATGAACGAAGGAGTACAATTATTGAATACCATTCAGGATGTTTATCTCTGCGATGATGTGACCATCGCTTAAGGAATCAAATGACAGACCTTCGGCACTTGGGTGTCTATATCAAGCGGTACCGTACACGAATTCTGCTTGGACTTTTGTTTGTAACTATCTCGAATGCATGTTCGGCTTACTATCCGCGCTTGATAGGCGCTACCGTCGACATCTTTCGTTCTCCACAGTTCACGATGTCGGAAGTGTGGCTAAAGATCGGCCAGATTTTGATGTTGACCGTGGGTAGCGGATTCTTCATGTATCTGACACGAAAAACTATTATCGTGGCATCTCGCAAAGTGGAGTACGACCTACGACGTGATTTTCTGGCTGCGGTTGAGAAACAAGATCCTAAGTACTTCGCAAAAACACCCACCGGCTCTCTCATGGCTCATGCGACCAATGACATCGCAGCAGTACGTGAGTTCATGGGACCCGCAATTATGTATTCAGCCAACACCGCAACGACATTTGTCTTTGCGGTGTTTCTGATGCTACGCCTTAACCCTTCAATCACCTTCGTAGCTCTGATCCCTTTACCATTCATTGCTCTGTCTACGTTCATTATTGGCAAACGCATACACATTGCCTTTAAGCGCGTACAACACCAATTCGAGGTAGTGACAACTCAGTCGCAAGAAGTGTTTTCAGGCATCCGCATCATCCGAGCTTTTGTCCAAGAGAAACTGGAGCGCTCCATTTTCAAAGAGCAAAGTCAACGATATGTTGACAACAATTTGAAACTAGCTCGAACGCAGTCAGCCATGATGCCCGCTATGATGGTATTAGTCGGTTGCTCTCAAGTTCTCGTTCTTAGTTACGGCGGACTCAGCGTTGTTAATGGAAGTGCAAGTATAGGCGACCTTACTCAGTTTTTTATATACCTCAATCAACTCATTTGGCCAGTTGCTGCTATAGGTTGGGTGACAAACATTGTGCAACGCGCAGCGGCGTCAACGAGTCGACTGAATCTTATCATGCAACGCAACTCCGAGCTTCCACTTCGTTATGGTACCATGCTTGAAGCAGAACCGACAGTGAGTTTCAATCATGTTAGTTTTCGCTACGAGCAGAGCGGCCATCTGGTACTCAATGATATTCAGCTCGATGTTCCCTATCGAAGTAGCTTAGGCATTGTTGGATCTGTGGGAAGTGGCAAGAGCACTCTTGTGAAACTCATTGCGCGTTTGTATGATCCAAGCGATGGAGTGTTAAGAATTGGACAACACGAAGCGCGTGACATAGAGCTTAAAGACCTGCGTTCACATATTGGAATGGTTATGCAAGAACCATTCTTGTTCTCAATGAGTATTGCAGAGAATGTACGACTTGCAAAACCAGACGCTACTATGGACCAGGTTGTGCGTGCGTCAACGGAAGCCCAACTGCACGATGAGATTGTTGGATTTCCGAAGGGCTATGATACACTTATTGGAGAACGTGGAATCAGTTTGTCGGGCGGACAGAAACAACGTCTTGCTATTGCTCGTGCGTTAATCCACAAACCTAAGCTTCTCATTTTTGATGATGCCCTGAGTGCAGTTGATACGGCAACTGAACGTCGTATCGCAAATGCATTGCGCAGCAATGCCAATGAACAAACAATGATCTTTGTTGCACATAGAATCTCGACCGTAATGAACTGCGATCAGATCGTCGTCCTTGACAAAGGTCAGATTGTGGAGCGTGGTACCCACCAAGAGCTCCTGCAACTCAACGGTCGGTATGCTGATATGTATCAGCGACAGCTCCTAGAACAAGAACTTGCTATTAGCACACTCTAAACGAACAGACATGAAATACGCTTCAACAGTGTTAGACTTGATTGGAAACACTCCCCTACTCAAGCTCAATCAGCTCTCTAAAGACCTGCAGCCAACCATTCTCTTAAAAATGGAGAGCCAGAATCCAGGAGGCTCGGTGAAGGATCGTATTGGCATTTCTATGATTGATGCGGCAGAGAAAGAAGGACGCATCAAGCCTGGAGACTTGATCATTGAACCGACCAGCGGCAATACTGGGATTGGCTTGGCACTCGCTGCACGCCTCAAAGGCTACCGCTGCTTGTTTGTCATGACAGATAAAGCATCACAAGAACGTGTTCGATATCTCAAAGCGCTTGGAGCTGACGTACTAATCGTCTCGTCTGCCGCAAAGCCATCGTCTCCCGAGTACTACTTCAATACAGCTATGCGACTCGCGGAGGAGATTCCAAATGCAATCATGCTGAACCAATACGACAATCCGGCAAACCCTCAGGCACACTTCGATGGGACTGGACCTGAGATTTGGGAACAGACGGAAGGCAAGATTACACACTTCATTGCTGGCATAGGTACTGGTGGTACAATAAGCGGCATTGCTCGATTCTTGAAATCCAAGAACCCTGCGATTAAGGTTATCGCGGCTGATCCAGTAGGTTCGAGCATCAAGTCGTTCAAGGACTTCGGTCGGCTCGTAGAGTCGCTGCCATATCTCATCGAAGGTGTTGGACAAGAGCGTATTCCGGGCAATCTAGAACTCAACCTTGTTGATGAGATCATCAATGTTAGTGATAAGGACGCCTTTAGTACGGCTCGAAAGCTTGCCAGAACTGAAGGGATTTTTTGCGGTGGTTCATCTGGTATGAATGTGTTCGCGGCTTTGAGTGTAGCACAACACTGCAAGCCCGATGATGTCATTGTTGTTGTTATATGTGATACAGGTGAACGCTATCTTTCAAAGCACCATAGCGATGAATGGTTAGCCGAGAAACAACTTCTTGAAGACGACCGTCCTACAGTTTCACTTATCATGAATCGAAAACGTACTTCGTCAAGCGTACCAGCAATAGTTTCCGTCGATCCGACTACGACTGTTGAACAAGCTCTAGCTCTGATGCGACAATATGAGCTTTCACAACTACCTGTGATTGATGCTGATCGCGTCATTGCGAACTTGCGCGAGAACAAGCTCATGGCTGCAGTCATTGACAACCGTGAGGCTTTGTCTGCCGTGGTGAGCAACTACACAGAGAGCGCACCGCCAGTGCTCGATGCTCACAGTGAAATGGATACGGCAATTGCTTTACTCAAAGATCATACGTACATCGTCGTTACAGAGTACAATCGTACAATCGGTGTATTGTCACGACATGATGTTTTGCAGTATGTGTAGAATTCCAACGCACTCACATACACGATGTGTTTAGCTTCATCTCTTCGTTATGGAGATCATTGTCGCGTGCTCTACTTGTCATCCTTATTACAATTGAAGGGCAACTTGAGCTACAGAGTTGATAGCGTTCTTCTTTGCGCGTGTCTTGTTTTCAAGAGAGCATAGGGTTGTGGTGTTTTGCTTGCGAATGCCACCAAGAAGGAAGCTCAATAAGCCGGAAGAGCACAAAAAAAAGGAGCAACAATGTTGCTCCTTTCGCATTTTGTTCGCACACTTCTGTACAAACGGTAGGTCAAAATAACACTTAATCCCAATCAACCAAAAAGGAAAATCTCATCGTATTTGCCAGAGGGTGGTTGTCCTCGATCGTGTTAATAAAGCTGAAGTCTAGAGTAAAGATATCGTACTTGATTCCTGCCCCAAACGTCCAAAATTTGCGATTTCCGACGGATGCGGGCTCTGTGAAATAGCCTGCGCGAAGGGCAACAACGTGCTCATACCAGTATTCTGAGCCGAAAGAGAGCTCTTGGCCGGGTACGGACCATGCCGTGACGAAAGAACGTGGCAAAGCGTCAGAATTTGCGCCATTTCGCTTCACAAGCAGCTTACCCATGTCGACCGTAAAGGTCAAATCGTTGAACTCGTCACGAACAACGTTGCAAGCAACTCCTAAACGCAACATTGTAGGGAGTGGGTCAGATTCATTCCGATAGGTCATTTTGGGACCTACGTTCTGCAGATTCAAACCAAGATTCAGACGATCTGAGAGGTCAAAACCTTCGCCGAGGTCTAACTGAGAGGGTTTCCACAGCAAACCAAAGTCGAAACCACCGCTCACACCCACACCTGCAGCTGTTTGATTAGCCTGTGCTGGCGCAAGATTCGATCGAATGTACCGAAGTTGCACTCCAGCACCTAAATCATCGCCTATGAGCGTTCCATACGAAAGACCCAAGGCGAATTCATCGGAACGGAAGGTCCCGTGCACCCCACCTGCCTCGTCAGTACGCTGAAATTGGCCCAAATTCATCAAAATGGCATTGATAGCAATAGTACCATCCAGGTCAGGAACATACTGACCGTAGGTGCCATAGCTGTAAAACAAGTCCGCATTGAATTGTGGCAGCCATTTGGAGTACGTAAACGAGAATTGACGTTTCTGTTGAAATGCCAATCCACCTGTATTCCAATAGATGGCGTTGATATTATCAGCAAGTGCAGTACCGCACTCACCCATCCCACTGGCACGCGCATCTGGTGAGATGAGCAAGAATGGAACCGAAGAACCTCCAGCTTGAGCACGTAACTCAAGACTTGAAAACGCGACGAGCACGAGCAACAGCAGCGTTCTCTTGAAGATTGGTGTACACATGAACAAACTCCGAAATGAAAGTGAAAGATTTTAGTTTCTCAAATACACGATGGTGGCAGCTTTCGTTTCCATGCTCCCGTTAGGAGCGTAGAAACTTAGAACTACTGTGTAACTGCCCTGACCAACACTATTTCCTGAGGAATCTTTAGCGTCCCAGACAAAAACACCCGATTGTAGACTGTTGATATCTTGACGCATACTCCGTACTAAATGTCCTGCAGAGGTGAATATCTGCGCTTCAACTGGAAAACTATACGATTGATTATGGGTAAACAGAATGCTCACTTCTGAGTCAAAAGGATTTGGAAAAATCCCAAGTCTGTTTGCCGTTACCGAAGAGTCGTCAGCAGCCACATAGAAGTACGTCGACGCCGTTGAAACATTGTTCAGGACGTCCCAAACTCTAGCTCGGACCTGATGATACCCCGGACTCAAATTGAAAAGTTGTTTGATCGCCGAACCCATGTTCGACTTTGTCAACGAGCTCGTGTACGATCCACTGAGGTCGATTGACTCTGAATTATCGTCAAGCCACGCCTCAATCTTGTGTCCAATTCCAATTCCAGTACTATTAATTCCTGTCTCGTCAATCATATCTACGATCAAAAGTGGGCTTTTTCGAACAAAATCGCCTGCTTGGAACATTCGACCGTCGATAAAGATTTTCAATTCTGGACCATCTACATCATCGATGACACTGTTTAGAATACCACCAATAACCAGAGATCTCGTGATACCCTTTGCTTCTCTGTCATCATCTGCAACAGCATAGGCAAAGAGCTTCCCGTTCTTGTTCGAGAAGGAAATGTCTTTAGGAACTACAAACTCAGCCTCAAACCGGCCGTTCTTGACCATATAGTTCCCTCTATGCAAAGCTCCACCTAATTTCATGACTTGAAAAACAGTAGAATCACCTATAGAGAGTCCAGAAGGGTCTTGAAAACGACGTAGAATATCGGAGTCGAACAGTGACAGGGTAACTACACCATTAAAATCGTCAACCATGGCGTTGTCATGGAAAACATGGATACTCCCCTTCACATGTACGGTGGAGAGAGCGCTTGCTGTACTTACGGAATCAGCAGAGAGTCCATTCAAGCTATCGAATCGTACGACCAATTCTGGAAGTAACAGGTGCATAGCGGGATCGCCAAGCAGGTAGTACTTTCTGTCGTTATCTCCTGCATGCAACATTTTCGTTGACATAGAGATATCGCCAATCGCGCGATAGTTGCCCTTGGAGTCTCGTGTGAAGACTTGATGGAAAAGCTCTTGGCCAATGGCAGCATTTGAAGAGGAAAAGGATACGCGAGCGGCAGCAAAGGTGCCGATTGCTCCACCAGTTCTCGATAAAAGCATCATTTCTGCACCACTTTGCGCGTCAATCAGATCGCAGCGTCCAAAGTCGCATGACTCTGATGCTAAGAAGAAGAGCTTGTCAATATTGACGAACTGCGGAATGGTAATATCTCTGGTAAGTACTGACTCATGAGCCCACACTTTAGGATTTCCGTGACCAATCCAGTTGAGCAACAAGGTGCCAGTGTTATTGATCATCGAGATCATATCAGCGGTCACACTTGGCTTCAAACGTCCCTTTGGAATGTTCTCTGCAGGATACTCTGACAAGTAGATCTTCCTCGTCATGACATCAAGAGGAACGAGACTAGGATCATTGGTCAATTCTTCTGACTGAAACACGTGAGTGCCCCAGTCAGTTCTACCATTTACCGTTGGGCCGTCGTCCGCAACAAAGGTTGCTGTCGTTCGCCACAGATCCTGTGCTGACTTTTGTTCATAGAGCTTGATTTTCTCCACCATCCACTTAGCCGTTTCCGGTGAGTCGATGGGTAGACGTCCTAAAGCCAAGTCGACGATCTGATCGTTTCCTACAATACACGCAAAGAAATCATCGGTGCTATAACTGTCCGTATAGGCACCGCTCTTTCTTGTATTCAACATGCCGATTGGATCGTCGTTCTCCCACATAGCCACATAGTTCTTGCGCTGAGTAGTGGTCATTTTGAAATCGTAATGACCATCGCCCCACAGCAGTACGTAGCGAGGCTTGTTCGTCCATCGACGATAGGCGTCCGAGATAAAGTCACGAATTGAGGTAGGGTCACAGATGCCACTTCCGTATTCGTTGTAGATATCTTCAACATTCACAACGCTCACTGACAGCTTAGAATGAAGGCGACGATAGCTTGCATACTCTTGCGCTGAGTTGTTCAGCTCAGCGGCGCAGATAACAATCATGTCCGTGTTATAACTCGTATCACGCAATCCAGCCCATGCTAGCTTGCTTAGTTGCGGAGCGCTAACACTTGCGGAAACAAAGAACCGGCGCGGGCCAGTGCTGTCAATGTTCGTGACAAAGGTATAGATTCCACCAGTGTTCGAGCTATTCGTCAACTGAAGTGGAGCTGCCGGATTTGTAACATCGAAACCAAGAATATTGTTCGAGCTAAAGGCATTGAAGCTATACTGAGTAACGCCATTGAGACCCATATCACTAACAAATGATACTTTATCACTTTGGGCACTCAATTGTGCAGGATAATGAATCTCAAAGAAGTCTAAGAGACCATTTGTGGCTGCGTTGTTATCGCGTGTGGCATACTCAAACTGCAAGACACTCGAGCCATCGGATGCTACGTTAGATGCGGCGATCTTCGCTGACGCAATCGCAGATTGATAGTCCTGATACGAATCGTCATCAACCATAGCAAGTGACATCGTGCTAATGACCTGACCATTCTCCCGGATCTTCACTTCAGCCTCAGATGCAGTATGATGCGCAACTGAGAATACATAGTCAATCTGCCCGTTTCTGAGCAGACCCGGCAACTTGTTACTAAAAGTGCGAGGTACAACGGCATCAACTTGCTCACCAAACCATCGCTTTCCTGAACCAGCTGTGTAGGCGTTCACGAGCTCATTCTCTACGAGTATGCGAGAGGTAATTTGTGTAGCAACATTCTGAACTGTTCCGCTTGGAGCAGATACAGGACTCATTCGCAAACCTGGATTGCCGCCCCACGTCAAGAAATAATAGTTCTTCTCTGAGTAGTGATTAATGTAATGAGCGATGCGCTTCAATCGCGTATCGTAACGAAAGCCACGACAAGAAGCACCATAAAAAACGATCTCTTGTAAGCTGCCATCAGAGTTAGTTTTCACTTGAATAGGCTGCTCTCGCAAGGTGTTCAGTGCAGATTGAGACGGCTGTTCTGGAAGTTCGAGGCCACCATTTCCAAAAAGCTTCACACTCGCAATCTTAGTAGCTGGGATACTTATTCCCATCGATGCCAGGGCCGCAGCATCTATACGATACACAGACTCTGCATCTACTGCCACTTTTACCCATGTGCCATCACTCAGATCACTGCTCTGAACTTTCGGTCCCTTTGGATTGTTTTGGACCGAGTTAAGACTCTTAGCACTGAACGGATCTAATCTGAATTCGGAAACAACATTGTTGTTGAGCACATTGACTTGCAGGTCAGCTTGTCGAGCAGATGAATTCACTCCCACTTGAGCTTGTGAATCAAATGCCACAACGAAATCCATAGATTCACAGACGAGCAAGGTTCGACCATCTGCATTGCGTTGAAGAACTGGAGCAATGATTCTCGCGAGGTGGTTGGTAGCACTCAAACCGAGATACTCTAGTTTCAGCCATTGAGCTACACTCTTAGCGCCTGTGCGACTATCAAGGTGGAGTGTTTGTAGAGGCGCAGAACTAAGCTGTTTTGCTGGCGCAAGATCGCCGACAACACGAGAAATCTCGCGGTATCGTATTGTGCATGAACTCAATCGAAAGCTCTCTTGTGCGGGTACAGTGATGAGTTCCCGTAGACATGGATAAGATATTTCATCCATGCTACTGGTCGTTGTCACAGATAGTCCTTTAAACTTCGGTTGCAAGTACTGCGTAGCTCCAACAACCACAGTGTCGAAAGACTCCAACCGAGGCTCAAAATGTATGGATAGACTCTTAGCGCTAGAGTGTACAACCTTAACGCCAGATGTTATCGCTACTGCTGGAATAGTAAGAACGCAACAAAGCCAAACACTAACCAGTGTTGCTCGTGTACGAAGTATTTTGTGTATAAAAGACACCTGCGGGGCGCTCACTTTGTGAAGTACCACTGATATTCTCCAATAGAGTTGAACTGAAACAGAGTACGAATCAGACCAAGATGGAATTGAGAATGTTAAAAGTGGTAAAAATGAGTCGATAGATGTCGTAGACGGTGGATGATCTATTCTCAATATAGGGATTCAGTATCCCATCACAAAAGAAATTTTCGACTGATCCGAGAATCTCTGTAATAACACGTATGCGAACGAAAATTAGTGTGATTCAGCTTTGGTGCCTCTCATTGGTTGTAATTTGTCCCCTCGTAACTATCTAATCGTTCATGATTTTCAGTGCCACGCTTGTCCTGTTCTGGGTTTGTATCGCTCTCGTGCTGCATACCTACATAGCCTTTCCGCTGATCATACAGCGTATTGCAGCCTATAAGCGCCAAAGAGACACGCAAACAAACGTTCCAAACGCATCATCTCTCTCTGTTCGATCAGAATACCCTCCTATCAGCATCATTATTGCTGCATACAATGAGCAGACTCATATCGAACAGAGGGTTCGCAATATTGCAGAGCAGAATTACCCCCCAGAGCTTTTGCACGTTTTCATCGGTTCGGATGGCTCTCAAGATTCTACACCGGCTCTCCTAAGCTCTCTCAGCAAGCAGTTTTCGTGGCTCCATGTGCACATTTTCGAGGTGAATCGCGGCAAGTCTGCAGTTGTTAATGACTTAGCTCTTCTCGCGACAACTGAGATCCTGATTTTTAGCGATGCAGACGTACTATTTGACCAAGGTGCGCTTGCTGAGATTGTGAAACCATTTCGCGATGAAAGAGTTGGGGCTGTCGGAGGGACAAGAATCACCTTAGAAAAAGACGAGCTCTCGAGAATCCATGCCGAGGAGTCAGCGTATCTGAATTTTGACAATCGAATCCGTATCGCCGAAGGTGCGTGTGGGTGTTTGATTGGCGCGCATGGTTGTTTCTTCGCCCTACGACGAAGTTGTTTTCGTGCCCTGCCACTCGAAAAGGCATACACCGATGACTTTTTCTATTCAATGATACCGCTAGAACTAGGTTTTGAGGTCAGAGCTGCCGAGCGAGCTATCGTCCGTTCCAGCTCGTCTCTTAGCGTTCGCGATGATTTCCAACGAAAAGTACGATACTCCTCCACTGCCTTTGCAAGCCTTGTACGTTTTAGAGCTCTGCTCTTTGATCGACGTGTGTTGATGTCATACTGTTTTTGGTCGCACCGTGTAATCAAGTGGTTTTTGCCTCTGATTCTCCTGCTCCTAATCTTCTGCACAGCGATGTTACAAGGCCAGAGCACATTCTATCTTGTATTCTACATTCTCGAGTTGAGTTTTGCGACTCTTACTCTTCTCGTGCATTTTATGATGATGCTTCGTCCAGATAGGATCTTAGCCCGCTCTTTGACTTTTTCCTATTATTTTGTGAGTTCAAACGTTGCACTTCTTCTTGGTCTTGTTCGTTATGTGAGTGGCAAGAACAGTACCCAGTGGAAACCACAACGATAAGGCTTCTATTTTGCTGTTAAGCCATACTATAGTCCAAAAGGTACCTGATATGAAACGCATAGTTACGCTCCTTAGTCTTCTTTTTGTATGCAGCCTGAGCCTTCGGCTCACAGCTGCAGATACCAAACCTGAACCTGCAAAGTGGTCTTTGGAGTCATCTACATTCTCAATGACGGCGGGCGACACCATTTGGGTGAAAGTGAAGCTACAACTTTTAGATGGATGGCACACATACGGCTTGAAGCCATACATCAATGCAGACGGAGTTGGGCCAGAGACTACAGAATTCACAATTGATGACAAGGATCTCCGCCTCATCAAGAACCGCATTCGAACTTCGAAGGCAATCGTTATGTACGATTCATCGTTCGAAGTTCAAGTAGAGGAATTCAAAAAGAAAGCAGATTTCACAGTGCCTATTAGTTGTTCAAAAGCTCTCAAGGCTGGCGTCCACACGTTCAATATTGTTGTTCGCTCACAACTCTGTACAGAACAGAACTGTTTACCTGCAAAAGAATACAAACTGGCTCTCAAAGTTGATGTGAAAGCAAATGCCAATGCTGGCAAGGCTGAACTCAACCCAGAGAATACTCCAGGTTCTTCAGATCCTACCACGAACACAGCGTCGACTACCTCCTCAACAGAAGTTGGTGGCTCATTGGGCTCAAGCTCTGCGGCACCGCAAAGCGGTGCGCAGGTTGATAAAAAATCGTCTGCCGATGCAGCTGCCTCAACAGCCAGCTCTGGTTCTGATGGAGCTGAAGTACCCAAAAGTATGCTCGCTCTCATTTTGTTGGCTATGGGTTTTGGTGCGAGCTCTTGGGTGATGCCATGTGTGTATCCTATGATTCCGATTACTGTCTCGTTTTTCACAAAGAGATCTGATAAGGAGAAGACCAAACCTATCATAGATTCACTCGTGTATTCGGCAGGAATCATGAGTACCTACATTGTGTTTGGGGCGATAGCAGCTATCATACTTGGTCCTGCTGCGGGCCGCAACTTTGCAGCGAATCCCTGGGTGAATTTGTTTCTTGGCGGACTGTTTATCATCATCGCCGGAAACCTGTTTGGCATGTATGAGCTTGCTTTGCCAGCATCACTAGTCAACACATTGAACAAGAAGTCGAACGAGAAAAGCGGGTACTCTGCCTCATTCATCATGGGGATGGTTTTCTCACTGACTGCGTTTACTTGTACTGTTCCCTTCATTGATCTTGTTGGCAAGATCTCAGCTGGTGGAGAGTGGTTCCGACCAGTTTTAGGAATGTTTTTCTACGCTCTGATCTTTGCGCTGCCCTTCTTCTTACTAGCATTGTTCCCAAGTGCACTCAATAAGCTTCCTAAATCTGGTGCTTGGATGAACAACATTAAAGTAGTATTTGGCTTTGTTGAGGTTGCTTTTGCGTTGAGTTACTTTGCTCGCACGGATAGTCTTACAGGATGGGGCATCATTTCTCGAGAAGTAGTGCTCTCAGTATGGGCTGCCTGTAGCTTCTTAATCATGCTCTACATTCTGGGTGTGTTTCGTATGCAACTTGACGGACATGTTGACCATGTAGGTGGCTTGCGTGCAATACTAGCCGTGACATTTGCGGCTCTTAGTTTCTACATCTTTGATGGAATCAAAAGCGACTCCATTGGTCCTCTGGAAGCCTTCGTGTATGTAGAGTCTGCACATGCTGGTAAAGAGTCGGGGGGAAGCATACAGAGTACTTCCTCCAATTCAAACGCGGGTACCAAGAATGATGTTTACAACGGTGAGTGGATTGACGATCTTAACCAAGGTATGAAGCTAGCGAAGCAACTTGGTCGACCTGTATTTGTGGATTTTACTGGTAAGAGCTGCACCAATTGTCGATGGATGGAAAAGAACATGTTCCCTAAAACCGAGATCAAGACTCTCATGCAGAAGATGATCTTAGTCCGGGCGTTTACTGATCGTTCTTATGTAGCACAGGATAAAATCTATCAGGAGATGCAAGAAAAGCGCTTCAACTCGACATTACTACCTTTATACGTGTTGCTGACACCTGACGATAAGTTTATCGCGTCAAGTACGTATACCCCTGATTTAAACGTTTTCGTGGACTTCTTGAAAAAGGCTTCTGTTGTGTCAGCAAGCCAGACGAGCCTTTTTGAGCTGGAACCTACCCACTAAAAACACAGATTTCGGACTTTTCAACTTCATTATTGCAGAATCCGAGCGTTAAAGCCTGATTCTTCCATGTTTTCAGTAGAATTACCTACACTTTTCCATTTTGTAGCCGATACTCAGAAAAGGCAAGGAATTGCTCCGTCGCGATCAAGGATGATAATTAGTCGTGATACGCGTTTTTCTGAGGTTCCTTGTGCGGAAATACACCCTTCCTCTCCTTGCATCTTGCCTGCTTCTGGCGTGCTGTTCAGAGTTTCCCGACAGCCTAAGTGTGCCTAGCTTCAACGGCACTCTCAGCGTTCCTCTGCTTGATTCCACACTGCAATTACAACAGTTACTTGATGACAACGGCTCTATCGTTAGTGATAAGCTGAGCGGAAACTATGCCATCGTCAAAGATTTCGACTTCCCTACGCTGCAGCTTGGTGATTCTATGAACATCCAGGCTATCAGTGTGAACTACTCATCTACACTCAACTCAAATGCAGACCTCCGAGCGAAGCTCAGTAGCTTTGGCGATGTTCTGATGAGCATGAGTCAGGTTGATAGTAGTTACGCCGGTAGCGGAACGCGAGTCATTGCTGCAAGTGATAACACAGTCCGTGTACCTGTGAAACTAGCTGAGGGATTACAGCGCGTACATTTTCAGTCTGGTGCATTAGTAATCAATATCAAGAACAACCTACCCATTGACATTGAGCTAGCATCCTTGCCTGGCAGTTCAACAAAAGGAATCATGCTCAGTACGCCTGGCCAAGCCAACATTGTCTGTGCTGTTGAAGCTGGGAAGTCAACTATCAAGAGACGCGGTAATCCAAACTCAGCTCTTGAGCTCCGCATACCACTCGCAAACGCTGTGATTGACAAAAACAGCGCTCTCATACTTCATACAAAGACCGCTGGAAGTAATGGTAGCGAAGTAACGTACACAGAGCAAAGTACCTTTGGAATGCAGTTCAGCGGAGAAGGTATGTATGTGCAAAACGCAAGCGCAAGCTTAGGTGCTATGCCGATGCGCTTTGACTTTGATGCTGCTCTCCCTGCAGGAACGACGATTAGCGAAGGTGTGATTCGAGAGTTTGTAGCACAGCTAAGTATTCGAAATGACTTTGCGCTTAGTGGCAATGCCGAGCTACAGTTTCCGCAACTGAGTAACCAGACTACGCACGAACAGTTGAGTGTGGCATTCAGACTCAATGCTCGGACAACGCAGAACCTGCGTTTAACGAACGGCGGACAAAGTTATGTGATCTCTCCAGACGCGGTTGACAAGGCACAGGGAGGAAAAGTACGTTCGTTGCACTGCGTCTGTACCATACAGACTGAAGCATTGCCAACGGTGTCTGACTTTAAAGAGTCGCAAGCCATATCCATTAGTGGGACTATTTCACCTATCATCTTTAGCCACGTCTCAGGATATCGCGGAAATGCTTCTGAAGTTCCCTTTAGTGTTGAGAATTCTATCGACGATCTTTTAGGATCAGACATTGATCTTGGTTCAACGACACTACAAAAGATCTTCTTGAGTTGTGATATTGAGAACAACTCCGCCAACGCAGGGATTCTGCGAGGAACAGCAACACTACTTGATGATAAAGGACGTATTCTGACAGAACGTCCCATCAACCCTACAACGATTAACCCGCTACACTCCACACATGCGGAGTTCCAATTCGATGATGTCCATCTATCGTCTATACCATCGCGCATCAGAATTAACGGTACACTTCAATCCGTCAACGGGAACTTCACCTACAGTGAGAAGAACACTATTCGCGGGAAGGTGCACGTACGTATTCCGCTGCAAATGAAGGTTCTCGGTGGTCAGTATACAACAAGTTCGGCATTGAGCATTGATCAGCTTGTACGTGAGAGATTAAAGAGCGCACAACTATTGATAGAAGCGCACAACTACATCCCAATGAGTGTTGGACTGGTCTTAGAATTCTATGACGAAAATCAGAACCTCATCCAACGTCTACCGAATGACTCAGAGATCAAGCTTCAGGGTGCTTCTGATGGAATGGCAAAGACTATTCAAAGAGTTGTACTTGACTCCGCAAGCGCAGCCAGAGTTTTTCGTGCAAGTACCTATCGAAGTGTTGTACGAATGCAGACCGACTCAACACGCTATGTGCAGTTCAAGAACACCGATTCTTTGGCACTGCGCCTTAACCTCGAATGTACTACATTGATTCACTAGCATGTCCAGAAAAGCTCATCTTCACCTCGGCATATTCTGTCTCTTCTGCATGTTAGGCATGAAAGCAGTGGCTTCAGGACCAACCTACTTTCTTGGTCTTTCCGATTGCTCAGCAGCGCAGTTCAGTGGTATTGACGCACTGTCGAAAAATCCCTCGTTGATAGCCGTTGACAGTGGGATGAGCACTCAGCTCTCTATCGCAACTGCAAAGCTCTGCGCTGGAAACACAGCTCTTACCCTTCGCGAGTTTCGAGAGGTAGTAGAAGAGCCGAAGGACCAGGCTTATCCAGCTGCTCCGCACCTCAATGATCGTCAACGCGACGAACTTCTGACGAAACTATCCGGTGGGTCTGTAGCTCTTGACGCCGAATTCCAGAGTCTGGCATTCTGTACAACAGTTGGTCAGAACATCGCAGTAGGTTTTCGTCAATACAGTAGCGTTCAGTTACTCAGCACCCTGCCCACGAACCTCGACGATCTCTTTAATGGAACTGTTGGTACTCAGGAGCTTAGCGTTGCATCCGCACGCGCAAATGTACTCGCGTACTCTGCCATGCAACTGAGCAGTTCTTTTCCACTATGGGTTTCAAGCGATGATCACACATCGCGGTTAATGGCTGGGCTGTCATGCAAGCATATTGAAGGCATCGCGTACGCTTCACTAGCTCCCGAGAGTAGCTTGAGAATGAACAACTTTGTACCAGCGGGCTGGGACAGCACAACAAACTGTGCTGTGGCACTCGATCTGGCTTACAATCAAGCAGGAGTACTGGGGAGCGCTGTCTCCAATTCAGTGATTGTTAGCGGAGCGGGATCGCAGAACCCAGGTTGGGGTCTGGACATAGGGCTGAGCTACAGTAACGAGACGGCAAACAGTCGTTCACAATACTCGCTAGTTATCACCGACATAGGCTTCATTCGATGGACCAATGGCGTGAAGAGTAGCATTCATGCTAGCGATACGATTGCATCTGCAATTGGAATGTCACGAGAGTACTTCGAGCGATTCCCTCAACAAACCGTAAAAGAAGCATTCAGTAGTGCATTACCAATGCGGATACAACTTTCAGGAGCTTGGTCCTTCTCGAGGATATTCTCCTCTTCGGAATCCATTCTTCTTGGACTTGGAATGCAGTACGGGCTCAACACCGAGGGTACAAACGTTCAGAGTTTGCAGTGCAATTTCGGAGCAGAGTTAGCGCAACAAACATATCGACCAAGTGTGCAACTTGGTATACGAACTGGGTCATACGATCAGACCTGTTTATCCGCTGGACTAGGCTGGAGAATTGCATCCTTCCTCTCTACTCGCATCGTCACTTCAAACCTTGAGAGTTTAGTGAGGCCTTCACAAGCTCAATGGTTGAACATTGGATGGAATTGGCAGCTTCAGTGGTAGTCAAGCCTAGAAAGGATCTGGCGGTAGTTCCTTTGGAAAGCTAGGAACTTCTGCGTCATCGAAGCGAGCGTAAGCCAAATTCTCGAAACGAGCGTAGTCTTTAATGTATGCGGTTCGCACTGTTCCTGTTGGACCATTCCGCTGTTTTGCGATAATAAGTTCTGCTGTGCCTTCAGTAGGCGTCCCATCATCGTACTGTAGAATTTCGTACACTTCAGGTCGTGTCACGAACATAACAACGTCAGCATCCTGCTCTATACTTCCACTCTCTCGCAGGTCTGAGAGCATTGGCCGCTTATCACTTCGCGCTTCTACCGTTCGATTAAGCTGCGCTAGTGCAACCACGGGAATATCCAGCTCCTTCGCAATCTGCTTCAATGTGCGAGAGATGATTGAGATTTCGCGTTCTCGACTTTCAGCTTTCGGCGCGTGCATCAGCTGGAGGTAATCAACGATCACGAGCTTGACACCGTGTTCTGCCTTCAGACGTCGACACTTCGCTCGCAGTTCCATCAAGCTCAATGAAGGGCTATCATCAATGTACATTTTCGTTCGCTCCAAGCGACCAATAGCACTCACAATTTTCTGCATCTGCTCTGCGCTCAATTTGCCCGTCCTGATATTGTGAGCATTGATACGAGTCTCCGCGCTAAGCAAACGCATAACCAATTGAACAGCGGCCATTTCAATTGAGAAGAATGCAACAGGTTGATCGTACTCCATCGCCGCGTTCCGCGCGATACTGAGTGCTAAGGCTGTCTTACCCATCGACGGTCGTGCCGCAATGATGATAAGATCGGACTTCTGAAAACCACCGAGCATTTCGTCGAGTTTCACAAAGCCGGTTGCAACACCACTTATGCCTCCGTCGGTACTGCGATCAGCCAGCTTTGCAATAACCTGAAAAGTATCGCGGGCTAACTTGTTCATTCCAGAGTACGTTTTCCGTAGACGCTTCTCCGCTATCTCGAAAATCTCTTGTTCGGCACGATCGATCTCTTCGAGAGCATCGGTTGTATCGTCATAGCAATCTTCCACTATTCTGCCTGCGGCTTTGATTAGACGACGTTTCAGATAGTGCTCTTGAACGATTCTTGAGTGGTGCTCTACGGCAAAGGATGTTGGAGTTTGAGCATTGATCTCCGTCAAGTAGAAGGTTCCACCAACATACTCTAACAGACCTTTGCGTCTCAGCTCTTGTGAGAGAGTGATAATGTCTACCGGTGTACCATGCTCAAACAGCTCACCGATCGTTTCATAAATCTTTTGATGCGCGTCAGAATAGAAACAGTCAGCATCGAGAATCTCGATGGCTTTCGCGATTGCACCGCGATCGACCATCATTGAGCCAAGAACATTGACTTCCGCCTCGTTTGAATGTGGAGGTACTTTTGACGAGACGATTTCTGCGTTTTTTGTTTCTCGGCGTGGTTTACGATTCTTTGAAGAATACTCCCGTTTCTGCTCTTCCATGGATACGTCGCTTGCTGTTAGTGCATTGAATCCTGCAAGATAGCACACCGCTCACCCCGCTTTTGAGAAGTGTATCCTCAACTTATTCACATGGGTTGGCATTTTTCAGTGTTGTCGATTTATCGTCATTACGCTATATTCGAACAAACGAAGACAACCGCTTCCTTCCTCCTCTACATTTTAAGGGAGCACGGCAACAGTCCATCTATCCCTACAACTTATATGATTTTTTCACGCGCATCAGAATACGCGATTCAAGCTATGCTCTATCTCGCAAAAAGAGAGATGATGGATGGTAAGAAATTGATTCAGACTCGCGAAATCGCTGAATCGCACACCATACCTTATCATTTTCTTGCGAAGATTGTTCAGGACCTAGCAAAAGCTGACCTGATAGTATCACTCAAAGGTCCAAGTGGTGGTATTGGGCTTGCACACGACTCTAAGGAGATTTCTGTCCTTGAGATAGTCCGCTCAGTAGACAACATACAGTATGTTACAGACTGCGTAGTTGGTTACGAAAAGTGTAGCTCTGAGAGCCCTTGCCCTCTCCACTATGAATGGGAGAAAATTCGCAATGTGATTTTCAACCTCATCAGAGAAAAAACTCTGCGTGAGTTGGTAGAAAACACAGAGTTTGCGAATGGACGTCTGCTTGTTTCATCTCCTCAGACTACCGAGGGTACACCATCTGTATCTGAATTGCTAAGTGCTCCTCTAACAAAGAAGCTTAAGAAGGTATAATCCCGCCTACTTATCCAAAGCACTTACGTGGATCATTCATTGTCCATGTATGCTCTTTCGTATCTCAGAATTACGTGTTACAACATTAATGTTTAACGTGTAAATCGACTTTTCTTGGCTCAGATCGAGTACACCCGCCCCTCTATCATCGATGAGAATTGAATCATAGATTCTAAGTATGTGGTGATAACTCTTTGTCTACTTGCCTGATCAAAGACCTCACTCTGAGACCAATAGATCCTGATCTCAGCCTATCTCTGTAGGCAATCACACTGAGTGACATATCAATGCAGTCCTTTCACGTGCACCCTACTCTGTTGAGATTAGCATGAAGTGATGAGTTAGTTCAATGCTTCATCAACCTTTGGTTGTTTGCTTTCTGCTAACGCGATGCACAGCTGTATGAATTGAATCTGCGTTTGACTGAGGATTCCACCAGAACGATAACGATTAGTAGGAAGGATCTACGAGAATTGCGGTGGATTCTCTGGCAATGTGCAACTTTAAGCACTGGATAAGATAGAACACGACCTGTATCTAAGTGCTGGCAGTACAGCACTCAATTACAAGTTTGTTCTTGTATCTATTGCACTAATTGTATCTATTGCACTAATGAGGATGGAAAGCTAAGTCGTACAGTAACTTGCAGAGTATCGAATCAGCTGGCAGGATGCAGTAGTTTGGTTAGACGAAGCTCATTCTGTGGCTGTTGAGCGTCTGAAGGAAAATACTCAACTTTATCCATGATCCGACGCATTAAGTGAACACCAAGTCCACCATGTTGATAGGTACGAAAATACTCTTGCATATCCGGTAGCTGTACCTGGAGAGGATTGAAGGACTGCGCATTATCGATTATCGAAATGATCATCCCTTGACTACTCTTTTCGCTTCTCAACGTAATCGTTGCACTCTGTGTGTTCTTATATGCGTGTCGAATGAGGTTCGAGCACGCTTCATCGACAGCAAGAGCTATCTGGAAGCCCACAGCTTCCGGGAAACCACACTCCCGAGCAGCGCTTTCTACAAATTCACGGGCAAGCACCAGTGCGCTAAGCTCACTGGCAATTGTCATTTCGTGGCGATATGTTGAGCTATTCTCCTTCATAGTCTCAGGCCGCGAAACGCTCAAGAGCCTCTCCTTCAAGTTCGTAGATCTCAAACAGCATTGGGAAACCAAGTAAGTCGAAGACCGTAAAAACTCGGGGCTTCATTTCGACGAGTTTGATATCGCCCTTCTGGGAGCGCACACCTTCGATAAAAACCATGAAGACTCCAAGACCCGCTGAGGAAATGTACTCTAAGTCCTTGAAGTTGACCACAATCTTGTGTATGCCCTTATTGATGATATCACCAAGAGCACTTTCAAACTCCGAAGCTGTATGTGCATCCAAATAGCCCTGAAGGCATACGCGAGCAACATCTCCGGCCATGTCATGTGTGATAGAAAATTCTGTCATCAAAACTTAGTCCTCTACAGTAGTGTTTGAACTCGCTGTTATGGAAACAGCGAAGTCAGTTGATAGTGCCTCACGACGTATGACGATCAGTGTCATGTCATCGTGTTGCATTGTATGATTCGAGAAAATGGCCACATCTTTCATGACCGTGTGAGCAATCTTTTCCGAGTTGTGCTGACTTGCATCCTGAACCCTCTTCAAAGATTGTTCGAGACGATCGAAGCCGAATTCATCTCCTTCTTGATTTCGAGCTTCATTGATTCCGTCAGTGAACAACAAAAGCGAAGCTCCTTCGGGTAATTGACACTCCTGTGTTTGAATGCAGGTACGAAAGAACTCTGGTTTTGCGAGGCCTATACCAAGACCTTTCGGCTTGACAATCTCAGCACCCTTGTGATCTACGAGCAATGCAGGCGTGTGACCAGCGCGAACGATGGAAACACTTCCATTGGGACCTAGATGAACCGCCATCAATGTAATATACATTTGACGTTCCATTGTCCCAAACAAAGTGGCATTGATGTTCTCTACCAACTCTTGAACGCTATGTGCTTGGCGAGCTAGTGCCAAAGCCACACCTTTCAATTTTGCCATGTAGAAAGCTGCACTGATGCCCTTTCCACTCACATCTGCGATGAGAACGCATGGGCTGGAATCCGCCAGATGATAGAAGTCGTAGTAGTCACCGCCAACCTCAAGTGCTGGAGTACTGAGAGCGTACACATCATAATTATCAAACTTTGGGCGACTTTGCGGTAGGAGCTTACGCTGTATCTCGCGCCCAACCAACAACTCCTTATGATATCTCTCTTTTTCAAGAGAGTCTTCTACAAGCCGTGCATTCTCGATGGCTACACTAGCTGACGAGGCAAATGCACTGACTGCCTGTACGTCGTCAGACTCGAACGAAAAGGGCTGAGCGTGAACAACAATAATAGCTCCCACTACATCTCGCCCACTTCGAAGAGGTGCGATGATCATACTCTGTGCAAACGACTCTACTGAACGCGATAGAAAGCGAAAGGTCGCATTTTCCGCTATGTACTCAACGTTGATGGGTTGATGAAGTTCACAAGCGAAATCTCGTAACACTTCAGAGTCGTTCAAAGCTTGTATTTGTTTGACGTTAAGCTTCTCTACAGCTTTCAACTCGTAAGTTCGGTCTGAAGCCAGACTAATGGAGAAAGCCGCGCTAGCACGTGTTGCCTGCATCGCTAATGATGTTACTGTGCTGTACAGCTTTTCAAGATCAGTACTTTCAGCGGCAATACGATTCAAATAGGCAACAGAGCTAAACTCGAAGGTTCGTCGTTCAACCATACTACTATTCGGCAAGGAAAAGAGTACAGTCCAAAAGACTCTCTCGCAAAAGATTGCAAGAAAAGTCGATGCGAATACCATGACTACTTGGAAACCATATGAAGAGTGGCGAAGCGAAGTATGCAGTTCTGCCTGACGGTCCCAGGTACCAAAAATCGCAAACATGCTAAGTACTAAGCCAACAAAGACGAGTAAGAGTAACCTGCGTTTCTCAGCTGCTGCAAGTAACAACACCCATGTTCGACGTTTAACTGCTAAGTACATGATGATGGAAAGAACAACGCAGAGCAGCGACACAATGACCCTGCTTGTTTGCTCTGCCATCAGCTCACCAAAGAATCCCACAACAAATGCACTCAAGGTTCCAATAAGAATCACCCGAGTATAGCGCTGAGTCTGCGATGTTCGTTGCAGAGTTAAGGCGCGATAGAGAAAAACGACAAGGTACAAGGTCGTAAACATGCGCCATGCCGTCATCAAATTGCCTAGTACGAGCTCATAAATACCAGTAGGGTGTCCGCCGTCGCCTATTGGTAGAATAGATACAAATAGTAAGACAAGAAGGCGTGCGAAATCATTGAAGAAGTCAGTCCGAGAGCGATAGCTATGCGTTTGTGCGTATGTCCAAACGACGTAGCCTGAGCAGAAGACAAAGCTGAGGCCGAGAAGCTGACGAAATCCTAATGCTGTTGAACTCTCAAATGTATCGGAAGCCAAAGAGATCACGTCGGTTACAATCCTGGCTATCAGGATTAACACCGCCACCGAAAGCCATAATACGGCTCGGAAGGAAGATTGTGATGCCTCGTGCTCTTTCATAGTTCATCAAGATAATGAGAGTGCTACGATTGCGAGAGGAAGAAGTTGCAGATGTGGAGAAGATGGGGCGATTTATCTATGACGCAGCCAGGGCACAACTATTTGCTATGGGCTTTCAATTCTATAGGCATCCACGACAATTCCTGGATTCAACTGTCTGGATTGAGCGCTCTGCTCAGCACAGGATTTCTCATATGCCTCATATCCAACAGATCCACGTGCGATCATGCGTCGTCGAACCGCACCCTCAACAACAATTTCGCGTCCACGAAGCTCTGGTTTGCTCCAAACGATATCTTCTGGAATCTCAACACGGATTACGTTAGCGACATCATGCATGATAAGCCAGCATCCATCATCCGGACAGGTCATGCTCACTACTCCTCTCATCCGCATCTTCTTGTCGTAACTCACTTCGTTCAACGCCGCACTTACCGTCAGAGCTGAGTCTTGCACTTGAGACTCGGCTCCAAACACTGTTTGACGCCGCCTACATGAGCTCAAGACGCAGATCAGCACGAGCAATAGTGCGAACAACTTCTGTACAACCGCTCTTGCAGCCATGATTATTACACCTATGGACATAAAAAAAGCCCTGACCGAGGTGCCAGGGCTTTCGTGGAGCCAACAGACGGACTTGAACCGACGACCTGCTCATTACGAATGAGCTGCTCTACCAGCTGAGCTATGTTGGCGACCTTCATGATAGACTACAAAAATACATCGCTCGGCTGATTACGCAAATGTCAGGCCATAAACTCTCTGCGCTTTTGCTGCAACGTATTCTAAGAAATCAGCTTCTGACAGTGCTTTTCCACTAATCTTCTGAATAAGCTCTGAAGGTAACATTGTCTTACCATGCACGTGAATGTTGTCTCGAAGCCAACCTAGGATGGGACCAAACTGACCCCGGCGAATAAGATCGCTCACCTCTGGGATATCAATCAACAAGGCTTTGCGTAGCATGGCTGCATAGAGCTTACCAAGAGTGTAGCTTGGGAAGTAACCAAAACCGCCGAATGACCAGTGAATATCCTGCAAACATCCCTTTGCGTCGTCACCTGGTGTAAGTCCTAAGTACTCACTCATTTTTGCGTTCCAGGTAGCTGGCACGTCTTCAACTTTCAATGTTCCGTTAATGAGAGCTTCTTCAATCTCAAAGCGGATAATGATGTGCAGGTTATAGGTTACTTCATCCGCTTCAATGCGAATAAGAGACGGCTCAATGATGTTGATTGCTTTATAGAAATCGAATGGGCTCACTCCTGCCAGTTGTTCAGGAAAATAGTCTTTCATCGATGGTAAAGCCCATCCCCAGAACTCCTCGCTTCTCGCTATCACATTCTCCCAAAACAAACTTTGTGACTCATGAATTCCCATGCTCGCGCCATCTGAAGCAAAGGTTCTGCTCAATCTTGGTGCAATCCCCTGCTCATACATTCCGTGACCGCTTTCATGGATCAGTCCAAACAAACAGGATCTAATGTCGTTCTCAAAAACACGCGTGGTCAACCGCACATCAGATTGTGCGAATGAGGTGCAGAATGGATGAGCGGACAAATCTACTCGTCCATGCTTGTAATCAAATCCAATGCTCTCGGAAATGAAACGAGAGAAGGCCAACTGTTTGGATGTGTCGTATGATTTGAACAAGATGTCGTTGGACACACCTGCCTTTACCGCTTCGATCTTCTTCAACAAATCAACGGTACCTTCTCGCAGCTTGGTGAACACTGGTTTGAGTTGTTTGACGGTAATTCCTGGTTCAAAGAGATCGAGGAGTGCATCGTAGCGATTCTCAGTATATCCGTACAACTCAGCAGCTTCTGCTTTCAATTGAACGAGTTGATGAAGACTCGGAGCGAACAATTCAAATGCGCTGTTCGATCGAGCTTTCTTCCACGCTTCTTGTGCCAAGGCACAAGCCTTGGAGGTCTCACGAACCAAACTATCTGGCAACTTTCGCGCTCGCTCAACTTCTTTGATGAACAAAGATGCGACGCGCTTGTCTGTATCATCATCAATAGACGCAGCGCTCAACTGTTCAACGACTTCAACAGTTGAAGCTTTAGTCATCTCTTGATGTGCCAAGGTATCGAGTGTTGCAATCTGCTCCGCTCGTGCCTCCGCAGAACCATCAGGCATAAAGGTCTCTTGGTCCCAACCCAACACTGCTGACGCGGCATTGAGGTCTTTGACCGTATTCATAACTGCTGTTGCTTTCTGTAAAATAGCTGCGCTCATAGGGAATGAAATGATTGTCAATGCACAAGGTGCATCCACGAGTATCTAAAACTATTTTGCTTACGCACGCCTTCGGCTGTGCGAGATTGTACGCCGATCTGAGATCAACCTCGAAGCTTCAAAAGTGGTGTTCGCTACTCAATCTTTCGCGATATGCGATGACAGAACTTGAGAAGCTCTCCCCTTGCGCGCTTAGACATCGCAGAGAACTCTTGCAGATTCTTGTGTGAAGAAACTCAACGAGGTAGAGCAGGATGATGCTGGCACTCGTAATGCTAACTCGATGTTCGCTTGTAAACGATCATACCTACATGATCAACATAGCGTCGCCATATGCAAAGAAACGGTACTCATTCTTGATGGCATACTTGTATGCTTTGAAGAGATTATCCTTACCAGCAAAGGCTGCAGAGATCAAGAGTGATGTAGTTGCAGGCGGGTGAAAGTTTGTAAGCATACAGGTTGCAATCTTGAAATCGTAGGGTGGAAAGATGTACTTATCTGTCCAGCCATGATTTGGCTTAACGGTGTGCGAGGTCAATACACTTGATTCCAGTGCACGCATAACGCTCGCGCCACAAGCAAACACTTTTCGCTTTGACTTCAAAGATTTGTTAATGATCTCGGCATTCTCACGTGTGATCTCAAACTGCTCAGAGTACATTCTGTGCTTCGTGAGATCTTCAACTTCGATTGTCTCGAAAATACCTTGACCAATATTCAAAGTAACATATGCAATGCGAACACCCTTCTTCTCAAGAGCCTTCAACATCTCTTTCGTAAAGTGCAAACCGCTTGTTGGTGGAGCTATCGATGCATTCTTTGCTGGATTCGCAAACACACATTGATATGCCTCTTTATCATCATCATTTGGCTCACGCTTGATGTACTCTGGGATCGGCATTTGACCAATCTTCTCGATGACCTTATGCAAGTCACCTTCGTAGCTAAATCGTACTGTGCGTCCACGTGAGGTTGTGTTATCGATAATCTCACAGTAGAACTTTCCGTTGTCGAAATAGATCTTGTTCCCAATGCGAACTTTTCGTGCGGGTTCAACGATAACATCCCAAATACGCTCTGGAGCTTTGAGCTCACGAAGGAGCATGACCTCAATCTTCGCGTTCGTTTTTTCTTTTTTACCGTTCAACTTCGCAGGAAAAACGCGGGTGTTGTTCAATACGAGGCAGTCGCCTTTTTCGAAGATGTCAACAATGTTCTTGAATTTTTTGTCTTTGATCTCCCCGGTTTTTCGATCCAATACCATCATCTTTGCTGAGTCACGAGGCTCAGCCGGGAACTTGGCTATTGAATTCTTAGGAACAGAGAACTTAATTTCAGTAAGTTTCACGAGAAAATCCTTTACGAGTTGAGTATTTTGTTGGCTGTGCTCTTCATTGCTATCCAAATAGAGCCTGTCTATCGAAGACAAAGAGCTCTTATTGAAGAGTTGCCTTAATGCAGACTACAAAAGTACGCTTTCGCGACCGCCGGGGTCAAGAAGAATTTAGACCATTTGTCAATGAAACACTTAGAGTTACAGTCACACTACAAGCCATCTGGCGACCAACCCAAGGCAATTGCTGAGTTAGTACAAGGCATCAACCGTGGAGATAAGTATCAAACATTGCTAGGTGTTACAGGGTCAGGCAAGACCTTTACGGTCTCAAATGTGATACAATCCGTCCAAAAACCGACCCTGGTTATTTCGCCAAACAAGACTTTGGCTGCTCAGCTTTATGGAGAATTCAGGACCTTTTTTCCTAATAACGCTGTCGAATTCTTCATTAGCTACTACGATTACTATCAACCTGAGGCATATTTACCCACGACCGACACCTACATCGAGAAGGACTTTGCCATCAATGACGAAATTGAACGTCTTCGATTGCGAGCAACTTCATCGCTTATTGAAGGCCGTCGAGATGTCATTGTGATTGCTTCAGTAAGCTGTATCTACGGAATTGGATCAAAGGAAGACTTTGCTTCAATGGTCTTCGCTTTGCGGCCAGGCATGACGATGGATCGAAAGAAATTGATCTACAAACTCAATGACATGTTCTTTTCAAGAAATGATCTTGAGCTTGGTCGTGCCGGTTTTCGCGTTCGTGGTGACGTCATAGATGTGGTCCCGGCATATGAGGAAGATGTGGCTTTGCGCATTGAGTTGTTCGGGGACAGTATCGAGAAACTCTCCCTCATCAATCGCATTGACGGAAAACAGATTGAGCGATTAGAAGCGTACACTCTGTATCCCGCACGACAGTTCGTCACTTCTCAAGCCAACCTTTCACGAGCCATTGGAAGTATCAATGACGAGCTCTATGTCCGCCTTAAAGAGTTGAGGGAACTCGATAAGTTTCTTGAAGCCCAGCGTCTTGAACAACGAACCCAGTATGACTTAGCAATGATGAAGGAAGTTGGCTACTGTTCTGGGATCGAGAACTACTCCATGCACTTATCCAATCGTACACCTGGTGAAAAGCCAGTCTGTTTGATAGATTACTTCCCAGAGGACTTCTTGCTCGTCGTCGACGAGAGTCACGTCACTCTTCCCCAGGTTCGAGCGATGTATGCTGGTGACCGCAAGCGCAAGGAAACCTTGGTTGAACACGGCTTCCGCCTGCCGTCTGCTCTAGAAAACCGACCATTGAAGTATGATGAGTTCGAAGGCCACATTAGTCAGGCGATCTTTGTCAGCGCAACGCCAGGCGATACAGAGCTGGAGAAGTGTCAGGGTGTTGTGGTCGAACAAGTCATTCGCCCTACCGGTCTTCTAGATCCAACCATTAGTGTTCGACCTGTCAAGAACCAAATTGATGATCTCCTAGCCGAGATACGTCGGCGTATTGAGAAAGGCAATCGAGTACTCGTAACAACCCTTACAAAACGCATGGCTGAAGATCTGGCAGACTACCTTCAGAACTTGAAGATAAAGGTTGCCTACATCCATAGCGAAGTAGATGCTCTTGAACGAGTAGAGATCATTCGTGACTTACGCGTTGGCACCTACGATGTTCTTGTTGGAGTAAACTTGCTGCGCGAAGGTTTGGACATGCCAGAAGTATCGTTGGTCGCAATACTCGATGCAGATAAAGAAGGCTTCCTTCGAAGCGAAAGAGCTCTCTTGCAAACAGCAGGCCGCACAGCGCGCAATTCTGAAGGTCTCGTCATTCTCTACGCTGATCGTATTACACGATCAATGCAAGCTCTGCTTGATGAAACCGATCGTCGCCGAGCATTGCAGATAGCGTATAACACTGAAAACAACATCAATCCTACCACGGTTTACAAATCGCTTCAGGAGATTCTTAGTGCGACAACAGTTGCGGACGTAAAGCAGCATCGTGATAGCATGAAGGTTGAAGCTGATAAGTCTAGACTTGCAATCGCGGCTGAGCCGATCATGAAGTACATGAATGCCGAGCAACGCAGCGAAATGGTACAGCAACTCTTTGATGAAATGAAGAAGGCAGCCCGCGATCTTGACTTTGAACGCGCAGCTGAGCTGCGCGATCAAATACGGATAATGGAAGCCGCATCAGAACCAACTGAGGCTCCTGCACCACCTGTTGCTCCCAGCTGGTTGAATGAAGGACCGAAGAAGATTACCAAGAGTCGCGACAAAAAGCGTTCTTCAGGCTCTACGTAGGAACCTTGTCGGAAAGACCCTCTTGTGTTCGCAAGAGATCGCTTAACTCCTCGCGTCGACGTACTAGATAGTCTTTTCCGTCAAGTATTAGAACCTCAGCAGGTCGACAACGCGAATTGTAGTTTGAGCTCATAGAAAATCCATACGCCCCTGCATTATGAATACAGAGGATATCGTTCTCATGGATTTCCGAGATCTTTCTATCCCAACCGAACGTATCCGTCTCGCATATGTAACCGACAACTGAGTAGACACGCGGCGTACCACCTGGGTTAGAGATATTGGTTATGCGATGATAGGCATCATAAAACATTGGACGAATCAAGTGGTTTTGACCGCTATTCACTCCGGCAAATAATGTAGATACCGTTTGCTTGATCACGTTCGTCCGTACGAGCAAGTAACCACTTTCGCTCACCAAGTACTTGCCTGGCTCAAACCAGATTTCTAACTCTCTACCGTATTCCTTACAGAACTCTTTGAATGCATCTGTCAGCTGAACGGCAAATTCCTTGATGTCGGTATAATGATCTTCATCTTTGTAGGCAACTTTGAAACCACTGCCGAAATCGATAAACTCAAGATGCGGGAAGTGTCGAGCAGTATCAAAGAGGATCTCTGCACCTCGGATGAACGTGGCAGGATCAATGATATCTGATCCCGTATGCATATGCACTCCCACTATTCTCAGTGAATGATGTTCAACAATCCGTTGAAGATGTCGTAACTGATAAATCGAAATTCCAAACTTCGAGTCAATGTGTCCTGTTTGAATGTGCGGGTTTCCTCCTGCAAGAATGTGAGGATTGAATCTCACGCAACACGGAACCGTTGCACCATAGGTATGGCCAAACTTCTCGAGGATTGAGAGGTCATCTATGTTGATCCGTACACCTATGCGAACTGCCTCTTCTATCTCATCGAAGCCAACGCAGTTGGGCGTGTAACAAATATCTTGTACGTCGAAACCTGCAAGAAGTGCAATGCGGACTTCTTCAATCGATACGCAATCCACGCCACTACCCCAGCTACGAAGCAGCTTCATGATGCTGAGATTGGTCAGAGACTTACACGCATACTTGACTTTGAGTTTTAACGATGAAAAAGCCTCACAAAGCGCATCGTACTGTTTTCGGATGTGCTGTGCGTCATAGACGTACAGTGGTGTACCATAGCTTTCGGCTAGTTGGAGGAGGTTGCGACCCTGAATCGTGTATTCACCGTCTCGAAGTTCAAACATAGAAGAGTATAAAATGAAGTAGCGCGATGAAACATTCATCACGCTACGAATATACTCTAGGCAACCGTCTTTTTCACGATTGAGATGTTAATACACGGGTCGGTGTCGCGAAGCGCTATCTGTTGGTGTACCTGTGCTTGAAACACTGTCATGCACGCCACCATGCGCTGATTCAGAGCTACTGTCTGAACTTAGGGCTTGATCTTTCTCGTCTTCACATTCTTCGTCGTCATTATCTGTATTGTCAATATCATTATCGTGCCACTGGAAGTGCCAACCGGAAGAAGTCCATTCGCCATGTTGACGATCATTGAAAATTGCGACAACTCCGAAACCTAAGCAGAGAGCAATGATGCCACTCATTATCCAACGATACCCAGAATCTCTGAACAATAATGAAACACCCCAAAGGATCAACAATACTGCCCAGTAATCACGAATGACTTGAATGTCTGTCTGCACAAGTCCATGCCGAAACAGCAGTATCGAGGTGCCCATAGACAACAAAAAGCAACCAAAAAAAATGGCTCTACGACTCATCCCTCTCATGATACACCTCCCTGCTGTTCATCATCATTCCCTTCCGTACTCTTCGTGCCATTAGCTCCATCAGAATCGGGAGCAAGCTGATCGATCGTGCTTTCGTTTGCTTCTGCTCGCGGTGCACCTTCATTGCTTACAGCTGAGCTAGATGAAGCAAAGTCACTCGGAGTCGTGTCCGACGTATGCGCTTGATGTCGAGTATCGACAGGTGTATTGTACGCTCTATCATCGATTTTAACTCGTACAGGACTTTGCGCAAAGCCGTAGGCAATGATACCAGCACCAGCTACGATCAACAATGCTGGAGAGTAGCTTTCAAAGTCGAACCACGGAGCTAAGTTTACGAGAAGGAAGTAGATGCCAACAATGATCAACGAAATTCCTGCTATGAGAGCTCCGTTACGTCGAAGTGGTTCTGCTTCTTGGGCTCTCAATGACTCTTGTCCGTAGGTATAGCTTCCATAATCGGCAGAAGGAGATCCACTTGGCATCGAGGCAGTACCTACCCCACTGGTCTTGTATGAAGGAACCCACCTTTCGCTTGGATTCTCTGCAACGGCAATCCACAAGACAACGTACGCGAGGAGACCGATTCCATGCAAGACAACTCCAACGATAAATGCTACTCTGATAAGCGCAACATCAACATCGAAGTAGTCAGCTAAGCCGGCACAGACGCCGGCAACTTTTTTATTTCGTACACTGCGATAGAGACTTGATCTCATGTGTTCTCCTGTTGAATAGTTTCCTGCTCAAACGACCCGAACACTATTTGGTTTCAAAAATTATTCATTGTCCCTAATCTTGTCTGGAACTCGACAGAATCATTTCTGTTGCAGAAGAGCAACCTGGACCTATAAGTCAGAAGACTCGATTTGAACTAGCTTTGGTTCCTCAGCCATTGAAATTTGGCGCCAGTTCGATTTGGTCTTCGCCTCGAGTCCCTCTATGAGTTTCAACGTAATCTCATCACACTGGCTATAACCTTTTGCAGTCAAACTCACGCGATCTCCTAGCTCTATGTACTGCTCCTCCACCATCCACATGGCGGTTTCTCGTACCAGAATATCAATACGAACTCCGAAGTCAAGATCGAATTCGCGAATTCGGATCCCCTGTGCTCTGAGCTCCAAGAAGCAACGTTCAAACATCCTATCGGAACGTGTTAGGACTTCGCTATTGAGCGTAGGTACGTGACCTGCATTCAGCAGCTCATTGTAACGGTGTAGGCTGCGGGGATTCCAATACCTTGTGTCACGTATGTACCCGTGAGCAGATGGACCAAAGGCGAGGTACTCTCCCGCCGACCAATAGCACAGATTGTGTCTGCACTCACGGCCAGCTTTTGCAAAATTCGAAACTTCATACTGCTGGTAGCCGTGCTCTTTGAGATTCTCAATTGCCCATTGGTACATCTGGGTGTCGGCTTCCTCGCTTTGGGGGGCAACTTCATTCCTGAGAAACTGCGCGTACAACGGTGTTCCTTCCTCATAGATCAAACTATAGGCAGAGAAGTGCTCAGTTTCGAGAGAGAGTGCTTTCGTAAGAGAATCTTGAAATGTCGAAAGCTGTTGTTCAGGTAAAGCAAACATCATGTCGACGTTGATATTGTCGAATCCTGCTTTACGAGCATAGTCAACGGCTTCACGAGCCTGATCAGCTGAGTGTATGCGTTCAAGGAATCGAAGTTCATTCTCATCGAACGATTGAACGCCAAAGCTAAGCCGATTGATTCCAGCGGATCGATACTCTTGCAGACTTTCTAGGCTCACCGTACCTGGATTGCACTCCATCGTCCATTCACAGGATTGTGAGATCTTTAACTTCGAATGCAATGCTTCTGTCAGCTTTGCTATCTCACCACCAGTCAACAGCGAAGGCGTCCCACCACCAAAGAAAACTGAATGCACTTCAGGAAAGTCCTCCTCTGTGCGGAGGGTAATTTCTCTCAAGAGCATCTTAAGAAAGACTTCTCTCTGCTCAAAATTCTCTATTGAGTAGAAATCACAGTAGCTACACTTGTGTTGACAGAATGGAATGTGCAAATAGACGCCAATCATCAGCTCTCCCTTATGAGTTCAGTGAACCGCACATGCAATGCGATTCCAACGGATAGAAGACTGCCCCTGATTGTCTTCTGTACTCTTCGACCAATACACAAAAGAGACATATCCGATCAAATCTTGCTCGGATACATAGCCAAAATACCGAGAGTCGTAGCTATCTGCCGAGTTGTCACCCAACACCAGGTAGTAATTATTCTTGAGTGTATAGTCTGGAACTGCGTTGGAGTTGATGTACACAATCCCTTGCGACACCAAAAGGCTGTTCCCCTCCTTCTCAATAATCTCTCTCCATGTTTCAGCGTTTTCAGCTGAAAGCTCGATTCGTTGAGAAGCATACGGAACCACACCACCATCGCTTACAAGTCGACGTCTAGCTCTCAGTACTAGATTGACATCAGGAGAGTCGCTAGTGCTCTGTTTTGTGATAGACAGTCTACTCGCTACTACATCAAGCCGATCACCTGCTCGAGCAGCAACCCGCTTTACAAAAACGTTGGGATCAGTGCTGGCATTTCCGGGATTGTGCTGCCAGAAAGCGATGACTGTACCAGTGTCCACTAAGTCTGAACTGTGAATCTTCTGGTCAGAAGTACTCGCTGAAAGTGCTGCCACTAATCGATTGAACTGGGTTGGAACTTTGTTAATCACCACATAGTCCCCGGGCAAAAGCGTGGGCTCCATGGAACTTGTGGGAACCATGCAAAAACTTATAACAAAACTGCGAATGAGGATAATGCCGAAGCAGGCAAACAAGAGTACAATGAACAAGCGCTGAGGTCTCAATGCGCTCAAGCTCGATGGCGGTGTCGAACCTTCTTGTGCTTTGTTCGACTGCGTAGTCGTTTGTTCAGAATAGTCTTTCGGCTCACTGTCAACGTCAATACTCATGAGTTTGTGTACTCAATCAAATAAATTGAACGAAACACGAATAGCCAGTCGGACAAAAAGTGATCAATCTTGCTGCTATGATAAACCAGACTCACTGTTACTCGTTAATGACACGACCTAGTCGTGACCAACGGATGTGTCCGAAACGTTGAAAGAAAGGAATCTCATCATCATTGCTTCGACGGTTCTCCATTGACCAGTACACTATCATCGGAGTCCCTACAACGCTTTCTTTTGGAATGAAGCCAAAGTAACGACTATCCATACTATTCCATCTGTTATCTCCCATTCCAAAGACATAGTCTCTTTCAACAGTGTAGCTGTTGCTAGCAACACCGTCAATGAGTACCTGCTCATTCTGGCGGCTGACCTGGTGCCCCTCTCTTCGTATGAACACATCCCACTGTCCAATGGTACCTAGAGTCAACGGTAGTACGTCGCCTTTTTTAGGTATACGAATAGGTCCATAGTTGGACCGTGAGTAATTCAATCCTCTTGGAAACGTACGCAGGCGATCATAGTTATCATCTTCTGGACTAAGATGCATGAGTGGATCGTGCTGTGCTTTTGGTGGCAGTGGGAAAAGAATGCCGTTGACATAGACACTATCGTTCACTATCTGTAGACTGTCTCCAGATACAGCCACACAACGCTTCAAATAATACTGAAACTCGTCAGCAACCACTTGTTCGCGATTGCCAGGAAAGATGAAAACAATAACATCACCCTGCCGTGGATCACGAAGAGCCGGTAACTTATAATACGGCAATGGCATGTTGATGATGGGTATGATCTGAGGTGTTGACGGACCGAAGATGAACTTGTTAACAAACAGATTCTCACCCGCCAATACCGTCGTTTCCATGGACGGTGTTGGAACAAACATCGACGCAAGGGCTAATCCGTTGATAATCGTTACGACAATTATAGCGTTCACAATAGTCTTCACCCATGAGAACAACTTTTGGGTGCTCGTCATTTTCTGATAGCGTGCCTCTTCCGCTAGACGGCGCTGATGGCGAGATTTCCAATATCTTTTGAGTGGATTAGACTGCTCTTGCATAGTACGTGTCAAAAGTTAAATGATTGATCGACCAGGTGCTTAATCGTCACCAAGACTCAACACTGCGAGAAATGCTTCTTGAGGTACTTCTACGCGACCAATTTGTTTCATTCTTTTTTTACCTTCCTTCTGTTTTTCAAGAAGTTTTCTCTTTCGAGAGATGTCTCCACCATAGCACTTCGCCAAAACGTTTTTTCGAGTCGCAGAAATCGTGTCTCGAGCAATGATCTTCGCTCCAATAGCAGCTTGAATCGCGATCTCGAACATTTGTTTTGGGATAAGCGTTTTAAGCTTCGAGCAGAGCTTTCGTCCCCACTCATAGGCCTTTTGACGATGCACAATACAAGAAAGTGCATCAACACTCTCGGTGTTGAGGAGAATATCCAGTTTTACTAAGTCCCCTTCTTTGTAGTCACTGTACTCATAGTCCAAGGATGCGTATCCGCGGGACATAGACTTCAACTTGTCATAAAAGTCAAAAACAACCTCCGCCAAAGGTAGCTCAAAACTCAAATCAACACGAGTCTCAGTTAGATAGTGTTGACCCAATATCGTACCTCTACGATCCATACAAAGTTTCATGATCGCTCCAACGTGCTCAGTCGGTGTAATGATCTGAGCTTTGATGAATGGCTCAAGAATCGCATCGATATTGCCTGGAGGAGGCATCTGAGCAGGGTTATCCACCCAGAGTTCTTGACCATCCGTACGGCGAACCTGATAACGAACGTTCGGAACGGTATTCACAATGGTCTGATTAAACTCTCTCTCCAAGCGTTCTTGCACGATCTCCATATGGAGAAGTCCTAAGAAACCACAACGGAATCCAAAGCCAAGTGCAGTCGAACTTTCAGGCTCGAAGGAAAGCGCAGAATCGTTCAAGGCAAGCTTCTCGAGTGCTTCGCGCAAATCTTCAAAGTCATCACTCTCAGCAGGATAAATACCACTGAAAACCATTGGCTTCACTTCACGGAATCCAGAGATCGCCTCGGCGCAAGGATTGTCGAAACGGGTCACCGTATCGCCAACCTTCGTGTCATGCAGCTTACGAACTCCAGCGGTAAAGTAACCAACATCGCCAGCCTTGAGTATGCCTGTCCGATTCTCCTTCATGAAGAGAACTCCAACTTCGTCCACCTCATAACTCTGTCCTGCAGCCATAAAGGTGATTTTGTCTTTCTCACGAAGTGTGCCATCGAATACGCGTACGTTAACAACCACTCCACGGTAGGCGTCATATATAGAATCATAAATCAAAGCGCGCAACGGAGCATTGGGATCTCCCTTTGGAGCGCGTATGCGCTTGACAACCGCTTCAAGGATCTCATCGATACCAATACCCGTCTTTGCTGAAGCGAGAATCATGTCTTCTTCTTCGCAGCCTATCAAATCCATCACTTGCTTCTTTACAGCATCGATTGTCGTCACCGCACTAGGCAAATCGATTTTGTTGATCACAGGAATAATCTCTAGTCCTGCATCAATTGCCAGAAAGAGGTTTGAGATCGTTTGTGCTTCAACACCTTGTGTTGCATCAACAACAAGAAGGGCACCCTCGCATGCCGCAAGTGATCGCGAAACTTCGTATGAAAAATCTACGTGTCCTGGTGTGTCGATCAAGTTGAGCGTATAGAGCTCACCGTCCTGCGCTTTGTAATCCATCTGGATTGCATGGAGCTTAATCGTAATACCACGCTCCTGCTCGAGCGGATTGTCATCGAGGATTTGATTGTTCGTCATTTCCCGTGCAGTCACCCGACCCGTCTTCATCAAGAGACGATCTGCCAGGGTCGACTTACCGTGGTCAATGTGAGCAATGATGCAAAAATTTCTTATGTGGTTCATTCTTGAGACGAATAGAGCAATGCGAAGGACAAAAAGTACAAGCCACGAAAATACGGAGCAGAGCTCTTCGCCCGAAGGCCTTTCTTTGGAGCATAGATGTCGTCGGGAAGGTGACAAATTCGCGACAGGCAGTAAATTGCGTATTCCACACTTTTCTTTTCGCCTGTATGAGCTTTTTTGCCTGCATTTTCATGCTCTGTTGCATCTCTGTCTTTGCGGCCGACCAAAGCGACTCGCTGCGCTCAGAAGCTCGTTTAGAGCCCCTACAGCTCGACACAATCGCTTTAAGCCCTTGGGACCCGATTACCAACCTTCCGGACGACTGGGAACGATTTGGAAGAAATACCTTCCGTTGGGAGAATGCCCCGCTCATCGGTGGTATTGCGATTTCGACAATTGCCTCTGTTGTTTACGACAAAGAACTCCTTGATCCGGTTCGCGATCAATATAAAGCCAGTAAGACAACAGCATTCCTTATGGATCGAGGTGTAGATATAGGCGATGGTAAGTTCCAGTTCGGTATCGCGGCAGGCTTCGCTCTTTATGGCTGGGCTGCCAAAGACAAACACGCCCTCCGAACAGCATCACAAGTATGTGAAGTTATCCTCGCTGCTGGTGGTGTGGTGCAATTGCTGAAACATGTTACAGGAAGAGAGAGTCCATTTACCGCAACTCGCCCAACAGGTCGCTGGGTGCTTTTCCCTAACCAGATTGAGTATCATAAACATATACCGCACTATGATGCCTTTCCTTCTGGACACGTTTGCACCGCCCTTGCCACGCTCACAGTTGTGATGGAAAACTATCCAGAGGCGACCTGGCTCCCTTATGTTGGGTATCCTGCAGTTGCTTGGCTAGGATACAGTATGGTCGGTCAAGGTATTCATTGGGTCAGCGACTATCCCCTGTCTATCGCTCTTGGCTACACCTTTGGAAAGCTAGTTGCGCACCGAGATCTTTTCAGCTCAACTTCAAGTAAAACGCAAACACAGATTTTTCCTTTTGTAAACACTAATGGTACTAGCGGTCTCAACATTCAAGTTTCTTGGTAGACTAGGTGCACCGCTGTCTACACCGTACGTTGTTCGAGTATCATGGACTTCATCGGTACTCCTTTTGCTAACAACAAGTGTGAAGTGAGGACTGAGTCGTTCAAGCTTCTTTTTAGTATGCTGTGCAGCTTCGCTGCTCAGCAGTGCACGTACTCGATGATGCCTGTGTGCTCATTGAACATCAACTTTCAGAATTTAATTGGAGCTACTTCATGTCGGGTGACATTTCCTCAAACAGTTCATCATCAACTAAAGAAACACTCTATTTTCTTGGTATAGGTGGCAGTGCAATGGGCGCTCTTGCGTGCGCATGTGCTGAAGAAGGACACCTGGTGTTGGGCTCAGATGCCGGAGTATACTCGCCAATGCGTGAGCAACTCGAAGCAAGAGGTATAGTTTATCACAACAGTTTCGATGCATCGCACATTAGCGGATTGGACCACGCGACTATCGTCGTGGGCAACGCTGTAAGTCGTGGCAACGTTGAGTTGGAAGCTATACTCGATCAGCGACTCAACATCCAATCAATGCCAGAAGTTTTACGACGCCTGTTTCTTAAAAAGCACTGTTCTATTGTTGTAAGTGGAACGCATGGAAAAACGACGACATCTTCTCTCTGCTCTTGGGTACTGAGCAATGCGCTGGTACCTACTGGTTTCTTTATAGGAGCTGTTACTGGCAATTTTGGAATTGGATGCAGGGCAGTTCCTCAACACTCAGAGCTGGGTATGTTTGTGAGTGAAGGTGATGAGTATGACACAGCGTACTTTGACAAACGCAGCAAATTTCTCTCATATCGTCCTGATATAGCAGTCATCAACAATATAGAGTTTGATCATGCAGACATCTTCTCATCAATCGATGACATCAAAAAGTCATTCCGGCTTTTCGCACGCCTAGTACCCGCGTCTGGCCTGATAGTTGCACTCGATGATGGCTTGCATGTGGCTGATGTCGTCAGTACGGCATTGAGTCCGATTGAAACGTTTGGCTTTGGTTCAACAGCACATTGGCGCGCTGTAGACGTGGATTACTCCGAGACCGCAACGCATTTCACAGTGCTTCGAAAAGGATTGATATACGCACGTTTTGAATTAAGAATCGTAGGTGAGCACAACTTGCTTAACGCTCTTGCGGTAATCGCTGTGGCACACAGAGTTGGTTTGACAGTACAGCAGATTCAAGACGGCTTTCACACCTTCGTGTCGCCAAAGCGACGACTTGAAGTAATCGGCTCGTTCCACGATGCGGTCGTCATTGATGACTTTGGTCACCACCCCACTGCAATTCGATTGACCATCGGCGGAGCCAGACAGAAGTACCCTACAAAGCGTATCATCGCCTGCTTTGAGCCTCGCTCAAACACGAGTACTCGTAGCTTTTTCCAAGAGGAGTTTGTCCATGCGTTTGAAGAAGCTGACGAGGTAATCCTTGGCTGTGTGCATCGTCCTGAGCGTTATGCAGAAACCGATAGGTTGGATAGAGATCAACTAGCTCTTACACTTCGTGCACATCACAAAACAGTGTTTGTATGTAACCAGACACTATCAACTCAAGCAGATTGGGGGCGCGAGATCCGTGATTACCTTAGCACGCAACAGTTAAGCGACGCGGTAATTCTACTACTATCAAATGGAGACTTTGGCTCTCTACGTTCAATCTTATGTGAAGATGCCGGGTAGTAGCGCCTTTTCTCAGGTCAGATAGCGGCGAATCACTATATTTGAATTCTCCACCGCCCGGGTGGCGAAATGGCAGACGCACAGGACTTAAAATCCTGAGAGGGCAACCTCGTGCGGGTTCAAGTCCCGCCCCGGGCACCACTTCTTACAATAAGGACTTTGTCCTTCCCCCGTCCACGCTTAAGTGTATACCAGTTATGTAAGAGGCTTGCTCAGAAGCCAAGAATGTCACTGCGTGCGCAATCTCCTCAGGTGTCGCAAATCGCCCTGCAGGAATCTCTGCTAACATGGATTTCTCTACTTCAACTTTGGTTCGCTCAGTGCGAAGTGCAGTTCTATCAATGATATCTTCAAGTCGTCCAGTGCGTGTTGCACCAGGTAAAACACTGTTCATGGTAATACCGAAGGGTGCGAGCTCTTTGGACCAAGTTTTAGCCCACGCTGCCGTTGCAGCGCGCGTAGTATTAGATACCCCAAGATTGTCGATCGGCTGTCGTACAGATGTAGAAATGACATTGATGATGCGTCCATAGCCACGCTGCTTCATATGGGGCAAACACGTCTGAAGTACAAGGTGTCCCGCAATTAACAATCTATTGAGGGCGACATGAAAGTCTGCTGCTTGAGCAGCTTCCATCGAACCACCTGGAGGTCCGCCAGCATTGTTGACAATAATGTCGATGGGGGCACACGTTGAGATGTGATCTGCGACTCGATCCGCCATTTGCTGCGGCTCATCCATATCAGCAACAAGATAGAAGTGCGGTCCTCCTACTAAGTCGTGAACAACATTCTCGAGAGCTTCTTTACGCCGTGCACACACGGTTACGCGAGCGCCACTCTGGGCAAGAGACTGAGCGATTGAACGGCCGATACCTTCAGATGCACCGCACACGAGTGCATGCTTGTTTGTGAGATCGATAATCACGATTGCTTCCTCTTTGGATAATCACTTGGGTTGTATTTCCATCGCTTGTGTTGCCATGACCACTGTCCAGGACACTTTCGTATATATGCTTCCAGCACGCTTGTACAGCGCTGTGCAATCATTTGGGTTGCATAAGCATGCGTACGGATGTCATCAATTGGAACCTCTTCAAAGAAGAGCTCATAGGTCCCAGTTTCAGTACGTCGCGAGAAGGCACTCACAATGATTGTAGAATATCGTAGCGCTAAGGACGCAGGTGCTTCAAAGCAAACAGCTGGACGTCCAAAGAAGTCAACAAATACATCTCGATGAGGATCAGCTGCCTGATCTATCAGCATTGCAATGAGACCGTTGCTTTGGACTTGCGAAAGGATGTCCCGAGCAGCACTGTGCATACTAACAACACGAGTCCATGAATTTGTTCGGCAACGATTCACAAAGCGATCGACATGAGGATTTCGCTGAGGTTTCGCAATGCAGATTACTGGACGCTTAAGCTTTAGCGCGAGTCTTTGTATACCCCACTCCCAGTTTCCAGTATGAGCCGAAACAATAATCACCGGGTGCTGCTTCAAACGCTCGCTCTCAAACAACTCAAGGTTATGGTAACGAAATCGTTGCTCGATCCGCGCGTCATCAAGGTACGGAGTTGCCAACAATTCGAGGAAACACAGCGCAAAATTATAATAGGAATCTTTCGCTATGCTTGACACATCATTCTCTGAGATCTCGGGAAGACTTTGCCGAATGTTATCGAGCGTAACTCTGTATCTTTCTGCGCTGGCATTTCGCAGGATAAAGGCAACGAGCCTTGCCAATGTTGGTCGAAAACTGAAACCCACAGCAGCGCTGAGAACGGCTAGAACTCGCACCAACAGGCTAATGCTTCGGTGTGCAATGTTCCTTGTGGTCATGACGATTTAGTTCCTCTTTCCTCGATCTGTAGCAAAGCGATTGTACCAGTCAAAATCACGTCGCTCGCCAATAGCAGTGGAATGCACAAGAACTATGCGACCACGACCATAGAGGTTCACAAAAACGAACTGAACACCACCTTGGATGTTGTCATAGGTCCACGTCTCGTGAGGAAACGCTGCATCAGAATTATAGAGTTGGCGGTCAATGTTGGTTGGAAACCCATACCTCATTAACACTCGTCCTTGATCGCAATCCCAACCTTTGGGCGCAAATGGATTTTTGTAATTCAAAACGGCATAACGAACAGCCTTCTTGAAACTCTCATACCTTTCATTAACAACCGTCGAAGGATCAGGATCTTTCAAATTCCAAAATCGAAAAATGAACTTCTGCTTTGCCAGGAGATTGGTTAACTGAGGGTAGGTTACAAGCTGAGAAAGAGGACCAACCGCCATTGCTTTGCGATATTCATCCTCAATGGTGGAGTCACTCATCGTCGCAAACTCAGACGCAAGAAAGAGCTCGTCTTCGCTTCGAAGGTCGCTAAGCTCAGAACTCTGCTCAGGATTGAGAATGTAAAACTTCCTGATTGTGCTTGAGCTATCAACTCCATTACTCGTCGGTATCAGTAAGGCACAATTCAAGAAGTAAGTGCCTGTAGGGACAAACTGTAAGTCCTGCTCGAACACATCAGTTTGACCCGAAGCGATCACTTTCCGCTTCACTTCGGCGTCGAGGATAACACGACCAGCACCATCCCTAATACTGTACAACAAGGATACAGAGTCGGCATGCAGTTCTTGAAGATTGTACATCTCGACATAGGCATGAAGCACAGGGCTTGTTCCTATCAGCTCATGAGAAGGTTTTGGGAGCAGCAGAAAACCATTTCGAACAAAAGGCTTGGGCTCGTTACTGGGCTCCACAACAACAATGCTCTGGCAAACGAGTAACTCGCTAATCGTAGGTTTCGTTGTCGTCATTCGACGTACAACAAGATCATAGACAGCGCTGTCATGTCGCTTTGGTCTCACGGCATCTATTGCCCGGACTAGTACCTTGTACTGACCTGGCGCTAAACGAAACTCTCGTTGTCCAAGGACGTCACTATGGAGCGGATCTGAGCTACTGGCGACGCTGTGCTCTGCAGCCCACTGCTCTGTTAGAACAAAGCCATGGCTATTCCTAATCTCCAATTCAAAGTTCATCGCACCGCTAAACTGACTTGCTTGCCGCTTGTAAACCAGGATGGAGTCAGCAAAGGCATATGACATCAGAACCGACGTTGAAACAGAATCTCCACGGAACTGACAAAAATCTACTTGAACAGGAAAAGTGGAAGCATACGCATTCAACGATACGTAGAACAATAGCGCGAGTATTAGTCGAGTATTCATAAAACTATCTAGAATAAAAATGCCGTACAGACGTATAAGGTCTTGTACGGCACAGAATCACGGGCGAACGATGTAGAGTCTTAGTTTGCTCTCAATGAAATCGTCACACGATTCACCATACCAAGATCGGTTGTTGGCTGCATCGAATAATCAAAAGATCCGTCGAAACCAGAACCAACATAACGAACACCAATTCCAGCCGAAAGCTTGAACTGATCTTGTCCGTAGCGGTAACCAGCACGTAAAGCGAGAATATCATTCCAAACGTACTCTGCTCCTATGGCAGCTTGCTCAGGAACATCTGACAAGGTTGTGAAATCAGCGGCAACGATCAAGCGATGAGCGCGTGCTTGGCTCGCACCAAGATCTGGAGATGATTCATACATCCCGAACCATTCTGAAAGCGCATCACAAGCAACGCCAGCGTTGAACATCAGCGGAACATCGAAGGGACTGCTGAGCAACGTAGCATCAAGTTGTTGACCTTGAAGTTCGTCGATGAGTGAGGTTTTACGATTCAAGTTTGAACCAGAGAACTGCATCTGTGGTCCAAGATTATTCATCGAAAAACCTACGCGATAGCCGCCAAAACGGTACAAGGTACCGATGTCAACGAACACGCCCGTTGCCGACATCGAAGCAATACCGTTCTGCACGTACTTCATATTCACACCAAAAGAGAACTGCTCCGTCAAAAAAGCAGAAAAGGATCCGGTGATAGCGAAGTCACTAATCGTGTATGAGTTGCCTAGACGATTCTCATCTTCTAAAGTAGTAATTGGGATATCACCACTCGACAAATTGGTGATCGACAAACCAGCGCGATATTTTTCTGCAACTGGAATGACAGCAGCAAGGTAGTTATGACTATATCCACCAAACCACTGTGAGTAGCTAATATTCGCATTATAACCTTGTAGGTCTACAAGACCTGCGCAGTTAAAAAACACCGCTGAAACATCGTTGGAAACACCAGTGAAAGCTCCACCCATACCATTGGCACGAGCGCCAGTTGATATACGTAAAAACTCTCCTCCAGCAGCTCCAACTTTGCGAAACTGACCTGCAGATGATCCTTGGGTACTACCGCTTGACTGGGCAAAGCCAGTCTGAACGCAGCCAATAGTGATCCCAGCTAGAAGCACTGCAATACTTTTCAAGCGTACACAATTCATAATTGCCTCTGAAATATTTCAATGTGATGTAATGAACTGCCCTGAGGGCAGTGCTTCTATTTGACCAAACGAGCGCCACCAACGATTACCGAGAACTTCTTTATCACTTTTGCACCGTTAGGTGTTTCAATGACTGCAAAAAGTCCTTGGCTTGCCGAACGCTGGCGATTCGTGCTTAACAAATCCCATACATTCATGCCCTGGCGGCTTGTGCCTTCTTCGTCTCTGTGACTAATCGTATTAATCAAATCGCCATTAATCGTGTAGATCTTAATTGTACACACCTTTGGTAGGTGGGTAAAGTAGATCTTTGCATCATATGTTGACTTCTGGCCAATGCTCGAAATAACGTACGGATTTGGTACAACCATAACCTGTTGTAGGTCATCCTCAGTGATCTGTTGATTTCCACTAGCATCATTTGCGATCTCTGAACTCGACATCGTCAATACAACAGTGGCACTATCCTTTGGCAATCCGAAAGCGCCTCCAAAATCAGCGATCTCAATTTTATCGCCTGCCTTGAAGTCAGTTTGAGGAATGTACGGATTCAATGAATCACCATTGACTCTAGCGCGGTCATAAATACGACCGCCACGACCACCTGCTCTACCACCCTTGGCAGCGAAGTCTAACATGTACTGTGCTCCATTGATCAATACAAAGTGTGTAAAGTCGAGAGTGTTACCGTCTTGCGACTTTGACAAGTAGTAGCGACCTTGACCAACTGGACGGCTGGTATTCAACTCCAATGATTGATAACGTGTACCACGAGCTTCAGTGATAGATGATGACTCTTTGAAAGACATCGTAGAAGCGTCATAGCGACCATTCACCCAACCGTTTGCAGAGATGTTATAGGATCCAATTGGAACCAATAATGGGCTTGGATACTCGGTCGATGTACTGCTGCCACCAATCACATCTGGTGGAATAACTGTTGGCAGTGTTTGAGCATTGTGTGTGATCTCACTTGTACGCTCTACAACTACGCTATCATTCAATGTTGCATCAAATCTCTTGAACGAATAAATGTTCGTAACTCTCAAATTCAGATACGGAACTTCGGTAAACGTAACGGAGTTGGAGTCAACAGTGCTATTCGTGTTACGGCGCAAGTGACGAGAACTGATCGTTTCAGTGCCACCTGGGAGAAATTCAATTTGGAAGCGGCCTGGACCGTTGTTATAGGTCTCATAGCGGCGCGCAGTACCATTTAGACGGGTCCGTTGCAGCAAGTCGTTTGGCGTCGCACCCAGAATTCTGTAGTCCATAGTTACGTCTGCCGATCCTGCAGTACGCGTGATCGAAATTGGACGTAGGTAACCACCGAACTGTTGCAGCGCGAAGTCAAAAGCAATTCCTAAAGCACCATCAATAAACCGGTTTGGAGCATTGCAAACACGATCTGTGCTGAAGGATCCGTAGCGGGTGACAATGGAACGGTTGAATGGGCTAATAAAACTGGTTGTATCAGCTAACACACTCTCAGTTGTCAGCTTGCTACGTTGAGGTCCCATGAAAACTACCGAGCACTCAGAAAACAGATTTGAGAAATTACAGTCCTGCGCTTCATAAAAAACTGGATACTCAGCAAGAACGGTGTTTGTAGTCAAATCTGTTACACGCATACGATGTGCATAAAAGCCTTCTAACAAGTTGAGGTTCAAGGCATCGTACGCAGTATCAACCATATTGTACAAACCATTGATCACACTATTGGCTGCAAAAAATTGAAGTTGAATCTTGTGATTAGCATACAATTGGTTGAAACGCTGCTGATCTCCGACTACTAGGCGGAAGTTGTTTAATCCACCTAAGTCGCTTGTGCTGTATTCAGCGCTCAAGAGCTTTGAATCACGCATGCTTGACTGACCTAATGGGAACGCTTGCTGCTGATTGACTTTATCAACTCCGTTATTCATTTTCTGAGGTGTTCCTTGGAAATAGTCACCTTCATCATAGGCAAGCAGACGATAATAGTAATCAACGTTATTGATCAGCTTTTCCGTCTTGGTAACGTCAGCATCCGTCGTGATTACTCCGTCGCCGTCGTCATCACCGTAATCAACAAAACGACGATGGTTGGTAGCACTATCGATGTACTTGTCTACTTGTGCTCTGAAAACATCAGAATTCTCGATATCGTCTTCAAACCATGTCAATGCTGCGCGCGACTCAATAACTTGTTTCAACAAGCTTGTTGCAGCGGCAGAGATTGCAGCTGTGTCACCTGACTTCCACTTTGGAATAACACCATTAGGACGAACTTTGATGATACCCAATGACATGGTGTCATAGCGTTGAGGAGTCGAATAAGGACCTTTTGGCATGATGTCAAACCAGAAAGAATCCCAAGGGCTCTGAGCAAGGTTAGGCATACGGCGAACCACGAAAGAGAAGGAATCCGTCGCAACTGCTGTGGTCACAAAGTTCGGATACAAAGTCTTATATGGGTTCTTTGTTGCTGTTGTGTTCGCAATGATCGTAATGAATGGAAAGCGAGGGCTCGCTGCCACGGTTGAGTCTGCACGAACTTCCGACTGTAGGTAAGGAAAAGGTGTTTGCCATTGCGCAACTTGTTTCCATCCAAATGGTCCTGTACCCAATAAGTAGTTCCCTGCTGGGGAAGTTTGATCAACGCTAAATGTATCGAGACCGCTTACACGTGCGCGGTACATACGATATCCAAGGAAGTCCATCCCACGTTCTTGCTTGTCAATTGAGTTCTCAGCTGTTTTGTCCCAACTAACAACAACGCCATTATTGAGTGGCTTCCAGGTAATTGGACCAACATCAGGTGGTTTTGGAGTAGCAAACGCATTATCATAAACGCGTTGAGCGAACTTGTCACGACGTACCAATTCAGTGAGGTCAAGACTATCGCCCGTAGCTTCCCCACCGCGACCTGGTGAAGCGAAGATCATTCCAATAACAACGCGAGCTGTATCGCCCGGTGCCATGTTGAAAGGACCTGTTGCCATCAAGAAACGCTTGTCTCCGGAAGGACCGTCTCCCTCGCGTACACCCAAAGCCATGAAGTCATAGCGCTGGATATCGTTGGTAGGATCGTTAGCAATAATCCAGTTACGGAATGTTTGCATACCGATCTGCTCTGAGTTATCGTAGTATGCTTTGTCGTGACGAATGTAACGTGTGCTTGGGTCGATTGCAGGACTTTCCATAAAGTCCATACCGATATATCCGAAGCCTTTACCTCTTTCAGTAGCGTTATTGCCTGTTTCAGACCATTGGAACGCCATGTTCAACGTGGTGTCCTGTGAGTAGTAATTTACACGGTCATTGTTAGCGATTGCACCACCACCATTAGGACCTATATCAAAGTCATAAGCCGGTGCCATCCAACACTTAAGAAGAGAGTCTGTCGAGCGATTGATGACATTATAAGCTATAAACAAGAAGTTCGCATACTCACCATATCCCCAAGAATAGATGGTTTGTTCATACTGCAGACGGAGTGGGTAACCGTAACCTGCTGACAAGTCAGCACCATCTGGATAGTTCCGTAAATCTGTGTCCTTATAGGTCGCAAAAATATCCTCGTTAGAAACAAACACTGGTCCCTTGTTCTTACCATCTTCCCACTTTGGCATCGATGCAGCATTACGCTTGTCGATTGAGTAGATGTAGTCTCCAAAGTAGCGCGAACGATCTTTATAAAAACGATCAAATGACAGTGTATCTGTAATAGGGCGTGAATCCCAAATACACCATGATGGACCATCGGCTGCAACACGTGGGCTACCGTCTGCTTTAAAGTCGGTTGAGATATAGGTACGATACAAGAGTCGCGCATCCTCGGTTTCAACCATATCATTACCATCCTCAATACGACCAGGTGACATCTCAGATGTACCTGAGTTTGGATCATACGAGATAACGGACATCTTACGGACTACTAATGAGTCCTTTCCGGTTGAATCGCGAATCAAGCGCGCTTTGGTTGCGCCAAACCAGATTCCACCACCGAAAATGTACTGATTGACGGAACCACGCGGCCAGCGTCCACCACCCGCGTTGGCGGCAACGTTCAAACCAAAAATACCGTAGTTGGTCGTATAGAAGTCAATCTTGCTGACAGTATTTCGTTGCAAATCATTAATCGAAAACTTCCGGGCTTGAACAGAGTTCTGGCCCTTTCGCTTGCTTCGGTCAATATCCTTCGCATCGAGTAGTGTCAACATTGACAGCGCAACCAGCATCACTGCCAGTAGTGTGCGATGTTGATTTCTCATAGCATATTCTCCTAAAATTTTCATAATTAATTTAATTTCAATTTCTTAGAAACGGATATTAACACCAAAGTACACCTGACGTGGATATTGATAAAGCGAGCTGCGCTTAATAGCGTCATTCACAAAACGACCATACATGGTGAATTGCTCCAGTTGGGTGACGACGTTATCCTTGTTAATATCAGCATTCGCGTTATACAATCGGCGGCCAAGACGATCATACTGTGTGATCTCAGTGGTCTTTGTGTTAAACTTGTCTGCCTCAGCATACCATGGACCCAATGGGAACGCACCTTGTTGCTTGTAGAGCGACACACCATCGTTGTCTGGATCCTGAGTACGAGTGTACACTTGAATTGGTTCTACGCGGTTGGTAAGATTGATAATATCAACATACAATTCAACTTGGGTAGACCCCAGACTTGGGATAAAGTCACCGAGATTGATCAAACGTGAGATGTGCAAATCAAGATCCCATAATGAAGGATAGCGCTCTGCATTGTAATCGCCTGCTTGATTGCCCTTGAGATCAAGAAGAGTGTAGGGTTGACCAGTTTGGAAAAGAGCTGTGAAGTTAATGGTAAAGTTCTCGAGGATTTTTGTTCCTGCGATACTTGGACCTTCATCAGTTCCGAAGATAAATCCACCGTTGAAATTAAGTCTGTGACGTCTATCGAAATCTAATGGAGACTCCGTCAACGGGAAGACTTTCTTATCTGTATAAGGATCATTCGCTCCAGTGATCAAGTTGTAATTCGTTCCAACATTCGACGAGGTTCCCTGAGCGTACTGTAATGTGTAGTTAATGTTGAAATTGAAATTGTCCGAGAGACGGCGACGTAGGGAAATTTCTGTACCTCTAACATTACCGTATTCTCCGTTAGAAATCAAAGAATATGGGTAGCGGTTATTAGGAACGTACGAAAGTCCTGTAAGTGCATAAATGTCCTTATAGTATGCAGTTACTTCCAAGCCCACATTGTCTGAAATCTGTGTGGTATACGACACATTGTATTGATTCGTACGCTCTGGCTGCAAATCTGGATTTGAAACGATTGCATTACCGCGTCGAATTACTGAGCTGGTGTTATCGTACAATGAGGAGAAAATTGGGACTTGGGTGTAGATTCCGTATGCTATAGAGAAATAGCTTCCATCATTAATTGGATAGGAAACGAACAAACGTGGACTTAACTGCATTTTGAACTTTGCACTTGCCTTTTGACCTGTTGCCAGTGTAGGATCCAGCGAGAATTCTGTACTTGGATCAAAGGCATCAAGACGCAAACCAGGTGTAAAGACAATGCCTTTATAGGAGATCTGATCCTGAGCATAGAAGGAAGCAACCATTGCATTCTTTGGCTTGCTACCAATTGCACGTTCTTCAGGAGTAAGACTATAGATATCTCCTCCAAAACGATCATCATACACGTCATAGAATGGAGCACCATTCCAAGGTAATTGATTTTGATAGTGACGGAGTGTGTATGCGCGAACATCAACACCACCCTGCAAACCGTGTTTTACATCGCCAATATTCAATGCGTTTTGATAGTCGCCCTTGAACTGCATGAAACTACTGCTACGGAACTCGATTCCCGATCCTCCACTGCTGACAAACTCGTTCGTCAAACCATAAGGATTTGAGGTCCCAGATTGATCTGCTCCGTCTTCAAGATATCCTGTTAAGTTGCTTGGAACTGATACAGCAAATGGACGCTTTGGATCGTTATCCAAATACACAGTTCCCGTTACTCCACGGTAGTTATCTAGTGCTTTGTCACCTTGCGCACCAGTTTGTTTGAGGATGAGTTTATCACCGGTTGGGTTTACGATATAATCGTCAGAGGGTTTTACTAGATCAAAACCAGAGAAGAAACTAGCACCGGGTATCGATGTACTAACCTTCGATGGATCTACTGGCTTCCCGTTAACAAGCAAAGAACCTTGACCAAGATCGAATTTGCGACGTGCAACTTCACTGACGTTACTATTGATCGATACTGTTGCTTCGTAGAAGGAAGTCTCAGATAACTCATGATTAAGACGTACGTAGTAACTCGAGATCAAGTTGTTGATCGCGTTTAAGTGCGCAAGATTAGCTGGGACTGTTGAGAGTAGCAAGGTATCATTCAAACCAGTTTGTTGGTTCTTCTGATAGGTCATTGCAGGTGTGGTATTATAAATCCAATCCCAGTTATTGGTGTTAAGGGATGTCAATCCCCATGAACCACCAAACTGCAGACGCATACTCTGGCTGAGCTTGATTGGAAGGCGGCCCGTAATATTGCGAACCATGGAATTGTTATTCTCAATATGACCCAACGAATTACCAGCAATGTCCTTCGCGTCAATACCGCTACCAAGATAGTTCGTGGTGTTGACAGTACGATACTTATCAGTGTAGTACTTTGCTGCAACGAAGAATGTTGAGCCTTCTAAGCCAGGTAGAGGACCACCTAAGCCAAATTCGAATGTGTTCTCAAGAGTACTGAGAGCCTTCAAACCATTCTTTGCTGATCCCCAGAGACTTGGAATAACAGACATCCATCCAAGGTTCCCTTCATACTTATCCGTCCGGCCGTTCTTAACCGTTTGATTAATTGTACCACCTGTTGCGTTGCCATACTCAGATCCAGCATTACCACGCATAACACTCACACCAGAGGTTGCACTTTTTGCTGCCGTAGGAGCATACTTCAAGTCACCTGTCGAAGTGGCAGCGGTACCGAAGCCACCGTTAATCGGGTCAGAAACATCTTGACCGTCAACAAGCATTTTGGTATCAGTGTTACGACTACCGCGAATACTCACACCGCCACCTGTTGAGAGAACCCCAGAAGTTGTGAGCGCCGCTTGTTGAGCATTCTGCCTTCCAGCCGTAGCATTAAGCTCTTCTGAATTTACTGTTGTCGTTACAGCAACAGTCTTAACGTCATTGATAGGCTTCGTAGCAGTCACCTCGATTACCTTTGTTGTCGATGAACTGTCGCGCAGCTTCACAGTGCCAATACTGGAATTCTGGTCAGCTGAAACAGTCACCCAATGTGAGGCTGTTGCGTAGCCAGCGAAGCTGATCTTCAGCTCGTACTTGCCGGCAGGAATGTTCTTAATCTCAAAGCTACCATCTTTCGCGCTGAAACCACCTTTTTGGGTTCCAGTTACGCGGATCGTTGCTCTCGCGATTGGCTGGTTTTTGGTATCCTTTACCGTACCTGATACGCTGCCATTTGTTCCCGCAAAAAGATCTAGCGAGACAAAACAAACCAACAGTACCAGATATATAATCCGTTGCTTCATACGTGCTCCAAGTATGTAGAGTGTGTTATTATGTTCTTTGTTGTCGAATTCTATGCGCGTCTTCGCTAAGGGTCGTCAGTACGACGACCCTACACGAGGCATAGCTCCCCTATGAATGCGTTGCTGAACAATCGTGAGACAAGTGCGGAACTAGCGTACGATGGTCAGTGACTTTGAATATACTTTTGCTCCTGCAGTCATACGAACAACGTATGATCCACTGGATAACTGGTTTGTGTTCAACGTTACATAGCTAAGGCCAGCTGATGCTTGGTCAACATTCTGTGTATACACAGTTTGACCTAAAGCATTGATGATTTGCAAACTGCTGTGCGGTGCATCACTCTCAAGACGAACAGTAAGTTCGTTTGTAGCTGGATTAGGTGCTAAGATCAAATACTTATTGAGTTCGTTATCCTCATCACGTACTCCATCAACTGGAGCTAGACCTGCAAAGTCTGGCAAATCAGCAACGTTGAAATTACTGATACATACGTACTGCTTGTACATATCATAATTACCAGCATTTGAAGTTGCCATGCGCATTTGAGAATCGAACAACTGCTCACGAATGGTCGTTCCCTTGTCCGCTGTTTGAATGGTGACTAAAGGAATCTTCTTGAGGTCAGATGGCAAAATTGTTGGCATCCAGGTTGTACGATCTGCTATGTCGCTTTGAGTTACATTCTTAGCGACTGACCACTTAGACTCTCCAACTTTGCGAGTACAAACAACAACGTCTGTAGATATCAGGGTATCATCATCGTTCGACTCGTTCTTGAATGCTACAATCTTCGCTTCAAGGAATTTGCAAACCAATGTTGAACGATCTGCAGTTACACATGCTTGAAACTCATTTCCCATTTGGCTTGGACCAGCGCTACCGTCTTGATCAAATGCACGCCACATGTCTGCGTTCTCAAACATCGATACATTAGCAACTTTACGCATACCCCATTGACCGTTCTCGTAGTAACACTCAACCATATGCGTATTTGCAGGCTGGCCATCAGTTACATAGAATTGAGTAAAACAGCTGTACTTATCTGGACCATAGCAAACGAGGCCATACGTGGTAAGGCGAATTGCAGCTGATGGATCAGTGGTGCTGCGTCTCCAATCAAAGAACGTCGTTCCTGGTGCACAACCTTGCGCCTGCTCGTAGGCAGTATAAACTGATGTAGGCATAATGTTAAACTCAGACCATGTTGCACCATGATCCGTAGACTTCGATACCGCAAACGTACGTGTAGAATCTGCATCTGTAGCAATTGGAAAACCGAACACGGCATTGTAGAAGTTACCTGCTTCGTCACGACACATACCCACGTGAGTACGTGTTCTTGTGCTAGCAGCCGTCACAGCACGGAATTTTCCACTAGCCCACTGGTCTGGAACAGTCATGATTGGCTTGCCACTAGCATAGAAATCTTTGCGCCACAAAGCCACTGCATTCACATCTGCTGGGTCTGTAACAGCCGAGTCGCTTGGAATCAGGTCAACAGAAAACGCATAGACAAGCTTGTCGTCTGCTGCAGTACGATAAGAAGTACTGGTGCACTCTGTACCCCACCAAAACTTTGAGCCATTGATGTCGAACTCAGCCGTCATTTCGTTATATGCGGGAGGTGAGGTCAAGTCATTTGTTTGATAACCAATGACATTTCCATCCCAAGAACGCTCTGCAGTTGTTGTACCGTTAGACTTGGTCAAAGGTGAGGTGTAGCAAAAAATTGCCTCGTCAAGAATATTACGACCTTCTGGAACCGAGATCTCTACCGAAGGATATCGTGGTGAGCCAGCGCTTCCCGAAGAATAGAGAGGAAAACTTGGTAACCAGGTCTGACCGAGATTTGTTGAAAGCAACAAACGCAGACTGTTCGAATTGTTAGGGTTTCCAGTGTTCTCTGGTGGCAATGCACCACGCTTGATGATCGCAAACAAACCAGTATTTGGCTCGTATGACAATGGCTGCTGCTCTCCGCCATAGAAAGAATACGCGTTAAACAGAGAGTCGATAACACGATACTCAGAAGCACTTTGGATGCGTACGCCGCGAGTGTGCGCGTTAACAATTGGCAAGCCTGTCAATTTTGGTTTGATAACAATTGGGCTTGGTCCAAAATTGGAACGCATTGACGCTGGTTCACCTGCGGTGGCCAGAATACTCAAACTCAGTAGCAGACAACCCAGAGTTGCCCAGAAAGGAGTAGATTTTTTCATGTGAGCGACAGATTAGTGTGAAACGTTATTCTTTGTTAAAGAATGCAAATATCAAGAAGCAATATAAGAAGTGAGCTGAAGAGAGCTAAGACAAAATTTCCCACATTTCAGCTATCAAAATTTTATTTGCACCCCATACATAAGAGACATCATCGTTTGCAACGTTTGATCTGTGTTTCCTGTGTTTTTGTCATCATAGATGTACATTCTGCCTTCGGATCCCAGTGTCAACGAAACAGGACCATACACTCGGTATGCAGACAAAGCACGCGCGAAAACCAATGCGCCGCCATCCGATGTTCCAACTGCGACTCTGGCCTTAATGCTCAAATCTGAGCTGGAAATGATGGAGCGCTCAACATAGGCAGCTCCCCATACGACGTTCCGTTGGGCAGAGAGCCCAGCATTCTGATCTCCAAAGTTAGGACCGTTCGAAGAACCGCCCGAAACAAGGCTTGCGTTCTCAACTGAGCTCAAAGTGCCTTTCGGCTTCAATTCTTCTATTGAAGATGTTGAAGTGCCGTATTGCTGCGGTACGCTTGCCATAAGTGCAAACGTGCCAACCTCAAATCCCATGTTTACACCTTCGCTGACAGGATAGCCAATACTCTGAGAGTAGTGTTGGGTCGACGCGGTCGTAGCGCTCGTTTGAATGATGCTTCCTACAAAGGTGCTGAGCTGGACGTTGTCTTTCTCCTCGCGAGGATGCTCCACTGCATCTGGAGCTACCATTGCAACAGCCGCAATTCCAGAGCTGGAAGCAGGGTCAGCATGAGCACTAGGATGCAGCAGACTCCGCAACCCAGCCGCAGCCGCAAGTGCCTCATGAAAACTCCGAGCCTCACTTTGAGCCAAACTCTGATCCAATGAAGCCGCCGTATTTGCACTCAGCGCCACAGATGTGTTGTCAGAAGCCGGGATCTGAGAGACGAGGCTAGAAACACCCGATTGACCGTTAACGTCCGATTTCTGTGTAGCTGCCGCTAGTGTTTGCTGGACGCCCGGAAGCTGCTTAAGCCCCGCGTGGCGCTCTGCGCCACCGCGTGTAAGAAAACTCTCCTGAGGTTGACCAGCTTGGAGGACTGACGATTGGGTATGAGTGGTTGGGAAAAGAACAGGCGTAGAGAAGTCGCGATCTCCTAAACGCACCGAATCCCCAAGTATAACGATACAGAGTATCAACGCCATGCTGAGTGCACCCTGACGACGTCGTACAGGAGCAAGTGCTGCTAGGCGCTTTTTTTCATTTTCTTCAATTTTTGATATGATAAGAGCATCTGTGGCCTGAAACAGGTCATCGGGAGTAGTGATACTTTCCGATTCTCTCATCATGGCAACCGAAATCAAGGCGGCTTGCTCAAACTCTGAGCGCGCCACCTCGTTGTCTGCCAAGAAAGCCCGCATTTCGGCATCTTCCGAAGCGCTTAACTCGGCATCAACGTATTTCGAGAAATACTCATCAAGATTCATAACGTTCCTGCATAACAGGCATCAATAGTTTACGTACAATAAGTCGGGCACGATGCACTCTGACTTTGGCCAACGATAACTCAATATGGAGCACGACCGCAATCTGCTCATAGCTGAGTCCCTCATACTCACGAAGAACCAAAGCTTCTTTGAATTCAGGGCTGAGAGAGTCAATTGCCTTTTGAATGTGCATACGGAGATAGACATCTTCATCAGCACTGACATCTTCAGAATGCAAAACTTCGTCGAAAACGTCGTCGTGGCGGCGGGATCGAATGACATTCAAGCATACCCTGCGCGCTATAGTAAATATCCAGGCAGGAAAATTGTCTCCACGGAAGTCCATACGGTGCTCGTATGCCTTAATGAAGGTCTCTTGGTAAGCATCCTTAGCCAAGTCTTCATCAGAGAGCATTTTTAAGCAAAAACGAAAGATCGACTTGCTAAAGCGCTTGTGTAACCACTGAAAGGCTTGAGCATCGTCGGCACAGAACAGCTTTGCGGCTCTGAGAACCTCGTCGTCATTGTCCGTATGTGCAGTTCCAAATGACATTTGCCGTATCCGCAATAGGTAATTGATCTGTGCGTGTGATGGCTTCTTCAATGGCTAAGGCGTCGATGAGAGCTCAAAATTCACAATGCACTCTACTCATTTCCCTGCTCTTCAGTATATACCCCACGGAACCTTTGTGCTGTGGTGTATTTAACGTTCTCCTAACAAGGACACCGCAACAAAAACTTTAGTTACAACGTATTGTGTGGTTATTCACTTTTTTTCTGGTAGCTGAGATCTCTTCGCGATACCAACACTGCTAAACTCAATGGATCACAGCCAATGTCTCAGCAGGAACATCTCTAACAAAAACTGCGAGTATGGGCCAAACCTACGCTTTTTTGCCACCAATGATCTTGAATGACCCGCCTCGTCAACAACACATTGACAACACTAGTGTTTCTCGCGTGTGGGCGGACAAAACGTAGGAGTCGAAAACAATGTTGTTCTTTTACCAATATTTGGAGAGGCTTGCCCGCACAATCGTCTCATCGTACGGGCGTAAGTATTGCTGAGTTCCGCTGAGTGTTGAAGATTTAAACACATTCTTCTCCGCGCGTAGATCGAAAACCGCTATTGAGTATACTGGTACATTGAGCGATGCAAAGAATCCAGTTCGTGTACCGTCTGCCTGTTCGTCGGCTATGTTCAAACCAGCACCAAAATTCCAAACATCGTTAAGTGTATAGTTAGCACTTAGTTGTAACTCCCACACGCTCAAGAGAGCTGGTAAATCGAGTTGCGTACTGGTGTTCTTTTGTTGCACATGGGAAATCGCCAGCGATAGACTCAATGGGAAGCTCAAGTTCGTGGTATGACCAAAGCTGTATGATTCAATGGCAAAGTCACTCAGCGCAAGATAGCTCTCAATGGAGTTATTCACGTAACTAATAGTTGTAGAATGACTTGCGCCGATCAAACGATATCCATAGCCCAGTGTGGTACTGAGCATTGTCGTGGTATTCTGCTGGCCTATGCTATCACCAAGTGCATTGTTTTTCTGCACATAAGGTGAGTAGGTCAGTCGCAAGAATGGCAAATTTCGCGGGTTCAGTCCAAGAGTAACTCCATAGGCTACAATGCTCGTCGTTGCTCTTTTCCAGTCTAATAGATTGTCGTGATCATCGCGGTAAAATCCCCCAATACTCAGTTGACGCTGGAAGAAACTCTGGTCGGCGCGAAGGTCCAGGCGTATATAGTCGCTGCGCTGATTGAGCAAGCCTAGCGAGCGATACCCTGCACCTACTCGACGCACCACGGCCGACAACCTAGTGCCGGTTTCTGGGATGCTTATTTTTGCGTTTGCCGAAGTAGCCCAATCCCAAAACGAACTGATGCGTATCTGAATCTGGCGTTTTAGGAAAGCAACGATTGCGTTATTTGTGTCCAAATCTATGTTGACTTCAGAACTCGTCACGTCACTACTGAATAGACTCACTGCGCATTCGGCGCCGAGACTGAGCCTACCATCGAAAAATGTTGAAAGCCACTCTACGTCAGCCACGATGCTCTCTTGTGGTGAACTAGGCGAACTTACCGAGTCATTGACAGGAATGTTCAGCGATGATGGATCATCTTTAGCTTTGAGAAAGGAAAGAATGAAGTAGTTAGAACTCTTCGATCCGTAACCAATGCGAAATGCACTTAACTCTCGAGCATAGATAGGGGCTGTACTTTGTGTGCTGTCGATGGATCGAAATGGATCGAATGGATGATACTGAGGAATGGGGTTCAGCACGGACCCAGTGCAGAAAGCTAAGTAGAATTTGCCGGGGTTCCATTCAACATCAACGCCTCGAACGGCTATGCCGCTTAAACTGAGGTCCGTGTACATAGGGTAGTTTGTCCCAATACCAACTCTTGGCAACCACATCATCACGTTCTCATATGAACTCAGCAGCCCAGCTTCCTTGAGCAGAGATTTGTTGCTTGCTAAGTCACGAGGATTCATCCGACGAATCTCATCCATACGAACACTTTGCTCTAGTTCTTTTAGACGTTCTGGTGCCTCCCGCTCAAGAACATCTCTGTATTTCTCTATCGAATCGCGAGCCTGATCTGCCGTAGTAAGATGCTCGTTTGCGTAGGCCTCAGCTTGTTCTTGCGCTCTATTGACGATATATGATTGCAGTATGGCAGGATTGATTGATAGGTTAGCAGTATTGATACGCTGACGAAGTGCTCTATCCTCCGTTGAATACAGAATACTCGCGCTCAATGGAACGCCAAATATTGCGAAGCTTGGAGCGAATTCAGCGTAGGCATAACGAGGATCCTTATCCATAAAACTGCCCCGCTGATTGGAGTATTCGCCGAATATCTGCATTCGTCCGTTAAACGAGAAGAATGCAGAGCTGGGTTTGTAGGTTGGTACATTGGGATCCGACTGCTGCGCAATCAGCTGTAAAGAAGACATCGTGAGCACAACAAAGCATCGTACTCCGAAAAACCATACGGATGATCGCATAGTGTGCTACTGTTCTAGTGAGATAATGCGTGCTGGAGCTACCGCAGGCTTGCTGGTAAAAACGATATCATGGATCGGGCTGACCGCCAACTGTCCGCTATTGTTTATACCCATCGTCCACAATCCCCCACTCCTCTTGATGAGCAAAGAATGCGCAGATCCTGTCGCCATAGCAAGCACTTGGCCAATTCCACTTGGAGTGTGAGCAACTGGACTAATCCCAAGTTTCGATTCCCCTAATTGTCCGGCGATGTTATTCCCCCCAACTTTGAGTGTTCTATCCTTCAATAGAACAAGAGAATGCGCACCGCCTGCTGAAATGGAGTCGACGGAACTCAGACCTAGCCGTATTGGCGAAGCAGTATCTTTTGTGGTCCCGTTTAGCAACTGACCACTCGCATTCCGTCCCCAAGCAAAAATGTCGTTTCCTCCCGATCCAACTGCGAAGCTAAAATGGTCACCGCAAGAGACCGACTTGAATGCGAGCGCGGAGGCATTCATGAACAGTGTTGCTCCGGCGGCACCGTTGGCGGCAGTGGCAGATTTATCACTAACCTTATCTGGCGTCAGAACAGGAACTGGTACTGTAATGCGCACTTGGGAACTCCCATTTCCAACTTCACCAAAGTAGTTGGATCCCCATCCGTAGACCACACCACTAGTGGAAATGGCGAGAGCATGGCCACCGCGAGCTGATATGCGACTAAACTTCACTCCATCCGAATTCACAAGTCGTGGACTGATCTGCTCGTGAAGTGTATCGTCAGCGATACCAAGCTCACGTCCAGCGTTGTATCCCCACGCATATAGACTCCCATCTTCTTTGAGCGCGAACGAGGTTCCCATGCCAGCGGCTACCTGGATTACTTTGCCAGGACCTGGCACACCCACTACGAGTGCGACCTTTGATTCTGGAATAGCAGCGTTCGCAAGTTGACCAAACTGATTATCACCCCAGGCCAACACACTTCCATCTTTCATCAACATCATGCAGTGGTTAGCGCCACAAGCTAGTTGTTGGATGTTCTGTATGTCATATGGCAATGGAATGTCTGAATACCATCCTGGTGCAAGAAAACCTATCTGCGACTCAACATTGCGACCCCAAGCCCACAACATATTCTCGATCTTCGGTTTTGACGTTAAAGAGCCAATCTTGTTCTCAACATCGTTCAGCTCAGCAACTCCTACCTGATACTTGTTGAGACCATTAAGCACTACTGAGGAAGTCCCTTTGTCAGCCGACACCATCGAGTACTCTGTCGCATTGAGGTTCTTCATGATAACGTCTGACCGGAAATCTGAACCAGCACCAATGGTTTGTTTCGATTGTGCACTGGACGACACAGAACTCTTTAGCTTCGTTATCGCCTTTCGCTGTTCATCTTTCGTTTCGAATATCCCAAGACTGAATTGATCGCCAGCCGCCAAATGGCCATTGGTGATTGGATTTGGTACTGAGTCTTTGACTGATGAACTTGTTGTACTGTCGTTTCTTCGAAACGACCACACTTCGCTTTCACCTAAGGGCGTTTTGTCTTTTGCATCAACTGCCTGAATTCGCCATGCATAGCTTTTCTTATTGACAAGACGTCGAGCCGAGAAAGGATATAGAAACATCGTTGCAGGAATATCATTCCGCTCAAACCATGAGCGATTCGAAAGCATAGCCTGCTGTGGACTCTGGTCACCTAAAATCTCTGTAATCCGTATGTTATAGCGAACAGAAGTTCCCGCGCGCAATGGCGCAGTTGAAAGCCAGCTGAAGCTCGGTAGCGAGTCGTCGACCGTGGACGCATTCTCAGGTGTAATCAAAATCGGCGGGCTAAAATTCTCGACGCTATGTGCTAGACATGCTTCCGCTAGTACTTCACCCGTAGATGCGAGTACAGCCTCAACGCAGAAAAAGTAGTCTCCACTTGGAACAGTTCCGCTGTTTCTTATGATTGATTCGTAATGAGGGTCAGACTTATTGACCTTGACTGGCTGCACCATCGTGCCCGTAACGCGCAGCGCTGTGCGAGATGGTGGCACCTCAATGATTCGTGTTTGCGCATCGGCTATCTGCTTACCACTCTTATCAAAGCCAACATATGCTGTACCATGGAGATAAATCTGATACGTGCTCGCATCGTTGTTGAAGAGCAGAATGTGCCAAAGGTCAGACAAATGCATTTGGTTAGGAGGCGGAGGAAGGAGCGTGACACTAACATTCTGAGAAAACAGATGTTGTGAAACGATTAAGCTTGCACTCGCAATAAGTACACGAATGCTGGTACGTAAAATGACCATCATACCTGCTCCATAAAGTTGGCACTTCAAACAACCAACACTGACTTTCAAATTTAGATTTTTTTATACAGTATTGAGAAAAAAGATTTATGTTGAAGTGACTCTGATATGCTGAAATCAGAGTATCAACTGCCGGTTATCGAACCATCTAAAAGGGTGTACGAGATGAAATCTTCCCGCATCAATCTCACTCTGTTGCGTGAACTGCACACCACAACGAAACCTGTTCGGGGACTTATGGATTCCTTGGGTGAAGCCGATGGTCCTCTGCTGTCTCGGCGATCAATGCTCAAGCTCTCTGGAATTGCTGCTGTCGGCAGTACTTCAGTCCTTCGTCATGCTGGAAGCTTTCTCTTTGGACCCTTTGATATTCAACAAAGCCCACATGCGGTGTCTATCCTTTATGCTGGACAGCAACGCTGGCATATTGATGCTAAGAACTACGCGGGCAAGCCACGTATTGAAGTTGAACGCACCGACTCTTTCTTACGCATTCGCCTTGCGGATGCACACTATGCTGGGACAGACATTCCTGCAGATTTTGTATGCGAGATTAAACCAGGCCTTGGCTCTTGGCGAATGCACTTCCACGCGAGCTTTGGCGGCTTTGTAGCAAGTACTGTCTTTGAACAATGGTTACTCGGCTTGCAAGAGTTGCGCTGTCATGTTGACCTTGCTCAGACAGTTTGCACGCCAGATGACTCGCACTCTTTGCGATTTGGCGCAAAAGCTGTTCTAGCCTATCGACCTGATTGTTCGTGGTCAATACAGGGTACACGGGTCGCTGAACTTCGTCCTTGGAACTTGCATTCTCATCGCGTTGTGATTCGTCCCAATGAGTCACATTGTTTTGTAGACGGGGCAGGAACGCGCAGAACACGCATAGTTCTGGAGCGCGATTCCGAAGTATGGAATGTTGATACAAACGCATTACCGAGAAGTCACTGGAATCTCTATCATGATGAATCTGTTTTCGAGCAGTGCATCATTGATTGTACAGAGAACGCTAGCAGTCGACGCCAAACTGCGCTTGTCTTTCAATCTTCTAGCGATGAAAGCCTTGTTGCAATGCAACCAGTTGCCAACCCACATTCCACGCATGATTGCACACTTAACCTAAAGCGCCCACGCTACGCAATTCTGTTTTCTGCTTCAGCTAAACGCACTTGCTTCATGGCTGACTTTGGAGACAATGGTGAGTGGTTACATCAGGGCACGATGAGTTATCTGCTCGGAGCACGCGAGAACACCAAACCCTTTGAACTGCACAGTGTTGATGGTCGTATAAGCCGAGTGACGTGTCAGCCTTCAATCCTTAAAGTCATGCCACATGTTGGTGATGTTATTGCATCACCGGTCGAGATCTGCGACGACATAGCTATGCACTTCAGCGGCTTCGGTGCAATTGCATCCTTTAAGGAACAGAAAGAGAAGTTTCAGCAAGTAACAAACAACTTTGAAGTCAGTTCTGAGTTCGGCGGGATTCAGAATATTCAGGATGATGTGTACCAACTTACGAAGGGCAATACCAAGGGCATGCAGATTGCCAAGCTTGGTCCTCAGAACATAGCAGTAAAGACGGATCTCGGTCTTGATTCCCTCTCGATTATTCGCCCACAGGACTTACTCGTTCTCACTTTTTACTACGACAACTTCTCCATTCGTTCAGATGTCTCTGGGTCCGCCCTTGTTCCAACGGATAGCTCGAAGCAAGGGACTATTGTTGTAGAGTTTCAACCTCAGAACATCATTGAGCAGGCATTTTTTGAAGCTGACAACAAGCTTTCTAAAACGTCCAAGTACGATCCAAAAACAGATACCGAATCGACGAGCTCGACGGGTTCGACAACAGAAGATTTACCGCAACCGCCTATCAAAGCTAGAATGTCGGGCAAGAGTCGCCTTGCTTTTCGTGTACCTAAAGGGACATCACTTGAGATTAGCTTAGATCAACTTCTCAAGTGGGAGCAGTGGACACCAGCACTGGTGCCCGTTGCTAATCGACAGGACAGTAGCGCCTCATCAGGCTTCACACTCTATACTGGATTGCTTAGCTATTTGGCGAAGCAAGGTCTCAAGTTCAAAGCCGGAAGTTTCATGAATGAGATTTCAGAAGCTGGTAGTGGCATCACCATGTCGAAGCTTGAAGCGAGTCTCAATTCCAGCGGAAACTCCATACTGAAGTCGAGCGGTATAGAGTTTAACTCTAGCTATTCGAGCTCACATGGTATCAGTTCACGTTCGTACAGTTCGAAGAATATTCGTGGATCGAAGTCGAGCGCTACATCAGCAAAGTCCAGTTCAGCTTTTCGCTTTTCCTACAACTACGGTGCGCTCAGCAGTGCGTACAATGCTGGCTTTGCCTTAGTGAAGCCTGCGATTCGTGAACCTGAAGATACCGAAACTGCACTTGAGATTCCGTATCGCTTGATGTTATCACCTCTCAACAACGGAGGCTGGGCGCACTCGCGCACTGAGAAAACAAGAAGCATGATGCTGAAGCGCACGGATCCTGATGGTACTGAGCATAATGAAACAGTTGACTTCACCGAGCTCTGGCATACAAGACTCTGGTTCAGAACGAAGAACAAAGATGGCAGCTATTCGGTGAACGAACGCGATGGAAACGCATTGCTTTCCAGGAAGCCTAAACTACGTGCTATATGGAGTCCTGACTTTCTCAGTGATACGACTCCCCCAACGCAGAATTGGCCACCTTGGTCATTGAGTTCCCTGACGAGCGGTGATCGTTGGGCACTTGTCATCAATTCGTCAGACTTCTATACAAAAACCACTGACCCAGACACGCACAAGACAATTGATTATGATCCAAAAGCGATTGATTCTGACAAGCTTTTTCTCTCTTCCATAGGTGCGTGGATTGATGTGCACGGCGCGTGGGATCCGGTGCCTAGTAACGTCGATCTTGTTGATTGGATCCATCGGGGAACCATGGGGCGCGAACACTATGTTCGAGTGATGTACCGCGGCTATTTGTTTCCTTTTGGACACAAAGCCACACTCGTAAAGATCACTGAGCGAAAGTTTGGCAAACCTCCGGCCAGAGGTACCTACGGTGCCTATATGCGCCAACGAGTTTTCATCATCGTACGCCAGCCAGATATGGTACTCGATGATACCAATACACTCTTTGCGCATGAAGGACGTGAGTTTCCATTTAAGAAAGTTCGCATTAAAACTGTTGTTACTCCCAACATCGAGAATCCAAGTGATGGAGCTTCGAGCGTTGGTGCGAGCAGCGTGCCCTATGGTTATCCAAATGAATTTTACATTCGTGTGAGTGGTGAGGACTTCAAGTTCCACTGCACCGGAACAGATTGGGATGGAAACGAAACAGACTTTGTTATTCCGATGGGATTTGTCTTTGGATCAGTATCCAATACGAATCCTGCAGAAGCGCAGAAGATCGTCAACTATTTGAACAGTCTTAGCGACTCCAGTGAACGCAAACGAATTGAGCTTCATGGAAAACGCGTTGCATTTGGTCCGAGCAAAACGAAGGGCGACACGACATTTGAGACCACTAGCATGGTTTTGAATTCTAGCCACCCAGGCACACTTCCCACGGATGTAACCTGGTTCTTCCCCATCATGAAGAGCGCAGAGATACGGCATCAGGATGTGGAACGAATGAGCGGTGCAAGTGCAAAGCCAACCATCAGCTTCATCGACAAGTTCTTAGAGGCAGGCTTCGATCCCGCACAAAATGCTGGCGAAGCCTTCGTACAATTCGCTTCTCAGGTTGCAATGACTTTTGGAGGCTCCGGTGGAGGCTCTAGCGACAAGTCGGGAGGTTTTGTATCACCGAATCAGGCTATCAGTGGTTTATCGCGAGCTATAGGTCCAATCAGTGGACAACTCGGCAAGACAACGGAAGCGATCGATAAGTTTGCAGATAGTTCGTTTAATTTTGACCCGAAGGATTTTCTTGGTGCTCTCGATGCGAAGATTTTTGGAGTTATCTCACTCTTCGATATTATCCAGCTCGTTACCGGTAGTGACCCACGCACTACTTTGTTGCCGCAGCTTCTCAGCAAAGTTGTTCCCGGTTTGGGTAACCCTGCAGACCTACTGAACACGCTCAAGAATTCAGTCATGAAGCCGGTAAATGATGCCTACGCATCTGCCTTGGCTGATGCAACAGCAACGTCATCAAGTATCTTGGCAAAGCTTCAAGAGATGAAGGACCTCATCGACGGATTACAGTCGCATGTGAGTGCTTTGGAGACTGCCTTAGGATCTGCTTCCGGTACTGGCGACATTTTTACCGCTCTGACAACAACCTTACCAGAGTTTCTGAATTGGATTGAAACAAACATAGGACCTCTTGGAGTCATTCCTCAAGACGCGCTTGATGCAATTCATGAAGTTGCCAAGGTACTTGAAAACATGCAAAACGGTATTCGCATTGGTTTCGATTGGAAGCCTCGCATGCAGGCTGATGAGTTTGGTTTCTTCGTACCCCAAGATCCAGATGACACATTCGCATTGAGTGCCTATGCACTCATTCCTCTCAGTAATCAAGATCACAGCTTAGAAGTAGGTGATCCCACAGCAAAGGTAGAAGGATATCTACAGAACTTCAGTATCAACCTTATCCCGACGGTAATGGATGTGGTTTCGCTACCTATCGTAAAGATGGGATTCAGCGCTGAAGTTGGGAAGAAGTCTGACATCTTCTGTACTCTTGGTGCAATGGAATGGAAGGGTCCCCTTGCATTCATGAATGAACTTCAGAAGTTCATTCCTCTGGATGGTTTCATCGATCCACCAAGCATCGACGTTGACATGAGTGGCATCAAGATCAATTTCGATCTCGCCATACCAACCATTTCTGTCGGTGTGTTCGCAATCACGAACATCAGTTTAGGTGCTGGACTTGTGCTTCCTTTCTTGGGCGACTCCATGTTGTTCAAGTTTGATTTCTGCAAGAAAGACTCGCCCTTCCACGTGACCTATATGATGCTCGGCGGCGGTGGGTACTTTGGAATGACCTTGTCGCTCGATGGCATTGAGAAGATTGAAGCAGCCATCGAGATCGGCGCTGAGCTCGCCCTAGATTTTGGAGTGGCGAGTGGTAGTGTCAGCATTTTCGCGGGCATCTATTTCAGTATTGAAGGTGATGTTGTTACCCTTCAAGGCTATGTAAAGATTCACGGTGAAGTCGACGTACTGGGCTTGATTAGCGCAAGCATTACGCTTGAGATGACAATCACCTACATCAGCACCGGTAAACTCTACGGTACCGCCACATTGACGATCGAGATACACCTCTTTGTGTTCAGTGCCTCCGTAGATATAACCGTTGAGAAGTACTTCAAGGGCTCGGCTGGCGATCCAATGATTGCACAAATGGTTCCCGATGAGTTGTATCCGGGATCATCTCAGAAATATTTCGAAATCTACGTGGGCGCTTTTGCCTAACATCTGAAAGTACGGCTATGAAGAAACAATCGATTGTTTGGACAACATTGCCCGTTGCACTAACTGCTGCGAAACTTCGACTCAGCATTTACATAGCACCACAACTTGACAGTGATGCGGCTAAGCCAACTCTAAAGCTCTTCAGTGACCTCTTAGATTGGCCGAATCGAATGAGGAAAGCGAGCTTCAAGATTGGGTTTAGGGATCCTGCTGCGCCTGGTCCGGATGTTATTCTTGACGCAACGGTAGTCAATGGTCCAGATAACGATACTCACTGGAATGCGATCTTTAGTGAGGCGACGCCAATCAAGCCTTTCACGTTTGCAAACTACCCCGACCGACTGCTTCGATCGTATTCGATTCGGAACATCCTCACACACGTGAAAGATGTGTACACTCAAGTAGCATTGCAGAGCCCGGACGAAAAGCCGAAGCCGACAGACCTCTTAGGAAACTTCAAGGATCTCTGCTTCTACGATATACCTGTTCGAACAAAACCCAAAACTTCGACAAACTTCAGTTCGAATACGAAGAGCAGTGCTGTTCCTCCTGCTAAGGAAGACCGTGCCTATAAGCGCACTCCCATGAGTGCAAAGCGCCGGATGGAGTATTACAGCTCTCTCGACCAAATGCTCTCGAGTTTTGTACCGCTGGATGCGCTGAAAAAAAGAAAGGCCCCAGATAAAGAAACACAGAAATTCCGTGATCGCATCAAGCAAGATTACCTATTTCTTGTCCAAGATCCTTCTACGAAGCTTTGTTCAACAGCAACGGAAGCGTTGAACTCACTCTATAGACAACTGGGTGAGTTCCAGTGCGTACCACCGTCTGCACCGAACAAGACGAAAGACTTTCTCCAGATGTCCCTGTACTATAAGCCACGAAATGCTGTGAACGACAAGTATCTTCCAACATCGTGGCTGCGCAGTCAACAGACTACTGGCAAACCCTTCTACTATGCTGGCGCGGCGGATCGAAAGGCAGGGACGAAGCCACTGATGTCGAATAGTCGTACCATGGCCTCTGGTATGACAGCTGTGAGCTCAGATATCATGCACGAAGGCGAAACGCATCCTTACGCTGTCGCTGCAAAAGTCAAACCTGAATTCGACTTTCACCAGATCCTTAATTCGCTCAATCGCTTTCCATGGTTGATGCGAAAGCTAGGACTCGTCATCGACGTCGAAGTTGACGCATCAACAGTACCAAAGGCTGTCTTAGGGAAAGAGTGTCATTGTTATGTGATTCCGAATTGGACAAGCGATTCCGAACCCGGAGTTCCAAAGACGAACTTCTTCCCAAGAACGGCGTACCTGTTAGAAGACAAACTCTTCTCCGCTGCACCAAAAAGTAGCGCGGCTCAAGAATCTCTTCACGGATTAATGCGCCTTGGTTTAACGGACTACTTCGATGTTGTAAGTCTTGAACCTGGTGGTTCTGCTCTGAAAGTTCTGCATACTGTAAACAACCTATCGCGTAACATAGCGCGCTTCAGTCCGCTGTATGTGCCAGAAGGATGGGATCTCAATGAACTTCATCCAGAGAGCCCCGACAATGACAGCAGTGAAGCTCTCGCAGCTTTGCGAAACAACGGCATCGGCATCGCTCGCCATGGCATGGCTTATTCTCTCGTGAACACTCTCAAGAGTGCAAAAACGAGTATGACAAATCTTGTGTCGAAGCAGAACTTTATTGCCGCAAACAATATCGCAGCTGCAAATGCTATCGATAAAACGCAGATTTTGTATGCCGAGGACCTAACAAGAGGATGGCGTGCAGATTACAAGGATCTAACCAGCGGATCTGACTGGCGTAGCCTGATGGCACGCGACGGGAAGTATCAGTTCCTCAAGAATTCTAGCCTCGATACAAACGTCAGCGACGAGGGATTTGTCAGCCCCAGTGCCAGCCAATCATCTGATGGGAGTAGCGAAGACCTCTATACTGGTGAGATGCTGTTCGAATGGTCCGGATGGTCTCTTGTTGCACCTCGCCCTGCTAAAACCCTGACGAAGGATGAGATGAAGGCTGATGGTAGTCCAGACCTTGAGGATCCAGGTAGTGGCACAGCTACAAGCGATGGAACCCAAATCAAAGTGCACTTCTTACCGACCGCAAAAACTCTTCCTCGCTTGCGCTATGGGCACGTCTACAAAGTGCGTGCACGTACGGTAGACTTAGCCGGAAACAGTTGGAGTATTAATGAGGCACCGGAAGAAGCACTTGTACCGAAAACTCAGAGTCCGAAAGTCAAGTACCTTCGCCATGACGTCGTCAAGACCCCTGTTGTTCTTCTCCGTGACGCGCTCACGCAAAAATCTTCGAGCGGTGAGACCATACCTCTCTCTCATGCTGAGACTGTAGAACAGCTTGTCATTCGATCGAATCGAAAAATTAGTACTGGTGATTATGCTGCTGCTCATCCACCATTTAAAGCGGATACGGTTCGGTACCTCTGTCCTCCAAAAGTGGATTACACTTTTGCCGAGACTCACGGTGTCTTCGACGCTCGCTACTTCGACACGAACAAGTGGTCAGATCTTTATGCGCTCATAACGCACAAGGATTACCAGTTTTCAAATGCATCTAGTGGTGGGTACACATGCTTCACAGCAGATCCGTGTACGAACGATACAATCGTCACAGGTAGTTTTCAACTGCCTTATTTACCAGATCCCTTAGCAAAAGGTGTAGTACTTCGCGGCATTCCTGGAACGAGAGCTGAGATGAATGGAGCGACAATCGTGAAAAGCGCGTCGATTGTGTACATCCGCTCAAACGGCGATGTTAATGTAAGTCCAGATAGTGCAAACAACTTTCCTAAAGGTGTCGTGGTCATCGAATATCCATATGCTGATGACCCAGCACAATGGCTGAGTGCTTACCCGCATGACGGATACCTTCGCATTCAAGTTGTTGAACTCAATGAGGGAGAGGACCCTCTGCCAAAGTGGGACACTGCCTCGCGAACCCTAACGGTCCGTGTGGCAAAGAGCGACATGTTCCGTGTTGCCTATGCGTCATTACTGAGAAAGAAAGACACTGATGCCTTCTTTGCCTTACGATCATGGCTAGAAGATGCGCCAGCCTCGGCTCAGCGAACCAAAGCACTAACGTTCATGGAACTAAGCTCGCATTGGATGCTTACGCCATATCGCAATCTGCTTCTTACCCACGCTGTACAACAACCGCTTACAGATCCTGAATGGTACAAACAGAGTTTAACTCGTGCATTCGGACAAAGCTATGCAATCTTAAAAGACGAGAAGTTTGGAGTGCATGGGAAGAGCACCGTCAAAGTTGATGTTAACGCTTTCTGGGAACTTCAAGTTGACAATACTACCCTCGATACACCGCAAGACATACGTCTTGCAGAGTACGATGCATCAAACCCGGATCACAAGAATCGCAGAGCTCAAACAGCGAGTTTACCTGCCGGCGAAGTGCAGGTGAACAAGCGCAATGCAACGCATGTTAATCTGGCGCTCAATCATGACTTCAAGGATACCTTACACCGTTTGGTCGAATACGAACCAGTAGGAACAACACGCTTCCGCGAGTACTTCCCTCAAACAGGATATGATTTTAGCGTGAAGGGAAAACGCTGGAAAAAACACGTGCTGAGTACCAAGAGGCCTGAAGCGATCAAGCTACAGTACATCGTTCCGGTATTCGCCTGGGCAACAGACAAAAAGGAGAACAGCATTGTACGCACACGTATGGCAGGACTGCGTGTATACATGGACAGGCCATGGTTTAGCAGCGGTAGTGATGAGAAACTGGGCGTCATCCTTGTAAAGAATGGTACTGCGCCGAATACGATTATGGATTCCCCAGTCGAGAAGATGGTGACCATGTGGGGATACGATCCCATTTGGCTCTCGAAACCGACGCCAAGTGAGCTCTTTCCATTATCTGCCTTTTTCCTCACCAAAACTCGCGATTTGGCGGACTCAGAGATGAAGCAAGGAGTTATCTCAGGGGTAAGTTTCGATGAGCTAAGTGCGGACGCCGCCAATCAAAAGAAGTATGAAGTTGACGTGGCTTTACACGATGTACACTTTGATACTGACCGAAAGCTCTGGTATTCAGACATCATGCTTGCACATGGCGAGTCATATTTCCCCTTTGTAAGGTTAGCACTCTGCCGCGTTCAGCCATACTCTTTACGACAATCCGAGCGTGATGTTTTCATCTCGCGCGTCACACAGGCAGACTACATGCAGATCATGCCACTCCGCAAAACGAATATCAATTTTGATGCATCCGATCCACTGAGCGTTCGTGTAAGTGTTGAAGGAGTTTCATATCGAGCCTCGCACGTGGGAGTGCTGGAAAGCGAGGTAGAAGTAACGTTAGAGAAGAAGACTCCAACAATGGGCGCAGACTTCGGCTGGACGGAAGTTTCAACGACTCCAATCGATCGCGTGAATGCTGGTGTTCTCGGTGGCTTCTGGGGTGGTACTGTCAAACTTCCCGCCGAACGATCGTCGACGAACTATCGCATTGTTGTAAAAGAATACGAGCAGCTACACGCGGATCTGTACCTCGATCGTTCACTCAAACGTGGTGGACCGCAGAGTAGAACCAGTACACAAGTTGCACGGCGTATTGTCTTCGCAGACGCTATCGAAATCTAAGTGCTCAGCACATTGTTGTTCTCGATTCACCTTTGTAATGCAATGCAAGGGGCACTTTGGCGGTTGATAGAAGACTCTTTTTTAAGGAGCTCGCTGCGCGAGCTCCTTAGCTCAAAATCGTAAAAAAGATCATCAGGTCATTGACCTGGGGAGTGTCGACTTCAGCCTTTCGTGATCTTCCGTTTCTTCGTTTCATGTGACGGCGAAGACTGGTACTTCCAGTGCTGCGACTTGCCTTCTCGAATGTTCGCAATCGTCCGTTCTACACGACGCTTTCGTGTATCCTCCTTCTTTGCACTCGCAATCCAGTCGATGTACTCGCGTTTGTGTGAAGGTGTTAGGAGTTCAAAACATCGCATGTCGTCAGGATCCGCCCCAAGTGCAGCTTTCAACTCGATTGGTAACTCAAGCTTATCGACCGAACCTCGTGCGGCCCTTGGCAATCGAACTCCCTCTTCATTCAGTCGCATTGCACTCTGTACATACCTTTTCATTTCTGCTCTCTTGGGCAGATCTCGTAAAGTGCGAATCTTACCGAAGTGTCCCATACCGAGCTTTGCATTCTCCGCAAGCCGTACGTCAGCCTCCTCCATCAGTGCTGCTTGCCAGAATCCAAATGAGCAATGTTCTTTGAAAGCTGCCATGTGGCAAAGCGGTCGATCGCGGTACACAAAGTGAGGAAACGACCATTTGATATCCTCATGTGCTTCTGGGCAGAGATCGTGAACGACCTCACGCAGATGCCTAAGTATCGGCTGAGCGAACTCAGAGGCAGAATCTATGTAGTTATCTACGCGAGCGTCATACGGCGCTTTTAAAATCTGTTTCTTATTCGCACTCACGGCAATTAGCGTTGAAGCCAAAAATCAAACAATCGCTGTTGGTCCGCTGTTGGGTTTTTCACTTGTGTGAGGCGAGCAGTTTTAGCCATAGTTGGAGTCATCTTCGTTGAATATAGATGTCCATCACAACTACAACTCAGCTCAACATCAGGGTCAGCCAAACGATGAAGCAGCTCTGTAAAACCCGCACTTGTTTGGACCCGAGTGCCGTTCACGGCAATGATCTCATCATCAATGGCTAGACCTGCTTTTTGAGCTGGAGTATCTTCAAGAACGGAAGCAACTAACAATCGTCCGCTCTCTTCTTTCAAGGTCAACCCCGTATAGGATTGCTTGGTGTTTGCTGGATCCCAGGTGTACGACCATTCGAGTCCAACCGCTTTGAAGTACTTATTGTAATCGAGGTCTGCGGTGGAGCGAACGGTCGAAAGCAACTTCAAGCCTAAGCCAGTCAGCCCGCAAACTTTGTCGATAGAGTCTGCGACTTCTAACTCTACCAATCCCTTTGATGGATTTGCTCGATAACGCTTCATCAAATCACGCATAACATCATCAAGCCGGTATTTGGCGTTTGTAGAGGCAATGATTTCGAGTTCAAGAAGCAACGTAATGATGCCGCCAGCCAAGTAATACGAAGGGTACCTATTGTTGCCATCTGGTGATTGAGCGTACAGCTTGACCCAGGCTAAGAGACTTGCATCGTGAGTCGACATGGCATGTCGCCCTGGCACTGCTTCAAGCTTGGCTAGATGCTCATCGCAGAGAGTGCGGATGTAATCGTCACGATCCATGAAACCACAACGGTACGACATCAAATCATCATAGTACGACGTGAAGCCCTCTGCAAGCCACAACATCGAAGTGTAGTTTTCTTTGCGGTAATCAAAAGGTCCGAGTTCAATGGGACGAATACGTTTGACGTTCCAGGTATGGAAATACTCATGACAGAGCAATGCCAGAAGTCTACCTGCTTTCGAAGGATCAGTCATGGTTGAGATGTCTATGAGATTGACCGAGCAGCGTGAGTGCTCTAAGCCACCATAGACGTTCGAGCCCACCTGCACCATGAACACGTAACGATCATAGGGAACACCTCCAAACAGCTGAGACTCGGTCTCGACAATTGTCTTGCACTTTTCTGTAAGCCAGTCAATATCCAATTCAATGGGAGCAATGAGAGCAACTTCATGTTGAGCGCCGGCAGCTACAAAGTGTCGCGTTTGATGATTTCCAACTTCAATAGGCGAATCAGCGAGAACGTCATAGTTCTTGGCTGCGAACACCAGATGATGAGGGTTCTCAACGGGAGAAAGAGCAGTGCTAATTGTTTGCCAACCTGTTGTTCCGAGATCGATATACACATGATGGAACTCAGCAGTTCTCCCATCTACATACATCATACAATTCACTGGATTAATGAAGGCACGCCAACGATTGATGTGCATTGTGCGTACTGTACGCTCATTAGCATAGTAGGTATACCGCACGCGTACAACTCGTGTTCCAGCAAAGACAGAAATGTCTAGCTGATCCTTGGCAGACCAACTATATGGCAATGAATCACCTATCTCATTGACGACTTCCAGATCGCCTTGATGAGAAACAAAATCGCGGATTTTATAGGAGCCTGGAGTCCATGATGGCATAATGAGCCTCAAGGTAGGTCCGGTTGGATTGTCTATTTCCATGGTGATGTTCAACAAGTGCTGTTGAACACGATCAAATGAACAGAAATAGCGTATGGACGCTTTGCTATGGAGCATAACACTATCAATCTGTTCTATATCGTACAAAGCTGACATGACTTTTCTCTTAATGATGGTGTAGAATGAAGGACTTACGATTGCCGGGCTATTCGTTTTTCTCAAAGTAGACGTAGACTACTTCAGCTTCAGGCTGCTTAGCCACTCGTTCACGTGTTTCTCCAAAAGAGGAAGTGGTAATGACCCATTCTGGAGAACAACATTATGAAACTCTGGGAGTGAAAACTTGGAGCCGAGTTCGGTTTCTGCTTTCGAGCGCAACTCAAGAATCTTTAGCTGACCAATCTTGTAGGCGCAGGCTTGTCCTGGCCAGGCTATATATCGCTCAACTTCGCTGACGATGTCAGCTTCGGAATTGAGAGTGTACCGCATCATGTAGTCGATTGCCTGCTCGCGAGTCCAACGCTTAGCATGTATTCCCGCATCCACAACAAGCCTACATGCACGCCACATTTCAAATCCTAGAGCACCATAGTATTGCAGAGGATCGTCATACATACCCATCGAACCACCAAGGCTCTCGGCATACAGCGCCCAGCCTTCAACAAATGAAGTCACCGAGAGTTGTCGACGAAACCAGGGCATTGATTGATTCTCCAAAGCCAAGGAAATCTGCAAATGATGGCCTGGGACAGCTTCATGCAGAGTGAGTACAGACATTGTGTACTTCGGTCGCATGTTGAGCTTCGAAGTGTTAACATAAAAATACGCTGAGTGCGAGTTGTCTTCGGGAGCACTATTGTAATATGCCTGCGGGGCAGCATCTGCACGATATGATTCAAGTTCCTTTATCTCACAAGGAGTGACTGGTAGCACCCTAAACAACTTCGGCAACTGTTCCGTCGCTTTCGCCAACAAGTTCCGATAGTCTTGAAGCATTTCATCTTTAGAGTTGTAATAGTAATCTTGGGACTTTCGTAATGTTTCATGAACCTCACGCAAATCCCCCTTCAGATTCAATTTCTTTCGAAGTATCTGCATTTTGCGTTCAATTCGCGCGACTTCCTTTTGTCCCAACTCGAAGACCTCATCTGCTGTTAACTTCACTGAACAATGGTCAAGGAGGGCGTGATTGTATCGGTCGATACCATCAGGCATTGACCACATACCAACATCAGCTCTACACTGCGGCAGATACTCGTCTCGCACAAAATCCCAAAGCTCGCGATAAGCTTTCAATGCAGCTTTCGCTTCAATCTGTAAACTAACAATGTAGCCACTTTGAGTTGGTGGCGGCGGTGGGACGAGGTTGTTGTCTACTACAATGTTGAACTCAGGCGACTGCACATTTCCATTCAGGGCATCTGCACCCAAATCATGAACAGCAGCGCTGTAGAAACTCTGTTTCTCAAGAGGCTTCTCGCACAGGCTTTGCAACTGCTCATTCACTCTATTCATAACCACACGTGTCGGCAGAATTCCCTTCTTCATGCCCATGCGCATAAGCTCGATGATCTGATGAATCTGATTTGGCAGAGCGTGCAATCTCTTCAGGTAGTTCGTCTCATCCGCTGGAGATTGAAATCGCGTCTGTTCTGCAAGGAGCGGAAAGTCGAGGTGAATACCTCCCTGCTGACTCAGCGGAATCAAATACTCTTCAAACTTCTCGCCCTCAATCCAGCGTTCAACATCCCACACAAACAGTTCCCGATTCGTTCGGTGCGCAAGATCCAGAAACTCCTCTTTTACGTTCTGAACCTGCTTGACAAACTCCTTGAGTTGAAGAATGCGTGCCTTGCGCGCCTCTAGTGAATAGTTAGTAAGCCGGTCATCATAACGATGATCCCCATTAATGGATGCAGACTCTGGAAACTCCATGAGTATAAACTCATGATATGCTTCGAACAAGGAGTCTAAACGCTTTTGCGCAGCTATCTGTTCAGTTTTGGAATCGAGCGCAGATAGTGTAATGGCTGAAAGGAAGAAGAGGAAAGAAAGTAGTTGTGTTTTCATAGTTAATCAATGAATTTCTTGTGCCAGAGTGCAAGATTCAACAATGAGTAAATCGTCTTACCCATGTTCTTCTTCCTTTGCTCATGAAGTTCAAGAATGCGTGTGACACCTTTCGCAGAGAGTACGTTGTCTGTAACAAGTCTTGAGCTAAGAATAGTATCACGGGCATAAGCGTTCCAAGGTCCTCTGAACCACTCGCTTACTGGAGCTGCAAAGCCTTGCTTCTTACGATAGATGATCTCATGTGGTAAAATTGACTCTACTGCCTTTTTAAGAAGTTGCTTCGTTGAGTGAGCATCTGGCATCTTCAACTGCTCCGGAATAGTCATGGTAAACTCCACGAGTCTGTGATCTAAGAACGGAACTCTAGCTTCCAATGAATGCGCCATTCCAAGTTTATCCACTCTCATGAGCAACAACTCAGGTAGTCGGTGCTTAAGTTCATAAAAAGCCATTTCTTGCATATACTGCCCGTCGGGCAGAATCTGACGAGAGCGCTCATGGATTCTGCGGGGAAGGTCTCTGGGAAAGTCCGACAAATTCTGATGTTCTGAACTCAAGAGAACCCGCAGATGCGTCGGCGTCATATCAACTGCACCGCCCCAGTATAACTCATCATTCTGTGCTGCACGGCGAATGTAGTCCAGAGCAAGATAATTGCCACCACGCTTAAGGAATGCACCAGCGCTAGCATGAATAGCCTTTCGCGCAAAACTTGGCAATAGTTTGAACCACTTCCAATAGGTGTTGTAGAATTTCCACTCCCGAAGCATCCACGGGTAGCCCACGAGCTGTTCGTCGCTCCCCTCACCTACTTGTATTACAGTTGTGCCGCTCTCGCGTGTTAGTTTACTTAAGAAGTAAAGTGGTATGCATACAGGATCGCCATTGGGTTCATCTTCATGCCAAACCATGTTCGTTAATTCTGGCAAAGCATCGTTGTGATCTATAAGAACTTCATGATGATTCGTTGCAAATCTTTTCGAAATCAAGCGCGCGTACTCAAGCTCATTGTACTTTTCAAGCTCTTTGAATCCTACCGTGAAGCTGTCAACCGGTCGGGTCATCAGCTCCGACATCAAGGCTACGTTCACACTTGAATCAATTCCGCCGCTCAAGAACACTCCAAAAGGAACATCACTCATCATGCGGTCTTTAACGGCTTGACGAAGCAGCACCATGATGTGATCCTGCGTCTCTTGTTGACTCAACTGTGAAAGCTCTGTATCAGGACGCAAAGGAGACCAGTATTGACGGATTCGCAGTTCACCATCAGATCCTATGATAAGGAAATGACCTGCTGGAAGCTTATGAATATCTTTGAACAAAGATGAGTGCTCCGACGACATCGAGAAACAAAGGTAGTTCGGCAATTCAGATAGATCTAACTCCGAACGTACTTCGGGATGCTGAAGTATTGACTTGATCTCGGACGCCACGATGAAAACACCGTTCTTGTGATAATAATACACTGGTTTGACGCCAATTCTATCGCGGGCGCAAAACAGCTCCTTCTTCACGTCATCCCATAATGCAATTGCCCACATACCTACCATTTTCTGTAAGAAATCAGGTCCGTATGTTTCGAATCCGTAGAGTATCGTCTCCGTATCTGTGCGAGAACGATACTTGAAACCTCTTGATTCTAAATCCGTCCGAAGAATTGAGTGGTTGTATATTTCACCGTTAAAGACTATTGTGAATCGGCTGTCTGGACTTGTCATTGGTTGGTGTCCGGCAGCACTGAGATCAATGATTGAAAGTCGACGAAAACCCAGGCCACATTTTCGATTAGCACTTTGCCAATGTCCTTCATCGTCAGGGCCGCGATGCTGAATGACATCGGTCATCCGCTTCAATACCCCCAAGTCGCTAGTTTGCAGCGTCTTAGACTGATGATACACTCCAACAATTCCACACATACGGGATCCTTCGTCTTATAGATATAGCAAGATACGACGATGCGCTCAAATCAGGGATTTGAGCGAAGAGGATGGTGGTTGTTGCCGGTTGAACAAGCAACGATGACTTGGATGCGGCAGGCACTACGGCTTGAGGGTATTGATCAGCCATAATAGTAGGATGGACAGGTTGTGACAATTCTCAGTATTTTCGACCGTATTTGTCTCTCTACGAAATCCCATATGTCTGAAACGGAAAGCCTAAAACAAAGTGTTGCTGATTACTGGAATGCTCAACCTTGCGGAACTCAATTTTCTGACCAGTCAAAGTACTCTAAAGAGTACTTTGATGAAGTTGAGGCGTTCAAGTACAGTATAGAAGGACACATATTCTCTTTCGCGCAATTCACCAGATTTCATGGACAAAAGGTACTTGAAGTTGGTGTTGGAGCAGGTTCTGATTTTGTTCAGTGGGTACGTGCTGGAGCCATTGCCACAGGGATCGATCTGACCCAAGAGGGCATCAACCATGTTCAGAGACGTCTCGATGTATATGGTTTAAAAGCGCATGAACTCAAAGTGGCTGACTGTGAGAGTTTACCATTCGCAGACAATAGCTTCGATCTTGTGTACAGTTCTGGTGTGATCCACCACACCCCCGATACACCAAAGGCTATGCGAGAGATCATTCGGGTCTGCAAGCCTGGAGGCAGGTGTAAGGTCATGATTTATCATCGTCACTCACTTCTGTCATTTTTCTTCTGGGTCCGAAAAGCACTGTTAAAAGGTCGACCATGGAAGTCATTCGCCTGGTGCTTATATCATTTCATGGAGAGTCCCGGCACGAAGGCATATACGAAAGCTGAAGCCGCTCAAATGATCTCAGATCAACCGGTAAAAGACGTACACATTTGGTCGGTACTCACTTATTACGATAAACTTGGTAGATTTAATAAGTTCTTCCAATTTTGTGCGGCTACTTTAAGTAGATTGCTTGGCGGAGACAATGTTGGGTGGTTCCTCAATATAGAGTTTGTTAAAAAATAACGGCAATACTCATCATAGTACGTTTAATGACTAATGAGAACTACATTTCTATTATTACTGGTGCAGATCGTTTGTTCAATAGCATCTGCGTTTTCAGCCGATAGCGGATTTCACATAACCTCCCCTAGCACCAAGGTTAAATGGAAGAGCGGTGATTATCACTCAATTACTTGGGATGGTATTGGCGTTGGTGCACAAGTCAAGCTAGAGTATTCAGTAAATGGTGGTACTGACTGGATTCTCATTGAAGACTCTGCATTTGGCAATTCGTATCTGTGGCATGTTCCCAAAGCAATGAGCAATCAGTGCCTGATCCGCGCTTCTGGATTTCGCTTGTCTGATTCAGTTGTTACACTAAAAGGTCATAGTGGCTTTATTAACACTGCATCGTTCAGTCGGGATGGAAAGTTATGCATCACTGCTTCTGATGACATGACAGCTATCGTTTGGAATGGAGAAACCGGCGAGTTCTTACGTAGTTTCAGCGGTCATACTGGAGATGTAATGTTTGCGGACATTAGCCCAGATAATAAGAAAGTGTTCACCAGCAGCAGCGATGGAACTGCTCGTCTATGGGATCTCAACACTGGTGCAGTGTTGCATACCCTACGGGGTCATGTCAAAGGTTTAGTGTATGGGGGGTTCAGTCCGAACGGACAGCTTGTTGCAACCTCATCAGACGATGGTTCAGTCCGAATCTGGAGTTCAGAAACTGGAGAATTATTCAACGTTCTGCCCGTGAGTACTGTTGGACTCTACTGTGCCTTTTTTAGCCCTGATAATAAGATGATCATCGCCGGCAGTCGTGATGGCGTAGCACGCATTTTTGACGTTGCCACTGGAGCTTTGCTCCAATCACTTAACCACCCCGATGTAGTACACTGGGCTGGTTGGAGTCCAAACCAAAAGGAGATTGTCACAGCTTGTAGAGATGGTCGTGCATACATCTGGAGTACTAGCAAGTTTGTAATCACAGACATACTTATTGGACACAAAGGCTGGGTCTGGAGCGCTGAGTTTAGTCAAGATGGCGAGTTTATACTAACTGGTGGTCGTGAGGGCACCGCTAAAGTGTGGGATCCGGTCAGCGGGTTTTGCTTGAAGACTTTTACTGCGGGCGGTAGCGATGTTGGTGCTGCTAGGTTCAGTCCTAACCATGATAGGGTTTTAACTGCATCTAACGACAACTTGGCTAAGATCTTTTTATTCGGTAATAAAGAACTGCTCACCTGTCAGACAGACTCTCTGTTTAGTATCATTGACCCAACTGTTTCAGTTGAATCAAGCAACTCACTACCATCTTTGACATTCAATATTAGTCCAAATCCAGCTCGCAATACCATAGCCGTCAATGGCGTTCACGATTGGTCAAGAGTCAGTAAAGCAGCGTTGTTTTCTAGTCTTGGCGAGGAGCTTTCCGAAATGAATAACATTGATCTTCTAGGCTCATTTCAACGAAATGGTGAGTGTGAGGTTTCACAATTAAGCAACGGCATGTACTTCCTTGTCTTTTACATCGAAGGCACGAGGGTTAGTATTCCGTTCGCTGTTATGCGAGATTTATAAGACCCAACTATACACATAGCTCAGTATGAATGCAGCGGCCATTACAATTCCAATGGTAGCTGTTGTTTGTTCTCTCCTCACCTTTAACCCAATCCAAACAAGTGCAAAGACTGTGAACCACCACAGTCCCAGTAACAGAGCTGCTAGATCTTCAGGGACTGAGGCAATCAGTTGGTAGGGTCCCAACAGATACCACTCGGGTTTGAGCCTCTGAGTACTGTTCATTGATACAGCTATAGTTGTTGGAGAGACGATGAACGAAACTCCAATGAGCATAGCTGCAAGAAAACGATGGCCGAAAGTGATGTGGCTTTGATAGTGGAGCTCCCCGACCGCAGCATTGAGCTTTTGCTGGCTGTATCGTAAGAGGATAATGATGACAGCCGGGAGTATAAGGATGTGAAGGAGAAACATCCGCTGAAGACGCAGGTCGGACGAGTTTCCTTCCACACCCAGCAAAGAAGCGAAGCAGGTTCCTAATAGTGGAACATAGTCCTCGAGAAAACTCCCCACTACTGTTAATGACTGCTGCGCACGTTCGTCCCAAGCTAAAACAGATCCAAGCCATGCGCAGAAATACAGTGCTGCAATCAAGACAACCGTTCGCATCCATGCTATCCCATTTCTATAGCGGTACACTCGCCATCCCAACATCACTACAATGAGTACCATAGCGCAAGCCATCAGTACATATGAACACCAGTGGTGCAAAGATCTTAGCTCTGCACCATATAATTGCTCGTGACTTTGAGTCTGATACACGCTTAACCAGGCTATCGAGGGAGGCTCAGTGGAGCTTTGTGCGATGAGAAAGGCAGAGCTGTCGTTCAATGGAAAGTGGACAGCTCCTGAGGGCGTGGCCATCAGACGACACCATTCTCCAGCTCTGTAGAGTGTATCATTATCGGCATCAACGAGGTCGCGGATCACTTGAGCTTGTACCTGCACTCTTCCCTGACTATCATGCTGTGCCTGTGTACTTGGCAGGTATGAAAAAGAAAGAAACATCCCGCTTACACATTGCAGGAGCACAAGAACCATCAGAAGACCAAACAAAACATGAAGAATACGTAGCAGTCCAACGGGCATATCAAGGTGTCGCGCATCGTAACGCGCTAGTAAACTGCTCCTGTAATCACGTAGCTTCATATCTTTATCAACTTCTGCGCAAAACCCTTGGTATCAGCCGCCTTCAACGTTGCAACCAATCAATGAGCATAGCCTCTCGTTCGTCTTCAGTCATCTGTGATTGCTTATACATGCCTGCAACACGCCGCTGCCGCGCGGCCTCAAAAACCGTCACTGCTGCCGCTACAGAAATATTTAAACTCTCTACCATTCCGAGTTGGGGTATCAGCACATTTCCATCGGCTTCGTTTACTGCCTCATCACTGACACCGCTATGTTCATTACCGAAGACGATAGCTGTTGGTTGTGTGAAATCCACATCGTAGATGGAGATGGCATCTGAGGATAGCTTTGTAGTGTAGATGCGCATACCTTTGCTACGCAGTGCAGCAAAACACTCAGAGCTGGTTTCATACATGTGTCGATCTACCCACTTCTTGGCAGAGCCTGAGCTCTTACGACCAAATGTTGGGAACTTCTGATTGCCGTTATACACAAGTTGAATCTCTTTAATGCCAACGGCATCACAGGAACGTAAGACTGCGGCAACATTGTGCTCGTCGTGGACATTCTCGAGGACAAGAGTAAGTGAGCTTTGACGCAGGGCTATGGCAGCACGCAACTTCGAGAGGCGCTCTGATGTAGCATGTATACGTGGGTCATAGATCATTGTACTAAAGCAGTTGGAATGTGTGACGTCGGTAGTTTGGAGTTGGAACAAAAAACGGGACAACCTCGTTATGTGGTGTCCCGTTCATTTCTCTTGCACAGCTATTACTTATCTGCTTCACCCATCACCGGATCGATGCCACCAATGATGGCAACAACGTCAGAAATCATTGATCCTTCTGTCATGTAAGCCAAACCTTGAAGGTTTGAGGTAGATGGTGAGCGAATCTTGAGCTTCCACGGATAACCAGTACCATCGGATACAATAAAGAAGCCAAGCTCACCCTTTGGTGACTCAATAGCCGTGTACGTTTCGCCAGCAGGCGGAGCAGCACCGAAGTTGACGATCATGAAATCGTTGATCAACTCTTCCATCTTTGTATAGATCTCAACCTTCTGTGCTTGAACGTGCTGAGGATCGTTCAGCTTCACATCGCCGCTTGGCGGATTATCGAGAAGTTGATGAATGATCTTAATCGATTCACGACACTCACTCATACGCACTTTGTACCGACCATAACAGTCCGAGTCTGTATGTGACTGCACATCAAACTCAACGCGGTCGTACCACAAGTATGGCATATCCTTTCTCAGGTCACGAGTGCTTCCAGAAGCACGAAGAACTGGTCCAGTGAGTCCCAAACCAATTGCCTTCTCCAAGCTGCAATAACCGATTCCAGCCATGCGATCGATAAAAATGCGATTCTTGTCGATCAGAGCTTCTGAGGCAGCGAGCTCACCAAGGAACTGCTTTGCCCAGTCACGAATCATCTGAAGTGTTTGCGCATCGATGTCATTAGCTACTCCACCAACGCGGGTATAGCTAGTGGTAAATCGAGCTCCGCAGATCAATTCAAAAATATCATAGAGCTTTTCGCGTTCGGCAAATGTCCAAAGGAACACAGTCAGTGCGCCAACATCCATACATGCTGCACCTACTGCTAGCATGTGTGAGGACAAACGAGCTAGCTCGCAAACAAGAGTACGAATCCATTGAGCTCGAGCGGGAGCCTCGATGTTCATTGCTTTCTCGATTGCTAAGGCTATGCCAACGTTGTTGGACATAGGAGCCAAATAGTCTAGACGGTCGGTATGGGGAATGAACTCATTGTATGTGGTGTTCTCTGCGAGCTTTTCGTAGCCACGATGCAGGTATCCGAGTTCCGGAAGACACTTAATGACGGTCTCACCATCCAAACGTAGCAACACCCGCAACACTCCGTGAGTAGCAGGATGTTGCGGTCCCATGTTGAGAACCATGTCATTCTCAAGCGGATCTTCAAACAACACCGTAGTGTCTTTGTCCACAAGCTCTTTGTAAATCTTGTCCTGACGCGTTACGCGAACACGTTCCAACTTGGCAGTGGACCCGACCATCAATTCTTCCATCACGCTAGTTCCAGATGTGAACAACTCAATACAACAAAAATACTGACAAAACTGGCACCGAACACTTGAAATTCCGTCATTTGAGCCGAAAACGCGACTCATTTCACAAAAGCTAACGAGCCTATTGTCCAGTAAACATAGAGTAGATGCCGTAACTGAATCCTAGTCCCATAAGCACCCAAAAAGCCATGTTGATGAACTTCTGGGCGGCAGAAGGCTCATGCACCACTCGTAATTTCTTGATATTCTCGACAGCAATCTCTAGCTTGAGAAATGCGGTCTCAGTCTTCAGAATGTAGTCGTAAGCGCCAAACTTGATGGTATTTGCCGCTACTTCAGGTTTATCCTGCGAGGTCAAGAAAATGACAGCTGTTGAGCTATCACGCTCCTTCAACTTTGCCAATACTTGAATACCATTCATCGCATCGGCCTTGATTGAGTCGAGCGAGTAGTCCAAGATGACAAGATCAGGCTTCATTCCTGACGCTCCGAGTGCCTCCTCTCCAGTTCCATAGATATCAATGCGCAGGCTCGCATCCTTCTTCAAGAGCGAATCCTTGATCATTTCGCACATGATGGGATCGTCGTCAACGATCATGATAGACATAGGTCCAGTTGTAGCCATGCGTGTGTCTTTACACAGTTGTGGAAATTGAATGGGCAGCTCGGTTGTATCGAACTGTGAGAGTGACAATTTAGCGACTTTCCGCACATAGCACAAGGGATGCGCGTGGAGAAGTCCGAGATGTGAATAACTAAGGAGTGCACGGCATGCGCAGCATGCAGTGCATGGTCAAGAAGTCTCTAGTGAATCGTGCCTTCCATCCATAGTCAATGGATAAACGTCTACTTCATGCAGGAAAGCAGATACAATCGTTGGTTGATTTTGCCAAGTGCTTCATACCGATCTCGTCGCCAGTTGTAGCGAGGCGTAGAAGTCTCATCACACATCTTCGACACCCACAGATCTTGGCGTTCAACCTCTCGAAAAATCAAACTAGTCATGGAACTATAGGCAAAGGTACTTGCGCCAGACTTGCGAGCATAGGTCGCATCAATCGAAATGGTCTGATTGATTGGCGTCTTCTTGCCATTTATACTCACAAAGCACTCTGAATCACAACCAAAATACACGAGTTCTTTTCCATCGGCGGTGAAGAATGGGAGTCCAGTACCGACCGAGCCAGCAGAATATTCTGTGTTGGTCATAATCACAAGGCCGGCACCGGTCTGTTGTGACCGTGCAGCCCAAAGAGCCAAGGTAGGATGCAGAACCAAAGCGTCGAGCTCTTGATACTGCCTGCTTAACAATGGACGCGTGTACTCCTCTGCGATGAGCACGACTTGGCGGTTAGCACCCTGTGTTACAATGGCCGCAGCCACTGTTCCGGCTTGGTTGATTTTGATATCGTTGATTTCAGGATAAGGACCGGCTAGTTCTTCGTCGCCCCTATACAGTCGCCACTGCGCCCCACTCAACGCTGCATAGAGCAGTTGACCATCTGTCCAGAAACCCAATACTTTTAGATCCTCATATAACGGTCCTTGCTTCGAGTTCATAACGATTGACTTTGTGCCAATCTGGCCGATCACGTAGGCAACGCGATCGCCCATTGCCGAAATGATCAACGGACCAACACGTCCAACCACTGTAAACTTCTGTCGTGGACCAACAATCACTTCCTGACTACCATCGAAATAGGTGTAGTAGAGCGCTGCCGTTGATTGACTAAATCGTATCTCACCAGGCTGTGTGCAACTAACAATCTGGGAATTTCCGTCAACAACAAGATTCCATTGATTTTGGAACTGCCCCCAGGCAGCCCAATGCTCACCGTCCGCAGAAAAACTGAGGTTCTGGATACTCTGAAAAGCTATCGTCTTCTTTCCATTGACCCATAATCGATAAAGACTATCGTATGGCATAGTGATAGCCCACCAATTCTTGGTAGAATCCAATCCATAACTCACCAGCGGCTCTGAGCCATTCAATAGTTGCTCGTCAGTACACAACTCTTGGGCAGCGTTAGGTGCTGCTTGGAGGCCAATGCTGAGCTCACCTTCATTGATGGCTAACAAGAACAGGGTCAGAAATACGACTTTCACGAGCTTTGGTTATAGTTGATAGGTGGTGACGGGACTCCGTCTGGCACGGATGATTCCCTGTTCGGTTACAATTGCGTCCATTTGTACATCATGTGCTTCAGCTACTAAGTCCTGACAAAATGCCAGAGAAAATGCATAGCCAAATGCAAAACAGTTTCGCGCCTGTAGGAAGCGGTCATAGTACCCTTTTCCATAACCTGCACGGTACAAGTGCTGGTTGAAGGCTACCAATGGTACAATTACTAACACTTTCGACGCGAACAACTCCTCTTTAGTTATCAAACGAGCGTACTTTGGCACCGAAATACCGTAATGACCGGTTGAGAGCTCATCGTTCTCCTCATAGAACGAATGCTGTAAGTCCGAAGATTCTGGCTGGCTAATAGGAACCACAACTTTCTTAGAATCCGCCCAAGCCTGCTTGAGAAGCGGATAGGTATCGGGCTCAGAACCGGTGTTTATATACACATGCAAATACTCGCACATCTGGTACTCGAAAGATTGAGCTAAACTCATGGCCATTGCCTGCGACCACTCGGAACGCAGTTCAGGGAGCAATGAATCCCGCTCCTGAATCTTCAGCCTCCGTATCTGCTCTTTCGTCATTCCACTCCTCTCTTCCATAGTATCGCTGTCTAGCTCAAATTCATTGTAGTCCCATTTAGTCTACCCGCACCATCACCTAGCAGAGCGCGGCTCAATCTGAAACGGATGCTCAGGGAGATTACTCTTCATGCTCGTTGCTGCGCAACTCGACGGTTTGACGTCGGAGGTAACTTACAGCCGTATCCGCAAAAATAATCGAAGCAATCATGAGAGACGCTCCACAAAGCTCTTGAAAGGTCATTCTTTCGTCGTGGGTAAAGTACGCAATCGCCGACGCAAAGATAGGTTCAAGTGTGAAGATAATACCAGCTTTGACGGGAGGCACAAAACGCTGAACTTTTGTTTGCAAATAGGTAGATGCTAGTGAGCCAAATATCGCAGTGTAGAGCAGTGCGATAACCAGGGCACTACTCCAATTCCAATGCATAGCTGCTAGTGCTGTTGGAAATGTACCTGAGAGTGCACGCACTCCTAACCAAAGGAACAAACCGAGCACAACAGTTGAGGCAAACTGCACAAACACAAGCTGCTCGCTGAAGTGCATGCGATCTTGATGTCGAGTGGAACTTTTATCTAAGTACGATATATAGAAAGCCCACAAGACTGAACTGCACAAGGTCAACAAATCTCCTTGATTGATATTACTCATCTCGGGATGTGTCAACAAAAGCAAACCAATTGCTGCGAACACCACCGCAATACCATGAATCATCGACACGCGTACTCCTCGCACAAGCCAATCGGCTGCAGGAACAAAGAGCACAACCATTCCCGTGATGAAAGCACTCTTTGAGATTGTGGTGTATTGCAATCCCCATGTCTGTAGATAAAAGCCAGCACCAAAGAGCAAACCGAGTATCGTTCCATCACGCAGGCTATGCAGATCTATTCGACTCACTGCTCTCCACCAGAGCAGAGCTGCAGCGATCGAAGCGATAAGAAATCGCAGCAATACGAAGCTGAGCGCATCGCCATCTACCAAGGCATACTTTGTAAACACAAAAGTACCAGACCAAAATATGGTTGTGAGGGCAAGAAGATACTCGGCTCTACGTTCGGTCATGGTCTCAGTGTTGTCATTGTCGATAGAGTCTACACAATTCTGCGTACGGGAATTCTGAGGCGGCATGGCAATGAACAGCTCTGCACAAAACACCTCAGCTCTGACTTCCCTATTGATGGTATCAGATTAAACACTCATCGTGATAATGCCTTGCTTGGATGTGTCGTCGAGGAGTCGCTCAAGCCGCAAAGACTCGAAAAGCAATTTGATTACCGTGTCTGGCAAACAGGATTCAGTACTTCCACGTTCAGATCTACAAAGCTAACACAAGATGGGAGTGCTCACTCCCATTCGATGGTAACAAACACATTCGTGTTTCTTCCTTTGTCATCACAACATGAGATCTTGTTTCTTCCTCGCTGAGGTTTGATGAATAGTTGCTCAGAGGCTTTAGCTTGCTGTATGAGTTTATCATTAAGATACCAATACACATCACGTACATCGGGAGCCACTGTACAGGAAAGCATGAGCGGTGCGTTGTCCTTTTGATTGACAATGTAGCTCTTTGCATCAACTGGCGAGCTAATCCTAGGAGCATTCTCTCGCTCAACACGCATACAGGCTGGATTGTGAGGAGGAGCAATCTGCACGTTCACATGTTCGGCTTTGTAGTACGACAGAAGCTCAGGTGCGTAGTTGCGAACCATGATCTTTCGGTAGCCGCCCTGAGGCAAGCAACTTGTGCAATAGCTCATCCTTCCGTCATCTGATACCGCTACCTGGACCAGGTGCGTACATTGTTGAGGTGGTGATACGGTTGGGATAAAGTAATCAGTGACTGTCTGAGTGCAATACTCGCCTGGCGGAAGACCGCTTTCCGCGCACACAATGCGGAAATCAAGATCTTTGGGCGCCGTATACCAATCACTTCGTGAATTGTAATCAAGAGTGTTAAAGAGCTCGAAAAGCAAAGGTGTCGCACTGGTGGATCCTGTGAGATCCGCTATTCCTTCTCCGCTGAAGTTCCCTACCCAAACGGCAATTGTATAGTGTTTGTTGTAGCCTATACTCCATGCGTCACGCCGACCATAGGATGTACCGGTCTTCCACGCCACTTTAGGTATATGGGCTGCACTTAAGAAGTTGTTTGGAAGGTCGGGTCGAGTAAGCTTCGTAAGTATCTCCGTAATCATATAACTAGCTGCGGGCGAAATCAAACGCTTTGCGGAACTGTCAACATCTTGCGGAATCCAGTGTAAAGACTTGAGTTCACCACCGCAGGCAAAACAAGAGTACAATCTGGCCATCTCTTCAAGCCGTACTCCGCATCCACCGAGAGCAAGAGACAAACCAACATTAGCCGCATCAGCATTGATGGCTCGGAATCCCGCAGTAGAGAGTCGTTTAGCAAAGGGCTGCACTCCAATATCATGCAACGTTTTGACCGCGGGAATATTAAGCGACTGAGCCAAAGCTTCTTCTACTGTTACTGCGCCATGAAAACTCTGATCATAGTTCTCGGGAGCATAGCCATTGTAATCTATTGGAACATCACTCACAATCGACTTCGGAGTAAGTAGTCCCGCGTCGAATGCTGCTGCATACAACAGTGGTTTCAGGGCAGAACCTGGTGATCGAACAGCTTGCACTCCGTCGCATTGACCCGCATGTTCACGATCATCAAAATCTGCAGAACCAACATAAGCTTCAACATTGCGGGTCTTGTTATTGATCACCATCACTGAGCAGTTGTAAATGCCAAGCATCTTTGTGCGTTGAACATAGTTAAAACAAAGCGTCATACAGGCATGCTGTGCTCTGGCATTCAGTGTTGTGTAGAGAATTGGTTCAGAAGGAAAACGAGACCGCATGCGCAAGGCATAGTGAGGCGCAGAGTGCGGAATGGCGACTCGCTTGAGTACCGTGGGTTCTAGCAAAGCATCTTGGATAAGACTATGCTCAAATACCCCCTGCTCGTCAAATCGCCGCAACCACTTATCTCGTTGTATGATGATCTCTGTATTCTGCTGTCCCAGACGCAAAGTTGTTGGACGATTGGGAATAACAGAGAGACAAACAACTTGAGCTAGTGAGAGTTGTTGGGGCAGACAATTAAAGTACAGAAGTGAGGCTGCTTTGACTCCTTCCAGGTTACCACCATAGGGAACCAAGTTTAGATACATCTGCAGAATCTCGTCTTTCGAATAATGAAGCTCGAGTTGTAGAGCATGTATCGCTTCAACACACTTCGCCCACAATGTTCTTCTTCGTGGTTGTAAGAGCCGCGCAACCTGCATCGTAATAGTTGAAGCGCCAGACGTTGTTCTCAAATACCGAATGTTCATACCAAGTGCCCTAATGAGTGAGATAGGATTTACACCTGGGTGCCAATAAAACCATCGATCCTCTTTGCGTATGATAGTGCTTCTCAATAAGGGCGAGATCTCCGCCAATTCGGTTTTCATACGCCACTTCTGATCTGCTGAAAGAAAAGCATGAACGACCGAGCTATCGGCAGCAGTTACTATCTGCGCATAATGAATGTTTGTTTGAAAGGGAAAGATCAAATCGAAAAGAAAAAATACAGCGAAACTGCCGAGAAGAGCTTTGGCGCCAACTCGTACAGAGCGCCGCGACCACATAGCAGAAAGCCATCGGACGCTAGATTTGACACGATGGTCACTGAGCGTCTTCGAAAGAATGTGGTTCTGAGAGAGCATCTTCAGCATAACTATGCTACTGCACCACCCGAATGGTTCCAGCGCCATTGTACGAGTGAAACTCTCCATTGTACATAGCGTCGGCTGCAGCCGGTCCAACACGAAATACTCCTGGCGACACCGCTCTCACGACATAGTAAAAGGTCTGCACACCATTGAGATTTGTGAAGAGATTGATTCGGTCATCACGTATATCAATGTAGCTTGGGTTGGTTTGCGACTTGATCCAATTCAAGTCGGGCACTTCCGTAATACGAGAATTCTCGATCTCAAAGCCTGATGGTAGCATGTCGGTAATGGCAACGTTATCTATCTGAGCTAGATTCTGGCAGTCAAGAGTTAGTCGCACAACAACGAGATCATTCTGCTTAAACACACCACTCGTGTTTTCACGTCCAAAGCGATCAAAAAATGTACGGCGTATGCGCAAGAAACTATCTTCCTGCTTTACTATGTTGCTGGTACTAATTCCGCTCACTTCATAGAAGTAATAAACCGGACCACCCTTTGAGCTAATACTGACATTTTGTCCCACGAGTCCATCTTTAATAACCAGGTCTGCATCTTTCAACTCAACCTTTTTCGATCCATAGCTAATAGTAGCCGTACCCTTGGAAACACCATTCTTTCGAGCAATCTTTCCTAATGCTATAAGGGCGAAGGAATTTTCTTGTGTTGAGTAGTACTTCTGTATGCGGAGTTGTTGTGCTAGATGTCTAGCCATCACATTCACTTGTGGATTGTTAAAATCGACATCTACAAGTACAGACAAGCTAAGGGCTTCGTCGCGAATGCGAGAGCTCCAGCAACCGCCAAAATCCGATTGCGACCATTCGTCTATCCGTTGTGGACTAAGCTTCTCATAGCTGTTTCGGTCACCAAGATAGAGATAGGTACAGGCCAGCATGTATCTACTGTCGTTCGTAAGCAAACTCGTAGCACTCTTGTAGAAGTTCATGAGAGAAACATCTTGCTTACCTGCAAGAGCAAGTACATAGAGAGAATAGAATATTTCTTGAGGTGCGACCTGCTTCGTGCGCTGCACGGTCGCCTCATCGAAGTACACGTAGGTTCTTTTGTCGCTCATGTGCGCCTGTTTCGCCAAGTATTGCAGCAGTCGATCGAGCATTGTAGTGTTGACTTCGAAGCCTGACTTCTTTGCTTCAATGAGGAAGTGTGCCGCATAGGCAGAACCCCACCATGATTCTGTGACACCGCCTTGCCAATACGATAAGCCACCGTTATAGAGCTGCATCGACTGTAGTCTCGTGATCGCCTCCTGAACATTCTGCATTGCACTATTCTTCAACTCCGTGGAAAGTGATCCAGCAAGGTCTGCAACATACAGCTGAGGAAAAGCTTTCGATGTTGTTTGTTCGACACATCCATGTGGGTACCCAATCAGATAGTCAAGCTGTTTGGAGAATTCTGCAACTAGAGAACGACTGACCACTAGGCGTGCCTTCATCGAGCTTGGTATGAAGTCTGCCGCAAGCCGAATGTTCTTTGTTTCTCCGGATGCAACCGTACCCGAACCTGTGTTCTTTGTGAGAGAAGAGATTGGGCGGACAGCTATTTCTGTTTTATCTATAAAGGTCTCACCGTTCGCCACAACTTTCACTTCCACCTTGGCTACACCAATCTCTGGCTGCGCCACAATGCCAAAGCTCATACGGCCCTCTGAGTTTGCAGCAATGCTCAGGTTCTGCGTGCTAGTACCAACCACGCGAGCAGCGCCACTTAATGTGACTGAGGCACTAACGGACATTAGCTTGGAGGTTGTGTTTGTGAGAGTAACGGGTAATCGCAGGCTATCACCGGGACTTAAAAAGCGAGGCAAGCCACTGCTAACAACCAAAGGATCAGCGACGGTGATATTCTTCTCGGCTGATCCGAAGGCTTTGCCTTTGTAGGCGACAGCCATGACGCGTAGGGATCCGGAAAACTGTGGTATATCAAAACTAAAGCTCGCATCCCCGCTACCGTTAGTTTTTAACACACCACTCCAATAGGCAACAAGATTAAACCGTTTCGCGATGACCGGCGAGAGACGACTCTCGTACTGATCATCACCTGCTCCATAAGCTATCTTTCCAGGTTTGAGGTCAGGAAAAATGTACGGATACAGATCATAGGACTGCACTTGAAGTGCTCGTTTTTGATAGAAGTAGGTATGAGGATCAGGAGTCCTCGTGCGCTTTACCGCAAGTATCCCTTCGTCGACTACGGCAATGGTCAGCTCTGCACCTGCAGCATTTGCCGCATGAACGCGCACGCTCTGCTTTGATGAGGAACGAGCACGTTCGGGCGCATCGATACTTAGAACGATGCGTGAGTTCTGTGGTTCGCACATGATAGGAGCTGCTCCATGCGCAACCGTCAAGGGCATTGATCCATCGTCAAGTGGTTTAAACAGTGTAGCCACAACGTAGACATTTGGAACCATTTCCTCTGTAACCTTGACTTCAATCTTAGCAGATCGTTGATCCGTTTGGATGTACTGATAGCTCTGAACCCCATTGCGCTCAATTGAGACAAGCAACTTACCCGCAAAAGGAGTCTTAAAGAGTACTTGTGCCGTTTCACCAACATTGTATCGAGGCTTATCCATCGTAATCTCGATCGTGCCTTCTTTTTTCACTTCGAAGGCAGTGCTCTCGGTACTTCCCCAGTACCAGGCCCAAATACTTCTACTTACATAACTCTCGCCATCAGGTGCCATGATCCGTACTTCATAGTCACCACTCATTGATGGGGTTACATTAATGGAACTACTTGTGCCATTGACAGACATAACCCTATCGAGAAGTATGTCGTTTTTCTTCTGAGATACATAATTGAATCCGCCCCACTGATTCTTCTCTAACACCGTCTGCCAAGTACTCTTAACAAACTGTACACGAGCTTGTGCAGTAACAGGATTGCCGTTCTTGTCTACAGCTATCAATGGAACATTCAGACTCTGATGCGCCGCGGTATAGCTATCTCCATACTTGATCCCGAAGAATACCTTCTGCGTCGGAACATCAAGATTGACAAGGCGGTTGACAGGACGCCCTGTTTCGTCAAACACTGTTCCAAAGATCTTGGCACTGAGCATTCCAGAATTCGCCATCTCTTCGGGTATGTTGAAATGCGCATAGGCATTACCGTGTTCGTCTGTTTTTCCTTGCTGTACTTGATTGTCAACCTTTCTGGTATTCTTCGAGCTTATCGAGAAGTTGTAATTCTTGAATTGTTTCGGCTGGAATGTTTTTCTCGACAAATCAAAACTCAACTCATAATTGCGATTTGCGGCAGGAGGACCAAAGTAGTTTGTTGCGTTCATTGAAGCATATACGGTATCACGTGCTTCATAACTTTGCTTGTTGGTGTTGAGGGTCACTTTAATACGATCAGGTACAAAGTCTTCCAGTGATATCTGCTTCGTGCAGAGAATAATATCGTTCGCTGTGTACACTTCAGCTACATAAGTCCCAGTAACAAGACCCACTGTTGTTGGTATGTCAACACTTGCAGAACCTTCCGCGTCCAGACTCAGTCGGATGAGCTTCGCTTCTTTACCATCCGGTGCTAGCAAACGCAGTTTTACAGGTGCCTTTGCTGCAATGTTCCAACGGTTGTCGCGAACAATGGTGTTAAAGTGCAGGGTTTCACCCGGACGGTATGCGTCGCGGTCTGTATAAAGAAAGGCTTGAAGTCCAGAGCTATTCTCCTGCATTCCCCCTACATCAAAGCGCGATGTTTCTACATGTGTATCGCTGAACATCATGTAGTTGAAGTCACCAGCTGCGGTCGCGGTGATCATACCAACACTAAAGTCTTTTGCTTTGCGTAACACATTCTCGAACTTAGCAACTCCGTTTCCATCTGTCGTTGCGCTCTGTAAAGTCTGATTGTTAGTGGAGATGAACTTCACACTAATCCCGCTTAAGCTCTCTGCAGACTTAATACTATTACAGAAAACAAAGACATCGTTATTGCTTTGCTTTGCAATCATTCCAATATCAGAGACGGATACCATCTTTCCTGCCGATACATAGTGGTCATCCATCGACTCAACTTTGACGACATAGATTCCCTTGAATTCACCTACATTGTCCATGGCTAGATTTAAGAGCGACACATTTCCGTTCTTCGGCAATGACTTTGTGTCATACTCCCTTTCAGATATCACATTGCCATAGACCTTATAGAAAGAGGCTTCTCTGTCGAAGTTCCCATAACCACCTCCGTAACTTCGAGATTGATAGCCATCGTTGTCCTCTTCTCCCGATTCATCTTCTCCATAGGTATAGTCGCCAGAATCCTCATAGTAATAGGTCCGAGAGTCACGCAGAAATGCCTGAATATTGTTCTCAAAGATTCGTATGATAGTCACTTTTACACGCGGAACACTTATGATCTTCACACCTATGTTCCTTGCTCCCTTCGGACTCAGATACATGGCTTTCGAAGAACTAAACTTGATCTCTGGTTGAAGTGGTCCGAAATTGAGATTCTTCACAAAGTCCTCGTTCATCACTCCACCAAGAACGCCTTTAAGACTCTTATACACGAGCACAGAGTAATTACGTCCAGCCTCGAAGTTGCCTTTTATCAAAAATCCATAATCCGTTTGCTCCGCTTGAAGTCCGCTAACACCTGGCTCAACTTTACCCCATGAAGAAGGCTGAAGCTCGATAGGTTGTGAGGTCATAAACTTGACAACGCCAATACCATCTACAAACTCAGCGGTACAGGAACTTATCTGAAGTTTCTTTCTCGAGATGATCTGCGTTTCCGCACTCATCGCCTTGTCGCTCTTCCACTCAGAACCTACGCAGCTCAGCCCTGGATCAATGCGTACCTGCAACGTTCCCTCATCTATATCCGCTGAGAGATTCTGAAGCGTAACTTTGATGTCACTTCCAGCGTCTCCACTCAGCACGGTAAATGCCACATCCTTTTCGTTGATTGTAATGTGCGTCAAAGCTCCCATTTTCTGCGCATTCACTGCATAGTTGAAGTGAAGTGTTGTTTGAAGCTCAACTGCACCTCCGCGCTCAGCCATTTTCATCCAACTCGCTTCACATGATTCGAGATTGAGGAAAGGCGTATGAGTACTGAACTTGATATCCGATCCAAGACTCGTTTTCATTCCACCCAGACCTAGAACCCGCGATGTCACTTCAATTTGGTAGGTCGTGCTCGGAGCGAATTGAACCGACGGAGAAAAGCTGAGCTCATTTGCAGATAACCACTTGTACACACCTCTCATTGGTGGATCAAATCGCACATACTCCGTAGTATCCCATTGATTCAGGAGCGTGTCGTTAACGACGTCATCATTGAAAGTGAAGACCAAGCTCTGTTGAGGTGAGATGATATCACTAAAGTTGGTAGACTTTACTTCAAGACCTTTATGCAATGAACATGACGCAATACAACAAACGACGACGCCAAGCATGACGCGCGCAAGGGTGCGGAACATAAGAGCTACTCCAAAGGTAAGTGGAAGGGTTGAGGCAGTATGTGGTGCGAAATTGTGCTATTCGCGCGCTTGAGTGCAAGGGAAAAATTGCAAGTGTGCAGAACTATTTTTTGTGCTTTAAGCAAGGTAGCCGTAGCCTCAGCGCTCACTATATTGTCAGCAGGTACAACAGCTCGACACTTGAGGGACATGCAGTATTCATATCAAAAGCATGGAAGTGGCTACAACCAGCGACGTCAGGCTGATCCGCGCATTGCCGCCCAGATTTGGTCTGCATTGGGAGATGCTCGCTCTGTTGTCAATGTCGGAGCTGGAACCGGCAATTATGAACCTCTTGATCGCGAAGTCATAGCGATAGAGCCATCAGCCGTCATGCGATCGCAGCGTCCCGAACAAGCTGTGGACGCTATTGACGCATCGGCTGAGCACCTGCCATTAAACGATAAAAGTGTCGATGCCGCCATGACAGTACTCAGTCTCCATCATTGGGCTGACATTTCAGCCGGGCTCTTGGAAATGAAACGTGTCAGTCGCTCACGGCTTGTCATCTACACCTATGACCCTGAGATCCTCGAGAAGTTCTGGCTGTTTGAGTACTTGCCTGAGCTAGCTACCATCGAGCGACAGCGATTTCCCACTTTATCCAGTATCCAAGCAGTCTTGCAGTTGGACTGCCAACAACATGCCGTCGTTGTTCCATTTGATTGCACTGACGGTTTCAATGAGGCTTTCTACGGTCGACCAGAGTCCTTATTGATTCCGGAAGTACGTGCTTGTCAGTCTGCCTGGGCGCTGTTAGCTGAGGGAGTTGAGGAACGTTTTGTGGCTCAACTGACATCCGATCTTCAAAGTGGATTTTGGGAGGAGAGCTATGGATATCTGCGGACCTTGCCAGAGTGGAGCGGCGCTATCGTCATACTTGTAGCAGATTGCGAGACTAAATTGACCTAAGCACTTCTTACCAACTAAGGCGCACATTGAGGTAGAGTTGTCTACCCAACAAATTGGGTAAGGAGCGAAGGTTCTTCACATCGAGCGCGTTGATCACGCCGCAACCCAGGTCTAAGGTTTGTACCGACAACATGTTTTGACCTAGTACAAAACCCTTTGAGAGTGAAACTTTAATGTTCCAATACGCGGGCACAAACTCATCGCTTCGATCTGGTACTGCGCGCGAGATGTTGGCGAGAACGCTGCCATTTTTGTCCAGGGCTTCATCTCCAAAACGTCCTATATAGTCTGCACCAGCAATAAAACTCCAGCTCGAGTACAGACGAAGGTCAAATTTGATGTGATAGAGCTGAGCAGAGCGATACCACAGACCGCCATAATCGGATCGTTTCAAAGCAATGAAGCTTCCTGTTTGTGGGTTAACACTACCCGCAGTTCCACCATCGATAGCAGACAACACATTGAGGTCAACTGCATCCAGATATTGGTAGGATGTGCTAAAATGTAGGGTGCTTGTGGAGCCCAGTCTCCACTGCGACTGAACACTCAACTCCAAACCTTGAGTCCGCACTTGTGACAGATTGTGATACGAGTACACGGAGACCAAAGAATCGGAGTGGTCAAAGTAGTACTCAATCATGTTGCTCACGTCATTTCGAAACACACGTGCCTCAAGAAATGTGCGTAGATGAGTAGTGGCAGCGCCAGGCTGCTCGATAAGATAGTTGAGAGAAGCCTCGTATGCAGTAGAACGTTCGGCTTCAAGGTCGTTACCTAAAAGTCGTGCTCCCATGAGCACATAACCTGCTCCCTGGAGATTGTTGCGAAACATGACAAAAAGTTGTCTGAAATCTGGAGCTTTGAATCCTTTGCCTACAGACGCTCTAAAACCGACCGCGTCACTCAACTTCACGAGCGCTGAGAACTTTGGACTGAGGTTGTTTCCGTACTCGCTATTGACATCATAGCGCGCACTAAGCGCATATGACAACCATTCGGTTGGATTTCCCTCCCATTGTGTATAGGCAACACTCGTCTTGTATTTTGGTGCAGACTCATAACGTGTACCGCTGAGCTTGTCGAATATGTACTCAGCACCAACCATAAGACGATTGCGATCATTGAGCATCACGTCATACTGTATACTAGGTTTGTAGTACGTCCGGCGGAAGTCATCCAAACTTTTTCCACTTCCTTGAACAACATCAAACTGATACTGTTCGTTGTAGTCTGAAACATAGAGTTGCGCACTGAAGTGTGCCTTTCCTTGCACCCAGTCTGTCATAAGCTGCGCCCCTAGATCTGTCTGCTGCACAGAGCCCTTGTTGGCTGCAATTTGGCCAAAGAACGATTCCACGAATGTTCCTTCCGATCGCGAATGAAATCCGCGGAGGTTGGCACTTACACTGAGTTTTGGGAGAACAAAGGCTCGGAAACGACTTTGAAGCGTGTAGTCGTTGAAACCTGAGTACGGCAGGGTCAGACTGTCATCGCTCAGCTGAAAAGCTGGTGAATGCTTGGCATTGCTGAAAAGTGTCCAATCAATATCATCATCTGAATAACCAAGTGAAGCAGAAGTTTCTTCGCCTTGATTCTGGAGCTCTTGCAACTTAAAAGTACCCGACCAGCCTGGGGCAGGACGTTGGCTAATGAGATTAATAACACCAGCAAGTGCATCGCTACCATACAGACTCGACATTGGTCCTTTCACAATCTCTACCTGTTTAACATTTCCAATTGCAATGCGGCTCAGATCTATGGTTCCTGCAACTCGACCGATCAGAGGTTGACCATCGACCAGGATCTGTGTATAGTCTGCACTCATTCCCTGCATCTGTACACCAGTACGCAAGCCTGAGCTAACTCCAATACCAGCCTGACTCTCCAACACCTGCGAAAGATTAGTGCTTGCCGAGTTTTTAATAGAAGCAGCATCTATAAGTTCTACACGCACTGGTGAGTCCTTCAACTCAACTTCACCTCTGGTTCCAGTTACGACCACTGGCCCTGTCGTTGCTGTGAGTATGCTGTCGCGCGCCTTGGTCCGTTGCGGAACTTTAGGTGTGCGCGCTTTCGCTCTTGTGCTATCAACAACTACAGGCAGCGTAGCTGCCTGTAGTTGGAACGCACTGAACATAAATAAGACGAAGCACAGCGCCCCCCAGGGGGCGGTTGAGCATGAACAACACCTGAAAAAACGCATACTGGCCTTACTTCAACTTCGTGCCAAATGCTTTGAGGTACCGAATCACGAAGGTCGATAAAGCAGTTGTTGATGCAGGTGTAGAAATCGATATGAATTGAACTTTGTAGTATGCTCCAGAGGCACTTTGAACAATCAAAGTCTTCATTGCATTAGTACTAATCATGTGTGTTGCGGGATTGTAGACGAACAAGCCGCTACCATCTAACTTGGTCGATACTATACGACCACTGGTTGACGATGAATCTACTCTGAACTTTGTCGGATCTACCACGGTTACATTGTCAAATGTCGTATCTACAACATATGCCTTTGTTAAACCTGTACTATTTACCGAACCTGAGTTAAACAACACGTCAATCTGCGTAGTACGTCCACCACCGAAAACGTGATTCACTCGCATGTCCCATGTTGACTTTGGAAGGTCTGTAATACCTATGGCAGCATTTGCATCTAGTGAATACAGATAGTCGTTTGCTGAGTCTGGCGTAACGCTAATGGTTTTTGTAGTGAGTGTTGAATCCACTGGTGTGGTTGGTGTCGTTGTTGCTTCGTCACAAGACGACATAGCAACGAGTGACGCAAACAAGCAAACAAGAAAAAGTGTGCGCAAAGCAGTTCTCCTAGAATAAAGTGAAATGTTACTTCAATTTGATTGAGCCTTAAGCGCCGTTCAGCTGAGGCTTCAGTACAAAAATACAATCTTGTCCGATATTATAGTTGTTAAAACAAACATTTATTTGTTAAAACACAGGTATCGGCTTTTTTAAGCATATTTCGATGCTTTTGTACTAAATGAAGACGTTTCAGGGTCTTTACGCTATCGATGCTGCTTATTGAGATGCAGCAGGCCGTGCTCAGCGAAGCTCAAATGTTTGGTACCTGAGCTGCCTATCTGCTGAGGTGAAATTGAGCTTCAGGGGTACTCGAGAGAGTCTGAAACGCTTTCTATTGTCTACTGATAAAGGAGGTATTTCTGTCTGCGCTGACTAAACTCTTGCTTTCCTTTGCTTGCAAGACGTCGGATGTCATCGTCTGAGCGCTCCGGGTTTGTGAGGGCAGCAAAAAGCTTCTGAGTTCCAGCAACTTTGGCAAACATGCCCTGCTTCGTTGAGTGGGATAACGTATCTGTGAAATATGTGGGATAGTCGTGTCGCATACGAATCATAATCTCCACTGCCGCTGAGAACAGAGGTGTGTTTGAGTTCGCACTGTTCTCGAAGTTGAAAAGGACGCCACTACAAGTTTGACCTGCAAACTTGCCAGCGCTAGGGATGAACTTTGTTGGCACGGCGTGAATGTTGAGATCGCGGAGATTCCGTAAAGTAGAATCGAAGTTGCTATAACTGAAATGTGGTTGACCCAAGTATTGAAATGGAAGGGTCGTTCCAATACCTATGGAGAACAGGCTCAGCTCCCCTAGAAGCCCTGTGAGAGCCATTCCTCGAATCGCATTGATAGTTGGAATGTTCGGTGACGTTGGAATCCACACGGAATTGGTAGCCTCCCATTGCATGTTTCTTCGCCAGCGTTTCATTTTCACCACGGTAAGGTGACACTTACGCGCCGTGCCACTCGCGTCTGCGGGCAACCATCCCTCTTCATTTATCATGAGAGCAAGTTCGCCAATGGTCAGTCCATGCAGGTAAGGTATGGGAACTATACTCACAAAAGAGCGGGCATCGTCTTCTACAAGGTTGCCATCAACGCAAAGGCCACCGAGCGGGTTGGGTCTATCCAGCACATAGACTGGTATCTTGAACTCCGCACAAGCATCCATCACGTTGAACATGGTGCTGATGAAGGTATAAGGTCGCAAACCAATGTCTTGCAGATCGACTACTACCGCATCACAATTCCCAATCATTGCGCGTGTAGGTCTTCGAGTCTTGCCATAGAGCGAGTAGGTAGGAATACCATAGATTATCTCTCCAGCAACACTCTCACCAGCAGGTGTTTGTGCAAAGTAGCCATGCTCGGGGGTAAGTAACGCACAGAGTTGGAGCTCAGAGGTTGAAGCGAGTACTTGGACACTTTCATCGAGAGTGCGAGTTCTACTTGCGACGTTTGCGAGCAGAGCGATGCGCTTTGATTTGAGGGGTTCAAAATTGAGATCGACCAAGTTATCAATGCCGTACTTCACCGTACTGCGCACAGGCTGCAATGCTTGCGTCTGTATGCCCATACAGATGAAAACAAAGATTGCCACGCTAAGCGTGGAATGCGTTATGTGCTTTATAGACAACGGATTAGCTCCGTGGGTGATACGTCCGATGTACAGAAGAGATATACGCCCTATCCAAGTGCGTATAGATCTGTGTAGTAGAAATATCGGCGTGTCCTAGCATCTCTTGAACGGCACGGAGGTCCGCTCCTCCTTCAATCAGGTGAGTGGCAAAAGAATGTCGTAAGGTATGGGGATGGACTTCCTTGTCGAGATGAGCTGAACTTGCGGCAGAATGGACGATATTCCAGATAGACATGCGGGATAAAGAGCCGCCTCGTTGGTTGAGGTAAAGGATATCGTCAGTTGGCTTCTTTGACACGAAGTTGTGTCTTACTTCAGTTTGATAGCGGGTTATCCACTCTAGAGCAGACTTCCCTACTGGCACCACTCGTTCCTTGGAACCTTTACCAAAGACGCGGATGACCTCAGCGTCCCAGAGAATGTCTCGTTGTCTCATTCCCATCAACTCACTAACCCGCAAACCACATGCATAGAGGGTTTCTAGGATAGAGCGATCGCGAATCCCGGCAGGTTTGTCGAGTTCTGGCTGTTGAAGCATTCGATCAACTTCCTCAATCGTCAAAGCTTCTGGCAAAGGACGACCAGTTCGTGGCAGTTCTATCAATTCAGCCGGGTTAACTCCTGAGTTTAAGACTGCACTTAGGTACTTGTGAATGCCTTTAATCGACGAGGAGTAGCGAGCACGACTGCTTGATCCTAAACCGAGTTCAGCAAGCATGGCGAGAAAATCACTGATGTGTGAACTTTGAACATCTTTGAACGATGTAAGTCCCTCCGAGCTCAAGTACTCTGCATAGCGGTTGAGATCGGAAACGTAAGACTGCACAGAATTAAGAGCTAGCCCGCGTTCAAGCTGCACGTAACGACGAAACTCATCGATAGAGCGGCGAAATGCCTTTGGCAATGCTGCGTTATCATCCATCCTTATTCTTCACTTTCACTGCGAAGTTCTTTGTACTGAATACGCTGATGGTGCGCACCAACAAGATTCCGCGCGAAAATCTCGCGGATAGTACTGATATCCTTCATGGTAAGTTCACATTCATCAAGTTGACCATCCATGATCTTGTCCTTGAAGATCCTGTCAATCTTCGCTTCCAATTCTTCCCTATCATCTGTTGTGCGGGAAATAGCTTCAACACCATCCGCGAGCATTACCAACGCTGTCTCCTTCGTGTTCGGTTTAGGTCCAGGATAGCGAAACATTTCTTGAGTGAGATCTCCCGAGCCCTCCGCCTCCTGGTCCTCGACTGCCTTGGCGTAGAAGTGCTTAATCAGTGCGGTTCCGTGGTGCATAGGAATGAAGTCCGCAACACGTTGTGGAAGTCGATACTCATTTGCTAACTCTAAGCCCTCGTGCACATGATTGCGTATAATTGTTGCACTCTTTTTCGGACTCAATAAATCATGCTTGTTCTCGAGCTCAATCTGGTTCTCGATGAAATACTCGGCTTTAGGAATCTTTCCGATATCGTGAAAGTAGGCACCAACTCGCGCGAGCAAAGGACTCGCCTCAATAGCATATGCAGCTGACTCAACAAGGTTCGCAATTGCTAAGGTGTGTTGGTAGGTACCCGGAGCTTTCTCGCTCATCTCCAGAAGCAATGGATGGTTGACATTGTCATATTCACGCAACGCAAGGTCGGTCAACACTCCAAAGAAGCGTTCTGAAAGTGCGATGACCGCAAAGGTAATGAGTGGTGATAGGACTGCATTGATACTTGATGCCCCAAGTGCTGCGAACTGCGTGCTTATGTCGTTCCCTCGCTCTAGGCTTGTCGAAATGATAACAAGGACAAACCCAACAGCGATAAAAGCTATCGATCGGAAGAGCTGCGTACGATTACGCAAATCGCGAACGCTGTATGCCGCAAGAGTACCGCTTAGCAACAAAGCGAATGCTCCGCTTAAATCGTTTGAGCGAACAGCCGCGAACATTAGCGAGCAAGTCACCGTCATGATAAAGCCAGTCCGAGAATCAAAGTAGATTGCCGAGATCATAGACAACGCCGGTATCAAGACGAGATACTCCGATGAGTAACTAGCAGGAAAGCGCAGAGAGAGCCATGCCATGAAAGCGCTGAGAATGACGAAGGAGCTAAGCGACAACAGGCGCATGTTATCGTTGATAATCTTCTTTCTTAAGAAGTACACGAACAATACAAAGAGCGAATACACCAGAAAGGCGTGCATGAGAGCTCCAAGGATAACGGCAAAGGTACGGCTATGTGAAGGTGACTCATCGCGAACCACGCCGTAGCTGCTCAGGCGTGCTAGTGTTTCCTCGTCAAGGACGACGCCATGACGTACGACGATCTCTCCTTTTCGTACAATGCCCGAGCTGTGGGGCACATTGTCTGCTGCTGCTGATCGAACCGCCTCCGTCTTCTCTGCCCAATACTCAAGCTTTGGTTGCACCACTCGAAGAATCGCTTCTGCGACTGGCGGAATCAGATCCGCCCGTAGCACCTCATGAAGCTGCTGTTCAATGATGACTTGAATGTCGGAAGAGTCGGCAAGTGAGGAGACTGCTGACTTCTCAAGGACTGTTGGTTGTGAGAGGATAGCAACAGGACGATGTTCGAGAGATGACTTACTGCGATTAATAAACTGCTTCGTCGAAAGCGTCTGCAGCAACTGAAGGAGCCTGATCTTTAGAGCAGGACTCGCAGGCAGAGTGTTTGTGCTCCGGAGAATCTCGTCCCGCATTATGTCGTACCGAATGCGCTGGCTAGGTCTTGGACGAAACACTATCGGTGATGACGCTTCTGCTTCCGCGACTTCCCGACGATAGCGCTCTTCTGACTTCCTGATCGCGAAACTACTTTGAGCGACGATATTCTCATTCTGCCATGTTTGGCCCTTGATAGCCACAAAACCATTGCCAGACTTCAATACTGTATAGGCAATGCTCGGCAAGAAGAGTGCGGCAATCGTAGGACTGAGAATAAGGATCACATATCGAAGTATGCGCGAACTTCTCCAGGTACTGAGCTCGGAACTAACCTTCGACCCTTCATCTTGAAGTTGTTGGAACAAGGTTGTGCGTGTTTTGCTCATGATGTTATTGGTGCAGGTTCAGCAGTACAGTAAAAAACTCGTCTATGCCACCATCATCTGCGCTCTCGGAACAGACAAAATCTGCGCGAGAGCGTAGTTCTGCTACAGCGTTGGACAGGGTAACGCAGTAGTAACTTTTACGAAACATGGGGAGATCGTTGCGGTAATCGCCTATGACAGCAATGGAGCTATCGTGCACGCTACTGTGTTGCTGAAGCCAACGTAAAGCCGTTCCTTTGTCAACGTCTGCTCTGCGAAGTTCTAAGATCGAGCGACCCGGTAAGCGCTTCGATTCTCTTGAACTCTTTGCGTAACTACTAAGAAGTTTGTCTTGAGCAATCTGTGATTCCAAACTCTCTATATCTGCCTTCGATGCCACGAAATAATATCGAAGCGCCTCTGTATCAAACACCTGAGTTTTATCGCTCACACTGCGAACAGCGATCTTCTCATGTAAAATGTGATCTGGAGCATAGAGTTGACCGAAATTCTGATACTCAAATGCACCGATAGTACTTATCGATACATCGATGTTGGCCGTGTACATTCTCAGTTTCTCACGTGCTGCAAGGTCGATACTCCACTGCTGCAGGGCAGAGCCATCCGCGTCGCAGATCAGTGCTCCATCGAAGGCAATACATGGAGCTTTCAGATTCAGAAGCTCATGAATTTCTAACACACTCGTTGCGGAGCGTCCGGTGTTGAGTACAAACTGCAATCCATGAGAACGCAATAGCGCAATCAACTGAACAGTTGAATCAAACAGGTCTCCCTCATTGGTCAACAAGGTACCATCGAGGTCGCAGGACACGAGACGAATATGTGCGAGTCGTGCATCGGCATTTCGTGTACGGCGTCTGAAAAGATTCCACATGTGCATTAACGTCCTTGAAAGTTTGGTGCCCGTTTTTCAGTGAAGGCTTTAATACCCTCAGCATAATCGGCACTCTCTCCAGCTTTCTGCTGATAAACCTCTTCTTCCGCCAGCATCTCTTCCAAGCTAGCAGTCATACCTTTTTGCAGCAACATCTTCACATAACCGAAGCTCTGTGTGGGTCCGCTTGCGTATTGCTCTGCCAGCGATAACAGCGCTTCGGGAAAAGCGTCTGGTGAGGCAACCATGTTTACCAAACCCAAACTCAAAGCCTCCTCAGCAGTGATAGCTTTGTTGAGAGTAGCAAACTCGAAGGCTTTGGAATACCCTAGCATCCGTGGATAGAAGTATGTCGCTCCGGAATCAGGAACGAGAGCAATTGCTGCAAACGCTTCAACTAAGCGAGCGCTCGAACTCATGACTCGAAGGTCTGCAGCCAGAGCCAAGGAGAGTCCTGCTCCTGCCGCTACTCCATTGATCCCCGCGATGATAGGCTTTGGCATATCTCGCATAAGACGAATAATCGGATTATATCGTCGCTGCAACGAGTCTTGCAGGCTTCCCCGTCCTTCAGAACCTGGCGCGTCTTTTAAGTCTTGCCCAGAGCAAAAAGCTCTGCCATTTCCACGTAAAACGACACAGCGAACCTGATCGTTATCTGTTGCGGCTTTCAAGGCATGTTGAAGCTCGGACGTAAGATCTTCATTGCATGCATTGAACACATCTGGACGGTTCAGAGCGATCGTGCAGATTCCCTCGCTCAGATCGTATTGAATGGTTGTGTAATTCATACTATAGGTACCTCATTATATTCTTGGTCAGAACGGACTTCAAAAAAGCAGAATCAATCTTGAAACACAGTGCAATCAGAGAACTCCTTGAAAATGTGCGTTCACTCGAGCGTACTATCAACACTTTGCTATTCGGCGCACTTACTTTCCTTGCCATGTTGGTTTTCGCTTCTCAACAAACGCTGCCATGCCTTCCTTCTGGTCCTGAGTTGAAAAAAGCAGATAGAAGTTTTTACGTTCGTATTCGAGTCCACCGTCAAGAGTCGTTGTGAATGCGCGATTGACGGACTCTTTTGCTAACTGAACAGCCATTGGAGCCTTTGAGGCAATGTCTTTCGCAAGCGAAACTGCTTCTTGAAAATAATATTCAACCGGTACGACCCTATTAACCAAACCCAAAGCTGCAGCTTGTTTGGCACTCATTGTACGACCAGTGAGAACCATCTCCATTGCCAGTGCTTTGCCCACTGCTCGAGGTAAGCGCTGCGTTCCACCTGCACCAGGGGTTACCCCAATGTTGATCTCAGGTTGACCAAACTGAGCTGTATCGCTGGCAACGATCATGTCGCAGAGCATAGCCAATTCACAACCACCGCCAAGAGCAAAACCACTGACAGCAGCAATAATTGGTTTCTTAATAGCCCGAACTCTCTCCCATGCTGCGAACTGGTCACGTTGTAGCATACTCACAGAATCTGCATCATCCATTTCTTTGATATCGGCTCCGGCAGCAAATGCCTTGGCATTCCCATGCAGGACAAAACAACGAACACTAGGGTCTGAATCATAATGCTCACAGACCTTGACAAGTTCGTTCATAAGTAGAAGGTTCAAGGCATTCATCGCTTCTGGTCTATAGAGCTGGATTGCGAGAACACCTACGGCAGGAGTCGAGATTTTTAAACAAGAGTAGTCGCTCATATGCTGGTTGTGAGGTGACACTGAGTGTATTTTGCAAGTACGCAAGATAGGCAGTGCTGAGCTTTGGTGAAAGCCTGACTGCGAGACTCTCAAGTACTACGGATTCAAAACGTGTTATGGAATGTTTTTACCTGCCCGAGTTACAAAGTGCCAGTGGTCAGATAAGTCTTTATGATGAGGAATTTAGGCACCTACAGGTGCTACGTATCCGGGAGGGCGAGAGTCTTCTTTTGAGTAATGGCAAGGGTCTTTGTTGTCATGCCCGGCTGCTACGCAGCTCGGGAAAATCAGCTGAGCTCAATGTTGTAAGCCAGGTACAGAACGATGGTGAACCGGGGAACTATGTTCGGCTAGCAATTGGGCTACTCGATAACAAGGATCGGATGGAGTGGCTTGTTGAGAAAGGCACGGAACTGGGCCTTCGTGAGATCACTTTTGTTCACACTCGATACAGTTCAAAAAGACCCATCGCACATTCGCGCTTGACTGCGAAGGCAATAGCAGCACTGAAACAGTGCAGGCGTTCGTATTTACCACTGATCAACGAAGCAACTTCACTATCGCAGCTTCTGCAATCTTGTACGCAGGATCACCTCATCCTCGCCGATCCATTGGGAGAGCTACCCATTCGTACTTCAGGCTCTGTCTGTGCCTTTGTAGGCCCAGAAGGTGGGTTTCACGAAGATGAGCGCACACTTCTCTTGGCTGATCCTCGATCTAGATCATGGAAGCTCTCAAACTCACGCCTTCGAGCTGAGACAGCTGCTCTTAGCATAACGAGCCAGCTGTGTGTATCCTAAAGACCAACACGCAGCTTGCGAATTCGTTCTCTTGCTTCTTGTACATATAGTGATCGAGGAAACTTTGCTAAGAGATCCTGATAGGATTGCAGCGCTTCGTCCTTTTTCCCTTCTGACTGGAACGTCTCTGCTTCAAGGAATATGGCTCGATCAGCATAGATAGTTTCAGGGTTGATTTTCACTAAACTCAGCAAGGCTTGGTGCACCGCTCCATACTCTCGACGCTGCAATTGAATCTCTGCCACCTTCATGGTGGCGAGCTCAGCCAAGTCGGCATTCTTACGCTGGGACGCCAAGTCTGAGAAGAGTTTCAGAGCTTCTTCCATTCTCTGTTGGGTTGAACGGAGACTTGCTTTGGCGAAAGACGAAAGAAGTGCTGTATCGCTCTTGTTTAAGCCGATACTCGTCATACGCTCGATTGCATCATTGGCATACTCTGATTCGAGAGTCTGTTCAATACGATTGTAGCACGTCAAAGCAGAGTCGAATTGACAACGGAAGAAGTGCAGCTCGCCCAGGGCAAAGATTGCAGCTTGCGCAATTCTTGGATTACGTGAGACGGTGTTGGATGCCAAGACTTGTGTGTAGAGCCTTTCTGCAGCTTCTAAATCATCGACTGCAATATGACAAGCTCCGAGCTCTATTGCTCCACTTGCAGCTTGCGGAAACATAGAGTATTGGCTCATCAACAGGCGATACTCTACAATCGCCCGTTGCAAGTCCTTCAGGTATTGCGCGGTGCACCGCGCGATTCGCAGTTGAGCGTCCGCGGCGGTGGTACTCCTCGGAAAATTGTTGATGAGTTCTCTATACAGTTTGATCACAGCTTCAACGTCAGCGTTCGATAACTCACCACCGCTTCGAAAGCGAGCCTCCATACTTGCCGCATAGCCAAATGCTGAGGCCTGTGCCACATCTCCACTTCGATATCTATCAATGAGTAGGCTATATGCTTTGGTCGCGATTTCATGTAAGCCGTCATAGCGACATTGTTCGGCGAACATAAGTATATCACGTCCTTTCGAGTTCTGCAGTTTGTCAATTCTCTGAACTACCTCGAAGGCAGAATTGTAATCCTTTACTTCACGCAAGAACCACTCATAAAGTCGCAAGAAGGATGGCTGGTCTTCGTTGCTTGAGGCCAGTGAAGCCATATGCTCACGAATGTACTGGGTTGCAGAGTCGCTCTGCATGAACGCACTTAAACGTCCTTGAGTTTGCTGTAAGCTAGCAGTATGCGTGAACGCCGCGATGACTTCACGGATTCCATTGCGATAGTCACCTTGTGCTGCATAAATCTGTGCGAGCTCATCCGCAAACAAAACGTTGTCGTCAAACTTCGACCGAGCTGACACATAGGTTGCAATGGCCCTATCAACAAGCTGTATTTCCAACTGCGCCTTAGCGAGTTCTTGATACAGTATGGGACTTGCGTCGTCTGAGCTCATGACTTCCTTCCATGCATCCCTTGCTTCTTCTAAGCGGCTGTTCTTGGCCAGCACTTGACCCCAGATGATTAAGACTTTGGCTGACTTCTTTCTCTTGACGCGTTCCTGTACGATCTCAAGAAGAGCGCTGTAGTTATTCAATGCTTTTAAGCACCTTACCACGCCGTAGAAGGCGACGTCATTTTGTGGACTCTCTGCGTACACGCTCTGCCATAGTCTAGCTGCGCTACGATAGTCGCCGGACTGTTCATACGACTGCGCCACCTTAGCGCGCTCATCTTGAGACCTCAGCTCAACAGACTGAGTGCAAAGCACAAGCACAATAAAGAGTGAAATGACCGGAATTTGAGAGAGAGATTTCAATTTAGTACAAAGGAGATTCGAACTATTCGATTGACGCAATTCCCAGCACTGTCGTGTGTGCTGCTGCGTAGATAGGTGCAATAATAGCAAGTAGCGCCGTGCGCTGAGACACAGAATAGTGGATCTAAGGATAAATCGTTTTGGAGTAGTCAATTGGAGTAGTGGCGAAATCCTGTCCTATTAGGATCGAGACATCTTATACACATAGCAACGAAATGTGACACCATTCTTGGTGTGATCTTCACACATTTGCTATATTTCGTTACTAGTGATCTTGGTAGCTTGCTTCACTCTCACTTCAAGGAAGGTTCTATGCAGGATGTTTCTCTTGCTCAACACCCATCAAACGGTATGCGAATCGGGGTACTCAGTGCGTTCTTCGTCTGCACACTCTGCGCCGCTCTGTTCGTAAGTTCGTGTTCAAGCGTCTCAAAGAAAGATGCAGCTGCTGCTGCGGCTGAACGGAACTCTCGGTCACTTTTCTACGACCGAAATTCGGGTACACTTGTGGTCATTGATACGAATGGGATTAAGGGCGATGGTGTCCGACATATCACACCAACGACTCAAGAGTCAATTGTTTCATCAGGAACTCCGTTCGTTATTCACTATGACTCTGTTCCTCCTGGTGCGTACGTCGCCGTGAAGCAAATCGATCCGAAGAGTCTGTCGATTGTTGTTCAAGTGAAACAATTGCTAGCGGAACACTGCGAGAGCGTGGTGGTTTATGATCGCAATATACTTCCATTGATCATTAATAAAGCTAAATCGGGTTGCTACGAGCAGGTAGTTCTTACCCCGATTTTTGATCAAGATTGTACTATGAAGGGTTATCAGCTCCGCTATGGTTCTCGTGAGTCTGGATGCACAGATGCAGAGACTGAAGCGTATATGGTTAACTATAAGCGTTGCCAGTGTGGAGACGCACAAAGCCCAACAACTCCACAACCTAGGAAAACAGCTCCTGCTGCAAACATCATCAACTCCAAACAGGTACACATTCTCTATGTGAACCCTGGAAAGTCGCAAGAGCTAGAGAATACTCGCGGATTCTAGAGGTTATTGATGTGAATACGTTTCGCGAGTGGTCATCAGACCTTCTGTATTATACCAGCATATGTAAAAGGACTCCCTCGAATTGGGCGTCCTTTTTCTTTTTCACGACGCTAGCATGTGGAGGAGGTGGTTGCATGCCCGTAAACTCATTTGAAGCGAATGGATGTCGACTTCTAGCGTCCCAGTATCACCAGCTCATCCTGTATTGGTTCACTAGGCACAAGGACCTGACCCTCGAAGTCAATCACCACGCTAATCTCTGACCGCACTCCAATGATACCTGGGATATAGATTCCTGGCTCTATGCTAAATGAACTGCCGTTGAGAATGCGACGTTCATCGTGGGTCTCAAAGTTATCCATGTTCGCACCCGCCCCGTGTGTTTCTTCACCGATATTATGACCGGTTCTATGGATGAAGTACTCGCCGAATCCGGCAGATGAAATCACGCCTCGGGCTGCATCATCAACTTCAAATCCACGGAGAGGTAGATTGTGTTGAAATCGCTCGCGGACCAGAGACAGTGCTGCATTGCGCGCATCTCGCACACAATCAAACACTCGTTGTTGCTCTGTTGTTGCTTCACTACCTGTGTGACACATCCACGTGATGTCTGCATACGTGGACCAGGGCTGTGAACCCTTCGCCCACATGTCGATAAGTACCAGATCGTTTGCTCCAATCGGGCTGTTTCGATCTGGTTGCGGAGCGTAGTGCGGACTCGATGCGTTCGCCGCGATAGCTACTATGGGTTCAGAATCAAAGACGAGCTGATTCTCACTGAAACTTCGGACGATTTGCTGTTGCACATCAAACTCTGTGATGTGTTGCGAGCGCTGAATCTTCTGCTGAATAAACTGCATCGCATCCATCATAGCCGTGCGAACAATGGCAGCTGTTTTTAGGTTGTCCTCTAATTGCTCTTGCGTCCATACTGCTTGAAAAGATTGAGCTAAATCAGCTGATGACACAACGGTATGTCCCAGAGAACGAATCCACTCAACCGTACCAGCATCGACTTTGGACACAACCGGAAGAGCATTAAAGGGCGAATACTCCATAGCCACTGTTACACTTCCAGAAAGAGCATGAGTTATCGCGCCTGACCACTCTTGGGCATTGGCATAGCGTCGCTCTTGCATCGCCAGATGCTCGAGCGTGTGCGCCTCAATAGCCGAAACGACTTTGACTGGCTCACCAATTTTGGGAATGATAACGGCCCAACGACGAGTGCAATGCGCATGTGGGTCGATCCCGCAAATCTTCCATGCGATAGAGTTCATTGCTCGAAAGTCATACAGACACCAAGCATCTATATTCTGTTCTTGCAAGAGTAGTTGTATGCGTTGTATATCCATGTGACTTTGTTTTTATGCTAGTGTGAATACTTGTGCTGAATTCCTGTTGAGATCACGTGTTGCACATACTTGCGCTTCACCGTTTGTTTGATCCGTTAGCAAGTTTCTTATAATTGGCAGCTCTCTGCTTTCTACTTGAGAAATCTCTCAACAGCATTTGGTGCCATGATATTGCCTAGTATTACTTCCGATCTCAAGCTCTGAAACTGCTCTTTATGCGATGTGTCTTTGAAATACTGTTGTAAGATTCTCTCTGTTAAGAGTTCGTCGAACCAGAGACCTTGTTGCAGAGAACGACGTCGTTGTATCTCGTCTGCGCAAACTTGAAAGAAACGCTCACAACAATCAGCTAACTCTGTGACTCCTTGGTTGTTCAAAGCAGAACCGCGTAGAACTTCTAAGTCCCAGAGAGCGAAGCGTGAGCGCAACAATGACTTTACTGCGTGCAAGGTAGAAAGAGCCATTGTGCTCTGTGCTTCGCTGAGATCGGCCTTATTCAGCCAAATGATATCAGCTATTTCCATGATGCCACGTTTTACAGCCTGCACATCGTCGCCAGCACTGGGCAGAAGGACAAGCACAAACAAATCGATCATAGTTGAGATACTGTACTCTGCTTGACCAACTCCAACGGTTTCGACGATTATAGTGTCATAGCCTGCGGCTTCACATATCAACATGCATTCACGTGTGCGTTGAGCGGTTCCACCTCGCACATGTCCAGAAGGTGAAGGACGTATAAAGGCATTCTCTGAGCGTGCGAGTTCTGGCATTCGCACTTTGTCACCCATGATGCTGCCACCGCTAACGCTACTACTCGGGTCGACCGCCAATACCGCAACTTTCTTCCCTCTTGAAATGCACTCAATTCCCAGAGCTTCTATCAGAGTACTCTTTCCTGCACCTGGGGAACCGCTAATACCTATACGTTGTGCCTTTCCAGCGTAGGGAGCCACAAGACTCAGAAGCTCTGAGCGAGCAGATTGCTCGTCATCGCGTGTGTTTTCAATGAAGGACAAGGCTTTGCCTAGCATTCGTCTATCAGCAGAACGAATCCCCTCAAAAAGGTCGATGATGGCAACTGAACTCATACAGATTCTATCAATCAATGGATACCAACGATACTCGCTCGCATTGACAAGTACGTAATAGGCTCTTATCGCGAAGGGTCAAGTTTCTTTAAGCTGTCTTGCTCATGCCGAAAAATGGAGTCTTGACGCAGATAGTTCTCTCGCATCATCTGCATCCTCGTGCTGATGCGTCCTCCAGATTGCTCTAGTCGTTGATTGTACCTACTGTTTTTGTTATTCATAACAACAGCAAAGAACAACAGAAATGCGCAACTCACAGACACATACATCCAGAAGCGCATCGTATACTTTCTATAGAACTCTATGAACTGTCGTAATGCATCCATCCTACTTGTTCCCTTCTGTTCCATGAACTTGCTTGACAATGAGATCGAACACTGCGCGTGCAGATTGCATGATTGGTGTACCTGGACCAAACACGGCTTTGACACCTTCATCAAGAAGAAACTCGATGTCTGATGGTGGAATGATCCCACCTGCAACGACGATAACATCTTCTGCTTTTCTAGACTTCAACTCATGGAGTAGCTCAGGGATCAACGTCCGATGCCCTGCAGCTTGCGATGAGACGCCAATCACATGCACATCATTCTCAATTGCTTCACGCGCAGCCTCTGAAGGCGTTTGGAATAAAGGACCTATATCCACATCAAAACCGATGTCGGCAAATGCAGTAGATATCACTTTTGCGCCTCGATCGTGACCGTCTTGACCTAACTTCACGACCAGAATACGAGGTCTGCGTCCATATCGTTCAGCGAAGCTGCCTACCTCTTGCTGCAGCTTTTGGTACTCTTCATCGTTTTCATACATCGATGCATATACTCCATGAATACTCTGAGTTTGCGCACTATATCTCGTATAAACACTCGCTAAGGCTTCGCTGATCTCTCCTACGGTTGCTCGAGCACGAGCAGCAGCCACGGCAAGGTCGAGAATATTCGCGTTCTGCTCCTTGGCTGCAGCGACCAGTGCATTCAGACATTGCTCAACAGCTGAATTCGAACGTGTACTGCGAATCTGATTGATGGAGGCGATCTGTTGACGGCGTACTTCTTCATTGTTGACGACTCGCAGTTCAACAGGACTATCTTGGGGATTGGGGTATTTGTTCACACCGACAATAACCTCGTCACCCTTATCAATCGCTGCTTGGCGTCGTGCTGCTGACTCTTCAATGCGGAGCTTCGGGTAACCGGACTCTATCGCTTTCGTCATGCCTCCCATTGCTTCTACTTCATCAATGAGTTTCTGGGCCTCGTCAACGAGTGACTGCGTTAAGCTCTCCACATAATATGAACCACCGAGCGGATCGATCACTCTTGTGATGCCACTTTCTTCGGCTAAAATCGTCTGTGTGTTTCGCGCGATGCGTGCAGAGAAGTCAGTGGGTAGGGCCAATGCTTCATCAAATGAATTTGTATGAAGCGATTGCGTGCCTCCAAGTACTGCTGCCATTGCCTCAATCGTTGTCCGCACAATATTGTTGTAGGCATCCTGTGCTGTCAAACTCCAACCAGAAGTCTGGCAATGCGTACGAAGTAGGAGTGACGATTCCTTCGTAGGAGCAAACATGGTCTTCATTGTACGTGCCCAAAGTATGCGCGCTGCACGAAGTTTGGACACTTCCATAAAGAAGTTCATGCCAATGCCAAAAAAGAAGGATAGACGCGAAGCGAACTCATCTACCGCCAGACCTTTTGCCAATGCCCTCCGCACATATTCAATACCATCAGCAATCGTGAATGCAAGTTCTTGCACAGCAGTAGCACCTGCTTCATGGATGTGGTATCCACTAATCGAAATACTATTGAACTTGGGCATGTTGCGACTTGTATACTCAATGATATCGGCTACCAGACGCATACTAGGTTCAGGCGGATAGATATACGTGTTGCGCACCATGAATTCCTTGAGGATGTCATTCTGGATGGTTCCGCTCAAGTGTTCTCTGCTTACTCCTTGTTCTTCGGCTGCAACAATAAACATCGCCATGATCGGAATGACGGCCCCATTCATAGTCATTGACACCGAGACGTCAGCAAGATTGATTCCATCAAAGAGTATTTTCATGTCTTCAACGGAATCAATGGCTACACCTGCTTTTCCCACGTCCCCCACAACACGAGGATGGTCGCTATCATAGCCGCGGTGCGTTGCCAAATCGAAAGCCACAGACAGTCCTTTTTGACCCGAAGCAAGGCCGCGTTTGTAAAAAGCATTTGACTCTTGAGCGGTGGAAAACCCAGCATATTGCCGAACAGTCCAAGGACGATTGGCATACATGGTAGCATAGGGACCGCGCGCGTATGGATAAACGCCTGGATAGCTCTCTGTTAGATCTCCATTTTCGGTTTGTTCAGCGGTATAGAGTATTGAAAGTGGGATTCCCTCATTCGTCATATATGAACGAGCTTTTGGATCTTCACCTTTCAGCTCTTTTTGCGCTTTTTGGCGCCATTCTTCTTGATGCGTCATCTCTGTATCCTTGCTAGTATGCATCCTGCAAATTACGCAGGAGTCGGGAGCTATAGGCTGTCTGGCAAGCGCAAGAGGCTAAATGGCTGTGCGAAGCGCAGCCCTGAGTACGATAATTTTCCGAAAACGTCTTTCTTTGGGTACACGAAAGAACAGAGGGCAATGTACGACTCATCGGGAATTTTTGGATACGGAACTCACTCTCTTGACATGCCGCTTGCAGTACATTCATTTGTGGCTTAAATTTCATCGTAAGTACGCAGAACGCATCATTCCTATTCTTCTGTAGACTTTGTACAACACAAGGGGAAGTCATGATTCAATACCGAACAATACCTTCAATGTTTCTCGAAGTGGGCGACAAGTTCCATCGAACTGAACGTAGTATTTATTTACGTAAAGTGAATGGCAGTTATCAGGGACTCAGCTATGCGTCCTTACGAGAATTGGTTGAACAGCTCTATATGGGACTCGTTTCGCTCGGTGTAGAACCAGGTGATCGCATCGGCATTGTGGCAGAGAACCGTGTAGAATGGGTAGCGAGTGACTTCGCCATTCTTAGTTGTGGAGCAGTCGATGTCCCCGTGTTCCCTACTTTGACGGAACGACAAATGGAGTACATCTACCATAACTGTTCGGCTTCCATCATTATCGTTTCAAATCGATTGCAGCTACAGAAAATTCTACGAGTTCGAGAAGGTCTTGAGGCTCTAGAACATATCATCGTTATGAATGATGATGTGCAAAGCGATGACCCGTCGCTGGTATTGTCTTGGTCTCAACTCCTTGAACGAGGCAAGTCTGCATGTAGCGCTGAAGATCGCACAAAGCGCTTTGTCGCAGCAGCCAAGGAAGTTCAAGGAAGTGACTTGTGCACGATTGTCTACACAAGTGGTACAACCGGCCAGCCTAAGGGAGTGATGCTCACACACACAAATCTCTGCTCAAACATCAATGCGATTAACGAACTCATTCACGTAGATGCCAATGACATTTTTCTTTCTTACTTGCCAATGTGTCACTCATACGAACGCATTGCCGGTTTCTACATAGCATTTGGTTATGGTGCGGCAACCGCTTTTGCGGAGTCACTCGATACCGTACGAACGAATCTCAAAGAGATTCAGCCAACCATTATGACATCAGTACCTCGCCTTTTCGAGCGCATTCGAAATGGTGTTATTGCAAATGTTGAGAAACAACCTGCTGCTCGGCAAAAGGTCTTTGCACTTGCTCTGAAGGCAGGGAAACGCTGGCTAACAGAGCGGGAACGAGGCAGAGTTTCGATCATCACGAAGCTCATGTACGCTTCGGCTGATGCTCTAGTGTTTTCTAAAATTCGCGAACTCACTGGTGGACGCTTGCGTTTCTTTGTTTCAGGTGGCGGAGCTTTGGCACCTGACGTCAAAGAGTTCTTTACAATGCTAGGTATGACTATTCTTGAAGGTTACGGCTTAACCGAGTCTTCTCCTGTTCTATCTGTTACGGTTCCAAATGATGATGAGATAGGAACCGTAGGAAAGGCAATCTCAGGCGTTGAACTACAACTTGCAGACGACGGCGAGATCCTGGCTCGCGGGGCCAACATTATGCGTGGCTATTGGAATGACCCGGTTGCCACGAAGGAAGCGTTGGACGAAGAAGGCTGGCTGCATACCGGCGACATTGGTGTGTTTACCCCACGTGGCAATCTCAAAATCACTGATCGAAAAAAGAACATTTTCGTAAGTAGTGGCGGAAAAAACATCGCGCCTCTTGCAATTGAAAATGCAGTGACACAGTCAAAGTTTGTGGATCAGGCTTTCATCGTAGGCGAGAAACGTGAGTACTGCACAGCTTTGATTGTGCCTGACTCTCAGCTCGCCGATGCTCTAATGGAAGCCGCCCACTTGCCACAACACATGAGTCGCTTTGAGAAGCTAAACAGCACTGCAGTTTTACGAGCTGTGTTTGCTGATATACAATTGTACCAGCGAGATCTTGCAAAGTATGAGCGCGTGCGTAAAATCACACTTCTCGATGAGCCATTTAGCGTTGAGAACGGTATGATGACTCCCACACTCAAGGTAAAGCGCAAAGTCGTCGAGCAACACTATGCAGCGCTCATTGAACAGATGTACTCGGGTTCTGGTTCTGAAGAATAGAAACAGACAGACACAAGTTCACAGTATGAAGATTGCAATTCACTTCAAAGTGCTAAAAAAAAACAAAGGTCTCTATGTACTTGATAGAGACCTTTGTTCTTACTATTTCTAAGAATACCTGCCAAAACTCCAGATAGCTATCGCATATCAATTGTCCAAGGCAAGGTTGCCAACACTTGTTCTTTTCGACTAATGAGAGCAACATTCAATGCGTAGACTGCTTGTTCACGAAGACCATCTGGTAGCGCTTTCCAGGCGTCTTGCCACTGAGGTGATTGAGCTTTCACATAGGCATCAACAGCAGCAGGAATATTGAAGGCTAGCGCAGATTCTTCATCGCCGTCATCTGACTCATCATCATCACCTGAATTGATATCGAGTAATCGGAGTAAGACCTTCACTCCATCTTCCTTTTCTGGGTACGACACAATTCGAACGCGCTTCTCGGCACTGACACCTATACGTTTCTTCACCAGATCGATACTCGTGTAGAGTCCGCCTAAAACATCAACCAATCCATGAGCTTTTGCAGCCTCGCCAGACCAAACGCGACCTTTTGCAACTTCGCGAATCTTCTCTGGCGTTGTATGGCGCCCTGCTGCAGCACGCTCTAAAAAGCGTTGATAGAAACTCTGAATCAAATTTTCTAGATGCTGATGATCGCGATCCGACATTGGCATCAGGGGGTTCATGAAGAGTGCTGCAGGACTACTACTGATTGTATCAATTCCCACACCCAGCTTCGTCATGGTCTTAGAGAAGTTTGGTATAGCAGCAATCACTCCAATAGAGCCAGTAATTGTTTCAGGGTAAGCAATGATTGTATCGCAAGCCATCGCCATGTAGTATCCACCAGATGCAGCTACATCACTCATTGATGCGTAGACCGGTTTCTTAGCCTTAGCCCGGAGAATCTCATGATACATTTCGTCGGAGGCCTGAACAGATCCACCTGGTGAATCAATGCGAAGAATAATCGCACTGATATCATCGTCATCTGCAGCTCGACGTAAGTCACGAACCCATGACGCTGACGCAATCTCTTCATTCATGCCACTGCGGGAACCTGAACGAATGCTACCGGAGCCATATACAATAGCTATCTGTTTGTCTTTCTCAAGCGGAGCCTTGTTGTGTGCTCTGGCGTACGATGCATAAGACTTAATATCTACCATGTGCACTTTCTTCTTTGCAGAATCTGAACCATACACAAGAGACTTTAACTTTTCGCGAACCTGCATGTCGGTGGCGAAATTGTCGATGAGGTGATTGGCAAGTAAACTATCTGGATCATAGAGTCCACGTGAAAGCAGTGCGTTGACTGTCTCCGGACTCAAGTGTCGCAATCGAGCAATTTCCTTTGTGTAGATAGCGGCACGTTGATCCAGCAACTCGTGCGCTTCTTGTCTAGCTGGCTCTGAGTATTTGGTGCGGTTGAACATTTCACCAGCCGACTTGTAGTCTTCGCGCTGAATAACCGTCCACTCGACACCAATCTTCTCAAACATGTCCTTCAAGAACAGTGAGGTTCCACCGAAGCCATTAAACTCGAAGGTAGCTTCTTGTGGCATGTAGATACTATCAGCCACAGCCGCGAAATAGTACTCTTTCTCCGAGCCGCCAGGTAGAAATGCGACTATAAACTTCTTCGAGCTCTTGAAATCTTCTAGCGCTGCAATGATCTCACGCTGTTTGGCGAATCCGACAGAACCGCTCGGGCGATAATAAATGCCTCTGATCTTCGGATCATCTTTCGCTGCATGAATCGCAGTCAACACGTCAAGCAGTGCTACACCCTCTTTGTTTCCACCAAAAGGTGAGCTGGCTGCCACGTATTCATGCACACCACCCTGACCGAAGTTCAGACTAAGTACTGAGTTATCTTCAACTTTGACCTTGTCGCTTTCAGAGCTGCCAAATCCATCAGCCGATTTGCCGATGAATGAAGCGATGCCGACACCGATGATAATGACCATGATGAACATACCACCAACGATGGACGCAATGATGGCAAAGGGAATCCACCAACGACTTCTAGGCTTCGGTTGTGGTTGATAATATGGTTGTTGCATGTCGGACATACGCGTCTCCTCAAGAATGTGGTAACTGATCTCTTCACTCTACGACTGAAAACTACACAGGTTTCAAAACTATGAATTGTTGCGAGCACCGAAGGTGCCGCATAGGCAAAAGCACAAAAAAAAGCCATGTACAACAGTGGTACATGGCTTCTACATTGTTCAATTTAGGTCGATAGCACTAGCGAGCTTTAGCAACTTCTTCGCTCAACTTCGCCTTCGTTGTTCCTCCAACGATGGTGGAAACATGATTGCCACCTTTATTGAAGATGATCGTTACAGGAATAGCATCCATCGATGCAATATTCGCATACGAAGCAGCAATTTTCTCAGCTTGAAGTTCGGCAGAACTGGTAACATTGATGTAGTTCATACCCGCTTTTTCAGCGAACTTGGTAACTCCATCTTTGGCTGTTGCATCATCACGTTCGCGTGCCACGCCGATGATAAACACATCTTTGTTATCTCTAGCAAACTCGATGAATTCAGGGATCTCACGACGACATGGTGGACACCATGTAGCCCAGAAATTGACAATAACAACTTTGCCTTTGGCTTCATCTGAAAGCTTATGGAGCTTTCCATCATTGTCTTTCCAAGAAAAGTCAATGAGCTTTTGGGTTGATGACTCGCCAAGCGAACTTGCACTTACAACCATGTCAGCCGGACCAGCAGGCGCTGCAGGACTTACTTGCGATGACATTGATTGAGCAGCAGCAGCCGCTGCTTCCTTTAACTCAAATACTTCGGACTTTTCACCGGCAGATTTCGAGCAAGCTACCATCATCGTGGTGATTGCCGCACCCATCAGCAGTTGTGAAACAACTCGCATTCAATTACTCCGTTATGGTTGTAAAGATCTGTGCCTATTGGCACATCGACGATTCGAAGATAAAAACTATTTTGTTTACTTCGATGCTTTTTCATGCACGGGAGGTCTGACAAGCTGTTGTAGAATCTGGTTTACATGACTCTCAACTGTCTTTTGATCTTTCCGCTTGCTCGGTCTGAGCAGTTTTTAGCTGTTTTGACCATTGGAACCAGCCATAGGCAGACAATCCTGCATAGAGTACGGAAAGTACACTGTATGCCTCAAGATGCCGCATCTGATACACGAAGACATAACTAATGTTAATAGGAATCCATAACAGCCAATTTTCCAACAGCTTACGAGCTTGCAAGAGTGTTGCAACAAGGCTTGCTGCAAAGAGCAGCGAATCGATATCGGCAAGGGCCGCAGTTCGAAACTGGCTTACTGTTAGGAAAGCAATTCCCCACCCGATGAGCAATGCTACTAGATACGCTAAGCCCTCAGGTCCCTTAAGGTTACGAATTCCCACACCTAGTGCAGTTCCCTCCGTGTTGCTTGCAACTCCCCACTTCCAGTGAACAAAACCATACACTCCAGCCCCAAAGTAGAACAGCTGCAATGCCATGTCTGCATACAGGTTCGCATAGTAGCAGGAGTAGGCAATGAGTATCACACTTAGATTTCCAGCCAGCCAGCACCAGATGTTCTCTCGAATGAGAAGAACCACGTACGCTATTCCCAGGAGCGTCGCAATGATTTCAATCTCCCCCACCAGCTTCTCCTTCAACGGGTGCTTTTTGCTTTCGGCTACCTTTGTAGAGTTCGTATTCAACAAGGCGACACTCAATATCAGCATTGTAGAAAGGAATTCGACGCGATGACTTGAGACCGATATGTTTCAACAATGGCATGCTCCCGCTGAACACGTAGCCCCTTTTGTCCTCACACTTCTCCTTAAACCAGTCGCCAATCCCCTCGTATACTCGTTCCAGTTCTGTACTTGAGCCCATACGTTCGCCATACTCTGGATTCAGAACAACCACTCCAGGTCCCTCAGGCATCGGAGTCTTTCTAAAGTCCAGCATGCGAATATCGATGATGTCCTGCAAGCCTGCGGCTTGCGTATTCTTTCGTGTGGCCATAACTGCTGAGGAATGTGAATCTGAGGCAATGATCTTTCCATCCCACGTCAGGTTACGCTTCTTCATTTCCACGGCTCGCACTTCGGTCCAGCTCGACTCTTTGTAGTTCTGCAAATGCATAAAACCAAAATTGTCTCGAAGAAATTGGGAAGGTGTATTTGTTGCCCAGAGCGCTGCTTCAATAGCAAGAGTACCACTGCCACACATCGGGTTGATAAAAGCAGAGTTTCGATCCCAGGCAGTTGCGCGGACTATTGCCGCGCCGAGGATTTCATTCAAAGGTGCTATATGAGACAGCATTCGATATCCACGTCTGGAGATCGGCGTTCCCGAGGTGTCTACATACACTGAGCATTTTTCTTTATGCCAATATAGGTACACGACGCTTTTGTCTGTCTTTGAACCGCTATCAGGTCGACGCCCAAATTTTTGTCGCATTCTATCTGCAATCGCATCCTTCAGTTTCTGCTGAGCATACTGTGTATTGGTGATGGAGGGATGGTCGACGGACGAGATAACACTGAAATACCCGTCAAGTGGAATGTACTCTTCCCAGCTGCACTTCAGAGCACGACGGTAAAGCTCTTCAGGACTATTAGCTATGAACTCATCGACCAATAAAAGGACTCGATGTGCACAACTGAGGCGCAGGTTCAGGCGCATAACATCCTGCATTGTTGCTTCTACGAAGACTCCGGCAGTCTGAGTGTTATGAGTAGGATATCCTAGTTCAGTGAGTTCTTCACTGAGATAGGGTGAAATGTACTTCGGACAGGTAATAAAGAGCTGCTGTTGCATAGGTAGACGTAGATTCGGGCTCTCAAACTACAAAGAAATGACGCAGTCGGAGGTCTTCACTTCAGTCAAGCACTGCTGATACGCTATTTTTGCACTCTTCTACTACCTACTCCGAATCATGCCCAAACAATTCTTTATCAACGTTTTCATCGAGATTCCAGAAGAACTCTTCGATCTCTCTTACTCCGTTCTCAACGATCAGCCTATCCAGGGTATCGAGGAAAGAACCGACTCACTCCTCGTGTCTTTCCGTGAAGAAGACTGGACCACCGAGCGCGCCGAACAGATTGAACGCGAACTTGTTGAACTCATTCCTCAAGCTCGCATTGTGAAACAGGAACGCGTTGAACAACAGAATTGGAATGCGAGCTGGGAACAGTCACTTGAACCGATAGTTATTTCTGATCGCATTGTTATCACACCCTCCTGGCATGCCGAGAGCCAAACGCATCCGATTTGCATCATCGTCGATCCTAAAATGTCATTTGGTACCGGATACCACCCCACGACTCGAATGACCACACGACTGCTCGAAGAGTATGTTCTACCAGGTTCAAAGTGGATTGATGCTGGCACCGGGACTGGTGTCCTAGCTATTGCTGCTGTCAAACTCGGGGCATCTTCAGTTTTTGCCTTCGACAACGATGAGTGGTCATTTGAGAATGCGAGCGAGAATGTGGAGCGGAATGCAGTCCAGGATTGTATCGAGGTCCGCCAAGCTGACGTCTTCACTTTGGAACTTCCTGAAGCCAATGGCATTGCTGCTAACATGTATCGCAATGTGCTGATCCCGGTTTTCCCTAAACTGCATGCCGCGCTCCGTGCAATTGGCGATCCGCTTATCATCAGTGGCATTCTACAATATGACGAGGATGAGCTCATCCTTGCAGCTCGAGACTCTGGTTTTAAGCACATTCGCACTGAACGCGAGGATGAGTGGCTCGCAATTGTCTTCCAGAAAGCATGAGAATAGCCTGTCTCGACATAGGAACCAACACACTTCTCATGCTTGTTGCAGATGTCGATCCACAAGGAGAGCTAACGGTAATCCAGGATTTCCATCGCATTGTTCGTCTTGGCGAAGGTTTACAAACTGGAACCACCCTGAGTACTGAGGCTCTACAGCGTGCGGTGGAATGCTTGAAAGACTATCGAACGATATGCCAACAACTCGGTGTTGATCGCTGCATTGGTGTTTGCACTAGTGCAGTACGCCGAGCATCAAATCAAGATGAAGTCATTTCCGTGTTGTCAACGGCAATTGGCGCACCGCTTTCATGCATTAGTGGTGATGAAGAAGCACGATTGACTTTTCTTGGAAGTGCTATTGGAACTCAGAGCTGCACAGTTATTGATATTGGCGGTGGAAGTACTGAAGTGGTAGTTGGAGTTCACACAATGTCACAAGCGCAACTCCTATCTAGAGTATCATTTGAGGTCGGTGCCGTACGACTTCGCGATGAGTATTTGATGAAGCAGCCACTTAGCAAAGAAGCTCAAGATGCAGCTTATAAACACGTCAAGATGATTTTGCTAAGCGCGCAGGCTCCGCCTGCTTCCTCTACCTTCGTTGGTGTTGCTGGTACTCCAACAAGCTTGGCTGCGATGGAAATGGAGCTGAGTAGCTTCGACGAACAGAGAATTCACGGATTCACTTTGAGCCCTAATCACGTGCGTCGGTGGCTTAGACGTCTTGCACAGCTGAGCCTTGAACAAACAAAGGACTTACCAGGAGTGCACCCGCAGCGTGCTGATATCCTCGTCGCTGGTGTCCTGATCCTCGATGCTATCATGGAGCTCTACAGTATCCCATCAATCACAGTAAGTACCCGTGGACTTCGCTACGGTGTTGCTCTTGACTTGATACAGAGATCGGGACGTGCTTAGTAACGCAGCTCTCGACATTCAGCTCTCGCTCTATGTTACGAGATGCCAAAGATTGTCCAAAGAAGCCTCCTTTTCACAGCCTTTATGTACTGAGTTGAAGTATGTCATTCCGAAGTACATCGCTCGATAGATGCACTCTACGATACAGGCTAAACCACTCACATCAACAACCTTCGGTCTCCTGCACATGTGAGCTCCCTTTCAAATGATCCGAAGAAGTGGCTGGACGAGCGCGTGGCATTGCGCCGCAGGTTTGGTATGTGACTCGCGACATCCTCGCCATACATGCGACTATTTCACGCTGCTTTGTCCCTTCTATCGTACTTTTGTGGCCTACATCGTACGTCTTCAGGCAATTATGGTTGTTGTAGTTAGTGGTGCAACAGGATTTATAGGCAGTCATCTGGTAGATCTTCTCCTCGAGCGCGGATTCACCGTAAAGTGTCTCGTGCGTCCTTCCAGTAATCTGCGCTGGTTGGCAGATAAGAATGTGGAACTGTGCGAATGTGTACTGAGCGATCAGGAGCGATTGAACGAGATATGTAAAGGTGCGCACTATATCGTGCATTGTGCTGGCTCTATTGCTGCGCACAGCCTTGAAGAATATATACGCGACAACAAAGGTGGCACTGAGCATATGCTGCGGGCAGCTTTGACAACAGTTTCTACCCTGAAGCGCTTCATTCACCTTAGTAGTATGTCGGTCTGCGGACCCGCTCGTTCAGAGCATAATCCGCTGCATTCCGATTCCGAATGCAAGCCGATCACCTCCTATGGAATATCGAAACTTGAAGCTGAAAAAGCAATCCATCATGCCATGGGTCGGTTGCCCATCACCATCATACGCCCACCAGCTGTGTATGGAGAGCGAGACGAGGCAACTTTGTCCTTTTTCGCCATGCTACCGTATCACATCGCACCTCTCATAGGTTTTGGCCAAAAGTGGATCAGTATTGTCCATGTTTCAGATCTGGTGCGAGGTATCGCTGATGCCATGGAAAGCGAGAAGACCAAAGGTAGAACCTATTTCCTCAGCGATAGTACAGTGTATAACTGGGATCAAATCGCTTCCGTTGCGGCAAACATTCTCAACGTACGTGTCCTCAAACTTCATCTCCCTCATTTCGTCGTACTTCTTGTGGGTGCAGTCAGCGGTGCGCTTTCGAAACTGCGTTCAAAAAGTGCAGTTTTCAACTACGAGAAAGCAATCGATTTTATCCAACCGTACTGGATTTGCGGTATAGATGAGGCAAAACGCGATTTCAACTACGAGCCGAAAATTTCACTGCAGGCTGGCTTACAGCGTACTCTGGATTGGTATCGTTCGCAAGGATGGCTTTAAGCTCTTATGATTAGCATTCTCCAACGTTTTTCAGCACTCAGCGTTACCGTCGTTGCTCTTGTCTTAGCAACCTTGGTTTTCTGCATCAACCTTGCTTTACGCTCGAACATTCGCGATGATGTCTTCGTTGAGTCCTTAGCACTTGGTGACACCTGCCACATCTACAGAAACGCTTTTGGCATTCCACACATTAGCGCTTCAAACGAACGTGACCTCTACTTCAGTCTTGGATTTGCACATGCGCAAGATCGATTGTGGCAGATGGATCTCATGCGACGAATTGCACGCGGCAAGACAGCGCGCATTTTTGGTGAGAAGACACTGGATGCCGATAAGTTCTTTCGTGTGTTAGGAATCACTAAGATTGCTGATCGACTTGCACTCAACGTTTCTCGACAAACAAAGAACGTGCTTGAATCGTACAGCGCAGGCGTCAATGCGTTCATTGAAAAGAACCGCAATGCTTTGCCCTTTGAGTTTGATGCCCTGCATTACGAACCAGAAGTATGGAAGGCATCGGATTGTCTGGCAATTCAACGACTCATGGCATTCGACATGAGCATGAGTTTCTGGACCGACATAGCGTTCGGCGAGATTGCCGATAGTCTCGGTGTAGACGAGGCTCTTCGCTTTATTCCTTCCTACCCATCAACCTCACCCACCGTCTGCGATGTTGGGAGAAGTTCAACAGCACCAGATAGTTTGCTCAGTGCATACTCATTGCCGAAAGAAGAGAGTTCGGTGTTGTTGAGACACTATGCAGAGGCATTGAAGTCTGTCCGGCTTCAACTTAACATGAGCGGCATGTGCTCAGGTAGCAACTGCTGGGTTATGTCGAAGCACAGCGACGGCACAAAAGGTCTGATCTTCGCCAATGATCCTCACCTTTCCTTAGGGCTTCCCCCTCGCTGGTATCAAGTGCACTTGAGTTGTCCGCAGTTCAATGCTATCGGATGTACTATCCCTGGGATTCCAGGAATGATCAGTGGTCGCAACGACAACATCGCCTGGGGTATCACGAATGTCATGCTTGACGACTGCGATTATTTCATTGAGAAAGTGGACCCGGCAAACAAAGCATACTACTACAACCGCGATGGTGCTCGTACAAAATTCAAGCATGTGCGCGACACTATAGAAGTAAAAGTCGCTTCTCGCGTTGATAGTCTGATCATTGACTATCGCGCAACGGCAACCTCCAACATTATCTCAGATGTACACGCTGTTCGAAAGCAAGACAGCTTGTTTCATTACCCCGCAAGCGCTCACTCACTACCAGAGAAGTACGTTCTGAGTTTTGAATGGACTGCTCAAGAAAATAGTGATGAGATACTCAGTGCTTTGCGATTAGTCCGTTGCAAGTCGTGGCGAGAATTTTGTGAAGCTGTCGCTGGCTGGGGTGCTCCAGCACTCAACTTCAGCTATGCTGATAAGCAAGGAAACATGGGCATTGCTCCCGCTGGCTTAGTACCTATTCGTGGTGAAGGCAACCCCAATTTCCCTCATCCAGGGTGGGATCGCACGTATGCTTGGAAAGGTTTCAGACCTTCCTCCGCACTTCCACGCATCGTCAATCCTCAACGCCGTTATGTATTCAGTGCAAACAACTTGACCACGCGTACTGCAGGGTACTATTTATCGGCTCTCTGGGAGCCTCCATCGAGGGCGGAACGCATCGACGAGATGCTGCAGGAGTATCACGACTATACCATTCGTGATGCTCAGTACATGCAACTCGACCTCATTTCACGAAACGCAAAGCAGGTGTTAGGTTCCACGATGGGTACGCTGATTCGAGACACCGCTCAACTTTCTCGCGAAGAGTATTCTGCCTTAGGCTTGTTGACGCATTGGGATGCTTCTATGAATCCTCAAGACGTTGCACCTGCTGTTTATACTGCTTTTCATGAACGACTGATGTCTAATGTCTTCTGCTGGCGCATCTCGCCAACTCTCTACAAGAAGTACGCATTCGTTGGCAGTATGCCAATGAGAAAGATCAATGAGATTCTTAGTGACACTTCCTATACTTGGTTTGCGTCTGAGTCATGGAAGGGCCGAAAAGTACTAGAATCGCTCATTGTAAAGAGCTTCAAGGATGCCGTTCATCTCATTCATGAACGCTTTGGAGATGATATGCAACAATGGACCTATGGTCGCCTGCATACCTTAACACTGAAACACCCACTAGATGAGGTTGCAGCCTTCCGCAGTCTTGTCACCCATGAACTCAAGAGTGTTGGAGGTGACGCAACGACCCTGAACAACGCTCTCTGGCAGGTGCACAACCCCTTCGACGTGTATGTAGGCGCATCAATGCGATTCGTTACCGACATGGAAGACTCAGTTGTGTATACTGTTCTACCCGGCGGTTCCTCTGGGCAACCTCTCGATGCGCACTATGCTGATCAAATACAATTGTGGGCAAATGGTGGGTATATACCTTTGAGTATGTCTCGTCGCCCCGCCCAAGGCTTTAGTCTCTATGCCGTTCTGTGTCCGAAAAAGAAGTAGCCGCTGTAGACTCCTGAATGGAGGGGAACCTTCACATCGTCATAGGAATAAGACATCCAGCGCCTGCGCACCATTGTACTCGGGATTCAAGGTCTACATGGACGTTAGTGTGAGTCAATGCCGTTGTCTATGGATTCGCACTGGTCCACTTTCAATTCCAAGAGCTTCTCACATCGCCATCTGCTCTTGGTTCTACGTAGTGCGACAGATATAGACGGCCATGCGACCTGCTTTGTCTTTATCACGTCTATATGAATACATCGATAACTCTTCCATTGTACAGAGTTCTGAATACTGAATATTCATAGCAAGGAGTCCAGCCTTTACGAGCTGATCTCGCACAGCCCTTTGGTTGTCAAAGAGAAATCTGTTGGGCGAGCTCTCTACACAGTAGTCAGGAAACAATTGTTGAACATCAGCTTGTACTTCATAATTACGTCCGGATGCACAGGGAGAACACCAAGCTCTTAGAGAAGATGCATCTACCTGTCCTCTCTTGCACATCATCTCGACCACAGTTGCAGATATATTGAGGGCGGTGCCACGCCATCCTGAGTGAACAACCGCAAAGAGCACTTCCGTAGGGTGATAGAGAACGATGCCTTCACAGTCAGCTACACTAGCACAAAGAGCCGTGTTCCTACTACTGCTCACGAGCGCGTCCGACTCGTTATCACAGAGCGAGTTCTGATCAACCCATTGTATGTGCGAACCATGTGTCTGCCGCTGAGTAATCAACGCATGACACCCCAGCTCAGTTTTGAGCGCGTCGCGACACATCTGCACGTCCTCCTTTGCCAAGGAGTCCATAGCCGAAACACAGAAACCACGCGAAGTCCAACCTACTAGATTCGCAAGGGTCATACCAAACTCATAACCGCAGTCTCGAACTGTAATACGTTCAATCAAGGCTGAATCTCCAATATAGTTTTCTCATCGAGCGATTCACGAACTGATTCAATCAACGGTCTGTACTTCGCTTCTCTCGCATCAATAATGAGAGTATCTGCGTCAAACATAGTAAAGAAAGTACAGAGCGCTCTGTCGTGTTGTGGCACTATAACTGACTTCGCATCAGCAACAAAACGCAGGTACTCTACCCCTTCATGAAGTCGATGCGCTCGAATCGTCAAATGCGAACGGTTTATCTGCAGATCATCTTGCCAGTCAGCGCATACAAACACACAGCACGCAATAGTTATGAGTCCACCAAAGCTTAGCAAGAGCACAGCTCGACGAGTCTTGCAAACGAAAAGGGAGATAAAACAAAGACTATAGCACGAACCAATGATCCATGCTGATGGCGCAAACACTTGCAAGCTGGGAAGCGCACGCAGCTCATCCGCGCTCAACCAAAGAAGCTGCATGAGCTCTTGAGCTACAGCGGCTACACTTGATGCAGCGCTATGCCAGATTGGTTCAAGGAGCACTGCAAGAAACACTGTAACAGAACAGAGTATTCCTGGTACGGACAGGACCATCCCTACCAGAGCTGAGAGAAAATGGTAGGCACTACTATGGAGAGCAATAAGTGGAGCTAAGAGCAAGGAAGTTGCAACAGAACCGCTAAGTGCTCGCTGCAACCAATTCGGTGCACGATTTCTTGTTGGCCACACAAGATGGAAGAGATCGCTAGTTCTGTTGTAGAATAGATGATACGACAGTATGGCACAGACTGAAAGCTGGAATCCAGGATGAAAGAGAGATGCTGGATCGATGAAGATCATCGCCAAACAAAGGAACGCAAGTACATTGAGTCGCGACGTAGAACGCTGTGTCACACGAAGTACCTGAATAGAAAGCAACAGCAATGCCGTGCGCAAGGGTGTTGGACTCCAAGCGCTCAACATCAGAGGCAAGCACAAACCAAGCGCAAACACCAGGAGTCTTGGTATCTTCCATGGAATCCATGCACAAAACACGTTCATACATAAGGCCGCCAGAACTATGTGCATGGTACTACTAAGGAAGAGATGGTAGATACCACTTTGCTGCAGCGACTGTACCATATCTTCATCGAGAGAGCGCGTCTCTGCGAACAGTACTGAGGCAGCTAGACTCTGAGATGAGGGACTAAAGCAGCGTGCAATTGTCTTCATTACCCAATCCCGCAGTGCTCCTCGTAGAGAGAACGCATCAAGACTTCTATAGTCCAAAGACAAACTTGAAGGATACGCTCTGGCTATCCATAACAGTTCATGACTGCGACAGTACCTTCGCTCATTCCAATCTGTACAGATCAACTGTTTTTGCGGCAAACGCAGTGCAGCATTGACTTGAAAGTGCACACCTGGCTTCAAGTACGGTATCGAAGCCAACTTCGGCACACGAAGCATGACCCGACATTGATGATTCGGAAGGCTTGGGCTATGGATACGTACTTCAGCCACAAACTGATCACTTAGCTCAGAAGAACCTAACGATTCAAGTATCCTCCCCTCTATCAAACTTGGCACTTCGCTGCGCTGAGCCATTTCTAACATAGGTCCATCCAGACAGCTGTGAGTCATCCGAAGGAGAGTGCCGCTGCTAACTCCTAGCCACACAAAGAACAGGAATGTCAGGTAAGGGGCGTCTGGCGGTATAGGCGCAGCACCTCTCAGGTTTCGAGACGACACTCGCACTGGCGCGGTGGTACCCATCGACTTCCAAACTCTCGATGCTAGATTTCCAGCAAGACGCCTCCAGAATCCAGCTCTCGATTGAACAAGATGTTGATCAAGGGGGGCTGAAGAAGAGGAGACCACTTTGGATAGTCCGAAGACAAAAGCTGTCAGAACGACTGAGCCGCCCATGGAAGCGAAAAGCACAGCTCCAAGACCCCAGTTTAGGGGGCTAATCGGAGGCAAAAAGAAGCCTATCAGCAGGAAAACGAGCAAACGCAGCGCTGGGAAACGAGTTGTCACGAGGCCTAATAATGTTGTTTTTCTACTTCTTTTTTACAAAACTTGTCGTATCTTTGTATTCGTCATTTTTAGGAGCAGCATATGTCCAAGCGTTGTCAATTAACAGGCACAACCGTATTATTCGGAAATAACGTCTCGCATGCTAATAACAAGACTCGTCGTCGTTTCAATCCAAACGTACAGAACAAACGTATTTGGGACGATGAGAAAAAGGTTTGGGTACGCATGAAAATATCCACACGCGCATTGAAGACCCTTTCAAAGAATGGTTTGCAAGCGATGTTGAAAAAAGCGCCAACCATGTAGTCCGCATGTAATCAGACATTGTAAACCCTTTTCGAAGGGTTTTTTTTTGAGCTGTCTGCAGCATGACAGCGATCGAGACCACCTATGGCTATGAGCCGTTGGATATTGTTGGTTGTCAGTCTCATGAGTTTTGCACTCTACTCAGAGAGCTGTAAAACTGTGCCCCAGAGCTCCACCGCGAGCGCTAAAACACTTCGATTCAAAGACGACAGTCTCTCCAAAGCCCGCGCCAATCGTGAACTCTTCACTTTGGCATCGGTACGCTATACCCTCCGAGATTACATTTCCGCTATACGTCAGCTGCGAGCGATGAAGCTTGATGATGAGAACGGAGCTGTTGAGCTGCTGTTAGCAAAGTGTTTTCAATCTCTGGTACGTATCGACTCGGCGGAGTATCATGTTCGAAAAGCAGTCACCTTGTTAGAGCAGGAGGATGAACCCCTACTCATCCTAGCACAACTCCTGGTATCGACTCACCGTTTTGATGAAGCAGCCGAGGCTTACGAGCAAGCACTCAAGAGAACTCCTCGGGCATCGACCCAGTTCGCATTGGCACAAACCTATGAGCTCATCGACGATCCACGGTCGATCAGCATACTCAAAGAACTCGTTGAACGTACGGAAGATCTCACTGCACTATTTGAGCTTGCCGGTGTGTATGAGAAACGTGGAATGAGTGCAGAGTATGTGCAGTGCATGGAAAGGATCATGACCGACTTCCCTGCTCAATCGCTTCCGTTTCAAGACTATTTCGAAAGTCTTCTTGACACCCGCAACTACAGCCAAGCCTTATCAGTTCTAGAAACACGCAATGACTTTAGTCAAGAGATTCGACGCGAACAGCGGATGAGACTGGCCGTTAGACTCTATGAAGACAGTAGCTTCGCCGAACCTGCTTTGTTGCAGCGCTTTGTTGATCATCTCAATCTGAGCGATAGTAGCAATGCCGATGCATATGAGTTAACAGGAATGCTCTGGTTGAAAATGGACGATACTGTTCGTGCCGAACGAGAGTTTCTCAAATGCGCTTCTCTTGATAGTGGTTCTACCGCTTCACTTCGAGTTGCAGGATACTTGATGCAAGCACAGCATGCCCAATGTGCCCAAGATTTCCTCTGTCGACTTGCAGCCATACGTCCGAATGATGCCAAGATTCACTACTACTGTGGCCTCGCCTTTTCGTACAACTCGTCCTTCCAAAGTGCCCTTCGTTACCTTCGTCGTGCGCTACAAATTGATGCTCGGTCCGAAGAAGTATGGAACGAGATGGCTGTGGTGTTCGAGAAAATGAATGATCGTAGAGCATCGGACTCATGTTATCGTCAGAGCTTGAGCATAAATCCTCACAACATCAGTGCATTGAACAACTTAGCTTATTCTTACGCTGAACAGGGTCTTCGACTGGACGAGGCGTTGCTCTTCTCGCGCGAAACCTTAGAAGCCGATAGTTCGAACGACAGCTATCTTGACACCTACGGTTGGATCCTTCACAAAAAGGGTGATTTTGAGTCGGCAACTCGCTATTTCCTCCGTGCAACGCAGCTCGCGCCACGTTCCGCTACACTTTTCGAGCATCTGGGCGATAATTACGCTAAACTCGGCAAACGAGAGAGCGCAGTTGAAGCCTGGAAGCGAGCATTGGAGTTAGATTCTTCAAGAACCCACCTTCAGGAGCGACTGCGGAACTCGAAATAACCACCACTTCGGGTCCGGCACATGTTCGTTATCATTGGTATGGTTGTCGTTATGGGTAGCGTTATCGCAGGCTACACCATGCACCATGGAAACTTAGCTGTACTTGTACAGCCTACGGAGTTTATCATTATCGTAGGTGCTGCTGCGGGCTCGCTGCTCGTTGCTAATCCTTTGCACCTAACGATTTCCGTTATCAAAGCGGCACTTGCTACACTGAGTGGCTCGAAGATCAAGAAAGAGACCTTTGTGGACGTGCTGAAATTGATGTATGAACTCTTTCAACTTGCGAAAAAAGAGGGTTTGATTGCTCTTGAGCAACACATCGAAAATCCCTCGGGAAGCCCCATCATTTCAAAGTATCCTTCATTTCTTGCAAACCACCACGCAGTCGAATTCATGTGTGATACACTGAAGATCGTTTTAAATGGTGGAGTACCCGCACACGATCTGGATGATCTTATGGAGCTTGACTTAGAAACAAGTCATCACGAGCATTCCTTATTACCGGCAGCTCTGAACACCGTTGGTGATGCGTTTCCTGGACTAGGTATTGTTGCGGCGGTATTAGGGGTTATCATCACCATGGGTGAAATTGATCAGCCACCTGAAGTTATTGGTGCTTCCGTGGCAGCGGCTCTTGTAGGAACCTTCCTTGGAGTATTGATGTCATACGGTATTGTTGGCCCTCTGGCGAAAAACATGGAACACATGGTTGCCGCAGACCACCGTTATCTCGTATGTATTAAAGCATCAATTCTCGCTTTCGCAAAGGGCGCACCATCAGTCGTAGCCGTTGAGTATGGAAGACGTGCAATTGAATCACATGACAGACCAAGCTTCCAAGAAACGGAAGAGGCTGTGAAGTCGGTGAAATAAGAGGCAAGATCATGGCAGAGCACGAGCAACCGATTATCATCAAGAAGATTAAGAAGGGCGGCCACGGTGGACATCACGGTGGCGCGTGGAAGGTTGCGTACGCCGATTTTGTGACAGCTATGATGGCATTCTTTCTCGTGATGTGGATTTTGGGTCTAAGTCCCACATCCAAAAACCGCATTGCGAGTTTCTTCAAAGAACCTGGTGTGTTTGAGAATCAGACAGGAAAGAAGATTCCATCGCCACTTGATATGAGCCCAGGATCGAAAGGCAACGAAGGCAATGGATCTGGCGATGTTGGTTTGGCGAACAGCGACAAAGACGTCAATTCCAAATTCAATGCAGAAGCTGCCGCTCTCCCCGATTCTGTGAAACGCGAATTGGAAAAACAAGCTGTTCAGGATAGCATCAGCCTGGCAGATAAAATCGCAAAGACCGCTGAGAAGCTTCGCGAAGAAATTCAGCAGATGAAGCAGATGCATCCAGAGATCAAAGATCTACTTTCAAATATTAGCGTAACGATATCTGATGAAGGTCTTCGCATTGAACTGGTTGAAGTGAAAGACAATGAGTTTTTTGAAGTTGGTAGCGCTAGTCTCAAAGCAAGCTCTGTCGAGATTCTTCGCAACCTTGGCGCGAGCTTAGGCAAACTTCAAAATCATGTTGTACTTGAAGGTCATACAGACAGCAAACAGTATCCTGGATCACGAAAAGGTTATAGCAACTGGGAACTCTCAAGCGATCGCGCTAACGCGGCTCGGCGTATCCTCGAGAGTAGTGGATTGTATCCTGATCAAATCATCAATGTTGTGGCTTGCGCAGATAAACATCCCTACAACAATGCAAACCCTTTTGATCCAAGCAACCGTCGCGTGAGCATCGTGGTTCCGAATGTTGCTTCTGCTGCCCTCTTGCAACAGAAAATTGTTGATCATATATCCGGAAACAAAGGTCACGGTGAAAGCGAATCGCATCAAACCATTACCGGGAGCTCGCACCGATGAGTATGAAACACCTTGATATTCTCGTTGTCGCACACGCCGAACAGGCGGAAAGATACAGTCGACCTCTGAAGCAGGTCTTTCCAGAGACGCAGATACGCATGGAAGACAGCTCCGGTTTGGTCCTTCAAGCTTTGGAGAAATCTACCCCAGATGTCATCTTCATCGATTGGAGTATCTCCACCTTTGATCTTGCTGATTTCTGCACTACTGTTCGTAGTCGCCTCAATGATTCGGTCTGTTTGCTTGTAGCCATCGTTCACAACAACTTGCAAAGCTCTCGTGCGCTATCGCTTGATCTCGATCACGTCATCGATCTACAAGATGAGCGTCACGCTGACTCAATTCTTCAACTCAATTGCAATCTCATCAAGCGATTTGAGGAATCGAGAATAGAGAATCGTCAACTACGTGCAACGATTCGTAGCAAAGAGGCCGGAGAGAAGCAAATGCTCCACGCAATGGAGCGTATGATACACGTGCGCTTTCCAGATGCAGCAGACGAACTTCCCTTCCTTCTTCATGCTGTTGAGTGGATCGTAGAACAGTTTAGAAATGAAGAAGGTTCCGAATTGGAAAAGACGCAGATCTTTTGCGCAACTCACTTGGCATGGCTTGGCAAAATGCATCTTCCAGACTCTGAGCGTCACAGTCGTATAACCTTAGATGGTTCAGCAACGAATAACTTCACCGCTTTCGTTCCCTTGCAGGCTGATGCAATTCTTGAAGGTGTAGATAATCTGGCAGGTGCTCGATTAATCCTCAAGAACATGTATGAAAACTACGACGGTACAGGATTTCCAGATCGCAAACAGCATTGGCAGATCCCACTTGGCTCTCGCATTCTACGTGCGGTGTGTGACCTCGATGAAATTGCACGAACACAGCGCATTTCCATGGTCGATGCACTGGAACAATTGAAGCGCTTCAACCGACACGTCTACGATCATCGCGTCGTAGCCCTGTTGGAGGAGTATCTCCTGAATGTCTCACGTCGTTCAGCGGATCATGCAGAAACTAGAGCTGTGCAGCTCTTTGATCTCATGGAAGGAATGCAGTTGGCTAGTGACATCGTCACGAACTCGGGTCTCAAACTCATGAATGCTGGCACCGTACTCCGTGACCAATTGATTCGACGTATACAAAGTCACAATGCGATGGACCCAATACTGGGTAACATCTACGTGCGCGAATCTTGAGTATCGGCTGCCTCTCCTCTCAGTACTTAGAGATCAAAGCCAAGCGAAACCACGTAGTTTGGTTCTGACCATCTGTCTCCATCACGCCTCCACGCAATATCCACTTTCAGTGGATAGCCCATTAACACCGAGCGCAAACCAAGTCCAGTACTGACGAGCAAACTCGCTGGCTGATAGTATAACCGTGGTCCCCAGGAATCAAGCGTATCGATGGGACGTCGCAGCGCTATCTGCGACAATGATGAATTCCATGCCGTACCGACATCTACAAAAACGGCCCCTAACAATACAAAGGGCAACGGTACAGCAACGAAGCCGCTAAAGAAGGGAAAGCGAAATTCTGCATTCGCAAGGAAGTACTTTTGTCCTGCAACTTGACCCAACTCAAAGCCTCGCAGTGGGGTCTCCAATTGAAGAAAGGCAAAGTCCTCAGCATTCTTAAACAAGTCGTAACCAAAACCGAAGTTGCCGCGACCTATCCAATTCTGTACACCACCAAGAAAATAGTTACGAGGATCAGGTCCAAAGCTCCCGCCAGCGGCTGCGCGCAGAGCAACACCGTAATACTCACGCCAAATCGGGATGTACTGTCGAAAATCGGCCGACAACATTGCAAATCTCTTAGATAGAGGCGAGAGTTTCAAATCCACAAAGGCACGCATTCCTCTGTAGGGCGCAAAGAATCCCCACTGAGAGTTGTCGTAAACATACTTGAACTCCGGCACCAAAAAGTTCTCGTTTACATTCGTCCAACTAAACTCCGGTGTGGTTTCGTTGGATTTACTTACCCCTATCCATCCAAGACTGAACTCGAATCGTTCAAAACGTGTGTAGGCATAGTACGCTCCGAGATTCAAGCCATAGGTACGCAGAGAGTAGAGATCCAAACCATAACGTGGATCCGAGAAGTAACTCAAGAACGCCTTGTGATAGGCGGTTGCTGTGTAATCTAGAATGTCTGGCTGGTAGAGATAAGTAAAGTCTATATTAGAGTTCTTGAGATCAGACCATAACTGAACATTCGCATAGAGCACATGGTTGCCAAGCACATCACTGAATGCAATTTGAATGTTTCCCTGCCCGTTGTTCCATAAGGAGTTGTACCCTATCCCACCAGCCACAAGGTCGTTCGAAAAACTGACCTTGTAATCGTGCGTGTCAAACTGATCGGGTACCGTATCCTGTTGTCGCATGTTCGATGATGTGTTGCTACTCCCTACTGTATCTGCAAGACCATCTACTACTTGACGACGTGTGTCGATGTCAACGTTACCGTAGCCGACAAAGGATTTCGGCTTGATGTCGATATCCTGAGCCTTGGATACAACTGCATCTGTAAACTTCTGTTGACTCTGCTTGCGCTGCTTAAGTCGCGTTGGCGGCAGTCCGTTTGAATCGAGACTTTTGTCGAGCGGATGCTTGATATAGAACAACTCCAGAGTTCCTCGTATCTGAGCGCTGAATAGAAGACGTGAGTCATCGCGCGACAAAGCAATCTGGCCAATTCCAGACAGTGAGTTTGTTATTGGACGCGCAGTCGATGTGGAGAGGGTAAAGAGATAGACATTTCCTATCCCATTGTTATCCGCTACGTACATCAATCGCTCACCATCTCTGGCAACACACAAGGAACTCTTCTTATGCAATGGATCTTTAGTTACTCGGCTAATACTCCTGTCGTCCACTTGCAAACGATAGATATCACTCTGCGAAATGTCATGTCGCCATATTTTAAAACTGTCGCGACGATAGTTCCCTGTTGTTTGTTCTCCTCGGTCAGACACGAAGTACAAGCTCTTACTATCTGGTGCCCACGTTGGATGAGCATCACTAAAGACATCATTCGTGAGCTTGACAAATGAGGTGGTGGATATGGTGTAGAGATAGATATCGTTTTGACCATCAACGGTGGCAGACATAGCAATGCTCTTTCCATCAGGCGACCATGCAACACTTGAGATCGCTTTCATCCCAAAGGTAAACTTCTTGTAATCACCATTCTTGGCGTCTACGATAAAGAGCGCATCTTCCCCGCCAGCCTTAGCGCTGATCGCTATCTTATCTCCAGTGGGGTTCCACGAAATACCCGGCGTCCACACATTCAGTTCTTCGAAATCCAAGGTTCGTTGAGAACTGATAAGCTTGCGCACATCACTCTTCTTCTCGATATCCATGAGATAAATACCGTAGCTTCCATCTCGCATACTAATAAAGGCAACTTTTGATCCATCCGGTGAGATAGCTGGCGAAGAGTTGTATTGACTGGCATCTTTCGCCGAGTTACTCAAGCGTTTGGCGAAGTCCTCCAAGCGTTGAAACTTCTCCAGATCTGGAAAGTACTCTCGTTTCATGTCTTCCTGCCAACGCTCGGAAAACTCTTCAAGACTCATGCTAAAGGAGGCCATGCATACCCAATTGAGATCCATGCCTAAGCGGATGTTCCCGATGATCTCGGCGATCTTGCCACGACCGTATTTGCGCACGACGTAGTCCCAGAAGGCTTGTCCTCCCCGGTACGCAAAAAAACCAGACAATTGCTCTAAGGGAGGAAGGTACTCGCTGAGCGCAATGTCCCGCATGAACATGTCTGTTGGTGCATCCAATCCATGCAAGCTTTCAAACTCTGCCAAACCTTCGTTCATCCACAAAGGCATCTGTACTCGAGACTGATAGAGATAACGAGTGTTTCCGTAGTAGAGCACTTCATTCAGTATCGCATGGGTTAACTCATGTTGAATCAGCTGTCTGAACAGTTCCCAGTTTCCCTCAAAGTTTACTACCACACGATTCTTATACAGCTCAGTAACACCTCGGATACCTTCTGGCATGAAGTCTGGTATAACATTCGTCTGCTGATACTCAACGTGTGAACCATACACTACAATACTGATTCGTTTGTTAATGGTATAGTTCAAGTCACGAGAGATGGTTACGAATCCCTCTTCTGCTTTGTGTGCACAGAACTCAGCTAAGTACTTTTCTCCGTCATTGAAGTACACATCAAAGTGAGCTGAGCTTATAAACTTCCAGTTGAAATTTTGGTACTGAACCTTATTCTGACCGAACTGAGCACTGCTGTTGGGACTGAAAGCAAAGGAACACACAAACCCAAGCAGAAGTTTTAGAGCTCTGCTTTTCAGCCAGCCCAACTTTGAAGGTGATTGAGGAATTGCTATCGGTGTCCGCATATCAAGAGATATCTCAAGAAGTATTTTTATCATGCTGTGCGCGCATTCTGCGCGCCACAGCCCAAAGGACTAACAAAAGGGTATAGAGTGTCGTCTCAACAAACATCAAAGGCTACTGGAGATATTCTCCCCTCGCCACATTTCAAACCAAGTTACAGGTTCAGCACTTCAAAAAACAGCGAAATTTACTACTATGGTTGTCTGCGGAGAATGTAGGTTTTGGTAATGTCTGAAGCTGCAGACGCGTCAGCGGATGCATGGTCATGAAAACCCGCCGTTACACCTGGCGGCACCGTAGAGTCTTCTAGCCTCGCGAACGAAACCGATGACTCGAGGAAATCGAGATTTTCATGTGCACTCGGCTATTCTTAGCTAAATGCCTGAGTATCGCTATTTTTGCCGTTCGCCCGCGTTGGTTTTGACATGGGCTGATTTTGAGCAGAATGACTTGCTATTGCTGGCAAATGTTGTAGCAATAGATCGAATCCACCTTCAATCATGAATTTCTATGCCCCGACTTATCGGTAGCGAAATAGCACACGATCTTGGTTATGAGAAGAACTACGATCACAACAAGAATCTATTGCGAAAAATCGAAGCAGTTGCGGAAAAAACGCGACTTGGAGGAGGCAAAAAGGCGCAGGAAAAGCACAAAGCCAAAGGAAAAATGACGGCGCGCGAGCGCATCGCTGCATTGATCGATGCTGATTCTCCTCTGCTCGAGGTTGGCTTACATGCAGCCCATGATATGTATGCTGAGCAAGGCGGTGCTCCGGGCGCAGGTGTCGTTGTTGTTATTGGAAAGATCCATGGTCGCGAATGCATGATTGTAGCGAATGATGCTACTGTTAAAGCGGGAGCCTGGTTTCCAATGACCGCAAAGAAGAATATGCGAGCTCAAGAGATTGCCTTAGAGAACCGCTTACCGATTATCTATCTGGTTGATAGTGCGGGTGTGTTTCTTCCTATGCAGGACGAGATTTTTCCCGATAAAGAGCACTTTGGTCGACAGTTCAGAAACAACGCACAGTTGTCTGCTCTGGGCGTTCCCCAGATTGCAGCAATCATGGGTCCCTGCGTTGCAGGCGGAGCCTACTTACCGCTCATGAGTGATGAGGCGATCATCGTTGAGGGCACAGGTAGTGTGTTCCTAGCCGGTCCGGCACTTGTTGAAGCGGCTATTGGTGAGAAGACCGGCATAGAGCCGCTTGGTGGTGCCGACATGCACGCCAGTATAAGCGGAGTCATTGACTACAAAGTCAAAGATGACGCTGAGGCTCTTGCGACGATAAGATCCTTAGTCGAAAAGTTCTCGCCCTTGAAAGGACAGCATTCGTTGTTCTCTCGCGAAGAGTCGCGCCTTCCTGCATTCGATACTGACGAGATCTATGGCATCCTCTCTGCCGATCATTCGAAGCCTTACAGTACCTACCAGGTGCTCTCCAGAATTCTCGATGCCTCTGAGTTTGACGAGTATAAGGCTGAGTATGGTAAAACCTTGATCTGCGGATTTGGTCGAATTGATGGCTGGGCTGTCGGCGTTGTAGCTAACAACCGTGAGATAGTAAGAAGTGGCAAGGGTGAAATGCAGGTTGGCGGTGTGATCTATTCTGATAGTGCAGACAAGGCAGCGCGATTCATCATGAACTGCAATCAGCGTGGTATTCCTCTGGTCTTTCTTCAGGATGTCACTGGCTTCATGGTTGGCACACGTGCAGAGCAAGGTGGCATCATTAAAGACGGTGCGAAGCTCGTGAATGCAGTTTCAAACTCTGTTGTTCCGAAGTTCACCTTTATTCTGGGTAATAGTTATGGAGCTGGCAACTACGCGATGTGCGGCAAAGCTTATGATCCACGACTCATCTATGCACTCCCTTCTGCAAACATTGCCGTTATGGGTGGCGCTCAAGCATCGAAGACTATCCTTACTATTCGCTTAGCAAGTTTAGAACGCGATGGAAAGAAGTTGACAGAGGCTGAGCAACAAAAAGTTCTTAAGGATATTCAAGATCACTACGACGCGACAACTACTCCATTGTATGCTGCGGCGCGATTATGGGTAGATGGCATTGTAGCGCCAACCGAGATACGGACCATAGTATCGACTGGCTTAGCTGTCGCTTCACACAATGATCATATCCCTGAATGGAAAGCTGGAGTGCTGCAAGTCTAGTGCCTACTCTTGTGACAACATTGTTAACTGCTCCTTTGAATAGTGCATCACTGAGAACTACAGAAGCTGTTCTACCCTGAGGCTCTTGACCGTTCTTCTTACTTTCGTGAATCATCTTGCAACTAACTGAATCCTATGTCAACACGAAATACACAAACAGCAACCTCTGCATTCACTCTACCGAAGTGGTTGCCCTTCGTACTTTTTGCCATAGCGACGCTTTTCTTTTTCCGCGCGCACATTTTTGGTTCAGCCTTCTTTTGGGATGACTTCTCGGAGTATGTGTATCCTGTGCGAGCCTTTGCTGCCAAGCATATGTCGCAAGGCGATATACCCTACTGGAATCCATACTCCTTCTGTGGCATGCCGTTTCAAGCCGACGTTCAATCAGCGCTGTTTTATCCTCCGCATCTTGTGTTGGATATGATCTCAGGTAGCGGTTCGTATCCAATCCAGAACTTACAACTGCTTATTATTCTGCATTTCTTTATTGCGCAGTGTTCGATGTATCTGCTGTGTCGGAGGCTTGATGTTAGTATGGGAGGCGCCATGATCGCAGCCCTCAGCTATGGTTTCTCGGCACCCTTGGTACTTCATGCATTCCATCCCATGCAGGTGGAACACTTGGCTTGGTTCCCTCTCATTGCCAGCTTTCTCATAGCAGCCGTTCGCAATCGAAGCATGCTTCATTCTGTGATTGCTGGTATGCTTTTAGGAATGACGATGCTCAGTGGTTCACCGCAGATGACTCTGTACATGGCTTTCAGCTTAGGAATTGTCGCCTTATGGTTTAGCGTATCAGCGATCGTACAGAAGAGCTCGACAACGACTCAAGGACTCTCCTCGTTTGCTTTAGGCGCGTTCTCATTGATCATTGGATTTGGCATTTTCTGCGTTCAGTACTTACCGGTGAAAGAGATTGCAGCTCTTTCGGAGCGTGCGGAGATTTCCTATGAGAAAGCAAGTGTGGGTTCATTAGAGTACAAACAGTTGTACTGCACAACGGTGCCTAAGGCCTTTGGTAGTATGAGTCCCGAAGCATCCAACAAAGCGCCATTCTTCCTTCATGATCGAGAATACTATTTGTACTGGGATACTGCCTTTTACTTCGGCGTCATTGCCTTCATGCTTGGCCTTTTCGGTGCGCTTCAACGGTGGCGCAGTTCGGAAGGGGCGCTCTTTCTTGGTCTGGCCGTTTTCGGATTTCTCTTTGCACTAGGATCGAACGGTTTCGTTTTTCCGATCTTCTTTGAGTTGCCCTTCTTCAACGCCCTGCGTATTCCGGCCCGTATGATGTTTCTTGTCGCCTTCTCGTTCTGCGTCTTAGCAGGTTTTGGCTTCGATGCACTGACCCAACGAGTAAAGGGCAACACAGATCTCTACAAGCTTGTTGGGGCTGCTTCTCTGCCTGCCTTGTTCGCTCTTTTTGTAGCGACAGGCTCGGGCATTCAAGTGCCGAGTGAAGCTATGGAGTCTATTATCCATGGCTATGGAACAACAGCTCTGCTGTTTGTTATTGCAACTTTTGTACTAATGTTTCTCATGCACCGTGGGATCCTCTCGGCTAAGATTGCGGTCTGGGTATTTGCACTACTCGTGTTTGCCGACCTTTCCATGGCGCACGGCGACTTCAACACATCCAAATTGAATCCTGCAAAGGATGCAGCTGAGATGTTCAGTCCGGCACTACGCGAACAACTGATGCCTCAAAAACCAAACAACATCTTTCGCGTTTCCATGCGCGCACCTGGTGTGATGGCTCTGAAACGCAACCAGGGAATGATTGACGGCGTGATGTTATATGAAGGATACAACCAGCTCCTGCTCGCAAAACGACATCCTCAAGTAGGCGACTTAAAGCGCATGCTCGATATGCTTGGAGTAAAGTATGAGATTGGTATCGATACACTTCGCAGAAGCGCTGCCTTTCGTCAGCGCCCTGATTACTTCCCCAATGCGTGGATGGTCTATCAGCATAAGGATGCAACACCAGAGACAATTAAGAATGTGATGAAGGACACGAGCATTGACTATCGCTCCGTTGCCGTACTCGAGAGTCCACTGAGTGCCCAGCTCTGCAACAAAGTCTCATCTGAAGTACCACACAGTATTGTCTGTGATGAGTATGCCGATAATCACTCACACTATACTGCAAACACGAATGAGTCTGCCCTCGTGTGCTTTTCCGAGATTTGGTATCCAGCTTGGAAGGTGTATGTAGATGGTGCGCCTGCAGAATGCGTGCAACTCGACTATTGTTTCCGTGGAGTTGTCATTCCTGCAGGCAAGCACAGTATTGAGTGGCGCTATGAGTCGCAGAGTTTCAGACAAGGACTGATGATTACTCTTGGAACCCTAGTCCTCTGTGTAGGAATGTTCGTGGTTGTGCTTATGCGTGATCGTGGCACACGCACTGAGGGCGGATTCACGTCCTAAGCGCGAGCACAGAGTTCAGTGCTAAGAAGATCCAACACACTGCATCGAGTTGAGTGTAGACACAGTTTTCTTTCTACCCACAACTGCTCGTTTACCCAGTATTTCATTTGAAGTCGAGACAGAGATCAAAACACAGTATTCACAGACTTTTACTTCATAGGATCAAATCATGATACGTGCCGTTGTTTTTGACTTAGACAATACGTTAGTAGATTTTATGGCTATGAAGCGTCAAGCTGTGGATGCTGCCATCACAGCAATGATCGACGCAGGCTTGGATCTAACCTTCGATAAAATCAAGTCGCACATCGATTCCATCTACCGTGAGCAAGGAATCGAGTACCAGCGAGTGTTTGACCAATTACTGCAAGAGTGTCTTGGCTATCTTGATCACCGAATTCTCTCGTCCGGGATCATAGCCTATCGTCGTGCCCGTGAAGCAGCTCTTAGACCCTATCCTCACGTAACAGCTACCTTAATGCAGCTCGTTAAGAAAGGTGTGCGTCTTGGAGTAGTATCCGATGCCCCTTCGCGCGAGGCATGGCTGCGTCTGTGTTACATGAATTTTCATCACTTGTTTGATGCAGTTGTCACTTATGACGACACAAACGAGCGCAAGCCTAGTCCAAAACCGTTCCTGGCTGCTCTCAAGAGTCTTGATGTAGAACCGCATGAAGCAATGATGGTTGGTGACTGGGCGGAGCGCGACATGGTTGGCGCGAAGAATGTAGGGATGCACACAGCCTTCGCCAAGTACGGTGACTCCTTTGGAAACCAGAATGTCACTGCGGACCATATACTTGAGGACATAAGCGATATTCTCAAGATCGTTGACTCACGAAACGCGTCGTAACTTTGCAAACAGTCTAGGAGAACTAGGTGCCGATCTCCAAATGACTGTTCAATTTCTTACTTGATATTACGTCTCTTTTGCCATGATTCTGCCTATATACGTCTACAATCACCCCATCCTTCGCCAGAAAGCTCAGAATGTTGAGAACATCACCGAAGAGCTACAGCTTTTTATAGAGAACATGTTTGAGACGATGCGCAATGCCAATGGGATTGGATTGGCTGCTAATCAGGTTGGAAGTTCGGCTGCGATTAATATCATCGACATCTCTGATCTCGACGAGGGTGAAGGTACTCGTCCCATGACACTGATCAATCCAGTAGTCGAGGCTTTTTCGGGCGATGAAGTTGAACACGAAGAAGGTTGTTTGAGTGTACCTGACCTGAGAGACATCGTGTACCGTCCCTCAGCAATTCAAGTCCGCTATCTAGATGAGAAACTGCGGGAACAAGTTCTGGAAACAGATGGTTTGCTCGCTCGCGTTATACAACATGAAGTTGACCATCTCAATGGCATCTATTTCATGGAGCGTTTGTCGCCTGTGAAACGAGCTCTAGCGAAGAACAAGCTTCGCAGAATTGAACGCGGACAAATTGAGCCGGACTACCCAGTGGTCAATGCGACGAAGTAAAACCGCGTTGATAGTGCTGCGCATCCATTCAGTATCGCTAGTTCGAAACACCTTAGATTTGTGACGCACGTGCCGAGCATAGGTGCAATGCTCTATCTATGCGTCAGCCGTTTGTGTTGGTGGCTCAACAATGCAAAGCAAAGATCCCTTCTCAACAGCCGAACCTTCTTGGAACTCCAAACTCTGTATGGTTCCGGTTGCAGGTGCTTTGATAATGTTCTCCATTTTCATCGCTTCAAGAATGAAGAGCTTCTCTCCTTTACGAACGCTTTGTCCGTTGTGCACAACAATCTGCTTCAAGAGACCTGGCATAGGAGCTTGAACTTTGATTTTCTGTTGCACAGCAACCATGCTCTCGCGCAACACTGCTGCAAAGCGGTCATAGCTAGCGTCACTGACTTTCAGCGAGTAGGTATAGCCCTGCCAAGAAATCTCAACAATTCCTCTTGTACTCGTTTTAATCAAGGCTTCACGCACAACATCTCCGAGATGAACTCGGAACAGATTCTGATGGCCATGCGCTGGCTCAATGCGTACAACTTCTCCGCTCTTTAGCTGAACACTGGCATTGTCACTGACAACTTCCAATGTCATCTCTTCATTCCACTCGGGCACGACTTTATAGCTATTCATGAATAGGATCCTTTAGCGATGCAGTTTTTTAATACGAAAGATTTCGCTCAGAGTTCGCAATGAGTCGCGAATTGGATTAAGACGTGAGCGCTCGTCATTGTACCAATCCACAGCGACTTGTTCAATGCGGAGGCCGGCGCGACGAGCCAAGAAGAGCAACTCCACATCAAAACCAAAACCATCTATCTTCATTTGTGAAAACAGGTCGACCGTTGCTTTTGCTTTGAGTCCCTTGAATCCACACTGAGTGTCTTCAATTCCATTCAGTACAAAAGCACTGATAACCTTGTTCCCTAGTACTCCAATGAGTTCACGATACCATGGCTGATGTATCTTCAAACTTGATGCATCAAGGCGACGACTTCCAATGCACACATCAGCGCCAGCTCGCAGTGCATCCAGAACTTTGGGCAGTTCGCGTATGGGCGTTGAGAAATCCGCGTCGCTAAACACTCGATACTCACCTTTGGCTGCCAGCATTCCCGTGCGAACCGCTGCACCCTTCCCAGCATTCTTAGGAAGGACTATACATTGAACTCGAGGGGCATAGTGATGAACAATGCGAACAGTATCATCGCTTGAGCCGTCGTCCACAACAAGAATCTCCCAGCTATAGTCCTGCTGAGCCAAATAGTCTAAGGCCGAATCCAAGGATGAGCTGATGCGCTCTGCCTCATTATATGCAGGAATGACGAAAGAGAGATCAACTTGTGCCATACGACGAAATTCTCACTAAAAAAGAAGCGGCGCGATTCCGCGCCGCCTCAGCAATACTTTTCAAATTGAACTAGCGCATCGCTGCACTAGGCTCAGAATTACATCTGTGGAGGCACAGCGACTTCGCCAGCTTGTATCTGTAAATCGTCCATGAACTTCATCATCTCCTGCATGTACACATAACCGCCCTGAGATTGATCAGGTGGCTGACGATTCATTAACTCGCGAGTTGCAACCAATGCCTCTTTTGCTTGACCATTGGCAGCCTGCAAACGCATTGCCATCGCATCACGACGGAACTTTGCGCGCGGGTTATCGCCTACAAGTTGGACATATTGTTGCAATGCAAGATTCGCCGCGTTCTGATCACCAAGTAATACGTGTGCATCGCAGAGGAACAGTGCAGGAGGATAATCTCGTGATCGAGCACCATTCTCATACTTTGCCAAAGCAGGTTTGCTGAGAATAGCCGAACAACGATCAACGACCAGTTGAGCATACTCTTTTGCCTTTTCCCGCTGACCACAAACCAAGTAGAAATCAGCAACATTCAGCATGTCGATATAGCTCATTGGGAACTGCTTTGGTGAGATCATCTCACGAAGCTTATCTAATACGGCAGCTGCCTTCTTCGTATCTCGCTTTTCCTGGAGAATAAAGTTCGCATACTGCATATAGATTCGACGATAGCTATCCAAATAGTTGCGATGATGCTCATCATAATAGACCGGCGAATCATTCATATTCCGCAGCTTGAACCCATAATGTGCTTCCGTGTATGATTCGTTATCTGCTAGTGGATGCATGAGACATTGGTCCATAACACTCTCGTTCACCGACATACCTGTTACTCCAGCACGTTGCTGTACTGGACAGATACGGTATGCCATACCTTCAAGACGACAGAAGTCAGACAGGCCAACAAAGGTCTCACTGCCAGGATAGCCGGCAGTTGTTGAGAAATAGAGTGGTCTTTCAAAGCGAGTCGTTTGCAAAATGTCGAGGATTAACTTGTCCTGTACCTTCGACAAGTACATCTGCTTTCCACCTTCACCAGTCCCATACTTTGAACCAGCAAAGGTAAAGTTCATGGTGCCACGACCAATGATACTCGAGTCATTTGTAAACTCGGCGAGGATCGCAGGAGCAACCTTAATGCTCACTTGCTTTGCCTCTTCAAGACTATAACTCAAAGCTTGATCACTGTTCTCATCCACGAGCAACGTCTCGTCAGGGAACGATAGTGGAATCTTCTTTGCTCCCCATGGCTCGTGGTTCTTCAACTGTTCGACGTACCAAAGAGTATTACCCAAGCTTAAGTTGACGCAGCGGATGTCACGACGAACACCATCAACATCCTGCAAATACCACACTGGAAATGTATCGTTGTCACCATTGGTAAACAGGATCGCGTCTTTCGCACAGCTCTGGAGGATGTTGTAACAGTAGTCGTAAGGCAAGTAGTTGCCTGCACGACTGTGCATTTTCCAACCACCTGCTGCCATGTTGATTGGCACGAGAACGAGTGAACCGAGTACAACTGCGGCAGCCAAAGCTGTCGATTTTGTTTTTTGCTGCAGAGTTTCAATAATGGCATAGACACCGAGGCCAATCCATAAACACCACACCATAAACGAGCCAGCATAGAAGTAGTCTCGTTCGCGCGGCTGAGGATTCTGTTGATTCTGAGCTATTGCTGCAAGTACTCCCATCATGAGGAAGGTGACAACATACACCCATGCCATCTTAGGGTCAACTTTGAAATGAAAGAAAATACCAATCATTCCAAACAGCAAGGGCAGGGCAAAAAAGCGTATTGGAAACATACTCTTAAAGCCACTGTTGAAGTTCCGAGTGTCAGATTCCGCTGAGCTAATAAAGGTCGCTGGTGAATCTTGAAGGTCACTACTTCGACCCACAAAATTCCAGAAGAAGTAGCGCAGATACATGTGATAGATTTGGTAGTCGAACAGGTAGTTCAACTCCCCCGCCATATTGAGCTTCGTAACCTTCGGAATAGTCACTTCACGTCCGTCATTTCTCATCACCGGCTCTTCGGTTGGCTCATACCACTTACCGTACTCTTTGTAGAGACGAATCTTCTCCGCGTCACGAGTTTCATAACGACGTGGAAGTACAAGTGGCGCAGCGCCGTACTGCTCACGACCAATGTACGATAAAAGTGAGGCAAAGGTCTTTGGTGCATTCTCATTCATTGGAGGATTAGCCTGAGAACGCAACAACAAGTGAGCATAGGTGGTGTAGCCCATGAGTACGAGCACAAAAGCGCTCGCCATCAAGCTCATCCACTTAATCTTGCGTGTATAGCCATAGAACACTCCAAACAAAGCGCCGAGAATAACAAGGATAGCCAAAATGCGGACCCAGTCCTCGCCAGCAACCGCATACTCCATGAGCTCATTGCGCATGGGTAGGTTGCCCGCCATCATCGTAGGCATCCAGAACACAATGATCTTGTAGATGACAACAAACGTGATTAAGCTGATACCTGAGGCAACGGCGAAACTTGTATAGCTAAAGGTGTACTTGCGGAAATAGACAAGATAGACGATGGAGAAAATGGCGAGCAGTGCCAACAAGTGCACGCCAATGCTCAAACCAAGCAAATAAGCAATACCAAGAAGATAGCGTTCGTGTCCTGGATTGTCAGCCTCTTCCCACCAACGCATCATCAGATAAATAACGATCTGTACGAACAGAGATGAAGACGCGTACACTTCTGACTCAACTCCGTTGAACCAAAAGGTATCACTGAAGTTCAGACCAAGTGCACCGATGAAGGCAGAGCCAAACACCAGGAGCGCATCATTCATGTTCTCAATACCCTTCTTACGGAAGGCATTGATCACCATCACGATGGTCAAATACAGGAGCCAAACTGTCACTGCACTAGCAACAACAGATACATAGTTCACTCGAACTCCAGTATCTGCTGGGTCCCCAATTGGGAGCATGTGAAAGAGCTTCCCAATCATCAGGAACAAAGGTGCACCTGGTGGGTGCGGCACTTGCTGATGCACAGTTGCTGCAGTAAACTCACCACAGTCCCAAAATGGTACAGTGGGCTGCACGGTCAGTCCATAGGTAATCAAGGAGATTAAAAGGACGCCAGCGCCAAAAATCTGATGTAGTTTCTTCGTGTTCATGCGATACGATTAGGTTATACTCTTCTTCCCTGACAATCCTTGCAATCTACAAAATTTCGCAGCAGTAGACAGGTGTGGAGTCGTGAATTAGTGTTAAGCGCTGGAAAGAGAATGCTAAGGAAAACGGCCCTCTGATGCAAATCTGCTCTCTTCCGGAAAAGCCAGTCCCTACAACTGCTGTTCCAGAGTCGTTAAGCTAACCGCAGCTTCTATGTTAGTAACCATAGACTTTTTGGGCTTCGGCAAAGATTCAAGGGGACCCCTTGATCGGTGCTTTTAAGCAATCTTTCCCTGCAAGCCAACCGCCCTACGCAGAATTGCTATTTGCCCAACGTGGTAAGATTCGTGAAAACTTCGAAAAGCGAAGTCTTTCACGATTTGCATGCGCTTGTCGGCGTCCGCATTCTCAATACAAACTGTCATCCGCTTTAAAAACTCCTCGTGACTAGTCTGGAACCTCTGGAGTAACTCTGATAGCGTGGCAGGGTCCCCTTCCGACTCCGCAGATTCATGACGAGGACGGTAGTACAGATCTGAGTTGACGTCATCAATTCGCGCAGCTCCGGCTAACTGTAAGGCATCACTACGAGAGCGTAACATGTGTCCCACGAGCCAGTTAACCGATGCAGAGCCGTTTAAGCGATACAGCGCTTGCTGCTCGTCTATGCCCTCACAATTCAACTTGATAATGTTCAGATTGATGGTGTACTGAAACTTTAGACTCTCAATATGCATTGTTCAATCCCCTGACTTGATTTTGAAATCTCGTGAAACGCGCTTCCTTCATGATCTAGCTATCGGCACTCTCTATGACTCCATTCTAGACGCTTGTCAATGGTTACTTGCCATTCCAAGTACAATGTGCATCGAGGAGCATCGAGGAGCACCGAAGTCGTACGGAGAACCTGCTCTGTAGATTGGTGCTCACACAGTATTGAAAATAGAAAGGGATTTCGACATTTAAACGATGATTTTGATGCCTTTTCTGTAGTGTAGACATTATCATCATATTAGACCTGCCGAGGCTGTGGTCTTAGGCATCCACAGCCCAGTGATGAAAGCGCATCTACTGATCGTGTTCGAATTGGCGGGCTATATTCGCGCTTTTCGGTGTCACGCATCTGTCATGAGATATATGAGACCAATGTGAACAACAGTGGATGTCTTGGTGCTCCCTGAATACTGCGATTCCGCCGTCATAGTCTATCTGTTACAGCCGGTGTGGTTGAGGTTCTTAGCGCTCGAGCTAATTTGCAGCGGTAGAGGCTATACATTTAGTTATCTGAAGGTCCTGAAATCTTGTCGCAAGCAACTCCACACGCCATAGACTTTGTCGTCATCAACTACAATACTGCAGCACTGAGTATTGAGTGCGTGCGTTCTGCTCGGGAGAGTTTCGACGGTCACCAGCTCAGAGTTCAGATTATTGACAATGGCTCTTCTGATGACTCTCTGGTTGTACTTCGCAGGGAGTTAGCCGACTCAAAGATTGTAGCCTTGCCAGAGAATCTGGGATATGCAGCCGCGTGCAACAAAGCGCTCGAGAACTGCTCAGAGGACTTCATTGTCTTCAGCAATTCAGATGTGGTCTACCACCCAAATGCACTTTCACAGATGCTGCGATGCATTCAACGCAATACACGGGTTGGTGTTCTTGGTTTGCAACAAGTGTATGCGAATGGCAAATGGCAACGCAGCTATGGGCTGCTGCCCGGTCTTCGCGCAGCCCTTAGTGACGTTCTCGGTCTCACCTTTCTTCACCGTGCATTTCACTCTTTTTTCTTCTCCGAGTCAGCTCCATCTAGCACTCAGCAGACGGAAGCAAAGTGTTTTGATGTTGACTATGTTGATGGTGCTGTATTGTGCGTTCGAAGAAGCGCATTTGCTGAGATCGCAGGTTTTGACTCCAGTTACTTTTTTTTCGGAGAAGATATTGACCTCTGCATACGCATGCGAAGCAAGTCGTGGCGAGTTGCTTTCTGTCCTTCAGCGCGAGCAACTCACCTTCGTGGCGCAACCCGAAAAACTAACGTAGCGCACGATATGAAGGTACTTGCCCTGAATGAAAGTGCTCGTATACGTATTCACCGCAGCTATTCATCAGCCTTTTTTGTCAAGCTCGCAACAGCGCTTGAAGCTATGTACTACGCAGAGCTGTGGCTGCTACGCTCAGTACTGAGTATGGTGGTGAGTGGTCCAGGACGTGATCTGCAACGACAAAAAGCCGATCTTTGTAAGCACTTGAGCGTTGTCTGTGCTCAAGAACTGGAGAACATAGAATGAAAAATAGAAGAGATTTTAAAGGTCAGGCTCGAAAAGAGCCTGGTGCAACTGGATCAAAGAAGTCAAGCAGCTATCGTCAAGGTCCATCCGATGCTCCTGCGAAGCGCACTGCGAGGCCTGCATCGACCTCAGCTCGCTCAACCGGCACAAGCAGAAGTGGATATGATCGACCCAGTCGAGATCAAGCTTCCTTTCGATCGAGAGAAGAGTCCACCTACGAGTCTCGACAGCAATCACAAGATAGATACTCATCTGAAGGAGATGCTCGACGAGAGCGTGACTATCAATCCAACAACGAGCATTTGTCTGACTCAGGTTCTGCTGTCGACGAAGGTTTGGCGTCAATGTATATCTACGGCCGACGCTCTGTTGCTGAGGCTTTGAAGTCTGATCGCGAGTTAGAGAAGATCTTTGTTGAGTATGGGGTTAATGAGTCAGGCATCAAAGACATCATCTTTGCTGCACGCAAGAAGAACATCCCCATGGTGGTTGCCGATAAGAAGAAGTTCCGTCAGCTGGAGCAAGAAGCTGGAGCAACGAACTACGCCCAAGGGATCATAGCACTCTCTGTTGCCTACCAGTCAGTTGAGGATCATGAGCTTTTTACACAAGCGCTGGAGCAGTCGAAGCAGCCGTTGCTTGTGGCGCTCGATGGCATTAATGATCCGCACAATCTTGGTGCGATTGCTCGCAGTATCGTCTGTGCCGGCGCACAAGGTCTGCTCCTACCCATACGAAACTCAGCTCCAGTCAGTTCTGCCGCCTTGAAGACGGCAGCAGGTGCTTTTGAATACTTACCGGTGGCAAAGACAACCAACCTGGGTGTCTCGCTCGAGCGAGCAAAAGAAGCCGGATTTTGGATCATCGGTACCGACGCAGATGCAACACACAGCTACACAGCCAATCTGTATGACCGACCTGTGCTCCTGATCATTGGTAGCGAGGGTTCTGGTTTGCGTGTCTCAACAAGAAAACTCTGCGACGCTGTCATTTCCATTCCTCTGCAGTCAAAGATCTCCTCTCTGAACGCAAGTGTTGCTGCAGGTGTTGTGCTGTTCGAAGTAGCACGCCAGCGCGCTTTGGAGCAGAAGATATAGAGCGCTGTTCTCTCTAGCATATATGAAAAAAGGGCTTCGCATAGCGAAGCCCTTTTTTCTTGTGTATGAAGAGTCCATAAGTGAACACTCTTCCTCGTATGTCAGTCTCGTTGTTCGAGATAAAGTTATTTACTTCGCCAAAGCCGAGCTACGACGCTCACGGATAACGGTAACCTTGATTTGGCCAGGGTATTCCATTTCCGATTCGATCTGCTTGGCGATATCGTGTGCTAAAGTATCGGCTGTCAAATCATCAACCTTTTCTGGTTCGACGATGACACGAATCTCGCGTCCCGCCTGAATAGCAAATGTCTTTTGAACACCAGGATAACTCATTGCGATTTCTTCGAGCTTCTCTAGACGTTTGATATAGCTCTCAAGCGATTCACGACGAGCACCTGGTCGGGCACCGCTGATGGAGTCAGCCGCCTGTACCAAAACAGCAATCGTGCTTTCCATTTCGATGTCTTCGTGGTGGGCACCGATAGCGTTGCAGACCACATGATTCTCCTTGTACTTCTTGGCCATTTCCATACCCAAGAGTGCGTGAGGTCCTTCAGTGTTCTTATCAACAATCTTACCGATATCGTGCAGCAAACACGCACGTTTTGCAAGCTGGGTATCCAATCCCAACTCTGCTGCCATAATGCCACCCAAGTAGGCAACTTCAATGGAGTGAGCCAGAAGGTTTTGTCCGTAGCTAGAACGATACTTCATTCGACCGATATTCCGAACCAATTCAGGGTGAACATTGTGCACTCCGAGTTCAAGAATAGTCGTTTCGCCGACACGGACGATTTCCTCTTCCAGTTCCTTGCGGGTCTTCTCAACAACTTCTTCAATACGTGTTGGGTGGATACGACCATCGCCCATCAGACGTTCAAGAGAAACGCGGGCAACTTCACGACGGAATGGATCGAAACCGCTAATGATAACTGCTTCTGGAGTATCGTCGATGATCAAATCGATACCTGTTGCAGATTCAAACGCGCGAATGTTACGTCCTTCACGACCAATAATACGACCCTTCATTTCCTCTGAAGCAAGGTTCACAACTGACACGGTGTTCTCAACACAGTGATCAGAAGCAGAGCGTTGAATGGCTTGAAGTACAAGACGTTGCGCTTCTTTTTGCGCAGTTAGTTTGGCTTCGTCGCGCAACTCCTTGATTTGTATAGCAGCTTCAGCTTTGGCGTCGTTTAAGAGGTTCTCCATCAAGAACTTACGGGCATCTTCTTTACTCATCCCCGTAATACGTTCTAATCGATTGTTTTGCTCTGCAACCAGGTTCTCTGCCTCTTCGTACTTGGTTTTAATGGAGTCTTGCTTGCGAGCTACTTCTTTATCTAGCTGCTGGATGCTCTTTTCCTTCTTTGTAATGAGCTCCAACTTCGATTCAACTGCTTCTTCGCGTGTTTTTAGCTGCTTTTCTGTGTTTTGCAGTTTACTGCGCTTGGAGTTTACATCGGCTTCATACTCTTGTTTTTTCTTGTACCACTCCTCTTTCACTTCCTGTAGCTTCTCTTTCTTGAGCAGCTTCGCTTCTTTGTCTGCTTCGTCGATCACACTTTTCGCACGCAATTCCGCTTCTGCTACTTTAGCTGAAGCCATACGGCTTCCAGCAAAGTATGACAGGGCGAAACCGAGTACTAAGCCGACGACCGACAAAATCAGCGTCATTGTTACATTATCCATCGTTAGTCCTTGTGAATAAGCTTGTTATGAACTTTGGAATATAAAATAATAACCGCACAGCCATGATGTCCGGGGATACCGGAACGGGTAAATGAAGAACCCAAAGAGCACATATTGGGTGAAAGCCTGGTCAAGTTTGACTTCTACCGGCCCCCTCGCCGAAGCGAAAAAGCTCCGTCAAAGACGGTTGAAGCCTGTCATTCGTGACCGGAGCACATCTCCCTGCAGATTGAATAACGGTTCTTCATAACGCGTGCGCAACATGGAGTGCGGTCAAATTTGCGTTATTATAGTCCAATGTCAAAACAAGTGCCAACTTACCGGAGGGATCAATCGGAGTATTGGCTGCTAAACTGCTCGAGGTAGGAAATCATAGCGCTGAGTTCGCTGGTAACATACTGCTTGTCGAAATAATGTTGTTGGCGATTCTCGTCGTTTTGTTCTGCTATATTCAGGGCCGCAAGAAGAGACACTGTTGAAGTGGTCTGATCCTGCATTTTCGTTTGTAATTGCGATATAATAGTATCCACTTCGCTCGCGGCGCGACGCAACTTCGTCTCGTCCTCACAGCGAAGGTTCAATTCTCTACCACCCAGTTTAACGGATACGGTCTTTGACATTGGTTTTGCTTGCCGCACTATCTGTTCGCACCAAAAATACAACTGCACGCTAACAATGCAATAGTATATATAGAGTCTGTTAAAAAATGTCGCTTGGGTCTTCATTGAGCTTCCTCTGCTCATGCTAGATGTCTGAACTGCGCAAAGAATCCCATCCCAACCCCAGTACATGAAAACGGAGTTCTTCTGAAGCCTTGATCGTGAATGAAAGTTGTCGTAGCACCTTAGCCGAAGGCTATAGAAAGGGCTTCGTTTCTGGATAGGCTTGTCTTTTTCTCAAAAGAGACGAAGTGGAGGGCTGGCATTTTTGTATTTTAGCGATTCGGTCTGGCATCTTTTGCTTCCGCTCGTTCCATGGAAAAAATCGTTAGCGACATACCCATGAGTCCTCTTCTCGCAGACTCTTCTATTGCCACCAACCGTGGCTATCTGCGTGTACGTCGCGTGTTCGAAGTACTGCTTATCATCGCTTTTCTACCAATCCTTGCTCCTATTGTTGCCATCATCAGCTTAATAGTGGCATTCGACAGCGGTCTTCCTGTTTTCTACTTTCAAGACCGGCCAGGCAAGAATGGAAAGATGTTCAAGATTGTCAAGTTCCGAACCATGCGCCATTCGCGCGTTGAAGATTGCAAGCTTACTGATGACGATGACCCACGTGTTACCCGCCGTGGCCGCTTCCTTCGCCGACATCGCCTCGATGAACTGCCTCAGTTTTGGAATGTTTTGATGGGCGACATGAGCATCATCGGCCCACGTCCTGAACCTCACTTCACTGCTAAAGAGTTTTCTCGCACGGTTCCCAATTGGAATCTTCGTTATGCTGTCGCTCCGGGCATTACAGGCTGGCAACAAGTAAACCAAGGACACGTTAACACGCTGGAAGAAACTTGCATCCGTGTCGAGTATGATCTGTATTACATCTCCCACGCCTCATTTCTTTTCGACTGCAAAATCGTCCTCATGACCGTTATGACGATGGTACGTGGCGTCAATTCTCGCTAGTATCGAGCCGCACATCCTCGAACAAACCACACACCCAACCTCTTTGCAGGAGCTCTCTCTCAAGTGTCTTCTCATCATGGTGCGCGCATTCGCGCCGCACACTACAAAGCCAACATAATTCTTGACTACACCTAAGGAGAGTCAACGCGGCAAGCGCTGCAGCTACTCAGGCACCCATGAGTCATCACTCATACAAGAAGACGAAGTGCTAACGATCAAGTGTGTCCAGTCATCGCCTACAGGCTAGCTCGCCTGAGAGCTACAGCAGCACGCGCAGCGTGATGCATGATGATGAAGACTCTGAACGAAAACAGAGTTAGCACCTTGAGTTGTCGTCATTCGCCTCACTTCGTGACATCTCGACTTCAGCTACGAAGTCGTCCTTGTGCAGCGAGGCTTTGCATTCTGACGCCAGTCCAGATCCCACTTTGGAGCTCATACTTGCGTGCATATGCGAGCTGGCGTGTCAACTTTGTGAGGATGACCGTGTATGGAGCTATACTTCTATAAGGAGAATCTTGAGTGGCGTCGTAGGTGCATTCCTACGACATATTAGCGTAGTTCGAAGTAGAGTTCTCGTCTCCGGAACTCGTACCACCATTTCGCTTGGAGTCGTTGTTTCGTTGAGCGTCGCGAGTTATAGACTCAGAGCTATCCGACTTCTCATCATTGAAGTCGTCTGTTCGCAGGCGCTTCGGTGGAAAGAGCTCATCAAGGATCCCGTCCATTTGTCCAAAGATGGTTTCCCATGAGAACTTCTCAGAAACCAATCGTTGAGCACGTTCGGTAAGCGACTTTCGAAGTTCACTGTCCTTCAGAAGGCGGATAGCATAAAAAGCCATTTCTTCTGGAGAGTGACCAATCATCACTTCGCGCTCGTGCATGGCAGGAATACCGTGAACTCCCGTAGGGGTCGTAACCACTGCACAACCACTTGCCATAGCCTCCAGAGCTTTGTTCTGGATTCCAGAACCACCGCGGTGTGGGTGAATGAAAATAGCTGCTGAGCGCAAGTACTTACGAACATCCGAAACATTGGGATGCAATTCAATGTGCGAGGAACGCAAACGTTGAATAGACTTCGGAGGATAGCCACCAACTATATGCAGCTTGGTTTCTGGTAGGACGGCACGGACGCGAGGCAAGATCTCGTCCACAATCTTATGGACCATCATCGTGTTTGCCCAAACATCCAGCTTTCCAGCAAAGACCATATCACGTCGTTCATTCTGCTCAATGTACTCTGCTGCAGGGTCGGCTTCAACACCGTTCGTCAACAAACGGTATTTCACATTTGGATTGATGCCGCGCATCGCAGCAATGTCTTCGTTCGTAACGAAGGTTGTATAATCAAAATCGTTTACCAAAGAAGGTTCATAACGATGTAGCTTCTTGAGTTCCCATCGACGAATCAATTTCTGATGGAGAGAGACAGTACTGGTACTCTCGTGGGAACGTTGCATATAGAGTGTACGACAATCCTCAGCAATCAAGATCTTAGGAATCTTCAATTCACGCAGGTACTCACCAGCTCGCATGAAGAAGCCCATTGCCACATCATAGTTCTTCTCCTCTGTCAGACGCTTCAGAGTTGCCTTATAGCTTTCATCTTGGTAAAACTGAATCTCGAGCGGGAGGTCATTGAAGGGATTGCTAATACAACGCAGGCCGGATTTGAGGGGGTGCAGAGGCAGTGAGATGACCTCAACGCCTAGTTCTTCCATTGCCTGGACCTTTTCCGGAGGCGCTTCGCTTCCGTGGTGAAAGGTCAGTAATGTCACATCATGATAAGCTGCCAAATGCCGAAGCAAATGGAATGGCTTAACCCTATCTCCACCTATGAGGGGGAAAGGAAATCGGACACTACAAAAGAGAATTCGCAAGCGCGGACGGATTGTCGCGCCGAAGTGTTGCTGTTTCTTGGACATTGTGTTTCGTACGATGAGTCTACAAACCAATTCCGTACAAACGTGCTATAAGCGTTCCCCTACAATATTCTAACGTAAATGACCGTACATCAATCGGTAGAAACACGCATGTAGTACTCTCAGGTGAAACAATTCCCCGAAACAGACTAATAAAGATGGGGCCTACAGTTGCTGCAATATAGCACCTTAAGAACCTTCACTCAACAACTTTTTTGTTTGTGGCTCTTCCAATAACGCTGGTGGATCAACCTCCTCCTCGGCTAAAACATAGTGTTCAAGCAGCTCAACGCCAATTCCTTCGAGAAATCGGGAGGGTTGAGACAGTACTGTTCCCGACTCGCGATCGAAGATATTGACAGGATAAGAGAGGTATAATCGGTTCTTTGGACGGGTAGTGGCAACATACATCAAACGACGTTCTTCCTCCAAGCTCTCGATGGACTCAACCGCACGTGCGGATGGGAAACGTCCTTCAAGCACGGTCAACACAAACACGCTATCCCACTCTAAACCCTTCGCCGAGTGAATGGTTGAAAGTGTGAGAAACTCCCTTTCATTGCTTTCTGCTTCCAATTCACCAACACTAAACTCTGGAGGTTCCAGTGCCAAGTCATTGAGAAGGGCTTCAATGCTGTCATAACCGGCAGCGATAGTGCAAAGCATTTCCAGATCTTTCCAGCGCTTTGCGAAGTCGTCGTTCTTCTCTTTCAAGATTGGACGATAGAACTCACAGGCTAAAGCAAGAATATCCGCCGTGCTTTGTTTGGACTCTTGTAGTCGATTGAGCAAGGCAAAGAAGGAACGCAATGCTTCACGTCCTCGAATAACAAAGTCAAGCTTTGGCTCAGCACCGATGGCCACTTCCCTATTCTGCAATTTCTCGACGATAAGAGTGGCTGTGCGTTGTCCGATGCCATCCAACAAAAGCAGCGCTCGCATCCACGATATCATGTCGGAGGGGTTCATTGCAATACGCATGATCGCAAGGACATCTTTCACATGCGAAGTTTCCAACAACTTCATGCCACCAAACTTGACGAAGGGGATGTTTGCTTTGGTGAGTTCGATTTCGAGATCGAAGGACATAAATCCGGAACGAAAGAGTACTGCAATATCTGAAAGCGGCACGCCACTCTCACGTAACTCCAGAATCTGCTGCACCACAAACTCAGACTGCATGCGGTCTTCCTTCGCACACACCAGACCTGGCAAGTCGCCATCGAACTTATGGGTTGTATAGAGATTCTTCTCATAGCGGAAAGCTGCAGAGGCAATCACAGCGTTGCTGAGATCAAGTATCTGTTTTGTACTTCGAAAGTTCTCTTCAATGGTAATGATACGACAGGAGCTAAAGGAATCAGGAAAACGCATGATGTTTTGAAAGTTCGCTCCTCTGAAAGAATAAATGCTCTGAGCATCATCTCCAACTGCCATGACGTTTTGCTTTGTACCCGCGAGGGCACAGACTATGCCATGTTGCAGGCTGTTGGTGTCTTGATATTCATCCACAAGAATGTACTGGAACTTTCGCAACAGATCTTGTCGTGCTGGACTCTCAGCTTGCAACAGCTTCGCCAAGTACAGCAGCAGATCGTCGTAATCCATCACATTGTTGCGAATCTTATATGCGTGAAAATCGCGGATGAGTTCTTCGATCTCCGCACAATCACCTTCGAATTGCGGGTAGTCTCGCTCAACGATCACGCGCACCGGCTCACACTTATTGACTGATGCACTCGCAATAGCATAGATCGTTTTCTTGTGCGGAAAACGTCGTTTCGCTGCATCCAGTTTCTTGGAAGCTCGAATAAAATTCAGAGCATCTTCTGCGTCACTCTGGTCAAGTATGCCAAAGTTTCGAGCATAGCCAACTAGTTCGGCATGACGTCGCAGAATGCCGTGTGCAAAGGAGTGAAAAGTACCTCCACTCACACGATCACAGCGTCCATCGAGAAGCATTGAGGCACGGCGCAACATCTCCTTCGCAGACTTCCTCGTAAAAGTCAACAAGAGAATCGACTCAGGTGGAACGCCATCTTCTACCAACCGCGCCACTCGATACACGAGAGTTCGTGTCTTCCCTGTTCCCGCCCCCGCTATCACCAGAGCTGCGCCCTGCTGATGCATCACAGCCTCATACTGCGCAGCATTGAGTTCCTGCTCATAGTTAATGCGATAGTTCGCTGCGTGATGCGTATCGCTCCGCTTCTTGAGAACGAGTTTCTTCATTATTTAATCACCGTCCCGCTGAGAATAGCAATTGCCAACATGAAGTAAATGACGATTCCGCACACGTCGACGAGTGTTGCGACAAAGGGTGCTGATGATACAGCTGGATCAAAGCCCAAACGCTTTAGAATCATGGGCATCATCGAGCCAGCGAACGTACCCCATAGTACAATACCGATGAGAGCCGAGGCGACAGTTAAAGCAAGGAGAAAGTGATGCTCACCAAAAGTATCAGACCCTGCTAGAGCCCACAATTCGATACGCGCAAATCCGATAGCTGCAAGAATGCAACCCAACAGCAGTCCTGAGACGATCTCGCGACGCATAACCATCCACCAATCTCGAAGCTTGATATCGCCAAGTGCCAGAGCTCGAATGATGAGAGTCGCTGCTTGAGAGCCAGAGTTTCCTCCTGAGGACATGACCAATGGGATGAATAACACCAAAACGTCTGCCTTTGAAATAGGCTCCTCGAAAAAAGTCAGTGCAGAGGTTGTTAAAAGCTCGCTCACCATAAGGATAGAGAGCCAGCCTGCGCGTTTTCTCACGAGTTCAACTATTCCGGTTGCACTATAACTATCATCGAGTGCCTCCATACCTCCAATTTTCTGGATATCCTCGGTTGCTTCTTCTTGAGCGATATCGAAGACATCGTCGAAGGTCACGATTCCGAGCATCACACCAGTAGAGTCGAGAACAGGAATAGCTGGAAGGTCATACTTCTCCAGAGTACGTACAGCTTCTTCTTGGTCATCGAAAGCGCTGAGGCTAATCACATTGTACTCCATCAGGCTACGAACGAGCACATCCTCGTCGGCGAGGATGATGGTGCGGAGCATGACGTCATCAAGCAGAGCGCCACGATCATCAAGAATGTAAATGCGATTTATCGTTTCCGAGTCATTGCCATGCTTCTTGATGTGGTTGATGGCGTCGCGGACGGTCATTTCAGGTTTGATCGCAACGAAGTCAGGGGTCATGAAGCGTCCAACGCTTTCCTCAGGATAGCCCATGAGCCAGCGTGCTTCTTTTAAGTCTTCGGGTGAGAGCAGAGAAAGCAAACGAAACGACACTTCACCTGGAAGTTCATCGAGCAGGTCAGTTCTATCATCAGGTGGCAACTCCGCCAGCAGATCCCGAGTTTCCTGATCGCTCAAGTCAAGGAGCAAAACATCTTGTTGTTCAGGTTCCAAGTAGGAAAAGACTTCGACGCCAAGGTCGCGTCCAAGAGTACGGTAAAGGAGAACCCTATCTTGCTTTTTGATATCCAGCATGAGGTCGGCAATTTCAGCGGCGGACCACGAGTGCAGGACTTCGCGCAGTTCGGTCCAGGATCGAGACTCAATCAGTTCCAGGATCTCAGGTTTGAGCAGTTCTTTGAGCATGGGCAGGTCCTCCGAATTTGAAACAGACCCCTATAGGCCGTCTGGTCAACACCAGCTCGCAAAAATACCTCTAAGTGCCCGTCTGCAGCCCTTTGTTGTCTTTTCTTTACGAAATATATTGCAGAATCAGTTTAGAACGCTATATTTGTGTCTTGCTACAACCAAAACAACTATTGTTGACCACATGGCTCATCATGCATCCGCTGTAAAGCGAAATAGACAGTCAAAAAAACGTAAAGCGTATAACAAAGGCTATAAGGTTCAGATCAAGAATGCAAGCAAGGCAGTCCGTGCAAGCAAAGATCTAACCACTGCTGAAGCAACCCTGCGCGAAGCCGCAAAGGTTCTTGATCGCAGCGCTGCAAAGGGTATCATTCACAAGAACACAGCTGCAAACCGCAAGTCTGCACTAGCACGTTTTGTGAACAAGATCTCGAGAGCAGCAGCTGGCGTCAGCGCCTAAGAAACTCTCATGCACCCGTAGCTCAACTGGATAGAGCATCTCACTACGGATGAGAAGGTTTGGGGTTCGAATCCCTACGGGTGTACGATACTATCTACTAAGTCCGCGATTCCTTTGGAGTTGCGGACTTTTTTTTTGTTACTAGCTTGTCGTTTGCATTACGATCAATGCTTGTCGCGTCACAGGAGTACATAAGAGCTTACAATTGTGTTTAGCCGTGCTAAATCTTCCTCCACTTTTGACTGCGCATGATATCCGCAAGCAGCCTATAGACGCGTTTTAATCCAAAGGATCCAAAGCCTCCGTAGTCAGAAATTGTCTTCGTTTGTCCTCTACCGAATTTCACTGTCAAATCCGCGGTCCAATGGTCCATCTCGTCACTGGCGTAGTTATCAGCCAGCGACGTTAGCTTGATGTAACGTAAGGCTTGCTTCAACTGGTAGAACGACCTCTTGTCAATACGGCAAGTGAACTTCCCCGGTATAGGGGCTCGGGATCGAATGGACTGATCTGTGCAGACGTGCGGTTCATACAAAGCTGAACCATCCTCTTGAATAGTCAAAGTACTCGGACAGCCGAAACCAGGAGTCATGATGTAATGGATTTGCTGAATAGAGAACGTCTCTGGTTTTGCATTGTACTCACAGAAACCTCCAAAAGCAAAGGCAAGTGTATCATACTCAATCTTTGTATCACTGCTTTCTCTGCTATCCACCTTAAAGTAGACCGCCAACACTGGTTGCCCATTCTTGTACATCACTTTCTCGAGAAAATCGTAGCCTAGATTGTGCACTGCATATCGTCCATCTCCACTATCCGTGAGTGCGAGTGTGTGCCTTCCACAAAAAAGAAGATCGGTCAGTCCATTATCATCCAGATCGAGTTTAACAATCGTACCTCGTCGTGCTTCTATTCCAGCTCCCATAAGTGAAGAATCAGACTTACTTATAACCGTTCGGCAGTCCAAATCAAAGAAAAGAGACCGTTCTTGTTTCTTTAGAAAAGCTCGTACCTCCTCTGGTTGTAATAGAGAATCAAAAGTACTCGCAGGCGAGCAAGCTTCTAAGGTGGCAAGAAGTGCCAATGAAATAATACGAGACACCCTGAAAATGCACTTAACCATATATTCTCGCTTCCGAACGACACTAGATGGAATGCTAGCGCCATGAAAACTCATAGAATGCTGATACTCATCAAGCGAAGATGTCTTTGCAAAGAAGTCCTTGCCACCTGAGCTCCGCTTGCTCAAGTTCTATCGAGCGTATAACAACTAGTATTGTCGTCTGTAGAATTTGTGCTTATCGTCAACTACCATTTGGTTCTCTGCATACCAATCGAGGAACTTGGTCCACTTATCCTTGTTCTTATCTATCCATTCTTTAAGGGCAGAATCGTCACCACGACTGAGAACCCAATGGTTATACGCATCGATGTGTCCTGCGTCGAGCACACGTTTCTGATAGCTGAAAAGTAAGTTTGGATAGGATGTGAGGTTGACCCGTTTCGAGCTACACTAAGTTAAGATACCGGCGCCGTAGATTTGTTCAACTACACTACGGAGTATCTTTATGAGTGAGAAGAGTGCAAGACGGGAACGCAGGACCTTCAGTCCAGAGTTCAAAGAATCGGCAGTTCGCATGGTAGACGAAGGGAAGCTGCCAATGTCCCAGATAGCTAACGACCTAGGAGTGCATGTAACGCAACTGCGAAGCTGGCGCGATGCTTTTCACGAGCACGCAACGGAAGCTTTTCCAGGTCGTGGCAATCAGCGAGAGCTTGAGGCAAAAGTTGCTCAATTGCAGCGAGCTCTGAAAATCAAAGAGCAAGAGGTCGAAATTTTAAAAAAAGCGACGGCCTTCTTCGCGCGGGAGAAATAAGCAAGTACCAGTTCATTGACAACCACAGACAGTTGTACCCAGTACGTTTGATGTGTAGTGTGCTTCGTGCGAGTTCAAGAGGCTTCTATACATGGTGCAACCGACGTGAAAAGGATGAACAGCGTAAGGAAGGCCAAAACCAGATAGTTGAGAAGATTCGCGAGTATCAAGGTGACACCTATCGCTACGGCAGTCCCAGGATTCAAGCAATGCTGTGTAAAGACGGACACCGGCACAGTCGCAAACACATAGCAAAACTGATGAGAGAGAACGGACTAAGCTGCCGTTTAAAACGAGCGATCAAGCGAACAACGTTCAGTAAGGGCGATAAAAACGTAGCACCTGACTTAGTTAAGCGAGACTTCAGTGCAGAGCAACCGAATCAGCTATGGACCAGCGATATCACGTATTTGCGAGTCAAAAACGGCTGGGTTTATCTATGCGTCGTTCTTGACATATTTAGTCGTAAGGTCGTAGGCTGGAGCCTTGAAAGTCGGATGACTCAACGCTTAGTTCTACGAGCACTGACTATGGCAATCAAACGTCGGCGCCTCTGCAAGGGAGTCGTCTTCCACACCGATCGCGGTTCTCAATACAAGGCCAACTCGGTTGTAAAACTGTGTGAGAAGGCCGGAATCAATCGCAGTATGGGCGAAACGGGCACGTGCTACGACAACGCCATAACCGAGAGTTTTAATGGCACATTGAAAGACGAGATTCTGTTTTCTTACATACCACGTCATGACGAGGAAGCGCGAATACTGGTTGGCCGATACATTGAGTTATATTACAATCACCATCGACCGCATTCAGCTTTAGGCTGCATCAGTCCGATGGAGTTTGAAAGTAATTGGTGGCGTCAAAACAAGCTTAACTTTGTGTAGCTGTTTTCGGGTCAAGATCAATGTATCAAAACCACGCTTAAAGTAACTCTGAACAAATGCAGCCCTGGTCTGACATAGATTGTCGAGGTCCACTTTTCCAGCCATGATGATTGGTATCATTGAAAGAGCAAATGTCGGCTCATAGACACCGATTCCGAAAGGAAGGATGTTTGTGACTGCTTGACCTCTATCATCGATTTTTATCTCGCTGTTCTTGCAGAATGCTACATGCAAGTTGGTAAGTGATTTTGGATCCGAGTTGAAAACGATTGCACTCTTGTACGTTTCATACAGCATTTTGCTCACGAATACTGTGCGTTCACTGTTTCGCTCAATATTCATAAATAATTCTCCATAGATTAGCCCCCACACTCGCTCGGTGGATCCACAGTAGATTTGAGCGGCACGATAATAGTTAGACGGAAATTGTGGATCTAGCTCTATACCTTTCTCGTAATATCTTAGTGCATTGTCATAGTTCTTCGACATCAACTCCATAGTGCCCAATTCCAGAAATAGAGGTCCTGAATTCGGAAAGTACTCTAAACCTTTTTTATAAGTCGCAATCGCCCTGTCTGGATCCTTTAACAAATCGTAACAGTTACCTAGCAACTGATACAGAAGAGCCATACCAGAACTTCTCTCAAGGACAACTTCAAGAATTCCCGCAGCCTTCTTATAATCCTTTAATACGTAGTGGACATACGCTAGCTCGTAAGGATAAATGTCATTGGTTGGATCTAGTTTCTGCGCTTCTTCTAACAAACGTATAGCTTCGCTGTACTCTTCTTTTTGCTCGAGACGCAAAGCCGACTTTGCTAGCTCCCTTGCTTTATCAAGTTCAGCTTGCGCACTTGCGATCTGATTGCACGAGAGTAAAATGTAGAGGCTGCAAACCAATAAGTGTTTCATGAAACCTACCCTCGGTGTTAGTCTGAAAATCTGATCCATTGTCCGACTAAGGCAAATATCCTCAGACTAACACAATACCACAATAGATAAGTTCTCATTCTCGCAGTGCTACCGAAATCTCATCAGTCTGACAGTCATAGGTTTCCGCTTCAGTTTATACTGTATGACATCTGTTTGTCAGTAATCTTCTGTTTCTAGCCTGACAGTCAAAGCTGCAAATACAATAAGTGTCCTTAACGAACCTAAATGCTCAGAATTGCCCAAATAGTCTCAATGTCATGTCATGTCATGTCTTGTCTTGTCATGACCACAGCAGCACAACAACCACCTCTATAAGGAACTATCCCTGCACATGGATATAAACTCACGTTTCCTAAATTTGTCCGCGGCTTAGATGGCTGTTTCATACGCGTGCTCTCTCAATGAATGTCTCGTCTCTATTCCTCGTTATCTGTGCTTTGCTTTGTACATCTGCTTCAGCACTTTCCCAACAGATCCTTAGACCACGATGGATCTCCGCGGCCTCTGGTAGAGGTCTGGCTTTAAGTCCGGATGAAACAAAGCTTATCACGTGGAGCGGCTCAACGATGAGTATATGGGATTGCACAGATGGATCTATTATTGGAACTGTACCTGGTTCTAGTACTGCTATTCAGTCGGTAGTCTGGAACAGTGAATCAACACTTTTCGCGGCTGACTTTCAAGGAGGAGATGTCTGCATTTGGGACGCGACGAGTTTGCGAGAACTGGGGCGTCGAGGCACCGATGGCCTATCGCAGTTCTATGGATTGCGCTTCAGTAAAGATGGTGAGGTCTTGATGTCGTGTCAGACAGATGGTAGACAAAAAGCGACCCTCATGCATGCTCGTGACGCCTCAGTCATTAGGACTGTCGATCTTAGTTGCATTGCCGATCTGCACAGTTTGCAGTTCAGCGATGATGAAAAACGTGTACTCGCCAAGCCGTGCGATTCGGTCATTCGCATTTGGGATATACAAACAGAGAAAGTTGTTCTGCAGCTCAATCACCCTGCTGCCAGAGTCACCTCTGCTTCGTATGTACCCGGAACGAACCGCATTGTGAGCTGCGATCACAATGGGATGATACGTATATGGAATGCTAGCGATGGAATGCAGATTCACGAGTTCCCTACAGGAAGTTTATTGGACTGCACTGACTATCTGAGCTCGAAATCATTGCTGTGTTTAGGATTGGCGGATGGCAGCGTTGTTCTTTATAGCTTGATTGACAATCGAATCATCTGGCGACAAACCGCACATCTCGGCTACCTGCAACAGGTCCGAATTAGTCCCAAAGGCAATTACATCCTCAGCAAAGCAAACAATGAGCCTTTGCGCGTTCTACGCATACAGGATGGTAGCATGCTAAAAGAGATTGCAAGTGCGAAGTTTAGCACTAGTTGGACTGTCGATTCTAGTGAGCACTATCTCTTCTTTGCAGCTGGTGGTCGTACAACACAAGTTCGACTCGACAACGATCAATCCGTTCGTGAATATGCAGATCACACCGCCGCATTCCTTGCTATCGATCTGTCTCCAGATCAGTTAACGTTGGCTAGCTCATCGGCAGACTCTACAATTCGTCTCTGGGATGCACGGAGCGGCAAACTCATTCATTGTTTTCGTGAATACCCACACGCCTTCAATTCTCTTGTATTCCACCCTGATGGTCAACATTTGTACAGCTCGACGAGTAATGGGCGCATACAAGTGTGGGATATCGGCGCGAAGAAACTGATCCGCGATCTTCCGGGTCCAGGTATGGGACTCAATCGCAGTTCTTGGAATCGAAGTGGTACTGAATTTATCACTCGCTTCGATCCGACCAAGTCACTGCAAATTTGGAATGCAGAGACTGGTACTATCGAGCGCGAATTCAGTGGACATACAGGTGGGATTGGATCAGCAGTATTTTCCGCAGACGGTACCACGATTCTCAGCTCTAGTCTTCGCGCTGGAGCCTTCTTGTGGAACAGTCAAACAGGTTTTCTGAATCAACAACTTTCAGGATACACAGAGGACTTGTACAGCGCGCAGTATAATAGCAATGAGAGCTTAGTAGTCGGTTCAGGCACAGATTCCACCATTGTGCTATGGGCAACAACGGACGGACGAATCGTTCAACGTCTTCATGACGGGCCTCTTTCTTTGCAGAATGCCCTTTTTGTAAACAACGATACACAAATCTTGGGTGGCGGTAATCATGTAAACCCAAAGCTCTGGGATATCAACACATCGTTAGTAACGAAGGAGTACAGCTGTACGACGTCAAACGCCACGCAATTCTCAAAAATGCTAGTGGACCCAAGTGCTAAGTACTTTGTCTGTACAACCACAAATGGGAACGTCTATCTCTGGTCACTCGCACAGTCAGAGAACCTGGCAGTGATGCCAGGACATCTTTTCTTTATTCGTGACATCATATTCGATCGTAGCACTTCTCGACTCTTCACAGCAGATGATAGTGGCCTACTCCGCTGAACCAGTCAGAGAACCCTGGCAGTGATGGACATCTTTTCTTTATTCGTGACATCTATCTCTGGTGATAGTGGCCACTCCGCTGACTCTTGCAGTCAGAGAACCTGGCAGTGATGCCAGGACATCTTTTCTTTATTCGTGACATCATATTCGATCGTAGCACTTCTCGACTCTTCACAGCAGATGATAGTGGCCTACTCCGCTGCTGGGACCTTCAATCACTTGGAATAAGTGATGTTGACCAAGCCGAAGTCGCGACGGACTCTTCGTCGAATATTGACGCGAAACTCATAGGTGATAACATTCATATTGATTTTCAATGTAATGCAGCTCCGTCGGTGGCTGTATATGATCTTCTTGGTCGTCATCTCTGGTCGTATCAGCATACAAGTGTCCAGAATGGCTTGATCCTTGACATCCCGCTATCTGAGTTGAGTCATTCAAGTGATATTGTTATTGTCGTTGCGCGCAGCGCAAGACAAGTAAAGACGCGGCTAGTACATATTCGACAATGACCAACTTGTCTTAACACACTTGATCATGTGTATCTATTCTCACATTGAATAACCTGAGAATCGAACTTAATAGTCTACTGCCAAAGCGCTTATGACCAATGAGCGCGAAGCTGATGCACACCGTGCTCTTTGCAGTCGACGCGAGGAAGATCGGCATTGATAGACGTCTTGTAGTCCATTGTATCGACTTGGTGCGAACGTCTTGGTAGGTAGTCCGACTTCGCACAGTCTTGCCTACAAACTGGGCAGCTAAATGTAGTCTCAGAGGCCGCAATCCTGATCGTCAAAACATCCCTTATGGGGGCCAGATCGATATCATGAATGTACCAAGGTCGGTCAACCTTTAACAATGTCTCGACTAACTCTCTTTGATACGTGGCCTAATCAAGGAAACACGTTGCAACGTGAGTGTTTCCACACGATGTGAGGAAGTACCAGAAATTGAATCTTGAACAGATTATTCATAGCAACCATTACTAAACTGAATCTAATTCCACACTATGAGCTTGGACTCGATCTGCCCATAGTACCAATCGTAACTCGATACAAAATAAGGACCGCCAACGTAGCCATGCCCAATATCACGCCACATCTTTGAAGGTGCTGCAAAACATGGAATGAAGTGCAGATACAATCTTGGCTCTTGCGATAAATCAATGCCGGAAAGTACTTTCGCTACATATTCGCGAAGATTAATGAATGAGTCTGTAACACCGTGACTTATATTGTAGAATCGCTTAGTTACGTCACCGTTATAGTAGCGATACCCCAATCCAGTTCCGTCATCCGCTACAAATCCCTTCGCATTTGAATAGTAGCCGCCTGTCGGAAAATCAGACGGCAGCGCACTTCTAAGTAATGTAGGACTGTCAGAAATGCAATAAATAAAGCCAACTTGAAGCCTTTTCTGGACGCCGTAGGTATTACCCCCTGCACTCAACAATGCGTCACCATGAAAAGAATACACAGTGTCGATGCGAATCAACTGTCCATTCGCAGCAACAGTCGAATCGTAGTTTCGGTTAATCGCTGCATAAAGACTCTCAGTAGTCACAGTCGGACTCTTCTGTAACAAGACATAAATATCCCCAGTACGCGCTTTACCAGCAGGATCGGCAGCATGCCATCGGAGATCTATGGTATCACTACCATTAACCATCTCTGTACTCGACAACAATGTGTCATATCCATCGTGTGTAAATCTGAACTGACAAGTGCCAGAATCGACACCTGTGATAGTAAACCTCCCAGAGCTATCTGAAACTGCGCTGGCACTTTGCCCAATAACTTGGATCAAAGTCCCTCCATGGTTTTTAGCAAACTTGCCTGACAGCATCTCACCACCCCATGTTGAGTCGTAGACGAAATCATATAGGTGGATCTGTCCTCTGACTACACATGCACCTGCAAGCTTGTCTGGCTGTTTTTGTGATACCGTTTCCGTGCACGAAATGTTAAATAGCAATCCGACAGTCATCAGAACAATAGTAATGTTCTTCATAGGAGCTCCATATTACTCAATAACTGTAATTTTCTTAGATATTGTTACTGCTCCACCAACTACAAGCGAATATAAGTAAACGTCTGTTTGAAGTTCCGCCGCAGATACTTGTATCTGCGCAGGAACGCCTTTCATACATGGAAATGATTCAAGCACTTGTTGTTGTGAACTGGCAGATGATACTTGTATTACAGCATCGCCAAGATATTAATCAGGAATGAAGTACGTGATAATTGTAGTGGTTGCAAAAGGACTTGGAGTGGCGTCTGTCCGTAACTTAGTTGAAGCAAAAGGGGGAAAAACTTCCAATGATCGTAGGTTGTAGTAGCGATACATCAATCTATAGCCTTTGAGGAGCCTCCCATGAATCATTCAGAAATTGTAAGTGATAGGGTTACGCTTGAGCATCTTCAGTCGATGTCTCACGAAAGTACGATAGAATTGTTACACAAGACGACGCTCTTGGCAGTGATTGTCGCAAATACGCTGATGGAGCGCGAGATAGTCAAGCTGGCGGGAACCAGAAGTCAACAATAAGACGACAACCGTCAATACAACAGGCACAGTTCAAATCCAGGCAGCGTTCGTATTAACCACGAGAAAGTTCCGTTTGTCGTGCCTCGTGTTCGGCACCGTAGCAGTACGAAAGTGATTAGTCTGGCAATCTACCGGCAAATGCACGATGCAAAGCTGGACGAGAAGACCGCCAGACGAATCATAGCAGGGATATCAACTCGAGACTTCGATGATAGTGCCCGGGCAATCACCGAGAGTTTTGGATTGAGTATAAGCGCTATCAGTAAAGACTTTATCGATGCTAATGTAAAAGCCTTAGAGGAGTTCCAAACCTGAGACCTGTGCGCAGAGCCGTATGTGGCACTATTTCTCGATGGTAAGACCTTTGCAGATGAGCTCATAATACTGGCCTTAGGCGTCACAAAGCAAGGCTACAAGCAGATTGTAGGCATGACCCAAGCACCAGCAGAGGGCGTCCCGAGATACTTGAGAGAGGGAACTTCGATCGTTAGACATTCCTTTGCGTTACCAATCAAAGCACTCAGCTTTTGTATGTTACATGCCCCATCTGGTTTTCCATTCGTAAATTGTCCTGCTTGATATACCTAAGAACATTTAACAGCTTTGACGCTCGCTTTGAATGACCGAACATTGAATATCTTCGTCAGATCTGAAGGAGGAGTGTCTGAATCATTGCTCGAATCAGGATCGCTTTGACAACTGACGAAGGGATTGTACAGATGTCATGCCAAGCTATTGTGTTTTTTATCACTTTGAATGACCGTTATGCATTTACGCACTGCCGCAACAATACAAAAGCTTGCAACACCACAAGCTTCACACCAAGCCCGCTTCGTCTTCCGCGCCCTCAGCTTCGCGACACTGCTTCTAGTAGGAGCTGCTTGTCTGAGCTCCTGCAGTTCGTCTAGGTTTAGCTACTTACAAGAGAACGTAAAGGGCTATGGCACTAAAGGTCCAATCGTCGTACTAGCAACTCAAGTGCACGGCTATGAACAATTCTATCCTATGTGGCTGCGCCAGGATCCGGATGCACCAACATCAATGAACTTTCGTGGTCAATCTCCTGAAGCGTTAGATGCGGTAGATCAGTGGCTAAGCAGTGGATTTAGCGGAGTTGATTTGATTTCTGCTAGGAGAGTCGATTCCCTTTTCACAAATAAGGGTCTAACCAATGTTAGTGATGCGGTAAAGATTTCAACCAAGCACTTTAATGCAGATGCCGCTGTACTCATTCATATAGAAGGTTTCGGCATTCAGAGCGGCTCATACAATCCGAGTTCGCGAACCTATTCCGGACCTTCCCTTCAAGGTGTAATTTATCTTACTCTGTACAATAGCAAAGGCGAAGCCTTGTGGCAACTCAAGTATGATGGCGTAACGAGCCTTCCCCAAATTCCAAGTTCAAGCCTAGCCTCACAGGCGTATCTCAAGCACCTTTTAACTAATGCCTTCACGGGTGGATTAATACGCAAACTCTTGGAGATTAAGAATGAGTCATCTGAGTAGATACGCTAGACTCTCTTTCGATGTTTGCAAGTCAGTACTAGTGTGACCATTCTCTGCTTCTCTACGTTTTTCCCGATTGGTTAACGTAGATAAAAATGCATAGATCAAGGGCATGAATCTCCCGAACTGCGAACTAGTAACACGCCCTCATTGTTCGCGAACGTACTCAACAAGGGGCTGGGTCTGGATTCAACAGCCCTAACGAAGAGAGATGATCTTGTTCGGACAGTGATTGCGATGTAACTCGTCATCGAATTGCACAGTGATTCCAAGCCCGGCAGAGAATCATAAACGAATTCCATTCTATTGCTCTTCGAGATGCCTCATCATTGCGTTAACAAAGATGGAAGTCTGGTGCTTTTATGACCGTATTGAGAAAGGTTCGTACTCTTGTCCCACAACTCACCTCATCTACCAATATCGATGGCCATTCATATTCTTTTGCAGAACCAAGGAGTACATTCTTGTAATGTGTTTTACGCTCAGCAGATAGGGGTCTTGCAAAGAGAAACTCGGTCATGGCGTCAATGAGAGCCTCGAGATCCGTGCGCATACTGAAGTTCTTCAGAAATTCTTGCACGATTTCATCACTCATTAACTCAATCAGCTCTCGCGCGCATTGTATTCGCAGTGGGTACGTTTTTGTACTCAACCACATATGATAGCCTTGCCAGCCAGCAACATTAGGTGGATCCATAAGAGATTGTTCCAAAAGTGCCATGTAGTTCATGCTATTCTTGCTTTGGACGCCAAGTTGGCGTTCAAAGCCAACGATGAATTCCGCTGCTGTCTTGACCTGCACGCCCCTGTTCTTCTGCTCATAAAACTCAGAACTACAAAGTAAGAGCTTTACAACAGATCGTATATCGAAGCTACTCGCAACAAAGACTGCTGCCATTTCACTCAACAATTGAGGGTCTGCAGCATGTGGCTTCGAGTACACATAATAAGAGTACAACTTTGAGCAGATTAGCAGAGCTATCTCGTGTTCCCTTTCTCGAAAGAGAATGTCGATAAGATGATGTACTTCCTCTGTCCTGACACGAGACTCAGTATTCTGCGCATCTGAGCGTTCAGAGATGGCATCACCCATGAAAGTCTTTGCTCGTGTATCATGGTCTGCGGGTTCAAAATAGGGAGTGAATACTCCGTTCTTTTTTATCGAATCGATAAACAGTGGAACCTTCCATCCGCTCAATACCCGTGCCGCCTCGCGGATCTCGGCTTCTGAATAATGACCGATTCCACAGGAGAACAACTCCAACATCTCCCGCGCATAGTTTTCGTTCGGCTGGCTTTTAACGTTTACTGTGCCACTTAAGTACACCAGCATAGCAGGATCGAGAGTAATTGCTTTTAAGAACTTCTCGAAACTTCCTAAGGCGTAAAGACGCAGCGTTGCATTTTGACGGTATAACAGCTGTGGTAGAACAAAGTCCTCACCGATGGTGAATTCAGAAGTAAAATGACCACTCCAGAACAAGACTAGCTTTTCTGTTGCCGAGGTCTCATCCTGTCTCATTCTATCTACCCACCAGTTAATGAGGGAAACATAGGTATTTGCCCAAGCTGAGAGAACCTGAAAATTAGGACCAACTGGAAGTGTCTTAGGATCATACTGTTCTTCATCAACCCAGGTTCCAGGTGGGTCTGGTATTGCTGGTGGTGTTGTGCCAAACATCAAATCAAAGGCTTCTGTGGCGCTTTTTGATACCAGCGTCTGTGCCAATGTCATATTTGGGCTGAATCCCGCACGTCGTAGGAAGTGATAACTCTCGCTTAAGCTCAATGGCAGTGTATAGGGTGCGAGCGCTGATGGCCCTGAAGCAGAAGATTCGGCTGGTGTTTGCCTCTCTACGCCCGGAACGGTATCAAAGATAGACTGAAAGAATGCGCGTCGTTGCATGGGCTTTTGTGCTCTCCTTGTAAGCATGCGACATTCAATTAACGAAGGTCAACCAAAGCACCTTCTCTTAGGTCGCATCCTTCAAAGAGAAAACACATGCTCAACCTAAGCTGCTCGCTTAGAACTCGAAGCAAGACTTCGTTTCTGTGTCATCATCAAAATAACTAGGAATTGCTCCACTCCCTCGTCGCTTTGTACGTGCGATGTTAACTGTACCTGTGCCTCATCAGCCTAAGCTAGCCCACTGGCTTGTATCTAGTGATCAGACCTAGCTCAGAATATCAACGAAACCTTGAGTTCATGCGGGCTCTACTTACATCATCAGTAGCAGCAGTTGAAGTCTGCGACCCCCGAATACTTCTAGAGACGTGTCGTTTTGTGTTGAATGCTACATTGCGCGACAAAGAAAAACCGTAGAGTAGCGTTCATGGTTATGCTTAACAGACTAAGGATATTTGCACGAGATGTTGGCTTGGTACTTTTCGAATGCACACCCTGCAACTCTGAAGAGATGTTCGTAGTAGAACAGTAGACGATCGTCGGTAGAATGAGCGGGAGCCAGCACCAAGGCGCATGCCTATTAAGTACGAGCTACAATTGCTGCAATCTCTTAGCTGCACGCACAGCTTCTTCGCTCTGTGGGTATTGTTTGAGCAAGCGTTGGTAGGTCTTCTTTGCTTCTGCGCTTTGACCCAGACGAATCATTGACTCAGCAATCATCGACATTGCCTTGCTAGATTTCTCGGTACTTTTCGCTGAGAGTACTTT
>JBGAVD010000013.1:0-19090 GCA_044228285.1 Chlorobiota bacterium
AGTCCGTTGGACCGACAAGCCATTCAGCAAGAGCTCAAACTCAGTGCGACAGAGCAAAGGGTACTGGAGGCTCATCTGCAAGCGATTGAGAGCAAAGACGATATACGTGCTTTAGCGCAGCGCTTAGATATGAGTATCTCGCACATGGACAAGTGTGTGTCGCAGATGCTCACTAAGTGCTACGACTTCATTCAAGCCAGACAGGGCGAGAGTATCTTTCACATTCTGGCTAAGAGTGGTCTGCATGAAAACTATGTGCACGAGCTGCTCAAGCGTGATCGCACATACACTCAGTTAGAGCAAATCGCCGAACGGGAAGCACTCTATCATACCGCAGTGAATACCTATCTCTTGTTTGAAGCTCGACTATTTAAGGAGAAGACCTGGGAGAAGATAGGCCGCCGCTACTGCGAGATTGCTCTCAATCCGGAAGCAGAAACTCTGGTTCGCATTCGCAGCTTGATTCGCATCGTGGTGATTCACTTTATTAAGGGTGAGCGCGAGGAGGTCATGCTTGAGCATGAGCGAGAGCTACTAAGTATCTGGGCAGAGATAGAGTCCAAGCCTTGGTATGAATCACATATTGTTTTATGTCGGGCTCTGGCACAACTCTACACCTCCACTATGAACTTATCGAAAGTAGTGGAGTGGTGGGAGCGGGCTCTTGGTATCCTCGAAGCACATCCTGATATCTATCCTGAAGCAAAGTACATCGTTCGAGGTACTCTTGCAGATGCCTATCTGAAACTAGAAGGAGCGGATGCTGCACTAGCGCACTGTGAAGCTGTGTGGAGGGAGAATCCAGGTATATACCAAAGAAACGGACAGCTCAACCTGATCTATTTCCGCATTCTCTTAATCACGGCTAACTATGCGCGTGCCGAGGAAGTGCTGAGCTTGAGATTTGGTACGATGTCGATCCTCGGGACCAGTATCCTGCGTCCGATGGATGCTGTTGATTTCAGCATGTATTACCTGTACACAGCGCACTATGACGTAGCGAAGAAGTTCATCAGCGAAGGATTGTCGTTGTCTGTAAAAGTATATCGCGGTGTTGAAGCTGAATTGCGTTTCCTAGAGTGTGCAGTGTTTTACTTATCGGGAGATCTCTTTTATGCGCAAGAGCTCCTTAGCCGAGCATTGAGGTACTTCGCTACAAAGAAAGAGATCCGCGATGCAGAATTGTGGAGACAAGAACTGCGCCAACTGCGCTGTCTGCTTCAGTCGCACGAAACAGGCAAAGATCTACCTGCGAAAGATCGACTGTACTTTGAACAACTGAGCACGAACTCCATAGATGTATTTAGCAACGTACTTCGGCTCTGTTGGCAGCATTGGCAAGGCGCACAGAATGCCTCGAAGAGTACGGTCGAGCAGCCAAGCGCAGCGCGGCGGCGAGCATGAAGAAAAAGACTCTGCAACTCCTTTGCAGATCAGTGATGCTGCAGTTGCATGGCTACTGAGTCACTCTTTCTCATTAATCCACGATGGCACTTTTCTTAGTCTCGTACTATCAAGCGTGATAGAACTTGATTGTCGTAGCAGACGCGAAGGAGCACGACGCGTTCATCCATGCATTGCGCACCAGTGAAGCGGAGTTGATAGTGATTGTTGACACTTGTGATCTGATCGCTGAGAGTAGTCAACAATTCAGAACGAAGAGAGTAAAGAGCGACGGAGCGAGGTTTTAGTGCTGCTGAGCCAAGATCTACAGTACACCAATCGTGAAAGGGCTGCGGCCAGACGCTGCAAAGCTCAGAGTTCGTGAGGCTTGGGGAGTCATGAACGGAAGTCAGAGCACAGCCAGTGAGCACAACAGTCTGTGTGTTTTCAGCGCCAGCCTTAAGAACTACTCTAATGGAAGAAGTCGAAGTATCGCTACGACGATAGCGTATATGAAGAGCGCGTGCACTATGAGGCGCAAGCGGGCTTGTTGTATCGGTGCTTGAAAAGCTCACGAGAGATGGAGCGTCGGAGCTGAGTTCAGTGATACGCAGACTATTGTTCGAAACATTAACCAGCGTGCACTCGAGCTCTGTGCTATCCGCTGTGGGATCATAGACCAGTTGTTGTTGCAGAGTGTGCAGCAGGTTTGAATGTTGCGTAGGCACGAAGTCCATGCGTTCAGCGAACTCGGGATGATCTACAAAGGGATTGCGTTTGCCTTGATAACGTGCAATGGTATCACAGCGCAACAACTCTCGAGCATCGGGCGGATCGGAGGCGTTCCAGAGACGTAGGGTGGAGTCCATTGCATAGGGCGAGGTATAATATCCCGTCACATTTCCATAACGCACCAGATAGTAGAAGATGCTTCGAGCAATGTTTCCTTTGCTGACATCGCGGGGCTCAAACACAGTGTCACCGCGCTGAGTGAAGCCTAGTCGAGAGCCACCGCCAACGTCTTTCCAAACTTTCGACACAAAGCCAAAAGGATAGTTTGCACGAATAGAGTTTGCGTTTGGATTCGTGGGGTAGAGGTGATTGACATCACTCTTGTTTGGTTCTGAAGAAGAACCGCGGCTTTGCACCCAGGTGTGTTCTGTGTTGAACTCACCATTTGGTGGAATACCAACAGTAGCCAACGTCTTACCAGTGTAGATACATTCTACAATACCGTTTACATTATCCGCCTTACCGAACATCATTTCGCGAGCGGGCTTGTAGGTGAGGACTGTGTGTTTATCAACGTGCGTGTGTAGCGAGTCGTAGAGTTCGGAGTACTCGCGGTTAAAGCAGTAGTCGTAATCGTTACTGAGACCAGATCCCCAAAGGCAAATGTCTTTTCGAATTTCCTTACAATCCGCAACCATCGAGAAACTCAGCCATCCACGAAGGAGCATGTTGTGTCGGGCGCGCATGCGCACGGAATAGGTCAGACTCTCCTGAGGAGCAAGAGTTCGCGAATCTGCGGGCAGACACTCCACAACCAGAGATTGATAGGCATACGAGTCATGGAAAGAGGGTGCGTTCAAGGTCACTGTTTGCGAGCTCGTGTTACGCACACTGAGTTCAACAACTTTCTCCGTACCGAGCTGCAGTTCGCCCAGGTGCAGACTATCTGGAAGGCCAGTCCAGCTCAATTGAGCGAGCGACGTAGTAGTTATAGTACAGAGTAGGCACAGAGCGAGAAGAGCGGAAAATGAGCGCATAGGGAACAATAGAAAGGCTGAAGTGGAAGAGCTGCTACAAAATACGCCGTGATTTGGCCTTTTCCGTGTTAAAATCGACTATTGAGGAGTCTGGCGTGCTCCCAGACTTTCTCTTGCGAAAGCTCCATCCTTCCGTATTTTGCGGGTTCATAACTCAGGATGTTTGCATGAAGCGAGTTGTCATAACCGGACTCGGAGCCTTAACGCCGATAGGCAATACCGTTTCCGAGTATTGGGACGGGCTAGTTAATGGTCGCAGCGGAGCTGCGCCCATCACCCATTTCGATGCTTCAAAATTCCGGACACGTTTTGCCTGTGAAGTCAAAGGCTTTGATCCTTTGAACTTCATGGATCGTCGTGAAGTTGGCCGTACCGACATTTTTTGTCAGTACGCACTTGCCTCCGCACAAGAGTGTGTAGCAGACACTGGCATGAATCTCGACACCGTCGACAAAAACCGCATTGGCGTTATTTGGTCGTCGGGTATTGGAGGTCTCATCACCCTTGAAGAACAGATCACTCAATTCTTACAAGGCGACGGCACACCACGCTATAGTCCCTTCTTCATCCCAAAGATGATCAGCGACATGGGAGCCGGTCTCATTTCCATTCGGTATGGATTCCGCGGACCTAACTTCTGTACGGTATCAGCGTGTTCAAGTTCATCGCATGGTTTGCTTGACGCATTCAACTACATCCGTCTTGGCAAGGCCAACGCCATACTTGCTGGTGGTAGTGAGGGAGTTGTCACTCACTCTGCTATTGGAGGTTTTAACGCCATGAAAGCCTTGAGTGAGCGCAATGATTCTCCAGAAACCGCATCACGTCCTTTCGACAAAAACCGCGATGGCTTCGTGCTCGGCGAAGGCGCAGGAGCGCTCATGCTCGAAGAGTTAGAGCATGCTAAAGCACGCGGAGCGAAGATCTATGCAGAAGTTGTTGGTGGTGGCGCTACAGGCGATGCCTATCACATCACCGCCGGTCACCCAGAAGGCTTAGGTGTCATTCTTGCTATCGAAGAAACCTTGCGCGAAGCTCAACTCCAACCTTCGGATGTTGACTACATCAATCTTCACGCTACTTCCACACCAGTTGGTGACCCAGCAGAAGCTGCCGCAATCATTAGCATGTTTGGTGATTGTCTGGATCGTTTGCACGTAAGCGGCACCAAATCAATGACCGGTCACCTTCTTGGCGCTGCGGGCGCAATCGAAGCTGTTGCCTCTGTTCTTGCACTCACAAACAATACCGTACCTCCAACCATCAACGTGCAAGAGCGTGATGAATCTGTTGATGCACGACTCAACATCACAGCAAATACAGCCGTACAAAAACCAATCAATGTCGTTCTTAGTAATACCTTCGGCTTTGGTGGACATAACGCTGTTATTGCTTTCAAGCGATATACGGGAGTATGATCTCAGCGCGTCACGACTAAGTCGTGACGCGACGTGTTAACCTGAGGGTCTCAGCGCAGCTGAGGCTCTCAATGTCTCCAGCAGAGCGCCTCTCAACCTCTCTCTCGAAACATCACGAAATATTAACAGCCCTGCTGACAAAAAGGGCTTCCTACATTTAAGCAGAAGTGTATTTTCGCATCCTTCTTTTTTGCGTGGTTTTTCTCTGCTTTAGACAGTGAAACCCTCAGCCTTGCTGAGACCCTCACGCATTGTTGGCTTTTTTTTCACTCTTTTCCACTACATCATTGAACAATACCGAAGGTAGCGGTGACGCGACGCGCCTCAGTTTCAACATCTATCGAGCAACTGAAGCACACTGTGAGTATGCAGAGATTATCTGCCACATTATTGAAGAATCAGCGAAGCAGCGGGGTACCGGAATTGCTAAGCGTCAACCGGAGTATATTCGGTCGAAGATGCGTGAGGGCAAGGCAGTGATTGCTCTGGCAAGTGATGGACGTCTAGCTGGCTTTTGCTATATCGAAACCTGGGAGGACCGCAAGTATGTGGCGAACTCTGGTTTGATCGTGGCTCCGGAGTTCCGGAAGATGCATCTTGCAAAGCGTATTAAACAAGCTGCTTTCGACCTTTCGCGCGAGAAGTTTCCTGATGCGAAAATGTTCGGTATTACCACCAGCGCGGCCGTGCTTAAGATCAATAACGATCTAGGCTATCGTGCTGCACACTTCAATGAGCTCACCGCCGACGATTCCTTTTGGAAGGGCTGTGAAAGCTGTAACAACTTCGATATTCTCCAACGCACGAAGCGCATGATGTGTCTTTGCACTGGCATGCTCTTCGATCCCGCCGAGGAACACCGCGAGTCTCGTGCTGAGAACTTGGTACACATTACGATGCCTGTACTTACCAGTACCGAGAGTAGCTACAATGCAGAGGAGATCAAAGCATGAAGAAGGTTCTCGTTGCATTTAGTGGTGGACTGGATACATCCTATTGTGTCAGCTACCTACACCATGAACTTGGTTTGGAAGTTCATACCGCAATTGTCAATACCGGCGGCTTCAGCAGTACGGAGCTCGCAAGCATTGAAGCGCGTGCGATGAGCTTAGGCTCTCGCTCGCACACGAGTATTGACGACAGTTATGCTCTCTATCAAGAATGTCTGCGCTTCTTGGTCTTCGGAAATGTTCTCAAGAATAATAGCTATCCACTTTCAGTAAGTGCTGAACGCGTGTTTCAAGCTCGAGCTATTGCTAGCTTGGCAAAGCGTCTTGGAGTTGATTATGTGGCGCATGGCAGTACCGGCGCAGGCAACGACCAAGTTCGATTCGATATCGTGTTTCGTGTGCTCATTCCAGAGATCGAGATACTCACTCCAATTCGCGATCGCAAACTCTCGCGCGAGGAAGAAATCGCCTACCTGCAAAGCAAGGGTGTTGAAGGTGATTGGACGAAGGCTGTCTACTCGATTAATCAAGGTATTTGGGGAACCACCATTGGTGGACGTGAAACGTTGAGTTCAGGATCGCCCTTACCATCAGAAGCTTATCCCACACAGTGCATAACCAATGATGAGTGTAGCGTCGAGCTGCACTTTCGTCAAGGAGAGTTTGTTGGTATTGATGAACAAGACTATGAGAATCCTGTGCTCGCCATCCAGGCACTGAGTGTCTTGGCTGCACCGTATGCAATCGGACGTGATATTCACATTGGTGATACAATTATTGGAATGAAGGGTCGCGTCGCCTTTGAAGCCGCAGCACCACTGCTCATCATCAAGGCTCACCATGCTCTTGAGAAGCATTGTCTGACGCGTTGGCAGCTCAACCTTAAGGACCAGCTTTCATTGTGGTATGGACAGCTCTTGCACGAAGGACAATTCGCTGAGCCCGCCATGCGCGCGATCGAAGCCTTCTTTGAAAGCACACAACACAGTGTTCATGGTTCGGTGAAGCTGCGCTTGGCTCCATATCGTTATGAAGTGTTAGGGGTGAACTCAACGCACGACATGATGAACTCGAGTTTCGGCAACTATGGCGAGATGAATACGTTGTTCAGTGGAGACGATGTGCGAGGCTTCTCTCGCATCATGAGTAACCAATCTCTTATCTATCGCGCCGTCAACGGCGATCCATCATGACGCGCGTGGGCATCGTAGGTTCTGCAGGCTATACTGCAGGAGAACTCATACGTATTCTGTTGCGTCATCCTTATGTAGAGATTGCTATTGCATATAGTACAAGCAGTGGCGGACGTCTCATTTCAGACGTACATCAGGATCTCGTTGGCGAAACATCTCTTCGCTTCAGCGATCATTTTGATGAGGAAGTGGATCTGTTGTTTCTCTGTGTAGACCATGGCCAAGCCTCTGTCTTCCTGCGCGAACACCCGTGGTTACTCGAGAAGAAGATCATTGATCTGAGTAATGAGTTTCGCTTGAACAATGGCGCGCACGACTTCGTCTACGCTTTGCCAGAGCTGCATCGCGAGACAATTCGTACAGCAGAACATTGCGCTAATCCTGGGTGCTTTGCCACAGCCATCCAGCTGGCGCTCTTGCCATTGGCTGCACAGTCACTGCTGACAGGCGATGTGCATATACAGGCTATAACAGGATCAACTGGTGCGGGACGCAAGCAAGACTCCTCGCAACACTTCTCTTGGCGCAATAACAATGTGCAGGTCTACAAAGCCTTCACACACCAGCACCTGCCAGAGATACAACAATCAGTGGGCGAACTTCAACCCACCTTCAACGCAGCGCTACGCTTCATTCCTTTGCGTGGTAGTTTTAGTCGAGGAATATTGTCGTCAGTGTACACACACTGCCAATTACCACAATCCGAACTCATCGAGTGCTATCGTAACTACTACGCATCCCATCCTTTCGTGCATTTGGTTGACGAATCACCTGATGTCAAGCGAGTGGTCAATACGAACAAAGCACTATTACACGTCAGCACCTTCGAGGATCAAGTGTTGATCGTCAGCGTGATCGACAATCTGCTCAAAGGTGCATCTGGACAAGCAGTTCAGAACATGAACCTTATGTGTGGATACGACGAGAGCACTGCATTGCATCTAAAAGCTGTTGCGTTCTAAACAAACACGAGTGGTCCACGACTGTGTTGCGAACTTGTGTCAGATATGACCAGTTCGGACCGGCTCTTCATTAAATCTCTAGTACAAAGTCTATCACTCTCAACTACTCTCAACCACATTCAACCACTATGAAGCGTTTCTTTTCTGTTCAGGATTGTGATTCCCTCGGTGATCTGCTCGAGAGTGCAGTACAGCACAAGCAAAAACCCTTGGCTAGTTATGGAGTAGGGAAACATAAGTGTTTGGGATTACTGTTTTTCAACCCAAGTCTTCGAACGCGCATGAGCTCTCAGCGCGCTGCCTATAACTTGGGAATGGATACGATTGTGATGAATGTTGGAGCTGATTCGTGGACACTTGAGACGCGTGATGGTGTGGTCATGGATGGTTCAGCGACAGAGCACATCAAAGACGCCGCGGCTGTGATGTCGCAGTATTGCGAGATACTCGGAGTGCGATCATTTGCAGGCCTTAAAGACCGTGAGGCAGACTATGCTGAAGAGACTATGGAGCAGTTTGCGCGCTATGCAAAGTGTCCGCTGATCAGTCTAGAATCTGCCACGCGTCATCCTTTGCAATCGTTCGCAGACGTTATAACGATCGAATCGCATAAGAAGACCGAGCGTCCACGCGTTGTTCTCAGCTGGGCTCCGCATCCCAAAGCATTACCGCAAGCAGTGCCGAACTCCTTTGCAGAGTGGGCAGTGGCTATGAACTATGAACTCGTGATTGCGCATCCAGAAGGCTACGAACTACATCCTGATTTTAGTCGCGGTGCAATGGTAACGCATGATCAAGATGCAGCACTACGAGGAGCTGACTTCGTGTATGCAAAGAACTGGTCGAGCTATGAGAATTATGGCGAGATACTGTCGAAGGATATCACATGGCAAATCACCGATGACAAGATGTCGCTAACAAACAACGCAAAGTTCATGCATTGTCTGCCGGTGCGTCGCAACATGATCGTCAGCGACTCTGTCATCGACTCAGCCCAATCGCTTGTTATTGAAGAAGCAGCAAACCGAGTGGTGAGTATGCAGACAATACTCGAGCGTATGTTGCATTCATTAGCGATGGGTTAGTGTGAATCTTCAGGAGATTTTTCATTCTCGCGGCGCGATGCGCCACGAGAGATGTGCGTATATCTTCAGATGATTTTTCATTCTCGCGGCGCGAAGCGCCACGAGTAAGAAAAATACTCTTGATCGTTATGGAGTATGTCATTCAATGAAGAGAGGCTGAGATGTCTACTGTACCGATACATATTGTCAAACTCGGTGGTGATGTTGTCGACGACACAACAAAGCGACAACGAGTCTTCGCGCAGCTGCAACAGTTGGGTACTCCTTTTCTTCTCGTTCACGGCGGAGGCAAGGTTGCAACGCAATTGAGTGAGCAGCTCGGCGTGATGACACAGATGATTGAAGGTCGGAGGATCACCGATGCTGAAACGCTGCGCATTGTCACTATGGTCTATGCTGGGCTCATCAACAAAGGAATTGTGGCAGAGCTGCAATCATTGAAGCTCAACGCCATAGGACTGAGTGGTGTAGACGCGGATCTGCTTCGTGCACATAAGCGTGATCATTCTGAGATTGACTACGGCTTTGTTGGAGATATCGACACAGTGCAGACTAGCTTCTTGTTGAAGTTGTTGAATGACTCCATGATTCCTGTGATTGCACCATTAACACATGATGGTGCAGGACAATTGCTAAACACCAACGCGGACAGTGTCACAACTCGCATAGCCTGTGCCTTAGCAGAGCACCTGCCAGTGAGAGTACTGATGCTCATGGATAAAGCAGGGGTGTTGCACGATGTCGAGGATGCTCAATCTCTCATTGCGGAGATTGACCCCACGCTCTATCAAGACATGCGAGCTCGCGGAGCCATTCATACTGGGATGATCGCCAAACTCGACAACGCATTTGAACTCGCTGAGCACAACATTGATGTGTTGCTTTGTTCGTGGCGTGATGTCTTGCACGGCACGCGCGTTGTGACTGGCTGAGATAGTGGATTCTTGGCGACGAGAGCCAAAAAAGAGCGAGCAGCAGTGAAGTGCAAACAAGAGATAACAATAGGACAAAAAGGCAGGGCATTGTGAGTACAGAGAAGACCATACAAGAACTCAGCAGCGCAGCAATTGATGTTTTGCGGAGTCTCATTGCCATACCATCACTTAGTCGCGAGGAGTCTGCCGCTGCAGACTGCATGCAAGCCTTTCTTGAAGCGCATGGCGCAGTTGTGACAAGAGAGATGAACAACATGTGGTCGTGCAATAGCCACTTTGACAGTGCAAAGCCAACAATCCTGCTGAATTCGCATCTCGACACAGTGAAAGCCAATGCTGATTGGACGCGCAATCCATTCGAAGCCGTGGTCGAGGAAGCTACGTTGTATGGCTTAGGTGCAAACGATGCAGGCGGAGCCTTAGTGAGCTATGCCGCGACCTTTCTTGTGTTTCGTGAACGAGAGGATCTGCACTTCAATCTCGTGTACGCGCCGACGGCAGAAGAGGAGATAAGTGGTGCGAACGGAATAGCCGCATTGCTGCCAAAGTTACCGCGAATTGATGCAGCGCTCGTTGGCGAGCCAACGCAGATGCAGGTGGCAATTGCCGAGAAAGGATTGATGGTGTTGCGATGTACTGCACATGGTGCAAGCGGACATGCAGCGCGAAATGAGGGTGTTAATGCGATTGACATTGCGATGCGTGATATACAATGGCTGCATAGCTACAGATTCGACAGAGAATCGTCTCTGTTGGGTCCAGTAAAAATGACCACCACCATGATCAACGCTGGCACCCAACACAACGTCGTACCCGATCGATGCAGCTTCACGGTGGATGTGCGCAGCACAGACGCATACAGCAACGATGAAATACTCGACATCGTACGAGGCCATGTACAATCTGAGATCAGCGAAGTGTCCAAGCGTTTGCAGCCGTCGCGCATTGACAAGGACCACGTTCTTGTGCAAGCAGCGGAGGCGATGGCTATGCGTTGTTATGGATCGCCGACACTATCAGATCAAGCATTGCTGCCAATGCCAAGTATTAAGATTGGTCCTGGAGACAGTGCTCGTTCTCATACTGCAGATGAGTACATACTGTTGGAGGAGATTCATGATGGAGTTCGTCAACTTTGTCAGTTCTTAGAGAGCGTTAACACACTCTTAAAGCAAAAGCAATAAGAGTCTATCTATACAGAAAGACAATATGAAACTTTGGGACAAGGGACAGAGCACACAGCGCAGTGTTGAAGAGTTTAGCGTTGGCATGGATCGAGAGTTTGATCTGCTGCTTGCGGAGCATGACGTCGTAGCATCAATTGCACACGCTATTATGCTGCAAGAGGTTGGGATACTTAGTGAGCCAGAGTGTGCATCATTGGTCGCTGAGCTACGCAGGATTCACAGCACTATCATCGCTGGAGAGTTTCGCATTGACGAGAGTTGTGAAGACGTACACTCACAAATCGAGCTCATGTTGACGCAGCGGGTTGGGGAAGCGGGGAAGAAGATTCATACTGGTCGTTCGCGGAACGATCAGGTGTTGGTAGATCTCAAGTTGTACATGCGTGCGCAATTGAGTGAGTTACGTGTGAGTGTTCGGTCATTGTATGAAGTGCTCATGCATGCTGCTGAGCGGCATGCTAAGGTCTTGCTTCCAGGCTATACCCATTTTCAGATAGCAATGCCATCATCCTTCGGATTGTGGTTTAGTGCCTATGCCGAGTCACTTGTCGACGACATGGAGCAGCTCGTCGCAGCCTACAACATCATCAACAAAAACCCACTCGGCTCGGCTGCTGGATACGGATCAACCTTTGCCTTAGAGCGTGAGCGCACGACATCGCTCTTAGGATTCGCGCACATGAATGTGAGTTCGGTGTATGCACAAATGACGCGTGGCAAAGCAGAGCGAGTGTGTGCAGTTGCCATGGCATCCATAGCATCAACACTAAGCAAGCTTGCATATGATGTGTGTTTGTACTCATCGCAGAACTTCGCCTTTCTCAAGCTTCCCAGTGATTACACAACCGGGTCCAGCTTGATGCCGCACAAAAACAATCCAGACGTATTCGAGCTCATTCGAGCGCGCTGCAATCGTTTACAAGCATTGCCGAACGACATCGCGATGATCACAACCAATCTTCCCTCGGGATACCATCGCGACTTTCAGATTCTAAAAGAGCTCGTTTTCCCAGCATTTGTGGAGCTAGGTACATGTCTGGCTATGTGTAAAGAAGCTCTTCCTCAGCTAGAGTTAAGCACGCAGATCTTAGATGATCCCAAGTATGCCTATCTCTATAGCGTTGATGCCGTACACCATCTTGTGCAGCAAGGTCAGAGTTTTCGGGATGCCTATCGTACAGTTGGAGAGCAAATCCAGCGCGGCGAGTTCCAAGCACCAAGCTCAAGCGATAGTAGTAGTCATGAAGGGAGCATCAACAATCTACGTTTAGATCTCATTGAGAAGCAGATGGCAGAAGTTCAGAGCAAAGTAGACTGGTCTGCTGCCGACCGAGCAATAGCCAGTTTAGTACAGAATAGCGAGCGCAAGAGCTAAGAACTCAGCAAGCACAAAGACGGCTACTGATACAGATGGATCCAGGTATTTTTCGTCTGAAGATCAAGCCAGAACCCAAAAAAGCGTCGAATTCACGAAAAAAGCGCCCTAATTCCCAAAATTCCTTTTGTTTTTCCGCAACTTCTCCTATCTTTGTGACCCTTGTGATCACACAAGAACGGGAGCTTAGCTCAGCTGGTTCAGAGCATCTGCCTTACAAGCAGAGGGTCGGGGGTTCGAATCCCTCAGCTCCCACACTAAAAAGCCGCAAATCTTGATTGATTTGCGGCTTTTTTTTGTGTTACATATGCGCGTCATTTCATGACTCGGGTTCGATTGTCGTGTAACGGCTCTCGCCCCGTCGCGTCACGGCTTAGTCGTGACGCGCTGAGATCCAGCGCCTGACAGCACGGAGCACTAAGCTCATCGCGTCGCGACTTACGCTCACCCGTCACGTCAAGACTTAGTCGTGACGCGTTGAGAGAGATACTCTACAAGAGACATTGAGAGCCTCAGCTCCGCTGAGACCCTCATGCTAACAAGTCCGTCGCGTCACGACTTAGTCGTGACGCTTGTGAGAGATACTCTACAAGAGACATTGAGAGCCTCAGCTCCGCTGAGACCCTCATGCTAACAAGTCCGTCGCGTCACGACCTAGTCGTGACGCTTGTGAGAGATACTCTACAAGAGACATTGAGAGCCTCAGCTCTGCTGAGACCCTCATGCTTTAAACCCGTCGCGTCACGACTTAGTCGTGCCGCCCTGAAGACTCCATCAACCACTTCTTAGCCTGTGTTACACAACCATCCTGTTGTATGTCTTCGATGATCTCGAAGGGAATAGACTCGTCGACGGGTATGGTGCTATTGTAGACTTTACCATTGCGATCTGCGAAATAGCCTGTTGAGATAGCGAGGATGAGTTCATTGTTGATGATCTCCCAATTAGTGTTGGTGGTATAGCCACCAGTCTCCTCACCAAAGAAGCGAGTGTTTTGGCGTCCTTTGAAGGTGGTTGCTACGAGTTCACCTGAACTAACCGTCCACCGACTTGTGAGCACCGCAACTTTGGGCGTTGTTGCAAATCGAACTTTTGAGGGCAGTCGAGTACCATCAAAACCGCCGTAGTAGAAACTTCCTTTTTTGATGTTCCACTCGAACTGAGTTTTCGACTCTGCATCGACAAGCTTGCCAACTAAGCCATCGCCAACGAGTGGTGCTAATCCTTCCATCATGGGATTCATGTTGCCTCCACCGTTATACCGTAGATCTACAATCCAGTGGAGAATCTTCTTCTTTGCCATTAACTCAATAGCGCGACGTATACTCTTGGCTTCAGCTGGACCATTTGTTCTTGGACCTATTCCCACAACTCGCAAATAGGCAATGTTGCTGTCGAGCAGCTGATATTGAAAACGCGCACTGGTATCGTTCACACGCTTCCATGTTTTGAGATCGCGCTCGCGTGTGTCGGTCTTCCTTGTCTCATTCTCAGCCGTAAAGAATCCTAGAGTGGCAAAGCTCTTTGCGTCGAGAACTCGTCCGTGGTGATCGCGTAAGCCGTTGATGAGGGCGACGAGTGCTGGCTTGAGGTCTGATAATTTCTTCGCTCCTGCTGCCTTGGCTCTGACTTGCTTTTGCAATGTGTCCCACTGTATGGTAGAACTATACATCGACGTTGCCCGAGCTCGAGCGAGGACGGAATCAATGAGGACTGAGGGCTTTGTTTGCGCACTGAGGATGCTCGTGCAGAGAACGAAGAGGACTGTCAGGACTTTCATAGCCAGTGAAACCGTGAAGTAGGTAATGCTACTGCGAAAGTAGGGAGCTACAGTCAAATGAGCTGCCTGTCTTCAAGAGAAACTGAACTAGTCGTTGAGTCCTTTGCCTGCCAGTATTGCTGCTTTGTACTTCTCAATTCTGGCAATACGCGTCTTGCTTTGCTTTGCGCCAGCGAAGTGGAGAAGATAGGCTCTCTGACGTCCAGGACTGAGTGCGGCAAAAGCTTTCTTGAGCTTCGCGTTGGTGTCGAGCACGTGCTGGAACTCCTCCACGACTTCAAACTCCGCAACGTCCTTGAATACTACCTTTAATCCTGCTTGCTCAATGGCTACTGCCTCGGCTATATGTTGTTGTAGGGCCTGTGCGCACTCAGACACTTCCTTCACCGAGTGAAATCGTGCTTGACGAGCAGCCTGTGTATTCTTGGTTTGTTGCACGAGTAGACCAAATCGATCCTGCAAAAGTGACCCCTTGCAAAACAGTATGGCACAGTAGTCTTTAAACTCATGCAGCAAAACAACATTCGTGCCTTGGTAGGTATAACAGGGAACTCCCCATTTAAGCTCCTCTACTAGATTCAGATCTGCAGCACAACTAAGTACAACTGCACGCAGCTTTGTAAGCTCTTTCTGCCATTTCTGCGAACGCTCAATGTACGCGTCCACCTTTGAGTTTAATCCTTTTGACATAAAGAGATGAGAAGTAATGTAGAGAATACTGTCGTTCATGCGATGCTTCGCATCCGCATGTCGATGCTGTGTTGCGGGTATTAATACTGCTCGTAACACGTTTGGACAGTGCTTTCACTGTTAGACTCGTAGCGAAGCGCGGAAGCCGCGCGCAGCATAATATGACTCTGCACCATTGTGGTACACGAATACATGGTCGTAACGATAGTCTGCAAAGATTGCACCCTTCAGCTTACGAATAGGCTCAGGAGTGCGTATCCAACTAGAGGTTTTCGCATCGAAGTGTCCAAGCTTCTGCAAACTGCGGTACTGATCTTCATCAAGGATCTCAATACCCATGCTCTCAGCCATCTCAAGAGCACTGCCCTGAGGTCTGTTCTCTTTGCGAGATTCCCAGGCAGCGCGGTCGTAGCAGAGGCTGCGACGTCCCTTTGGACTCTCCGCTGCGCAATCAAAAAACACCACCTCGGATGTCTTCTTGTCGATAGCAACAACATCGGGTTCACCTCCACTTTGCTCCATTTCATTCAATGACCAAAGTGCTGAAGGTGATGCTTCAAGTCGGCTCTGTACTGCACTCCACTCGACTCCTTTGTGCCGTTGCATATTCTTCTCAAAGCGCTCTTGTAACAAACGCAGTATCTCTTTGCTCTGCTTTGCTGAAAGTTCTTTCTTCATGCTACTATGTATTAGTGTGTTGAACTGCTTGTAGTCGCTTTTCTGCTGGTCTCGTCCACCACGAAATGATGGTGAGCACAAGGAGTAAGAGCGATGGATATATCTGGTGTGTACTAGAGGTTGCAATATGCGAGTATGCAGCTCCAGTCATGCAGAAAAAGAAGCCTGCGTACGCCCACTCTTTGTACAGAGCAAAACGCGGCAATAAGATTGCAATAGTTCCAAGGATCTTCCAGATTCCGATGAGTTGGAGTGTGTAGGTTGGGTAGCCAAGGTGCGACATAAAATCGTTCTTCGTCTGTAGTCCTAACACCTGCACAACTGCTGTGGAGACCATTCCAAGCGATAGCCAAAGCGTGGAAATCCAATAGATAATACTGATTGTTCGTGTGCTCATCATTATCGCCTTGCTCCTGCTACTTGCTCTAATCGATTGTGCGCCATATTCATTCCTGGACCCATTCCAAAACTGAGCATTTTATCGCGATCGGTTGCAGAGGAGTAAACGATATGGATACGCAGACAACTCGTTTCATCACTGAGCGATTCGAATTCCAGAAACTCTAACTGCACTCCCACTTGTGCGCCCTCCATCTCAAAGGTGCGTGTGATTCTCAGGTTCTGAGTAACGTCATGGATAGTTCCATGAAAGCGATGCGTGTTTCCCATCGGATCACTGGTCTCAAACTGATAGCTGCCATGACGATGCATCTCGAGCTCTACAACCTTCGTACCCATCCACTGCTCTAGTAACTCGGCCTCTGAGTAGGCTTGATAGACGAGTTCTACCGGCAGATCAAATTCTCTGGTGATGAATAACTCCTGTTGACCCTTCTCGGCACGTACCTGCGTTTTCTGTTTCATGTTTAGGTCTGTTCTTGTGATACACTTCTGATTCTCGTCTCATGGATCTGTGCCTTGCACACATTTCCTCTCCAATGTATATCCAGCGCTTTTACTCGTGCGCTCAGCTTTGATTGAGAGCGACACTTTATACTCTACCGTCTACTTGCTCCGCTTTCTGTGAGCTTTCATTACCGCCTCGAGCTTATTGAAGCGATCATCCCACATGCTGCGGAAAGGCTCCAGAAAGTCTGCGACCTCCTTCATCCTCATAGCATTGATAGCATAGAGAATCTCTCTACCCTTTTGCTCTTGCAGTACAAGATCACACTCACTGAGTACCTGGATGTGCTTCGAAATGGTTTGTCGAGATGAATGAAAGTTGTCCGCTATAGCACCCGGCGTCAAAGCCTGCGTTGCCAGGAGTATGAGAATCGCCCTGCGCGTTGGGTCGGCTATTGCCTGAAAAACATCGCGTCTGGTTTCCAAGTGCAGTTCCTCGTATAAATGTGCAGCTATTTGGCTGCAAATATACGCGCAGCCATGTGGCTGCGCAAGTGCTTTGTGATAATTAGCTGGACCTGCATTATCTCACATGACAGTTTTGGCTACGAGATAGCGTCATGACATTGATACAATTGTCGAGAGCCGCGATTGCCACGTTTGACGCGCTCGTTCGGCTCGAACGACAGCATGGGATACACACTGAGTGAGTTCTCACAAACTTTCGCACTACGTAGTAAATACGTAGAGATCACTTTTGACCATGCGCTTATGTTCGTTCTCTTCCTATTCTCTTACACTTTTACATTATTGCTATGAGAAACTTAATGTCCTTGACTGTCTTTCTCGTGCTGATACACAGTTGCGTGCTCAACGCACAGTGGATGCCAATCTCATCTGATCTTCCATCATCGGGCGTTACGAAGTTCATTACTGGCGGAGGTCTCATTTTCGCTTTGGCGGGTGCTGAGTTCTATATGTCTAGCGACAACGGCAACACATGGGCACCGAAGGTGAAGGATCTGAAGGGAACAGACATCTCTAAGATTGAAACCATCGCAGCTGACAACAGCATTATTGCTGTGAGCACAGGCAATAAAGGAATCTACATCTCGACTGATCAGGGAGTAAACTGGCGCTTGCCTGCTATGGGGATCATACCTAACATGTATGTTATGACGTTAGGAACAAGCGGACCGAACCTTGTCGCCGCAGTACTGAACTCAGCTGATATCGCAAGCACCTATTGTTCTACAGACCGAGGAGAAACGTGGAAGATGGCAAAAGGTGGAGATTATGTACTCTCGCTGTCCTTTAGTTCTCTAGCAAATGTCGCAATAGCTGGTTGCGAACAAGGCGTGGCACTTAGATCCACAGACAATGGGCTAAACTGGACAAGAACTTCCCCTCAGGTTGGGCCTATTCGTACAACTCTCGTTTCTGGTTCAACTGTATGCTTCGGCGGCAGCGGTAAAGTTGCAACGTCCTCTGATACAGGTTCAACTTGGAAGAGTTCTAAAGTCGGAACATCAACTGCAAGTATCATCCATCTTGCTGCATCCGGAAATCTCATGTTCGCAGCATCAACAAGTGAAGGCATGTTTGTCTCTACCGACAAAGGTACTACTTGGATAGAGCGAAATGGCGGACTGAGTACGAAGAACATTCAATCAGTTGCCATCAGTGGTGAGAACGTTCTAGTTCTCACGAAAGACGCTGGCCTTTTCAAAGCTACCATAAGCGACTTCGCAGGTGTCGTTGATGCTGTCACCGATGGCATAGAACAGGAAACTGGGCTCTGGGTTGCTCCACAGCCAGCTTACGGTACAACCACACTGCATTTTCGCACTGCTTGTGCAGGATCCGTGGTGTGTAGGGTGTACGATCTCTTTGGTCGACAGTGCTTTAGCATCGACACAGGCTCACATGAATCAGGCTCGCATTCATTGCCGATTCCTATCGAAACGTTGAGTCCCGGACTCTACTGCATTCAACTTCAATGCAACGACACTGTACTGCGTACATCACTTCGAGTTGGTCGCTAAGCAAACAAAACACCGCAACCAGTGAACTCAGCGGCGCACACTCTGAACAGCAAGAAGTGGGCAACTTCAGTGTACATACTACTGATGCTAGAACCCAACTCCTCTAGAGTTTAATGAAGGATCGATACTGCGTACCACACTGCAGGTAGTACACACCAGGTATTAGAGAGTCAACGCGCAGCTTGCGGTGTATCAGTGGCGATCCACCTGAGAATTCACCAGCAGATGATTCAGAACAACTGTATTTGGTAGACGGAACCAATTGTCCTAGAGCATCGTAAAGTGACAACGGCGCTGAAGAGCCACCGAGCGTGACTTTCGTCGAAACATAGATAATCTCATCTGCAGGGTTTGGGTACAGCTGTATTGACTCTGTGATATCCGTTCGCACATCCGAGAGTATGAGATTGATCGCTCCCGGACTTGATGGTTGCAGTGGCACAAATGGACCACTTCCATTTGGAATTCTGCCATACGAGATGTTATCGGATTGCGCTCCGAAGGAAACGGAATCGAGGAGTACATTGTTGTGAGCCTCAGTGTCGTATAAACGCACTGCCTCGCCCGACTTTGAAAGTTTGAAATTCGCATGTACCCCTGGAACGTCAGTCGTGTCTTCATCAGCCCAGACCAGGAGATACGACATAGCAGGCATCATCGTGCCTTGAGGAATGCTCCAGCGTCGTGAATTGTTATCATCTGTCAGATAAAGCCCGCTTAGATCCACAGCTGAATCCGCAGTGTTGTACAACTCTATCCAATCCTCAAACTGTCCTTGCGGATCTTGCACAGCA